>NZ_MUHD01000016.1:189859-353518 GCF_002217395.1 Flavobacterium plurextorum | reverse complement strand
TATGGATTTAGATGTAAATAATAGTATAGTAATAGAACCCATTATTGATGGTGAGAGATACAAAGTAAACGGATACTTTGTGTATAAAAATAAATTAAGGAATTGGTCTTGTGAAGAAGATCTTTCTGATAGTGAACTTGGAGCATTTGATTTGTATGAGAAATTAATCATTAATAATCCAAGGTTAAAAAAACATATTATTGCGGTTTATAATGTTACTATTGGTCAAAATTTAAAACATAATTTTTTATAAGAAATATCTTGTAATTTGTTGCTGTTTTGACAGTGTTTTAAATCGTAAATACTTAAAAACGCTATTTTGCTTTGGTAATTTGAAGTTCAATTTTTTATAAATATTTCCGTACACGTTATCAAATGAAAATTTAACATTTCGTTTTGTGACTTTTAACAGAAGCTTGGGTCAAAATTAAATAATTAGTTACCTGAGCTTATGAAGAAATTTTACGTACTCCTTTTGGTTTTGTTTTTGTTTGGAAAAAATTTTGTTTTCGCAAATAAAAATACTTCAGATCGCAATTTTTATTTTGACTCGTCGCTGGTAGTTCTGAAGAATTATTCAAGCGATTTTTCTGCGTCTAAAAATGTGTTTCATTTGTTTACTCATGGAAGAAGCGGTGAACTGCTGATTGATGGAAAATGGCGAAATTCAGAGGAAATTGCAGCTTGGTTTTTAACCAATGTTGACTTAGATAAGTACGACTATATTAACCTTTATGGCTGTGAATTTGCTAAGGGTGAAAAAGGAATTTTAGCAGTTAAAAACCTTGAAAAACAGCTTCATAAGAAAATTTCAGCTTCAAATAATATTACTGGAGCAGGAGGTGATTGGATTTTAGAAATAGGATCAAATCAGAATACAATTGCATATCCTTCGTATCCTTACAGTCTTCAATGTGCTAATTATGGAACTGCTCCAAATCAGGATTTTGATTGTGATGGTATTATTAACAGCCTTGATATTGATGATGATAACGACGGAATTGTGGATTCAACAGAAAGTCCGTCGTGTTTTTATTTGGCCTCTGAATGGAATACTGGCGCTAAACCTGCAAATGGAGTTACTATAACATCAGGATTAACAACTACAACGGGCAATTTTTCTGAACTGACAAATGGGGTTAGTAATACAACTGCGGTGACTTTTACGGCTGGACAAGCTATTTTGAATGCTAATGTTTATCTTTTTACTTTTGCTCGCGCAGTAAAACTTGATGCTTTGTATTTGCAGTTTAATACTGTTACACAATTTGGAGGTACGACTAAAATACAAGGATCTAATACAAATAATGGCTCGGACTGGGTTGATCTGTCGGCTGCAATAGCCTTAACAGCAGCAACAAATGTGACTGCAAATGGTATTGTCAGTGCAACTACTTCTATTAAATATCCTGTAACTTTAAATAAAACAACTGCCTACAAATATATCAGGATTACAGGTGCTGCAGCTTCTAATATTGCAGCTCAGAATGCATCTGAAGTGTACTTTGATTTCAATATTGCGTCTTATGTAGCTTCTTATTATTCGAAAGCAACTTGCGTTGATGCAAATATTGATGGTGATGGTTTTGCTCCTCATATGGATCTCGATAGTGATGGTGACGGCTGCAGTGATGCTTTTGAAGCAGGAGCTACAACGGTAACAACTGCTAACTATGTTTTTCCATATACAGATAGTAACGGTGACGGTTTGGTAAATGCTGTAGATTCAGATGGTGATGGTATTACAAATTATACTTCTACATATGTTGCTTATGCAAAGAATAATCTGATATTGTTATGTAACGATTCTGATGGTGACGGCATTCTGGATGTTAACGATATTGATGATGATAATGATGGAATCCCAGATAAAGATGAACAAGCACTAGGATCGTGTGTTACCACAAATTGTGATTCTTGGGTTACTCCACCTTCAACGGGTGCGGGAACTACTGCACCTGCAACAATAATTGTTGATGGCGAAGAGGTATCCTATACCATGACTACAAATACAAGTTTTACACAGCAATCGGGAGCTTACACATTACAATGTTCTGGAGCAAACGTAACCAATGTGCCTTATTGGCAGCGTGTTGATGCAAACAATCAAACAGTAACATTTAATTTTAGTAAACCGGTAACTAATTTTCAAATTGTCATGACGGCAATTGAAAGTGCTCCGCCAGGCCTGCTGGAATCTATACAAGTAACAACAAACAATTCTACTGGCCAGCAAACCATGTGTGAATCTTGTAACAAAAGTGGTATGGTGACTATAGACAGTCAAAATATTACGGTT
This sequence comes from Flavobacterium plurextorum, assembly GCF_002217395.1. Lineage (GTDB taxonomy): Bacteria > Bacteroidota > Bacteroidia > Flavobacteriales > Flavobacteriaceae > Flavobacterium > Flavobacterium plurextorum. Next base: position 351,219 of record NZ_MUHD01000016.1, on the reverse strand, counting down.
ATGGGGAATGGAACTGCTGCGGAAATTTTTAATGTAAATGGGCCTGTCTTTACATCAGTTACTGTAAAAGTTACTAGTGTAGGAGGAGCATATTTAATGTCGTATGGTCTTTGCGCATTAAAAACTTACAGCGAATCGCTTTATACAGATATTGATACTGATTCAGACGGAATTCCAAACCGTTTAGATTTAGACAGTGATGGCGACAATTGCCCTGATTTAAAAGAAGCTAAAGTTAGTCCGGCTACAGATATAATTACTCCATCGGCATTAAACAATGTTGGGAAAAGTTATGGAATAGCAACCTTAAGCGGAAGTCAGTTAAATCCTTTGGCGGCTGATACCAATAATGATGGTCTAAATGACAGTGTTGATACGGATCTAAACGGAAGTCCTGATTATTCTAGTTCTTATATTCCTTCGGCATTAAGTAAAGCAATTAATTTATGTTCGGATATGGATGGAGATGGTATTCCTGATCTTACCGATATAGATGATGATAATGATGGTATAACAGATGCGGTTGAAAGTCCGAGTTGTTTTTACACAACTATAAATGATCTTAAGACTACAGCCAATATTACTTCTGATCTTTCATTTACATCATCCTCGCAGCCTTTTCCTTTAACTATAGATGGAAATACTGCAACATGGGCGGATATAGATTTTGGAATAGTTATAGATAAAAATTTAGTGCAGCTAAGTTTACCACTTGCAAATCCAATTCCGTTATCTACAGTTACCATTCAGATCGGAATTAATAATGCATTTCCAGGCAGTAGTTTTCAACTTCAGGGATGGTCTGGCAGTGTATGGGAATCTTTATCTGCAACTCAAGCAATGGCTACATCTAGTACAACATATACGTTTACTAATACGCTTAACACTTCAAAAGCATATAGTAAATATAGAATTAGAGGTTTGGCAGGTTATGCTGCAAGTGGAACTAGATTACACGAAGTTAATTTCACTTTTGCACAACCTATAGTAGGTTCTTTGCAACCAAGACAAAATTGTACTAATGATACTGATGGTGATGGAATTTACAATCATCAGGATTTAGATAGCGATGGTGATGGTTGTTCAGATTTAGTAGAATCGGGAGTTAGTCCTTCTACGGATATTTTTACACCATCTTCTGTTAATAATAGTAACGGTACGAGTTATGGTATTACAGCGAACAAACTTGCTGGAAGTCAGTTAAACCCTGCCGCGGCAGATACCAATAATGATGGTCTTAATGATTCTGTTGATTCTGATCTAAATGGAATTACGAACTATGCTTCGACTTATATTCCTTATGCGATCGGCTCTAATTATGCTGCTTGTTTGGATAGTGACGGCGATGGTATTTTGGATATTGATGATATTGATGATGATAATGATGGAATATTAGATGCGGTTGAGAGTCCTTCTTGTTTTTATACAGAGACTGAAGCTAGAAATCTTATAAATACGACTGTTGCATCTGATTTTGCTTGGAATACTTCATTCCCTTTAACAAATGCATATGATGGAACTACAACGAATATTGCATGGGCTAATACTGCTGTTACTAACATTGCAGGATTAGGTCTTATTGATTTTACAGTTCCAACACAAAAAAAGACACTGCTTTCGAATATTCAAGTTGTGGTAGGAGTTACAGCTTTATCTAGTTCAACTTCGGCATTGTGGAGGCTTGAAGGTTGGGATGGTACTGCTTGGGTCGCATTATCAGCGGCACAACATATGAATACCGTAAGTACTAGTTATACATTTAGTAATACACTTCAGCCTGCTGTAAAATATATTCGATATCGTGTAGCAGGAACAACTGCAGTTGCAGGAATTCCTGTAAATGGAAGATTAGTAGAAGTATATGTTAATTATAATAATTATGCTCCTTCTCTTTATCCAAAAACAAACTGTATAAGTGATCTTGATGGTGACGGCATCCCAAATCATTTGGATTTGGACAGTGATGGTGATGGATGTTCGGATTTAGGGGAATCTGGAGTGAATCCTTCTACAGACATTTTCACACCTTCATCGGCGACAAATAAAGAAGGTAAAAGCTATGGTATTATATCCAGTAAACTTAATGGAAGCCAGTTGAATCCTGCGGCGGCAGATGTTAATAATGATGGGCTTAACGATTCTGTTGATCCAGATCTTAATGGTATTCCTAATTATACTTCGACTTATAATCCTTATGCTATAGGTGCAAATATCGCAGCCTGTCTTGACAGTGATGGAGATGGAATTAATGATGTAATTGATATTGATGATGATAATGATGGTATATTGGATGCTGTAGAAAGTCCTGCTTGTTTTTATTCAACGGCGGAAGTAACAACGCCAACTACTATTACGTCTGAATTATTACCTTATTCTACTAATGTAGCTGTTAACACCATTGATAACAATCCTGCTACTTATGGCGCTTTTAGTCCTTCTGTAAACTGGGTTGGTAAGGAATTGTATAAAATTAGTCTTCCTACTGCTGTACCTATTACCTCAGTACAATTGGATTTAATCAATTGGGCTTTGTCTTCTACTACAGCAATGACATTTAAGCTGCAAGGTTCTACTAATAATACCACTTGGGATGATCTTTCTGCAGCAGTAGCTTCTACAGCTTTATCTGGAACATTTTCAGTTAATAATACATTATTGCCTAATAATGCTTATAGTTATTACCGTTTGCTTGGTGTAGCAGGAACATCTTATTATGGAGGTGTTACAGAAATTCGATTAGTAAGTACTACTTACAATCCTTCTACCAATCCAAAACCAACTTGTGCTACGGATACTGATGGAGATGGGATTTTGAACCATTTGGATTTAGACAGTGATGGAGATGGTTGCAGCGATGCTCAGGAGGGAGGATCAACTAGTAGTTTAACAGCCAATTATAAATTTACTGGAGCAGTAGGAGCAAATGGGCTAGACAATACATTAGAAACATTAGATAATGGAGTTGTTACCTATACGTCTACATACAATCTTTATGCAATTAACTCGTCTATTAAAGCTTGTACGGATACTGACGGTGACGGAATAGTAGATGTAATTGATATTGATGATGATAATGATGGTGTATTAGACAGTGTAGAATGTCCAACACTTTTTGCAAGTATGACCGGAAATGGGGGATTCTCTACAGCGGCCGCTAGTATAACAAATTGGTATATGGGATTAGCTTCTGCTACACTTCCTATAGCGGAACCTTTTACACCAACAGTAATAACGATTACTAATACTGGAAGCGTGTATAATTATGGTATTGGTGGAGGAAATCAAGTTAATTCGCCACTTACTGGAGGACTTTTTGATATGTATGGAGGAGTAAATACGGCTACTGGTGTTCAGTATATTTTGCAAGAAAACGATCCAAGCAGACCTGTAGTTTCTAAACTGCCGAATGTTTTGGTTGCGGGAGCTTCTTATAATTATTCTTTCGATCTTGGAAATAGAGGTTCTGGCTCTGCTAATAAGTATATTGTATTACTGTATAATGCTGATACAAAAATGCCTGAAAAAATAATAGAATCAGGTGTTTTAAATACACTGCCAGCAGTTTCTGATACACCTAGCTATAAAAACATCACGGGAAGCTTTATTCCAACATCATCAGCAAACTACTATTTATTATTTTATCCATCTGTTTCAGGAGGTGCAAATGATGATTTTGCAATAGATCGTGTTGCTGTAGTTGGATCAGGAGTATCTGCTTGCGATATTGATAATGATGGTATTCCGAATTACTTGGATCTTGATAGTGATGGTGATGGTTGTCCGGATACTAAAGAAGCTGTATTGTATAATCATTCAACAGAAGCTTCTATAGTAGGAAATGTACAAAATGGCAGTGGAGGTGCTGTAACTTCTACTGTATCAACACCAAATGCTATGGTCCCTGGTCCTTATGGCAGCAATGGTTTTGCAGATGCTTTACAATTGGCATCTGATGCTAATGCTTATAAATATGTATATACTTATTTATTCTTGGCTACTCTTAAAGATATTAGCGCTTGTGATAATAAATTTTTAATGGATATCGATTCAGATGATGATGGTATTCCAGATGCAGTAGAGTCGCCTTCTTGTTTCTACACAGAAACACAGGCGATGGATATTACTGAGGGAGTAACTTCAGATTTTACTTGGCAGGCCGCCAATCCGCTTTCGAATACCTATGATGATAACATTGCAACAACTAACTTTGGAACAGTAACTCCTGCAATTAGCATTCAGAACAAAGCACTTATTACTTTCGATTTACCTGTGATAGATGCTGCGCTTATTGATAATGTAAAATTAAATGTAGGAAGTACTGCTTTTGGTACAGGAAAGTGGAAGTTACAAGGATTAGATCTTAATACTATGGTATGGACAGATCTTTCTGTTTCTGCTGGTCAAGCGATGAGTGCTGCCAGTACTACTTATACCTTTACTAATACTTTAATGCCTGCTACAAGATATTACTCTTATAGAATTATAGGAATTGATAATATTAATATTACTGATACAGCAAAATTAATAGAGTTCAGTATTCAGTATAAAAATTACAATCCTTCGCTGCATCGTACCAAAATGGGATGTAGTTCTGATCTAGATGGAGATGGTGTTCCTAACTATATAGATCGCGATACCGATGGTGATGGATGTCCAGATGCGGTAGAAGCTGGTATCAGTTTATCATTATTAGTTCCTTCAAATTTCTATAATATTGGCGGTGAAGTTTCAGGTGCCCACGTTATTGTAGGCGGGAACTACAGTTCTAATGGTATGTCTGATTCTGTAGAAACGACGCCAGATAGCGGTATTATTAATTATAATTCTACATATACCCTTTATGCAAGAAATAGTGCTTTTAATTTGTGTACAGATACAGATGGCGACGGTATTCCAGATCTTATAGATATAGACGACGATAATGATGGAATTCCAGATGCGGTAGAAAGCCCTAGTTGTTTCTATAGTTATGACGAAATATCTGTTCCTTCAACTGTAACAACGGCTGTTGCAAATACAGGTGTTTTAAGTTATGTAAACGATAGTAATAAATCAACCACTTTTGCTTTTACTAATAGTGCGACTAAAGCCAATGTTACCGTGTTTGAAATGACACCTCAGTATCCTTTGGAAGCAACAGCTATGGAGATTGAAATGGGCACTGGAGGGCAAACTATTTTTTCTGCAACGAATGCTTCATTAGCGATTGATGGTTGGAATGGTACGACTTGGGTAAACTTATTACCTGCGTTTACGCCACCTACGACAGGAATACTTAATTTCATGACGTTTACATTTACTCAAAACCAAACAGTAAAGTATAGCAAATTTAGATTACAAGGACTTGCCGGTACAGTAACAAATAATTTAGTTAAAGAAATAAGGCTAATTCCTGCAATTACATATGTAGCTTCTGCAAATCCTAAAGCAAGCTGTTCAGATGATTATGATGGTGACGGCATTCCAAATCACCATGATCTTGACAGTGATAATGATGGATGTTTTGATAAGTATGAAGCACATGTTACAGGTGTAACCCTTACAGGTACGTATTCAGACAGCCTTACAGTCCCTGCCAATACAACAGGTGATGTAGGTGTTAATGGTTTATCTAATTCTGTTGAAACAGTTAATGATAATGCAATTTTAAATTATAACAATACGTACCAATATGCGATCAACGCTGCAATAAAATTTTGTACGGACACTGATGGTGACGGAATACCAGATTCAATAGATATTGATGATGACAATGATGGAATATTAGATACTATAGAAGGAAATAGTGATGGCGAAATTGCAATAAAACCAACTTCGAACGCTTTTGCTTTTACGTCATGTTCAGCACCTGCTGCTGTGGTAAACAATACAGTTACTTTTACAACTAATGGAGGAGTTTTATCTACTGCTACGGCAGCAGATGGTTTCACATATGGAGAAAAGGGAACAGGTGTTGATGCAGGTGATAAATATTCATTAACTTTTGCTACACCTGTAATTTTAAGTAAATTAATGGTTAACTCTGTTTTCGCTCCAATAGGAGAGTTTACAGTGGTATACGATGACAATACTACAGCGACAAAACTGCCTGTTACAATTGTTGCTGGTCAATCGCCGGCAACATATGGATACACAAATGTTTCGTCAAGTTTGAGCGTAAATATTGATGGTACTTATGGCCCTTATGTAGCCAACTATCTTTGGGGCGGTTCTTCAAACGGTCAGGGAGGAGCAATTCTTAGTTTCCCGACTTTAAGTGAAACTAAAAAAATAAAATCAATCACTTTCACAATTGTAGCTATTCCTACTGGTGGAACAGCTACATTAAATGGTCTTGTTGCTCCAATTCTTAGAGAAAACTGCAATTTAGATACTGATAATGATGGAATTCCAAACCACCTCGATCTTGATAGTGATGGTGATGGCTGTACAGATGCTTTTGAGGCAGGAACGTACAATCAAAGTGGTGTGACTATGCAAGCAGGAAACATTAAAAATGGTTCTGGCGGCGCAGTAACTTCTACGGTTAGTAATCCTGCTGCAGTTGTTGCAGGTCCTTATGGGAATAATGGTTTTGCAGATAGTGTAGAAACTGCAATTGATTCGGGAATTTATAAAGCTGCATATACATATTCTGACGCAACTACTGCTGCAGTTCATAATTGTTGTCCAATAATAACTAATAATACTATTAGTTCAAATCAAACATCGTGCTCTAATAGTACACCAGCTGCATTAAATGGATCATTACCAACTTTAACTCCAACAGGAAATACAGTACAGTATCAATGGATGAGCAGTATAACAAGTGCTTCAACTGGATTTAGTAATATATCTGGAGCTGTATCTCAAAACTATACATTCTCAGCACCTTTAAGTCAAACGACCTATTTTAAAAGAGTTGCTTATGTAACTGGATGTTCTTCATCTGATAATACTTCAGCTGTTGTAACCATAACCGTAAATAGTGATACTGCAGGAACGGCTTCATCAACTCCAACGGTTTGTATAAATACTCCTATTACAAATATTACACATACTACAAGTGGAGCAACTGGTATTGGTACTGCTTCAGGTCTTCCTGCGGGAGTAACGGCTGCTTGGGCAACAAATACAATTACAATAAGTGGTATACCAACAGCAAGCGGTATATTTAATTACAGCATACCATTGAATGGAGGTTGTGGTGGAGTAAATGCGACTGGTACAATTACAGTAACAGCTCTGAATGCTGCAGGGACAGCATCATCAACTCCAACAGTATGTATTAATAATGCTATTCCGAATATTACACATACTACAACTGGCGCAACTGGTATTGGTACTGCTTCAGGACTTCCTGCGGGAGTAACAGCTGGCTGGGCATTAAACACGATTACTATAAGCGGTATACCGAGCAGCAGTGGTACTTTTAATTATACAATTCCATTAACAGGTGGATGCGGAAGTACTAGTGCAGTTGGTACAATAACAGTAACTCCCGCAAATACAGCTGGTAGTGCTTCATCGAGTCCAATTGTATGTGTAGATACAGCAATATCAAATATTACACATACTACCACTGGAGCAATTGGAATTGGTAGTCCAATTGGGCTTCCAAGTGGAGTAAGTGCTGCTTGGGCTTCCAATATGATTACAATTAGCGGCGCACCAACACAGAGTGGAACATTCAACTACAGTATACCATTAAATGGTGGTTGTGGAGCTGTGAATGCTATAGGAACTATTACGGTAACAGCTGCAAACACAACAACAGCGGCTTCATCGAATCCAACAGTTTGTATAACTTCGGCTATACCGAATATTACTCATACAACAACGGGAGCCACCGGCATTGGTGCAGCTTTGGGGCTTCCAGCGGGAGTAACAGCAGCTTGGGCCTCTAACACGATTACCATCAGCGGAACACCAACGGAAAGTGGTTCGTTTAATTACAGCATCCCTTTAACAGGAGGTTGCGGTAGTATAAATGCGGTAGGTACAATAACAATAACACCAGCCAATACAACTACAGGAGCTTCATCTAGTCCTACAGTATGTATTAATAATGCTATTACGAATATTACACACACTACGACAGGAGCAACTGGAATTGGTTCAGCTTCAGGTCTTCCAACGGGGGTAACAGCTTCTTGGGCATCCAACACTATTACTATCAGCGGCACACCAACTGTAAGCGGTACATTTAACTACAGTATACCTTTAACAGGCAGCTGCGGCAGTGTAAACGCTATAGGAACTATTATTGTAACACCTGCAAACACAGCAGGTTTGGCTTCATCAAATCCAACATTGTGTATCAATACAGCTCTTGTAAATATTACACATACTACAACAGGAGCAACTGGTATTAATACAGCTTCAGGTCTTCCTGCAGGAGTAACAGCATCTTGGGCATCCAATACGATTACCATCAGCGGAACACCAACAGAAAGCGGCACATTTAATTACAGTATACCATTGACAGGCGGATGCGCAAATGTGAATGCTACAGGTACAATAACAGTAAAAGCGGCAAATACTACAGCTGGAGCTTCATCGAATCCAACAGTGTGTATTAATACAGCTCTTGTAAATATTACTCATGTTACAACTGGCGCAACAGGAATTGGTACAGCTTCAGGACTTCCTGCAGGCGTAACAGCTTCTTGGGCATCCAACACAATTACGATCAGCGGAACACCAACCAGCGGTGGGACATTTAATTACAGTATTCCGTTAACAGGAGGCTGCAGCAGTGTGAATGCGACAGGCAGTATAACAGTAACACCAGTAAATACAACCACAGGAGCTTCATCTAGTCCAACGTTGTGTATTAATACAGCTTTAATCAATATTACGCACACTACTACAGGTGCAACTGGTATTGGCGCGGCTTCAGGACTTCCAACAGGAGTGACAGCTGATTGGACATCCAACACCATTACCATCAGCGGAATACCAAGTGTAAGCGGTACTTTTAATTATAACATACGATTAATTGGCGGCTGCGGTACAGTTAGTGCTATTGGCACAATAACAGTAAAAGCAGCAAATACCGCTGGTTCAGCTTCATCAACTCCAACAGTATGTATTAATAATCCTATTACTAATATTACGCATACTACAACAGGAGCAACAGGTATTGGCAGTGCGAGTGGTTTACCAGCAGGAGTAACAGCTGTTTGGGCTTCTAATACCATTACCATCAGCGGAACACCAACTGCCAGCGGAACATTTAACTATACAATTCCACTAACAGGAAACTGTGGTACTGTAGAAGCTGCTGGAACAATTACAGTAACACCAGCAAATACAGCTGGTACAGCTTCTTCAAGTCCGACGGTTTGTATCAGTACAGCTATTACCGATATTACGCATACAACAACAGGAGCAACCGGTATTGGTGCGGCTTCAGGACTTCCGTCAGGAGTAACAGCTGCTTGGTCATCCAATACCATTACGATAAGCGGAACACCAACTGCAAGCGGTACGTTTGATTACAGTATACCATTAACAGGCGGTTGCGGTACTGTAGAGGCGACAGGCACTATTACAGTAACCCCTGCAAATACAGCAGGTACAGCCTCGTCAAGTCCGATAGTTTGTATTAGTACCGCTATTGCTGATATTACTCACGCTACAACAGGAGCAACAGGTATTGGCAGTGCGAGTGGTTTACCAGCAGGAGTAACCGCCGCTTGGGTATCTAATACCATTACGATAAGCGGAACCCCAACAGAAAGCGGAACTTTTAATTACAGTATTCCATTAACAGGAGGATGCAGTAATGTGACCGCTACAGGTATTATTACAGTAATTCCTGCCAATACAGCAGGCACAGCTTCTTCAAGTCCAACAGTTTGTATTAGTACAGCTATTGCCGATATTACGCATACTACAACAGGAGCAACAGGTATTGGCAGTGCGAGTGGTTTACCAGCAGGAGTAGCCGCTGCTTGGGCATCCAATACAATTACCATCAGCGGAACTCCAACAGAAAGCGGTATTTTTAATTACAGTATTCCATTAACAGGAGGCTGCAGTAATGTGAACGCCACAGGCACTATTACAGTAACCCCTGCAAATACAGCAGGCATAGCTTCTTCAAGTCCAACAGTTTGTATTAGTACAGCTATTACAGCTATTACGCATACTACAACAGGAGCAACAGGTATTGGCAGTGCAAGTGGTTTACCAGCAGGCGTAACAGCTGCTTGGGCATCCAATACTATTACGATCAGCGGAACTCCAACAGAAAGCGGTACATTTAATTACAGCATTCCATTAACAGGCGGCTGTGGTAGTGTGGACGCGATTGGAACTATTACAGTAACTCCTGCAAATACAGCAGGTACGGCTTCATCAAGTCCAACAGTTTGTATTAGTACAGCTATTACCAATATTACGCATACTACAACAGGAGCAACAGGTATTGGCAGCGCGAGTGGCTTACCGGCAGGCGTAACAGCTGTTTGGGCATCCAACACTATTACTATCAGCGGTACTCCATCAAGCAGCGGTACCTTCAACTACAGTATTCCATTAACAGGAGGCTGTAGTAATGTGAATGCTGTAGGAACTATTACGGTAACGCCGGCTGCCAATGCAGGTACGCTAAGTGGAGCAAGTAATATTTGTGTAAACGGAACAACTACTTTTACAGGAAACGGCAGCAGTGGAGGAAGCTGGACGTCTAACGATGGAAGTATAGCTACAGTTGATGCTGCAGGAATAGTAACAGGTCATGCAGTTGGTACAGTAACAATTACATATACAGTATCTGCAACAAGTCCTTGTACAGCAGCGGCAACGGCTACAAGAGATGTAACAGTAGCGTCGGCACCAAATGCAGGTACATTAAGTGGTGATACCGAAATTTGTTTAGGCGGAAGCACAAAATTTATTCCTGTAGGCGCAAATGGTACAGGTACTTGGTCTAGTACGAGTCCAGGAATAGCTTCTATTGATGCATCTACAGGTGTTGTAACAGGCGAATCGTCAGGTATAGCAACTATCAGCTATACTGTAACAGGAGGTGCTGGATGCAGCAGCTCGACATCAACAGTAGATGTTACAGTAGGAGTTACGGCTGGACCTTCAGCCGGTATATTAACTGGTACTCAGGAAGTTTGTGTTGGAGAAAGTACTGTTTTCGGTTCATCAGGAGCAAGTGCAGCTGGTGCATGGTCTACTTCAGATCCAAGCATAGCTTCTATAGATGGCTCTGGAGCGATTACGGGTCTGACTGTAGGAACAGCTACGATTACTTATACTGTTGCCGGTGGCGGCGGTTGCGAAGATGCATTTGTTTCTCGCACAATCACTGTAAATCCTACAAACACAACAACAGCAGCTTCATCGAATCCAACAGTTTGTATAACTTCGGCTATACCGAACATTACTCATACAACAACAGGAGCAACTGGCATTGGTGCAGCTTCGGGACTTCCGGCAGGAGTAACAGCGGCTTGGGTCTCTAACACGATTACCATCAGCGGAACACCAACGGAAAGTGGTTCGTTTAATTACAGCATCCCTTTAACAGGAGGTTGCGGTAATATAAATGCGGTAGGTACAATAACGATAACACCAGCCAATACAACTACAGGAGCTTCATCTAGTCCAACAGTATGTATTAATAATGCTATTACGAATATTACACACACTACGACAGGAGCAACTGGAATTGGATCAGCTTCAGGTCTTCCAGCGGGAGTAACAGCTGCTTGGGCATCCAACACTATTACTATCAGCGGCACACCAACTGTAAGCGGTACATTTAACTACAGTATACCTTTAACAGGCAGCTGCGGCAGTGTGAACGCTATAGGAACTATTAATGTAACACCTGCAAACACAGCAGGTTTGGCTTCATCAAATCCAACATTGTGTATCAATACAGCTCTTGTAAATATTACTCATACTACAACAGGAGCAACTGGTATTGATACGGCTTCAGGTCTTCCTGCAGGAGTAACAGCATCTTGGGCATCCAATACGATTACCATCAGCGGAACACCAACAGAAAGCGGCACATTTAATTACAGTATACCATTGACAGGCGGATGCGGAAGTGTGAATGCTACAGGTACAATAACAGTAAAAGCTGCAAATACTACAGCTGGAGCTTCATCGAATCCAACAGTATGTATTAATAATGCTATTACGAATATTACACACACTACGACAGGAGCAACTGGAATTGGATCAGCTTCAGGTCTTCCAGCAGGCGTAACAGCTTCTTGGGCATCCAACACAATTACGATCAGCGGAACACCAACCAGCGGTGGGACATTTAATTACAGTATTCCGTTAACAGGAGGCTGCAGCAGTGTGAATGCGACAGGCAGTATAACAGTAACACCTGTAAATACAACCACTGGAGCTTCATCTAGTCCAACGTTGTGTATTAATACAGCTTTAATCAATATTACGCACACTACTACAGGTGCAACTGGTATTGGCGCGGCTTCAGGGCTTCCAACAGGAGTGACAGCTGATTGGACATCCAACACCATTACCATCAGCGGAACACCAAGTGTAAGCGGTACTTTTAATTACAACATACCATTAATTGGCGGCTGCGGTACAGTTAGTGCTATTGGCACAATAACAGTAAAAGCAGCAAATACCGCAGGTTCAGCTTCATCAACTCCAACAGTATGTATTAATAATACTATTACTAATATTACGCATACTACAACAGGAGCAACAGGTATTGGCAGTGCGAGTGGTTTACCAGCAGGAGTAACAGCTGTTTGGGCTTCTAATACAATTACCATCAGCGGAACACCAACTGCCAGCGGAACATTTAACTATACAATTCCGCTAACAGGAAACTGTGGTACTGTAGAAGCTGCTGGAACAATTACAGTAACACCGGCAAATACAGCTGGTACAGCTTCTTCAAGTCCAACAGTTTGTATCAGTACAGCTATTACCGATATTACGCAGACAACAACAGGAGCAACTGGTATTGGTGCGGCTTCAGGACTTCCAGCAGGAGTAACAGCTGTTTGGGCTTCTAATACCATTACGATAAGCGGAACACCAACTGTAAGCGGTACGTTTGATTACAGCATACCATTAACAGGCGGTTGCGGTACTGTAGAGGCGACAGGTACTATTACAGTAACCCCTGCAAATACAGCAGGTACAGCTTCTTCAAGTCCGATAGTTTGTATTAATACCGCTATTGCTGATATTACTCACGCTACAACAGGAGCAACAGGTATTGTCAGTGCGAGTGGTTTACCAGCAGGCGTAACCGCTGCTTGGTCATCTAATACCATTACGATAAGCGGAACCCCAACAGAAAGCGGAACTTTTAATTACAGTATTCCATTAACAGGCGGCTGTGGTACTGTAGAGGCAACAGGTATTATTACAGTAATTCCTGCCAATACAGCAGGCACAGCTTCTTCAAGTCCAACAGTTTGTATTAGTACAGCTATTGCCGATATTATGCATACTACAACAGGAGCAACAGGTATTGGCAGTGCGAGTGGTTTACCAGCAGGCGTAACAGCTGCTTGGACATCCAATACAATTACGATAAGCGGAACCCCAACAGAAAGCGGAACTTTTAATTACAGTATTCCATTAACAGGAGGCTGTAGTAATGTGAACGCTACAGGAACTATTACAGTAACCCCTGCAAATGCTGCAGGCATAGCTTCTTCAAGTCCAACAATTTGTATAAGTACAGCTATTACCGATATTACGCATATTACAACAGGAGCAACAGGTATTGGTGTGGCTTCAGGACTTCCGGCAGGCGTAACAGCTGCTTGGGCTTCTAATATCATTACAATAAGCGGAACCCCAACAGAAAGCGGTATTTTTAACTACAGCATTCCATTAACAGGAGGTTGCAGTAATGTGAACGCCACAGGAACTATTACAGTAACTCCTGCAAATACAGCAGGAATAGCTTCTTCAAGTCCAACGGTTTGTATTAATACAGCTATTACCGATATTACGCATACTACAACAGGAGCAACAGGTATTGGCAGTGCGAGTGGCTTACCGGCAGGCGTAACAGCTGTTTGGGCATCCAACACTATTACTATCAGCGGTACTCCATCAAGCAGCGGTACATTTAACTACAGTATTCCATTAACAGGAGGCTGTAGTATTGTGAATGCTGTGGGAACTATTACGGTAACTCCTGCGAATACAGCAGGTACGGCTTCTTCAAGTCCATCAGTATGTATTAATACAGTTCTTACTAATATTACGCACACAACAACTGGAGCAACAGGTATTGGTACAGCTTCAGGTCTTCCTGTGGGAGTAACAGCTTCATGGGGATCAGATATGATTACTATAAGCGGAACACCAACTGTAATTGGTACATTTAATTATAGTATTCCGTTACTTGGAGGATGCAGTAATGTAAACGCTGCTGGTATTATTACAGTAGTGTCAGAAAATACAGCAGCGGCAGCTTCATCTAGTCCTGTTGTATGTATGAATACTGCGATAGCAGATGTTACTCATGTTACAGCGGGAGCAACAGGTATTGGTACGGCTTCAGGTCTTCCGGCAGGAGTAACAGCTGTTTGGGCATCCAATACAATTACCATCAGCGGAACACCTGCTGAGGATGGTACATTCAATTACAGTATACCATTGACTGGAGGTTGTGGCAGTATAAATGCAACTGGAACAATAACAGTGACTGCTGCTCCAAATGCTGGTGTAATAAGTGGTAATTTATCACTTTGTGGAAGTCTTACAACGGTGTACAGTTCAAGTCAATCTGGCGGTACTTGGTCTTCCAGCGATCTAACAATTGCCTCAATAGATACTAATACGGGAGTGTTAACAGGTATTTCTGAAGGAAAAGCTATGATCAAATATACTGTTAATGGTACTGGAGGCTGCACAGACGCAATTGCGGAGCAAGAGATAACAATCTTGTCAATGTCAGTTTGTGCTTCACTAGAACTTAATAAAACGGCAGTATTCAATGATACCAATAATAATGGTATTGCCGAAGCAGGTGAGACAATTACGTATAGTTTTACAGTTAAAAATACAGGAAGTGTAAACATTACTGATATTACAATTAGTGATCCATTAGTTACAGTAACTGGCGGACCTATCAGCTTGGCACCGAATGCATCAGATTCAACAACTTTCACAGCTGTTTACACCATTAAACAGTCAGATGTTGATGCAGGAAAAATTACAAACAGTGCAACAGCGACAGGAACAAATCCATCAGGAACACCTGTAACAGCAACTTCTGATGATCCGTTAACACCAGCTCCAGGAGATAGCACCGTAATTGATCTTCCACAATCAGGTAAGCTTGATTTAAAGAAAACAGCTGTATTCAATGATACCAATAATAATGGTATTGCAGAAGCAGGTGAGACGATTACGTATAGTTTTACAGTTAAAAACACAGGAAATGTAACCATTACTGGAATCACAATAAATGATCCATTAGTTACAGTAACTGGCGGACCTATCAGCTTAGCACCGAATGCATCAGATTCAACAACATTTACAGCTGTTTATACCATTAAACAGTCAGATGTTGATGCTGGAAAAATTACAAACAGTGCAACGACTACAGGTAAAGATCCAAATAATACTACGGTAACAGTTACTTCTGATGATCCTTTAACACCAGCTCCAGGAGACAGCACCATAATCGATCTTCCACAATCAGGTAAGCTTGATTTAAAGAAAACAGCTGTATTTAATGATACCAATAATAATGGTATTGCCGAAGCAGGTGAGACAATCACGTACACTTTCACGGTTAAAAATACAGGAAATGTAACCATTACTGGAATCACAATAAATGATCCATTGGTAGCAGTAACTGGCGGACCGATCAGCTTGGCACCGAATGTATCAGATTCAACAACTTTCACTGCTGTTTATACCATTAAACAGTCAGATGTTGATGCAGGAAAAATTACAAACAGCGCAACAGCGACAGGAACAAATCCATCAGGAACACCTGTAACAGCTACTTCTGATGATCCGTTAACACCAGCTCCAGGAGACAGCACCGTAATTGATCTTCCACAATCAGGTAAGCTTGATTTAAAGAAAACAGCTGTATTCAATGATACCAATAATAATGGTATTGCAGAAGTAGGTGAGACAATCACGTACACTTTCACTGTTAAAAACACTGGAAATGTAACTATTACTGGAATCACAATTAATGATCCATTGGTAGCGGTAACTGGAGGACCTATCAGCTTGGCGCCGAATGTATCAGATTCAACAACTTTTACAGCTGTTTACACCATTAAACAGTCAGATGTTGATGCAGGAAAAATCACAAACAGTGCAACGGCTACAGGTAAAGATCCTAATAATACTACGGTAACAGTTACTTCTGATGATCCGTTAACACCAGCTCCAGGAGACAGCACCGTAATCGATCTTCCACAATCAGGTAAGCTTGATTTAAAGAAAACAGCTGTATTTAATGATACCAATAATAATGGTATTGCCGAAGCAGGTGAGACAATTACATACAGTTTTACAGTTAAAAACACAGGAAGTGTAACTATTACTGGAATCACAATTAGTGATCCATTGGTAGCAGTAACTGGAGGACCTATCAGCTTGGCACCGAATGTATCAGATTCAACAACATTTACAGCTGTTTATACCATTAAACAGTCAGATGTTGATGCAGGAAAAATTACAAACAGCGCAACAGCGACAGGAAAAAATCCATCAGGAACACCTGTAACAGCTACTTCTGATGATCCGTTAACACCAGCTCCAGGAGACAGCACCGTAATTGATCTTCCACAATCAGGTAAGCTTGATTTAAAGAAAACAGCTGTATTTAATGATAGCAATAATAATGGTATTGCCGAAGCAGGTGAGACAATTACATACAGTTTCACTGTTAAAAACACAGGAAATGTAACTATTACTGGAATCACAATTAATGATCCATTGGTAGCAGTAACTGGCGGACCGATCAGCTTGGCACCGAATGCATCAGATTCAACAACTTTCACTGCTGTTTACACCATTAAACAGTCAGATGTTGATGCAGGAAAAATCACAAACAGTGCAACAGCGACAGGAACAAATCCATCAGGAACACCTGTAACAGCTACTTCTGATGATCCGTTAACACCAGCTCCAGGAGACAGCACCGTAATTGATCTTCCACAATCAGGTAAGCTTGATTTAAAGAAAACAGCTGTATTCAATGATACCAATAATAATGGTATTGCAGAAGCAGGGGAGACAATTACATACAGTTTTACAATTAAAAACACAGGAAATGTAACCATTACTGGAATCACAATAAATGATCCATTAGTTACAGTAACTGGCGGACCTATCAGCTTAGCACCAAATGCATCAGATTCAACAACTTTTACAGCTGTTTACACCATTAAACAGTCAGATGTTGATGCAGGAAAAATCACAAACAGTGCAACTGCTGCAGGTAAAGATCCAAATAATACTACGGTAACAGCAACTTCTGATGATCCGTTAACACCAGCTCTAGGAGACAGCACTGTAATTGATCTTCCACAATCAGGTAAGCTTGATTTAAAGAAAACAGCTGTATTCAATGATACCAATAATAATGGTATTGCCGAAGCAGGTGAGACAATTACATACAGTTTTACAGTTAAAAACACAGGAAATGTAACCATTACTGGAATCACAATAAATGATCCATTGGTAGCAGTAACTGGCGGACCGATCAGCTTGGCGCCGAATGCATCAGATTCAACAACTTTCACAGCTGTTTACACCATTAAACAGTCAGATGTTGATGCAGGAAAAATCACAAACAGTGCAACTGCTACAGGAACAAATCCATCAGGAACACCTGTAACAGTTACTTCTGATGATCCGTTAACACCAGCTCCGGGAGACAGCACCATAATTGATCTTCCACAATCAGGAAATCTTGAATTAATGAAAATGGCAGTCTTTAACGACTTAAATGGTGACGGGATTCCAGAGGCTGGAGAAACAATTACGTACACCTTCACAGTTAAAAATATTGGAAGTGTAACTATTAGTAATATTACAATCAATGATCCAATGGTAACAGTAACTGGCGGGCCTATAAGTCTTGCTCCAGATGCTAAAGATAATACCACTTTTAGAGCGGTTTATACAGTTCTACAGTCAGATATTGATGCGGGACAAGTAAGTAATTTAGCGATTGTTTCTGGAAAAACACCAGACGGAACACTTGTAACGGCAGCATCAGATGATCCGATGACAGCAACACCAAGAGACAGAACCATAACGCCGCTGCCACAATCAGGTAAACTTGATTTTAAGAAAACAGCTGTGTTTAATGATGAAAATGGTAATAAAACTGCCGAAGCCGGCGAAACTATTACTTACAGTTTCATTGTTAAAAATACGGGAAGTGTAACCATTAAAGGAATTACTATCAATGATCCATTAGTAGCTGTGACTGGCGGGCCGATAGATCTAGCGCCAAATGCATCTGACTCGACAACTTTTAAAGCTGTATATAAATTAACACAAGATGATGTAAATGCTGAAGGAGTAACGAATCAAGCCTTAGTTATAGGAACAGAGGCAGGAGGTATTCCTATTGCAGCCGTTTCTGATGATCCTTCAACTCCTGCTCCTGAAGACAGCACGGTTACTTTATTGCAGCCACACGGAGCTATTTCTTTAAAGAAAAAAGGAGAGTTTAATGATATAAACGGTAATGGTTCGGCAGAAGCAGGCGAAACGATTACATATTCATTTGAAATAAGTAATACAGGAGCGGTTGATTTATTAAATGTAGCACTTGACGATCAACTTGAAGGCATTGTAATAACAGGCAAAACTATTCCAGTACTGGCAGTTGGAGCAACAGATTCAACTACTTTTAAAGGAACATATACCTTAACACAAGCTGATATTAATAGAAAACAAGTAGATAATCAAGCTGTCGTTTCAGCGAATACGGTAAAAGGACAAAAAGTTTTAGCTAAATCCGATGATCCTTTAACAGCTGCTGTGGAAGACGCAACAGTAATACATTTAAAAGCTTGTGAACTTATAGTATACGATATCGTAAGCCCTGATGGTGATGGCAAAAATGAAGAGTTGGTAATAGAAGGTTTGGATTGTTACACCAGCAACAAAGTAGAAATCTATAACAGATGGGGAATAAAAGTATTCGAAATGGAAAATTATGGAACAAACGGAAATGCATTTAATGGATATTCTGATGGAAGAGCCACTTACAAAAGAGGTCAAAAACTTCCTACCGGAACCTACTATTATATACTTCTGGTAATTGATTCAAACAATACCATTCACGAAAAAACTGGTCCTATATACGTTATCACAGATTAAAATACATTAGAAAATATGAAAAAAAGATTGTTTATTCTTGTTACATTAATCTCATTAAGTACCAGTTTTGTAAGAGGTCAGCAAGACTCACAGTTTACAAATTATATGTACAATACAATGAGTTTTAATCCGGCCTATACAGGCACAAGAGATGCGTTGAGTGTATTGGCATTATATAGAAATCAATGGGTAGGAATAGATGGAGCGCCAAAAACTATGAATTTTTCGGCGCAGGCGCCCGTAGGTAAAAAGCTTGGATTAGGTGTTAATGTAGTCAGTGATAAAATATTTGTGGTTACCGAATCTGCGGTAGATTTTATGCTTAGCTATCAAGTAGATGTTTCTTATAGAGGGAAATTATCATTTGGAATAAAAGGAGGCTTAAATATTTTTAATACCGATTTTACTCAGGCGAATACTGGACCAAAAGATCCAAATGATATAAATTTAAGTATAACCAATGAAGTTTCACCGCAAGTTGGAGTAGGAGCTTACTATTATACAGACTCGTTTTATACAGGTTTAAGTATTCCGAATATAATAGAAACTAATCATTTTAATGATTCAGAACGCAACGTAAAAACAGAGCGTCTTCATCTTTATTACATCATTGGAAAAGTATTTGACTTGAGTCCAGATTTAAAATTTAAACCATCTGGACTTGTAAAAGTGGTAACTGGAGCGCCAGTGCAAGTTGATGTTTCAGCAAATTTTTTAATTTCCGAAAAGCTGACATTAGGACTTGCCTACAGATGGGATGCAGCGTTAAGCGGCATGGCAGCATTTCAAGTTTCTGACAGATGGATGATTGGATATGCTTACGATTGGGAAACAACCAAACTAGCAAACTACAACAGCGGATCGCACGAAATTTTTCTGCGATTTGAACTGATATCTAATAGAAGTAAAATATTATCACCTCGATTTTTTTAATATCTAATTTATGAGAATAGTAAAAACTTTAAAAACTAGTTTTCTTTATTTCTTCCTTTCATTTTCCTGCTTAACGTATTCTCAAAATCGAGTAATTAAAGAAGGTAACAGAGAGTATGATAGGTTTGCATTTATAAACTCGAGAGATTATTACTTAGAACTTGCCGAGAAAGATGCTCCTCCGCAAGAACTCCTAGAAAGGCTAGGCAATTCCTATTATTTTACAGCAGATTATGTAAATGCTGCAAAATGGTACAAAAAGCTATTTGCAAATTACAAAAAAGCAAAAGCTGAATATTTATACCGTTATGCCCTTGCGGTAAAAAGTACTGGAAATTATACCGTTTCAGATTCGTTAATGAATTCGTTCTATGCCTTAAAGGGAACCGATTTTAGAGCGCAGCTCTTTAATAAACAACGTGATTATTTGAAAGAAATCGAAATGCAGTCGAATAGATATGAAATAAATAAAGTTTCATTCAATTCCCCTATGTCCGATTTTGCTCCAGCCTTTTATGGAGATTCCATCGTGTTTTCAAGCAGCAGAGGTCGAGTTTCATTAGAAAAAAATATCCATCTCTGGAATAATCAGCCATTTTTAGATTTGTACAAAGTCACAGATCTAAATAAAGAAAATAGAAAAAACACAGTTAAAGAGTTCGATAAATCAATAAACACCAAATTTCATGAATCGACAGCTGTTTTTTCAAATGATTTTAAGACCGTCTATTTTACAAGAAACAATTATTTTAATAATGTCTATCAAGAAGATTCACAAGGTGTTAATTTGTTAAAACTTTTTAGAGCAGACAAAGTCAAAGGCAAATGGATTGTTAAAGAACTGCCTTTTAACAGCAATGAATATTCAGTAGCTCATCCTGCACTAAGCACAGACGGAAAAACACTCTATTTTAGTTCTGATATGCCAGGTGGATTTGGACAAGCAGATCTATATAAAGTGGAAATAAAAGGAACAGGATATGGGACTCCAGTAAATTTAGGAAGTTCCATAAACACAGAAGGACGAGAAACGTTTCCGTCTATTTCAAAAGATAATAAATTGTACTTCTCTTCTGATGGTCATATAGGTTTAGGCGGATTGGATATTTTTACTGCCGAAATAGATTCAAAAGGAACGCTTGGAGATTCCTTTAACTTAGGAAAACCACTTAACAGCAAGTATGATGATATAACTTTTATAATGAACAGTACTACCAGAATAGGATATTTTTCTTCAAATAGAGATAATGAACCCTATAATGATGATATCTACGAAGTGCTGCAAAAGCAAGACATAATTTCAAAATGCAGTCAGTTCTTAAAAGGGAATATCAAAGATGCAAAAACGAATGAACCTATCGCAGATACAGAAATTCAATTGTACGATCAAGATAACAAACTCATATCGACAACAAAATCTTTAAAAGATGGAAGCTACAGTTTTGATAAAGAACTTTTATGCCAAAAAGTATATTCGATACGAATAGCAAAAAGTATTTATGCTCCGATAGACTTGATTATCTCTACAGCTGGAATGACACAAGATACCATTCATGCAGATGTACTTCTTGAAAGAGAAACTTTAATTAAGAATACAGATTTAGCCCGAATAATGAACTTAAAGCCAATTAAATTTGAGTTCGACCAATCTAAAATAGCTGCAGAATCTGAAAGTGAGTTGAATAAAGTTATTGAAGTTATGCAGTTGTTCCCAGACATAAAAATTGAAGTTCGTTCACATACTGATAATAGAGGTACTGCAGTATACAACAAAGCATTATCTGATAAAAGGGCCAAATCAACAATTGCCTATATAATCGAAAAAGGGAAAATAGATCCTAATAGAATATCTGGCAAAGGTTATGGCGAAGCTGTTCCGTTATACGATTGTGACAAAATTTTATGTACGCCGGAACAACACCATGCCAATAGAAGAAGTGAATTTATTATTAGATAATCTAATTTTCTTACTTCTTAGTTTCTAATAAATTACGCATAATAACAAAAGCTGTCTAGTAGACAGCTTTTGTTGCGTTTGCCCAGTAGTGGGAATTCTGTAAAATTTTTAATAGTATTTGAATGTTAAAATCTCTCATATATCGTAACTTTATGTGCCCAAATCTTTGTAATTATGAAAAAAATGAAAAATAGTATACAACTTTTGCTTGCACTATTTTTTTCTTCTTCAATGCTCTTTTCACAAAATATTAGGCACTTATCGGTTGACGAAGGACTTCCACAATCTTTTGTATCAGGCATAGTAGAAAATAAAGATGGCTTTATATGGTTGAGTACCAGAAATGGGCTTGCAAGATTTGACGGGCATAATTTCAAGATTTTTCAGCACATTCATAACGATAAAAATTCACTTACCTCAAATTTAATTGAACAAATAAAAGAGAGTGACAGTAATACTCTGTGGATAAAATATGAATCAGGAGAACTCGATAAATTCAATTATAATACTGAAAAAGCAAATCCAGCTATTACTCAGTCATTCTTAGAAAAAAACAATATAACAATAAGCAGAAGAGTTTGGTTTGTAGACCATGAAAATATACTTTGGTTTAGAACCAAAGACAGTAATGTACTTTGTAAAATAAATTTAAACGAGAAGAAAAAACTCGTAAACTATGGTTCCTACTTTAGTCAATTTGGGCCAATTTATAACATACTCGAAACTTACAATAAAGAGCTGTGGGTTTTAAGTAATAAAGCAATCAGCAGATTCGACAAGAAAAAGAATAAATTCATTCCCGTAATAATACCATATCAACTTTTTCCTGAAGGATACAAAGAAGACGGAGTAATATTTAATGCCTTTACAGAAAGAAAAAATGGAGAGCTAATGTGGGCCGATAATTCTTTTATCTATTTTTTTAATCCAATAAAAAAAGAATTTAGAAAAGTAAGCCTGCCTGTAAAATCACCATTTCCTGTAAGATATATAGATGCTGATACTGAAGGTAAAGAATTCTTTATTTTCGAAAAAACGATCTACGAGTACTCAGATAAAAAAGGTATCGTGAGCATGGCTAAAATAAAAATGGATGCCAATGCTCAAGCTTTTTTAGTAGATAAATCAGGTCTTTTTTGGGTAGCAGGCGATGCAGATGGCGTTTATACTATTGATACAAGTATAGATTTCGCCAGCTTTGACTATAAAGAAGGTTTTATTACAGATTTATTCAATCAGTATTATCATATTCCGGCCTTACAATTCTTTGATTGGAAATTTTCAAATGCACCATTAACTCCTTCTTATTATGTGCGATCCGTAAAAATTAAAGATGGCGTTTGGATTGCCCTTAATCGAACAGTTGCATTATTTGATAATTATGGCAGTGTTGTAACAAAACTTCCTCAACTGCCAAAAGTTCCCGAAACACTTTTTGCACCTATAATCGGGTTTTCTTTATATAATGATAATCCAATAGCACTTGATAGAGAAAATTCTATTTATTTTTTCAATAAAGAAAAAAAGGAATGGGAATTATTTATATCGTTAAATACTATTTCTGTCCATCCAAAGAAAAGAATTGTCTGCAGAGGAATGCATGCCGATATGCAAGGAAACGCATTATGGATTACAACTGAAGCACATGGATTAATTCGTATTGCAGTTGATACAAAAAAAGTTGAATTGTATCAAAAGTCAGAGAAAGGACTGCCTATTAATAATCTTATAAGTATAAGACCTGATTATAAACGCAAAGATGTATTGTGGCTGGGAAGTTCAATAGGTTTGATTTCTTTTAATACCATTACCCATAAAACAAAAGTTTTCTCAGTTGACGAAGGCTTTCCTGATAACTTCATTTACTTGATTCTTCCAGATAAATCGGGCAATCTATGGCTGGGAACTAACAAAGGTTTGGTACGTTTTAACACTATAACTTACAGAACGAGAATTTTTACAAAGTATCATGGATTAAATAATCTAGAATTTAATCATTATCATCAACTGCCGCTTCCAAATAATAGAATTGCATTTGGAGGGCTAAAAAGCGGAGTAGTATTTAATCCTTCCAGTATAATGGAAGATACAGTCTCTCCCGTAACAGTTGTAACAGATATAAAAATAAACAACATATACATAAATGATCTGAGACCAAGTTTACAGCCGGCTCACACATTAAAGGATTTGCAGTTGTCTTATGAAGAAAACAATTTGTTCTTTTCATATGCAGCACTGCAATTTGGGCAGCCGCTTGGTAATCAATATCGATATCGACTTAAAGGTTATGATGATAATTGGGTTATGGCAGGAATTAAACGAGAAGCCGTATTTACTAAAATCCCTCCAGGAAACTATACTTTTCAAGTAACAGCAACCAATACTTCTGGAAAATGGAGCAGTCACATAACATCTTTACCTATAAGCATAACGCCTCCTTGGTGGTTTAGCAGATGGGCAGTATTGTTTTACATTTTGATTTCTACGGCAGGAGTATTGTGGTATTTTAAATTTAAAATACATCAAGCTCTGATTAAAAAAGAAATTGAACTTAAAAGACTTGAAGCAAGTGAACTTCGAAAATTAAATGCAGTAAAAATTCGCTTTTTTTCTAATATAGCGCACGAACTTCGTACACCATTGTCACTTATTCAAGGACCAGCTGAACAACTGCAGAAAAGTACAAAAGACAAAGACCGTCTGTTAAAGATGATTACAAAAAACACCAACAGTCTTATCAACCTTACGGATCAACTTTTGGATATAGCAAAATTAGATGCAGGAGTTCTTAATCCTGAAATGATTTGGGGCGATATTGTTATTGTGATTTCAAACATTATTAGCGCTTTTGAACAAGACGCAGAAGAGAAAAATATCAAAATAATACTTGAGTCACCTGAAACTGCCGAGTTTTTATTTTCTGTAAATACGCTCGATAGAATTCTTTATAACCTTATATCTAATGCATTAAAGTTTACCGAAGCCGGCGGTACAGTAAAAGTTTCCGTTTTAAAACAAACAGTAGGACTAGTGTTAAAAGTACAAGATAATGGAAGAGGAATGTCTGTTCAAGACAAAGAGAATATTTTTAAGAGATATTATCAAGGGACTAATAACAGCAGTGAAAAAAAAGGAACAGGTATTGGTTTATCGCTTGTTCATGAACTTGTACAATTGCACAAAGGAACTATTAATGTAGAAAGTCGAACGGAATCACCGTCAGGAACAACTTTTAGTGTTTGGCTTCCATTTTCAATTCAAAGAACACAGGTTCAAAATGATGAAATCCCAGCAGCGGCAACAGATGAAAAAAAACATACCATATTAGTTGTTGAAGATCATCTAGAACTCGCACAGTTTATTGCGGATAATCTTAGAGAAATTTATAATGTAATTACAGCCAAAAATGGTAACGAGGGATTAGATTTTTGTTTTGAAAAAATGCCCGACTTGATATTAAGTGATATTACTATGGAAGGTATGGATGGTTATAAATTTTGCAGAGCTGTAAAAAACAATACAACTATAAATCATATTCCAGTGATTTTATTAACCGCCAAAGCTGATATGGAAAGCAGATTGAAAGGTCTTGCGATTGGTGCCAACGATTATGTTACAAAACCTTTCAGCATTAATGAATTACGTCTTCGAATTAAAAATCAGCTGGATCAACAGAAAAAAATGCGAGACAATTATCATAACAGCTTGACAAAACCTTTAGAAAACAACATTAGAATCGAAAATGAAAGCGATAAATTCTTGAATGAAATTTATAGAATTATCGATGCTAATCTTGATAATAATAATTTAAGTGTAGAAATGTTGGCCGAATCATTATTTATAAGCCGAGCCAATTTACAGCGAAAAGTCAAAATATTATTCAATCTTTCGGCAGGTGAAATTATAAATAGTTACCGTATAACAAAGGCGGCAGAGTTTCTTAAAAATGGTCATTCAATTTCAGATGTTGTGTACATGGCTGGCTTCAATTCGCCGTCTTATTTTTCTAAAAGTTTTAAGGATTATTATAAAGTAACTCCAACTGAGTACGTTAAAAAATAGTGATGAGACAATTTTGCAACTTTTTGGGATGATTTTGATAATCAAAATGTAATAAAAAAATGACTTTTGATATGACCAAACCTAATTTTAGCAACGAATCTATTTTTAACGAATTATTACTTAATCTGCTTTTTTTACACATTCTCAACATTTGCAAAACAGTAGTTTCAAACGAGCAATTGACTCTTAATTAAAACATGAAATTTTGATGTTTACAGTATAATAAACTTCATAAGAGAAATTAAAATCAATTGACCATTTTTAAACGAAAATTTTTTGAATAAAATGAAATGTGAAAAAAAAATAAAAAAAATCACAAAAAAAATGTGACGTAATTGCACTGCCGGTGTCTTAATAGAAGAGATGGTTTCCTTTAAGAATTAATATGTATTTGGGGGTACTCTATGATTTTTTATAATCATCTCAGTAAATTTGGAAGAACGGTGCCTTGGAATAATAATCCAGGGCATCTTTTTTAAAATTGTTAACGATTACAATTAAGTGCATAATACTTTTAAAAATAATTTTATTGCTTCTAAGGTTTTTAATTGTTTTAAATATTGACAAATATGCCAATTGATAAAAAAATATTGAAAATCTCTGATGAAGAGCTTGTTTTACAGATAGCGGAAAGCAATAATTCTGACCTATTTGAAATTATATACGATAGATATGCCAATTTGGTATATCATAAATGCCTGAGTTTTGTTAAATCAAAATCTGAAGCACAGGATTTAGCGCATGATATTTTCGTTAAACTATTTGTTAGTTTAAAAACGTTTAATGGGAATTCGAAATTCTCTACTTGGCTTTATTCTATTACGTACAATTATTGTACAAACTATGTAACTAGAGACAAACAAAGCAAAAATATCCAAAGAGATGCCGATTTTGAAATGTTGGTAGATACTATCGATGATGATATTCTAGACGAAGACATTTTAAGCATGAATGCAAATAAACTAAATGTTGCACTTGATAAAATCGACGTAAAAGAAAAAATGATTCTCCTTATGAAATACCAAGACGAACTATCTATAAAAGAAATAATGAAAGTTCTTTCGCTTGGTGAGAGTGCGGTAAAAATGAGAATTCAAAGAGCTAAATTCAGTTTAATTGAAGCTTATCGAAACTAATTTTATTGACTTGAATAAATTCTGAAAAACAAAAAGCTTTAAGAAATTTTCTTAAAGCTTTTGTTGAATTAATAACAACTATTGTTTTTTGTATAAGCTGATTGTTTTACAGAGAAGATGAAGTTTTTAGCACATAAAATTGCTTGTCTAACATTTCTCGTAAGCGCCTTTTTTTACTTACTTAAATTTTGATCAAGATTTACTTTTGAAGAATCAATTTCTTTGTTATCCACAATATCAGAAAAAATATCAGGATACTTTACAAGAAGCAGATCAGTAATATCAGTGGAATTCTTAAGACGGGCAATATCTGCCATAACCCTTTTTTTTATTTCATCGGGTAATTTTTCATCATTTAGTATTTCCTTGAAAGGATTATTCATATGCACAACAATAATAATATTTAAACATCTTAAAATTTAAGACATCTTGTTAAATCTATGGGCTAATATACTGTAGACCAAAATAATGTTTTTCTGTCTTGAATAAAAATATACTAGACGTATTGATGAAAAAATCAGGTCAAATACACTTTGATCTAATTATCAAAACTAATTTTCTCACAATTAAATTGAAGCTAGTTAAATTTAGACACAAAAAAATGTATTAGGTCACAATTAAATATCATTTTTTTTTCTAAACTAAAGGAGAATTTTTAAAATAGGAATAAGAAAGATTCTTTCTAGGTTTCTAGAAGCTGTAAAATTTTATAAAAAAACACAAGGTACTTACTGCTTCTTAAAGATTTCTACATCCTTAACAGCAAGTCTAACAGCAAGCCAATCTTTAAATTTCTTTTGATCACTTTCGTTAAAAGCTCCTTTTCCATCATAGATTACAGCAGTAATTGTATATGTGCTGTCACTTTCAGTAACGAAATCTGTTTTTGTGACAGATAACGAAGAAATAGTAGGAAACAAAGTTTTAGTCTCCTTTAAGATTTGTTGATTATCAAATTTATTTTTGGCAAGTTCCTTTTCAAGATGCAAAACTTTTAAATCTTTCGCATCCATTTCATTTTCACTGCTTTTAATTTTATTCAGAAGATCATTTTTTAAAGGATCCTGTTTATCATCGATATCCTGTCTGATAAGAAGTTCAGTTCCCTTTAAGTATTTGTTTCTGTTAAGTTTAGTTTTAAGTTCCTTTATTTCTTGCGGATCAAATTTTTTAGAAAGAAAAGCCAATTCAATTTTTTTCTTCTGCGGATTAAATTCCGTTTTCTTATACACCACCGTATATCCCTTACTGCTAAATTCATCATCAAGAAAAAGATCTACATTTTTTTTAAACTGCTGTTCTACATATAATGAAAATGCAAGATAACTGCTTGGTATTAACATACTCGTAGTAACCACAACTATAATAAGTTTTACTCTTTTTTGCTGTTTTTCATCAATTTGTTTTACCGGTGGATAATTCAAGTATTTTATAATCAAGAAAGTGGCAATACCAATAAAAACGCAGTTTATGATATACAAATAAAAGGCTCCCAGAAAAAATGTCCACTGCCCAGTTGCCAATCCATAACCCGCGGTACACAAAGGAGGCATTAATGCTGTTGCGATTGCAACTCCTGGAACAGGATTTCCTTTTTCAGTTCTTGTAATTGCAATAACTCCCACAATACCGCCAAAAAAAGCAATAAGAATATCATAAATATTAGGAGAAGTTCGCGCTAACAATTCAGATTGAACATCTTTGAAAGGACTTAAGTAAAAATAAAGTGTTGAAACTGCTAAACTTACAAAAGTAGCATTTAGAAGATTTCGTAATGATTTTTTTAAAAGTGCAAAATCATAAATACCCAATGCAAAACCAGCTCCAACAATAGGTCCCATTAATGGAGAAATAAGCATGGCACCAATTATTACTGCGGTCGAATTTACATTTAACCCAACCGAAGCGACCATAATTGCACAAGCCAAAATCCATAAATTTGCCCCTTTAAATTCAATGTCTTTTTTTACATGTTCAAGAGTTAAAGCTCTGTCGTTTTCACCTTCACGTAAATTTAAAATGTCTATAATCTGCTTCATACTTTCCCCGAGATTTAATTGAACCTAAAGTCACTTTATTTACTAATTTAAAACAATTTAAGGGATATAGCACTAGAAAAAGTGTTATTTATTCTCGATTCTCTTTTTAATATTAAACAGTAAAGACACTAAAAACAATCTCAAATAAATCATAAAATTTCGTATTTATTTTTATTTATGTATTTAACTACGTAGTTTTGCATAATAAAATTTATACTATATGAAACTTGTTATTAAACCTGTCGATAATCAATATTCGAACGACATTGTAGATTTGATATTAAACATTCAGCAAAATGAGTTTAATGTTGCAATTACAATTGAAGATCAGCCTGATTTGCTAAACATAACTAATTTTTATCATGCAGGAGGCGGAAGCTTTTGGGGTTGTTTTATTAATGATGAATTAGTAGGAACCATTGCTTTAATTAAGTTTGAATCGAATACAGGAGCCATTAGAAAAATGTTTGTTAAGAAAGAATTTAGAGGAAAAGAATTTTCAATTGCTCAAAAATTATTAGAAACTTTAATTGAATATTGCCAGCAGAATAAAATTGATGATCTATATTTAGGAACTGTTTCGATATTAGAAGCTGCATTACGTTTTTATGAAAAGAATGATTTTGTACGAATCGAAAAAGGAGAGCTTCCAAAAACATTTCCATTAATGGCTCCAGACAATGTTTTCTGCCATTTAAATTTAAAGAAATAAAAGATGAATATTATAGACGAATCAGGGATTTTGGCTCTTTCAACACGATTGCAGCGGCTTAGCGAACAATTACGAAAAGACGGTGCATTGTTTTATAAAGCATATGGTATTGATTTTGAACCAAAATGGTTTCCAGTAATTTATACTTTATACCATAAAGGAGTTCTAAGTGTAGTGGAAGTCGCCAATGAAATTGGTTATACACATCCTTCAACTATAAGTTTGCTTAAAGAACTGGAAAAACAAAAACTGATTCGATCTAAAAAAGATAAAATCGATGAGCGTAAAAGGCTTATTCAACTTACTTCAAAAGGGCAGGAGCTGATCGAGCAGATGAAACCTGTTTGGGAAATTATGAAAAACGTGCTTACAGAGATTACAGATAATCAGAATAATTTATTTGAGGCGATTAATGAAGCTGAAAATAAGATATTGCACCAAAGTTTTATTCAAAGAGCGCTGCAGTTAAAAAGTGAAGGAGAAAAGTAATAAAAAAGCGATCTAAATAAAGATCGCTTTTTTGTTTAAAGTATTTAATTTGATAAACGATAATTTAAGAATGATAAAGCCAACATGCTCCAAAAACTACTTCATTTGAATTTACAGCATCCTCAAATGTCGTCTTTTAAATGTACGATAAAAATTACATATTGGTTTTTTGTTTTGTCATAAAATTTTGTAAAATTTTGTTTCTTAATAGCTTTTTAATCTTATCGAATAGAAAATCTTTACCGCTTACTAAAACACTTCTGTTATATGAGCAAAAGCTAAAAAAAAGCTTCAGAATTACTGAAGCTTTTAAATGTTTTATACTTTTAAGATTAACGCATTGCGATTCTTAATTTTAGACCATATGAAACTAAATTTACTTTATTGGTAAAACCAGAATCAAATACACTGTTGTATCGCAAAACTACCGGCTGTTCTGGACTATATTGAACAAGGTTTTTGTCCCCTTTATGATCAAAAATGTTATTTAAACCATAATCAAAGTAAACGCCTAAGTACAAAGAGTTTCTTTTTCCTATTTGTTGTTTTAAACCCGTTTCAAAGGTTGCTGAATAAGAAACATCGGCATCAAGATCTTGTTTATTTGAAGAAACATTATCTGTATCAACAAAACCCGCAAATGCCGGGCCAAATAATTCTAAGTTGTATTGCGGATAGTAACCACTTGTAGTAAGATTACTCATAGATGTTTTGTAAGCACCATTTGTTGCAAATCCTATTTTGGCACCTGCCGCAAGATACAAACTTGAAGTTCCCGGTGTTTCAAACTGAATATTAACGGGAATATTGATGTAAGATAGATTTTGTTCTTCTCTTAAATTGGATACTTTATATCTAAATTGAAAAGGTTCATTTTCGTCATCTTTTGCGGAATACTGCCCACTAACCGATGAAAGTTTTGAGTCTGAATTGTAGGTTTGATATTCAACTCCAATCCCAACGCTTAAACCTTCATTTAAATAGTAGGAATAACGAAGACCAGCATTAACGCCATTTCCACTAACAGTCAGTCCAGAAGAATTTAGAAAAGAAAACGGCCCTCCCAATGAAATCGAAAATTCCTGTTTCTTGTTTTGACTATAACCGTTCGAATGCACTATTAAAAATGCTGTAATTAGAAAAAAGGATTTTATATAACTGTTTATATATTTTTTCATCTTAAGATACATTATGCCCGTACCGTTTGTAAACAGCACGGGCAGATTTTATTATTTTACAATTACTTTGAAAGATTTTTTGATATTAGCACCTTCAAGTAAAACCAGATACATATTGCCTTCTGTTGTAGGAGGTAATTGTATTTCTGTTTTAACTGAAGACGATTTTACAGTTTTAATTAATTGACCTGTTACAGAGAAGAGACTAATCTGCATATCTTTTAAATCTTTTTCAGGAAAATCAGCTTCAATGGTAATCATTTTTCCTGTTTCAATTGGATTAGGATAAAGTTTAGCCTGAAGTGAATTTGTAAATGTAATTTTTGCACCGCAAGTCTGCAGTACTTTTCCATCTTTTGTAGTCATTTTTACACTGTATTCTGCATTAGGATCTAAAGTTGAATTTAAATCATTTCCTGCTGAATAATATTGACCAGTTCCTATTAATTGTCCATTTTTGAACCATTGATAAGAAACAAACTCATAACCGCCGTTAGTTTGAGGATTGTTGTTTACAAGAAGTACATTATTAAATTTCTGGTGAACAATATCATAAAAACTAAAAGGTTTTTCAACTGTAATAGTATACGTTTCTGAAGCACTTCCATCTTCAGAAGTGATTTTCACATTTTGACTATAAATTCCAGGTTTTGGCGTTTGAATCGTAAAATTCGCTGAAGGACTGATAACAGCATTTGTTTCATTTACAATAGAAACATTTGGATTATTATCACCACAAGCCATAACATGGTTAATTGCTTTTACAGGATTTTCAAAAACCTTACCGCCTAAAGTAATTCGTTTAATATCAATGTTGTTATTTAAAATTACCAGTAATTGCGAAACATCTGATGCAGGAAGGTAATTGTCATTTCCAGTTTGGTGAGCTGTGATTAATACTTCACCAGATCTTATTAGATTAACAATACCAGTTTCTGAAACTGCTGCAGGAGGCAGCGCGGTATCATAAGTAAAAGAGTAACTTATAGGTAACTTCGAATTAGAAGCCGCAGTTAAACTAAAACTGTTATTTGCTCCAAGTGTTTTTTCTGAGAGTGCACTAAATGTAATTTGCTGCGCTGCTTTTTTAATTATAAGGTTTGCAGTAAGAATTACAGGAGTACAATTTGGACTGCTCGCAGCTGGAGTTATTGTTGCTTTAACAGAATAAGTTCCAGCATTTACAGCGCCATTATTAGCAGAATAGGTAACAGTAGCTCCGGCAGGAACATTTAAAGCTTTAACACTATGAGCATTTCCATCATATGTAAATTCAGCATCATTAAATGTTACCTGATCAAGAGGTGAAGCAAGTACTTTTAGTGTTTGCAATTGTGTTGTACTATTACCATTTCCATCATCATATTTCCATGTAATTGTATAAGTACCAACTGTAGAATAGCTCAAAGGATCTAAAGTTGTTGCTTTTAAAATACCTGCGCAATTATCTTGAGCAGTTGGAATACTAATATCTGATGATAAAATAGAACAATAGCCTACAATATCTGGCAGATTTGCAAGAGCAGGTTTTGGTGCCGTTACATCTTTTGTTAGGCCTATAACTACTGTTTTAGTCAATGTACAGGCATTTGTATCTGTAATAGTTACGGTATAAGTATTTGGACTTAATCCTGATACGGCAGCTGTAGTTTTATTAGAAGGCGACCATAAATAAGTATATGTTTCTGTTCCTCC
Organism: Flavobacterium plurextorum; assembly: GCF_002217395.1. Taxonomy (GTDB): domain Bacteria; phylum Bacteroidota; class Bacteroidia; order Flavobacteriales; family Flavobacteriaceae; genus Flavobacterium; species Flavobacterium plurextorum. The sequence goes on along the minus strand of NZ_MUHD01000016.1, from coordinate 317,689 downwards.
TGTTACCACTGCCGAAGCGGTTCCATCATTAGCGCCATTACAAGAAACATCAGTTTGAGATATTACTGCAGAAAGAACAGCTGGTTCAGTTATTTTAACACTTGCTGTAGTTTGACATGAATTAGCATCTGTAACTGTAACTGTATATGTTCCAGGAGAAAGGTTGGAAGCTTTCGCATCATTTCCGCCAGAAGGCAGCCATGAATAGGTATAAGCTCCAGTTCCTCCAATCACGTCTACTGTTGCTGTACCATTATTTGCGCCATTACAAGAAACATTGCTTTGAGATACAGCCGCAACAAGTTCTTCAGGTTCTTTTATTGTAAAAACTTGAGTTTCAACACATGATTTTCCATCCTTAACTGTTACTGTATATGTTCCAGCGCTTAGTCCTGCTGCGGCAGCCGAACTGCCTCCATAAGGAGCCCAATCATAAGTATAAGATCCAGAACCACCAGTAGCAGTTACCGCAGCCGATCCGTTTGTTCCGCCTTTACAGCTTACATTATTTTGTCCCGCAGGAGATACTTTAAGAGCAGAAGGCTCAGTAATTGTAAAATTCTTCACGGTTGAACACCCGTTAGAAGATGTGATTGTAACAGAATAATTACCCGCGGTTAAGTTATTTGCTGTATCAGAAGATCCACCGCTAGGAGACCAAACATAAGTGAAAGGTCCTGGCGCACCATTAGGCACTACAGCAGCAGATCCTGTTGCAGATCCGTTACACGATACATTAACTTGCGATGTAACTGCATTAAGTGTATTAATAGTGGTTATATTAAAAGTTTTAGTCAACGTACAGCCATTTTGATCTGTAATTAAAACTTCATGTGTTCCCTCGCTTAAGCCAGCAGCAGTGGCAGTAACAGCTCCAGAAGGAGACCAGTTATAAGTGTATACTCCAAAACCTCCGCTAACAGCCACTGAAGCTTCTCCAAGAGTAGTACAAGTGGCGTTTATTTGACTTTGTACAGCCGTTAACTCATTAGGTTCTTCAATAGTAAATACTTTAGTTAATGTACAACCTCTGGCATCAGTAATTAAACAAGTATAATTTCCTGCGGCAAGATTAGAAGCTGTAGCGCCAGTACCTCCAGATGGAGACCATAAATAGGTATAGTTTGATGTTCCGCCAGTTACAACAACAGATGCTGATCCAGTTGAACTGCCCTTACAAAGGATATTTACTCTCGATTGTGCAGCTTCTAAAACAGCTGGCTCTACAATTGGAACAGTTACTGTACCAGTACATCCATTAGCATCTGTAATAGTTACAATATAATTTCCTGGTGCTAACCCTGAAACTTTAGCTGTTGTTAAACCAGAAGGAGACCAGGAATAAGTATATGCTCCAGTTCCTCCAGAAGGTGTTATTTCAGCAGTACCATTACTATTTCCATTGCAAGAAACATCTGTTTTTGTAAACGTTCCAGATATTGCATTTGGAGTTTCAATTTCAACACTTACCAACGTAGTACAGCCTTTTGAATCAGTAATAGTACATTTATAAGTTCCGGCCGGTCTGTTAGATATTGAAGATCCAGTACCTCCCAAAGGCGTCCAAGAATAGCTGTAAGCAGGTGAACCGCCAAGAACAGTTACGCTTGCACTTCCATTAGAAGCTCCAAAACAACTTACTTTTGTTGAAGTTCCTGTTGCAGTAAGAGCAGCTGCGGGCTGCGTTATGGTAAAAGTTTCACTGGTTGTACAAGATTTTTGATCGGTTATTGTAACGGTGTATGTTCCAGCTGCTAAACCTGATGCTGTAGCGGAAACTCCGCCAGACGGTGCCCATGAATAACTATAGCTACCTGTTCCTCCAGTTACGTTTACAGTTGCAGATCCAGAAGCTTCACCATGACAGTTTACATTTACAGTTGTTCCTTTAGAAGCTGTTAAGGCAAGAGGTTCAGTTATAATGAATTCTTTTTGAATTGAACAGTTTTTAGCGTCAGTAGCCGTAACAGTATAAGTTCCTGCAGTAAGGTTGGAAGCGCTTGCACCAGATGTTCCTACTGGCGGGTTCCATGAATACGAATATGCGCCAGTTCCTCCGGTAACAACTATACTTGCAGATCCTGTGGCATAGCCGTTACATACTATGTCAGTTTGAGAAGCTGTCAGAGAAAGTGCGTCTGGTTCCGTGATAGAAAAATTTTGTATAGCTTCACATAATTTGCTATCCGTTACAGTAACACTATAGTTTCCTTTTGTTAAACCAGTTACGTTTTGTGAAGTCGCACCGTTTGACCACAAATAAGTATAAGGAGAAGTTCCGCCTGCTGCATTTACAGCGGCAGTTCCATTTGAACCTCCATTGCAGCTAACATTATTAACCACTCCTTTTGATGTTGTTAAAACAGGAGGCTCCGTTATAGAGAAAATTTGTGTTTTAGTACAAGAACTTGCGTCTGTGACAGTAACAGTGTAATTTCCTCTTGCCAGATTGTTTATTGCAGCGGTAGTTTTTCCATTAGACCAAGAATAGGAGTAAGGAGAAGCACCGCTCGAAGCAACAACCGTTAAAGAGCCATTTGAACCTCCATTACAGCTTACATTAATTTGAGAACTGGCAGTTAGTTCGATATCACATACATTAATTACATTTACAATGAACACTTTTTCTAAAGATGCCCCTGCCTGATCTGTTGTTCTAATACGTATCGAATAGAAATTCTTTGCTTCAAAATCAGGACTGAGCCTTATTTGTAAAGTATTGCCAAAAATAGAAAAATAAGCATTATCAACATCTCCAGTTCCAAATACTAACGAATAGTTAAATGTATTTCCTACATCTGGATCTGTGGTGGTTAAAATACCTACGATGCTGTTGGCAGGTACGTTTTCGTTTACTGACGGAATTGTTAATACGAGATCAGTTGGAGCGCTATTTGGCGGCGTAACGACTACACTTCCTGTACAATCTAATAGTGATGCAATTTCATCAAATCGTGAATAAGTAGCACTGGGGGCTGTTGCTGCTGTCGAAATGGCATAGAAATAAGGCTGCCCACCTAAAAGAATTACCCATCTGTCTTCAGGTGTTCCTAATTCTTCTTTTAATAAAAATGCCAAATATCCTTGTGCCTTTTCGGCACTGCCTTGAATATCTACATTTGCATTGTAATAAACTGGTTTTCCATTAAGAGTTGGAATACTTGAATCTCCACCCAAAACAAAAGTTTGTGTTCCTGCAAAACAAGAACCAGTTATGGTAATGTCTTGTGCATTTGCAAAATAAGTAAAGAGAAAGAACAGAAAAAACAGTATTAATTTATTATTATATTTTTTCATTTGTATAAAATTTTATATTAGTTATCGCCAGCCTTTTATAGGCCGTATCAATACAATTTTAACTATTGTTTGTTTGCACAAACAGCAGTTAAAACAAACATTTTTAAACAAATAAGGCGTTTAAGGACGCGGAGGATAAATACCTTCAATGGCAATAATAAAATTAATAGTTTGAAAGGGCTGCATAATAGTAACTGGTGCGTTTGAACCTGAAATGCCAATTGATGCATTATTCATAGCAGTGTTGGGCGAGCCATTATACTCTTTATCAAGTACAGAAGTGTTTGCAAGCACATTTCCTGTTGGTACATTAGAAGTTCCCACTGCAGTACTTGCATTCAATTGATGATTATGTGCAGGCATATTACTAATCGTTAAAGTAACATTTTCATTACCAGAAGTTTCACCTAAATTTCTCGGGCTTAAGCCAGGTCCTTGACCTTGACCAACAGGAACTCTGCCTCTTAAATCGGGTAATGCAAAATTGTTTATTCCATCGCCGCCATAAGTAGTTCCTATAATCGAAAACAAAGTGCTATATTGCGGAATTGGAAGAAGTTGGCCATTACAAAACAACCAGCCACGAGGGGCAAAAGTACCCGCAAACATCGAAATTTGACCGATTAGTGGATCTGCTTGTGCAGAAGCTTTATTTGTGCTAAAAAACGCAGTAAATACAAATAATAAAATAAAGTAGTTTTTTTTCATAAGTGATTGATTTAATTAAAATTGTTTTTGGAAATATAGTTTGGTTTATTTATTTAAAAATGTGCAATCATAGACTAATTGATAAACAAAAAATGATAGAAAAGTACTCTTGAGCTATATTTTCTATTAAATGTGTTTATGTTAATTGTATGACTTCTAGAAAATGGTTTGTATCTATTTACGATCAAATTCATTATCACTACTGGTTTGTGTAAATGATTATATAATAGCTTTTTACAATCGATTTGTATAACAAGATGATTCTTATAAAATTATAAAAATCAAATGAAATAACAACCTAAGTAAAGTTATTAATGCATTAAGAATTCCAGTGTTTTAATTTCAGACTAAATTATATGCAAGTTTAGTAATAAATAAACTAGTAATAGAGCGTATTTATACGTCTTTTTAGAACAAATTGAATTAAAGTGTGATATTTAATTGTATCGATTTAGCTGCGGTTTATTTTCTAAGTTTACTACATTTTTATACTTACAATAATAGCATCGGCTATCAGAAAAATACTAGAATTTTTACTAACTTTAGACTTAGTAAATATTGATAAAAATAATCGTACAATTTATATTATGCATATAAAACTATTTTCGAAACAGACTAGAATAATTGAGAACCAATTTCCTTCTGTTATACTTAAAGGTATTGGGCAGATTATGCTTCAAGAATCTGTATATACTGGATTACTTTTTTTGATAGGGATATTTTATGGTTCATTAGAAATGGGAATTGCTGTTTTACTTGCTTCTTGCTGCGGCACAATCACAGCAGGAGTTTTAAAATATGATAAAATAGAAATTGCCCAAGGAATTTATGGTTTTAACGCAGCTCTAGTCGGGGCTGGATTAGCTTTTTATTTCAAACCAGTTTTAGTATTATGGCTGGCGGTTGTAATTGGGAGTATACTGGCAGTTGTTATACAGCATTGGTTTAATCGTAAACGTATTCCTGTTTATACATTACCATTTATTTTGGTCTGCTGGTTTTTTATCTATATGCTTGAAAACGTTTTTTTAGCACCCAGAACAGTATCTTTAAATAGCGTTATAGACAGTAAACTTCATGCAGTATTAGCACTGCGGGGATTTGGACAGGTGATATTTCAGGAAAGTCTTTTTGCAGGAGTGGTGTTTTTTATTGGAGTTTTTGTAAGTTCCCCAATTCGTGCCGTTTACGGATTATTTGGAGGTCTTGCCGCAGGTTTTATAGCAGCATTCTACAATGCTTCAACGCAAGAAATTATGATGGGATTATTCAGTTACAATGCCGTTTTGTGCGCTATTGTTTTTGCAGGAAATCGGGTGATAAACATTGTTTGGACTTTTATTGCAGTTGTTTTATCTGTTTTTATAGGTTTTACTATGAATAACTATCAGTTTATACCACTTACTTTTCCTTTTGTTGCAGCAACCTGTATTGTTTTAATAATGCAAAAACTGCTTAGTAAATACTTCAGCTTTAAGACATATCCATAAAACTATTAAAACATAAAATCTTAAGCGTTTAATTTATATTCTAATTTTAGAAAAAAGTTGAGATGTAAAGAAAACAATTACGAGTTGATTTTTATAGATTTGTATAATCTGATTCTTCCTAAGAAATCAATTGGAAAACAATTACAAAATCTAAAAATGATAAAATCGGTTACTTCAATATATTTATTTTTAATATTAGTAGGCTCAAATGCTTACTCTCAATTGAGTTCAGATAAAATATTCGAAAGTTTTAAACAAGGTGAACGTACCAATTGTTCTTCAATTGCATTTATCAAAGCTTCTTTAAATGTTTATGGATTAGATAATCTTTTTGTTAGCGAAAAGATAAACGACAGTTTGTACAAAATCACTTTAAAGAATAATGCATCATTTAATTTGAATAGTGACGAAATTAACAAAGCCAAAATTTCTGCTGGTTTTGTCTATATAAAAGACAATTGCGAAAGTGAAAAAATCACAGATTATGCTATACTTACATACGCTGTAATGGCAAAATACAAACAAATCATCGACAAAGATGCTGTATTTGATAAGGCATTAGAGGATTTAGAAGACGGTACCATTTACACTCCAACCATTTATAAGTATTTAGGATTTACGGTTGGCAAACAAATACAAAAATTAAAGCGACAATCTGGAAGCGAATTTTGTGGAGTTGTTGCATGGTCAAAAGCGCATGCCGTTTTTGTTTGTGAAGAATTTATGGACTATTATGGCACTAGAAAAAGCATTTGGATAAAGTATCCAGGACGTTTTAGAATAATCAAAACGTAGAAGTAATGAAATTCTAAACATAAAAAAGAAATTAATAAGTTGTAATTTAAGTTAATTTATATATTTTTGTTTTTAAGAACAACACCCAAATCCTATTATTAAAATGAAGAGTAAGATTATTTTACTAAGTTTCCTTTTCTTCTTGACAACCGGCGCTGTATCAGCTCAGGCAAAAAACGCTCCAAGAAGTATTATCAGTACAACAGCTATCATCCGTAAATACCACGATCAAAAAGAATTGAGCGGTATGCAAAAAGGAGAACTTTTAGAATTGTACATTGAGCGTATTAAAGTTTTAGTAAAAACGCTTCCTTATATTGCTTTGGTTACTAAACCAGGTGTTACAATGGCAGATTTAGGTATTCCAGACGATGGAGATCATAAAAAAATACTTGATGGTCAAGCAGTAGGAACTACAAACTTCTTAGACACTACAGTAGAGTTTCAAAGAAAAATGATGCCATACTCAGATAAAGGAAATCTTATCGCGGCAATCTTGTTTTATGAAGGCACATTAAAATCATTACATGAGTTCAATGATTTGAACTAAATGTAATTCATTAAATAAAATTTAAAAGCTCCAAAGTCATTTGACTTTGGAGCTTTTTTTATAAAAAAAACAAATAAGCTCTTATATACTTGAGCGATAATAGTGATTCTGTTGTTACCATTACTTTAATTGTTTTTTGCAATGCTGTCATTTACGCTTTCAAGCCAAGTAGTTAGTAATTTCTTTTGCGTGGAATCCAGTATTGCATCTCTATGAATTAAAGTATAAGAACTTAAAGGCATTTTATCATCCTTTATTTGCTTGATCATTCGGTTCAGTTTAGTTTCTTGTTTTCTTTTCGAATAATTTCCCCATTCACTAAAATTTAAATCATCTTTTCCTTCAGAAATGTGACCGTCCATAAAAAAACGCATGGGCTGTATGTTTGAATACCAAGGATAACGTGTGTTATTACTATGGCAGTCGTAACAGGAAGTTTGCAAAATCGCTTCGACATTTTGAGGAACAGAATAGATTTTAGAAAAATGAATGGGTAAAACCTGCCCGTAATCGGAATTACGAGCAGGCTGATAAAATTGAATAAGTACAAGAACAATTGCACCAACGAAAATTATCTTTTTAATATAAGGTTTCATTTTTAAAGCGTTTTCTTAATCGATCCGCAGCTGCTCATTTTTGAACCGTAATAGGGATTTTTTATTTCTTTAGTTTCACTAATCCATATTGCGCCTTTACCATCGTTTGTCATTGGACAAAAATCTTGATACAACTTTTGATCTGTACCAAATTCCTCTATTAAATCGTTTACATCTTTACTTAGTAACACAAAATGCTCTCTTTGATGTTCTATATTTCCGTCATTATCACCAATATGTTCAGCATGTTCTTTGGCAACATCAGCAATATCATTATACTTGATTTTTAATTTCTCATCGATCGCTGCTGAATTGATATTATTAAATGCAGCAAGTAATTCTTTCCCTGCATTGGCGGCATTTTTTGAGTCGTCATTAACCAATGCATTTTTCAGATGCAGATAATTAGTTGTAATCTCATTTATAGAAAAATTAGATTTATCAGTACTTTCCTTTGCATTTGATTGATTTTGATTTTCTTTTGGATCTGGTGTTACAGCTTCTTTGTTTTTTTGATTACATGAAACCATTACAAATGCTGCTGTTATAGTTGATAGAATTAGATTTTTCATTTTTTCTAAGTTTTAGGTTGTTATTTTTACTATTTAACTTTACCTCAATACTTTAGATTAGTATTAAGGATTTAGTTTTATTCTCTTGGTTTGGCTTGCTTTATTTTTTCAACTTACAGAACAATGCTGCTAATAAAAGTATTATCGTGTTTCTTTTTTAAGAATAGATTTTGTGCCTTTTTTTAAACAAGAACAAAATAGAATACTGTAGAAATACAATATTTTTGTAATTGATTAGGTTGAAAATAAATAGCAGCAAGCAGTTATGCTTTAGAATTGACACACTTATGGCTGTCAATAAAGAATTTAGCTTATTTTAGGTATAAGCCAAAGAGATTGGAAACCAGCGGAAGTAAAGGTTTCTGAATTATAAAACTTTTCTTTTTCCGAATTAAAACGGAAAAAATTGGTATTGAATTGTGATTCATTAAAAATAGTAATCCCTCCATTACAAGCAAAAGTACAGCTACACATCGAGTGTTTGCATTTTCCGCTGCAGCCGTCATCATTTTTATCTTTCGAATGACTCATTTTAGCACAACAGTTTTTCTTCTCAGTTTTAGAAGTATTTTTTGTATAAGAATGATTTACAGATGGTTTTTTACATGCAAAAGTTACCGTTGGCACTAAGAATAGGCCAAGAACAGCGATCAATATGATGTAAAATTTAGTCACAATAGATTTATAATAATTTTAAAGTTAAAGATATTATTTTATTTTTAAAAGAATAAATCTAAAAAACCGCTTTTATCTAAATAAACAGAAAGAGATATAAAGAATAGAAAAGAAAAAGTAACATTTTGTTTTTTTATAAAATAAAGCAGTGTTTCTCTTAGTTCTATTTCTTATTGAATTAAGTTATAGATTATTTTCCTTTCAATAAATTAATACTCACCGTTGCGATATCTGCTTCTGGAAATCGCTTAAAAGTAGATTGGTCAGGAAACAATCCAGCTTCTGCCGCAATAGCATTAAAAACATCGATCTCGACAATATATTGATCCGAAAATCCATGCGTAGCATCATAAGCTGTGGCAGGAGTTTTTCCTAAATTGGCCGCTGCAAGTTCTGGATTTATGGTATGTAATTCAATTAAAAGTAAGCCAAACTTGCGAACATACGGTGACCATTTTTGTAAATGTTCCAAAAGATTGTCTTCTACTAAATTGTTGCTGATTCTTTTTCCTCTATAAGCAAATGCTCCGGTTGAAGCGCTGACTCTGTCTTTATTAATATGTTTTGGATCTTTCCAGATTCGGTTATGGTCCAGAAAAGTTCTCACATTAAGCAAATCCTTTAAGTCAATATTATAATTTTCCCTTAAATCATCCGAAAGTAAATCAGGACGTCCAATATCTCCCCAAATTACTTTTGCCCAAATATCGGCCTTTATCAAATTTGCTCTGGTAACTTTCAAAGCAGCTTGATTATAATCTGCTCCAACCAAAAACAATGGATATTCATCCAGCATTTTTCCTCGTAAAGTCTGTCTTTCGATTACTTCAAAAATGTGTTGCAAAAAAGTACCGTTGCCGCAGCCCATATCCAAAATCCCTTTTGGCTGTTCATTAATCGGCAGATTAAACAGGTTAATAATAATCTCATCAACAACTTTAAAATACGTATCGTGAGCACCGCCACTTCCCCAAACATTCATTACGCGATCAACATGAATTTCATTTTCTCCATCGGCAGCCATTCGTAAAACATCAGGATTACCAAAAATTAATTCTTCAATTTTAGCAAACGTTGGCAAATAAGAAACCGTAACGCCATAAGCACTGGCTCTTTTGGCAAAAAACAAACCTTCTTCAGTAAATTGATAATTGCCTTTTTTTTCTAAAAACCATCCAAGAAGGACAAAGAAATCCAGTATTTTTTTGAAATTTTCAGGCGATTTATGAAACTCTTCTGGTTTGAAAGAAGTTTCCATAAAATATTTATGAAACATCCCGTTCATTGCCAAACGAACTATTGTAGGACCAATCAAATGCCCTTCAATGTGTTTTAAAATCTGATCCTGAATGCTGTTTGTCAAGGGATCCTCAGACGATTCAATTCCGTATTTTGTTTTATACCTTTCAAAAATAACATTGAGTTTTTCAAAAGGAACATCTTCAAATAGACGAGGATGAAATTGGATAGACAACTGAAGTAAATCGACAACATCTTGATAGAGATAAAACAATGAAAAAGCTATTTCTGTTTTTTCGTTTACAGAAATTGTAATTTCCTGCTTATGATTATCAACCGCATAATTCAGAAATCCTTGAGAAGCTAAAATTCTCAAACTCACATTCAGATAGCCTTCATTTGCTTTAAAAACAGCAGCAAGCTCTGACAATTGTACTCGCTTTTTACTTAAGATAAATTCTAAAACCGCATTATTCTTAAGTGCTATTGCAGCTGGAGCAACAGCCAAACCGTCTAGATGTCTAAAAATAGAACTGCGAAGTTGTGATTTATCAGTCATAATAAAAGAATGAAAGTTTACTAAAAATAATGATTTTTTTAAACTTAAGAATGGTATTTCTAAAAAATAATTGCTGCATTAACTTTTTATGAAAAAGTTGGAGTAAGCGTTTTTTTGCAGCATAAATATTAGAACAGCGGTAATTTAGCCTTACGTCAAAGGTTTATGTAAAATGGTTTCATATTATAACTTGCAACATCATTTTAAAATTTTGTTTGACTCCTAATTGTAAATTAGTGTCAATAAAATTGTAAACTATGAAATCATTCTCTACATCAACAATAAATTGGCAGGTGAAGGACGAATTGATAAAACTGTTGCCGCCAGATTTGGTATTGATACTTTTGGAATTGGTGAAGATTCTGGTTCTCCAGTTACCACTTCCTATCAAGTACCCTTTAAGTTCACTGGCAAAATTGATAAAGTAGATATTGATTTAAAATAATACTGATATTCCGTTTTCATTTTTCAGAAAACGGAATACTGATTAAATGACTTTTTAACAGCTAAAATTACTCACCATGAAAAAAAATGTATTTCTATTATTAGCGATAACTTCAGTTTTTTTATCTTGTAAAAAGCAAGATAATGAACTAAAATCTAGTGCGGCCGATGCAACTGCAGTTACAGCAGATACTACCAAGCAGAAATGGCCTGCAGCGCCAATTCCTAATACCATAATGACAGAAGCTTTTGTAAAAAATCTTGCTGCCAATATTTACGGATGGGGCTGGCCACTGGTTAATATTCATAATCGAGTAGAAACATTTAGATCGCTACCAGGTGCAATTTATGCTGGTGGAGTACTTCCTTTAGCGCCGCCAAATCATTTGTGCATGCTGAACGATTATGTCGAACCAGCAGAAAGAGCTGTTGCCTGTCCTAATCAAGATGTAGTTTACGGCTTGTCGCCATTAGATCTTTCATTAGGGCCGGTAGTCGTACAGGTACCAGATTTTGGAGATCGTTTTTGGGTATATCAGGTTTGTGACCAGCGTACTGATGGTTTTGCAAGTTTTGGTAAAATGTATGGTACAAAACCCGGCTTTTACCTTCTTGCTCACAAAGACTGGAATGGAAAAGTGCCTGATGGAATTGCGGCTGTTTTTAAATCTTCAACACTTCGAGGTATTGTAATTCCTCGTGTATTTCAAACGGATGACCCAGCTGATAAAAAAGCAGTTCAGCCGTTAATTAACCAAATAGCGATATATCCTCTCGAAGATTTTGATGGCAAAATGAAAATTACAGACTGGAAAAAAACAAAAGTAACTCCGCCAGATGCAGGTGGAGAAAAAGGAGAAACCAAATGGGTAAAACCGGAAACTTTCTTTGATCAATTGGCTGATATTTTAAAAGAAGTTCCACCAATGCCGGGAGAAGAAGCTTTTTATGCTCAGGCACACGCACTTTTAGATGCATTAAATAAAAATCCGAAACTGAAAGAAATAGCAATAAATGCTGCAATCGATGCTGATAAAAATCTAGTTGCACCATTATTCCAGTTTGCAAATGTAGGTTATCCAGTAAAATACAATTGGACAACACAGCGTAACGGTGCACAATTTGGATACGATTATTTGACTCGACTTTCTTGTGCTAAAGCCAATATTTTTGTAAATAAACCAAATGAGACCAGATATTTTTATCAAGATCGTGATGAAAACGGAACTCGATTAAGCGGTTCAAACAAATATACAGTAACATTTGCAAGTGGAGAACTTCCGCCTGTAAAAGGATTTTGGTCACTTACACTGTACAACGCTGAACATTTTTTTGCACCAAATGAGCTTAAGAGATATTCATTGGGAACAAAAAATAAAAACCTGAAAAAGAATGCTGACGGTTCATTAACTATTTATGTTCAAAATACGCCGCCATCTGAAGACAAAATCAGCAATTGGCTTCCAGCGCCAAAAGAAGTTTTCTCTTTGTATGTAAGATGCTATTGGCCTGAAGAAAAGGTTTTAAACGACAGTTGGAATCCGCCGGCAGTTGTAAAAGTGAAATAAACATAGAGATAAACCAAAATTCAATTAATTATGAAAAGAATAATTGTAACCGCAATCTTGTCAGTTTTATTTCTCGTAGGTTGTAAAGAATCTTCAAAAGATAATACCGTAAACAGCAGTACTTCATCTGATAAAGCAACAGATGGAGAGATTGTTGGAGGTTATCCAACAGCCGAATCTTCTGAAAAGTTAAATGATGATTTATATTTTCAAAGAGCCACACAAGTTTATTTATGGGCATTACCTGCTGTAAATATGTATGCGATGAAAGAAGGTTTAGGCAAAATATCCGGCGAAGGATATAATGTGATTTCTGTTTTTGAAAAAAGACTGAAACCAAAAACCGTAATTACAACGCCAAATTCTGATGTAATTTATGCCTTAGGATTTGCTGATCTGAGCAAAACAGGACCTTTAGTTTTAGAAGTTCCACCAATGCTTCAGGGAATATTAGATGATTATTGGCACAGACCGCTCGCAGGTCCTGCAAAACCAGACGGGACTACTTATTTAGGTGATATTGGTCTTCCTGGACCTGATAAAGGAAAAGGAGGGAAGTATTTGGTAATTCCATCAGATTATAAAGGCGCTGTTGACGAAAAAAACTATTTCGTTTTTAGATGTAAAACAAATGGACTTTTTATTTTTCAGCGTGGTTTCTTTCAATCTGTAGATGATTTGTCGCCGGGAGTAAAATCTGTTGAAGGAATAAAAATTTATCCTCTCAGCGGAGAAAGAAAACCTATGAATTTTAAACACGTTTCTGATATTGCTTCAAATGCGTTATTTGCGCACGATTTTAGTTATTTTGAAATGCTGGACAGATTCATACAAAGTGATAAAGTAGATGATATAGATCCTTATATGCACGGTATGCTTGAAGCCATAGGAATCAAAAAGGGAGAAGCGTTTAAACCTACAGAGAAACAAAAAGAATTGTTAGGTAAGGCAGCGCAAACGGCATGGAAAATGGCTAAAAATGTTGCGGGAAATTATGATAAAGAAAAAGATGCACTTTGGTGGGCTGACCGAAAATGGATTGCTCATGCTAAAACCAAACAAGATGATTTTATGCGTACTTTACTGGACGAAGAATATCGTAACAGAATAACAAAACATACAGATGTAAATGCAAAAATACAAATGTATATTAACCATTATTCTATCAGTACTGGAATGATGTCTTCTATTCCTGGTTTAGGAGCGAAATATGGAAATGCTTATAAAGATAAAGACGGTAACTTTTTGATGGGAGAGAATACCTATAAAATTACTTTCCCAGCAAATCCGCCGGCAGGTTTATTCTGGTCGTTGACTTTATATGATGCAGAAACTGCTTCTGGAGTTGATGCAAAAGATCAAGTATATCCGTCATTAAACTCTATGAACAAGCTTATTTACAATGCAGATAAATCGGTAACTTTTATTGTAGGACCTGATAAACCTTCAGGCGAAGCAAATTGGTTAAAAACAGTCCCAGGCAAAGGATGGTTTGCTTTATTCCGTTTTTATGGACCAAAACAAGAATTTTTTGATCGAAAATATAAACCGGGTGATTTTGAAAAAGTAAAATAAACAGCGCTTTTTGATAAATATTAAAAGTAAACACAAATACTATGAATTTTAAATCTAGTGCTTTAAGTATTTTATTTTTCTGTATTTGTTTTCCGATTTTCGGACAGTCAAATGAGAGTGAAAAGACTTCGATTGAAGAAATGAGCAAAAAAAGACAAGACCCTGTAAGTGGTCTGCGCAGTGTTTTTTTGCAGGAAGTTTTGTTGCCAGTTGCAGATGGTACAGCAAGTTCTTTTTCGATACAACCTGTCTATCCTTTTAAATTGGCAAGTAATTTAAAACTGATAACCTATACTATTATTCCTTTTCAAACCGTACCACCGCTTTTTGACGGTGGTACACATGAAGGGGGAATGGGAAATATTCTATTTAATGGATATTTTTCAAGTATTCAAAAAAAAGGGAAGTTCAGTTGGGGTATTGGTCCCGCCATGCAAATTCCTACCAGAACAAATCCTGCATTGGGAAGTAATCGTTTAAGCTTAGGACCTTCGGCTTTATTATATATGGCTGGAGACAAATTTTCTGGCGGAATCGTATTGCAAAATTATTGGTCTCTTGGCGGTGATGGTGTAAATAAAGTCAATTCAGGAAGCATTCAGTATATTGCTTATTACAATTTTCCAAAAGGATGGTTTGTTGAAAGTAACGCTACGGTAGTGGTTAACTGGCTGGCTTCAAGTGGTAATCAATGGTTGGTTCCTATTGGCGGCGGACCAGGAAAAACATTTCAAATAGGTACAAAAAGCAAGCTCTTTTATTCCGCAGCAGCTCAGGGTTTTTATAATGTAGAAAGACCAGATTTAATTGGAAATTGGCAGGCGATACTTCAGTTTCAGGTTATTTTTTAATTCAAACAGCACTTAGAATACTTTATATTATAGAATTAAAGCAGACAATTATATTTTTTAATTGTTCGTAAAAACGCAGAGCCTCCAAAGTCAAATGATTTTGGAGGCTCTATTTGTTTTTAGAAAAATCTGCAGAATCTATTTATGGAGATTTTACTAGTTATGTTATTAGAAAGCTTGTGTAAAACTAACCGTCAAACGTGTGCCATTTTCTTTTACATAATTCATATTGTTTGACTGCCATTGAGAGATAACAGAGTAATAATCTTTGTTGAATAGGTTTTCAACACCTAAGCGAATTGTACTTTTTTCTCTGAAGGTATAACTTGAAGAAAGATTAAAAGCTGTGAAAGATTTAATAGGCCCAGTTCCATAAGTATAAGCGCCATTTACAGGTTCAAAACGATCTCTTCCCGGTGTATTTATCATTTGCAAATAGATTGACCAAGCTTCTAAAGGTCTGATAACAGTAAATGCAGTAATTTTTGGCGGATTTATACGATCGCCTCCTAAATAAACTTTTTTGTCTGTAAGTTCTCTTTTTCCTTCAGTAAAAGAATAATTGGCTCCAATATCAACTTTAGAGTGCAGACGATATTTTGCTGACAACTCAAAACCATAAATTTTCTCAGGTGAGCGTGAAATCTGCGGATTACCATCAATGTATACATATGAAGCTCCTAATTTTGAAGTACTGTAATACACCGCAGCATCATAAGAAAGATTAGCCCAAGCTCCTGAGAAACCAAATTCGTAATTGTTTGCCGCAACCGCTTTTATCGAAGTATTGTTTACGGTATTCTCTTTGGCAGCGCGTAATACTAAACCTAAATCTGCAACACTAAAACTTTGAGAGAAACTTACAAAAGGCTTAAATAACCTCCATTTTGTATAACGAAGTCCCGCATTAAACATAAGTGCATTAAAATCTAATTCACCGCCATTTACAGCAATTCCGCCGCCTACATAAGTACCGTTTACATAATTACGAATACCAATAGTAGTATAATCTGGCACATCGATATTTACATTTTCAAGTCTTAAGCCTGTTTTTAAAACCAAGTTTGGTCCAAACATATTTTTAAGCTGGAAATAAGGAGCTATGTTATTCATCTTCATTTCTGGAATTACCAATCGTCCATCAGTAAGATGAGTATCAGTTATATCAGATAGGATATCTAAACCATAAGTTAAATTACCCGATATAAGTGAACTGAATTCATAAGGCGTATTTAAATTTAAACGAAAACCAAGTTTTTTACTTTGAGTAGCAGGCTGTCCGTTGTTTTCAAAAAAATCGCTGTAATTAATTAACGTAAGATAATCTTGAAAATAAAGAGAAGCATTAACATCCGTTTTTCCAATGAAGTTTTTTCCAATATAACTTAAACTGGCATTATGGTTATACGGAGTTCCTTCAGGCTCTCCCGGACGTTGTCCTTTTACACCAGTTGTAGGCGAATCAAAATTGCCATAAACACCAGCTTTAGCAACATAATCAGTATGCTGTGTACTCTCAAAGTAATTATACATTAATTCTAAACGATTGTTTGCATTAAAATCATAGCCGACTTTCGCAAAAGCATTCCAATTTTTAAGATCATTCATTCCATATTCAGGTGAAAGTACACGTCCTTTTGAATCACGATAAAGACCAGTTTCCTCATAACGTCCGCTCACCACATAATCGAACTTTTTTATTTTTCCAGTAAATAACTGCGATACAAAGAAACCAGCAGTTTCAGCCGGTTTAACCAAAGAAAAAGCTGTTCCAACTTCTGTTGATCCACTTATTGCTTTGTCTGGATTTGATTTTTTAGTAATATAATTTATCAAACCGCCATCGGCACCATTACCATAAATAGCAGTTGCTCCTTTAATAACTTCTACGCGATCTAGAACAGTAGGATCAAGAGATCGCATGTCTTTAGCGCCATCTCTAAGCGGTGTAGATTGCGGAATTCCATCAATCATGACCAAAACACGTCGGCCGCGTAAAGTCTGACCTAAGTTTTGAGTTCTATTAGTCGAAAAACCCAAACCTGGAACTGTTGCACCTAATATGTCGCTTAGATTTGAGCTTATACTTAATTGTTGTTGAATTTGTTTTTTGGATAACAATGTTACCGATGAAGGAACCTCATCTAGAATTTCAGCCTTTCTAGACGCAGAAACTACAATTTCTTGCAATTCATTATCAGCTTTCGATTTATCGTTTAAGATACTGTCTTGACTTTTAGTGGTTTTGTCTTTTTGGTTGTTTGTATTTGTTTTAGAAACTTGTTGTGCAGAAAGTGTACTTATCGAAAAGAACACTAGGAGTAGAGTAGAAAATTTTATCATTATTTATTTAGACTTAATTAAAACAAGCGCAAATATATGAAATGTAATAAAATATAAGGCTTAATATCAGTACTGTTTCTTAGTAAATTAGTGTGATTGACAGAAAAACTCTTGAAAAACTACTTATTAGACAGATCTTATTTTATTACGGTATGGACTGTTTTTATTTTTTCTAAAACCTGCTCTCTTTTCTAAACGTTTTGTTTAAGATATTTTCTAAGTTGAGGTTTTAATGTTAATATGTTAGTAAATAATGATTTATATCTGTTTTTTTAACAGAACAAAAAATAAAAATTTTCTACATTTGATAGGAATTGAATCTTTATTAATTTAAAAATATTTACGATGGAAAAAGCTATAAAACTAAAAGTCCGCAAGGAGTTGAATAGTCAACAACAGTTGAATATAATTAAATTAAAAGGAAGTTTAATTACTAAGGGCTACACAGAAATTATACATATTCTGGATCAAGATGATGAGTTTCATATCAACTCTTTTGAAACTCCTGTTGAAACAAATATGGAGGTGCAGGAATTTATTAATGCATTTATAATTAAAGAGAATCTGGCAGATACAATATCACTTTTTAGATAGATGATATTGATATAAAATGCATAAAAAAAAATCTCTAAATAGTTACTTGAAAAAGAAACCTATTTAGAGATAAAATAATAAAATACAAGTTAGAATTTGTAACTATATCCAAAACGTATTACCTGTGTTTCGTAATAATCTTTACTGCTATAGCTGAAACCTTCGCCTTTTATTTCTTTTTGTATGCTTAATGTATTAAAAATATCTGTGGCATTCAAGAACACTTCACCTTTACCTTTCTGAACCGTTTTTTTAATTCCTAGATCGACAGAGAATCTTGAGCCAATTTTTCCTTGCGGAATAATATCAGGTGCGAGATAAACAGCAGAAACCTGACCTTTTAAGGTTTTGTTGAATTGTAAGGTATTATTCCATTTTAAATTTCCTGAAACCATTTGCTGACGTTCACCGTTATAAATACTTGGAACTGGATATAAATTTGTAACCGTAAAAGCATCTATGGTATTTTGATACAGATTTCCGTTGATATTAAACGAATACCAAGATGAAATTTCTTTCGAGTAAACGGCTTCAATTCCTACCGAACTGCTTTTGTCTGCGTTTTGAAACACATTATAAATCAAATTACTTCCGGGAACAGTAGTTGCAATACGTGCAATCGTTCCGTTTATGATTCGATAATAAACAGCTGAAGTAAAATATCCTTTTTTCATTGTGTTTTTATATCCCACTTCAAAAGCGCTGGTAAATTGCGGTCGCAAGGCAGGATTTCCAACTTTTATTATTTCAGCATCATCGTATTTTGGAAAAATACGAATATCGACCTCAGCTGGTCTGTCTACTCTTCGGTTATAGAAAGCTGTGATCTTGTTTTTATCATTGATTTTATATCCAAAACGTACATTCGGAAACGGTTCTGTATAATTATATCCGTCACTTTTATAAGTTGGATGATCTGGATTAACATCATATTGCAGTTTTACATATTCCAGACGCAGTCCAAGTTCAGCTTCAATTTTATCTGTTTCAAAAATATAATTAGAATAAAGAGCGGGAATAATTTCTTTATAATTTGCCCATCCTCCCGCATTGGCGTCAATAGGCGAGTTCTGTCCGGGAAAGAACTGCATATTGGTTGGAATTTCGCGGTTTCTGAATTTAAAACCCGTTTCAAATCGGCCGTATTTTAAAGGTTTGATGTAATCAAGATTAATATCAATTACTTTTTCATCAGATAAAAGTTTAAAAGAATCTTGTCCTGTAAAATCGGGCATTGTATTGGTGAAAAAGTATTTTTCGTCTTCACGATGATAGGTATAGTTTATCCCCGCATTTAACTTATGTCCGGGCTGACTGAACTTATGTTCATAAGAAGCACTCGCCATTACAGTTGTTTTAAGTTCATCTTCTAGAAATGACCAAAGTCGAAGCCTTTGAGAATAATCCTGATTAAAAAACGGTTCATCTCCGTTGTCTATAATTTTTTCACTTCCAAAAAGACCAGAAAAAGAAAAACTATTGTGTTCGTTATAATTCCAATCTATTCCTGATTTAAGAGTTGTAAAATGTGTATCTCGATTTCTCACCGTTTGTTGGTTGATAATTATACCATCATCATAAGTTCGTGTTACAAATTCATTTTTATTAAGTGTTTCAGTATAGAGATAATCTGCCTGAATGTAGGCGTTTATTTTTTCTTTGCGGTAATTAAGGGAAAGAGAGGGATTTATTTTTGGCGTCACTTGATACTGCGGACGAATAGTCGGCAAATTGGCTTTACGTTCCCAAAGTGCTCCATATCCAGAACTTATTCCTACTTTACCATTAAATCCTTCCTGTTTGTTTTTTTTATAAATGATATTGATAATACCTGCATTTCCATTGGCATCAAATTTTGCAGAAGGATTGTTTATAATCTCGATTCTTTCAATGGCTGATGCAGGAATATTGTCAAGACCAGACTGGTTTCCAAAACCTGTTAGAGCAGTTTGTTTTCCATCAATAAGCACCATTACTTTATCATTACCGCGCAATTGTACTTTTCCGTCGTGTAATGTTACGCCGGGAAGGCTTTGCATAGATTGCAGAACAGAGCCTCCGCTTTGCGTAATATTATCGGCTACAGAGAATACTTTTTTATCCATTTTACTGCTTATCTCAGAAGGTTTTGAGGTTACAATTACTTCAGATAAAGCATTGATATCTTCTTCGATGTCGATTGTGTTCAGATCTAGAAAATCAGATAGTGTGCCTACGAAAACTTTCTGAGATTTAATTTTGTAACCTACAGTAGTAATTTCGAGTATATAATTTCCTGTTGGTATTGCGGGAATATTAAAACGGCCTTCTTCATTTGTAACCGTACCTGCGATCATTTTTTGGTCTTTTGCAGTTTTTAAAACTACATTCACATAAGGAAGCACCGTTTTTGATGTTTTATCTTTAATTAATCCTGAGATTGTAGCTGAGTTGTTTTGTGCCGTTACAGTGTAAATTTTCATTACAAGAAACGATAATATCAATATAAACTTTAATTTCATTTGTATGGTTTTAATCTGCTATGCTTTTAATATAAGTTCCTTGCTTGTCAAAAATCAAGTCAATAGAAGTCACTTGTGCCTCAAAAGTCACAGTGCCGTGAGCATCCGTAATAATAGCAGCTTCTTTGATCTCTTTATTTTTGTAGTTCTTTTGAATATAAGCCACGGCTTTGGCAGGCAGTTTTTTTATGCTGATTTCCTCTTCAGTTTCTATAATACTGCCATTAGAATCTAAAAGCATGGCATGCGCAGTTTTTCCAATAGTAAAATTGGCTTCGTAATTCCCTTTTTCTTTTTCCCATTTTACATTTGTTTGTTTGGGATAAGATTTAAAAAAGGACGTTTTTACAATGTTAGGAATGTCTTTTTCTTTCATTTTTTGCGCTGTGGCAAAAAAAGAAAAAAGCAGTACTAAACAGGTTAGCATTGAGTTTTTCATATGTACTTTCTTTTAATTGATTAAAATGATAGCACAAAGATCAAATGCGAATCTGTAGGAAGTCTGAATTTTTAGAATTTGACGCTGAAAATATGCAGATTGTTATTAAAAGTATAGTTTATTTTCCAGCCATTAAGTGTGGTGATTTTTTTGATAATCGCCAAACCAAGACCATTTCCTTGAGATGAAGGATTGCTTTTTGAAAAACGGTTAAAAAGTTTTTCATTTTTCAGAGCGCTGCTTTGACCAGTATTTGAAAATACTAACTCATTCTCTAAAGTTCTAATGATAATTTGACCGTCTTTTTTGTTGTGACGTATGGCATTTAGAAATAGATTATTAATTAATACTTCTGTAAGTGCAGGATTTCCGCTTATAGTTAAAGTAGAAGTGAATTCGGTTATAATGCTCAGGTTTTTAGCGTTAGCCTGTTCTGTAAAAAAGTCTAAATGTTTTTTAATATAGTCATTAAGGATGATGGTGTTTTTTTCGAGATAACTTTCGTTGTCTATTTTAGAGAGCAGTAATAAATTTTTATTAAGTCTGTTTAGTCTTGCTACATCTGTATTTAAAGATGAAACTAGTTTAGATTGTTCTTTATCAAGATTGAGCTGCGCAAGCGTATCAATTTTAGTCTGAAATAAAGCTAAAGGAGTTTGAAGCTCATGTGCTGCATTTTCAATAAATTCTCTCTGACTTTTATAAATGGCTGTATTTTTTTCGATAAGTCGATCTAAACTTTTATTAAGACGATCAAATTCATTGATATCAGTAGGGATAAAATGCGGTGGTTTATTTTTATCTATTTCAAAACTCTCAATCTGATTTAATGTATTATAAAAAGGATGCCAAATTTTTGCGGCTGTCATTTTTGAAATCCATATAATACCGCACAAAAGCATAATAATGATAAAAAGGAATATAAGAGCAATACTAAAAAACATTTCTTCCATTTCCAGGACATTCATTCTCTCCGTGTAGGTGTACTTTTTTCCATTTATAGTAACAGGAGCATAAAGCACTCGAAAAGGTTCTTTCTCCTTTGCCACAGAATCATACAGCATTTTTCCAACTATAGAATCCTTTTTTACACCCATATCAGGTACAATCATAACTTCATGGTTGTATTTGTTCCATAAATCAATATCGTTTTGAGTAAAATCTTCATGGATTTCGTTTATAAACGCGCCTTTATGAAAATGCAGCACCTCATCGGTTTCATAAATATAAAGATATTGGCTTATGAAATAAAATAAGGGAGCAGCTATCAATAAAATAACGATAGAGTAGGCTAGAAAGCTGTTAGTTGTTTTGTTAAGTAGTTTTTTATTATTCATTTTCCCATTTATATCCAAGACCATAAATTGTTTTAATGTAATCGCCGCTTCCTGCTTGAGAGAGTTTTTTCTTTAGGTTTTTGATGTGTGCATAAATAAAATCATGATTATCGAGCATATCAGCCATATCTCCAGAAAGATGTTCTGCAATAGCCGATTTGGATAATACTTTATTTTCATTCCCAATTAAAAAAAGAAGCAAATCCAGTTCTTTCTTGGTCAGATCTAATTTTGTGTTATTTACAGCTACAGATTTAGACAATATATCAATAACAATCTCATTGAAAGTTATACTGTTGTTTCCTTTAAAGTTTTTACGGCGTATAAGAGCCTGCATTCGAACGAGAAGTTCTGATAAATGAAAAGGTTTTGTTAGAAAATCATCTGCGCCAAGATTAAAACCTTCCAAACGTGTTTCAAGAGTTTCTTTGGCCGAAATTACAATTACACCATCAGTTTTGTTTTTGCGTTTTAGTTCCCTTAATATGTCAAATCCGTCACCATCTGGAAGCATTAAATCTAGAAGTATGCAGTCGTAATCGTAAGAATCAATTTTGTTAAGCGCCAAATCATAGTTTTCGGCCATTTCGCATTGAATACCGTTGGTTTTAAAATAATTCTTGATGCTTTGAGCAATTTCCAGCTCATCTTCTATAATTAAAATTTTCATGCGACAAGTTTATGCTTAAATTTTGAAGAAAAGTTGAATATTATAAGAATCGGTGTTGTTTTTATGAAAATCTAAGGTAATGTTTTTAGATTAAATAGCAGCAAAAACCTAGTCTGTCAATCCGTTTCATGTAATCACAGGAAGTTTTTTTTTAGATTTTTATAAGCTGAAAATATAGAAATTTGAAAAAGGATAAACACTAAAAAATAGTATTCTGTTTGGATTATGTGATTTGTAATTTTCTGTATTTGTTCAATTAATAAAATAATTAGTGATAACTTGAGTATCTTTTACTTAGCATTTACTAGCTTAGCTGTTACATTAGATAAAATTAGTACGCTTTATGTTGAAAAATAACTTAAGAATAACTCATTTTGTTTTACTGATGAGTTTTTTGAACTTTCTTTTTTTTCATTTACCATTTTATGTTTATGTCTTTAATAACGTTGATTATAAAAGCATGAATGGTATTGTCTTGATTGGAAGTTTAATAGTTTTAATGTTGGTTTTAAATGCGTTTGTTTTTTTCTTGCTATTTTTTATTTCGCATTATATTGGAAAATTTTTATTGGTTTTATTCTTTGTAATCAATTCTACAGCGCTTTATTTTATCAATACTTATAATGTTATCATAGATGAAAGTATGATTGGTAATGTTCTCAATTCCAATTATGAAGAATCGAGCAGTTTTTTTTCGATTAAACTAGTTTTATACATTGTTTTCCTTGGGATAATTCCCAGTATTTATATCATTAAAACGAAAATAATAAATGAAACGTGGAAGAGATTTTTAATCATTTCTTCTCTTACGTTATTGTTTATTGCTGTTTTAATATTTGCAAATGCAAGCAATTGGTTGTGGATTGATAAAAACTCAAAACAATTAGGAGGTCTTGCAATGCCTTGGTCATATTCTGTAAATACGTCACTTTTCTATATCCATAAATACAAAAAGAATCAAAAGGAAATTTTACTGCCAAATGCGGTAATAAAAGACAATCAGAAAGCGATTGTTGTTTTAGTAATAGGAGAATCAGCAAGAAGTGAGAATTTCTCTTTATATGGTTATGAGAAAAACACCAATCCGCTGCTTTCTAGAACACAGAATGTATTTCATTTTAATGCTGTTTCTTGTGCAACTTATACAACTGCTGGCGTAAAATGTATTTTGGAACATACCAGTAGTGATGATATTTATGAGATATTACCCAATTATTTATTCAGAAATAATGTTGAGGTTATCTGGAGAACTACCAATTGGGGAGAACCACCAGTACATATTGAAAAATATCAAAATAGAGATGTTTTAAGAAAGGATTGTATAGGAGCAGAGTGTAATTATGATGAGGTTCTTTTAACTGGATTAAAAGAGCAGATATCGGCTAGTAAGAAAAATAAAATTCTTATCGTATTACACACAAGTACAAGTCACGGACCTGCTTACAGCAAAAAATATCCGTCTCAATTTGAGATTTTTAAACCAGTTTGTAATAGTGTAGAATTAGGAAAATGTTCTCAAAAGGAACTTATCAACGCTTATGACAATACTATAGTTTACACAGATTATATTCTGCATCGTGTAATTGAAGATTTAAAACAATTGAAGGAATATAAAAGTACGATGATTTTTGTTTCGGATCATGGAGAATCTTTAGGAGAAAAAAATCTGTACATGCACGGAGTTCCTATAAGTTTTGCTCCTAAAGAGCAATATGAAATACCTTTTATTGTATGGGTTTCTGATAATTCACGAGAACTGAAGACGAATAAAACACTGACTCAAAACCATGTTTTTCACAGTGTTTTAAACTTTTTAAGTATTGAAAGTCCTATTTATAATGAAGAAATGAATATTTTTAAATAATAACATTTCAAATTGGTTGCAAATTATAATCTGCAACATCATATATAGAATTTCGCAAAAGGCTTTTTGTAAATTTATTTTGCATTCAACAGCGCAAGAAAGAGTTTGTTTTTCACTCAATAGAAAACAGCTTTTTTTATAAATTAATTTAATCATAAAAAGTCGATCAATGAAAAATGAATTCAAAACCCTGAAGAAATTTGTTAAGATTAGTGTTTATATCTTAGCTGTTTCTCTTGTACTGTCATCTTGTAAAAAGAGTGATAATGAAGAAAGGAAAGCTAAGGAGGAAGGCGTTGGAACGGATACAAAAAGTATATTAGATCAGGTAGCGTCTAAAAAAGATCCTGTGATCGAAATACCTGGAACTAATGAAGTTCAAGATCTTGGAGATTATTATGCTGCAAAAACGGCAGGAACACTTGCTTATCAATGGGGTTATGCGCTGCTGAGAATGGAAGAAAGCATGCGATCATATATTGATGTTCCAAATCCAAAACCAGCAACAAGTTATCGTGCTCCTTTAAATCAAATAGGATGGGCGAGGACTTTGCCTACAGATGCTGATGCAGATATGCCAACAGCTAATAACGATACTTTTTATTTAAGCGCCGTTGTAGATCTTCAACAGCCAATGGTTCTAAAAACTCCCGACACAAAAGATCGTTATTATGTGGTCGATGTTTTTGATATGTACCAAAATCTTATCAGTTATATTGGTAGAAGAGAAACAGGTACTAAACCAGGTGCATTTTTAATTGTTCCTCCAAATTGGAAAGGAAATATACCAAAAGGTATTTCTAAAGTAATTTCGCCAGCAACACAAAAAGTTTGGTTATGGGGACGTTTAAATGTAAAACAAGGGGAAGATATGAAACAACTACACGCTTTGCAAGATCAGTTTAAGCTAGTTTCTTTATCCGAATTTAATGGTGGTGCTGCTCCAAAATTAGCATCAAGTTTACCAGCTCTTCCAAATGTGACTGATAAAGATAGTTTAGGATTTTACAAAAAACTAGCTTTTGTTATGGCAAATAATCCAATTCCCGAAGTAGATAAAGCGTTGGTTGGTCAGTTTGAAAAAATTGGTATTATTCCTGGAAAGTTCGATGACTCAAAATTAAATAAAATGCAGCGAAAAGGTTTGTATGATGCAACACTTGAGGCTCCATTGACTATTATTGCATCTGTAAAATCTGCAGCTTCAATTGTAAATGGCTGGCAATGGGTAAATAAATTAGATAATTTTGGTTATGATTATGCTTTACGTTCTATGGTTGCAGGTCCTTATTTGGGCGGACAAGGAGAAAAAGAAGCTTTATATCCTATTAGATATACAGATAGTGAAAATAATGCATTAGACGGAAAAAATACTTATAAGATATCTTTTGATAAAGAACCGCCTGTTAATGCTTTCTGGTCTCTTACAATGTATGACGCTAGTAATAAATTGCTTGTAAAAAATGAACTAAATAGGTATAAAATTAGTAATGATATAAAAGGTTTTGTGAAAAAAGCAGATGGTACATTTGAAATTACGATTTCTAATGCAAAACCAAAGGATACTAATAATTGGCTTCCGGCACCTAAGGGAGGTTTTTATTTGATATTAAGACTTTATCAACCTAGTGATGAAATTTTGAGTGGTAAATACAAGATCCCTCAAGTAGTAAAACAATAAATAAACAGTTTGATAAAAGAAAAAAAAGCATGGTTTCAAGACCATGCTTTTTTTTATATAATTGAGTTGTTTTTAGGGATGTCAATATTAAATCTTTATATTTTAACGATTCAATTTGCTGAAGGAGCTTTTTATAAAAAAGTAATTCCAAAACTTCCGCAAATATCCAAGACTTTCTTCATATCCGGCGGTCCGGCAGGCAGGAGATTTAGCTGCGTAAACATTTCTTCAATTCCCGAAGGTATTATTGTAACAATAGCTTTGGCATTTTGTTCTCCCACGACTTTAAAAGAATGTGGTATTTGCCTTGGCAGAAAAATAGTATCACCCGCTTTTAATACGCTTGTGCTGCCTTCGACAATAAATTCCATTTCTCCTTCAAGTATTCTAAAGACTTCATCTTCATTTGCATGAACGTGCAGTGGTATTCCAACTCCAGGCGGATTATCATTTTCAAATATGGTGAATCTGCCCGCAGTGTCTTTTCCCGAAAGCTTTATCTTTTGAATATCTCCTAAAATATTTTGATGTAAGCCTTCTTCGGCAGTTATGATTTTTGAAGCTGTTGGGGCAGTTTCGTCAATAAGATTATCTTTTGCCATGAGTTTTTTTTAGATTAATTTATAAAATTAATGTTGGATTATTTTTTCACAATTTCAGGTAAAGGCATTTTCCAAATGTTGTTAAGCACATCAGCTTCGGGGCCGTAAATTCTCATAACAAACATGAAGTTTTCATCTTTAGGAGTAGGGAGCCAGTTGCTTTCTTTGTCTTTTCCAGGTGTTGTGTTTTGTAAATAAATAATCAAATCTCCATTAGCTTCATACTTTAATCCTTTAGTTTTGTTACCAATCGAATACCTTTTGATTGAGTTTGGAACAAGAAAACGTTTTGGCAGATTATACATAGTTATACTCCAAAAGTATTTTGCTTTTGGAAGTTGATCCTTGCTGAATTTTATTATGTAATTATTTTTCCCTGTAAGCGGTTGATTGTTTTTATCATTAATACTTCCAGTGTAAACTGCTTCTTCTTTTGTGTTTCCATAAATTCCTGCGGCGGCGGCAACTGCTCTGGTTAAGTAATTGTTTTTAAGTGCTGCACGAGTGCCAAAAAGATTTGCAAAATCGGTAGCATTATTTAAGCTGGATTCCAGTTCTTGTTTTGCTTCTGCAATTCCTTTTTCTATTGCTTTAATAGTTTCTGGCGGATATTTGGAGCTGTCAAAAGGAGTTCCCGGAACAATTCCAATTTTTGCAAAACGGGCTCTAAGTTCTTTTTCACTGCTGTCTTCGCTTGTATATTGTAATAATGAATTTAATACGTTGATAAACTGCGGAGAACTATAATCGCTTTCTTTCCAAACAGGAAGTGGTAAATTGTATTTTTTTACTTTTGGAGCTGCGCTTTGCGTGAATTCATGAAGTGGAATTAACTTATATTGTGCTTGTATTTTTTTAAGATTAGATACATCCGATGGATCATGAAGCTGGGTGCGTCCAACAAGAAAAATTAAATTTGTTTCAGAGCGTAAAACCTTATTAATACCTTTTGGAGTTTCGCCTTTCCAATCAGGTCCAGCGATTAGATATTTCCCAGGATTGTTTCCTGTAGTTCTCGATCCAATATATTCATAATTAAAAGTATATAAATCTACAAACTGCATTACATAATATCTGTCGTTTTCTATTTTTGGAACTTCCATAACAACAGGTTCATCTGAAACATTAATGGCAGCCATAGAATAAGGAGTATCATTGTTTATCGTTATTACCAAAGTATCTGCAGGAGTTGCACTCATCGCAAAACTTTTAAATTTATTGAAACCTGCATATTCTTTCGCTTCTTTATTTATAGCGCTCGCATAAATAGTTTTATAGTTGTAAAAAATAGGATATCCATAAATCCATGCTTCTTTTGCAATAGCGGTTATAGAATCAGCAGATATTGCTGTATCAGTGCTTTCTTTTTGATCGCTTGATGAGTTTTTTTTACAAGCAGTAATTACTAAAAGTGAAATGATTAAAAAAGAAGTTAGATTTTTCATAATCAGGGAATTTGTTTGTAAATAGAATTATTTCCTGATTTTAAAAGTAGAATTTAAAAGAAAAACTTTAATTCTTTTATATACAAATATGGTTGCAACTTATAAGTTGCAACCATATTTGTAGTTTCGAGGATTGTTTTTACTAGACGGATTTAGAAAGACTGCATTTTTTAATGCATAAATCTATAAATCAGTGATTTATGTTTTAAGCCCGTTTAGTTAGGGTATCTTAGTTTGTAATTAACTTAAAAATTTAGTCCCAACAGTATTCAAAATACTGTTTATTACTTGTTTAGTCAGCAAATACAAGGCTGCAATTAGAATAGATCGAATGATGAGTTTATACTTTTTTAAATCAAAGACCGAAAAATATTGATAATAGAAAAATGCTATATACAAAAAGGTTAGTACAGACAATAAAATATTTACTCCAAGAAGAAACTCCTTGTTATCACTAAGAATCATACTAATTGGAAAAATAAGGCTGATTGTCAATACTCCGCATAACAAATACAAATTCAGTACTAAGTTTTCTGTATAATTTTGTTTGCTTTTTTTGAATAATAAGTAACTGACAAAAGCAATAATAGGAATGTGCAAAAAAGCGGTAATTTTTGAGTAGTCTTTTAGAACTTTAAAAAGTCCAGAGACTGCAGTTTTATTAAACAAAGTTGATATGTCAATTTTTGTCCATTTTTTCAGAAAATAATTGATTGTCAGTAAAAGAATTATTGTGGCAAAATAATTAAAGTGTTTTACCCTTTTTCCCTGCACATATTCTCTAATGCTGTGTCCTGGTCTTGAAAACAGTTCTTTTATCGTGTAGAAAAAACCTTTGTCAAAATGAAAGATTCCGTGTATAAAATCATGCTTAATAACGTGAGATAAAGAAAATCTATGTGTTGATGTTGCTTGACTGCAATTGCTGCAAAATTTCGCTGTAGTTTCTTCATTACAATTTAAACAGTTATTTGTCATTGGTTCGTTCTGGTGTTTTTGTCAATTAATGGTTATTCTTTTGTTACGCGTTTCTGGTGGTATTATCGCGAAGATTCTATTTTACTAAACGGCTCACTTTTATACTTCGTGAAAAGCCATTTAGGCTTATTTTGTAAAACTTATTCGCGAATTTAATTAAATTTTAATATTTGATAAATAAAATATTCATGAATAGCGAAATAATTTTAAAGGAATTTCATCTGTGAGAATTTTGATCAAGTCAGCCTAAGAATTAATAAAAACTTATCTTGTAATACCTCTAAAACTATAGATCTGAAATAATAGAAAAACGCTTTGTTTTGCACGATTCCTTTTTTAACTTATCTTCGCGGTTTATACATTTGTGAGTACATTTAGCTCATTTAAAAATTTGGTTTGTGAAAAAACAACATGAAGACGTACAAGACAATCAGCTTAAACGCGGGCTGACTAATCGCCACATTCAATTAATTGCCTTAGGCGGATCAATAGGAACAGGTCTTTTTCTAGGTATTGGTCCAGCGGCCGTATTAGCAGGTCCATCTGTTATTTTAGGATATGCTGTTGCTGGAATTATCGCTTTTTTTATTATGAGACAACTTGGTGAAATGGTTGTTGAAGAGCCTGTATCAGGAAGTTTCAGTCACTTTGCTTATAAGTATTGTGGTTCTTTTGCGGGTTTTGCATCAGGTTGGAATTATTGGATTTTGTATATTTTAGTCAGCATGGCTGAACTTACAGCTATTGGTGTTTATGTGCAGTTTTGGTGGCCCGAAATTCCGCTGTGGGCATCCAGTTTATTTTTCTTCTTGGTTATTAATGCTTTGAATTTTGCTTCTGTAAAAGTTTACGGAGAAACGGAGTTTTGGTTTTCAATCATAAAAGTTGTCGCAATTATTGCAATGATTCTTTTTGGTACTTACTTGCTTATAAGCGGTACAGGAGGAGAAAACGCTTCAATTCATAATCTATATAACGATGGCGGCTTTTTTCCAAAAGGTTTCTTTGAAAAAAATACTGATGGGAGTTTTCAAGGTTTATTAGCTGCAATGGCTTTAATTATGTTCTCTTTTGGAGGTTTAGAACTAATTGGAATTACCGCTGCTGAAGCCGAAAATCCAGAAAAAAACATTCCAAAAGCTACCAATCAAGTTATTTATAGAATCCTGATATTTTATGTTGGTGCATTGGTTATTTTATTTGCTTTGTCACCGTGGAGACAAATTACTACAGACAGCAGTCCGTTTGTAATGGTTTTTCAAAACTTAAACGGAATGGAATTTGAGCTGCTTGGAAATAAAATATATTTTACAAAACTTATAGCCAATGTGCTTAATTTAATTGTATTAACCGCCGCTTTATCAGTATATAACAGCAGTGTATACAGTAATTCAAGAATGTTATTTGGTTTAGCTGATCAGGGCAGTGCACCTAAATTTTTAAAGAAGCTAAACAAACAATCGGTTCCAGTTAATGCCATTTTAATTTCTTCATGCTTTGCTGCAATCTGTATTTTAATAAATAAAGTAATTCCAGAAGAAGCTTTTAGTATTTTAATGTCTTTAGTGGTTTCTTGCTTAGTTATTAACTGGGTTATGATTTCGTATACGCATTTGCAATTTAGACTTGCGAAAGACAAGGAGAACACAAAAACTAAGTTTCCGTCAATATTTTATCCAGTAAGTAATTACATCTGTTTCGTGTTTTTATTGGGAATTTTATCCATCATGTGGATGACAAATATGAAATTGTCTGTAGAATTAATTCCTATTTGGCTGGGTATTCTTTTTGTATTCTACAAAGTTTTTAAAACAAAAAAATAAAGCAGCTTTTACTGCATTATTATAATGTATAGCAATATTATTTAAACACATAAAAACATAGTTATTTCTTTTCTAAAAAAAGAAAATTAAAACAAACTCGTATCTAACACATATAGGTGATATGTTTTGCAAATAAGTGAAATGCTTTTTTTTTTTTTGAGAAGGCAGAGTCTATTTTTCTATGTGTTTAAAAATAATTACAGTCAATGCGTTATTACATCATATTATACCATGAGCAATATATTTTCTGATAACAGCCAAATTGGAGTAGCAGCTAGTTTCTCTGATCTTGTACATACCAATTTCAAAGGAGAAATGAATGCGTTATGCTGGTACAGAAATTTAGATGGTGATTTTAATGAGATTGTAACCAAGTTGTCTTTAAAAGAAAATATAACCGAAGTTTTTCCCGAAGATCTAATAGCTCTCCAACTCTCAGAAAAGGGAAATACAGCAAGAGAAATAATCTTAAATGATCTCAAATTGTTAGCTGATTTTGGAGCTTCGCCTTCGCTTAATTTGCTAAAGTGTTACGAACGTGATGACGAATTTGATTTCATATCTACAGATGTGTATTCGTTTCACGTTGATCGTTCGCCCATTGCAACAGATACTTTTTTATGTACTTATTTCGGCGCAGCAAGTGATATTGTTTCCAATTCGAAAGCAGAGCAAAAAATTCTAATTCCAGAAATTCGAGCCAAGCTAAAAGAACTGCATGATGGACCAGAGGAAGAATTCGAAGACTTTCTAAAAGAAAATTATTTTGATTTACATTATCAATTACATCCCAATGCAGAACCTATTAATTTAGGATTAGGACATCTTTGGCGTCTGGCTGTAGATCATCCAAAACAAGAAGTATTACCTTGTATTCATAGAGCACCAATAGAAAATGATGGAGAATATCGGTTATTGTTGATTTGTTGAGGAAATTGTTCGACAATGCAATAATTTGATGATCAATATATAGTCCTGTAAAAAATCCCATTTATTTAGAAGTGGGATTTTTTTTGCTTTTTAATTTTTAGAACTGACACAATCTAAGAGTACCTTAAAATGGCATTTTTATGACTTTTTATGGATATTCTTTTTTTTATTCTTGTATGCTAAAATTAATACTTATGAAAAAAATGATGAATTTCAAAAAAAGAAATTATGCTTATGCATCTATCTGTGCGAGCATTCTATTTATGTGTGTCTCTTGCAGCTCGGATGATGACGCTCAAGTTGTAACACCTGTACAAACTCCTGGTCAAATAATAACTTCTACAAGATGGCAAACCACTGAAGTTTTTGTAAATGGAGGAATAGAAAACAAAATTGCAGATTATCCTAGCACAGTTAGCGTTTCAACCTGGAGATTAACAGCGGGCGAAACCAATTCAGGTACATTTGAATTTAGAAATGTAAGTGATCCCGAAGGAACGCCAAGAGCACAAGGATCTTTTGAGTTAAAAGATGGTATTCGTATATTAACTTTTCCTAATGGCAGTACTGCATTGGCAACAATGACAAGACTTGATAGTGGAATTAATGAATATACACAATCTCTTCCTGAGCAAGTTAACGGGGTTCCGGTACAACCACAAAATATGGTTATTGTACGTGTAGTACACAAACCGTATCCTTTGAAATAATAATAAAAAATAACTTGTAGTAAATTATTTCAAACTTAATATATCATTTTAACTATTCAGGTAGTTAATTGTATTTAGTTAAGTCGTCTAAATTAATTTTTAGACGGCTTTTTTTTTGATCAATTCAGACTCTCTTAACATTTCTAGAATACCAGCAGAAAATAAAGATGAATATCGATTTAGAGCTATTCTATTGATACTTACTCAAATCCAGACGAAGAATAGTACCAACTTTGCTAAATTCTTCATTAACCTTTGCATTCAGTATTAGTTGTTGATTGTTTATGGGATGATTAAAAATTAACTGATGTGCATGAAGCATCATTCCTTTCAGTTCAAAATTCTCCAGCCATAGTTTATTTTGTTTGTTGCAACCATGCGGACGGCTTCCTAAAATGGGATGAAAAATATGCTTAAAATGTTTTCGTAACTGATGCATACGCCCAGTTTCAGGAATCGCTTCTACCAAACAATATCGAGACGTGGGTTTATTGTTAAGTTTAAGCTCAATTTCCGCATTTTGCAAACGATGAAAGTAGGTTATTGCATTTTGTGTAATGTTATCATCATTTGTTAAATCATAATCAATCGTTTGTTCTTGGGGTGACCAGCCACGTAAAATGGCTAAATATTTTTTTTCGACTTCACGTGTCGCAAAACGATCATTCATAATTTTCAAAACAGCTGTGTCCAGCGCAAATAACAAAACACCAGATGTTTTGCGGTCTAATCGATGAATAGGATAAACGTGTTGCCCTATTTGATTTCTCAGTTCCTGAATGGCATACACTTTTGCATCGCGCGCATAAAATGATTTGTGAACCAACAACCCGCTTGGTTTATTAATGGCAATAATATACTGGTCTTGGTAAAGAATTTCTAACATTTGGCAAAAGTAAAAGAGATTCCGATTTAAATCTCTTTTGAGACTTATTTATTTTCTGATCGCTCGTAAATTCTTTCTGTGCTCTTTCCTAACACTAATAAAAACTGAGTCTACTTTTTTAAATCCGTCAAGATATACTTTGATGGCAAAGATTATAAATCCGAAAGATCGAGTTGTTTACATGCTGCGAAAAAAAAATGTAAATAGGAATAGCCTTTTTTATAGCATGTAACATTTGCAACATCTTCACGACCAATGGTTAGAGAATGATTCAAAATGCTGGATTATTTCAGACTTCACTAAAATAATAATCAAAATGGTCAAGAAAATACCCGCCATAATAGTATTACTATTATTGCTGTTAAGCAATAGTAGTTATTCGCAATTGCAAACGTTAAGTGGAAAAAAGCTGAATTCAGAAGACTTGGATAAGTATATCAAGAAACAAATGGATTCTCTCGCTATGCCGGGTTTGTCGTTTGCACTTATCAATAACGGCAAAGTCGTTTATCACAGATCTTTAGGTGTAACCAGTCTAGAAACCAAATTGAAAGTTAATGATCAGTCGATTTTTGAAGCAGCATCCATGTCTAAAACTGTGTTTGCTTATTTTGTACTTAGAATGGTTGATAAAAAGCTTTTAGATTTAGATACGCCATTATATCGTTATTTACCCTATAAAGACATTGAAAAAGACGAACGTTACAAATTGATCACCGCTCGGATGGTTTTATCGCATACCACTGGATTTCCTAACTGGCGGTATTTTGATAAGCGCGACGAAAACCTTTATAAATACGGTGAATTGTATCTTAAGTTTACTCCCGGAACAGAATTTGCTTATTCTGGCGAAGGTTACCGTTACTTGTCTCTAGTGATTGCTCATTTAAACGGATTATCAATACAGACATTGGATCCGCTCTTTCAAAAAGAGGTTGCTGTACCATTGCATATGAAGCACGCATGGTTTAGTGGTAACAATTACATAAGTAATCATAAAATTACGGGACATGTAAATGGCATGGTCTCTAAAAAGAGTTGGCCCACTTCTTTTCCCGAGCAAGATTCTACTTGGTTCGATGCTGCTGGCGGACTGCATACGGAAGCGCTGGATTTTTCAGCTTTTCTGATTGGTTTGATGAAAGGTAAGGGCATCTCTAAATCTCTTGTGAATGAAATGTTTAATGAACAAGTTGCTTTAGATAAAAAATCACCACATTACCTCGTTAATGGCGATACTGGCTGGGGTTTAGGAATAGCAATTCGACCAGTTTCGTTTGGAACCATATATGAGCATGGAGGTAACAATGGCGACTTCCAGTCGGGCTTTAAGATTAACAGAGCCAATCAAAATGGGTACATTTTTTTTACAAATTGTGACAAAGGTGCTGCGTTCAACAATAAAATAGCCGAGTTACTAATTAATTAGACATTTAAAGTGTTATAGTATACTTTTTTTAATGATCATGCTGACTTTTATCTTTAATAAAAAATAATCAGTTCCGAACAGCAGCTGCGCCAAGAGTTCTTATAGAAAGCTGTATGAATGTCTCCAGATTTAGAACTCATAATCTTGATCAGTTTTCGAGTCTTGTCATCATTTTTTCTCTATTTCCATAGTCAAAGGTCAATTATGTCTCTCATTTTGGAAGGCTGATCATATCATTTTGATAGGATTTATAAATGGCATGATAGTTTTTGTTTTGTATTTGATTGATAATTAATTGTTTGATGTTTCTTGAGTTTTATTGGCATGCAATTTGTTTTTGTTTATCAAAAATAAATCAACTGTTTTGCATAAATATATAGGATTACATCAATTTTGAAAGCTATATAATTTTCATTACAGCTGTAATAATAGAATTATAACCCCAAACATTATCAATTTTAAAGAAATATGAAAACAAAAAACACTAGAAATAAAGAGATTACGAAACAATATTTATCAAATAAATCTATACGAAGTAAAGATAGAGCCATTAACTTAATTGTGTTTGCTATAGTTTCCTTTATTACCGTTTTACTAATCTGGCAAATAGTTTAGGTTATATTTAATTTAGCCTATTTCAAAATTATACTTCGCGGGCACGGATTACAAATCCGCGCTATCGAGTATGTTGTCATTCATTTTTCTTAGTGGTTGTGAGTTTTAAACAATAATCATACATTAGCATTACTAAATAAATTAAAACACTACTACTTACTAAATATATCAAAACTCATGGTAAAATCGATTTTGCTTGATGAACGAATAGATGCCCTTAATGCATTAATAGAAATAAAAATTGGTGATTATTTATCTTTTGCTAGAAAAATTATAGATAATAATGAATATCAACGCAGAAAGGTTATTAAATCAAAAATTAAAGAAATTTTAAAAGCTGATTTACAAAGAAATTGCCTTATGCCGTCAATAGTTTTAGCTGTCAGTAATTATGATAGGGCAGAATTACAAAATGAAAGGAACTATGAAGATACGGGTGAAATTATAAAGAAAGCTACTGAATCAAATGATATTATGATTATTGATGGGTTGCAAAGAACATTTGTGTTGCTAGAGTTAGAGGATGATCTAAAAAAGAATAATAGAACGGTAGAGCTTGAAAAACTTTATAGTCACACTATTAGGGCAGAAGTTTATTTGGGATTAAGTAGAGTTGGGTTATTATACCGAATGATCACATTAAATACAGGGCAAACAACAATGTCTACCAGACATTTAATGGAGATTCTTTATTTTGATTATTCTAGGGTAGGAATTGAAGGGATAAAATTGACCACTGACAAAGAAGATACATTTATTTCCGACTCAATATATGATTACAATTTTAAAACTATTCTTGATGGTTTCAATTCTTACTTAGAAAAAGACGAATCGCTAATTGACAGGACTACTATATTGGATAATATAAATACTTTAGAAGTTTTAAATAAAGAAAATGATAATAAAGATATTTTTAAGGATTTCCTGATTACTTACAAGATATTTTTGGAAGTGCTTCTGTTTAAAACTGATGGTTGGTCGTATGATAAAAGTATTGTGGATGATTCACTTAGACTAAATGCCAATCCATTTGGAAAGTCAATACTTGATATATTTAAGAAGTCTCAAGCAATTACAGGATTTGGAGCTGGCTTGGGTAGTCTTAGGGAAGATAATGGTCTGGATTTAATTATAGTTAGGGAATTGTTTGAAAAAATAAATGCTGAGGGAGACGATTGGGATTACGTTATTTATCAGCTTCTCAAACATCTTGACATTATAAAAGAAAAATCAAAAAAGATTGGTAATGATCAACGATACTATTTTAGATATTTTTTCAAGGGGTTGTTCGATAGAGAAAACAATAGTTACTTAAACTTTAAAAAAGCGACTGAATATGCTTTTGATAGAACAAGGAAAGAAAAAGAATATAAGTAGTTTGATATGTTAGTATTACGTGATAAAACGACTGGTGATTTACATAACTTTTCTTTGGTAACGACTATCGAAAATGAGAACAAGTTAGTGTATTCGCTTGATAGTTTGACTTATGCAGATTTAAAATTAGATTTTGTCCTGCAGCATGAAACTCAAGTTATATATGAAGGATTTTCAGTGACAGTTTATTTATTTAAGAATCCTTTTTATGCACAGAAAGATATTGTAGAGCTTCGACTTTCCGATGAAAATTTGGATTATAATGGACGAATGGGATACTTTTTTAGATTAGATGCATTATTTGAGCCAGATATTTTAGAAATGGACAAACATAATTTTACTTATGCGCATTATGCAGTTCAGTACCTATTTTCTCAAGATAATTCTATTCAAACTAAAGATGTAGATTTAACTTCTTCACCAAAAATAGTTGATTTTTTTGATGATGATACAATTATACTAGTACTTTGTGACCAGTATACAGCACAGATCTCTAATTTCTCAATTGATAATTATTTATCTCATCTATTTCTTTACGGATTTACTTCTTTTACTAAAGAAAATCCCATTGAAAAAAAAAATTTATCTCCAATTTTGGGTGATAATTATTTGAAAACAGAAACATTAAACAGAAAAAGAAAGCACTTAAAAATACCTAAAGCAAATGCTCATTTAATAGATGAACATTTTGTAAGACACTTATTTAAAAAACTTGTTCAAAAAGAAAATGAAACTGTTACAAGGTTTATAATGTTTTACCAAGTTATAGAAATTTTAATAGACAAGGTTATAAAGGTGGAGGTAATGAATAAGGTTTGTTCACAACTTGAAAGTATGTCAGGTCGAAAAATTAAAGAAGTTTTAGGAGAGCAGAGTTCTGAAAAGAAAAGAATTTCAGCACTTCTAACTACTTATGCGCGCCCTCCTAAGGTGTTAGATGACCATTTAAAAAGTTTATTATTGGCATTCTATATCCATATCAATGATTTAGAATTTAATGACCCTACTAAGCATGAAGAATTAAATCTTACAGATGTGTTTTATGGCTATAGGAATAAGTTGGTGCATAATTACAGATTGATGCACGATCCTGTTATAGATAGTAATATTACTGAATCAAGTATGAATGATATTAATGTCGCAACTGAAGTTTTAATTGCTCATTTGGTTACTTTTTTTCAATAGTAATGTTTTTTGGAAAAGAAAAAAGATATTTTATTAACTAAAAGCGTTTTTTGGTTTACGATGAAAAAAAATGCTCTCCATAAAATTCTAATGAGAAACTGCTTAAATGTCTCTTGACTTTGTACTCATAATCTTGATCAGATTATAAATTGAACAAATACTTCCAAAACAAAAAAAGAGACTTCGAAAGTCTCTTTTTTTGTTTTATATATCTTTTATAAATGATTATTTTCCAATCAATTTTTCAAGCCTCGCCATCATTTCATCTTTCTCTTTCAACATCCTTTCATATAAAGCAATTTTTTCTTCGTGTAGTTTAATAAACTGATCAATTTGATTAACAGTTGAATTGTAAAATACTGATGCAGGTTGCTGACAATTGTCAAAGGTATTAGAAATAATATTTATCGCTTGCTCTTCGTCAAAATTCTGAAAAGCTTCAACAGGAATTTTTAATACTGCCGAGATTTGTTTTAACAAATTGTCTTCAATTACATCTTTCTGCTCGAGCATTGAAATTTTCTTTTGGTTCCAGTCTTCGCCCAGATCATAAGCTAATGCTTCCTGCTTTATGTTAAGCATTTCTCTGAAACGTTTTACGTTTCTTCCCTGATGTATTTTCTGTTCCATAATGAATATCAATTTTACTAAAGGCTCAAAGATAAAGCCATTTGCATTAAAAATGCATGAATTTCAAAGATAAAAAAATATCTCATAAAATAATATTTTGTAAGATAATATATCTAATTTTAGAATAGTTTATCCTTTTGAATGAATAGAACTTCGCTTGATAATTTTAAATCTCTTTATTATGAAAAAGAATAAAATATCTTTCGAAACCAGCTTTTGGGCAGGATATGCAACAGGAAATCCATTTAAGGCAATTGATGCCTTTTTTACTTATGCAGATCTTGATTATTATAAACAAAATTTAAGCGAAGTGGTGATTTGCAGCTATAAAAAAGAAGTATGCAAAAAGGACAATCCTTCTACTATTTTTGTTTTGTATACTGCTCTCAATTCTTTTCTTAAAATTTGTTATTGTTTGCAAAGGAAAAGCAAAAAATGGAAAGTGAAAGAGTCTTTGCAATGTGAAACGGTTTTTCATCTTTCATCTCTTACAAAGGAAGAATACGATAAACCTTTTATTGTATTTCAAAAAGCATTTGACGAAAAAACTCTTGAAGAATTTGAACTGTTTCTATGTCAAATCCTCGAGCTTTCATTGTCTCCCCACGCCGAAGATCCAGACTTTGACTTGGCGGCGCCTTATATTCATTTAATTAAAATGCTCAATGCAGCAGAACTAATGAGAGAAAGAGGCGTTGAGAAAATCAAGAAAACGAATCAGATTAATTCTCAAACAGAATAATATATCTCTTATTCAAACTTTAAAATATGTTATTATGAAAATTTCAATTTTATACTTACTACAATAAGATTTAAAAATATCACTAAGAGTCTAAAATATCACTAAGAGTCTAAAATATTAGTTTTTATAAAAAATCGAATATTTTTCTAGATTGCAATTTTGAGGAGTGATAAGTTTAGATTTCCTGTTGTGGATTGATGTAAAATTTGATTTCACAATAAAATGTAATAAGCTTCAAATTCTGCAATAAAAGGTTTTGTAAACAAGTATACAATTACCCAAAAAAAGAACTCTGTAATCCTAAGATTTAGAGTTCTTTTTTAATAAATGTTTGTAAAAATACTAATGCTTAATCTTTTAAATGCTGTTTTAGAAAATTAAGACTTCCTTTAGCCAATTCTTCTGCATTATGTGGAGATTTCTGCCATAAAGAAACAGCTTGCTGCATTCCCGGCACATCTGATGAAAAATTTTCCAAGACAAGATTTCCTTCAAAATCAATTTTTTTAAGAGCCTTAAAGAGTTCGCTCCAATTAACAGTTCCTTCTCCTGGCATTCCACGGTTACTTTCGGTAATGTGCATGTGTTTTAGTAATTTCCCACAGTTTAAAATCGGATCATAAAAATTACTTTCTTCAATATTCATATGAAAGGTATCCAAATGAACTGCAAGATTTGCTGTACTTGTTTTTTTAATGAGTTCTAACACATTTTCTGCTGTATTACAGCAATAACTTTCATAACGATTGATAGGTTCGATACCAATTGTAATTCCAAGTTTTTGAGCATATAGCGCTGCTTCTTGCCAAACTTCTGTAATGATTTCTTTTTCATTATCTGTAATTGGATTTCCTGTAAAAACTCCAATTCCTCCGTGTAGCACACCTCCCAAAAAAACAGCGTCTAAAGCAGCGGTTTTATCCAACGCTTTACAAATCAATGTTAATGCTTCTTTAGGATAAAAAGGAATATGGGCTTCTTTAGGCAGGTTTAAGGAACAGGCAACATCAAGATTATTTTCTTGAAGTTGTTTTTTTACTGTTTTTGCATCAAAATCCATACTATTAGGAAGTAGGATTTCAATCATATCAAAACCTGTTTGAGCTGTTTTTTTTATAGCATAATGTCCTGCTTCGGCATTCCAAAGAGGTGTTATCCAAGATAGGAGAGAAGCTCCAAATTTTATTTTCATTGTATTGTTTTTAAGTTAAAATACCCACCATTCAGATCGCACTCCAAAATAAGTACCAAATCTTTTTTGTCCAGCTTGTTGTAAAAACGGTGAATACATAGCATTTTTTGCATAATCGTTATAGCGGGAAACTTCTGCAATAAATCTCAAATGCGGTCGCGCCCATGGACTCCGCTCGGCAGTTGGCACAATAGTAGGCGCAAATGCAAATTTTACCATTGAAGCTGTGGGATTGTTACTATCCTGACGCGCGGTATAATGCAGTTCAGAGACCAAATGAAACCAATTGGTCATATAATAAATTACTCTTGTGCCAACTGCTAAATCTGTTTTATAGTTGTAAATATCCCTGTTATAAAAATCGGGAGCTTTGTCCATTGTATCAGCGCCGCCTTTGCTTTGAGTATAAACAGCATACGGATTAATACTTATTCTATTAGAAAGATTCAGCATAAGATGTTCAACTATTGTAAAAGAGTAAGCTCCTTTATAGGTTTTATCCTCAATTCCCGGTGCTCCAAAAGTACGCCATGTTTGAGTATTTCCATTGTCTCCACCATTAGCAATTCCAGTTCCATAACGCATAGAAAACTGATTGAAGGATCCTATTTTTTGAGTTTCAAGTTCTGAATTTATTTTAAAACCTGCCACAAAACCATTATCAGATGGAAAGGCTGGTGTTGCATTTTTACTCACTGCAGGCACATGGTGATATTCTGCCAATAGTTTTACAATATGTTTTCTCGATAAATTAAAACTGTGTTCGGCAACCATTACTTCACGTTGACGATAGGTTAACGACTTATTACCTGTTATGATATTAGAATAGGAATAAGGCGTCCCCATACCAGAAGAAGTGGTATCTATAGCAGCCGGAAAAAACATAGAAAACGAGCTTTTTTTGTATTTGATGCCAAATCCCTGAGAGGAGTGATCGTCAAAATAAAAATAATCGGCTATGTGCACATCATCATAACGCATGTATCTGGCTCCCGCCCAAACGCTCCATTGACTTCCAACAATATTGCGTGCTTCTACAAATGCTTCGGGTAAACTAACAATCATACCATCTGTAGATCCTGAATTTACGTTTCCTAAAAATGTACCGTTAGAAGAATAAAAAGCCAGTCTTACTTGAAAGTCAATAGCAGTTTGCTCTTTATTGGCATTTACCGGCATAAAGTGAAAGGAAGGCAGCAAATCTACATAATCTCCCTGATCCATTCTCCCCCCAAGAGAACCCTGATTCAAAAGGTTAAGCTGCCTTCCTGTATGACCTTCAATGTCCGGAGAATAACCAAATCCTATTCTTCCGGTAGTTCCAAATGAAAAGTTTTTATTGCTGATAACAATTTGACTGTTAGTAGAAATAGAACATAACAGTAAGATTACTAATGCTGCAAACCTGTAAAAAACAGCAGGTATCATATACTGCTTTTGTTTATAGTAAGTTCTCCTAATCCAAGTGTTTTTGGCTTGTAGTATTTGACAGCGAATAAAAGAATAACCACATAACAAACTATTGGTAAAAGATAAGCGTAAGCAATATTGGTGTTGGCTGCAAATCCCATAATAGGAGGGAATACTGCCCCGCCAAACATTGCCATTACTAAGAAAGAAGAAGCTTGCTCCGTTTTATTACCTAGTTTTTTTAATCCCAGACTAAAAATAGTTGGATACATTACACTTAAAAAGAAGTTAAGCATGATTAAAGCTCCAAACGAAACCCATCCAAAACTTTGTGAAATGATCACGCAAAGCAGCATATTGCAAATGCTGTATACAGCCAGTAATTTGTTTGGCGCAATGTAACGCATTAAAAATGTACCAATAAAACGTCCAATCATCATCATAGCCATACTTAGAGAAAAATAATAAGCCACCTGATTGTCAGGAAGACCTGTTTTTTCTACACCATAATTGATAAAGTAAGCCCAAGTTCCGCCTTGTGCTCCAATGTTAAAGAACTGTGCTGCTACTGCCCACATAAAATGGCGCTGACGGTGCAAAGGTGCATTAGGCACTACATCCAGGTTTGCTGAATCAGTCGTATTTTCTGCTTGCTCGCCGTGCGGATCTTTTAGGGCTGGTACTTTTACAAACCAAAAAGCAAGAGCAATGGCAAGAATCACAAATCCGATAATCATGTAAAGGGTTTTAACAGATTCTAAACCTTCAGCACCTTTTGTATTCAGTATGAAAAAACCACCTAGAAGAGGTCCAATTATGGCGCCTAAACCATTAAATGATTGTGCAAAATTAATACGCTGATCGCTTGTGCGCTCGTCTCCAAGTGACGCAACGAAAGGATGCGCTACGGTTTCAAGAGTTGCAAGACCAGAAGCCAGTATAAACAAAGCAGCTCTGAAAAAAGAGAAAGATTCGTTTTGAGCCGCCGGTATAAATAAAAAGGCGCCCAGTGCATATAGAATAAGCCCTAGTAATACTCCTTTTTTGTATCCGTACTTTTTCATGAACAAACCAGCCGGAATTCCCATTACGGCATAAGCACCAAAAATTGACAATTGTACCAGTCCTGATTCTGATTTACTAATGTGTAAAACATTTTGAAAATGTTTGTTCAATACATCACCCATTGTAATGGCAATTGCCCAAAATAGGAATAGTGATGTTACAAATATGAAGGTAATCGCATATTTTTTCTCTGTAAATTTAGCTTGTGACATCAGATAGTTAATTAAATTGAAGAATAAATCAGTTTGTGATCTTGGCGGAAAGCATTAAAATCCGTTAAGGTATAAGAAGGACAAGCGCCTTCTTTAGAAGTAATAAAACCTCCTAATGCAACGGCTTGTGCCATAATTTCTTCGGGACTTGAATGGGTAATTCTCTTAGAGAGAAATCCTGCCAGAAATGCGTCTCCGCTTCCTACCGTATCTGCTATTTTTACAGGAACTGCCA
Source organism: Flavobacterium plurextorum (assembly GCF_002217395.1). Classification (GTDB taxonomy): domain Bacteria; phylum Bacteroidota; class Bacteroidia; order Flavobacteriales; family Flavobacteriaceae; genus Flavobacterium; species Flavobacterium plurextorum. The sequence goes on along the minus strand of NZ_MUHD01000016.1, from coordinate 273,875 downwards.
AAGCTTGATAATGATCGTCTCCGTTATAATAAATAGCGCCTTTACTGCCTTTACTTATCAGAACTTCATTTATATTAAACTCATCTTGTATGTAGCGAATGCTGTCGTCTTCATTGATATAATCCCTGCCTAAAAAGTCTAGTATAAGTCGTAATTCAGCTTTATTCATCTTCACCAGATCTGCTTTATAAAGAAGTTCTTTGACTACAGGTACAGAAAAGAAAGGAGGCCTGATATTGACATCAAATACTTTGAATTTAGCTGTTTCCAAAAGTTGAAAAAGTGTATTTCGAGATTTTTCTCCTCTGGTAATTAGGCTTCCAAAAACAAAAGCTGCCGCATTACTTACTTTATTAATTTGGTCGTCTCTAAGTTCAATAAAGTCCCAAGCAACAGGTTCTGTAATGTCATAATGTGCTTCATTGTGCTCGTCGATATGAGCCAATACAGTTCCGGTGGGATAATGGTTGTCAATCTGTGTGTTTTCAGTAGCTATATTCCAGTCACTGAGTTGTTTCATAAGATCACGGCCCAGTTTATCATTTCCAATTCGGCTGATCATATGGGCATCTATTCCCATTCTCATCAAATTGTAAGCTACATTAAAAGGAGCTCCTCCAGCGCGAGCTCCGTCAGGGAATATATCCCAAAGTACTTCTCCATAACAGTATATGGACGATTTAGTGGTTTGTTCTTTCATAAGTGGTTAGATTAAACGTTTAAGCAAAGTATTAAATAAAAAAATATTATAAATTATTAAATTTTGAAAGGCATATTGATTTGTGTTTCTGATATGCTATTTTGTATAGGAAGAAGTAGAGTTTCTAATTTCATAAGTGATTAAGTTAAACGTTTAAGCAAAATGATAAATAAAAAAATATTATAAATTGTTGGATTTTGAAGAGGCTTTAATATGCATTTGAGCTTCTAGTGTAATATTTTTTATTGGAAGCAGCGGATCTGTAATTTTATTATGAATAAGCTCGACTGCTGAAATTCCAATATCAGTTAAAGGCTGACTTACATAAGATAATGGAACACTGAAGAGTTCGTAGGCTTCCGTTTCATCAAAAGCCACAACCGCTAGATCAGCAGGAATAGCAATACCCAATTTCATGAGTTTTTTCAGACCTGAAACGGCCAATTTATTACTAACAAAAAATACGGCATCGGGTTTGTTTTTGCTTTGAAATATAGCACTAAAACCTTGATCAATATCCTGATCAATATGATCCTTATTAATATTCAATACATTATAATCATTATACGGGATGTTGTATTTCTTCAAAGCATCTTTGAAACCCTGTGTTCTTTGCATCAAATGATCCAGAGTTGTATCATAGGCTACAAGAAGTATATTGCTTCGTTTTTCTTTGATAAGATGCTGGGTTACATTATAACTAATGTCATAATTGTTAATCTGAATATTGTCTGCCTTGATCTTTGGAAGATAACGGTCTATGAAAACAAATGGAATATTTTGCTTTTGTAATTTTTGCAGGCAGGCTTCTGAATTTTCAACTGGTGCAATAATAAGTCCTTCCGCTTGACGGTGGTAAAACATACTTACAAGACTTTCAAATTTTTCTTTATTTTCGTCAGAACTTCCAATAATAAGCGTGTATCCTTTTTTAGTGGCTTCATTTTCGATTATTCTGGCTATTTGCGAGAAATAAGGATTGGCAATATCTGCCACAATGAGTCCAATAATATTGGTGCGTTTCGTTTTTAGATTTTTAGCCGCAGTGTTGGCACGATAGTTTAATTCTTCGGCTGCCTTTATAACTTTTTCCGTAGTTTCTTTTCCAATGCGGCCGTTGGGCTTATTATTAAGCACATACGAAACCGAGGCGATAGATACACCTGCTTTTAATGCTACATCTTTTATGGAAACTTTTTTCACTATAACGTTTTCTTGGAAAGGCAAATATAATAAAGTTAAACGTTTAAGCAAATTTATTTCAAAATATTTTTGTTTTAGGAGAGATCAATAATAGATCACTAACCTTTTTCGAGTGTGATGTATAGTATACTTAGCTTTAATTTGAATTTCTATTATTAAGACTAAGGATTATTTGTAAAAATATAAAACCATAAAATGTTAAGTTGTAAAGGCTTGAAAAATCAATATGCTGTTGAAATTTTCTTTTATGATATAGGAGCTTTAATTGAGCAAGAAACGGATTTTTAATAAGAGGAACAGAATATAAATTTGTTTTGAATTAAAATGTAAAAAAACATGAAAAATTTTAAAATTGTTCCGTTATCTAAAGAGTTTGTAAGACAAATTCGCGAAACAAATATTGATAATTTTGGTAATCAAGTTTACGAGCAATTAGCAACGGGAAAAGGACCATGTCGAGTTTCGTTGAAACCATTTAATGTTAATCAGGATATTCGTTTGGTTTTTGCTTATAGTCCGTTTGCAGAACATAATGCCTTTAATCAATCTGGACCTATATTTATTCACAAAAACGAAGTGGAGCAATATTCGGATATTTACAATTTTCCCAAAGAAATAAAAGCAGATAAAGAAAATTTCCCTTTGTCGCTAATCGGATATAGCAAAGAACAAAAAATGATTTTTACTAAATTAGTTGGCGATAATGATATCGATTTATTAATTGCTGAAATCTTTGAAACAAAGTGCGATGTTGAATATCTTCACGCAAGAAATTCGGAGGCCTGTTGTTTTATTTGTAAAATAGAAAGAGTTTAGTTCTGTATTTTTTTTTAAGTAAAAATAAACATCCTTAACTTTTTGTGGTAAAAAAGAGATCTGCTCCAAAGTAATATTGAATGAAAAAAGCTTCAGTAAAAATTTTCAGGATGTAAAAATTACGGTTGAGACTAAAAATATGATTCTTCAGTAATTTTAAAAAAAAAGGAAAAGTTTAATTAAGCAATTTTACGGGAATAATTGCTTAATCAATATATTTATGATCACTCCACTTACCATAATCGCGGCTACAAATTTTTCTACTATAGCAGGTAATGCAGTAACTTATGCTGCGGAACTTGCAAAAGCAACAGGTGCCAAACTTATTTTGTTCAACTCATTTTCGTTAAGTGTTCACAGCGCTAATTCTTTGATTACCGCCGAATCGATGCAGAAACAAATGGATAAGGCAACTTTACGAGTTCAGGTTTTAGGTTCAGAGATCGCAGATTTGTTTAAAATTTCGGTAGAAAGCATTTGCAGCTATTCCTTTTTAGAAGATGAACTTCCTGCTATCATTGATCAGACCAATGCTGATCTTGTTGTTATGGGAATGGCAGAACGTTCATTGGAGCAGGATTTATTAGGAAATACAACCACTTCGGTTATTAAAAATTTAAATATTCCTATTTTGGCTGTTCCACAAAATGCCCGTTTTCAAAATGCAAAAAAAATCCTGTATGCCTGTGATACACTAAGTTTATCGTCAATTAGAAGATTCAGCTGGATTAGAGAGGTGATTGGTAACTTAGGTTCTGAAATTGAATTTTTCAGCGTTGACGAAAAATTGGACGAAATAAGAGAAGAACAAGGCAAAATTTTACTAAATTCTTCAATCGAAAAAAAGTTTGAAGATGTAAAATACATTTATAAAAACGTAAGATCAAATGCCGTGATCGATGAAATTAAGAAAGAAATTAAAAATTTTGAAGCTGATATCTTAGTAATGGCACCTCAAAAATATGGTTTCTGGGATTCACTGATTCATAGAAGTAAAACTAGAATTATGGCAGCAGGTTTAGATATTCCATTATTATCTATTCCAAAGAATTAAAAAAAATAAAAAATGAAGGCAGTAATTACAGCTATCGGCGGTTTTGTACCCACTTCAATCCTGAATAATAAAACAATTTCGGAAACTGTTGAGACTACAGAGCAATGGATTGAGAAGAGAACCGGAATAAAAGAAAGACGAATTGCAGTAGGTAAAAGCACTTCTGACCTTGCTTGCGGTGCGATCGAAAATTTAATAAGCAATTATGATGTTGATGCTTCTGAAATTGAAGTTTTGATACTCGCAACAGCCACGCCAGATCATGTTCTAGCTCCAACAGCCAGTAAAATATGTGAGCTGAGCGGACTTAAAAATGCTTTTGGTTTTGATATGAATGCAGCTTGCAGTGGTTTTTTATATGCTCTTGAAATGGGTGCCACTATGATTGAAAGCGGACGTTATAAGAAGATTATTGTAGTTGGTGCGGACAAAATGAGTTCGATTGTTGATTATGAAGATCGAAATACTTGTATTCTTTTTGGAGATGGAGCAGGAGCAGTGCTTTTAGAAAAGACCGAAACAGAATACGGATTAATGAAGAGTATTTTAAAAACTGACGGAAGCGGTACTGAATCTTTAATTGTGCCGGCAGGAGGATCCAAATTTCCTGCAAGTATGCAGAGTATTCTGCACAAAAAACATTATATAAAGCAAGACGGATCTTTTGTATTTAAAAGAGCTGTTGAAGCGATGTCAAACATATCTAAAGATGTCTTGATTAGTAATGGTCTGGATGCCGATGAAATTGACTGGGTTATCCCGCATCAGGCAAACCTGAGAATTATAAATGCTGTGAGCGAGAATCTTTCTATCGATAATAAAAAAGTAAAAGTTAACATAGAAAGATATGGTAATACAACCTCGGCGACAATTCCGTTATGTTTATGGGATTATGCTGCCGATTTTAAAGAAGGACAAAACCTGCTTATAACTACTTTTGGAGCTGGATTTTCTTGGGGAGCAACCTGTTTAAAATGGGGTGTTATGAGAGAAAGAAAATCACAGAAGTCTAATAAAACAATTCAAAAAAGGAAAGTTTTTGAACCACAATTATCGTAATCTTATAGATGAATCAAAATAGGATTTTTCAATTTTTATCTTTGTTTAAAATTAAAAGTCTAAATTTATTCATAAACCAGTTGTTGTAAGTAAATGGGAGGAAACATTCAAAATAAAATTTCGGGGAAGAATTTTTTCTACAAATACTATAGGATTATAGTCATTCCGGTAGTTTTTTTAGTTTATCTGTCTTCCTATTATCTGTTGAATCCGTATCAAGAAGAATCTTTAATATCCCTTGATTCGACATTCGATATTTTTATTATTCTGATATACTGTGGTGTACTTACAGAATTAAGTCTTTTTGTTGGACGAAGTTTAAATCGTTTGATACGCTGGGAGCATAATCCTATTTTTAGAGCAGTTGCGCAATTTATGTGCCTCATAGCGGGAAATATTCTTTTAAACTATGTTTTTTCATATTTATGGAACTATCTATATCCCGAAGCTTGTTTAGAAGAAAATGAACTGCTTATTATTTGGCAGTCAAATATTATGGCTGTGATATTATCTCTTTTTATTAGTTCAGTACATACGGGAATTTTTTTATTGAACCGCTGGCGTGTGACCTCAAATGAAGCAGCTGAGCTTAAAATTAAAGCTTCAAAACTTCAGGAAGCCGTAACACGATCACAGTTAGAATCACTAAAATTACAGTTAGATCCTCATTTTATATTTAACAATTTCAGTACATTGACCGAACTGATTCATGAAGATCAACAAGCAGCAGGATCTTTCTTGGAAAATATTACACGAGTGTACCGCTATATGATTTCGAACTTAGATAAAGATACTATAACGGTAAGAGAAGAAATGGAGTTTTTAAATGCCTATTTCTATCTGCTGAAAAAACGATTGGGCGAAAAAATTGACTTACATCTAGAAGTTGACAGCGATTGTCTTGACCTTCATTTGCCGCCATTAACTTTACAGTTATTGGTCGAAAATGCCGTAAAACATAATATGGCAACATTATCGAGTCCGTTAATTATATCCATTTATTCAGAAGAAAAAAGTTTAATAGTAAAAAATAATTTACAGCTTACTTCAGGAAAATCCCTAGTTTCTACAGGTGTAGGGCGAAAAAATATAGAATTTCGCTATAAGATTCTATTCAACAAAAAACCTGTTTTTTCACAGTCATTAGAAAGTTTTACAGTGCGTTTACCATTAATATAGAGAGTATGAGAATTTTGATTATTGAAGATGAGAGTATTAATGCCAGTCGACTTAAAAGACTCTTAGAAGAATTAGAACCCAATTGCGAGATCCTTGCTATTATTGATACCGTTGAAGGAGCTGTAAATTGGCTAAGCGCAAATGAAAAACCGGATTTAATAACCATGGATATTCGTCTGGCTGATGGAATCAGTTTTTCTATTTTTGAAGAAATAAAAATTACAAGTCCCGTTATTTTTACCACAGCTTACGATGAATATGCGGTAAGAGCCTTTAAGGTTAACAGTATCGATTATTTGATGAAACCGATTGATAAGAGCGAATTGGAATTTGCTTTGCAAAAGTTTAGAAAATTATCTAAATCCGACAGTAATATTGATATTGCCGAAATTTTAAAAGGTTTTATAAATAAACCAAATTTTCGTCTTCGCTTTTTAGTAACGTATCGTGACGGCTACAAAAGTGTGAATGTTACCGATATTGATTTTATCTATTCCGAATTTAAAACTTCAAATTTGGTTTTAAAATCTGAAATGGTGATTCCAATTCCACAAACTATGGAAGAATTGGAGCAGGAACTTGATCCTGATGTTTTTTTTCGCGCCAACAGACAATTTTTCATACGTGCCGAAAGCATAAAATCAATTGCTAATTATTTTAATGCTAAGCTTAAAGTTCATTTAATAGCTGATCCCGAACGCGAAGTAATTATAAGCCGCGAAAAAGCACCTTATTTTAAACAATGGATGGATCGCTAGGAAAGACGCAAAGTGACAAAGGCTCAAAGCGACACAGTTTTTTTCTTTTTTTGTTGAAAAGCTCTTTTTGTTGTTTTTTCCTCCGTCAGAAGAACAAAATTGCTGCTAAAAAATCCTTTAATCTGCGGTAAAAAAAAACTTTGCAACATAGTATTGCTATTGCATGATTAAATCTGCTAAAATCTGCATAATCTGCGAGAAAAAAAGAAACTTTTCAATCCTTTAATTCTATCTAACTCTTTTGAAGTTTTTTGTAATAGGCTTAAAATTATATGTCTAAATCTTTGCGTCTTCGCTCCCGATAACTATCGGGACTGCATGCCTATTTCTCGTTGCTGAGAAAAATCGTTGCGATTTAATCTTCTTTCAAAATAATTATAAACAAGCCTTTCTATAGTGTAGAATCCTATAGCATAAGGTTTTTTTTATGCGCTATTATTTGGGTAGACTTACGTCTTCGTTTCAGTATCAAAAAATGCCGTTTGGGTAAGTTTATCACGTAAAAAAGCTCTTTTGAGTTGTTAATTTGTTGTCAAATTTGAGGTAATTCATTTAAAATGAAAAGTAAAATGACAAAACAGTTTTTTAAGAATAATAAAGCAATTGGCAGGATTGCGGTTTTATTGATAATCATTTCTTTCTCTTCGTGTGGGAAAAGTGCAGATGCGCAGCAAGCTCCGCCAAAACCAGAAGTTGACTTTTTACAGACAAGTTCCGTAACTGGCGATGTAGAAAAAAAATATCCCGGAACAGTCGAAGGTACTGTAAACGTTGATATAAAAGCGCAAGTATCAGGTTATCTTGAAGCCATTTATGTCAAAGAAGGAGATTATGTAAACAAAGGACAATCTCTTTTTAAAATTAAAGGCGACATATATGCCGAGCAGGTAAACAACAGCCTTGCCGCTTACAAAAGCGCTTTGGCGAATCAAGCCAATGCAAAGCTGGAAGTAGAAAAAATTAAACCGCTTGTTGAAGGAAAAGTTTTCTCTGATATGCAGTTAAAAACAGCACAAGCCAGTTACGAAGCAGCAACAGCTCAAGTAGCACAAGCTAAGGCAGCTTTAGGATCATCAAAGTTAAATGCCGATTTTTCTTTGATTAAAGCTCCTGTAAGCGGTTATATTAGTCGTATTCCAAATCGTATAGGAAATTTAGTTACACCAAACGATGCCGTTCCTTTAACTACACTTTCAGAAATTAACAATGTGTTTGTTTATTTTTCGCTGACAGAAGCAGATTATCTGGCTTTCTCGAAAGATTCAAAAAGCGATCAAACAGTAAGTTTGATTATGGCCGATGACAGCCTATACGATCAAAAAGGAAAACTCGAAGTTGCCAGCGGAAATATTGATCGCACAACAGGTACAATTGCCTTAAAAGCCATTTTTCCCAATCCGAAAAAAGAATTACGTTCTGGAGGTTCAGCAAGAGTGGTATTAAACAAAAGTTTAGCATCAGTTATAACAGTTCCAATGGCAAGTGTAAAAGATATTCAAGATAAATTTTTCGTTTTTGTTTTGAAAGAAGGCAATAAAGTAGCTATGGTTCCCATTGAAATTGCAGGAAGCGCCGGAGTAGATTACTTCGTAAAATCAGGGTTAAAATCGGGAGACAAAGTAGCTTTAAATTCTATCGATATGCTTTACGATAGTATGGAAGTAGTTCCGAAAATCGCTGGTAAAGCCATAAGCAGTAAATAATTTTTGATTTAAACCTATAATAACATTTTCCATGTTAAAGAAAATAATAGACAGGCCGGTATTGGCCACAGTTATCTCTATTGTATTGGTAATCTTGGGGATCATTGGTCTTACCAGATTATCTGTAACGAGATTTCCTGATATTTCTCCGCCCACTGTAATGGTAAGCGGTTCGTATCCAGGAGGAAATAGTGAAACCGTTATTCGTTCAGTGGTAACTCCATTAGAGGAACAAATTAACGGGGTTGAAAATATGGAGTACATAAAATCTACTGCCAGTAATGATGGATCTTTTTCGATCAGCGTTATTTTTAAACAAGGTGTAGATCCAGATCAGGCAGCGGTAAATGTGCAGAACAGAGTACAGCAAGCGACTCCGAAATTACCGCAGGAAGTAATTCGTATGGGACTTACGACTTCGAAACAGCAAAATAGTATGATCGTTATCTTCAACTTGTATACAGATGATAATAACAAGTATGATGAGTTGTTTTTGCAGAATTATGCCAACATCAATTTAGTGCCGCAAATGAAACGTGTTCCAGGTGTGGGACAGGTTCAGATTTTTGGACAAAAAGATTATTCGATGCGTGTATGGCTTGATCCTAGAAAAATGGCCAATGCAGGTTTAGTTCCTTCAGATGTTACGCAGGCTATTGCAGAGCAAAGTTTAGAATCGGCTCCAGGAAAATTAGGAGAAGAATCTAAAGCCGCTTTAGAATATGTAATTCGTTACAAAGGAAAAAAGAACAAACCAGAGCAATATGAAAATATTGTGGTTAAAAATAACGGAAGCAATGTTCTAAGATTAAAAGATGTTGCGCGAGTTGAATTTGGTTCTATTTCATATAGCGGAGACAACAAATCGAACAGTAAAAATGCGGTTACGATGGCAATTTTACAGACATCGGGATCTAATGCAAACGATATTGAAATCGGGATTAATAAAGAAGTAGAGCGATTATCAAAGTCTTTTCCTCCAGGTATAAAATATGTTAATGTAATGAGTACCAAAGAGCGTTTGGATGAAGCAACTGGACAGGTAAAATCGACTTTGTTTGAAGCTTTTATTCTAGTATTTATCGTCGTTTTTATATTCCTTCAGGACATTCGCTCGACGATAATTCCAGCTATTGCAGTGCCAGTGGCTATTGTAGGAACCTTTTTCTTTCTGTTAGTTTTCGGATTTACCATCAACATTCTAACCCTCTTTGCGTTGGTTTTGGCCATCGGAATTGTAGTGGATGACGCTATTGTTGTCGTCGAAGCTGTTCACAGTAAAATGGAAGAAGATGCAGGAATTTCAGCAAAAGAAGCTACTCACGGTGCAATGGCAGAAATTACCGGAGCAGTAGTTTCGATTACTTTAGTCATGTCAGCCGTATTTATTCCAATTGGTTTTATGACAGGATCTTCGGGGATTTTCTATAAACAATTTGCTTACACGCTGGCAATTGCTATTATTATCTCGGCAGTAAATGCCTTGACGCTGACTCCGGCTTTATGTGCGCTGCTATTAAAGAATCATGGTAATAAACATGGAAACGACGAGCATAAAACTAGTTTTAAAGACCGTTTTTTCGTTGGTTTTAATACCAGTTTCAACAATTTTACCGGAAGATACATCAAAGGTGTTCGTTTCCTTATTGGAAGAAAATGGATTGCAGCAGGATTGGTTACCGGAGTAACAGCTCTTGCAGTATATATGATGATGTCAACACCAAAAAGTTTCGTTCCGCTTGAAGATGACGGATTTATGGTTTACAGTTTATCAATGCCGCCGGGAACCGCACTTGATCGTACTACTGAAGTAGTTCAGAGAATGGAGAAAATATTAGAATCAGAAAAAGCGATTGATGTTAATACCAGTATTACAGGATTTAATATTTTGAGTAACAGTGCCAGTACCGCATATGGATTAGGATTTATTAAATTAAAACCTAAAAAAGAAAGAGGTGAAGTTAAAGATATTGATGAAATTTTGAACAGTGTAACGGCTAAATTATCCAAAATCAAAGAAGGTTCAATTATGGTGTTCAGAATGCCGCCGGTTGAAGGATTTGGTGTAACAAGTGGTGCCGAAATTGTATTGCAGGACAGAATGGCAAGAAGTCCAGAAGCTTTAAAAGCAATGTCAGATAAAGTAATCGGACAGATTATGCAGCAGCCGGGAGTTCAATATGCGTATACGACTTTTAGAGCCGATTATCCGCAGTTGGAATTGGAAGTTGATGAAGACAAAGCCCGTCAAATGGGAGTGAATGTTAAGGACCTTTTAGGAAATATCCAAACGTATTTTGCCGGAGATCAATCATCAGATTTTACAAGATTTGGTAAGTTTTACAGAGTAAATGTAAAAGCCGATGGAATATTCAGAATGGATCAGGATGCCTTTAATGAAATTTTCGTTAGAAATGCTCAGATGCAGATGGTTCCTGTAAAATCAATCGTGAAATTCCATAAAGTGTACGGACCAGAATCGGTAAACCGTTACAACCTTTACAATTCCGTAAATATTACTGCAATGGCATTACCAGGATACAGCAACGGTCAGATTATGGGGAATTTAGAAAAGGTTTTAGATAAACTTCCTTCTGATTACAGTTACGAATGGACAGGTTTAAGTTTGGAAGAAAAAGCAGGAGGAAACCAAACAGTTGCCATTTTCGGATTATGTCTGTTGTTTGTATTCTTTTTATTAGCAGCGCAATATGAAAGTTATTTATTACCGTTGGCGGTTTTATTGTCAATTCCAACAGGAATATTAGGCGCTTTTGCAGGAGTAAAAGCAGTAGGGTTAGATAACAACATTTACGTTCAGGTCGGATTAATCATGTTGGTCGGATTGCTCGCCAAGAATGCCATTTTGATTGTAGAGTTTGCATTGCAAAGACGTTTATCAGGTTTAAGTATTGTGGAAGCAGCAATTGAAGGCGCAAGATCAAGGTTACGACCAATTATCATGACTTCATTGGCCTTTATTGTAGGTATGATTCCGTTGATGTTTGCTTCTGGAGGAACCGCAGTTGGGAACAGATCGATTAGTGTCAGTGCTTCAATCGGAATGTTGAGCGGTGTTATTTTGGGAATTTTTGTCATCCCGTTACTTTTTATTGTATTCCAATATTTACAGGAAAAAGTATCTGGAAAGAAAGCAGCGGTGCAAGTTCAAACTATAAAAGAATAATAATGAAAACACTATATAAAATTGGAATAGTTTTGCTTACTGGAACGCTCATGACCTCATGCGTGGTAGGAAAAAAATATTCCCGTACAGATTTACAAGCGCCGGAAAAATACCGTGAAGAAATTGCGGTTACCGCAGACACGGTTTTACTGCCGTGGAAAAACTATTACAAAGATCCTTTGTTGGTTAATTTGATTGAAAAAGCCCTCGTTAAAAACAACGAGGTGCTTATTGCAGTGAAAAGTATGGAACAGCTTGATCTTGCTTACAAGCAAGCCAAGTTGTCCTTACTTCCAACACTTGATTTTGATGCAGGAGCAAGCCGTTCCTACCTTTCAAAGAATTCGTTAAATGGATCTTTAAGTTCACAGTTTACGAGTAAAGATTATATGGACGATTATAGCGCTTCTTTAAAAATGTCTTGGGAAGTTGATATTTGGGGAAAAGCAGCCATGCAGAAAAGAGATGCAAAAGCGGCTTATTTTGCTCAGAAAGAAAACCTGTCTGCTTTAAAAACAAGAATTATTGTTCAAGTAGCACAATCGTATTACAATCTTTTAGGATTAGATGAACAATTGAAAATTGCTGAAAAGAATATTGAATTAAGTGACAATACACTTAAAATGATGAAACTGCAGTACAATTCGGGCTCTATAAGCTCTTTGGCAGTAAATCAGACTGAGGCTCAGAAAAAAACAGCAGAATTACTCGTTCCTTTAGCAAAAGCGAATATAGCTGTTCAGGAAAACGCCTTGCAGATTTTGTGTGGAGAATATCCAAATACAATAGAGCGTGCAGGAAATCTAAACGTTGATGAATTTGCTTTCGAGATGCCATCAGGAATTCCAGCTTCACTTTTAAGCCGAAGACCAGATGTAAAAGCGAGTGAATATGCAGTTATGTCAGCAACAGCTAAAACAGGTTTAGCTAAAGCCACGATGTACCCAACGCTGAGTTTAAGTCCGTCAATTGGAATCAATTCATTTGAGTTTGATACCTGGTTTAATTTTCCTGGATCAGTTACAAAAAATATAGCAGCGAATTTGGCACAACCCATTTTTCAGAAAAAAGCTTTAAGAACAGCTTACGAGGTTGCCGTTTTAGAACAGGAAAAAGCAGTTGTATCGTTTAAACAATCATTTATTACTGCTGTTGGTGAAGTTTCAGATGCCATGTCAAGATTGAAATATGCTGACGAGCGCATTGAACTGGCTCAAGAAAAAGCAGCTTCTTTAGACAAAGCTACTGCCGATGCTTCACTTTTATATAAAAGCGGAATGGCAAATTATCTTGAAATTATTGCAGCTCAAAACAGTGCATTGCAAAATGATCTCGATTTGGTCACTATAAAATTAGAAAGATTAAATGCTTCCGTAAACCTTTACCGTGCTTTAGGCGGAGGAGTGGAGTAAACTCCAAATAATATTAATTCATCATCTCTATCAAGACAGATTGAGATGATGAATTTTTGTATGTTAAAGAAAAAAATCAACTATAATTAAACTTTTTCAATTAGTCTGTGATTAATTTGAATTTTACAGGTTGAAAAAATATATTAGAATTTTTCTCATAATAAATTCCATTTTCTTTTTTGTCTAATTTTACTTTGTAATTATGAATTATTGTAGTTTGTGCAATCATATTTACTTGGTAAGTATCTCCATTTTTATTTGCTTCGGATATATCCTGAACAATACCATTAATCACAACCGATTTAGGAACAACAGCAGTATCATTTAATTTAAAACTAACTATATATCCTCTTTCACTATTGCTGTTATAACTTTTATATGTTTGATTTTTAATATCTAAAACTTGTCTTGAACAGGAAAGGAAAAAAAGTCCAAAAGAAAATAATAAAAAGACGGTTTTAGGGATACTATTTTTCATAATTTTAGCGTTTTATACTTACAAATTTAACTTAAATTAAACGATTGAAAAAATTGAAAAAATAATGAAATTAAAATATATTGTTAATACATTACTTGTAGGATTGGTTTTTACAGCTTGCAGCAAGGATTCTGATTCTGACACAAAAGAGACTGCAATTACCAAGCCAGACGAGATTAACAACTTTGTTTGGAAAGCTATGAATTCTTGGTACTATTGGCAGCCTAACGTTGCTAATTTGTCCGACGACAAAATCACTTCTACCGAAGTATATAACAATTTAGTCAATGGAAAAACTCCCGATGCGCTTTTTTATTCACTTCTATATCAAAGAGGAACTGTAGATAGATTTTCTTGGATTGAAAACAGTAATGAGATAGTGCGTGTTTCAAAAATTGCAGAAGTCGAAAAAAAAGGTGGTTTTAATTACGCAATCTACCCTAAAGATGGATCCAATACAAATTTGGTAGCCTTAATTAACTACATTGTACCTAATTCACCAGCAGCTTTGGCAGGATTGAAAAGAGGTGACGTTATTACAAAAGTAAATGGAAGCCAGCTTACTTCAAGTAACTATGACCAATTAGAAAACGCGCAATTGACAGTTACTTTGGCAGCAAGCTTGCAATTTTCAGGTGGTAGTTTAGTAACCACAGATAAAACAGGAACTGTGACTGTATCAAAAGCTGAAATTGATGAAAACCCAATTGCTTATTACGAAAAGAAAGAATACGGAGCAAAGAATGTTGGTTATCTAGTTTTTAATGGTTTTAAATCCGATTATAATGATGAACTCAATTTGGCTTTCGCTAAAATGCAAGTGGATGGAATTAACGAATTGGTTTTAGATTTAAGATACAATGGAGGCGGTTCATTAGAAACGGCAGTTGCCCTGGCTCAAATGATTAATGGCAGTTTTACCAATAAGCCATATATTTATTTAGACTTTAATAATAAACACAATAGTGAAGACGGATATGAAAATCTTTCCGAAAAAGTAAACATTTTTAACTTAGTTGATAACAAACCAACTTTTCTGAGAGAAGAAAGTATAAACAGCCTTGCTTTGACAAAAATATATGTGCTGGTAAGTTTTCAAACCGCTTCTGCCAGTGAGCTTACGATACAATGTCTAAAAAAATACATTAACGTAATCACAATAGGTGAAGAAACCGTTGGTAAATTTGTTGGCTCAAACACATTATACGATTCTCCTGCTAGTGATTATACGTCCTATGTCAATCGAAGCACTAAGCACAAATGGCAATTACAACCCATTACTTTTTCATATTATAATAAAGATAAAGACGCAAATCCTGCGAAAATCATACCTGATTATGAAATCAATCCTTATAGCACTTTCTTAAATTTGGTTGAATTTGGAAATGTAAAAGATCCTTATTTGAATAAAGCTATCGAATTAATTACAGGCAAAACTGTGCGAACTACAGCAAAAAACACCAATTCTTCTTTATCATTAAAAAATGATAATCTTGCTGCATTCAACCCTACAAATACTGCCAAAGGTTTATATATAGAGGATTTTAAAAGGTTGAAAAAACAATAGATAGCAAGGAAATTAAAATTCAGTTTATTTTCGCATAAATACATACCAGCTCTCCGAAGAGTTCTTATGAAAAGCTATGCGGATGTCTCCTAACTTCGCATTTCAAAAATTAAAAAAAATCCCATTTCGTTAGAAATGGGATTTAAATTTTGTAACATCTACTATACTAGATAATTAATTGTGAAAACCTTTAATAATCCTGTCTAATTCTGCTGTGTTTTTGTATTCTCTATTAATACTATCCATCCTTCTTTGTGATTTAAACCATTCGAGATTGTTGGTTTTGGTGGTATGATTCCATATCATTTCGTAATCATTCATGTATTTATATCTGATATAAATCACTCCGTTTTTTACAATATATTCTTGATGTTCCCTTTCTAAAACCCACTTTATATTTTTATAAAAATTTGGCGGAATTTCATTTGGTTTTGCAATTTTAAATAATTGATTATGAAATGTTTCTGGAAACAATACGGGCGCAAGTAAATCTTCATTTACAAGTACAGGGCGAAGTTCTACATATCTATTTTGCCAATAATAATAAACGGAGAATAAAATAATTACAATTGCTAAACCTATGTATATTTTTTTTTTCATCTTTTCTATTTCAATTTTATACTTAACGCTCCAAAAAAAACAGATTGAAAAGTTTTATTAAAACTTTGTTGCCATTGAGCTCCCTTGTTCATTCCAAAAAGGGTCTCCAAATAATTTTTTATAATCTGAAGGATCTAAATCAGTTTTTGTTTTAAAAAATGTTCTCATTCATATTTTGTTGATAATTATTTAGTTATCTCACAAATTTGAGATACGTAAAGAACTATCATGTCTACAATTAGATTTAAAAGTATCACTAAAAGTCTAAATGCTATTTTATGTATAAATTCGAATATTTTTTTGGATCTCAATTTAGAGGATTGAGAAGTATATTTGAATGGCTTCCACAATTTGGTTTAGATGTCCTGTTGGGGATTGATGGAAAAGTTATTTGATTAGAAGAAAAAGGTATTGAATAATTTATTTGAAGTAAAACAAACTAGAATAGTTTGCCAACTTTTGATTTGTACGCATCTTTTAAAAGTATTTTTTTTGTTAAATTTGCTATCAATGCAATTGATAACTACTGAATTTATACAAAAATAAAACATACAATTTTAAACCAGATAATTATAATGAATTACAAAGTTTTGAGTTTCTTGGTCGGTTTCGGTATTTGGTTAATGGCAACAATTACATTTAGGCTTTTTGGACATTATTTTTTTATAACAGACAATACTTTTATTTTGATAGGATTGTACATTATTTTAATCCCAGTGCTTGGAATTATTGTTAATAGTGTAATTAATAAATACAAATTGAATAAATTGGAGGCGATTCATTCTACCGTGATTATGATCCTTCCGGGAATGCTATTAGATACATTGTGCATTTATTTTTTTTCATTAGTTTTTCCCAATTTGCCAACGGTTGATGGCGTTGTATTTAGTTCCTGGCTCATGTGGGCTTATTCGATCGTCCTTGTTTTCGGCTTACTAAGAAAAAAGATAGAGACATAATCTTTTATGGTCATTATAGAGCTATTTTATTAGATGCGATATCTTGTTTCTACAATAAAGTTATTACATCTTATTACTAAAACAAAATATATTATACCTTAAAAAAAATTAATTCGAACAAGATACATATTGACAAGATGTGGGCCTTATTTATTGGCAAGTTTTGTGATAATGTTATGCATCAGCATTATGCTTTGCAAATCAGTTTTGCTTCAAATGAAAGTATTAGTATAAGAGATGCCGATAATAATCAGAATACCTACACTCAATGTTTTATTAACAGCAATATTTGTCATCAATTCCACAGTAGTGAAATATGCCTAATTATTCTAATTAACCCTTTGAGTACTATCGGCCACAAGCTGTTTAGAAAATATAGTCAAAAATTAATTGTAAATCTGCAGGAAGATTTTAAAGATCTTTCTGTTTTTTTTAAAGCGTATTTAAATCGGCAATTAGCTTTCGAGGATTTTATAAATCATGTAAGTTTGAGCCTAAAGCAATTTGAATGTAGATCTGAACACGATCTTTTAGATGATAGAATTTACGGTACTTTACAATATGTAGAACAGCATTTTGATCGGATTATTTCTTTAGAAGAGATTGCAGAATTTTGTAATCTTTCTAAATCGAGATTTTTACATCTTTTCAAAGAAAACACGGGTCTTAATTTTAGAAGATACCAGCTCTGGATAAGACTTATCAAGTCATTGCCTTATTTGAAAGAGCATACGATTACCCAGACAGCTCATCAATTTGGATTTACAGATAGCCCACATTATACCAGAACCTTTAAAGAAACATTTGGCCTTTTGCCTAAATTTTTTAAAATGATAAAATAGCCAATTTGTACAAGTTTGGTAGTGTGAAGTTTATCATCTTTGAGTTTTAAAAAAGACACAAATATGAATAACTATCTTAAAGAAACTCCAATTCTTGATTATAATAATCATACTATACAGGAATTAATTAAGGAAAGAAAATGGCAAAATTTGAATACTGCCAACCGGATTAAAGCTATCTATAACTTTGTGAGGGATGAGATTAAATTTGGCTACAACATTGCGGATAATCTTCCTGCTTCATCCGTTTTAAAGGACGGATATGGGCAGTGTAACACAAAAGCAACTTTGTTGATGGCTTTGCTTAGGGCAACTGGAATTCAAAACCGTATTCATGGTTTTACTATTGATAAAGCTTTGCAAAAAGGAGCAATTACAGGTATTTGGTATCAACTATCACCCAAAAACATACTTCATAGCTGGGTTGAAGTAGAGCTTGAAGGAGTATGGTATTTTTTGGAGGGTGTTATATTAGATAAAATTTATCTAGGTAAATTACAGGAAAAATTTAAGAACTGCAACACAGCATTTTGCGGTTATGGAGTTTATACAGATAGTTTTATAAATCCAAAAATAGACTGGAATCTCGATAATACATTTATCCAGAAAATGGGTATTAATCAGGATTTTGGATTGTTTTATACTCCTGATGATTTTTATGCAGAACATCAGCAGGAATTAAATAGCATAAAAAGGTTTATTTTTAGAAATATTGTCAGGCATAAGATGAATAAAAATGTAGAAAATATAAGAAAGGGAAAATAATTATTTTTCTATTGTTATACATAAGTACTAGACTGCAGTTAAGAGAAAAATAACTGCTTGAATGATTCTTATTTGAAAAGGGATTTATCAGATGAAAGAATCCTAATTGGTTTAGTTTACCCTGAAAATTTCACAATTCACGAAAATAAAGTACAAACCGCTAGAGCGAACAAAATAGGGGAGTCTATTTATCTTATTAATAAACAGTTAAAAGCAAAAAAAAGGACAAAAGATAATTTTTATCTTTTGTCCTTAGAAGTGACCTCGACTGGATTCAAACCAGTAACCTTCTGAGCCGTAATCAGATGCGCTATTCAGTTGCGCCACGAGGCCTTTTTGTTATCAATTAGCTAATTTTTCGTAGCTTTGTTGATTGCTTATTGCGGGTGCAAAGATAGACATAAATGTGACATATACAAACATAAAATAACATAAAAATTAAAAAAAATGCAGATTAAAAATTATATACGTGATATTCAAGACTTTCCAAAAGAAGGAATTTTGTTTAAAGATATCACTCCGCTGCTAAATGACCCAATTGCAAGAAAAGAATGCCTTGAAATTTTAGTAAAATCATTAAAAGATCAAAAAATTGATAAAGTAGTAGGAGCAGAGAGTCGAGGGTTTTTCTTCGGAATGTTATTAGCGCAGGAATTAAACGCAGGTTTTATTCCGGTAAGAAAGCCAAATAAACTGCCGTATGAGACGATTTCTGCTTCGTATGAACTCGAATATGGTTCTGATAATTTAGAGATGCATACAGACGCTATAAAGAAGGGAGAACGTATTTTGATTCACGATGATGTTTTAGCAACAGGAGGAACCGCAAAAGCAGTTTGTGAACTTGTAGAAAAACTTGGCGGTGAAATTGTACAATGCAATTTTTTAATGGAGTTGTCTTTTCTAAACGGTCGTGAAAAAATTAAAGACTTTCCAATCTTTTCTGCAATTACATATTAGATTGTATAAAGAGCAAAATAAAAAAAATCCCAATTCGAAAATTAATTCAGAATTGGGATTTATTATTTCTAGTGATTTTTTATCTTAAACTTGCTCCAAGTTCAGTTTCAAAAGTCTGCTGTAATTTAGACATGATTTTATCAATCTGAGCGTCAGTAAGCGTTTTAGTATTGTCTTGAATTGTAAAACTCAAAGCATACGATTTTTTGCCTTCTGGAAGTTTTTCACCTTCATAAACATCAAATAAATTAATATCCTTTAAAAGTGTTTTTTCCGTTTGCTTAGCCAAGTTAAAAATGCTTTCGTACGATGTGTTTTTATCAATCAATAAAGCTAAATCTCTACGTACTTCAGGATATTTAGGAATCTCAGTATATTTAATTTTTCCAGTGATGATTTTTAAAATTAAATTCCAGTTAAAATCTGCATAATACACATCTTGTTTTATTCCAAAATGCTTTAATATAGATTTTTTAATTACTCCAGCTTCTACTAATACATCATTATTGTAAGTAATCGCAGTTCCTTCAGAAAACACATCTGACTGTACTGGTGCATTCGAAATTTTTTCAACTCCTAAACGAGCCAAAATACCTTTTACATATCCTTTTAATAAGAAGAAGTCAGTACCTTTTTGCGGATTTGTCCAAGACTCTTTATTTCTGTTTCCAGAGATCAATAAAGTCAAGTGTTTATGCTCTTCGTAACCGCTTAAAAACTTATGGTATGTTTTTCCGAATTCAAATAATTTTAAATCAGAATTACGTCTGTTAATATTGTATGAAACAGCTTCAAGTCCAGAAAACAATAAAGATTGACGTAACGCTGCCAAATCACTGCTCAATGGGTTTAACATTAAAACATTATGCTCTTCTTTTAAAGAAGCCGATAATTTTGCATACGAAGCCGTTGTCAAAGAGTTCGCCATCATTTCATGAAAACCTTGTGAATTCAATTGTGAAGCGATTGTATTTTGTACTTTATAATCTTCTGTTCTTGGCGAATTAGCAACTGTTGCATTGAATTTCTTAGAGAAATTAATATTGTTGTAACCGTAAACTCTTAGAATTTCTTCAATTACATCAATTTCACGCTGTACATCTACACGATAAGCAGGAATAGTAAGTCCTAAACCTGAATCAGAAACACTGTTTACTTTAATATCTAAAGAAACTAGTATTTTTTTGATGGTATCTTTTGGAATTTCCTGTCCAATAATTTTCGAAACATGGCTGAAATTCAACAAAACAGCAAAATCTTCTACTTTTTTAGGATAAACTTCTATAACATCCGAAGTTATTTTTCCACCTGCCACTTCTTGAATTAAAAGCGCAGCACGTTTTAAAGCATATTCAGTAATAGTTGGATCAATACCTCTTTCAAATCTAAAAGAAGCATCAGTATTTAATTGATGTCTTTTTGCCGTTTTACGAACACTTACAGCATCAAAATAAGCACTTTCAAGGAATATAGTAGTTGTACTTTCAGAAACACCAGATTTTTTACCTCCAAAAACTCCTGCAATACAAAGTGGTCCTTTTTCGTCGCAGATCATCAAATCCTCTTTGTGTAATGTTCTTTCAACATCGTCTAAAGTTGTGAATTTTGTTCCCTCAGGAAGTGTTTTTACAATAACTTTTCCGTTAATTTTTGCAGCATCAAAAGCATGCAGAGGTTGACCTAACTCGTGCAATACATAATTAGTAACGTCAACAATATTGTTTTTTGGAGTTAAACCAATGGCTTTCAAACGATCTTGTAACCAGCTTGGAGATTCTTGTACTGTAATTCCTGAAATGGTTACACCACAATATCTTGGAGCCAAAAGAGGTTCCTCGACATTAACATCGATTTTAAGCGTACGCATATCCACTCTAAAGTTACTTACAGAAGGTGTAATTAACTCTATGTTTACACCACGCTGCAGCATTCCTGCTCTTAAATCACGTGCAGTACCATAATGACTCATCGCATCAGCACGATTTGGTGTTAATCCAATTTCAAAAACTTCATCATTTGTAATTTGAAAAACTTCAGCAGCTGGAGTTCCCGGAACTAGTTTATCGTCTAGAACCATAATTCCGTCATGACCAGTACCAAGACCTAACTCATCTTCGGCACAAATCATTCCGTGACTTTCCTGTCCGCGTATCTTACCTTTTTTAATAGTAAAATCACCGCCGTCTTTATCGTATAAAACAGTTCCAATAGTTGCAACCGGAACTTTTTGTCCAGCAGCAACATTTGCAGCACCGCAAACAATTTGTATAGGCGCTTCTAAACCAATATTTACAGTTGTAACTTTTAATCTGTCGGCATCAGGGTGTTTTTCGCAAGTCAGTACGTGTCCTACAACAACCCCTTCTAAACCGCCTTTAATAGATTGGTATTTTTCGACAACTTCAACCTCAAGACCTAAATCTGTCAGTAATTCTGAAGTTTCCGCAGATGTCCAATCTGTTTTAATGAATTGTTTTAACCAGTTGTAAGATATTTTCATGTTAGCTTTATTATTCTTGTATGAGGTTACAAATATAAGAATTGCGCATTGTAGTAAGAAACAATTTATTTGGTTTTTTCGAGTAAGACATTTTTTAAACTAAATCACTAACGATCAGTATATAGTCATATTTAGTATTAATTTTTTAATAAAAATTCATTAAAAATTAGATAAAAAAACGAATGTGTAATTTTTGTGCTATTAGATGAATGAATAATGCTATTCTGTTTCTAATTATGAAACTAAATTTGATACAAATCAAAAATTTACTAATTATGAGCACAACCACACAAAGACCTGAATTTAAGGCAAAATATGACAATTATATAAACGGAAAATTTACAGCTCCAATTTCAGGAGAATATTTTGACGTAGTTTCTCCAATAGATGGAAAGGTGTTTACCAAGGCGGCTCACTCAGGCAAAGAAGATTTAGAAAAAGCTGTAGACGCAGCACATGAAGCATTTAAGACTTGGGGAAAAACATCGGTTACAGAACGAAGCATTTTACTAAATAAAATTGCACAAAAGATTGAAGATAATCTAGAATACATAGCAACTGTTGAAACTGTAGATAACGGAAAACCTATTCGTGAAACTCTTGCTGCCGATATTCCGCTGGCAATAGATCATTTTAGATATTTTGCAGGTGTAATACGTGCCGAAGAAAGCTCGATTGCCGAATTGGATTCGCAGACAGTTTCTATAGCTTTAAGCGAACCATTAGGTGTCGTTGCTCAGATTATTCCGTGGAATTTTCCAATTTTAATGGCTGTTTGGAAAATAGCTCCAGCTCTTGCAGCAGGAAATACAATAGTTTTAAAACCAGCCGAAAGTACACCTATATCTATTATGGTGTTAATGGAACTTATTGGAGATATTCTTCCTCCGGGAGTCTTAAACATTGTGAATGGTTTTGGTGCTGAGCTTGGTCGTCCATTGGTTACCAATAAAAAAGTTTCAAAAGCAGCATTTACAGGATCTACAACAACAGGACGTTTAGTAATGCAATATGCAACGGAGAATATTATTCCAGTAACTTTAGAATTGGGAGGGAAATCTCCAAATATTTTCTTTCCATCAGTAGCAGATCATGATGATGATTTCTTTGATAAAGCCATTGAAGGTGCAGTTTTATTCGCTTTAAACCAAGGTGAAATTTGTACTTGTCCGTCAAGATTATTAGTTCATGAAGATATTTATGACAAGTTTATTGCCAAAGTAATTGAAAGAACTGAAGCTATAATCGCTGGAAATCCGTTAGATAAATCCACTATGATTGGAGCACAGACATCATTAGTTCAGAAAGAAAAAATCATGTCCTATATAAAATTAGGTAAAGAAGAAGGTGCAGAATTATTAACAGGAGGTGATGCGAATCATTTAGGCGGCGATCTTGAAGGTGGTTATTACATAAAACCAACGCTATTTAAAGGTCATAACAAAATGAGAATTTTTCAGGAAGAGATTTTTGGGCCAGTCTTGGCAGTAACAACTTTTAAAACTACCGAAGAAGCTATCGAAATTGCAAACGATACAATGTACGGATTGGGAGCAGGAGTATGGACACGTGATGCTCATGAAATCTACCAAGTTCCAAGAGCAATTCAATCTGGACGTGTTTGGATTAATCAATATCATTCATATCCAGCAGGAGCGCCATTTGGAGGTTACAAACAATCTGGAATTGGGCGTGAGAATCATAAAATGATGCTGAGTCAATATCGTCAGACAAAAAACATGCTTATTTCTTACGATAAAAAGAAATTAGGTTTCTTCTAGAAAACATTATCCCTATTAATATAAACCTGAGCATAATAATTTAATTATTATGCTCATTAAATCAATCTTTGTTATGTTACCAAAAACAATGAAAGCAGCAGTTATTAGAGAATTTGGTTCTCTTTTAAAAATTGAAGAAGTTGAAGTAAAACGACCGGGAAGAAATGAAATTCTTGTAAAAGTGATTGCAAGCGGTGTTTGTCACACAGATTTGCACGCCGTTGAAGGCGATTGGCCGGTAAAACCAAAAATGCCGTTAATTCCCGGACACGAAGCTGTAGGTTATGTTGCAGCAGTAGGTCAAGATGTGAAAAATGTTAAGGAAGGTGATGCTGTAGGAGTGCCTTGGCTTTACAGCGCTTGCGGAGGCTGTGATCAATGTATTACTGGATGGGAAACATTATGCGACAGTCAGCAAAATGGCGGTTATAGTGTAGACGGTGGTTTTGCCGAATTTGTAATTGCTGATGCAAGATATGTTGGAATTTTACCTTCAAATGTAAATTTTATGGAAATGGCTCCGATACTTTGTGCTGGAGTTACTGTTTATAAAGGTCTCAAAGAAACAGAAGTAAAACCTGGCGAATGGGTTGCAATTTCTGGAATTGGCGGATTAGGACACGTTGCTGTTCAATACGCTAAGGCAATGGGAATGCATGTTGCGGCTATTGATGTTGCAGATGATAAACTTAACCTAGCAAAAAAACTGGGTGCAGATTTGGTAGTTAATGCAAAAAATCAAAATCCTGGAGAATATTTAAAAAAGGAAGTCGGTGGAATGCATGGGGCATTGGTAACTGCAGTTTCTCCTATAGCTTTCAAGCAAGGTCTTGAAACCTTAAGGAGAAAAGGTACAATGGCACTCAACGGACTTCCGCCAGGTAATTTTGATTTATCAATTTTTGATACGGTTTTGAACCGAATTACAATTCGCGGCTCTATCGTTGGTACTCGTAAGGATATGAAAGAAGCAATAGAATTTGCCACCGAAGGAAAGGTAAAAGCTACTGTAACAGCCGAAAAACTGGAAAACATTAATACTGTTTTTGATAAAATGAAAAAAGGTCAGATTGAAGGACGAGTCGTTCTTGATATTGCAAATATTTAATTGGTAATGCAAAAAGCAGTAAATTTATAACAATAAGTTTACTGCTTTTTTTAAATTGTAAAAGTCATGGTTAAGAGAATTGAAGCCACACAAGAAGCTGTCGAATTAATTAAAATTCTAAAGGAAAAACATGGTGATTTAATGTTTTACCAAGCCGGAGGATGTTGTGAAGGCACGCAGCCGCAATGTTTTGAAAAAGGCGGTTACTATCAGCGAATAGGCGATGTTTGCATTGGAACTATTGAAGATACTGAATTCTGGGTTGATAATGATTTGTATGAATACTGGAAACATTCACATTTTACACTTAAAGTTATTGATGCTTTTGGTGTTGGCGGTTTTTCCTTGGAAACACCTCTAAAAAAAACATTCCAAATTGAATATCGAATTTTTACTGAAGAGGAAGAAAAAGATTTAGAACCTGTAAAGATTTTTGAGTAAGTTTTTAAAAAAAGGACAGAGGTTCAGAGGGGCAAAGAGACAAAGGTTTTGCAGGGTTTTGTCATTTCGACTGAAAGGAGACCCGAGCGATAGCGAATAGGCGAAGCAAATCACACTAGAAACTCCGCAAAATATGTCACTAATCTTTATGGATAATCTTTGCCAGACTTCTAGTGCGATTTCTCGCTCCTCGAAATGACAAGGTTGCTTAAAAACTCAGAACCTTATTACCTTAGTGTCTTAGCGCCTTTAATTAACATAAAGCAATTGATATTGTTTCGGTGTAATTCCTTCGTGTTTTTTAAACAATCTGATGAAATAATTAGCATCTTCAAAACCCGACAAATAACAAACTTCATTTATTTGTATACTTGGGTTTCTAAGTAGTTTTTTTGCATATTTAATTTTTTCATTCAAAACATATTCTATAGGACTCATACCTAATTCTCTTTTGAAAAAACGATAGAATGATGCTGTGCTCATACAAGCTTTTTCGCTTAAGCTTTTTAGATTTATGTTTTCTTTTAAATTAAGCTTAATGAATTCTGTAACTTCAAAAATTGGATTGTTGGATTGCAGAACAGCTCCATCATCAAGAGATTTTGCTGTTTGAGTTTGAATAATTCGGATTAATAATTCCTGTAATGTCAAATCGGCAATAACATCTTTTGTAATTGATGTGCTTGTACATTCTTTGATTAATTTACTGATTGTTGAAGCAAGATCAACATTATTGTAAAAAAAGTAATTCTGATAGTTTAACTGCCAATAATTGTCGCTTCCTTTTTTTGGATAACGCTCATTTAAGAAATCAAGAGTTTCGGTAATTTTTGTTGTATCAATAGCTAAAGCAAGGCATTGCGTTGGATTTTCTTTTGAAGCTTCTGGAAAATCAATTTTCATCTCAATATTCGAAGGTATAACAACTGTTTCCCCAGGCAGGTAATCAAATCCAGGTTCATCAAATAAATGCATTACTTTTTTTCCGCGAAGCATACTCGTAACTACAAAATCGTTGAATTTTAAAGGTACTAGTTTTGAAGATTCATAAGTCTCAAAAATATTCAGTTCGCAGTGATTTAGAGTATAAACACTCCTGTTTTCAACAAGTGTTTTTAATGATTTTTCATTAGATAAATCTGGCGGAGTAATTAAAACACGTTGATTCTGCATTGCATTAAATTTAGAAGTGGAACTTTAAATTTAATAAAAATAAGTTTAACAATTTAAGATTTAACGTTTCATTAAATCAGTTCTTCAACATGTTTCTTAATATTTTCAGCCATTTTTCTTGTTGGAAGATCATTTTCGTCATCACCAAAAGGGTCTTCAATTTCTTCTGCGATAAGCTCTAAACTCGCTAAAACATAAAAAATAAAAACAACTACAGGAATTACATAATAGCCTAATGTAAATACGTAACTAAAAGGGAGTGTGAGGACAAAAATAAATATAAATTTCTTGATGAAAGCGCTGTAAGAGTAGGGAATAGGAGTGTTTTTTATTCTCTCACAGGCTCCACAAATATCTGTAAACGCTGTTACTTCATTGTTTAAGGTAATGAGCTGTTCGCCTGAAATTTTATTAGTCACATAAAGATCGTGGATTTTTTTGAACATTATTTTAGCAACCTGATTCGGTCTGTGCTTGTGATGATCCAGTTCTAAATCTACATTATCAAACAATTGCATTCCAGTTTCTTCGTCCTTCAAATGTTTGTTTAAGATAGAAGCATATCCTGGAATCATCTTTCTAAAAAATGCTTTATCTTTTTCGTCCTCTAAAATAACCGAAAGTTTCATGGCGAAATTACGACTGTTGTTTACCAGACTTCCCCACATCCTGCGTCCTTCCCACCAGCGATCATAGGCTGTATTGGTACGATACGCAAGTAATAATGAAATTACAAAACCCAACATGCTGTGCATTGTTGAGATGTTTTTAACCTTACTGTCTTCTGGTAAATCCCAATATTCAAGTTCAAGATAAGCAATTCCGCCGCAATATATTGCCATAAAAAACATTACGGGAATTAATTTACGGAAAGTATCGGCTTTGCTAAAATGAAAAATAAAACTAAACCAGTCTTTTGGATTATACGAAGTCATTACTTTTTTTTGCAGTAAATTTACTTTAAAAATTAATATTTCCTGCTAATTCTTTTAAAGCAATTTCAGATAACTTTGCCTCATATTGTGCATTGCTGTATCGCACTTTTGCATTTACATAATTCAGCTGAGCTGTTCTAAAATCAAGAGTTGTAATCGTTCCGATTCTAAATTTATCTAAGGTAATGTCTAAATTTTGTTTTGCAATTGCTTCGTTATCTTCTTCTAAATCGATCAATTCTAGATTGGTTAAATAAGTCTGAAAAGCAGTACTTAACTGTGTATTCAAAATCATATTTTGCTGTTCGATAGCAATTTGAGAATTTTCGATTTGAAGCTTGGCTACCTTTTCATTTCGATGCTGATTAAAACCGTCAAAAATGTTTAAAGTTGCATTAAAACCATAATTTAAACCTCGTGATGAAGCTTGACTGGTAAAACCTAAACTCGACTGACTTTCGTTAAAATTATAACCAGATGTTAAGTTTACAACAGGATATCGATCTGCTTTTACTTGTTTAAGCTGCAGTTCGGCTATACGTTTATTAATGATCTGCGCTTCTAAAGCTGGATTTTGTTTTTGAGCCAAATTCATAAGATCAGCCAAAATCAATTTATTATCAACAGTAACTAAATCTGTAACAGTAAAATTTATTTTAGGATCTCTAGCTAAATATTGATTCAATATGATTTTAGCATTAGCATATGATTCTTTTTGTCTCAATAAAGCAACTTGATCTGAATTTAAATCAACTTGAGCATTTAAAACTTCCAATTTTGAAGCTTTTCCGATGCTGAAACGGTTTTGAGCTAAAGTTAGTCTTTGCTTCGAAATTACAATTGTAGTATCTAAAGCAGCTAATTGATGCTGCTGTTGAACCAAATCATAATAAGCAGAGTTTACTTGACCAATTTTGATCAAAATGGTTCTCTTTAATTCAGCGTCTCCTAATTTTTGAAGTTCTTTTAATTGATCTAGTTTAGCAAACATTTTCAAACCATCAAAAACAGTCCAGCCTAAACTCACTCCATAATTTAAGCTGTTATTTTTAGCGTTATCCAATGAAGTTGTTGTTCCGTCCTGACGCGTCTGCGAAGAATTTGTTACGCTGTTATTGTCTGTAATCGAAGCGCCTGCATTTGGAAGCATTCCTGCATTTCCTAAAGTAACATTCGTTTCGCTTATTTTTGAGTTATTCTTGGCTATTTTAATCTCAAAATTGTTCTCTAAAGCAATTTTCATAGCATCTTCAATAGTCAAAACTTCTTGCGCATTAGTTTTTGTAATGCTTAGAAAGAGTAATAACAAACTGCTAATTAAAATTTTAATATTCATATTGTTTTTTCTTTTGCCTTGAATTTCTGAATTAGTCAATCGCAATTCAGAAATTCAAGGCTAATAAATTATTTACTTACTTCTTTTTCGTATTCTTCTATATGATCAAATTCCGGATAATGTTTACGTGCTTTTGACCACATCATATAGATGGCAGGAATAACAAAAAGTGTTAATGCTAATGAAAATATAGTTCCACCAACAATTACAACTCCCATACCAATTCTACTAGTCGAAGCGGCTCCAAGCGACATTGCAATTGGCAACGCACCTAAAGCAATGGCTAAACTGGTCATTAAAATTGGACGTAAACGCGCTTCTGAAGCTTCAAGAATTGCTTCTAATTTTGGTTTTCCTTGTTCTCGTAATTGATTAGCAAATTCAACGATCAAAATACCATTTTTAGTCACCAGACCAATAAGCATTACAGTTCCAATCTGGCTGAAAATATTCCAAGTTTGATTGAATAACCATAATGAAAATAAGGCTCCAGCAACCGCCATTGGTACAGTCAGAATAATAATAAAAGGATCTATAAAGCTTTCAAACTGAGCGGCAAGAATTAAAAATATTAATAATAAAGCTAATCCAAAAGCAAAAGAAGTATTCGAGCTGCTCTCCACAAAATCTCTCGATTCTCCACTCAAATCGGTTGTAAAACTATCATCTAATACTTTAGCTTTAATTCTGTCCATTTCAGCAATTCCGTCGCTGATACTTTTGCCTGGAGCTAAACCTGCAGAAACGGTTGCCGACATATAACGGTTGTTGTGGTATAACTGTGGAGGATTACTTTGTTCTTCGACATTTACAACGTTATCCATCTGAATTAACTCTCCTTTTTTGTTCTTCACAAACATCGAAGTTAAATCCAATGGTTTTGATCTGTCTTTTTGATCAAATTGACCTATAACCTGATATTGCTTTCCGTTTTTGATAAAATAACCAAAACGCTGTCCGCTTAAAGAAAGCTGTAAAGTTTGCGCAATATCAATAATTGAGATTCCTAAGCTTTCGGCTTTTTCACGATTAATACTAACGTTTATTTCAGGTTTGTTGAATTTTAAATTAACATCACTGATAGAAAAAACATCGCTTTTACCTACTTCATCCATAAAAACAGGAATTTTTTCTCTTAATTTTTCAAAATTCGGAGCCTGAATAATGTATTGAATTGGTAATCCGCCGCGTCTGTTTACAGCAATTGTAGGCTGTTGGATAACAGATGTTTTTGCATCAGGATATTGCTTTGTCCATTTTGTTAATTGGTCGGCAATTTCTTTTTGTGATCTCTTTCTTTCATGAGGTTCTTTTAATGAAAGTCGGATAAAACCAGTATTTGTAGCCGAAGCTCCAAAACCAGGTGCGGTAATCACCAAACTTACTTTTTTCTCCGGAATTGAATCATCAACCAATCTTGAGATTTCCTGCATAAAACGATCTGTATATTCGTATGACGATCCTTCTGGCGTTGTCATACGCATGGTTACAGAACTTCGATCATCATAAGGAGCTGTTTCTTTTGGTAATATGGTAAAAAACAAATAAATCAATCCAAAACAAGCAATTAGAATAGGAAAACTAATCCATTTTCTTTCCATGAATTTTGAAAGAGCTTCAGCATAACTGCTGTTCATCTTCTCGAAAAATGGCTCCGTTCTTATATAGAACTTAGATTTTTTCTGTTCTCCGCCTTTCATTAAATAGGCATTTAACATTGGTGTTAAGGTAAGAGAAACAAATGCCGAAATTAATACTGCGGCACCAATTACAACCCCAAATTCCCTAAAGAGTCGGCCAACGAAACCTTCTAAGAAAATTACTGGCAGGAATACAGCCGCTAATGTTACCGAAATCGAAATTACAGCATAAAAAATCTCATTTGATCCTTTAATCGCAGCTTCAATAGGCGACATTCCTTCTTCGACTTTCTTAAAGATATTTTCAGTTACAACAATTCCGTCATCCACAACCAAACCTGTGGCTAAAACAATCGCTAATAAAGTCAGTACATTTATTGAAAAGCCAAAAAGCCACATTATAAAGAACGTTGCAATTAACGAAACGGGAATATCTATTAAAGGTCTAAAGGCAATTGCCCAGTCTCTAAAAAACAGGTAAATAATAATAATTACAAGTATTACTGATATTCCAAGAGTTTCAGCAACTTCAAGTACCGATTTTTTTACAAATATGGTATTGTCAAGTGCTATATTAAGTTTGATATCTTTTGGAAGATCTTTTTTTAAAGCTTCGTATTTTTTATAAAATTCAGCCGAAATATCTAAGTAATTCGCTCCAGGCATTGGTACAATTGCCAGTCCAATCATTGGTAATCCAGACTGACTTAGTTTAGTTTCGATATTCTCTGGACCTAATTCTGCACCGCCAACATCACTTAGACGTACAATTTTATCTCCATCTGTACGAATAATGATATTATTGAATTCTTCTGGTTTCGAAAGATTTCCAACTGTTTTTACCGTTAATTCAGTGTTGTTTCCTGTTAGTTTACCAGAAGGTAATTCGACATTTTGAGCGTTAAGTGCGTTACGAACATCTGAAACAGTGCAGCCATAAGCAGTTAGCTTTACAGGGTCAATCCATAAACGCATAGCGTAACGTTTTTGTCCCCAGATTTGAACACCGCTGACTCCCGGAATTGTTTCTAAACGCTGCGAAATAACATTTTCGGCATAATCACTTAATTCTAATGAATTTCGACTGTCACTTTGTACCGTCATCGAAATAATAGCATCACTATCTGCATCAGCTTTTGATACAACTGGCGGCGCATCGATATCTTGCGGTAAACTTCTTATGGCTTGTGAAACTTTGTCACGTACGTCATTTGCAGCTTCTTCCAGATCCTTATCTAAGTTAAACTCGATAGTAATGTTACTGCTTCCTTGGTTACTTGATGAAGTTATATTTCGGATTCCGTCAATCGCATTTACAGCTTTTTCAAGCGGTTCCGTAATCTGTGATTCAATAATATCAGCATTAGCACCAGTATAATTGGTTCTAATGGAAACCTGCGCAGGATCTATTGAGGGAAATTCGCGGACACCCAAAAATGTATAACCAATGAAACCGAATAATATAATTAATAAATTCAGAACAATGGTTAAAACGGGTCTTTTTATACTTGTGGTTGATAAACTCATTATGGTTTTAGATTTTAGATTTTAGACTGCTGATTTTAGATTTATTGTTAAATCTTATTATCATCTTTAAATCTATGATTTAGGATTTCTAACATCTCTATTTAAGTCTTATGTCTTTCGACTTTAAGACTATTTTACTTTAACGATTATTGGTGCTTCATTTTTTAATGACATAACACCACTTGTAATTAAAGTATCTCCTGCTTTTAATCCTGATAAAATCAAAATCGAAGAATCTGTTCTTGTTGTTGCATCAACCATAACTTCTTTAGCTTTGCCCATATTGGCTACATACACTTTTTTACCACTTTGCACAGGAACTATAGCTTCTGACGGAACTACTATTGCATCTTTAATAATGTTTAACGGCAGTTTTATGTCGGCAAATGTTCCAGGGAAAAGTTTTCCATCTGTATTATCGGCAATGGCACGAATTTGCAGTGTACGAGTAGCAACAGCAACTTCTGGCTCTATAGCATAAATTTTTCCGTTATAAGTTTTATCTGAACCAGATACTGTAAAATCAATTATAGAACCTGTTTTTACTTGTGAAGCATATTTTTCTGGAATCGAAAAGGTAATTTTTAGTTTTCCTGTATTTACAAGTTTTGCTACTACAACTGTTGGAGTAATATAGGTACCTGGAGAAATTGAACGTAAACCAATTTTTCCTGAAAAAGGTGCTTTTACAGAAGTTTTAGCAATTTGCGCTCTTATTAACTGACTTTGAGCTTGCGCTGATGCATGATCCGCTCTGGCAACATCTGCTTCTTCTTGGCTGATTGCTTCTTTTTGCAGCAGTAGTTTTGCTCTTCTTTCATTCTCAGCGGCTAGACCTTCTCTTGTAACAGCTTGTCTTAATTGTGCTTTTAACTCAATATCATTTACTTTAAAAAGTACTTGACCTTTATTAACATAGCTGCCTTCATTAAAATAAATTCCCTCTACAATTCCTGATACTTCGCTGTGAATCTCAATTTGCTCGTTGGCTTCGATAGAACCAGATAAAGACAAATTATTGTCAAACGTTGATGTTTGAACTACTATTCCGGTTACTGTCGTTGGTTTGTCTTTGTCGCCAAACTTCTTTGAGTCTTCATTTTTACTTTTGTTAGATACTATCCTATAAGTGATAAATCCTCCAAAAATAATGATAATCAAGGCGTAGATTAGGTGTTTAATTTTCATAAAATTTAGGTGAATGTGATTTTTTTGGTGTATGTTTTTTGCAACTCACAAATTTAACTTTTTGTACTGAAATCAAATGACGTTAGGTTTTATTTAACACTTGTATTACTATAAACCTGAAAGTACTGTTTCTAGGGAGTTAACGGCAAAACTTTGCACCTTAGATAGCCATTTTCGGAAAAGGTTTAATGACGCGAACTCATTTTGTTGGGTTATTTTTAACACAGGATCATGATTTATGTGTATGTATTTGTAAATCAATTGTTTGTTTGGATTTTATTTTTGAATATTAATTAATTCTAAAACATAAGAAAGTACTGAAAAAGCTATCATTTAATGAATTGTAAAAAAAATATGCAGTTTGTCGAATTTATATTGTATTTCATCGATTTTATTTGTAACATTGATACGTTAGACAAAATAATTAATAGAGCAGTATAATCAGCGTGTTTTTGCAGAATTAAGTGTTAAAAAACAGAAGTTACAGCGGTTTTTTAGCTATTAAAGAGAAAATTAGTATTAATTGTTTTAACAAGTGTTTATGTTTTTATTCTTAATTATAAAAAATAATAGATGAAGAAAAAAATACTCCTAGCATTATGGTTTTCATTTTTACTTGCTGCAATTGGTTTTCTTTTTTGGCAGAATGAGTTTAAGTACAGTCTGCCAACGCCAATTCCGAAAAATTATCACAGCATTGCAATGGGATCCAAAATTGATTTATCTCAATGCTGTCCTTTTGATAGCAAACCTGTTTTTTTTCATTTCTTTAATCCAGATTGTCCCTGCTCACGATTCAATGTGCCGCATGTGGCTGGTTTGATAAAAAAGTACGGTGACAGGATTAATTTTAAAATTGTTGTTTTAAACAAACAGAAAACTTTTACAATCGAAGAAATACAGAAAAAGTTCGACGCACAGATTCCTGTTTATTTTGATCAAAATATTGCTAAAAAATGTGGTGTTATTTCGACTCCGCAAGCAGTTTTATTAGACTCATCGCATAATTTATATTTTCGAGGTAATTATAATAAAACAAGATATTGCACAGATGCCGACAGTAATTATGCTCAAATGGCTATTGACTCATTGTTAAAGCAGACTAATTCGCCCTCTTTTAATGCTTTGGCTCTTAGAGCTTATGGATGTTCGTTACCAAATTGCACTAAATAAATCTATCCCTAACTAAAATTTTTAACCTATGAAAAGAAAAGCCAGTTTGAATGAGC
The DNA here is from genome assembly GCF_002217395.1 of Flavobacterium plurextorum. Classification (GTDB taxonomy): domain Bacteria; phylum Bacteroidota; class Bacteroidia; order Flavobacteriales; family Flavobacteriaceae; genus Flavobacterium; species Flavobacterium plurextorum. The sequence goes on along the minus strand of NZ_MUHD01000016.1, from coordinate 239,775 downwards.
AAGATTACTTGCACAGTTTTATGTCTACAATGACACAAAAGTCTGATAGTATTATTAATTATGTTCTCGCGGTTTATTTCCTTCTCGGAATCGCATTGTCATTTAAGTATGACACTTTTGAAATTGGAGTAGGAGTAGGAACCTTGAATCTTCTATTGTATTATTCTGCAAAGTTTTTTATTAAAAATTCAAAATTCTATCAGTACGTTTTGTCTGTTGTTCTGGCTATATTTATGGCACAGTACATTTATCAAATGCATGGTATGTTCGAAATGCATTTTACTGTTTTTATTGCCAGCACGATTTTAATTATTTATCAAAACTGGAGACTTCAAATTCCACTTACCCTTTTAGTAGTGCTTCATCACGCTGGTTTGGCGTATTTGCAGAACTATATTTATAACGACGCAAATGGACTTCAGGTTTATTTTTCGCAGGTAAATTTTGATCTCGAGACTTTAATTATTCATACTGTTTTAGCGGCAGTTGTATTTTTTATGAATGGCTATTGGGCTTATTATTTTAAGGAACACAGTGAAAATCATATTTCTAAAATCTCCGACGAATATGAACTGGAAAACATGAAACTTGCATCGGCTAAATACAGTTCATTATCAGCAACTAAAGAATATAACGACTTTATTCACAGAACAACTTTAGATTTAAAACTACCTGTAACTTCTGTCTTAAAATTAATTGATGTTTCAAAAGGACATACAGACAATGATCAAATTTTGACTTATCTGGATATGATGAGAGAAAGTGCTAAAAAAATTGATGATCTCGTGAATGATATTCATGTAAAATCAACTAATACAAGAAAGTAAAAATTACAAAACAACTTCCAAAAATGAAAAAAATCTCGAAAGATGCTTTAAAAACAAGGTTTTAGAGAGTTTATTCTACAAGTAAAAACACTCATGCCAATTAATTTTTAATATAAAATTTTATGGAGACCAGAACTACACGTCCGACTCCTTCTGACAGAGAAGTCGATTGGAATAAAAGCAAAGTACTGCTTAGTAAAACAGATAAAAACGGAACTATTTTGTATGCCAATGAAGATTTTATCGATGTTTCTGGCTATGATGAGTTTGAATTAATCGGACAGCCTCACAATATTGTGAGGCATCCTGATATGCCTAAGGTGATTTTTAAATTTTTGTGGGATAGTATTAAATCCAGTCAAAACATTCATGTTGTTTTGAAAAACATGGCAAAAACGGGTCGTTATTATTGGGTTGTCACCGAATTTAAAATCATTGCAGATACTGATGGCGAGATCGTTGGTTTTTTTGGAACAAGAAAATCGGTTCCCGAAAATATCATTGTAAAATTCATCGAACCATTATATAAAAAACTTTTACAAATAGAAGAAGCAAGCGGTTTAACAGCTTCTGAAGAATATTTAGTTGGTTTTCTAGAAGAGCGTAAAAAAACGTATATGGAATATATCGATCATTTAATTGCTACAGGAAAAGATGATAAAAATAAAGTTAGTAAAGGTTTGTTCAGCGGTCTTTTTGAAAAGAAAACTCCAACAAAGAAATAATAAAAAAATCTGCTGAATCTGCGTGAAAAAAAAATGAACACGCAGAAACATAAGTTTTGTTATTGTTAAAAGGTATTTTACCTGCATCAACAAACATGACTATGTCTCTATGTGTTCAATTTTTTTTCAACATATAGCCATATTTAGGTTGAAAGATTTATTGCATCAGATATGACGTAATTGAACCTATTTTTAACTCAAGAAACCTTAGAATCTTTGCATCTCTGTATCTTTGAACCTAAAAAAACTAACTAATATAATTCCAGATACTTTTCTTTTTAGTAAGTTCAATAAAAACAGCTTTAAGAATTGCATGTTCTGGTTTGTTTAAAGGACCGTCTTCTTTTAGGATTTTCATTGCGTAATTTCTAGCTAATCCTAAAATATCTCTATCACGAACAATATCTGCAATTTGAAGATTTAAAACTCCGCTTTGCTGTGTTCCCATTAAATCACCTGGACCGCGAAGTTTTAAGTCAACTTCAGCGATTTCAAAACCATCATTTGTCTGAACCATCGTTTCCATTCGGGTTTTACTGTCCGTGCTTAATTTGTGTCCCGTCATCAAAATACAATAACTTTGTTCGGCTCCACGACCAACTCGGCCGCGCAATTGGTGCAATTGTGACAAACCAAAACGTTCGGCACTTTCGATAATCATAACACTGGCATTTGGTACATTTACACCAACCTCAATTACCGTTGTCGCCACCATAATATTCGTTTTTCCTTCAGAGAAACGCTTCATTTCAGCATCTTTATCAGCGGGTTTCATTTTTCCGTGCAAAATCGAAATCGAATATTGAGGCAATGGAAAATCGCGAGAAATACTCTCGTAGCCATCCATTAAATCCTTGTAATCCATTTTTTCCGATTCTTGAATTAGCGGATATACAATATAAATTTGTCTTCCAAGTGCAATTTCATCACGGAGAAACTTCCAAACTTTTAATCGGTTACTATCAAAACGATGAACCGTTTGTATTGGTTTTCGTCCCGGCGGAAGTTCATCAATTACAGAAATATCAAGATCTCCATACAAACTCATTGCTAAAGTTCTTGGAATTGGTGTTGCCGTCATAACCAAAACGTGAGGCGGAATTTCATTTTTCTTCCACAATTTAGAGCGCTGCTCAACACCAAAACGATGCTGCTCATCAATAACAGCCAATCCAAGATTTTGAAACTTCACTTTATCTTCCAGCAAAGCATGTGTGCCTATTAAAATCTGTAAAGTACCATTTTCGAGTTCCTCATGAATAACTTTTCGAGCTGCAGTTTTTGTTGAACCCGTTAATATTTTTATATTAATATTCAAAGTGTTAGCAAATTCTGATAAACCAATAAAATGCTGATTGGCAAGAATCTCCGTCGGTGCCATTAAGCAGGCCTGAAAACCATTATCCATTGCCAAAAGCATGCTCATAAAAGCCACAATTGTTTTTCCAGAACCAACATCTCCCTGCAATAATCGGTTCATTTGAGCATTGCTGCCCATGTCTGAACGAATTTCTTTAACCACTCTTTTTTGAGCATTAGTAAGTTCAAAAGGAAGGTGGTTTTGATAAAATTCAGTAAAGAAATCACCCACTTTGGTAAATGGATGCCCTTTTATTTTATGCTTTCTAATTAGATTTTTGGTAATTAACTGTAATTGAATAAAAAACAATTCTTCAAACTTCAATCTAAATTGGGCTTTCGCCAAAGCATCGGTACTTTTTGGGAAATGTATATTAAATAAAGCAGCTCTTTTTGAGATCAGCTTTAATTCTTCGATTAAGTACAATGGAAAAGTTTCGGTAAACAAAGCTTGAGTTTCGATAAACAATTGTTCCATTAATTTGTTAATCGTTCTATTTGAAATACCTCTGTTTGTTAATGTTTCCGTAGATGGATAAACGGGCTGCATGGCAGAACGCAGACTTTTTTCATGTTCTTTCAGCAACTCAATTTCGGGATGTGCCATGCTGAATTGACTTCCGTACAAAGAACATTTTCCAAAAATAACACAAGGTTCGTTTAGTTTTAAACTTTCACGAATCCATTTATGACCTTGAAACCAATTAAGGTCTAGTTGTCCTGTATCATCTACAAATGTGGCAACTAAACGCTTTTTATTCTTAGCAAATTCAACTGTTTTTATATTGATTATTTTGCCAATAATCTGAACCTCAGAACCTGTATTTTGAAGTTCGTTTATTTTGTAATAACGAGTTCTGTCAATATATCTATTCGGAAAAAAGTTTACTAAATCTCCATATTTATGAATTCCTAATTCCTTGCGAAGTAGTTGACCGCGACTTGGGCCAACACCTTTTAAGTATTCGATTGGAGTTTCAAGCAGATTATTAGACATTCTTTATTTAGACTTCTTAGATTATTAGACTGGCATAAATTTTAGAAAATAGAGTAAAGAAAATAAGAACAAGAGTAAAAAGTAAAAATGTATGTTCTTTACTCTTGTCGCTATTTTCTTTTGTCTTTCTTTTGGAAAAGCGAAGATAGATTTTAATTGGGAAATTTGGAAATGAATTAACTTCTTAAGATTTTGAATATTAAGTTATCGTTAAGCCGTAAAATTAGACGCAACCATTTTAAGAACGATTAATCTTAGTAATAACTAACCTTTAAAACTTAAAAAAAATGAAGAAAATTGGACTTTTAATAGTTTTGTTTATTTCTCTTGTTTCTTGTTCTAATGACGACAATGACAATAAACCAACTGAAGACTATCATGGAAAATGGAAATTAACAGGCATGAGTAGAAATAAAAATCCAGCAGCAAATTCTATAGATGTTATAGAATGGGAGGAAAACTATGTTTTTAGCTCTAATGGGAAGTTTTCTAAAACAAGAATAAAAGACAAGAAAACTTCTAGTGCATCAGGAACTTATTCTGTTGCAAAAACTTCAGAACAAACTCAGTTTAAATTAATTTATAGTACTCAAAGTGATATAATAGGAACTTGCAGCGGTGACTTAATAGAAAATCTCTATATAATTCATGCTGCTGGAAAAATGTACAGTACTTGGGGAACATGTGATGGACCTTTACTTACATATGATAAATTAAAGTAATATTTTAAACAATGCTTACTAATTCAAATTGTTTGGCTCCGTCGGTTTTCTGGCGGAGTTTTTATTTTAATAAAGCGGCTTTTTTTAAATAAAGTTTGATACGGAGGAATTGTAATATAAAACTAAAATGAATTTTTATCTTTGAATAAAATTTTAAAAATGACAACGCACTTAGTTCTTTTACGAGGAATCAATGTTTCTGGGCATAATATGATGAAAATGGATGCTTTGAAAATAATGTTGGAAAATATTGGTTTTCAAAATATTCGAACTTATCTGCAAACAGGAAATGTTTTTGTAGACAGCGAAGAAGATGCTTCTAAAGTTGGTTTTATGATCAAACAGGAAATATTTAAAGTTTTTGGACATGAAGTTCCAACGATTGTAATAACAAAAGAAGATCTAGAATTATGCTTTAAGAATAATCCTTTTTTGAAGGAAAAAGATATCGATACCAAAAAATTATATGTGGCTTTTGTCTCAACTCAATTGAAAAAAGAAAACATAAACGATTTAAAGATCAGTCAATTTAAACCTGATGAAGCAAGTATTGATGGAAATAGGATTTTTATTAAATACGCCGTTGGTGCCGGAAAAACTAGATTCGACCAAAAATATATCGAGAAAAAACTAAATATTACAGCAACAATTAGAAACTGGAATACAGTTACTAATTTATTGGCAATGTATTCTGAAGAGTAAAAGAATCTAATCATGTCACACTAAGCGAAGTCGAAGTGTCGCCGCGAATTGCACAAATTAACACAAATCAATTGGTGAAAATTCGTGAAATTCGTGGCAAACTTTTTTAGAAACTATTTAGGGATTAAATCACAATACCAAAATCCAAAATCGAAAGCATCAGAAGCACTGGTGTCGCAGGCAGTATCTAAGGAATCTTCTTTCTCTGGTTTTTCATATTTACGATAAACGATTTCTCCTATTTCAAAATCTATTGGCTGCGAGAAAATTGGACCGTCAAAAGCAAAAGTGTGAAACTCTCCATTTTCTCCGCAAACATCAACATTTTCAGGTAAATCGTTTATAAAATCCTGATCTATAATTCGGCCGACAAAACTTTTATCTAAATAACGTTCATTTACACAAACCACAATAGTTTTAAATCCTAATGAAATAAACTCTTGAATTAAATCTTTTGTTGGTATTTTCCAAAGTGGAAAAACGCCTTGAAAACCGATCTTAGCCAATTGATCTTCGCGATATTTTCGTAAATCTTCCAGAAAAATATCTCCAAAAACAGAATGTGTAATGCCATTATTTTTTAATTCGGTTAAGGTTTTGGTCATTACATCTTCATAAGCTTCCATAGTCGGCATTTCTGGAATCTGCATAACTTTTAATGGCAGTCCAATGCTTTTTGCCTGTGCATTCAACAATTCAACACGAACGCCATGCATTGAAATTCGTTGATATTGCTGATTCACACTTGTCAATAAACAATCGATTTTATACTCAGAATTTTGAAGGATTTTGTATAATGCAAGAGCCGAATCTTTTCCGCTGCTCCAGTTAAATAAGGCTTTTTTGGGTGTAAACACGTTTTGGGATTTTAGTGTGGTAAACTTACAAATTTCATTCGATTTGTTGATGAAACCTTTGTAACTTTGATTTCTTACAAGCCATATTATGACATTATTTAAAGATAAGTTTAAAATTGATTCAAAAAGATTGAAAGGCTGGGATTATTCTAGTGAAGGAATCTATTTTATTACAATAGTTTCTAAAGGTAGAAAATGTATTTTTGGCACTATTGATGAAGAAAGGATGATTTTAAATAAAAACGGAATAATTGTCGAAAACGAACTTTTAAAATCAATTAATATTCGTGAAAATTGGTTTTTCCATAATTGGATTGTCATGCCTAATCATATTCATTTATTAATTGAAATTCAAAACACAGACCATAATCAAAACACAACGCATATCGTAGAGTCGCACATTGTAGAGACGCACGGCAGTGCGTCTACGTCCAGCATACCAATAAAAACCATCACAACAAAACCGGAGGCGCACTGCCGTGCGCCTCTACAGAGCCAATCGGAATCTGCTTTTTCTCGAAAACCCAATTCAATTTCTTCATTTGTGGCTATTTTAAAATCAATTACAACCAAACAAATAAATGGGACAGAATCTATTTGGCAGAATAATTATCACGATCATATTGTTAAAAATTACAGAACATTTGAAAGGATTTACAATTACATAAAAAATAATCCACGATCTTGGGACACGGATTCTATAAATTCAACATTTCAATGAAATATATATTCTTATTATTTACCACTTTCCTTTTTGCGCAGCAAACTAAATTTGTCGATTTTAAATCGGTTAATGCACAATTGACTATCGATAATGTACAAAAAACAATTGCAGGAAAAGTCGTTTACGATTTTAGCGTTTTGCAGTCTGTTGATACGATAAAAATGGATGCTAAAAATATGGAATTCTCTAATGTTCAAATAAATGGTGAAAATGCTGTTTTTGTAAATACGGGTAAAGAATTACAAATTGTTAGTCATTTTGAAAAAGGAAACAAGCAGTTAACATTCAATTATACTGTAAAGCCAAAACAAGCATTGTACTTTGTTGAAATTGAAAATGATGATGTTCAAATCTGGACGCAAGGACAGGGAAGATACACCAGTAACTGGTTTCCGAGTTTTGATGATGTCAATGAGAAATTGATTTTTAATTTAGGCATTACTTACAATAACCAGTATCAGGTAATTTCAAATGGTATTTTAAAAGAAAAAACAAGCAAAGACGATTTGTTTCACTGGCAATACGAAATGGAGAAACCAATGAGTTCTTATTTATTGATGCTTGCAATTGGCAAATATGATAAAACAGAAATGCTTTCAAAATCTAGAATTCCGTTAGAATATTATCTAGAACCAAAAGATAAAAAACGTTTTGAGCCAACGTATCGCTATTCTAAACGTATTTTTGATTTTTTAGAGAAAGAAATCGGAGTAAAATATCCTTGGAAAATTTACAGACAAATTCCTGTCCGCGATTTTTTATACGCTGGAATGGAGAATACAACTTCCACACTTTTGGCAACTCGTTATGTAGTAGATTCTATAGGTTTTGAAGATAGAAGTTATACAAATGTCGATGCACACGAGTTGGCACATCATTGGTTTGGAGATTTAATTACAGCTGAAAGCAGCAAGCATCATTGGCTTCAAGAAGGTTTCGCAACTTATTTTGCTGCTTTGGCAGAAAGAGAAATTTATGGAGACGATTTCTTTTACTCGAAATTATACAATACTGCGCAGCAAATAAAATTTGCCTCACGAACAGATTCTATTCCGGTTTTGAATGCAAAAGCAAGTTCGCTCACTTTTTATGAAAAAGGAGCTTGGGCATTGTTTGTACTGCATGAATCAATTGGAGACAAGGCTTTTAAAAAAGCAATAAAAAGCTATTTGAAAAAGTTTGCTTATCAAACCGTAACAACTCAAGATTTCTTTGACGAAATAAAAAAAGTATCTGATTTTGATCTTGATAAATTTCAAAAAACTTGGCTGGAATCGACAGTTTTTGATACGCCGACAGCAAATGCTTTACTGAGTAAAAATAAAGCAATTCAAACTCGTTTAGAGATTGACAAACTTAAAAAAACGCCATTATCTGAGAAAGAAGATGTTTTAAGAAAAACTTTAGAGTCTGATGTTTATGAATCTGTAAAAGAAGCAATTGTAGATCAATTAGGAATTGAAAAATACGAAGCAAAGAAAACTCTTTTACAAACTGCATTAAAAACAAATAATACTCAAGTAAGACAAGCTGTTGCAGGTTCATTGGCTAAAATTCCAGAAGATTTTAGAGCTGAATATGAAACTTTGCTTGATGATAAATCGTATCAAACACAAGAAATCGCACTGTTTTATTTGTGGAAAAACTTCCCAAATCATAGAGCAGATTACTTGAATAAATCTAAAGACTGGATTGGGTTTAATGACTTTAATCTTCGAACATTATGGCTTTCGCTGGCTTTATCAACACCTGATTACAGTACAAATTCTGAAGAATTAGTAAACGAACTTATTGCTTTTTCTTCAACTAAATATGAAGCTCCAACACGTCAGAATGCCCTTGAAAAACTGATTGCTTTTAAAATTATAAACGATCAGGTTTTAACTAATTTAGTGAGTGCAACAACACATCATATGTGGCAGTTTTCAAAATTTGGAAGAGATTCTATTAGGATTTTATTAAAAAATTCAGAAATGCGTGCTTCGTTTAATAGAATTTTACCTAATTTAAACCCCGATGAACAATATCAATTGAATCGTTTGCTGAAAGAGTAGAATAGAAAATAGAAGCAATAAGAGAGATGCAAGAAACTAGCGATTAAAAGAAGTCTTTATTCTTGTTTCTTTTAAAAAAATCAAAAAACAAACCTACATTAAATTTTATGAAAGCATTAGTTATTTCTGGCGGTGGAAGTAAAGGCGCATTTGCCGGCGGAGTTGCACAATATTTGATTGAAGAAAAAAGAAATGAATATGATTTGTTTATCGGAACATCTACAGGAAGTCTTCTAATTCCGCATCTCGCACTTGGTCATATTAAAAAAATCCATTCCGTTTATACTAATGTCACCATGGCTAGTATTTTTAATATTTGCCCGTTTGTAGTTAAAGTAAAAGAAGGAATAGATATTGTTACCATCAATCACTTCAATGTATTACGTCAATTCTTTAAAGGAAAAAGAACTTTTGGTGAAAGTAAAGGTTTAAGAAAATATATTCAGAATAATTTCTCGCTGTCCGATTTTAATAAATTGAAAAAATTAGATACTGATGTTGTTATAACTGTAACCAATTTTACCAAAAACGAATCGGAGTATAAATCGGTTAAAGACTGCAGTTACGAAGAGTTTTGCGAATGGTCGTGGATTTCCAGTAATTATGTTCCGTTTATGAGTTTAGTTACTAAAAACAATTCAGAATATGGCGATGGAGGATTTTCAAGTTTAGTTCCTATTCGCGAAGCTATTAATCGCGGCGCAACCGAAATTGATGTTATAATCCTTGAAACCGAAGTTAATACAACAAAGACAGTAATTGGTAAAAATCCGTTTTCCTTGATGATTGATTTGTTTCGAATTGCCTTAGATCAAGTCGAAAAACACGATATCGCAATAGGAAAGCTTATGGCAAACAATAAAGATGTGAAACTTAATTTGTATTACACGCCAACCAAACTGACAGATAATGCCTTGATCTTTAATAAAGAGGTAATGAAAGAATGGTGGGAACAAGGTTATGAATATGCTCAGAATAAATCTGAGGTTATGAGTGATAATAGGTGATTTTAGAATTTACATTATGAAATAACAACATTTAAAATAGTATTGATAATGAGAAAAATAATTACAGTTTTATTTTTTTTAGCTTATGTAATTCCAGTATTTTCACAAGTAAACATAGGTAGTGAAATAACCGCTGAAGGAAATTCTAGAATCAAAGTTAAACCTGATTGTGCAAGATTTAAAGTTACAATTGAGAAGCAAAATTTAATTGAAACAACAGCCATTAAAGAGTTAAACGAAGAAATTGAAAAACTTCAAAAAGGGCTTTTTAATATTGGTTTTACTGAAAAAAATATAAAAATTTCTGAATACAGAATATCCAGCAGTGAGAATAGTGATCATAAAAAGGAATATACTGTTACTAATTCCTTATCAATAAATTTTGCTTTGGATAACAAGATAATCGAAGCATTTTATCAGGAAATACAAAGCGAAAATATCAAAGATTTGGACGCTGAATTTGAAACTTTTCTCTCTGAAGGATTGGAAAAAACTTCGAGATTGAAATTAGTTCAGAGTGCGATTAATGATGCTAAGAATAATGCTGATAATATTGCAAAAGCATTAGACGTAAAAATTGTAAATGTAAAACAGGTATCGAAATATGCTTTGCGAGATATGGTTGCTTATGATAGAGTAAACGAAGTGAAAGCAGGTCGAATTATGGCAGCAGGAGCTTCAAGCCCTAAAACGTCATTTGATAAATTTGAAGTTGAAGAAAAAGAATTAGAGGAAACGATAAATATTATTTATTGGATCACTAAAAACAAAAGATAATATAAAAACTTAGAGTTCATATTCTAGATTAAATCTAAAGTCTGAACTCTAAGTTTTTTTTACCAAAGTTCAGCAACTTCATTTTTAATATATCCTAAAGCTGCGTTGCTTGGAGATTGTTTTTCTAGTAGGTCATTCAGGATTACTTCACGCAGTTTATCGGCATTTTCTACTTTATCGCTCATTGCAGCTTTACGAATCATTTGGATTGTAGCATTTTTGGCTGTAGTTATAATTGTCCAACACTCGTCAGACATATAAATTTGCTGCGTTAAGTTATGTTCAAACTCTTGTTCAATTTGATCGATTACGTAATTTTCATAATCATGCTTATCGTTTGAAATAGGAGAAATTCTAATTAATAATTTTGTTAAATTAATACGTTCCAAAAATAAAGTCATACGTTCGTACGCCTGTAAACGTATAGGTAAAGATTGCTTTTGATATTCTCTATTCAATAAAAAAGCACGCTTTTTGTCGTTGTTTTTAATGTGCAGTTCAAAAAAACTGTACGCAACAAATCCAGTCACAATTGCAGGTAAAGTATAACTGGCTAATTCTATAATTTTTGTAAAATCCATTTGGGTAATTTTTTAGCAAAAATATGCTTTTTGAGTAAAAATCTAGTTTAAATTTATCGCAATAAACAAAATGTAAGCTTTACTTTTGCATTCAGATTCTCAAAATCTACCAAAAATATACTTTTAATGGATTCATACGTAATACTTTTTCTTTGTTTGGCAGCGTTCGCAGCAGGATTTATCGATGCTATTGTGGGCGGCGGCGGATTAATTCAAACTCCAATGGGGTTAATTTTATTACCAAATCTTCCCGTTTCAACAGTTATTGGAAGTTTAAAAATTCCGGCTTTCACTGGAACCGCTTTTGCTGCATTTCAATATCTTAAAAAAGTAGTAATTCAATGGAAATCGCTCTTGATTATGATGTGTTTAGCTGTTCCATCGGCTTTTTTGGGATCTACAATATTAACTATGGTCAGCAATGATTTTATGAAACCGCTTCTACTTGTTGTTTTATCATTGTTGTTTATATACACGTATGCTAAGAAAAACTTTGGTCAGCATGCTGCGAAAGACCATTCAGAAACCACTCAGATAATTTATGCAGTGGTAATTAGTGTAATTGTTGGTTTTTATGATGGTTTTATTGGTCCTGGAACAGGAAGTTTTTTTGTAGTAGCTTTTATTGCACTTTTGGGTTTTGACTTTTTGCACGCTTCTGCAAATGCTAAAATGGTTAATCTGGCGACTAATTTTGGTTCGATTTGTTTATTTATGATTAAAGGAAAAATCATTTGGGCAATTGCAATTCCAATGGCAATTAGTAACGGACTTGGTGGATGGCTTGGTGCAAAATTGGCCATTAATAAAGGAAATGGATTTATTAGGATTTTCTTTCTAGTTGTAGTTGTCGGAACATTGATTCGATTTGCCTACGACGTTTTCTTCAAATAGTTTACTTAAACCATATAAGTGATATAAGAAATTATAAGCTTTATTTTTAATATGTTTTTCGAAATTGCACTTAATATAAGCATTTTCAGTGTTTTACTTACAATAGAATTAAATAAACTCATATCTTATAAGGTTCAAAATATTTAAAGAAAGTCAATTGTTTGATTTTAGCCCTGATAGAGGCGATATCCTCTCCTCCCGATGGCTATCGGGAGGAGAGATAAAGCCGAAAGCAGGAAATCATATTTAATAAAATGCCTATTCTTCAGCTTCAAAAAAACTTAGAACCTTAGCGTCTTAGTATCTTAGGAACTTTCTCTTTAAATTCTTATTTTTGCATCATATGGAGAAAAATTTCATGCAAAAGTACATTGATCAACTCAATGAAGCGCAACGACAACCCGTTCTAAAAAAAGACGGGCCAATGATTATTATTGCTGGTGCAGGTTCGGGGAAAACCCGTGTTTTAACAATTAGAATTGCTTATTTGATGGCTCAAGGTATTGATGCCTTCAATATTTTATCGCTGACTTTTACCAATAAAGCGGCTCGTGAAATGAAACACAGGATTTCGGATATTGTGGGAGCATCTGAAGCAAAAAACCTTTGGATGGGAACTTTTCACTCCATTTTTGCTCGTATTCTGCGTTCAGAATCAGATCATTTAGGGTATCCATCGAATTTTACTATTTACGATTCTCAGGATTCTGCTAGATTAATTTCTTCGATTATTAAAGAAATGCAGCTGGATCGTGATGTTTATAAACCGAAACAGATTTTAGGACGTATTTCAAGTTATAAAAACAGTTTAATTACGGTAAAAGCCTATTTCAACAATCCAGAATTAGTTGAGGCCGATGCAATGGCAAAAAGACCTAGATTAGGAGATATTTATCAGCAATATGTAGAGCGTTGTTTTAAAGCAGGTGCAATGGATTTTGATGATTTATTATTGAAAACCAACGAATTACTAACTCGTTTTCCTGAGGTTTTGGCTAAATATCAAAACCGTTTTCGTTATATTTTGGTTGATGAGTACCAAGATACGAATCACTCTCAGTATTTGATTGTAAGAGCTTTATCAGATAAATTCCAGAATATTTGTGTGGTTGGAGATGATGCTCAAAGTATCTATGCATTTCGTGGAGCAAATATTAATAACATTCTGAATTTCCAGAAGGATTACGAGGGTGTTATAATGTTCCGTTTAGAGCAAAATTACCGATCAACCCGTAATATTGTTGAAGCCGCAAATACGGTAATGGAGCATAACAAAACCAAACTTGATAAAGTAGTTTGGACAGCAAATGATTTTGGACCTAAAATTAAAGTCCACCGAAGTTTGACTGATGCTGAAGAAGGTCGTTTTGTAGCAAGTACGATTTTTGAACAAAAAATGCAGAATCAGCTTCATAATGGCTCTTTTGCGATTTTGTACCGTACCAATGCGCAGTCTCGTGCAATGGAAGATGCGTTAAGAAAACGTGATATTCCGTATAGAATTTATGGAGGATTATCGTTCTATCAACGTAAAGAAATAAAGGATGTTTTGTGTTATTTGCGTTTAGTAATTAATCCAAAAGATGAAGAAGCGTTGATTCGTGTTATCAATTATCCTGCTCGTGGAATTGGAGATACAACTGTAGAAAAACTTACTATTGCTGCCAATCATTACAAACGATCGATTTGGGAAGTAATGGTTAATATTGATAAAATTGACTTAAAGCTGAATGCTGGAACGAAGAATAAACTGAAGGATTTCGTAACAATGATTCAGAGTTTTCAGGTTATTGATCAAAATCAGGATGCTTTTTATATAACGGACCATGTTGCGAAAAAAACGGGTCTGGTTCAAGAATTGAAAAAAGATGCGACTCCTGAAGGAATGGCAAAAATTCAGAATATTGAAGAACTTTTAAACGGTATTAAAGATTTTACTGAAGGACAAAAAGAAATTGATGGTGCAAGAGGTGCTTTGGCTGAATTTATGGAAGATGTAGCTTTGGCAACAGATTTGGATAAAGATACTAATGATGATGATCGTGTAGCATTGATGACGATTCACTTAGCAAAAGGACTTGAGTTTCCTCATGTTTTTGTAGTTGGTATGGAGGAAGATTTGTTTCCGAGTGCGATGAGTATGAGTACTAGAAGTGAATTGGAAGAAGAACGTAGATTATTTTACGTAGCTTTAACACGTGCAGAACACCAAGCTTATTTAACGTATGCACAATCTCGTTATCGCTGGGGGAAATTGACTGATAGTGAGCCTTCACGTTTTATTGAAGAAATCGACGGACAGTTTCTAGAATATTTGACTCCTGCGGAGACTAATTATCGTTATAAATCGCCTATTGACGGAGACATTTTTGGAGATGTTGATAAATCGAAATTGAGATTAGCAAAACCAGTAGGAGGAACGCCTCCAAAACATATAACGGATAATAATCCGAAGCCAGATTTAAATATTCGAAAGTTAAAACCTGTTGCAGGAAATGCGCCGGTAAGTTCAGGTGCTAATTTATTTGATAATAAGTTAACGGTTGGAAATGTTGTAATGCACGAACGTTTTGGAAAAGGTGAAGTGGTTAATCTTGAAGGTGTTGGAGCTGATAAAAAAGCAGAGATCAAATTTGAAGTAGGAGGTATTAAAAAGCTTTTGCTGAGATTTGCTAAATTAGATGTGGTGGGATAAATATATGTTTCAAGTTTCAGGTTTGAAGTTTCAAGTTTTGGAGCACAAACTTGAAACTTGACTCGAGGCAGAATGCCGAACAGGCGAAGCAAACAAAAAAAACTTGAAACAAAAATATTATGGCGGAATTTATAAAAATATACCCAGATAAACCTAGTGAAGCTGCTATTGCAAAGGTTGTAAAAGTGCTTCAAAATGGAGGTTTGGTAATTTATCCAACAGATACTGTTTACGGTTTAGGTTGTGATATTACTAATTCGCGTGCTTTAGAAAAAATCGCAAAAATTAAAGGAGTTAAGCTAGAGAAAGCAAATTTTTCGTTTATTTGTCATGATTTAAGTAATTTATCAGATTATGTACGCCAGATTAATACATCAACTTTTAAAATACTAAAAAGAGCTTTACCAGGACCCTATACTTTTATTTTGCCAGGGAATAATAATTTGCCTAAAGAGTTTAAAAAGAAAACTACTGTGGGTATTCGTGTTCCTGATAATAATATTATTTTAGAAATTGTTCGCCAATTAGGGAATCCAGTTGTTTCAACTTCGATTCGAGATGAAGATGATGTAATTGAATACACAACAGATCCTGAATTAATTTTTGAAAAATGGCAAAATCTTGTAGATTTGGTAATTGATGGAGGTTATGGAGATAATGTAGGATCGACAATTATTGACTTGTCAGAACACGAGCCGGTTATTGTCAGAGAAGGAAAGGGAGATATAGGAATTTTGTAAAAAAAAACTTAAATCGTATAAAAGTTAAAAATAAATACCTAACTTTAATAAAGTTATAATTTAGTTAGTTAATTTAAAAATAATGCTATTCTTGATTTATATTTAATTGGTTATTAAAAAAATTAAGGATACATAAAAGCAGGTCAATTGACCTGCTTTTTCTGTATAATAAAGTATGTTACTTTAAATTATTTTGCTTGTTTTTTCATTTCTTTTTCAATCATGTCGTAGAACTGATCGATTTTTGGCATAACAACAATACGAGTTCTTCTGTTACGAGCTCTGTCATCTGGAGTATCATTAGCTACTAATGGTACATAAGAACTTCTACCAGCTGCGATTAATTTTGCAGGGTTAACACCAAGGTCATTTGTTAATACACGTACAATAGAAGTTGAACGTTTAACACTTAAATCCCAGTTGTCTAACAAGATTCCGTTGCTTTTGTATGGTACATTATCTGTGTGACCTTCAACCATACATTCAAAATCAGGTTTGTCGTTTACTACTTTTGCAACTTTAGCCAAAACACCTTTAGCTTTGTCAGTTACATCATAGCTACCACTTTTGAATAATAATTTGTCTGCGATAGAAATAAATACAACTCCTTTTTCTACGTTGATTTCGATATCTGGATCATTGATTCCAACAGCACCTTTCAAGCTTGTAACTAAAGCTAAAGTTACACTGTCTTTTTTAGTAAGTGCGTCTTGAAGTCTAGAGATTTTTAAATCTTTTTCTTTCAAGCTTTCTAAAGATTTTTCAAGGTTTTCAGCTCCTTTAGTAGTTAAAACAGTTAAGTCTTTAGAAGTACTGATTAAGTCTTGATTGTGTTGTTTATAGCTTTCTGCTGTAGCGGCCAATGCAGCTTTTTCAGTTAAACAAGAATTTAACTTAACAGTACAAGAGTTTAGTAAGTCTTGAGTTTCTTTGTTCTTAGCTTCTAATGCTGCGTATTGCTTTTTCGATACACACGAAGTTAAGGCCATTAATACTGATAGTGCGATAACTATTTTTCTCATAGGTATTATATTTAATTAAACGTTGATTACAAATTTAGTTTTTAATATTTTGATTACTGTTAAAGATTTCTTTAAAAACCAGTAATTTCTTTATGTAATACAAGTAAACGACACTTTTTACGGTATAGTATTTTTGTATTTGAAAATCTTTGCGGTGTCTTAGATACTTTAAAGATATGCAATAAAATGAAAAATGTGCTTTTAGAATGGCAAAAGTATGTTTGAACTTACCTTGTGTAAGAAAACGGATACCAGCAATTCCGTCTAAAACCATTCTAAAGAAAATCACAAAAAATAATCCTTTTTTTGGAAGGTTTTTAACCAGCATTAATAGAGAATTTCTAAAATTTAAGAAAGTTTTCTTCGGATTTCCTTGTTGTAATGTAGCGCCGCCAACGTGATACACTACAGATTTCGAATTGTACTTTATTATATGTCCTTCATTTGCGGCACGCCAGCATAAATCAATTTCTTCTTGATGCGCAAAAAAGGTCTCATCAAAACCACCTAATTCATGGTATACTTTCTTTCTAATAAAAAAGCAAGCTCCCGAAGCCCAAAATAATTCGCAATTATCATCGTATTGACCATTGTCTTTTTCTATTGTATCAAAGATTCTTCCTCTGCAAAAGGGAAAACCATATTTATCAATAAAACCTCCAGCTGCTCCCGCATATTCAAAGTATTCTCTATTTTTGAAATCAAGAATTTTAGGCTGAATAATGGCTGTTTGCTTTTCTTTCTCAAAAGTATCAACAATAGGCTGCAGCCAATTTTCGGTTACTTCAATATCAGAATTTACTAATGCATAAATTTCTGCATCTATATGCTGAAGCGCATCATTGTAACCTTTTGCAAAACCATGGTTGCCGGTATTTTGTACAATTTTTATAGTGGGGAAATTTCTCTTTACGAAATCAATAGAATCATCTGTTGAAGCATTATCTGCTACATATATAGAGGCCTCTTCTGAATACTGTAAAACAGACGGTAAAAATTGCTCTAACAATTTTACTCCGTTCCAGTTTAAAATGACAACAGCTATTTTATCCAAAAGTAATTTTTATTTATTTTAATATTATTTTATTCGCCGTAATTTGGCAGACCTCTTAAAAACTGATATTTTTCATTCTCAAAATCCATTTGACAGTAAAAATGACTCAGTCCGTTTGTTACATTCAAAAACCGTGCCTGCATTGTCATATTGTAACGTGCAATTTGATCAAAAGTTGTTTGTGATATTTTAACCTCTGGAGCTTTGCACTCTACCAATATGTGTATAGTGCCGTCTGAATTAAAAACGACGACATCATATCTTTTTCGCAAACCATTGACTGTTAAAACTTTCTCTACGTTTATAAGCGATTTAGGATATTTTTTTTCGTTCATTAAATAATGAACTACATGCTGACGAACCCATTCTTCTGGAGTAAGAATGATAAATTTTTTCCTGATTTCATCAAAAATAGACACTTTATTTTCGCTATTTTTGAATCGGAAAGTATAAGAAGGGAAATTTAGCTTTAACATAAAGCAAAAATATAAAATAGTTTCAGGTTTCTCCCGAAGTCTCGGGATAAAGTTTCAAGTTATTGAGGCGGGAAATTTGAAGCTTGAAAGGTGAAACAAAAAAAATTGAATGGACGAAGTTATAAAAATTGTTAATGATATAAAGGCAGGGAATATAAAGCCTATTTACTTTTTAATGGGTGAAGAACCTTATTATATAGATAAGCTGTCTGAATATATAGAACAAAATGTACTGGCTGAAGAAGAGAGAGGTTTTAATCAAACTGTTTTATACGGAAGAGATGTTTCTGTAGAAGATATTGTTTCAACGGCCAAGCGCTATCCTATGATGGCTGATCGTCAGGTTGTTATTGTGAAAGAAGCGCAGGATTTATCAAGAACAATAGATAAAATAGAGTCGTACGTTAATAATCCGATGGAAACTACGGTTTTGGTTTTTTGCTATAAATACAAAACTCTTGATAAGCGAAAAAAAGTGACTAAACTTTTAGCTCAAAACGGAATTGTTTTCGAGAGTAAAAAATTATACGAAAATCAAGTTGGAGATTGGATAAAGCGTATCCTTGCAGGAAAAAAATACACAATTGATCCAAAAGCAAATGCAATGCTGGTTGAGTTTTTAGGAACTGATTTGAGTAAAATCAATAATGAGTTAGAGAAATTACAAATCATTTTACCGCAAGGAACAATGATTACGCCTCAGCATATTGAGGAAAATATTGGTTTTAGTAAAGATTATAATGTTTTTGAACTTCGTAAAGCCATTGGAGAACGCAATCAGTTAAAAGCCTATAAAATTGCTGAAAATTTTGCGCATAACCCAAAAGAATATCCATTAGTTATGACTACGGGATTAGTGTTTGGTTTTTTTATTCAGCTTTTAAAATACCACGGACTTAAAGATAAGAATCCTAAAAATGTTGCTGCTGCAATTGGTGTAAATCCTTATTTTTTAAAGGAATATGATTTAGCTGTAAAAAATTATCCAATGCGAAAAGTAAGTCAAATCGTTGGTGCATTACGTGATATTGATGTGAAAAGTAAAGGAGTTGGAGCGAATGCTTTACCACAGTCGGATTTGTTAAAAGAAATGCTGTATAAAATATTTAATTAAGCCGTTAAAATTCACGATATTTGCCTTTCTAAAAAATTTACTACTTAAAATAATAATTACACAATTATGGGAATGAATAAAAATACCGTTTTAGGATGGGCTACTTTTATAATGGTACTTATGGGATTGTTGCTTATAGGTCTTGGTGCTTTTAGATACAGAGATGTTTCTGGCTGGGGATTTGCGGCGGCAGGTGTTGGTTTTTTTGCCAACGCTTGGGTTTTTAATGCATTGAAAGGCAGAGTTTAGTTTAAGTTTGCCAAATTGAATTATGGCATAAAATCATATAGAAAATAAATAATTAAAAATAAATAGAATGTCAGACGATAAGAAAGTAATTTTCTCAATGCAGAAATTGAGTAAAACCTATCAAGGAGCAGACAAACCGGTACTTAAAAACATTTATTTGAGTTTCTTTTACGGAGCTAAAATTGGTATTTTAGGACTTAACGGTTCTGGAAAATCTTCTCTTTTAAAAATTATTGCAGGAGTTGATAAAAATTATCAAGGAGATGTAGTTTTTCAACCAGGTTATACAGTAGGTTATTTAGAGCAAGAGCCAATTCTTGATGATTCTAAAACTGTTATCGAAATTGTGCGTGAAGGAGCAGCTGAAACGATGGCTGTTTTAGAAGAATACAACCAAATTAATGATTTATTTGGTCTTGAAGAGAATTACTCAGATCCAGATAAAATGGATAAATTGATGGATCGTCAGGCAGCTTTACAAGACAAAATTGATGCTCTTGGTGCTTGGGAAATCGATACTAAATTAGAAATCGCAATGGATGCTTTGCGTACACCGGAAGGTGATACTCCAATTAAAAATCTTTCTGGAGGTGAGCGTCGTCGTGTAGCTTTATGTCGTTTGTTATTGCAGCAACCAGATGTATTATTATTAGATGAGCCTACCAACCACCTTGATGCCGAGTCTGTACTTTGGTTAGAGCAGCATTTAGCACAATATTCAGGAACTGTTATTGCAGTAACGCACGACCGTTATTTCCTTGATAATGTTGCTGGATGGATTCTGGAATTGGATAGAGGAGAAGGTATTCCATGGAAAGGGAATTATTCTTCTTGGTTAGATCAAAAATCAAACCGTATGGCTCAAGAAGAAAAAGTAGCTTCAAAACGAAGAAAAACTTTAGAACGTGAGTTAGAATGGGTTCGTCAAGGTGCAAAAGGACGTCAAACCAAACAAAAAGCACGTTTGCAGAATTACGATAAATTATTAAATGAAGACCAAAAACAATTGGATGAAAACTTGGAAATCTACATTCCAAATGGTCCTCGTTTAGGTACAAATGTTATCGAAGCGAAGAATGTTGCCAAAGCTTTTGGAGACAAATTATTATACGATAATTTGAACTTTACTTTGCCGCAAGCTGGTATTGTTGGAATTATTGGACCAAACGGTGCTGGTAAATCTACCATTTTTAAAATGATTATGGGTGAGGAAAAAACAGATAGTGGAGAATTTTCAGTTGGTGATACTGTAAAAATCGCTTATGTAGATCAATCTCACTCAAACATTGATCCTAATAAATCTATTTGGGAAAATTTTGCTGATGGTCAGGAGTTGATTATGATGGGAGGAAAGCAGGTTAATTCAAGAGCTTATCTATCTCGTTTCAATTTTGGCGGCGGTGAGCAAAATAAAAAAGTATCTATGTTATCAGGTGGTGAGCGTAACCGTTTACACTTAGCAATGACTTTGAAAGAAGAAGGAAACGTACTTTTACTGGATGAGCCAACGAATGACTTGGATGTGAATACACTTCGTGCTCTTGAAGAAGGTTTAGAGAATTTTGCTGGTTGTGCAGTAATTATTTCTCACGACAGATGGTTCTTAGATAGAATTTGTACACACATCTTAGCTTTTGAAGGAGATTCTGAAGTTTATTTCTTCGAAGGAAGTTTCTCTGATTATGAAGAAAATAAAAAGAAACGTCTTGGTGGTGATTTAACTCCAAAGCGTTTGAAATACAGAAAATTAATTAGATAATAATTGATTTCTAAAAATGTAAAAAGCCTCAAGTTCAATTGAATTTGAGGCTTTTTTTAATATCTTATTTTTAAGAGTAAACTATCTGTCTAAATGACCAATCTGTGACGGCAGTTCAAATATTTCAAGATCAAAATAAATTACCGATGCCATTATGTGATCGAAAATATCAGACATAATGTATTCGTAATTTGCCCAGCGTTTATCACTAGAAAAAGCATAAATTTCTAATGGTACGCCATGAGCACTAGATTGCAATTGTCGACACATAATATGCATGTCCTTATTTAATCCTGGGTGTGTTACAAGATACTGCATGATGTATTTTCTAAACAATCCTAAGTTGGTCATATTGCGGCCATTAAGAGCAAGAGACTTATCAATTCCTCGAAGATCGTTATATTTTTCAATTTCGGCTTGTCTTGTTTCGATATAAGAACTTATCAGCTGCACTTTTTTCATATGATTAAGATCATCATTATTCAAAAAGCGAATACTGCTGCTTTTTATCAAAACGTGTCGTTTTATACGTCTTCCATCAGATTTTTGCATTCCGCGCCAGTTCTGAAAAGAATCGGAACTCAAGGCATACGTTGGAATCGTTGTTATCGTATTATCAAAATTTCGAACTTTTACAGTTGTCAAGTTAATTTCGATAACATCACCATCTGCGCCAAATTTGTCCATTGTGATCCAGTCACCAATACGAACCATGTCATTAATGGCAACTTGAACACTTGAAACAAATCCTAAAATTGTATCTCTAAAAATTAAAATAATAATTGCCGAAAGTGTCCCTAGAATAGTCAGCAATTCGCCTTTCTTGATTCCGAATAAAGTCGAAATAATCATGGCAACACCAAAAATCCAAAGCACGATCATAATAACCTGAACAAAACTGTCAATTGGTTTGTCGCTGTATTCTGGTTTCTGCTTTAAATAATCACGAAGCGCATTAAAAATAGTTCTGATGATCCATAAACTAATCAAAACAATATAAATTCCGACTATTTTTCCAAACATCAATTCCCAATACTCATACTTATCTAGAATGATTGGAACAGCTTTATAAATAAAGAAAAACGGAATTAAATAGGCAGTATATTTAGTTGTTTTGTTATGAATTAAATAATCATCAAATTTTGTTTTTGTACGCTGTGCAAAAACAGCAGTTAAGGTAACCAGAACAAATTTTGCGGCATAATAAATGGCATAAGCCAAAGCTATCATAACGACAATATTAAAAACCAGGCTGATGTACGACGCAACATTGCGGTTCATTCCCCAATCTCTAAAAAGCGGATATAAAAAATTAAATATTTTATCCAAAAATTTATGCATTACTTTCTAAATACTTTTTCTCAATATAGAATGTTCCAAAAGGAATTAATGATGCAACAAGAATAATTAAAAACGTTTTAAAATCCCAGTTTTGAGATTTTCTCAATAATACCGCTAATATAATGTAACCAATAAATAAAACGCCATGTGTCATTCCTAATGGACGTAATAAAGTATGATATAGTTCTGGGTTGTTAGTTTTAATAAAAAGCATATTAGCAAATAATACTAAATAAGAGATTCCCTCTAAAATCGCAGTAACTTTAAAAATCTTGAGCATATATCTATTTTTTTGAAATTATAGCAGCAAAATTAAGGATTCTTGTTGGTTTTTGAGTTATGTATCAATAAAGTAATTTACTTTTACAATCTTAAACTTTGATAATGAGCAAGCGTGATTTAAAAAAATATTTGACCGAATTGAGTAAAGAACAACTCGAGGAGCAGCTTATGGAGTTGTATGAGAAATTCAGTCCCGTAAAAGTTTATTATGATTTTGTTTTTAATCCAAAAGAAGACAAACTTTTACAAGAATCTAAGGTTAAAATTTCGCAAGAATATTTTCCTGTAAAAAAAGCAGGTGCAAAACGGTATCCAAAAGCAAAAATGCGTCGCTCTGTAGCTCAGAAGATTATCAAACATTTTATCATGCTTGGAGTTGATTCGTTCATTACAGCAGATATAATGTTGTATAATATAGAAATTGCTCAAACTTATTCTTCTCAAAATTTTGTAAAACAGGAATTATTTTACAAAAGCATGTTAAATTCATTTGAACAAGCTGTTAACTTTATAGTTTCAAATGGAATTTTAGCTGAGTTTAAAACAAGAATTGAGGGAATAAATGAAATGGTTTTAGAACAAAAATGGAGAAATAAGTACGATTTTGAAGCTATTTTAGACAAATTAAGCCTCTAAAATGCATTCCCATAAAAAATCTTATTTATAAAAAAACATTTATTTTAGGTTAAAATAAGATGAATAACTGTTTTTTCGGTGTATTTTTGCAAAAATCCAAAAACAAACAATGTCTCAAAACACTTTAGAAATAGAAAGAGAAGAGAAAAAAGAACTTTATGCATACCAAAAAGGCGATATCGATGCCATTTTTGAACGTTTAGATAATGCTCCTTCAAAACATCATTTATTATATCAATTGCCTACAGGTGGTGGAAAAACTGTGATTTTTTCTGAAATCGTTCGTCGCTATTTATCTAATAATGATAAAAAAGTAGTGGTATTAACACACCGTATTGAACTTTGTAAACAAACCTCAAAAATGCTTAAGGGGTTTGGCGTAAGCAATAAAATCATTAACAGTAAAGTAAAAGAACTTCCTGACCAAAATGATTTTTCATGTTTTGTCGCAATGGTTGAAACTTTAAAAAACCGTATCAATGATGAAAAACTGCATCTTGATAATATTGGTTTGGTTATTATTGATGAAGCACATTACAATTCATTTAGAAAATTATTAAACTCATTTAAAAATGCTTTTATTCTTGGAGTAACTGCAACACCTTTGAGTTCGAATATAAAATTACCAATGCATCAAAGTTATGATGAACTTATTGTAGGTGATACAATTGGTTCATTGATTGATCAAGGATTTTTGGCTAGAGCAACTACATATAGTTATGATGTTGGTTTAACTTCGCTTAAAGTTGGTATAAATGGTGATTATACAGTAAAATCATCTGATGATTTATATACTAATACTTTAATGCAGGAGAAATTACTGCATGCCTATACTGAACGCTCTTTAGGTAAAAAAACGTTGATTTTTAATAACGGTATTCATACTTCTTTATATGTTTATGAAACTTTTAGAGAAGCAGGTTATGATATTAGACATTTAGACAACACGAGCAGTTCTGAGGAACGTAAAGATATTTTGCAGTGGTTCAAGAAAACTCCGGATGCGATTTTAACTTCAGTTGGAATTTTGACAACTGGATTTGATGAACCTACAGTTGAAACTATTATTTTAAACAGAGCGACAAAATCATTAACTTTATACTATCAGATGATTGGTCGTGGTTCTCGTAAATTGCCTGGAAAAGATGAGTTTACGGTTATTGATTTAGGTAACAATGCAGCTCGTTTTGGATTATGGAGTGAACCAGTAAACTGGCAGCACATTTTTAAATCTCCAGAATTTTATCTTGAAAATCTAAGAGATGATACTGAGATCGAAATGTTCTTTAAATACACTATGCCTCCTGAGTTAAGAGCAAAATTCAGCAAAACAGCTGAAGTTACTTTTGATGTAGATGAGGAGCATAAATTGGCAATAAAACAAAATTTACGTTCTAAAATTGTATTAGACAAATCGTTGGATCAACACGCTGCAATGTGTGTAGATAATACAGAAACGCTTCAGGAAGCAAAATCATTATCTAAAGAATTAGATGACGATATTGAGTGCCGTATTAAGCGTTATGCAAAATGTTTAAGTCAATGCAGTAAAAACTACCGCGAGTGGCTTCTAGATGATTACAAGCAAAGATTAACCTTATTAGTAGGTAAAAAATATCGTGAAAAAATCATGAACGAACCAGATTGATAATTTGAAGTTCCATTTGTTTCAGGTTTCATGTTTCAAGTTATTGAAATCTAAACAAAATAATGATCTTAAAAGGAGAAATCACATTTCAGAGTAATTCATTCTATTGTGATTTCTCCTTTTCGAATTAATAAAACTTATTTTTAAGTTTTGAAAGTAACTTAAAACTTGAAACAAATAAAAACAAAACAAACAAAGATAAAAGATGTCTAAACAATTCTCAACATTAGGTCTATCAGCACCAATTTTAAAAGCTTTAGGCGAATTAAACATTGTTGAACCTACAGAAATCCAACAAAAAACAATTCCGCTTTTATTGACTGAAACCCATGATGTTGTAGGTTTAGCCAAAACAGGAACAGGAAAAACAGCTGCTTTCGGATTGCCTTTATTACAATTAATTGATACTGAACTGCCAGTTGTTCAAGCTGTTATTCTGGTGCCAACAAGAGAGCTTGGTCATCAGATTTTTAGAAATTTAGAAGATTTCTCAAAACATATTCCAAATATTTCCATTGCTGCAACTTGCGGCGGAATTCCAATAAAACCTCAAATCGAGCGTCTTACTTCGCCAACACATATTGTTGTGGCAACACCAGGACGTTTAATTGATTTGATTCAAAGAAAAGCAGTTGATTTAAAACAAACGCAATATTTGGTTTTAGATGAAGCTGATGAAATGGTTTCAATTCTAAAAGAAAGCCTGGATGAAATCATTACTGAACTTCCTAAAAAACACCGTACTTTATTATTCTCAGCTACTTTGCCGGGAACAATTAAGCAATTGATTCAGAATTACTTAAATAAAAATGTAGTTCAGGTAAGTGCTAGTATGGAAGTGATTGGAAACCAAGGTATTGATCATGAATATATTGTAGTAGATCCAATTGAAAAATTAGATGTTTTAATGCATTTTCTTAATTCAAAAGATGGTGAACGTGGTATTATCTTCTGTAAAACTAAAGCTGCTGTAAATAAACTAGCTAAAAATCTGGCTATAAATCGTTTTTCTTCGGGAGCAATTCACGGAAGTTTAACTCAGGGAATTCGTGATAGAATTATGGAGCAGTTTCGTGAAGGACATATCAATATATTGGTAGCGACTGATTTAGCTGCGAGAGGAATTGACGTAAAAGAAATTTCTTATGTTGTAAATTACCATTTGCCAGATGCTTATGAAACTTATGTTCATAGAAGCGGAAGAACAGCAAGAGCAGGAGCAAAGGGACTTTCTTTAACGGTTTTGCAGGAAGAAGAAGTTGCAGAAATTGCAGATTTCGAAAGAGAATTGGGGCTGAAGTTTTCTGAGTTTAAAAAACCTTCAGCATTAAGTATTGAAGAAAATAATACGCTTTTGTGGGCGAAACAAATCTTCAAAACGAAACCAAATCATGATATTTCAAATGATTTAAAAACAAAAGTTAAAACAGTTTTTCATCATCTTACAAAAGAAGAATTGATAGAAAAATTATTAGCCAATTATGTCCTTCAGAACAAAATCGATGTAGTTGAAAAACCTGTTAAAAAATTCAAAAAGTAACAAGCATGACATTTATCATTGCATATTAAAGTTGTATATTTATAAGGTATTATTCTATAATCCTACTTAATAACAACATATAATATGAAGATAGTCATCATAGGAGGTGGTTTTGCAGGAATCAATCTAGCAAAGGAACTTGTAAACCACCCTCAAATACAGGTTACTCTTGTAGATAAAAACAATTATAACTTTTTTCCACCGCTTATATATCAAGTTGCTACAGCTTTTTTAGAACCTTCAAGCATTAGCTATCCTTTTAGAAAATTTTTTGCAGGAAAGAAAAACCTGCAGTTCCGTTTAGGCGAATTACTTTCAGTAGTTCCTGCTGAGAATAAAATTATCCTTAATAACGGCGAATTGACCTACGATCATTTGGTTTTTGCAACTGGAGCTGAAACTAGTTACTTTGGAATGGAAAATGTAATGAAAAACGCTATTCCGATGAAAACCTTAAATGATGCCATCGAAATGCGTAATACACTGCTTAAAAACCTTGAAAAAGCAGCAATCACAAAAGATATCCGTAAACGTCGTAAATTATTAACTATTGTTGTTGCAGGTGGCGGACCAACAGGAGTAGAGGTTTCAGGGATGTTTGCTGAAATGCGAAAAAACATTCTGCTAAAAGAATATCCTGAACTAGAAACATCTGCCAGCAATGTTTATTTAGTCGATGGGGGAGACGCTCTCCTTTCGCCAATGAGTAAAGCTTCGCAAAAAGATACTTTAGAAGCACTTACAAATTTAGGAGTTGTTGTAAAATTACACACAAGAGTAACGGATTATGTTGATGATACAGTCTTTTTTGAAAATGGAGAAAAAATTCAAACCAAAAACTTAATTTGGGCTGCTGGAGTTTCTGCTAAACTTTTTGACGGAATTCCACAAGAAAGCTACGGACGCGGCAGACGTATGGCGACAAATGAGCACAATAAAGTAAACGGTTTTGAAAATATTTATGCAATTGGTGATACCGCAATTTTAGCTGGAGATAAAAATTTTCCTGACGGACATCCGCAAGTTGCACAAGTTGCCATACAACAAGGGTTAAATCTAGCCAAAAACTTTAAAGCAATAGCACAGAATAAGCCTTTAAAAGCATTTGCTTATATAGACAAAGGATCAATGGCAATTATTGGAAAAAATAAAGCTGTAGTAGATTTACCAAGTCCTAAATGGCATTTTAAAGGATTCTTTGCCTGGGTAATTTGGTTATTTATTCACTTAATTTCCTTAATAACATACAGAAACAGATTAAATACTTTCTGGAATTGGATGGTTGCTTATTTCGCAAGAGATCAATCACTTAGAATGATCATTAGACCTGATAAGAGATCTTAGAACGGAAAATCTCAATATTAAAAATTCCAAAACTGGAACAAGCATAAAAAAACAGAATCTAAAAAGATTCTGTTTTTTTTTTTTTTATAAGTATACGAAATTTTTGGAACTTAAAA
The DNA here is from genome assembly GCF_002217395.1 of Flavobacterium plurextorum. Classification (GTDB taxonomy): domain Bacteria; phylum Bacteroidota; class Bacteroidia; order Flavobacteriales; family Flavobacteriaceae; genus Flavobacterium; species Flavobacterium plurextorum. The sequence continues at coordinate 211,533 of NZ_MUHD01000016.1, read as the reverse complement.
ATCTAGTGCCCAATAACAACATCGTCATTTTCTAATAGTTCTACTTTATGTTTAATAAAACGTTTTCCAATATTTAGAACAATAAAAGCTGTTATTGTTGTTGTTGTCATAATAGCAACCATTGGCGCAATAGAATCTTTTACAAAAATACCAATCGCAAATGATGCAAAAGCACCAATTCCTAATTGAATTGCACCCATTAATGCGGAAGCACTTCCAGTATTTTTTGCAAACGGAGCTAAAGTTAATCCAGCAGTATTTGGATTTGAAATTCCTAAACAAGCCAAGAATAAAAACAACATTCCAATAGTTTCATATAATCCCAAAAGATTATTTAAAGATAAAATTAGAAAAACAATACTTACCACAGATTGCGAAATCAAAGCGCCATATATCATTTGCTCACTAGAAAATCGCTTCAGTAAAATAGAATTTAATTGACTGGAACCAATAAAACTTACAGACATAAAGGCAAAAATCCAACCATAAGTTTTGGCATCAACATGATAAATATCCATAAAAATGATAGGAGAGGCCGCTACATACGAAAATAATCCAGAAAAAGCGATTGCTCCAGTAAAAGCATAAGTGTAAAACTGAGGTTCTTTTAATACTTTTAGAAAATTGGTAATAATGGGTTTTGGTTTTAAAGATATTGACGGATCTGGTTTATAGGTGTTTGGCAGACCAATTTGTGAAGCTGCCAGAATAAAAATTCCCATAAACATTAAAATTAAAAACACAGTATGCCAGCCAAAATCCTCAGTAACATATCCGCCAACTGTTGGCGCCAGCATTGGCGAAAGCCCAACGACAAGCATTAATAACGAAAAAACCTTAGGAATATCTTTAACAGGAAATAAATCTCTAACCATTGCAACTGATGCAACTGTTGCGGCACAACTTCCAATGGCTTGAACAAAACGTAAAAATATAAACGAATCAATATTAGTAACATATATACAGCCTAATGAAGCTAAGATATAGACTAATAAACCAATAAATAATGGTTTTTTTCGTCCAAATCTGTCCAATAAAGGACCATAAAGTAACTGTCCAGCTGAAATCCCTACAAAATAACTAGACAAACTCATAGAAACTTTTGCAACAGTTGTGTTCAAATCTTTTGCAATATCTGAGAAACCAGGTAAATACATATCGATTGAAAAAGGACCAAGCGCAGTCAAAGAACCTAAAATAAGTATGAGTTTAATATATTTTTTTGTAGTCATTTTTTGAAATAAAAGGCGTTTAATTTTTTGCAAAGGTAAAGATTTCATATCTTGTATTAGAATTAAACACATTTATATCTAAAACAAAGCATTATTAATCTTAAAAATTAAGAAATTATGAAGAAGTATATTTTGTTGTTATCGCTAGTTTTTACAGCTGTTTCATTTGCACAGACAATTACATCTAAAAAAGAAGATGTCAGTATTGAACAGTACGAATTATTAAAAAAAGTAAATCAGTATTATCCTGATATCACATTAAACAAGACAATTACAAATTTTTACGCTGACGGAAATATAATTGATTCTCAGCAAGAATTTGACGTAAGTTCGTCAAAATTTTCCAGCTATAAAATTGGTATTGAACCGGGAAATAAAAAATTATCATTTGAATATGTTTCTGATGAAACTGGAAAAGTTTACGGTGATGTTTCAATTTTTAAAGGAAATGCCTTAAGAACAACTTTTTCCGAGAAAAATAACGAAATAAACGTTTCTTTAAATGGTAAGTCAGTTTATCTGAAGAAATTAAAACAGTAGACAATATTACAGTAAATTTGTTTTCTCAAAAGAAGGCAATAAAAAAAGGGTAATGATCACAAAGATTGTAGCCCTTTTTTATTGCGACGGGGCGTTCGATACTTATTTTTGCGAGAAAATGTAAACTAAACTTATAGCACCAACAACTAAGACAATAAAAGCAATTATAGATGTTGCAATTTGATTAATGTTTTGTGTTTTCTGCTATTTTTCTTTTCAAAAAATTCACTTTTAAAGCCTTGTGTCCTAACTTTATTACACCTTTTGTATTTCAATTGTTATTAGAATTAATTTTTGCAAGAATCAAATCTAGAGATTTACAAGAAAAAAAGTTTACGGTTTTCCGTAATAATTTATTATTTGAATAATTTATATTGCTTAATTAAAAACAAATAAAATTTATGATATCACTAATTGCATTTATCAAAACAACACCAACAGAGGTAGTACCTAGTCCACCAATAGCTCCTCTTAATGAAACCTTAGAAATTCTAACTAAAGTCAATGAGTTTTATGATTCAGCTTGGAGTAAATTGATTTTTTTGCTTGCTGGAGGATTTGCGATACTTGGTATTATTATGCCTTTTGTTATTCAACACTTTCAAAACAAAGCATTAAAGGCAAGTGAAAAAGAACTTGAAACTAAATACAACTCGAAGCTTAGTGAACTCAGACAAGTTTTAGAAAACGATTTAAATAAAAAATTAGAAGAGCAAATAGAGATTTTCAAAGATCAAATAGAAAAGAAGATGGAGAAAAATTATGAAAGTGCAAATGCATCAACTCTACATATGCAAGCAAATGTCAATAGAGATAAGAAATTTTATCAATCTGCTATAAGAGATTATTTGCATTCTTCTACAAGTTACGCTATAGCGGAAGAATTTATAAATCTAAAAGCCACATTAACGGGAGTTACGTATTGCCTTGATTTCTTAAAGAAAAGTGAAATTGATTATCTTGAAGAAGTGGAAAATATTAAGTTGTTAGAAACTCTAGATATTATTGAAAACAAAACAATAAGCGGTTCTTTTACTAGGGAAATTAGAGGAATTAAGGGTAAATTACATACCATAAAGAACAAACCTGAAGAAGAAAAAGAAGTTCAAGAAGAACCGAAAAAGCCATAACCTATTTTGAACTATAATTTATAGTATGATTTGCAGTATGTCCAAGAAGATGTTAACAACTTTATTAACAGTACATTTTACCTCTATTTTCAAGAAATCTAAAGGTATAAAAAAAATATGGACATAAAAAAACCCCGTTTTATTGGGGTTCATTTATTGTGTTATTGTCAATTATATTTTAAAAAATTTTTAGGTAAAACTAAGCCCAAACTTTCAGCAACTTCGTCAATATCTTTCTGATACCTGAAAGAATCAACTTCAGCACAACAAAAAACATCAAATACACCACTTCCATGTCGCGAGGGTTCAAAATCCATATCAGTAATTAACAATTTTTTTTCAGAATTATCTAAAGGTTTGCCGACTACCTTATCATGATAAAACTCAATTAACTTAAAAGCATCTTTTTGACTATACATATTTATATTTCTTAATTTAATATTGTTATCCTTTTACTTCGTTTATTAATTTACCATCGATAAAATATTGAAGAATCCTTGTTTTATCTTGCACCTTATATAAAGTTCGAACCACAGAACCTGCAAAAAGACGAATATCTCCGTAAATTATAGTTCCATCTTTTAATTTATAGAAGTAATCTAAAGCAGTATTTGACTTGCCAATTGATACGGTATAAGCATCACAATCTTTTGGAGTCTCGTAAAGAAAAGTAGTTGTTAATATTTGTTGAACTTTTAAATTATTGACAATATTATTTACAACTTGTTTACTTACGAGTATATCGGGATAGAACTGATTTACTTTCTTAATGAAATCATATTGGTCAAAAGAGACAGTTTCTGTTTTCTCGATGTAAATTTTCATATCAGTATCCTGAGCAAAAACTGGAATATAAAGTAATATAAAAAGTAATAAAGTAATTTTTTTCATGTGGTTTAGTTTGTGAGTTTATAATTACTAAAGATTTCCAAATATAGTGCCAATAATTTTATACTTTTGATTTTATCAAAACAAATTTCATATTATGAAAGTAGAAAAATTTAATAAATTTATAATTAAAAAAAAATTAAGAATGGCGTTATTAAAAGTACTAGAAGTGAAATATCATTTATCTTATGATACAATAGAAGGGTCAGAAGATTTTACAAATCATACTGAAGCAAGAAATTATATTTTGTGTGTTTTAAAAAAAACAGGTTTCTCTTCAATTGATTCATTTAACAATTCTAGCTTTATTATAACATACAGCGATAGGTACAAAAATCCTGATGAATTATTCGCAATTTTAAATGAAAATCTAAAATCTAAGTTCCACTATTCGATATCATTAATAGGAAAAAGTACTAATTCGAGACATTTTGTATCGCATAATCCAAGAAAACATCTTAATAGTAATCTCCAAGATATTTTAAGCAAACTTTCTTGTGATAATTATCAATAATAATTTATACATTACTTACGTATAGCTATAAAAGAATAAATAATTATACCTTAAAAAATAAGCCTTTGTAAATTAATACAAAGGCTTATCTATTATATACTCATTGAAATATTGTCGAGAAATGTATTTTCCAGTTTTTCGATTATAAATATTAATATAATGGTAATCGAATTTGATATTCTTGCACCAGTTATGCAAATAAAATATTGATTTACAAAACTCAACTTTTATTGGTCTTATACTTTTATCTTTATTAAAGATTGTACAGCTGTAAGGCGTTGGAGTAGTATTAGCCATTATTCATAAACAGTAATATGAACATACATCCTAAAATCGGCAGATGAAGAATCATAAAAAACAGCAACAGAATTAGAATCAGATATTCCCGCTCTGTAATTTGGTAAATCATCATTATGAATTTTTTGAACATAAATATCTGAATTCATCATACCCGTACCATCATCAGAACCAAAACCACCATTTAAACGCCCAATCATTCTATCTCCAAAAAGATTTTCCCAAGCAACATCGCCCTTTAATGTATTTTTCAAAACCTTAACAGCCAATCCTGCTGAGGATGAACCAAAATAAACGATAGCTTTATATTCCTTTGTTTTAGAAACAACAGCATCAGAAATATATGGAATTGTCAAAATTGAAGAATGGACAAAAACTACCGTATCATACGCATTGTAAAATGCATTTAAAGGAATGACAGAGGTATCATTAGTTGATAAATCATTTATAAAACCAATAACATCTAAATTAGGATTTCCTAAAATAGTTACACCCGTAATTCTCGAACCATCAACATATAAAGCAGTTGGAAAGAATTGAGAACTAACTCCATTTAAAGTATAACAACGTCTACCATCTATAATAGATTCAAAAACCTCTTTAGTTTTTAAAGCAAAATTTTCATCGAAATATTGTATAAATGCAATCATATTATTTAAATAATGGGACTTTCTTTAAGTCCGAGGTTGATAAATATTTTTTCAAGTCAGCCTTTAAATCACGTCTTGTAATAACATAATAACAGCCGATTACTAAAGGAACAGTTGTAACTTGTTTCACTTTCAATAACTCATTAATCGTCTCTCTTTCATTTTCGAAATTCGACATTGGTTCAGTTATCCAAGTATACCAAGGCGAATCTTTTGTTTGCTTATTTGTTCCTAACCAAACAGCCAAAGATTCTGCTATATCATGAACTTCCTTACGAGGTGTAATTTTGTTCAATTCAATTTCCTTTGTCATTGGGTTTGAAACTGCAATTCTTAAATCCTTTTCCGCATCTTCTAAAGCTTTTTCTTCAGCATCTTGTGTGAATTTAGCATACCATTTTTTTATTAATGGATAACACACAATGATACCAACGCATAAAAGCCAGTATTTTTGCAGAAAATCAAAGAGCCAAACAGTATTGGCTTGGCTCTTTGTTCTATTAACTATCTCTCTTTGAGCCATAATTATTTTTTCTTAAATAATTTATAAGCTAAAAGTCCTGCTAAAGCAACTAATACAACATTTGCAATAGTTTTATTGTTTGCGTAAAAAAGTTTGATTTTATCTAACATCTTGTTTAAATTTTGAATTAATAATTTTTATCGTTTTGGGCGTTTGTTTAGACTGTAACGCTGTAAACAGTATAAAAAAAAAGCAGTACGGGAATAATCAAATAATTGAATTTGAATCTCTTTTTAGCCGTTACGGTAACGGTTGCAAGGTTGTAATCTCCCATAATGTCAATAGCATCCTGAATATCGGAATCGTAAATTAAATTATGATCTGGACTACATTCGTGTTTAATAATTGCTCTTGCAATCACTAAATAAAACTTTGCATCTACGATTTTGATTGTTTGGTCAGGGTTTAAACCGACAGCTTTTGCAATAACTTCAATGTACTTTTGCGTATCATTTTCAAATGGCGGTGCATATTCTGTTATAAGCTTTCTTATGGTATTTTTACCTTTATCAATATCATTCGTCAAATCTCGCAACATGGCACGAATACCATATTTTACTTCTGTAAATTGCTCAAAATGTTTATCTGTATTTTGTGCATTTGGTATTTTTCCCTGCCAAGAAATATTTGTCAAAACCAAGTTACCCGGATTATTATTTCGAATACCTCTTGTTAAATCCTTTCTACCTAAAAAGCTACTCATTTTCTTCTTTGATTAAAGTTTTGGCAGGGGTTTCAGGTTCGTCTTTTCCAAAATCAAGCTTACTTAATTCATCGGACACAACTTGAATACCTTTTAAAATTGCAGTTACAACCGCACCATATTTTACGATAATACCGATTATCGAAACAATTCCTTTCAAATTTTTCATGACTTATTTTGTTTTAATTGTTTTATTTTTTCTAAATACTCTTTGAGTAAATCCACCCCCTCATGAAGTATAAGAGGGAGGAACTTTAATATGACCTTAAACATTAGTTCGAACGAATAAATGTACCTGCATAACCTCCGTTTTTTGCACGTGGATTAATCACAAATGCCATACTATCAATTACGACTTTACCACCGTTTTTCTGCATTGTCCCCCAGTGGAATGATTGAACGCCTGTTTTGGTATTAGTAAATGTGCATGCTACAGAACCAAACCAACCTTTTTCTGAAAGATTTGACTTAGTAGTTGTTACACATTTAATCGCTATCAATTCTCCATTAGACAATCTCCAACCAGTTGTTAAATGCTGTTCAACACCTTTATTAGGTCCTGAATTAGGTGTATAAGTGGTAGACTTTGCACCTGAATGCTTTACTTTTTGTTGGTTATTATTGCTGTTATAATTCTGATTATTAGAATTATAATTCTTTTTATTTTGTGCCATTACTTTATAATGTGTTTAATTAATAATATGATTTCAGCCAGTTTTTTAATTATGATTACTGCCGAATCTATCAGAAATACAATAAGATAGATTCGATAGTAATTTTTCGGCTTGCTATCTCTTTCTAGCAACTCTTTTGCCTGAGTTATTGCGGTCACGTCTTAAAAACCAAATCAATGCAATAAGACCAGCGACAGCACCTAAAACAATTTTCCAGTTTCTTTGAAACCACACCTTAATAGTTGAACTTACGACAGTAGCACCAACTTGACCAGAACCCTCTACAAATCCAGCACTTAAACCATCATTAACGCCAGTTGTTACAGCTTTTGCGAAAATCTGAGAACCTGCATTGGCAACAGCTCCAACTGTTTGACTTGCAGTATTCAAAGCAAGTTGCCTATTATATTCTTCCTCAGCCTGCCTATTTGCTTTTTTTGCTTCATGAGCATCTTGCAAATTTTGTGACACACTTTGAACTGCGCCACCTACGAAAGGTATTGCCCCCATAATAGGAGTGGCGACCTTTACCAAATTTTTGAACGAAACATTTTTCTTAATAGCTTGTCCGATTTTTTTAAAGAATCCCATACGTTACACAGCTTTTAAACATCTTACGACGAAATTAATAATCGAGCCTTGAGACTTATTAATCTCAATTCCAACGACAGCCACTAAAGGCAGGGTTAATCTATCCGTTAAACCTTGAATAACTTTTCCATCTGCCAAAACGGCTTGGATTGGGTCAATATCACGGCTTAATGTCTGCAATTCAAAAGGAAGATATTTTACAACCTGACCATTAGAAAACTGATAAGATAAATCACTTACAGATTCGTCAACAGTCATAACAGCCAAATCAAAACCTTGTACATCAATTTTTTTGTTGAATTCCTCAGAAGCGACAGATTTTTGTTCGAAAAAGAATAAATTGTTGGTTTGTTGTGGTTCTTCAATACCGTGTAAATCGTATCTTTTATCAGATTTCAAATCTTCAAGAGTAATTTTAATACTCTCTTTATCTGCAAGATAAATTGAACCTTCGTCTGCCAATTCACATAATGCAATCATAGCATTATCAACATCGGATTGAGTGTTTTCAGTTCCGTAAGTACTTTCTAGAATGAAATCTTTAAGCAATACTTTGTTTGCTAAAATGACATTCGAGCCGTTTCCACGTTCAATGTAAATACTAATTTTTTCAGTAGTCAAGGCTGATAAAGCCACATCACTTGAAAGAATCAAAGCACCGATTGCTTTTGTTACTTGTAATTCTGGCGATTTTGTAACGCCTGTAATAGTTGCAATTTTCATTTGTTATAAATTTTATTTGTTTAATTTCTTTCACAAAGGTTATTGCAACTATTATTTGACGTTCCCTAAAATTCCCTATAATTCCACAATTTTGCCTAATTTTCCCTATAATATACCGTACTTAATTAGGTCTTGGACAGTTAAATAACTCCTTTTTAATTCTAAGGAATCGAGTATAACTTGATATTCTTTGCAAGCAGTTTTATAGCTTAATTCAAGAATATGCATTAACTGGGTTTTAGTTACTTTTTGGCTTGTATTCTGTGTTTTCATGGCTTATAAAAATAAAAGTTGGTGTTCGTGGAATAATTCAGAATCAAAATCATTTACTAATTTTTCCTTTGTTCTAAATTCGTGGAGATAGAAATGTAATTTATTATTGAACCAGTTTATAAGTGGTTTTTCGGTAATCATGTCTAAATCTTCTAGTAAAAGATTTAGAGCAACTATATAAGATACATCTTGATTGTTCGCGTAATATTCTCTAAACAGAGATTTTGCAAGACGTTTCTTTATTGTTGTCGAAGAAAGAACAACCTTTTTTAAACGCTTGATTATAGGACTGAATTTTGTTATTTGAGATTGTAAAAAATCAAAATCAAAAAGAGTAATAAGTTTTTCTTTATTGATTTGGCTTTTTCCAGTATTCTCTCGGAGTTCAAAAAAACCTTTATTTGCTATCTTCAATAACTCATAAAGATTTGCTTTATCAAAAACACCCCAAGTCATTGTCTGACTGATATTTAAATCTAATTTAGAATATTCGTTTAAACCTCTAAAAAACGCCGAATTTAACTGATATTCAAAACGCCAAACATTGTCATTTTTTAAACCATTATTTGCGTAATATTCGTTTATATATGGTTTTTCAGTCAGTTGCAAAGACAGCGTTTTGTTATAACATCGTATTATTTTGTCAGATGTTCTTTTTCCAATTTGGAAACCATTAAGTATTGATTTTCCTTTGTACGTTTCAAAATAGCTTTGTAAATTTTTCGGACGCCCTGAAATAAGGTAGTTACCTGCAACAACATTACTATATAAATTACGGTAAGAATTGTTGATATCAGACTTGTCAAGGCAAATATCCAGTCTATTAACAGACTTAAATAAGTAGTTCGTTTCATCGCAAAAAGCGTTTATGATACCTCTTAAGGCATCGTTAGACAGTGTGTAAAATAGATTATTTTCGAATTGTAGTTGTGCAAATTGTTCGCTCATGATTGCTGAGCGTGGTCTTGCAGTATAAATTCCAATTTTCAAATCTTCATAATATAAATCTGCTCTAAGCTCAAAAATCTTAGTTCCATATTCGTATGGTTTTAAACGAAACTTTGAATGTTCGGGAAATTCTCCAAACGGTTGACCCTCTAGATTAATAATTAAGTAGTCTATATTTATAAGAGTAGGTTTTAAATTATTGTTTTTGAATTTAGTTTGGGCTTGATGCCTTTCTTTATATGAAATCATTGTTTTTATAGTAGGTTTGAGTGAGTTAGTTGCCGTTATACCCTACGGCAACAATTGAAAAATCGAAAGGGGAGTAGCAAAAAATTTAATTTTGGGAATCCTGCCAAAGTGAATAATGATTTTTTGGTAAATCATGTATCGTAAATTCTTTCTTTGATATTGCTTCGGTTATTTTCTTTTCAACTTCAAAAAATTTCTGCTTATAATTTGAAATTTGAGAATTAAAAAAAACATTTATCTGCTGACCAATATTTTTAATTTCTCTAATCGTAAAATCATGCTGATGTTTTAAACCCAATAAATCGACAGTCTCTACAGGATTTTTTGAATACTCGTTTAAATCGTGATTTAATCCAGCTAATTCCAAAAGCAAATTTTCTCGTTTTTGGATTAAAAGTAAAATTGTTGACATATATTAAGGTATTAGAAGATTATGTTTAAGAAGTTTTGAAATAAGCGTTTTTTGAGAATTGCAGTAAAAAATAAACTCGTGGACACAAAAAGATTGAGTTACTATAAAGCAATCCGTAGATACTTTAATTGTAATTCCTATATTTGAACCACGGATTCTTAGAAATAATGTTTTAAACTTTAAGTGTGATGTTTTGCAAAATGGGCGCATTTTTTTCAAGAATGTTTTTGCATTGAAATTTGTGTGACGCATCTTGTTTAATTCTACAAGTAATAGCGTATAATTCTCTAAAGAAGACCGTTTTAAAGCCATGTGGTATTTGTTAATAAGTTATACCACAAATGAACTATAATTTATATTATGTAAAATAGAAAATTAAAGCCGCGAGAATCTCATAAATACACTTGCATATTAAAATTTTGGAAATATTGAAATCTCAGCGATATATTATGAAGTACATTCTTTAGAAAGTCTATTGCGTAAAAGTTTTATTTGAAATGACAAAATGCATTTTAAAGCCTTGAATTTGCTAAATCTTAACATTTCTTTAAAATAATCACTTTCTAATCAAGATGCGTTCAAAGTGAAACTAAATTTTATTATTTTTACATTAGATACTTTAAAAAAAATATCAACTCTATGAATACAATTGCTGAGCATATTGCAGATTTTTTAAAAGAATACCCGCCGTTTGATAATTTAACTTTTCAGGAATTATCAGAGATTGCTACTAATATTCGTGTTATCAATTTAGAAAAACATGCTGTATTGTTTCAAAATAATGATTTATTACATGATAGTTTTTATGTTGTAGCATCTGGTGTTATTAATTTGACAACAATTGCCGATGCTGAGGAAACGATTATAAATAAATGTCATGAAGGTGATATTTTTGGTTTACGTCCGTTTTTTGCCAAAAACAACTACATGATGACTGCAAAAGCGCGTGAAGAAAGTATAATTTATGCTATTCCAATTGCTGTTTTTAGACCATTTGTGGCTAATAATCCTGACGTTTTAAATTTTTTATTGGAAAGTTTTGCAATAAATTCAAGACATACTAAAGATAATGTGCGTTCTAATGGAAAATTAGACGCTGACAACAGCTATATAGATCAGCAGTCAGAAATGCAATACATACAATCTTTAGCCTATAATAATTCTCCGTTAACAACTGAGGCGCATCATATTGTAAAAGACGTTGCGATTTTAATGACGGAATCAATGGTAGATAATATTGTGGTTACTGAGAAAACAAAACCAATTGGTATTGTTACAAATGCCGATTTGTCTTCAAAAATTGCAACGGGTCGTTATCCAATATCTGAAACTATAGACAAAATTATGTCCTCGCCTGTCGTTACAGTAATCGAGAATGTTTCTTTGGCCGAAGCGCAATTATTAATGCTGAAACACAATGTTTCGCATTTATGTGTAACAAAAGACGGTACAAGCAAATCTGCGGTAAAAGGAATTATTTCTGAGCACGATTTAATTGTAGCTCAAGCAAGTAACCCAGGTGTTTTAATTAAAGAAATTAAACGTTCGCAGTTACCAAAAGATTTAAAACAGATACGCGATCGATTATCAGATTTAATTCAGAATTCAATTCAAAAAAACATACCAATTTCTCATATCAGCAATATTGCTAGTGAGATTAATTTGGCAATTATTAAGCGTGCTGTCGAATTATCAATTTTAGATTTAGGCTCTCCTCCTGCCCGTTTTGCATGGTTAAGTATAGGAAGTCAAGGTCGTAAGGAACAGCTTTTATTAACAGATCAAGACAGTATTTTGATCTTTGAAGATGTAGCTCCTGAAAAATACAGAGAAGTAAAAGATTACTTTTTAAGACTGGCAAAAAGAACTACTTCTATTCTTGAAAAAGTAGGTTACGAATATTGTCCAAATGGACATATGGGAAGTAATATGCTTTGGTGTAAGTCGCTGACAGACTGGACGAAACAATATAACAGCTGGATGAATACTCCAGGTGAAAACAGTAATGATTTAAGTTCTATTTTCTTTGATTATGAGATTGTTTTTGGTGAGCCAAAAATTGAAGAAGTTATCGAAAATGTGATTTTTAAAAATGCTGTAAACAATACCTTATTCTTTGACTTTTTAGGAAATGATGCCTTAAAGAGAAATTCTCCTTTAAGCTTTTTCAAAAAATTCATTGTAGAAGAAGACGGTCCGCATAAAACTAAATTTGATATTAAAACCCGTGCTCTAATGCCGTTGATTGATGGCGCACGTTTGTTAATTTTGAATGCTAATATAAAAGGAATTAAAAATACCTATTTAAGATTCAAACAATTAGCAATTACCGATTCTAAGAATGCCGAAATATATTTAAGTTGTGCTGAAGCTTTTCTAACACTTTCAAAATTTAGAACTGTTGAAGGTTTGAAAAATGATGATTCAGGGCAATACATTAATTTAAGAGAAATGTCTAAAACAGACAAAGAAAAGTTAAAAAATGCTTTAACCCCGATGAAAGACCTTGAGGAACTTATTAAGAGTAAATTTCAACTTACACAATTCTCGTAAATATGCTAGACTGGCTTAAAAATATTAATAAAGAATATCCGGATTTTTGGAAGGATTATTTGACTAAATTAGAAACGAAACCTTCCAAGTTTGTGGTGTTGTCGACTGAAACATCTGGTTTAAATCCAAACAAAGACGTCATTTTGTCTTTGGGAGCATTTTCTGTTGTGGAAGACAGTATTTTAATTAAAGAAAATTTTGAAGCCGTTTTACTTCAATACAAATTTCTACAGGATAACGGACTCTCAAATGAGTTTATCATTGAAAGTAAAATGATGAAAATGCCTGAACCTGATGCGGTTGAAGCTTTTGTTAACTTTATTGGAAATGCAATTCTAGTGGGTCATCATATAAATTTTGATATAGAAATGCTTAATGCAGCTTTGGAACGATTAAATTGCGGCAGACTTAAAAATGAAGCTTTAGATGTTGATGTTATGTATCGTAAATTAACGGACATTAACGACAAGCAGTTTTCATTAAATGATCTATGTGAAATTTATAAAATCCCAAAAAGCGATCGAAACTCATCAGCTGAAGATGCGTATAAAATCGGACTCTTATTTCTGAAATTGAAATCTCGATTAGGAATTAAATAGTTTTAAAAAACAGCATAAAAAAAGCCTCTTAAATTTAAGAGGCTTTTTTTGTTCTTAAGGGAAGATTATTTTCCTTTTCTGCGTTTGCGTTCCGCTTTTATCATTGATAATTCGCGGCTTGTTTGTCCTGCAACCGAAGTATTTTCTTCAGCACGACGAATCAAGTACGGCATAACATCTTTTACAGGTCCAAAAGGAAGATATTTAGCAACATTATAACCGTTTTCGGCTAAGTTGTAACTAATATTATCGCTCATTCCGTATAACTGTCCAAACCAAATTTTGTTATCATTTTTTGCAATACCTCTTTGAGCCATCATTTCCATAAGCTTATAAGAGCTTAATTCGTTATGAGTACCTGCAAATATTGACATAGTTTCTAAATGGTCTAACATATAATGTACAGCGCTGTCATAGTTTACATCTGTAGCTTCTTTAGAAACACAAATTGGTGAAACATAACCTTTTTCTTCTGCACGTTTGTTTTCTTTTTCCATGTAAGCACCACGAACCAATTTCATTCCAATAAAAAAGCCTTCTTTTTTAGCGATTTCATGTAGTTTTCTCAAATAGTCCAAACGATCCCAACGATACATTTGCAATGTATTGAATACAATTGCTTTTTCTTTATTGTATTTGCGCATCATTTCGGTCACTAAATCATCGGCTGCATCTTGCATCCAGCTTTCTTCACCATCAATTAATAATGCAACGTCTTTTTTATGTGCTTCACTGCAAACTTGGTCAAAACGAGCTACTACTCTATCCCATTCTGCTTGCTCTGCAGGAGATAATGTCTGTTTTTCTCCTAGTTTTTCATACAATTCAAAACGTCCTAAACCAGTTGGTTTAAAAACTGCAAAAGGAATAGCTAAACGTTCTTTTGCAAATTCAATAGTTTTTAAGGTCATTTGTAAAGCAGCATCAAACTGCTCTTCCTCTTCTTTTCCTTCAACAGAGTAATCTAGTACAGATGAAACTCCTTTTGTAAACATTTTATCTACTACTGTAATACAATCGTCTTCATTTACACCACCACAAAAATGGTCAAAAACTGTGGCACGAATCAATCCTTCAACAGGAAGATGTGCTTTGATTGCAAAATTAGTAACAGCAGTTCCAATTCTTACTAAAGGCTCACTGTCAATCATTTTAAAAAGAAAATAAGCCCTATCAAGTTCCGTATCACTTTTTAGTGAAAATGCAACTTGTGTGTTATCGAATATTTTTTCCATTAAGTTTAGTTTTTATGCAAATATAAAGAGTGTTTTGAATATTATTTACTAAACAGGGGCAAATTTTTCGGTATCGTTAATAACATTCTTAGAAATATCAAATTATTTAGGTAAAACTTTACTTTTAAGGAAATATACATTTGTAAAAGTATCGATTAGCAGCTCTGAAAACAGTTGTACTGCTTGATTTTAAAACAAAATTGCATCAAAAATTGAATAATTATTGCTTAAAAATGCCTTATTTTGCGCTTTCAATTAACCTAAGAATTTATGAAGTCAATTCAAGCCAATAATTATCTGGTGCATTTTAACCAAAATGCATACGAAGCTTTAAATAAACATTTAAAAGAGAATAAATATTCAAACCTTTTTATAATTGTTGATGATAAAACAAATGAGTTTTGTCTGCCTAAGCTTTTGCCGGTAATTGAAACAGATCTTAATATAGAAATTATTGAGTTTGAGGCTGGAGAAGCTAACAAAAATATAGAAACATGTATTCAAATCTGGAATGTACTTACAGAACTTGGTGCAGACCGAAAATCACTTGTAATTAATCTTGGCGGTGGCGTTGTTACTGATTTAGGCGGTTTTGTGGCTTCTACTTTTAAAAGAGGGGTTGATTTTATTAATATTCCAACTACTCTATTATCTATGGTTGATGCTTCTGTTGGAGGAAAAACAGGAGTAGATTTAGGAAATCTTAAAAACCAAATAGGTGTTATTAATGTACCGCAAATGGTTTTAATTGATACAGATTATCTTCAAACTCTGCCACAAAGTGAAATGCGTTCTGGTTTAGCCGAAATGCTGAAACACGGTTTAATATACGATGCAGCATATTGGAAACAATTTTTAGACTTAAAAGAAATTGATTACGATACTCTGGATGAATTAATATATCGTTCTGTAGAGATTAAAAATGAAATCGTAATTCAGGATCCAACAGAAAAAAACATACGTAAAGCATTGAATTTTGGTCATACTTTAGGTCATGCGATAGAAAGTTACTTTTTAGAAAGTGAAAACAAAACTACTTTATTGCACGGTGAAGCAATTGCGATCGGTATGATACTAGAAAGCTATATTTCTTTGCATAAAAACTTAATTTCTGAAGCCGAATACAACGAGATTAAAACTGCAATTAAGAGTATTTATGATGATGTAAAAGTGGAAGAAAATGACATAGATCCGATCCTTGAATTGCTCGTTCACGACAAAAAAAATGAATACGGTTTAATTCAATTTGCCTTGATTGAAGGAATCGGTAAAATAAAAATTAATCAATCCGTTGAAAATAAATTGATTCTAGAGGCGTTTCAAGATTATAAATCTTAAACTTTTTTTAATAAAAAGCATTGCTTTAGGTATATATTATTTTTTACATTTGCCACGATGAAAACAAACAATAAACAAAGACAATTCAGCTCTTATAGAAACCGTCTCAACAGTTCTTTACTAAGAATGTTGAACCGTTTTTATAATAGTAAAAGTCCGTTTTGTTTTGATGTTTTCCAATGCTCAAAAGCCGAACACGAAAAACTGCAAATTATATTTGCCAATATTAGAGTTTGAATTTTAGATTTAGCACAGTACCTAAATTTAAAAATTACAACTTAAAATATTGAAAAATAAATGAATACAAAATATTCTGATCTAATAAATCAAACATACTACTTTCCACAAACGGAGTTTAAATTAAACAAAGACAACCTTCAGTTTCACAACATCGATTTGATGAAATTGGTTGAACAATATGGTACGCCATTAAAGTTTACTTATCTTCCTCAGATTTCTGAAAATATCAATAAAGCAAAAGCTTGGTTCAGAAAATCAATGGAAAAAAATAAATACGAAGCAAAATATTACTATTGTTATTGTACAAAAAGCTCTCATTTTGAATATATTATGAATGAAGCTTTCAAAAACAATATTCATATCGAAACATCTTCTGCTTTTGATGTTAACATTGTTGAGAACTTATTAGAGAACGGAAAAATCAACAAAAGTACTTATGTAATTTGTAATGGTTTTAAAAGAGACGAGTACATTACTAATATCGCTAGATTAATCAACAACGGACATAAAAATACTATTCCGATTATTGATAACTATGAAGAACTTGATTTACTTCAGGGTGAAATCAAAGGGAAATTCAAAATTGGAATTCGTATCGCTGCCGAGGAAGAGCCAAAATTTGAGTTTTATACTTCTAGATTAGGAATTGGATATAAGAATATCGTTTCATTCTACAAAAAACAGATTCAGGAAAATGATAAATTAGAGCTTAAAATGCTTCACTTTTTCATTAATACTGGAATTAATGATACATCATATTACTGGAATGAGCTTGTAAAATGTATTAAAGTATACATTGCACTTAAAAAGGAATGCCCTACTCTTGATGGTTTGAACATTGGAGGTGGTTTCCCAATTAAAAATTCACTTGCATTCGAATATGATTATCAATATATGATTGATGAAATTATCAATCAAATTAAAATTGCTTGTGATGAAGCTGAAGTTGATGTGCCAAATATTTTTACTGAATTTGGTTCATTTACAGTAGGCGAAAGCGGCGGGGCTATCTATCAAATCTTGTATCAAAAACAACAAAATGATAGAGAAAAATGGAATATGATCGACTCATCATTCATTACAACTTTGCCAGATACTTGGGCTATAAACAAACGTTTTATTATGCTGGCAATTAACCGCTGGAATGATACTTACGAACGGGTTTTATTAGGTGGTTTGACTTGTGATAGTGACGATTATTACAATTCAGAACAGAATATGAACGCGATTTATCTGCCTAAATACAACAAAGAAAAACCGCTTTATATTGGTTTCTTTAATACAGGTGCGTATCAAGAAACTATTGGAGGTTACGGAGGTTTACACCACTGTTTGATTCCACAGCCTAAGCATATTTTAATTGATCGTGATGAAAATGGTATACTGGCTACAGAGGTTTTCTCTGAACAGCAGACTTCAGACGATGTATTGAAGATTTTAGGGTACAAGAAAAAATTGTAAAAAAAAAGAATGCAAATTAAAAGTTCATACTTAAAAAATTATTAATTTGCATAACATCGTAAAAAGGTTAAAAGCTTTTAATTCAAAAAAAAAATAAAAAACAAAAAGAAATGAAAGGACCAATCAGTCAGTTTATTGAAAAACATTATTTACACTTTAATTCTGCTTCACTAGTAGATGCAGCCAAAGAGTATGAGCAACAATTAGCAAATGGATCTAAGATGTTGGTGAGTATGGCTGGAGCAATGAGTACCGCAGAAATTGGTAAAATTTTTGCTGAAATAATTAGACAAGATAAAGTACAAATTATTTCATGTACTGGAGCCAATCTAGAAGAGGATATTATGAATTTAGTAGCTCATTCTCATTACGAAAGAGTTCCTAATTACCGTGACTTGACACCAGAAGACGAATGGGCTTTACTTGAAAAAGGTTTGAATCGTGTTACAGATACTTGTATTCCTGAGCATGAAGCTTTTAGACGTTTACAAAAGCACATCTACAAAATCTGGAAAGACGCTGATGATAATGGAGAACGTTATTTTCCACATGAATTCATGTACAAAATGTTATTATCAGGTGTTCTTGAAGAGTACTATGAAATTGACTTAAAAGACAGCTGGATGTATGCAGCTGCCGAAAAAAATCTTCCAATTATTGTTCCTGGTTGGGAAGATAGTACAATGGGAAATATTTTCGCATCATATGTTATTAAAGGAGAATTAAAAGCCTCAACAATGAAATCAGGTATTGAGTACATGACTTTCCTAGCGGACTGGTACTCAAAAAACAGCCAAAACGGTATCGGGTTTTTCCAAATTGGTGGTGGTATTGCAGGAGATTTCCCTATCTGCGTTGTACCAATGCTTTACCAAGATATGGAAATGCATGACGTTCCATTCTGGAGTTATTTCTGTCAAATATCAGATTCTACAACAAGTTATGGTTCTTATTCTGGAGCTGTTCCAAATGAAAAAATTACTTGGGGTAAATTAGATATTAAAACTCCAAAATTTATTATTGAGTCGGATGCTACAATTGTTGCTCCATTAATTTTTGCATATTTATTAGATTTATAGGATATTTTTATGAAGAGAGTTATAGTAGACTACGCTAAACTTACCAATGAAATTTTAAACCTTTTAGTAGAAAAATTTCCTGATGGTTATGATGATTCGGATGTTATCCGTTTTAGAAACGCTAAAAACGAATTAGTAGAAGCTGTTGAAGTTCGTACTGAAGACACTATTTATTTAGTAAAAATTAGTACTAAGCTTGCAGATAGAATCGAAAATTACGACGAAGATGACGATATCGATCTTGATGTAGATACAATCGAGCCAGTAAAAGGAATCGATCTTGATAATGACGACGACGATGACGATGAAGAGGATGATAATCAAGACAAGCCTGATACAGATGGCGGTGATGATGAGGATGATGAAGATAAAGATGATATAGCTGACGACGACGAAGACGAGGATGATGAAGATTAGTCATTTTCTTTTTAAATAAAATAAGGGAACTCTTTTAGAGTTCCTTTTTTTTTATTAATTACAACAGTTTTAAAAGATAAGAAAATTACTATATTTATTGTTTTGAAATATTCTCAAAACATAAATTATCTACCCTATGACATCAGAATTACTACACGCCAAATTAAAAGAGAATTTTGGTTTCGAAAAATTCAGACCAAACCAAGAAACTATTATTAATACAGTACTTTCTGGTCAAGATACATTGGCAATTATGCCAACTGGCGGCGGAAAGTCAATTTGTTTTCAATTGCCGGCTTTAGTTTTGCCAGGAATTACAATTGTGATTTCGCCATTGATCGCCTTAATGAAAGATCAAGTTGACAGTTTGAAAACCAACGGAATTTCGGCATGTTATATCAACAGCAGTCAATCAAGTGAAGAGCAGCAATTTTATATAGACAACCTAAGATCCAATACTTTTAAGCTGGTTTATATTGCGCCAGAAAGTTTGTCTTACTTAGATTCAGTTTTCAATGAATTGACAATTAGCTTAATAGCGATTGATGAAGCGCACTGTATTTCTTCTTGGGGTCATGACTTTCGTCCTGCAT
The DNA here is from genome assembly GCF_002217395.1 of Flavobacterium plurextorum. GTDB lineage: Bacteria > Bacteroidota > Bacteroidia > Flavobacteriales > Flavobacteriaceae > Flavobacterium > Flavobacterium plurextorum. The sequence continues at coordinate 191,671 of NZ_MUHD01000016.1, read as the reverse complement.
ATACTAATTTGGGTTATTTAAAAAGCCGCTTCCCTTCTACTCCAGTTTTAGCATTAACAGCAACGGCAGATAAAGCAACTCGTACCGATATTACAAAACAGCTTAATCTTAAAAATCCAAAAACATTTGTAGCTTCTTTTGATAGAAAAAATTTAAGTTTAGAAGTACGTCCAGCTTTGGATCGTGTTAAACAAATTATTGATTTTGTCGAAAGAAAACCAAATGAATCTGGAATAATTTATTGCTTAAGCCGAAAAACTACTGAAGAACTGGCAGAAAAACTTCAGAAAAACGGAATTACGGCGAAAGCGTATCATGCGGGTTTGGATAATAAGCTTCGTGCTAAAACACAAGATGAATTTATAAATGATGATTGTTCGGTAGTTTGTGCAACAATTGCTTTCGGGATGGGAATCGATAAATCGAATGTCCGCTGGGTAATTCATTATAATCTCCCAAAAAATATAGAAGGTTATTATCAGGAAATTGGTCGCGCCGGTCGTGACGGACTTCCAGCTGAAACGGTTCTCTTTGAAAGTTATGCAGATGTAATACAACTTCAGAAATTTGCATCTGACGGATTAAACTCCGATGTACAGCTTGCAAAGTTAGAAAGAATGAAACAATATGCAGATGCTGTAAGCTGCAGACGAAAAATTCTTCTTTCGTATTTTGGAGAATTAGTAACCGAAAATTGCGGTAATTGTGATATATGCAAAAATCCTCCAACATTTTTTGACGGAACGGTTTTAGCTCAAAAAGCACTGTCAGCTATTACTCGTTTGCAAGAAGCAGAATCTTTGGCGGTAATTGTTGATTTTTTAAGAGGCTCGAAAAATGCGTATATCTACGAAAAAAATTATCAAACGCTAAAAACGTACGGAATTGGCGCTGACATTTCGTGGTACGATTGGAATCAATATTTAATTCAGTTAATAAATCTTGGTTATTGTGAAATTGCCTTTCATCAGCACAATAAAATTTTATTGACTTCTTTTGCGAAGAAAGTTTTGTTCGAAGGTGAAAAAGTAAAATTAACAACAGTTGTCAAAAAAGTAATCGATAAAAATGAAATTAAAGAAGCAAAAGCAAAACCAGTAAAAAATTCTCTTTTTGAAACACTTCGAAAATTGCGTTACGAAATTGCACAAGAAGAAGAAGTTCCTGCTTATGTAATTTTTAGTGACGCTGCTTTAAGACAAATGGAAATTTTAAGACCAATGACTGATGATGATTTTCTTGCTGTTGATGGTGTTGGAAAAGTTAAGCTTGAAAAATATGGCTCAGAGTTTATAAACGCCATTATTGAGTTTCATAAAAATAAATCGGTAAAGAAAGAAAAAAAAGAAAGTACCTATGCTAAAACTTTAGAGCTTTTTTTAAGCGGACTTTCCGTTGAAGAAATTGCTGAGCGAAGAAGCGTAAGTAAAACAACAATAGTTTCGCATTTGGCAAAACTCTATGTAGATGGTCAGGATTTTGATTTAAGTCAGTTTGTTTCTAGAGATGAAATTACAGCAATTGAAAAAGCTCAAATTGAATTAGAAAAGCCAAGTGCCTTAAAACCATACTTTGATTATTTTGAAGAAAAAATGTCTTATGACAAAATAAGATTTGGTTTGGCTTTTATTGAGAAAAAACAATCTGTGTAATTTAGTAAAAGATTTTTTTTGTCATTTCGACGAAGGAGAAATCTTAGCGAGAAGATCGACAAAGATTGGATTTTATTTGAGTAGCTGTTTGTGGAGATTTCTCCTTCGTCGAAATGACAAACTGTGATTAGAAATTTCAATTAAACAAAAAATCCTGTGA
>NZ_MUHD01000016.1:0-189841 GCF_002217395.1 Flavobacterium plurextorum | reverse complement strand
TCACAGGATTTTTTGTTTAAAACTATTTCAAGCTTTTACAAATATCTTTCTTCAAAAACTTTTTGATGATGTTTTTGATGTCCAATTATTACAAAACCTAAAGCGCGAACAGAAATCTGATTGTTTGAAGCTGTTCCAATATTTTTAAGCTGTTCTTCAGATAAACTTTTGTAAAACAACAATGTTGAATGTCTCAATGCAGACAATTCTGTCAATAAATCTTGAATACTTCTGTTGTTTGAATTTGTGTTATCAGCGTAATCATTTTCTTCAAAACTCGATAAAGGTGTTTTATCATTTCTTGAAAACCTCAAAGCGCGATAAGCAAAAACACGTTCAGAATCTATAATGTGCTGAATAATATCTTTGATTGTCCATTTGCCTTCTGCATATCGGTAATCAAATTTATCGAGCGGAATATTTTGAACAAATCTTATAAATTCATGTAATGAAATCTCTAATTCCTCTATTAATTTTCCGTCACCAGCTTGTTTGATATACGTGCCAAAATGCCCTGAATATTCATTTTCTACTAATTGATTGCTGTACATTTTTATAAAAATTAAAGGTCTAAATTTAATTTATGCTGAATTTCTGCTTGCGTTTGTATTTCCGAAAAGTGATCTAGTTACAATTTTTTCGTAAACTTTAATCAACTCTTCATTTTTAGCAGTATCCTTATTTAATTCATTAATTCTTAATAAAGCATATTGTTGTATTGTCAACAAAGGCAACACGATACGTTCTCTTATTTGAATCGATGCTATACCATCAGGATAATTTTCCATAAGGGTTTTATGACCGGCAATTTTCAATAACATACGTTTTGTTTCTGAAAATTCGTCGTAAATAATCTGCCAAAATTCACCAAATTCTGGATCATTTCTCATGTAAGCTGTTAATGGTAAAAATGATTTTGCCAACGACATCATACTATTTTCTAACAGCGTTTTGAAGAATAAAGAATTATGATACAAATCACTTACTTTATCCCATTGGTTAGTATCTTCAAAATGTTTCAAAGCAGTACCAACTCCAAAAAATCCAGGTACATTTTGTTTTAGCTGACTCCAAGATCCTACAAATGGAATTGCTCTAAGGTCAGCAAAATCTAATGATTCTGATTTACTTCTTTTTGATGGACGACTTCCGATATTTGTTTTTGAGTAATATTTCAAAGTACTCATCTTTTCTAAATATGGTATAAACTTTGGATGATTCTTAAAGTTTAAATATTTCTCATATCCTAAATCAGCTAATTGAGTTAAAACTTGAGTTTCTTCAGTAGTAAGTTCGTTCTTTTCTTTGCTAAATACTTGATTTGTAACACCAGCACTTAATAAGTTTTCGATATTATAACGACAAGAATCTAAAGTTCCAAAATTAGAACTAATGGTTTGACCTTGAACCGTAATTTGAATTTCGTTGTTTTCAATTTTCGGACCTAAAGAAGCATAAAACTTATGCGTTTTTCCACCACCACGAGCTGGAGGCCCACCGCGGCCATCAAAGAAAATAGCTTTAATTCCGTATTTTCTAGAAATTTCAGTAAGTGAGATTTTAGCTTGATAAATACTCCAATTCGCCATTAAATATCCGCCGTCTTTTGTTCCGTCAGAGAAACCAAGCATTATAGTCTGCTTATTTCCTCTAGCTTGTAAGTGTTTAGAATATTCTGGATTAGTATACAACTGCTCCATAATCGAATGTGCATTTTGTAAATCATCAACCGACTCAAAAAGCGGAATAATATCTACTGTAGGATCTTCCCAATTATTCAAACGAATCATTGCAAAAGTTTCCATTACATTCAGTGCACTTTCATTGTTGCTGATAATATAACGATTGGCTCCCTCTTCACCATTATTTTCTTGAATCGTTTTTATTGCCTGCACAGATTCTAAAGTCGATCTTGTAATTTCATCTTCGAAATTACTTGGGTTTAAATCTCCTTTTACCTTAGATAAAATACTAATTTTTTCGTTTTCCGTTAATTCAAAATAATTTTTTGGAAATACATTTGAATCAGAGTTTAGGTAAAAATTGACAACATCTTTGAAAACGACGTTATGAATTTTACTGTTCTGACGAATATCTAATGTTGCAAAATGGAATCCGAATAAATTGATTTTTACTAAAAGAGCTTCCAATTCATCTAGATATAATGATTGATGTTTTTCAATGATTATACTTCTAATTTTGTTTAACTGGCTTAATAGTTCTTCTAAAGTAATATAAATTTCGCCTTTTGAGTAGAAAACAGAACGATAAAGTTTATGTTCAAGTTCAGCTACTAAAGTATCTACACCTGAGAATGTTAACTTACGTTTAAGGTTTCTCATTTCGACATAATAACACTTTAAAATAGAAGTACGCAAACGTTCTGCTACTTTAAGGGTTATTTCAGTAGTTACAAAAGGATTTCCATCTCTGTCTCCGCCCGGCCAAAATCCTAATTTGATTAATTGATTTTGAATTGCGTTTCCGTTAAGTATATTTTTTTGAAGATAATGTACAATTTCTCCAGATGTAGCGTAGAATACATTTTCAAGATACCAAATCAAACTTACGGCTTCGTCGTAAGGATTTGGTTTTTCATTTTGAATAAAAGGAGTTTTACCAAGTTGAGCCAGTAATTGTTTTATCTGTAATAAATCATTCTGACGAATAGCTTCGGTCAAATCGTTGATAATTCCTAGAACTGGTCCTGGGTAAAACTGAGTTGGATGCGCTGTTAAAACGGTTCTTACATTGAAATCTTCTAGAAACTGAATTAATTCGTCGTCTTTCTCCTTAGCATCTGATTTTTCTTTGATATCTCTCAAAGAACCTCTTCCTTCCATATTGTTTACTTCTGGAAAAGCGGCATCTTCAATTGCATCAAACAATACAATTTGGCGCTCTATATATTGAATAAATCGAAACATTAAGTCGATTTTTTCAGTCTCAGAAGCGTTGTTTAGAAATTTATTTGAAAAGAAATCAAAGATTTCTTTTGGTGTTTCTTGTTTTTTAAAACCTGTTTCGCATGTTTCTGTAAATAATGGCAGTAAAACACCTGTATTATCTATAGAATCAAAAGGTAATGTTATAAAAACACTGTTGTAAATGTGATATTTAGAAAGAACATCTCGATTAAAGCGTTCAATTTTTGGCAACGTGTACATAATTGTGTTGTAGTTGGTTGGTTAATTAGTCATAAAAAAACCCCAAGAATAAACTTGAGGTTATATTTTTAATATAGCATTCAAGAGGAATTCTTACATATTTTTGAAAATAGTATGCATCAAACGCTTCTTGTCGTTAATACTTTCTTCTAATGAAATCATTGTTTCAGTTCTGTAAACACCTTCGATGTCATCGATCATGAAAATAACTTCTTTTGCATGTTTTGTATCTTTTGCTCTAATTTTACAAAAGATATTAAATTTTCCTGTCGTTACAGATGCAACTGTTACGAACGGAATTTGGTTGATTCGCTCTAATACAAATTTAGTTTGAGATGTATTATTAAGAAATACCCCAACGTAAGCAATAAATGAATACCCTAATTTATCGTAATCTAAGGCTAATGAAGATCCCATGATTATTCCTGCATCCTCCATTTTTTTTACTCTAACATGTACTGTACCAGCAGATATCAATAATTTTTTTGCAATGTCAGTAAACGGAACTCTCGTATTGTCTATTAACATATCTAAAATCTGGTGATCTACTTCATCTAAACGAAATTTACTCATAATTCTTTAATTAATATTACTAATTGCTATTACAAAGTATAAAAATATATATAAAAAACAACAAATTCACATAAAAATTAACTTTTTATCAACCCGTTAACAAATTTAATATTTTTATTTAAATAAAAATCTGCTTTTTGATTCAATTTCGGAAAACCACTATAGTCATCAGAATAAACAGCACCATTTCCATCATATTCGTAATGTCCAAAATAATTTTCCAAATCGCCTGCTTCAACTATGTAGGCATTAAAATGAATCTTATTTTCAATCAATTCTTCTTTGTATTGTGCGACAAAATTCGTAATAATTTCGATACCATCATAATTTATTTTGATGTTTTTATACATAAAATCATAAAAAACAGGTTTATTTTGTGAAATATTCAAATAATCATTAATTCTGTTATAAACTAAATCGTTTTCGCTAAGCAGTTTAAAACTTTGAATAAGTGAGAAAAATATGAACTTTCTCGTGATCTCACGCTCATAATCTCCCGCAAAATGTCCTGCCTCAAATAAAATAGTCGGCACTCCTAAAAACTGAAAAGTATCACCAATACAATTTATATTAAATGAATCATCAAATCGGCCTATTTGACCCGGAATGTGTTTTTGTAATTCATCATTGATGCCGGCAATTAGGTTAATTGCTTTTAATCTATTATCGTTTATTTCGCGCTCTTCATTATAAGAAGGTGCTAAAAAAGAGACTGTTGCAGGTTTTCCTGTATCGGCTACACCAAAGATAGTACGCTGATCGTGCAGGTTAAAGCAATAATGTGGTTTGAAAGCTTCAAAAACTTCTCGTAAAACGTTACTTTCCGGTTGTGTTAGATTTTGGGAGTCTCTATTTAGATCTACTTTATTGGCGTTTTCACGTGTATAGAGACGCGCTCCATCGGGATTTAGAATTGGAATACTATAGAATGTGAAAGTATCAAGCAATTTTGCAGCAAACTCAGATTTGCTGTTTAGGACATTTATAAAATCAAAAAGTGCTTTGGTCGTTGTGCTTTCGTTGCCGTGCATTTGTGACCATAAGTAAATACGAGTTTCTCCTGTTCCTATTTCATAACTATATATAGGTTCTCCTAAAACAGATTTGCCAATAATTTTAACTTGATTATCGGTGTTTAGTTTGTCTAAAATTGGCTTGATATGATCTAATGTCAGGTAACGTCCTGAAATAGATTCTTCTTTATTTTGGTTAAATAATTCTTCTAAATTCATTGTCTTTCGATTAGTTTACAAAAGTAAACATCTTTATTTTTACAATTGTAAATTCGTAAAAAGAAATAAAATTCAGAATTGTAAACAGATATTTCAAAGCTTTATGGTCTTTTAAAGTTGAATATTGGATTGAAAATTACAAAAGTTAATTTTCGATATAGAAATACTTATTTTCAACAAGTTAAATTGCCTTGTTTAAAGTGTTAATACTGACTTAAAGTTGTTTATTTAGGTATTTACAGTTGTAAAATTGCTAAATCAAATCAATTTAGTTACATTTGTAAACAAGTTAATTTTAAACTGTAATTTACAATGGTAAACATAGATGATTTTGTAAAACGACTGGAAAGTATACTGGATTATTATGGTTTAAATGCTTCTTCTTTTGCAGATAAAATTGGTGTACAGCGATCAAGTATGTCTCACCTGCTCTCTGGAAGAAACAAACCAAGTTTGGATTTTGTAATGAAAATTTTGGACGTTTTTCCTGATGTAGATTTATACTGGATTTTAAATGGAAAGGGAAATTTTCCAAAATCAGATCATGAAAGCACAATTTCGAAAGCAGATAATTTTGGAGAAAACAGAAATCTAAACTCCCCTTCTCCATCAAATGATAATTTCACAGGTGAAGATTTATTCTCTCAAATTGAATATGAAACTGAAAATCCTCAAACAAAAAAAATAGAGTTAAAGAAAAACTCTAATTTAACTGTTGAGGAAGATGAAATAGAAAAAATAGTCTTTTTCTATAAAAACGGTACTTTTAAAGTGTACACACCTTAATTTGAAATTTTCGCATATTTGAAAAATTTCAAAATTATTTTTGATTTAAGCGATTCTCACGCAATTAAAAAAAATATCGAAAAGTTAGAGTTGAATTCCGTTTTCAGGAATTTTACCTAGAACACCTTTATAGTGTTGTTTTAAAATTTCGAGATCAGCTTCATAATTTCCTGTTGGAAAAAAAGTTTTCCCTAGATTAACTATTTTCTTTCCCCAATCAAAAGCGACTGGAACAATTGGAACATTTGCTTTGAGAGCGATGTAATAAAAACCGCTTCTAATTTCGGTAACGCCTTTTCGGGTTCCTTCAGGAGCAACAGCCAAGCGAAAGATCTCTTTACGGTCAAAAATTGCAGCAATAGAATCTACTTTATTCAATCCGCCTGTGCGATCAATAGGTTCTCCGCCAACGTTTTTGAAGTAATATCCGAAAGGAAATCTAAATAATTCCTTCTTTCCTACCCAATTCATTTGTAAACCAGAGATTCCTCGGGTAAAAAGCCCAATATAAAAATCGTGATTACTAGTATGAGGCATAACCATCAATATACATTTTTTTACTTCGGCGTTCTCCAACCCTGTTATTTTCCAGCCCATTAGCTTGCAAAAGATAAAATTGTATAATTGTTTCTTCATTAAAATTTAATTTTTGCTACAAAATAAAAGATTTAAAATGGTATTTTTGAGTAAAACCATTATAAAATGATTCAAAAACTGTTCAGTTATCTTATACCTATAAATATATTCAAAAAAAAGTCAGCAAGAAGTAAAATAATCGAAGTTACTTGGACAAATGGAGAATTGGTAATCGATTCTGAAAACACAAATTATTCTTATGGAAGCTTACAGCGAATACTAAGGTACGGTCTTAGAAATATTGGATATGATAAAGTTTTAAAAATGGATCATATTCTAGTTCTTGGAGTTGCCGGCGGAAGCGTAATCAAAACTCTTGTTGACGAAATAGAATACAAAGAAAAAATTACGGGTGTCGAAATCGATTCAGACATGATTCAGATTGCAAATGAATATTTTAATCTCAATAAAATTAAGCAGCTTGAAATTGTAATAGATGATGCGTTTGAGTTTGTTTTGAAAACAAAAGACAAGTATGATTTAATTATAATCGATATTTTTGAAGATACTAATATGCCTAACTTCTTGTTTGAAAAGTTCTTCAGTGAAAGAGTCTGTTTCCTATTGAAAAACAAAGGCTTTATTTTGTTTAACACAATGATTCTTGACGAAGCGCATAACATTCGCAATAGAAAATACAAAGCGGAAATAAACGCTGAGTTGTTTACTGCAAAAATGCTGCCTCGTATAGAAGTGCATAATGAAATAATAATAATTGAGAAATTGTCCTAAATCTAATATTCATGAAGTCCCTTATTTCTATTTTAAAATCCTTGCCGCCTGCTAAAGTAATTGATGATGCTATTGATTATTCCAATTATCTTCCGCTCGATTTATCGTCAACGAATATCGAATTGGTAGAAAGTAAACCAGAAAGTGCAGCTGATTTTGAACGTTTTATTACTGATTATTTGAAAGCTAATAATTCTGAAGTAGCTTATGGCGGATATATTGAAGGGCGCTCTTTGTACAAACGCAGTTCGATTTTTAGAAATGATTCAATTCCGGAACGAAATATTCATATTGGACTGGATTTATGGACAAAAGAAGGAACTGCTGTTTTAGCACCTCTTGACGGAAAAATCCACAGTTTCAAAAACAATGCTGGTTTAGGTGATTATGGTCCGACTATTATTTTAGAGCATGAAATTGAAAGTGAAATATTTTATACTTTATACGGACATTTATCGTTAGAAAGTATAGAAAACCTTACTGTTGGGGCTGTTTTTATAAAAGGCGAACAAATTGCATCTTTAGGAAGTTCATTTATTAACGGAGATTATGCTCCTCATGTCCACTTTCAAATTATACGAAATTTGGGAAATTACTGGGGCGATTATCCAGGAGTCTGCAATACGAATGATTTGAATTTTTATATTGAAAACTGCCCTGACCCTAACTTATTATTAAAAATTACTTAAATGATTATGAAGAAAGCAGGATTGATTATATGTTTGTTGTTATTAATTGGATGTAAAACGAAAACGATAAGTCGAGATACAGAAGATTTAAAGATAAAAAAAGTTCCAAGTGCCGAGATTAATTCTCAACAACAAAGAAAAGCTTATGAATTAGGTAAAAGAGTATTAGAAACTTGTAATACATCAAAATTCAAGCCTTTTAATGAAACCGAAGTAACACAGTCTGTGAGAGAAAACACAACTGAAGAACGACTAACTAAAACTTGTACAAGATTTAGACAGTATTACGGAAGTTTTATCGATTTGAAATTAGATGGTGTTTATAAAACTAAGCAAGAAGTAATTTACCGTTATCGTGCTTTGTATACTAAAAAGGTTGCAAACAAAGAACTTCGTGTATTTGTGAACAATGAAAATTTAGTTTCAGCAATAAAGTCAATGGATTGGGATGAGAAGTTTGACTCAAAATTAACCGAAACAATAAAGTAAAATTATGAATTTAAAAATGCCCCTATTTTTATTACTGTTATTCTCAACTATTGTAAACGCTCAGCAAACTATGAGCATTAAAGGTGCTTCTCCTCTTTCTGCAACAAAAACGTATACGTTTATCTGCGAGAAATATGCTTTTACAGGTGAAGCAGATATTCAAGTTGCGAAAACAGATAAAGGCGGTGTTTTAAAAATTACAATTACACCTTCAAATGATAAAGCACGAATTTCTGGCGGTTTATATGTAGATTTGGCAAATGCCGATGTTATTGCTTGTGTCGATAAAAACGTTAAAGAAACTGCAGACGGAAAAATATCATCCTATTATTATTTTACTCCATCGGAATTTGCAAAATTGAAAAAAAACGATATTTATGCTGTTCGTTTTATTATAACCGGAGGTTCTAATGCCTTTGGTAACGAAAATGGGTATTTTACTGCGCATAACAAAATGAACTATTTTTCAACAGCTTATGATAAATCTAAGAAGAGTTATGATACAGCAAAAGAAATAAGTGCCTTATAAATATAAAATTTATTAGAATAAATCTTATATTTATAATCTAATTACAATTTAATATGACTCCTAACGAAGCAGTAATAACAAAGTTCTATACCGCATTTGCTAATTCAGATGCTAAAACGATGTCAGAATGCTATCATCCAAAAGTACATTTTATAGATCCCGCATTTGGTTTATTGAAAGATGAACAAGTATCAAAAATGTGGAAAATGTTGCTGCTAAAAAGCAAAGGAAACATCAAAATTGAATTTTCAGATGTAAATGCTGATGATTTTTCAGGTTCTGCAAAATGGATTGCAACTTACAATTTTAGCAAAACAAATCGTAAGGTAATCAATAAAATTAGTGCAGAATTTGTATTTCAAGATGGTTTGATTATTAAACATGTTGACGATTTTGATGTTTGGAAATGGTCAAAACAAGCTTTCGGACTTACTGGTTATTTACTGGGATGGACTGGTTTTTTTCAGAAAAAAATTCAGCAGCAAGCTTTACTGTCACTGAATAAATTTGAGGAATCCAAATAATTTTACTAACTTAATTTTTTCTTTTGTACCAAAACTGATGTAGTTCTCTGCATTTATACGCCTCTTGCAAAAGTCTAATACTTTGCCCTTCATTATTTTTTAAGTCAATTGTTTTCAATTCTATTAAAAATGAAAGAAATTATACACAAGAGATTAAATCAATTACAAGCTACGGCAATATGTGGAAACGATATTAGTTCTTCCTGCTTGTATGTATCAGCATTAACCATTTTATACGCAGGACAATACGCATGGATTTCATTGCTGATTGTGGCGGTAGTTTTATATCTATTTAGAAAAATTTATGGCGAAGTTGTTGGTGCAATTCCTTTAAATGGCGGCGCTTACAATGTATTACTAAATACATCTACCAAAAAGCTCGCATCGCTGGCTGCCACTCTTACTGTTCTTTCCTATATGGCAACTGCTGTAATTTCAGCTTCAGAAGGAATGCACTACTTACACGGAATCTTTGATGGTGTTAATGTTACAATTGCTACTGTTGTAGTTTTAATTCTTTTTACTTTTCTCGCCATTTTAGGAATTGGAGAATCTGCTTTTGTGGCAGTAATTATATTCGTAACCCATTTAACAACTTTAAGTTTACTCGTTTTAGCGTCACTTTTATATATCGCCATGAACGGTTTAGATGTTTTTCATCTTAATTGGCAGGCTCCTATTGCATTTGGGAATTTAAAAACGGCTCTGTTTTTAGGCTTTTCGGCCGCAATGCTCGGAATTTCAGGATTTGAAAGTTCTGCTAACTTTGTTGAAGAGCAGGAAGCTGGAGTATTTCCTAAAACACTCCGCAATATGTGGGCGATTGTCAGCTTTTTTAATCCTGTTATTGCAATTCTAATTATTGGAGTAATTCCGTTAGCGCAAGTTGGCGAAAACAAAGAATCGCTATTGGCTTTTTTAGGGCAAACAACTGGTGGTTCTTGGCTTGCATGGCTGATTTCTATTGACGCAGTTTTAGTGCTTTGTGGAGCAGTCTTGACTTCATTTGTTGGTGTTTCTGGACTTTTAAACCGAATGACTTTAGATCGAATTCTACCGAATTATTTTTTAAAGCAGAATAAAAGAGGATCACATTATCGTATTGCAATAAGTTTTTTAATTCTTTGTATATCAGTTCTTTTTGCTACAAACGGACATTTAGAATCTCTCGCAGGAGTTTATACATTCTCATTTTTGGCTGTAATGGCGTTATTTGGAATAGGAAATCTGCTTCTTAAATTTAAACGCAGTAAACTTCCAAGGCCTGTGCGGGCACGCGGTATAGCTGTTGTGACCGCAATAATTTTTGTTATTATTGCTTTTATAGGTAATATGGAGCTCAACATCAACGCATTCTATACTTTTTTGAAATACATGGTTCCGTCATTATTGTTTATCGGAATAATGCTGAATCGAGTTATACTTATTAAACTTTTAATTGAAGCTTTAGAATATTTTTATCAGCCATTACGAAAAATGGTGATTTTGAGTAATCGATATTTACAAAAAATGAGTGTTCAAATCAATTCTCAAGAGTTTGTGTTTTTTACCAAAGGTGATGATATTGCAATATTAAATAAAGTCCTGCAATATGTTCAAGGCAATGAAACGACCAAAAAGCTAAAAATAGTTCATGTTAAAAGTGATTCTGTAAACAATGAAGCTTTAATAAAAGATCTTGAAGTTCTAGATCGTGCTTATGATGATATTGATATCGAATATCTTGAAATTCAAGGCGTTTTTGGTCCAGAAATTATAGACGAATTATCTCAAAAATGGAAAATCCCTAAGAATTTCATGTTTATTGGTTCGCCTGGAAATAAATTTTCTTATAGAGTTTCTGATCTTGGCGGCGTACGTTTGATTATGTAGTTCTTTAAATAGTTTAAATAAGAAACCCGATAGATTTTTAAAGTCTATCGGGTTTTTAATATCTCAAAGTTCTTCGTACTAAAATTTAAAAAAACTTGCAGTAAATTAATTCTTAAGATTTAAACCAGCCTTCTACCAATTCATCTTCAAAAGAAGTTGCATTTTTATGAACAAACTCGTTTGTATCTTTATTATAAGAATAGTCTAAAGCCCATTCTTTATGGTTTTTAGCTAACTCTTTAATACTTTCACAAACAAAAGCAATTTCTTCATCAGTTGTAGTTGGGTGAATTGACATTCTAATCCATCCTGGTTTTTTAATTAAATCTCCAATTGTAATTTCGTTTACCAGCTTATTTGAAGTTTCCTGATCAACATGCAGTAAAAAATGCCCGTAAGTTCCTGCACAGCTGCATCCTCCTCTAGTTTGGATTCCAAATCGATCATTTAATATTTTTACACCTAAATTAAAATGAAGATTTTCAATAAAAAAGGAAACAACGCCTAATCTATTTTTATGCTGTCCTGCTAAAATCTTAATATTATCAACAGGTTCTAATTGACTGAAAACAAAATCAACAATTTCATGTTCGCGTTGCAAAATGTTTTCAATTCCCATTTCTTCCTTCAACTCAATTGCCAAAGCTGTTTTAATCACCTGAAGAAATCCTGGAGTTCCGCCATCTTCGCGATCCTCGATATTATCAATATATTTATGTTCTCCCCAAGGATTTGTCCAGCTCACAGTTCCACCGCCCGGACAATCGGGAATCATATTGTTGTATAATTTTTTATTAAAAATAAGAACACCAGAAGTACCAGGTCCTCCTAAGAATTTATGCGGAGAAAAGAAAATAGCATCTAAATAAGCTTCTTCATCTGCCGGATGCATATCAATTTCTACATAAGGTCCTGAACACGCAAAATCGACAAAACAAACACCGTTGTACTGGTGCATTAATTTGGCAGCTTCATGAAAAGGTGTTTTTAAACCTGTAACATTCGAGCACGAAGTAATCGATGCAATCTTTATTGTTCTATCGCTGTATTTTTGTAACAACAGCTCTAAATTATCCAAACTAAAAAGTCCTTTTTCGCAAGATGGAATAATTTCGACATCAGCAATAGTTTCCAACCAAGAAGTTTGATTAGAATGATGCTCCATATGTGAAATAAAAACAATAGGTTTTTTCTCGGCAGGAACAGTCGTAAAGCTTTTTAAATTCTCAGGAATTTTTAAACCTAAAATACGCTGAAACTTATTAATAACACCCGTCATACCGGTTCCGTCAGTAATTAAAACATCATCGTTATTAGCGTTTGTATGACGTTTAATTATATTTCTTGCGTGATGGTAAGCTTTAGTCATCGCCGTACCAGACACAGTTGTTTCAGTATGTGTGTTGGCAACAAAAGGGCCAAATTGATTTAAAAGTTTCTCTTCAATTGGTCTGTAAAGCCTTCCGCTGGCAGTCCAATCTGTATAAACAATATTTTTTTTGCCAAATGGTGACATAAATTCCTGATCTATGCCAACGATATGCTGTCTAAAGTCTTGAAAATAGGTTTCTAGACTGATGGTATTATTTTTGGTATTCATTATTTGTGCCTGTGTTTGACTGCAAATATATTGCTTTTTTATAGAATTGAGAATTTATCAATTATAAACTTCAAATAGTGAGTAAACTTTTAATATCTTTAGTTAAAAAGCTATTTTTTAGATAAATTATCATAATATTCTATCGGATTAATAGGGCATGTAAACTTTAAACTATTTACATTTATGGAAAATTTATCAACAGCCACTTTTGGTGGTGGATGTTTTTGGTGTGTAGAAGCTGTAATTCAGCGTTTAAAAGGAGTTGAAACAATAAAATCGGGATATTCAGATGGTTTTATAAAAAATCCTGCATATCGTGAAGTATGTACAGGACGAACTGGTCATGCAGAAGTGATTCAGGTAACTTTTAATCCTGACATAATTTCATATCATGATTTGATAACTGTGTTTATGACAAGTCATGATCCAACAACCTTAAATCGCCAAGGCGGTGACAGTGGTACACAATATCGTTCGATTGTTTTATATCACAATGACGAACAAAAAGAAATTGCTGAGAAAGTTTTTCAAGAAGTACAATCTGTTTACGCAGATCCAATTGTAACACAATTAAAACCTTTTGAAGTGTTTTATGAGGCGGAAGATTATCATCAAAATTATTATAACAACAATCAAGAAGCTGGTTATTGCCAGTTTGTAATCGATCCGAAAGTTCAAAAACTTAAAAAAATGTATGCTGATAAATTAATTGGCTGATATTTTTTTGACCACAATTTACAGACTAGAAAGATCATTAAAAGTTGTGGCGAACCTATAAAACTCAAATGAAAAATTTAAAAATAAATAATCGATTTACTGCGGAATTGCCTGCAGATCCTGAGACTACAAATGAAGTGCGTCAGGTTAAGAATACTGTATTCTCGTATGTAGATCCTACAAAACCATCGGATCCAAAATTAATTCATGCTTCTGAAGAAGTTGCAGAATTGGTTGGTATCTCAAAAGACGAAATTCATTCTGAAACCTTTTTGAATGTTTTTTCAGGAAAAGAAATTCTTCAAGGAACGCGTCCGTTTGCAATGAGTTATGCTGGACATCAGTTTGGAAATTGGGCAGGACAATTAGGTGACGGCCGTGCTATTAATTTAACAGAAGTTGAAAACAACGGTAAGTTTTTTATGCTTCAGTTAAAAGGAGCAGGAAAAACACCTTATTCTAGAACCGCAGATGGTTTGGCGGTTTTGCGTTCTTCTATTAGGGAGTATTTATGCGCCGAAGCGATGCATTATCTAGGCGTGCCAACTACTCGATCACTTTCTTTAATGCTTTCTGGTGATCAAGTGTTGAGAGATGTTTTGTATAATGGAAATCCAGCTTACGAAAAAGGCGCAATTGTTTGTCGCGTTGCTCCATCTTTTATCCGTTTTGGGAGTTTTGAAATGCTTACAGCCAGAAATGAGCTTAAAAACTTAAAACAGTTTATTGAGTACAATATCAAATATTACTTTCCTGAAATTACCGGCGAGCCAAAAGAACAGTATTTAGCATTCTTTAAAAAAGTGGCTGATTCGACTCGTGAAATGATTTTGCATTGGCAGCGTGTGGGTTTTGTACATGGCGTAATGAATACGGATAATATGTCGATTCATGGAATTACGATCGATTATGGTCCATATGGCTGGTTAGAAAATTACGATCCAAACTGGACACCAAATACTACAGACAGTCAATATAGAAGATACAGATTTGGAAATCAGCCTCAAATTGCACAGTGGAATTTGTACCAATTGGCTAATGCGATTTATCCTTTAATAAATGAAACAGAGCAATTAGAAAAAATCTTAGAATCATTTATGGATGATTTTATTAAAGATTATAAAGCTATGTTTTTGAGTAAGTTAGGTTTGTTTACTTTAAGTGAAACTAATAATTATTTAATTGATGAATTAGAAGCTGATTTACAATTAACAGAAACTGATATGACTATCTTTTTTAGAAATTTAAGTGCTGTTGAAAAATCTGATTCCGTTGAAAAAGCAATTGAAAAAATTGAATTTTCATTTTATAAAATAGAAGAAGTTTCAGGAGAAATTCTAGAAGCTTGGAAAAAATGGTTTTCACAATATCTAGAAAGATTAAAAGCTGAAAATTTATCAGATCAGGAACGTTCTCAAAAAATGAACTCCATTAATCCCAAATATGTGCTTCGCAATTATATGGCGCAATTAGCAATCGATGCAGCAGACAAAGATGATTATTCGTTGGTAAATGAGTTTTATACGCTCTTGCAGAAACCTTACGACGAGCAGCCTGATTATCAAAAATGGTTTGCAAAACGACCAGATTGGGCAAGATCAAAAGTTGGTTGTTCAATGCTTTCTTGCAGCTCTTAAGTTTTATTTAGTTTGCCACGACCCGAGCGATAGCGAACAGGCGAAGTAATTTCACGAATTTACTTTCGAACTGTCACATCGAGCGAAGTCAAGATGCTAACGCGTTCTCGACTTCTCTCGATGTAATAAATCTAATTCCTGGCAAACCTTTATTTAGTACTAATATAATCCATAATCATAGTAGCGTGGATTCTTGAGTTCTCGATAAACCATTTGTGTGTCTGCATTCCGCCGCAGACAACGCCAGCCAGGAATAAACCTTTTACATTTGTTTCCATTGTTTCGGCGTTGTAAATAGGAATCGTTAATTCATCATTTGAAAGTTCAATGCCCATTTTTTCTAGAAAAGTTAAATCTGGTTTATAGCCCGTTAAAGCCAGAACAAAATCATTTTCGATCGTAACTTTTCCGTTTGGCGTCTCAATTTCAACTTCGTTATCTTTTATTTTAGTAATGTTAGATTCAAAATAAGCCGTAATACTGCCCTCAGCAATTCGGTTTTCAATATCAGGTTTTACCCAATATTTTACTCTATTATTTATCTCGTTTTTGCGAATAACCATTGTAACATCAGCACCTTTTCGCCAGCATTCTAAAGCGGCATCGACAGATGAATTATTGGCACCAACGACTAAAACTTTGCGAAAAGCATATTCGTGGGCTTCTTTGTAATAATGACGTACTTTAGGCAATTCCTCTCCTATTACATTCATTTGAATTGGAATATCATAAAAGCCAGTAGCAATAATCACATTCTTTGCTTTGTACAACTTTTTATCTGTAGAAACTATAAAAGTCGAATTTTCGATTTTCTTGACTTCGGTAACTCTCTCAAATAAATTGATATTGAATTTAAAATAGCGATGAATATTTCGATAGTATTCTAAAGCTTCTTGCCTGCCAGGCTTTGGAGCAAGACAATTAAACGGAATGTCGCCAATTTCTAGTCTTTCGGCAGTAGAGAAAAAGGTCATGTACAGCGGATAATTGAAGATACTGTTTACAATAGCGCCTTTTTCTATAATTAAATATTCTAAATTGTTCTTTTGAGCTTCAATTGCACAGGCAAGTCCAATTGGTCCGCCTCCAACAATAATTACATCATATTGATCCGTCATAAATTATTCTTTTTCCCAGCTTTTAAAAGGGTTTTTACTCAAATAAGCATTGTAATATCTTTTGTCATTTGTAACTTCTTCACCTAACCATTCTGGTTTTTCAAAAGTTTCTGTTTCAGATTTTAACTCAACTTCGGCCATAACTAAACCTTCATTTTCGCCATAAAATTCATCAACCTCAAAAATATGATTTCCAAGTTTTACCTCGTAACGTGTTTTTTCTATTTTGCCTTTTTCGCATAATTTTAAAAGTTCTATCGCTTCGTCGATCGGAATTTCATTCTCCCATTCAAAACGCGACATACCGCCCTGCTGTCCAATTCCTTTAATCGTCAAAAAGGCTTTTTCGCCTTTAATTCTAACTCTAACAGTTCTTTCTGGAATAGAGCTTAAATAGCCTTGGGCAATTTTATTATGAGTAAAAGCTTGTTCTTTAAAATCATTTGATTTCACAAGAAACTTTCTTTCTATTTCGAGCATTTTGTTTTTAAATTAAATTTACTCAAAGTTACTTAATTAAATTAAGTTTGAGAATTTGCATTTTAGAAAAGCTCTTTTATTTGTTTGACAATTAAATTTTTAAAAAAGTGGAAAATGCAACCATGTTGATTGATTGTTAGTAGGTTACGTGTTTGTATTTTTCCTAAATTTGATAAAACCTTAACTTCATTACTATGTCTAAAAAAGCACTTTATCTATTGGGCATTGCAATAACAATCATTTTGGGGACTTTTTTATACCTGAAATTCTGTTGCAATTGTTGTACGAAAACAGCTGACGTTACTACTGAAACAGTAAGCGTTGTTGTGGCTCAGGACACTAATTTTGTTCCTTTTGTTTTAAGCGGTTCTGGAATTGATTATCGCACACACGGCAATCTTAAGTTCCTTAAAAACAATGCTGCAGTAATCATGCCTGTTCATGATTCGGTAGCTATAGGAATTGAAAATCTAAAAGGGTTTTTAATTAAAAATCCACAGCAAAAAATTACGATTACCGGTTACGCCACATCTGATGAAAAGAACACGACAACTTTTGAGAATCTTGGTTTAGCAAGAGCAAATGAAGTTAAGAATTATTTTGTGTCTAAAGGCTTAACAGCTTCTCAGTTTGATACAAAAGGTAAAATTATCGATCAGTGGAAAATGAGTTCTGATACGCTTCTTGGTCCTGTTGAGTATAATTTTGAGAGTGCTGATACCGCAACGGTGTCAACTGATGAATGGGTTATCTTAAAGAACAAAATTAATGGTGATGCATTAGTTCTTCATTTCAGCACTAATAAATCTCGCGAAGATTTAAGTGCTGCAGAGAAGCGAAAAGTTGCAGATATTGCCAAATACATGGATCATGTTAAAGAAGCCGTTGTATTGGTTGTTGGGCACAGCGACAATGTAGGAAATCGTGATTCGAATATTGTACTTGGACAAAAACGAGCTGATTTCTCTAAAAACTATTTGGTTAAAAAAGGTATTGAGACTTCCCGAATTGAAACACAATCAAAAGGACCAGATGAACCAATTGGAGAAAATACTACTGCAGAAGGTAAAGCAAATAATAGAAGAACTGTAATTACAATTAAATAACTAATTAAAATATACGATTATGAATATACCATGTATCTTAATACCGATTTTAGTGGGGTTAATCTGTGGAATTTTAGGTTACTTACTAGGAAAAATGAATTCTAAAGGAGATGATTCTCTTGCTGTATCTCTACAAGCTGATTTGGATGCCTGCAAAGCAAATACGAAAAGCTTAAATGCTAAAATTGCAGCATTAGAAACAGATTTGGCTGCAAAAGTAAAAAACTCTTCGTCTACAGCGCAGTCATTTGTGTCTCCAGCCGCAGTAATTGCATTTGATGCAGCTCTTGCGGCCACAGTTTTTGGTAAAAAAATAAAAGAGAATGATCTGAAAGTTGTTGAAGGAATAGGACCTAAAATTGAAGCATTATATCATGCGGCGGGAATATCAACTTGGCATCAATTATCAGAAACATCTACAGAAAAATCACAATCTATTCTAGATGCCGGCGGAGAAAATTACGCGATTCATAATCCAAGTACTTGGGCCAAACAAGCTTTATTGGCATATCAAGGAAAATGGCAGGAACTGAAAGACTGGCAGGATAATTTACGTGGAGGAAAAGAGTAAAAAAAAGTTGTAAAGATTCAAAGGTTCAAAGGTGCAAAGTAAAAACCTCTGAGCCTTTGCAACTCTGAACCTTTAAACCTAAAAACTGGCTTCTTGCCAGTTTTTTTCTGTATTATACCATAACTGTCCTTGTTTTACTTCAAGCGGACAATCAAAATTGTTGGTGTAAAGTGCTCCAGTTCCTAATCCTTGCGGCATTTTTGAGTTTAAAAGAAAAGTCCATTGGGCAATTGCATTTAAACCAATATTACTTTCTAATGCCGAAGTAATCCACCAGCCAATATTATATTTTTCGGCTAAAGTGATCCATTCTTGAGTTCCTCTAAGACCCCCAACAAAACTTGGTTTTAAAATGATGTATTGCGGTTTAATTTTTTGCAGTAATTCTTCTTTTTCTTGTAATGAAAATACACCTATCAATTCTTCATCCAAAGCAATTGGAAAAGGTGTTACATTACATAAATCTGCCATTACAGTAATGTTTCCTTTTTTTATAGGCTGTTCAATACTATGAAGCTGAAATTTATTAAGTTGATTAAGTTTATCTAAAGCTTCATTTAAAGCAAAAGCACCATTTGCATCGACTCTAATTTCGATTTGTTCTGCTGAAAAATAGCTTCTGATAAACTCAAGTAATTCTAGTTCTTTTTGAAAATCGATAGCACCAATTTTAAGTTTGATACAATTAAAACCATCTGCTAATTTCTCCTCAATTTGTTGTTTCATAAACGAAGCTTCGCCCATCCAAACTAAGCCATTTATAGGTATTGATTCAGAATGCGACGTAAAATTTGAAGGAAAAAGTAAATACGGATTTTCACTTTCTAATGATAAAAAAGCCATTTCGACACCAAACTGTATCGAAGGAAACTCTAATAAAGCTTCCCAAAGAGCGGTTTCACCTAAATGAATATTTTCACATGTCCATTTAAGTTTTTCCTCATAATCATCACGATCATCAGCGCTTAAACCTCGAAGAATACCACATTCTCCTATTCCTTTTCTGCCATTATCCTCCAGAACAATAAACCAGGTTTCTTTTTCGGTCATAATGCCGCGAGATGTCCCAGATGGGCGTTTAAACTCGAGCATATATTTATGGTAAGTCGCTTTCATTTTTTTTTTAACATATAAAATATAAAAGCTCATAAAAAAAAGACCAGGCTTAGTTAGTAAACTTAAATATTCTATATTACTTATATGGTGAAATTTTAATTGTATAGTTTTAAAACTTTTTCGAAATCTTTTGATGGTAAACCAGCTTTTTGAAAAATAGTAAAATCTTGTTTTGTTTTCTCTTTCCAGCTTACACTATCCGTTACATTTTGATTTTGGTATTTCTTGTAAATTGCTTTGGCTTCACTATAATCATCGCTTATCAAGTAAACATGAGCCAGATTAAGTTTAACTAACAATTCAGTATCATCAAGCTTTTCACCTTCTTTTAAAAATTTCAGCGCTTTTCCATATTGCTTAGTTAAAATAAAACAATAACCAATAGAGCTGTAATCTAAAGCACTAGCTTTTCCGTCGTTTATAATCGAATTTAGCTTAGGAATAGCTTCATTGTATTTTTGTTGTTTTATCAATAAAGAAGCTTGATTTCGTAAATCGCTGTAAACATTTTTAGAAATATCTTCATCTTTATAACAAGCACTTCCAAAATCTTTGTAAGCTTTGGTTTTTTCGACTGCTAATAACTTCTGAAACTCAGTATAGCGGTATTGTTTGATGATTTTGTTTAGAATACAAACGCAAAAATCATCAGAATTGGCCATTTTTTGTGCTAATGTAGATGTTTTACATAAGCTGATAATTTCATTTTTATTGTCTTTATCCCAACCACGACTAAGAACGGTATTTACCCATGGAACAACTTCTAATACTACTTTTTGATTCAAAAACCAGTTTTTACTCTGAAATGCAAACCAAATAGCATTTGAATTTTGCTTCAAACAAGAAGATTTATCTATAGATAAACGTTTAGCGTCTTTGCTTAAAGGTTCCGTTTGTGCGTAGCAAGCTTTATCGGTCTTGCCGTCTATAATATACCTTTTTGCATCGTCATTTGAAGTAAACAAGGCATATGTACAAGTATCATCTCCTGAAATTTTTGACATTAAAAAAACGGCTCCTGCAGATCCTTGACCAATTCCATATGGATCTGGAATTGCTTTTAGTACCGAAACTAAACTATTGGCCATTTGCTGATTTTCGTCTAAAAGAGTGATTCTATATACAATTTCGGTCGTGCCAAGCGGCAGATCTTCTATTTTAAAAGTAACTCTGTCTCCGGCAGAAACAATAAGTTCTTTAGTAGTAGCTCGTTCTTTATCCCAATAACCGTCTTTTTGTGCAAAAACACTGCAAGATACAATCATTAAAAAAAGAGATAATATTGGTCGTAGATTCATGATCTGACTTTTAAACTTAGTTAACATTTAATCTTTCTTCTGTGAAATTAGTCCATTGATAATCAGGGATATTTCTATCAATATAAAAATCTGGCTGAATACCTTTGCCGTCAATTTGCATATCTGGAATTCTAAAACTTTTGGTTAATGAATAACCTAATTTGAAATTTTTAGAAGGAGAATCAACAAAATACATATTAGAAATATCAAGTACACCTTCAGTAGTTCTGCCGAAGAGTTTAACCTTTTTACTTTGTTTTGCTACTAATAAAAATTGCTCTGTTGTACTCGCATTATTTTCGTTTATAATAATGGCTATATTTTTTGGGTTTTTATAAAACACATCTAGTTTGGTTTCTGTTACCAATTGTTCGTTAAGATTTACAAATTTCCCAATATTAGCATTTAGTTTTTCAAAACCCTTCTTAGCCCATTCTTTGTCTTCTGCAGACCAATCAGGATTACTCATGAATTCCAGCATTCGTTTGTTGTTTTGTACTGTTGACAAATATTCAACACCTACGTTTCTAATTGGGTTTGTGTATAAGTAAGGGATAATTTTTTGAAAAGCGGCATCAGATCCGCCTCCATTATTTCTGACATCAATTATTAAATTGTCTTTTGAGGTTATAAGATTATGATTTGCTGTCAAAAGACTATCAATTATTTTTTTATTAGAATAATCGAATGAAGGTATACGTAATACTAATGTTTGTTTTGAAATTTCCTTTAAGAAAGGTTTTTGAGTGGTATATAATTCGATGTAATCCTTTATTTCTTGACTGTCACTCAAATTATCAGGGAAACTTCTTTTTAAAGCAATAAATCCAATTTTTAAAATATTATTCCCAATGAATTCTACATTATTGAATCTCTGAGCAGAGTAATCGCCCATATAATATACAGCATCGTATGTTTTATCTGGTTTTTCGGTAATTTTAAACTTTACCTGATATTGTTTCCATTTGCTGTTTTTTACATCTAAAACAAATCCAATATATTGATTTTCCCTTTTTACAACACCAATTGTATAAGGCGGTGAAAGCCATATTCCTTCAAAAGTAGGATGTTTTATTTTAGAAGTGATTTCTTTTAATTCGGTTTCCGTTACTTCAATTTTCTCCCAATTATTTTCAGTTCCTGTTTTATTCCCCGTTTCTGTTTTATTAATTGGCTTCGAATTTACTGCTATAGATAAATGCGAAGGTCTAAAAAAAAGCATCCAATCAAAAAGTACGTTTCGACATTCGTTCAACTCTGTTACTTTTTTTACTTTATCTGCAAATAGTTTATTGTGATTTTGATAGACAGTTTCCCCTTTTTTATCAATAACATACTTAAAACCTGCGTCGTTGGTTTCAAAAGTTTCCTTTAGCCAATGAAACTCTTCTTTGCAGTTGCATTTTTGTGCAGCGATATTTATAGAAACACTAAATAAAGTAAATAAAAATATTTTTTTAAAATTCATTTTAGAAAATTTAGTTAAAGATTTCATGCAAATTTCGAGCCTATTTTTTAAGTATTGCTTTTATTCTCTTTTCAGCCTCAGCTTTTGTGATTCCTTCGTAATAATCTTTTACAAAAGGATGATCAAAATCTTTATGAGGAAATATTTCTGGTCTTTCGTTTCCAGTTTTTGTTACAACTGTTGTTGGGATACTGTTTGAAAATTCATATTGCGGAATATAATTTGAAAGCCAGCCAAAATACTGGTTTTCTTCCTTTTGATCATCAAAATTTTCTAAGTAGTTTTCAAAACTTTTTTCGCTCAACGAAACCCAGAAACCATATTCTAAATCTTCGCAGTGATCGTTAACTTTTTGAACTAAAACGCATCTAATAAATCTATCTACTTGATCTGAATGTTTTATAACGCAAAAATCTTCGTCGATTACGGCAATATCTTCCTTTTCCTGAGGGGACAGATTGCTGTAACTATTTGGAGAATTATAAGTAATTGCCGGCCAGCTTTCATGTTCTTCGCCGCAACAATCACAAGTAAATTTAATATCACTCATATTTTAATAAATGCTATACAATATTCTAGAGGTTAATTTATTGAATTATAAATAATAAACACATTGAAACATAGATTTTATACCTGAAAGAGACTGCAAAAAGAAACACGTTTCTTTCGCATATCTCTTTATGTGTATTTTAGATAAGTGAGATAACTTATAACTAATTCACAAATCTGTTGCAATTCCTATCGTAACTATGTGCAAAAAAATAAAAGAAGTATAAATTATTATAATTCAATTGATGCACCAATTTCTAAAAGCATTAGATCTTTTCCTTTATCAAAGAATTTACGAATTGATTCTTCGTGGTTAATTTCGATATAACCGAAAGTATCAAAATGGTAGCCAAGAATTTTATCGCATTCTACAAAGTCTGAAGCAATAATTGCATCTTCAACATCCATTGTAAAATTATTTCCAATTGGAAGAATGGCAAGATCAAGTTTAGTTCTGAACGGAATCAATTTCATGTCGTAAGTCAGTGCAGTATCTCCGGCAATGTAAATATTCTTGTGTTCGCCTTCAATTACAAATCCGCCAGGATTTCCTCCGTAAGTGCCGTCAGGAAAAGAACTTGAGTGAATTGCATTGACATATTTTACTTTTCCAAAATCAAAATTCCAGCTTCCACCGTGATTCATTGGATGTGAATTAAGACCATTTTTTGCATAATAACCTGCAATCTCAGCATTTGAAACAATGACTGCATTAGTTCTTTTTGCAATACTTTCGACATCAAGAACATGATCACCGTGAGCGTGCGTTAATAAAATATAGTCTGCTTTTAAGCTGTTGATATCGATGTGTGAAGCTTGCGGATTTCCTGTAATAAATGGATCAACAATAATGTGCTTTCCTCCAACTTCAATTCCTAAAGAAGCATGTCCGTAAAAAGTGATTTTCATTTTATGAGTGTTTTATAGTTGAACTTGATTTTATCTTCCGCCTAAAAATAGGTTAACAATTATATCTGAAATCAATGAAATCATACATACTGTTAGTAATATAGAAAGCAAAAATGTGCTTAGTGCTAATTTTTTTAATTCAGGATCTAAAAGCTTAGGGTTTTGATTTTTATAAACGGTAATTAAATGTTTAGTTAAAGGAATATACGCCAATAAAAATAAATATTGATCGAAATTATAATCGCTTAAAATGGCAAAAACGACAACTAAAATCATTGCTGTAATGATCAATGAGAAATGATATATTTTTGCTTTTGCGCCGCCAATTTGTACTACGATAGTGTTTTTTCCTGATTTTCGATCTGATTCTTCATCACGCATATTATTCAAGTTTAAAACGCCCACGCTTAATAATCCAATCGAAATTGCTGGAAGAATTAAAAGCGGATCAACTTCTTTTGAATATAAAAAGTTAACGCCCAATGTGCTTACCAGTCCAAAAAAGATGAAAACAAATACATCACCAAATCCTTTATAACCGTAAGCAGAATTACCAACTGTATAACGAATTGCTGAAACAATTGCTGCAACACCTAAAAGCAGAAAGAATATTGAATAGCCAAAGTTTGATTCTCCAAAAGCAAAATAAATTAAGATAATGGCAGATAATAATGTTAAAAGTGAAGTAATTATTATCGCTTTTTTCATTGCTTGCGGCGTAATAACACCACTCTGTATAGCACGCTGCGGCCCTACTCGATCAGCATTATCGGTACCTTTTACTCCATCTCCATAATCATTTGCAAAATTGGACAAAACCTGTAAACCAAGAGTTGTTAAAAGTGCAAAACCAAAGATTTTCCAACTAAAAACTTCTGTTGGTGTATTGATTGTTTCTGTAGGGTTTGAAAGCGCATAAATACTTCCAACTATAATTCCAGAAACGGATAAAGGTAATGTGCGCAGTCTAGCCGCTTCAATCCAATGTTTCATTATTTATTTTGTTTATTTTTAGTTTCAAGTTTTACGTTTCACGTTTCAGGTTTGTAACTTGAAACCTGAAACGTGAAACTATTTTATAACTTCTTTATGGCAGCCATTTATTTTCGCCGAAGTTTGGTTTTCTTTTTTCTAAGAAAGCATTTCTTCCCTCTTTTGCTTCTTCAGTCATATAAGCTAAACGAGTTGCTTCACCAGCAAAAACTTGCTGACCTACCATTCCGTCATCTGTCAAGTTCATCGCAAATTTCAGCATTTTGATAGATGTTGGTGATTTTTGCAAAATTTCCTGAGCCCATTCATATGCCGTAGCTTCAAGTTCGTCATGAGGAATTACAGCATTTACCATTCCCATATCCATAGCTTCTTGAGCAGAATAGTTTCTTCCTAAAAAGAAAATTTCTCTAGCTTTTTTCTGTCCAACCATTTTAGCCAAATAAGCAGATCCGTAACCACCATCAAAACTGGTAACATCAGCATCAGTTTGTTTAAAAATAGCGTGTTCTTTACTAGCCAAAGTCATGTCGCAAACCACATGTAAACTGTGTCCGCCACCAACTGCCCAACCTGGAACAACTGCAATAACCACTTTTGGCATAAAACGAATTAAACGCTGTACTTCTAGGATATTTAAACGGTGCTGACCATCTTCGCCAACATAACCTTGATGTCCGCGTGCATTTTGATCACCGCCGCTGCAAAATGAATAAACTCCGTCTTTTGTCGACGGTCCTTCAGCAGAAAGTAATACTACTCCAATCGAAGTGTCTTCCTGTGCATCGTAAAAAGCTTGGTATAATTCTGAAGTTGTTTTAGGTCTGAATGCATTTCTAACATTTGGTCTGTTAAAAGCAATTCTAGCAACTCCATTACATTTTTTATAAGTTATATCTTCAAATTCTCTGGCAGTAATCCAATCCATTTCTGTTTGTTTTATTTTAAAAATTTATAGTGTAAAAATAAGCCATTTTTTAGATTTTCACCCACTGATTTTGGTTTATATAGTGGTTAACAATTTGAAGTAATGTTAAGAATTAAGAGTTCCGTTCAAAAAATAACATTTTTTAACATTAGTTATAAAAAATAATAAGTAATTTTACATCCTAGAAATCAACGAGATACGATTTATTTTGTTGATGTAAGATTGATTTTCTTTCACTGATTTATTAACCTAAAAAATGATTTTTTTGAGAAAATTTAAAAAATTTGTCGCTCATTTTTTTATGGTTTTTATTAGTAAACCCTTGAATAATGAGCAAATGATTTATTCATTTGTCAAGACTTCGAAAAGAAGATAGTAACACCTAAGGTTAAACACTAGAATTGTTTAAGTAATTAGTATGAAATTGATTACGAAAAGAGGAAAAGATACTAACTAAAACTTTCTATAAATTATTTTCTAAAACCAATGGATTAGCCGTGAAATTAACGTTTCGCTCTTAAGATGGATGTATTGATTGTTTAAAGACATACCTTTTCAAGAAGTAACTTCAAAAATTTTTAAAGCTGTTATTTTTTGATCAGATTCGAATTTATTTTATTTCTGTTTTTTTTTAATTACAATTTTTTTTAAAACGAGAATAAAAAGGGAAAGGCTGCTTGTAATGAGCAGCCTTTCCTGTTATAATCAGTTTGTTAAACTCTAAAAAATAGAAATTCCAAATTCCAATTGAGCATTGAATGCCATTGGAATTTGGAATTTTTTTATTGGAAATTTAAAAAATCTAATTCTCTTTTACCAAATAGATTCCATCTTCTTTAATCTCGATAAGTTTTTCTTTGTATAAAGCTCCAATTGCTTTCTTAAAAGTTTTTTTACTCATTTTCAAGACCGTTTTAATGTCTTCAGGATGCGAATTGTCGTTTAAACGTAAAAAACCTCTATTTGCTCTTAATTCATCTAGAACTTTTTCTGCATTTGGCTCAATACTTTGATATCCTTGCACTTGCAATGCAACGTCAATTTTATTATCAGGACGAATATTTTTAATATATCCGCGCATTCTGTCGCCAGTTCTTATTGAATCGTCGTAAACTTCATCTTTATACAACAAACCTTTGTGTTGTTCATTGATAATTACATTTATTCCCAATTCAGTAATATGCGAAACTATTAAATCAACTTCTTCTCCTTTTTCAACTGTAAGCTGATCGTTGTTTAAAAATTGGTTTAATTTACTTGATGCTACTAAACGATTTGTTTTTTCGTCTTTATAAAGGTAAACCAAATAACGTTTTCCTTTTTCCATAGGACGCGCTTGCTCTTTAAACGGAACAAGAATGTCTTTTTCCATTCCCCAATCCATAAAAGCACCAACATTATTAATATAATTTACTCTTAAAAGAGCAAATTCATTCAATAAAATATAAGGTTCTAATGTTGTAGCAACTGGACGCTGTTCGTGATCTAAATAAACAAAGACAACAAGCTCCTCGCCTATTTCAAATTCATTTGGAACATATTTATTAGGTAATAAGATGTCGTGAATTCCTTCAGGATCTTTTTCAGGATTTCCTAAAAAAAGTCCCACTTTGGTATCACGTAATATAGTTAGTGTATTGTATTTTCCTATTTCAATCATATTCATAAAGTTCTAAGTTGCAAATGTACGAAGTTTGAAAATGGTAATTCGAAAAATATACGGGATAAAAAAAGAAGCAGCCATTTTATTGTAGTTTGCTGCTTTTGGTTAAATTTGAAAACATGTAATTAATCCCAAATCAATGAAAAAGAATTTTATTTGTACTGCTTTTGCATTTCTTCTTTTCACGCAGGTCTCCATCTCGCAAGTTTCTGAAGACTTAGAAATTAAAAAAATGATAAGCGAAATTAAAGCCGAAAATCTTGAAGCTGTCGTTCATAAATTAGTTTCATTTGGAACTAGACACACTTTGAGCGATGCAAAAAACAAAGCAAAAGGAATTGGGGCTGCGCAGCAATGGGTGAAATCTGAGTTTGATAAATTTGCACTGGAATCTAACGGACGATTAACTTCTGAAATTGATTATTTTACTGTTAAAGCAGATGGTAAGCGAATTAACGTCGACAGCCAGATTGGGAATGTAATGGCAACTTTAAAAGGAACTGATCCTACAGACAATCGTGTACTGATTATTAGCGGGCATCTTGATTCACGCGTCACAGATGTTATGAATACAAAAGCTAATGCGCCTGGAGCAAATGATGATGGTTCTGGCGTTGCAGCAGTTATTGAGTTGGCAAAAGTAATGAGCAAAAGATCATTTCCTGCTACTATTATATTTGTTGCTGTAACTGGTGAAGAACAAGGTTTGATTGGAGCTCGACATCTTGCAGAAAAAGCAAAAGCACAAAACTGGAATATAGTCGCAATGCTTAATAATGATATGATTGGAAACAGCTTATCAAGCGGTACTAATTTGAGAGACAATACCCAAATTCGTGTTTTCAGTGAAACAATTCCGTACTTAGAAACTGAAGAAGAAGCAAAAATGCGAAAAGCTGTAAGCCGAGATAATGATAGTCCGTCAAGACTTTTGGCACGATATATTAAAACCGTTACAGAACAGTACGTAGATCAGCTGAAAGTAAAATTAGTATATCGAAATGATCGTTTTTTACGCGGCGGTGATCATACTCCTTTTAGCCAGAATGGTTTTACCGCTGTTCGTTTTTGCGAAATGAATGAAAATTTTGATCATCAGCATCAAGATTTAAGAACTGAAAATAATATTAAATATGGGGATTTGCCAGAATTTATGGATTTTGAATATTTAAGAAAAAATACCTGTTCAAATTTAGCGACTTTAGCTAATCTAGCTTCATCACCAAAAGCACCGGAAAATGTTGGAATTGAAGTTAAAAAACTTTCTAATTCATCTACTTTAGTTTGGTCAGCACCAGCAGGAAAAGAACAATACGGTTATCAGATTTTAATGCGAGAAACTTCTTCTTCGCATTGGGAAAAAACTTTTTTTGTAAAAGATACTAGGGCTGAAATTCCTTATTCTAAAGATAATTACTTTTTTGCTGTGCAAACTGTTGATGCTTTAGGGCATGCAAGTTTACCTGTTTTTCCAATTCCAATTAAATAAAACTAAATCATATAAAGAAAAAAGCGCCAAGAAGGCGCTTTTTTTTAGTTCTATTTATAAACACTTTCTTTTTTAAAGTGAAGCGTTAATAAGTAATAAACAACAACTCTGTATTTGTGCTTGTTAGACTTACCATATTTTTCTAAAACAGTATTTATAGCTTCGTCTAAAGCCGGCGTATCAGCCACCCCAAGCTTTTTGATTAAAAAGTTATTTTTTACCGTATCTAATTCTGACTGCTGACTTCCTGCTACTGTTGCAGCATCATCGTTGTATATAGATGGACCGCAGCCTATTGTTACTTTGGTTAATAAATCCATGTTTGGAGTTACTCCGCATTTTTCTTTTAAATCTGCTGCATACTTTGCAATTAATTCTTCTCTTTTGTTCATTGTTATAGTTTTAAAATTGGTAATATGTCCAAATTTAAACTAAAAAACTGATATAAAAATTAATTTTAATAAAATTTAACCTACATACTAGATTAACTCTTTGAAGTATTGTTTTAAAACAATATCATTCTCTACTGTTGGTGTAAAGATTTCTAATATTCCAGGAGTATCATTTGCATCATAAAGCAATTTAAGATTTTGCTCTAATGAAGCTAAATCATCTGCTTTGAAATAATTACATTTATACATAGCAGCTAAATGTTCTGCAGTTAAATGATGTGAGGTTTCAAAATAGGTGTTAAACACAGGTTTTTCTTCGTGTCCAGGTAAAATCCTAAATATTCCGCCTCCTCCATTGTTGATCAAAATGATTTTAAAATTCTTAGGAATATACGAGTTCCATAAAGCGTTACTGTCATATAAAAAACTAATATCACCTGTAATAAATACATTTTGTTTCGTATTTCCAACAGCAGCACCAATTGCCGTTGAAGTACTTCCGTCAATACCGCTTGTACCACGGTTACAGAATACTTCGATACTTGAATCAATATCAATTAATTGTGCATATCGAATTGCAGAACTGTTACTGATTTGCAATTGGCTGTTTTTAGGAAGCGATTCAATAACCTTTTCAAAAACTTTAAAATCAGAAAAAGCAATTTTACTTAAATATTCTTGTTTTCGAACTTTCCTTAAATTATATATATCCGTAATCTTCGAAGAATAATCACTAATTGTATACTCGATTTTTGGCAGTAATGACTTGAAAAAATCATTTGGCTCCATAACAAAGTGATTTGTTAAAGCACTAAAAGTATCGTAAGCTCGCAATGTATCTATATGCCAATGATTTTGTGGCTTATACTTACGTAAAAAACCTTTAATTCGTTTAGATACAATCATTCCTCCAAAAGTCACTAAAATATCTGGTTGAAAAGCTTGAAAATCAGAATCATCAAACGGAGTAATTAAAGTATCAATACTATTGATAAAACTAGAATGATGCAAGTTTGAAGTAGTTTCTGTAAGAACAACAACTGAAGGATCAGCGGCTAAATTCTCAAGAATTTCAGTATCAATCGAATTGGCATCATTTACTCCAACAAGAACTAATTTTCGTTTAGCTGAATTCCAAATCGAAACAAATTCTGCCTCCTTTTCGATACTTTTTACATTTGGAACTTCTTCTATATTTGTAATTTTTGGCTGTACAGAAAGCGTTTCAACAGTTTCGTATAAAGGTTCTTCAAAAGGAGCGTTAATATGAACTGGTCCTTTTTTATGAATTGCAGTTTCTATGGCCTTGTTTATTTTCAAATCATTTTCAACAGAAGCTGCTTCCGTTAAATTAGCATTAAAAACAGAATGATTTTTAAAAACATTTTCCTGACGAATAGTTTGTCCGTCACCAATATCGATTTTGCTTTGCGGACGATCTGCAGAGATAATAATTAACGGAATCTGACTGTAAAAAGCTTCAGCAACAGCTGGATAATAATTAAGCAATGCTGAACCAGATGTACAAATAACCGCTGTGGGCTTTTTAGTTTGCTGCGCAATTCCCAATGCAAAAAATGCAGCACAACGCTCATCGGCAATGCTGTAACATTTGAAGTTAGAATTTTGGGCAAATCCGATAGTTAATGGAGCGTTTCGTGAACCGGGAGAAATTATAATATTGTGAATTCCTTTTGCTGAACAAATTTCGATAATGCTTTGTGCAAGCTCTATTTTGGGGTAAATCATTCTAAATAGTGTATTACTTTTTAAAGAAAACCTATCACTGAGAGTTTCTTTTACAATTACAAAGTTACAAACTTCATGCATGATTTAACTTATATTAGGAAGATATTATGACCCATTTTTAGAAAAAGGGAATATATTTGTAAATAGAACATTTTTTATTAAAACAGATCGTTTATGCGTTTCTTATATTTACTTTTTATTCTCATTTCAGTTCAGTCTATACAATCACAAAATCAGTTTACTGTTGATGAAACGCCGTACAAAACAGCGTTAGAAAGTGCTAAAACACAAAATAAACCACTGTTTGTTATGCTTTTTGCAGATTGGTGTCCACATTGCAATAAAATGAAAAAAGAAGTTTTCACTGATCCAAATGTGATGGCTTTTTTAAATAAAAATTATATCTGTGTTTGGAAAAACGTGGATAAAGAAGAGGGAACTGCGCTAAAGAATAAATTTAGAACGACTTCACTTCCTGCCTTTCTATTTTTAGATTCAAATGAAAATCTTCTATATGCTTTAAAAGGAGAAATGAAAACAGCCGAATTTTTAACTGAAGCTGCTAATGCTTTGAATCCAAAATTGCAATTACCTTATTTAGAAAAGCAGTTTCTTGCTGACCCAAGTAATTCTAATGCTTTTTTTGCTTATTTGAATAGCTTGAAAAAAGGAAGAGATAGAAATGAAATCGCAATTCCAACGCACATTTATCTTAACACACAATCAGATGCGCAATTAGTTAGTGAAACCAATTGGCGAATAATTGCAAATGGAGTTACTGATATTAATTCGAGAGAATTTCAATACGTTTTAAAACATCAAAATGAGTTTGCCGCTGTTGCTTCGCAAAAACGTGTTGATCGTAAAGTTGAAAGTATTGTAAGCGAATTACTTCGTCCTTTAGTTGATAATTTAGATACTGTAAACTACTATAAACAAAGAGAAGTTGCGAAATCGATTCGATTGCAAAAAACAGATTCTCTGGTGTTTAAGTTTGATTTAACGCTGGCTGAACGTACTGAAAAATGGAAGTTTTACAAAAAAGTGACGCTGGAAGATACTCAAAAGTTAGTATGGAATGATGCAAGTTTTTTGAAAGATATCGGACAAACTTATTTGAAACATATTTCTGATGCCGAAAGTTTAAAAAAATCTATTCTTTGGGTAAAACATTCTATAGAATTAAACGATTCTTATGATGGTAATTTGCTTCTCGCAAGACTTTATAATAAGATAAAAGATAAAAAAACAGCACTGAAATATGCCAAGGATGCAAAAGTAATTTGTACCGAAATGACTTGGAGTACCAAAGATGTTGATACTTTACTGGCTGAATTAAACTCAAAATAAATTAAAAAATAAAAGCAAATTGGTTTAGTCTGTTTGCTATCGATTAGATCACGTACTGCTTTTTTTGTGATTTAAACTTTCAAAAAATAACCAAAACATGGCACTTATTCTTAGACCTGCAACAACAAATGATTTAGAAAAAATTCTCGAAATTGTAAATCATTCTATCCTGCATACAACAGCAAATTATAGTTACGATATTCAAACTATTGAAGTACAAACAAAATGGTTTGAAGATAAAAAAACTAAAAAACTGCCAATTGTTGTGGCTGAGTTAGACAATGAAGTGGTTGGTTTTGGAAGCTACGGACAATTTCGCGAGAAAATTGGTTATCAATATACAGTTGAACATTCTGTATATGTAGTCGATAATGTGATTGGAAAAGGTGTAGGTTCAAAATTACTAACAGAACTTATTCGATTGGCAAAAGAGCAAGGATATCATGTAATGATTGGTGCGATTGACGCAGATAATGCCGGAAGTATTGCTTTTCATGAAAAATTTGGCTTTGTGGCAACCGGTACAATTCGCGAAGTTGGATATAAATTTGATCACTGGCTTGATTTGGTTTTTATGCAATTAATCTTAAAATAATTTTAGAATGAATTCACACCCTGAAATACAAAAAGGATATCTTCAAGTTAATAATTTACATGAAATCTATTATGAAGTTTGTGGTAGCGGAGAGCCCTATTTGTTTGTTCATGGAGGTCCAGGTGCTGGTTTTTCAGAAAAAGATAAACGTTTTTTTGATTTTAAAAAGCATAAAGTTGTTTTCTTTGATCAAAGAGGAGCTTCAAAAAGTAAACCATTTGCGAGTATAGAAGATAATACAACTCAAGATTTGGTTAATGATATAAATGCCCTTTTATCTCATCTTAATATTGAAAAAATAAACATTTTTGGTGGTTCATGGGGAACAGCGTTAAGTCTTGTATTTGCAATTCAGAATCCTGAGAAAGTAAAAAGTCTTTTGCTAAGAGGTGTTTTTCTAGCAGACCAAAAAACAATTAACCACTTTTTAGGAGGAGCTCTTAATAAGCAATATCCTGTAGAATGGCAAAGATTTAAAAAAAATGTTCCTGCTGATACTTCATTAAGTATTTCAGAATATTACTTAGATCAGATGCTAAACGGGACTCTCGAAAATAGAGATTTTTATTGTTATGAATGGGCTTACTATGAAATTTCAATTTTTATAAAAGGAATTAAAGCAAATGAAATCGATGCTATTATTCAACAATTTCCATATCAGTCTTTAAGTATTATGGAGGCTCATTATATGAGTAATAATTGTTTCTTAGTAGATGATTACATAGTTGACAACATGAGAATTATTGAAGATATTCCAATTACTATAATACATGGAGAACATGATGCAATTTGTCCTGTTGAGTTTGCACAGGAAATTCACAGTAACTTAAAAAAATCTGTTTTGTATATTGAAAATGCAGGTCATTCAGATTCTGAACCTGCTATTGAAAAAAGAATCATAAGTGTCCTAAATCAATAATTTTTAAAGAAAAAACAAAGAGAACTCTGCTCCTATACATCTTTGCCTCTTTATACCTTAAAAAAAGCACCAAATCTGAAGAATTCAAATTTGGTGCTTTTTTTATTTATACAGTTATCCTTAACTCTTAATCCATTTAATAATTTCAGGATCTGTTGGAAGTGTTTTTGGTTTAATAACCTTTACCAATTCTCCTTTTTCGTTAATTAAATACTTTTGAAAATTCCATTCTACTTCAGAATCTTGCAAACCATTTTTAGATTTCTGAGTCAGGAATTTATAAATTTCGCACATATCATCTCCTTTAACCGAAACTTTATTCATCATCGGAAAAGTTACGCCATAATTTTGCTGACAAAAAGTTTCGATTTCTTTATTTGTTCCTGGTTCTTGTGATGCAAAATTGTTTGCTGGAAAACCAACAATTACGAATCCTTTATCTTTATATTCTTTATAGATTGCTTCAAGATCCTTGTATTGCGGTGTTAATCCACATTTTGAAGCGGTGTTTACAATCATGACTTTTTTGCCTTTTAATGACGCAAAATCGAAGGTATCACCTGATAAATCTTCTACTTTAAATTGATAAATGTTTCCTTTTGCCATGACTTCTGTTTTAGGTTTATGGCTCGTTTGAGCCTGAATTTGCGAAGCGATCATAAATAAAGCGCTGCAAACTAAAATTGCTATATTTTTCATTGTTTAATTTTTTATAAAATTAGTTAAAATCTGTTTTGCAGTATATTTTTAAAGTCTTTATTTTTTATTAAACATGCGTTAAATAAAAAATTGAAGCCTAGCGTTAATCAGACGCTAGGCTTCCCCCCATACAAACAAATCAAACCATGAATTTATTTTTAAATGCTTTTATATGTTTCCAAAATTATAGTTGATGCTTCGGTTATGGTAAAAATTATTTTTTCAATTATAATCACTAAATTTTCTTTTCTATGGCGCTTATATGTAGATTGTTTTGTTTGATATTTTGTGATTACTCTTTTGTTTTAATAATTTTTGTTGGAAGTCCGAAGACATCAACTATTTTATTTCTTTATATTATCTCTTTAGTTTCTTTGTTCCAATGTTTTTCAATTTCTTTTCTAAAATCACTTTGACCGTAATTCTGTAAAGCCAACACTGTTGTTAAACCCACAATTAATATTTTAAATCTATTTATACTTAACATAGAATTTTCTTTTTGTAAGATTTACATTCGGTTTATTTCAGTGCGATAAATATTTATTTTGAACATTTGCACTTAAAAATTACTCCTAAGTACCTTAACAACAATTCAAAACAAATAAGGCTGCTATTTCACTTGAAATTTTTTACATGTTATAATAGCATTTACGTAATTGGTTCACTTTTGGTTTTAAAAAAATGAAAAAAAAATACTTTTTTTTGAAACCCCTTATTTTTCTAGGTTTAAGACTGTTAAAAAAAATATAATTTGACGAAAAAATAAATTATCTTTATCTCAGGTTACAGATAATATTTACTAATTTTTTGTTTAAACTTTAAAAATCCAAATCTATGAGTCAAGAAGAATTATTAGTTTTAATTTACAAGAAAGACGAAAGAGCTTTTACGCATTTGTACGATATGTACGCCAAAAGTTTATTCTCGGTCATACATGTTTTAATAAAAAACCGTGAAGAAGCAGAAGATGTCTTACAGGAAGTCTTTGTGAAAATCTGGAAAAACATCGATTCTTACAGTGAGAGTAAAGGCCGATTTTATACTTGGATTCTTAATATTGCTAGAAATGCATCTGTTGATCAGCTTCGTTCAAAGAATTTTAACAACACTCAAAAAAACCTTTCATCCGATAATTTCGTAAATCTGTTAGACGACAGTAATAAACTCCTTGATAAAATTGACACAATTGGAATTCAGGAATTTGTCAAAAAACTGAAACCAAAATGTATTGCAATCATCGATTTATTATTTTTTAAAGGATATACCCAACAAGAAGCTTCAGAAGAATTGGCACTGCCACTGGGAACTATCAAAACGCAAAACAGAAACTGTATTAATGACTTACGTAATTATCTAAAAATCTAATGGAAGCACAAGAATATATAGACTCAGGAATTCTAGAACTTTATGTTTATGGTTTATTAACCGAAACAGAGAATTTAGAAATAGCCGAAATGGCTAAAAAAAGCCCAGAAGTTGAACAGGAAATTATCTCGATAGAAAAAGCGATCGTTGCTTTATCGTCAAGCTTCTCTCCTTTCCATTCTGTTGCTAATTTTGAAAAAATAAAAGCACGTTTAGAGCTTAAACATGGCAAAGTAGTCGAAATGAAACCTGCATCAAACTGGACACAATACGTGGGCTGGGCTGCTGCCGTGTTGTTATTGTTAGGTTTAGGTTATCAGACTTTAGAACTTACAAAAACAAAAGAAGCGATTACTGCTGTTGGAACTGAGAAAAGTAAAATCGAAAAAGATTATGCTTTCTTAGGTGAGCAAAATAAAGAAATTACAAAGAGTTTAACTATTGTTAGAGATATTAAAAACACTGGTGTAACACTTGGAGGTCAAGCTGTTTCTCCAACATCTTTTGCAAAAGTATATTGGAATAAAGAAACTAAAACAACTTACATTGATGCCGCTGGACTGCCAAAACCGCCTAAAGGAATGGTATATCAAGTCTGGGCCTTAAAATTAAGTCCAGTTCTTACACCAACAAGTATTGGTTTATTGAGCGATTTTGAAGGAAATTCTCAAAAAATATTTTCTGTTGATCGTACAAATGAAGCCGAAGCTTTCGGAATTACTCTTGAGCCTGCCGGCGGAAGTTTAACACCAACAATGGAACAATTGTATACCCTAGGAAAAGTATAATTATTAATTCCTTTTAAAACTAGAAACGCATATTAGATTTAATATGCGTTTTTTTATTATTTTTAAATAAAATAAAACGAATTTTATGAATGGAATCCTGCTTTTAAGAATTGCTGTTGCTGTTATACTTTTAACTCATTCTGTTTTTGGAATTTTTGATAACGGAATCAATAACTTTGCAAATTTATATTTAAACCAAATTGGGTTTGCTCCATTTGGTGTTTTTCTTGCTTGGTCAATCAAACTGTCTCATATTGTCGCTGCTTTATTTTTGATTCTAAATAAATATGTAAAACTTGCTGGTTTTGTTACCATATTTATTTTCGTGATGGGAATTATTTTAGTCCATTTTAAAGATGGCTGGTTTGTTGTTGGCGGAGGAAGAAATGGTGTCGAATATAATTTCTTATTAATATGTGTTCTTTTGGCAATCATGTACCCAAATGGTTTGCAGAAGAAAATCTAGTTTTTTTTAAAATTTCTGTAAGAAGTCTTTTTTTTAAGATGAAGGTATTTTCTCTGAAATGTTAAAAAAACGGCTTCACTAAATTCGTTCTATTGATTTATTTTTAATTTTCCGATCTAGATTACCTAATTTGTTTTTTCATTCAAAAAATAAGCTATAAATAAGTTAAGTATTATTTTAAAGTTAAAAAGTGCTTAAATTGTGTTTTTATATAATTTTATATCGTAATATTGCAATATAAAAATATAAAGAATGGGAACAACTAAATCGGATCACTTCACAGAAAGTCAAAATGAGTTAGCAAGTTTAACAAAAGCTTTAGGACATCCCGCACGAATTGCAATT
Organism: Flavobacterium plurextorum; assembly: GCF_002217395.1. GTDB lineage: Bacteria > Bacteroidota > Bacteroidia > Flavobacteriales > Flavobacteriaceae > Flavobacterium > Flavobacterium plurextorum. Next base: position 152,302 of record NZ_MUHD01000016.1, on the reverse strand, counting down.
TTAGAATATCTTCTAAAAGTGAACTCTTGTATTTGTGGCGATATTGTAAATGAACTTCCTCTTTCGCAGCCCACAATATCACAACATTTAAAAGAACTAAAAAATGCAGGACTTATTAAAGGAAGTATTGAAGGTAACACAATTTGTTACTGCATTAATGAAGTTGGATTTGAAAAGATAAAAGGGTTTCTAAACATTGTGACATTGCATTTAGAGAAAAGAAAAAATGAATGTTGTTAAATAACAAAATATAAATTACTATGAAATTAGCAGAAATAAAAAAGGTACTCGACACATTAGAAAATGTAACATTTCAGCTGCCAAACGGAAATTTTGTCCCTGAACATTTTCACGTTACTGAAGTAGGCTTAATTACAAAAAACTTTATAGACTGCGGCGGTGTGGTTCGTAATGAAACTGTAATAAACTTTCAGCTTTGGGATGCAAACGATTTTGAACACAGATTGAAACCAAAGAAGTTAATCCATATTATTGAGCTTTCAGAAAAGGTTTTGAATATTCCGGATTTGGACATTGAAGTAGAATATCAAGACGCTACAATTGGAAAGTATGATTTAGGTTTTAATGGGAAAGATTTCTTGCTGTTGAATAAACAAACTGCTTGTCTGGCGCAGGATCAATGCGGGATTCCAGCAGAAAAAACGAAACTAAATTTGACTCAACTAAGTCCAGATAATTCAAACTCATGCACGCCAGGGAATGGATGCTGCTAAAAAAAAGATTAATATGAATAGTATATTTCCAGAAATTGGAAAACTGATTTCATCTTTTGATTTTCGATCTATTACAGAAGAACGTAAAATTGTTTTACAGCCATTAATTGACTTTATACAATTTAAAAATAAAAATAATCTTGAGATTAGATTAAACTTTATTTGTACGCACAATTCAAGAAGAAGTCATTTATCGCAAGTTTGGGCACAGACAGCGGCTCACTATTTTAATATTAAGAATGTAAATTGCTTTTCTGGTGGAACTGAAGCAACCGCTGTGTTTCCTAAAGTTGCTGAAACTCTTGTGAAATCAGGATTTAAGATCACGAAATTATCAGACGATAGTAATCCGGTATATGCAATAAAATTTGAAGAAAATGAAAATCCAATAATTGGTTTTTCAAAAACGTACGATCATGATTTTAATCCTGCAAATGATTTTGCTGCTATAATGACTTGTTCGCAAGCTGATGATGACTGCCCTTTTATTGCAGGTGCTGAAAAACGTTTTCCTTTTAATTTTGAAGATCCTAAAGTTTTTGATAATACAGTACAGCAGGATGAAAAGTACATGGAAAGAAATCTTCAAATTGCAAGTGAAATGTTTTATATTTTTTCTCAAATAAAAACATAGATCCTATTGTTTATTTTATGTCAAAAAAAAAGGTTCAACTATTAGTTGAACCTTTTTTGCTTATTATTTTTTCTTGGTTTTATAATACTTGCGGTATTTTGGATATGTTATTGCTCCAATTACAGAAATTGTACCTAAGCAATAATAAACCCAACTTAGTGAGTGCGCTTCTCCGCTTGCGTAAGAATGTAGACCAACTAAATGGAAGTTTACACCGTAATAAGTAAATAAAATAGAAACAAACGCAAACATACTCATCAAGTTAAAGAACCATTTTCCGCGTAAAGCTGGAACAAATCGAGCGTGAATTACAAAAGCATAAAGCATGATAGAAATTAAAGCCCAAGTTTCTTTTGGATCCCATCCCCAGTAACGTCCCCAACTTTCGTTTGCCCATTGTCCTCCAAGGAAGTTACCAATTGTTAACATAATCAAACCAATAGTCAATGCCATTTCGTTGATATAAGTTATTTCTTTAATGTTTAATTCCATTTTAGTTTTGTTTTTCTCAGTTGTAAAGAAAATCAATACTAATGATACAAAACCTAAAATCATTCCTAATGCAGTTGGACCATAACTACCTACAATGACTGCAACGTGAATCATTAACCAATACGAGTTAAGAACTGGTTGTAAGTTTGCAATTTCTGGATCAATCCAGTTCATATATGCCGCCATTAAAATCATAGCTGTAACAAATGCAGAAGAAGCAACAGTAAGTTTCGATTTTCTGTCAAAAGCCAAACCAAAGAACATTGTTGACCAAGCTACATATACAATAGATTCGTAAGCATTACTCCAAGGTGCGTGACCAGAAATATACCAACGTGCTATTAATCCTAATGTATGAAGTGCGAATAGCAAGCCAACCATGATATGGAATGCATTTATTGTAATACGAAGCCATTTTTTTTCAAAGAAAATATTGACAATAATAAATATAAACATAAAGCTTGCCACTGTGATGTACCAATAAGGCAATCCTTTAAAAACATCATATTTATTGTATGCAATTTCGGCATCAATTTTTTGTTCGCTTGGACGAACTTTAGCGCCAAATTTCTTTTGAAAGCCATTAAGACTTTCTACTAATTGATCGGCAGTATCCCAATTCTTAGAAATAGAAGCATTGTTTAATGCGCTAAAATAAAGTGGTAAAATTTGCTTTACATAAGTAGAATCCATTCCCTTTAAACCTGCGTTTTCACGTTCTAAATAAGAAACCCATTTATGGTTTGGATCATTAGGAACTGGGAAAATTTTAAGAATACTTCCGCTTAAAGCAGATTCCATTAAATTTACTTTTTTATCTGTTTCAATAAAATCTTTCTCGAACTGATTTGGATTTGCCGCTTTGTAAGCAGCATCTAAGTATGGAGAAAGTTTATAGTTTCCGTTTGCGTCAAAAAAGTTAACAAATGCAACCGCTTTGGCTTCTTTATCTACTCCAATAATTTTACGAATACTGTCATTTCCAGATTTGATATATATTATAGGAACCTGAATCCAAACTTGTGCATATTGTGTCATAGACAATAATACCTGATCAGAATTCATTCCGTTATAAGTATCGTCATGACTTACTTTTCTAAGTAATTCAGATGAAAAAGTATTAACAGGTTTCATTCTTCCTCCAGCATCTTGAATAATTAAACGGCCAAATTTTGCCGCATGAGCTGCTGGAGCTTTGTAAATAGACAATAAAGAGTCTAATTGTTTTTTACTTGGCGGAGCTGTTACGTGATTTGCGTGATCATTTGGATCTGCTGTATGATTATGATTGTGATTGTCACCTGGAGTATGAACATGAGGTGCTTGAGCAAAACCACTCAAACTAATCATTAAAACTAAGATCGTGATAAGTTTTTCTTTTTTCTTTTTTACAACTTCTAATTTGCGTTTCAAATCGGCAAAACGAGAATGTTTGGTAAACATAATTGCCATTAATCCTATATACAACATAAAGTAACCAAAATAAGTAATTGAAGTTCCCCAAAAGTCATGGTTTACAGATAAAACAGTTCCTTTTTCATCTGGATCAAATGAAGATTGGAAAAAACGATATCCTTTATGATCTAAAACGTGATTCATATAAATATCAGCATCAAAAGTTTCTGTAGAATCTAAAACTGTTACTTTACTTTCAAAAGCGGAATAACTTTTTTCTGTTCCTGGGTATTTCGTAGCGATAAAATCGTTCAATCTTACTTTAAAAGGTAAAACGTAAGCTTTACTACCGAAGAATAAACTGTACTCAATTTTTCCAATTTTTACGGTTTGAGGCTCCCCTACACTTCCTTTAGAACCTAAAAGTCTTACTTCTTTTTCTTCACCTTCAGCTTTTACTTTTACAATTAAAGCATCTGTATGAGATTTTGCTTTGTAGTCGTTGTTAGATTCATAATCAACAACACCTTTAATTGCAGGATCTGGAAACACAATTCTAATGTCGCCAATACTATATAAAGAACGCATCATTAAAGGCTGTACATTATCTTTAGTTACAGTACCCTTAAATTTATCGGCCATTCTCATAAACTCTCCTTCAAATGGAGTTTGAATGGTATATTGCTCACCTGTTGTATTAATATTGATTGCACCGTCAGTTGGTTTGTTTAAAGCAAATAATACGTTGTGAATATTTTGTACTTCACCATCTTTCAAGAAATGCTCTTCACGTCCACCCGCTCCAGCTTCAACTAACTTTAAATAAAGCGTTCCTTTAGGATCTGGTTTTATCATTTCTTTAGCTCCCATGATGTAGTTTACATAACTTACTTCAAAAGGAGTTTCATCAAACTTACCAGAAAGTGTAAAATTGTTATTGGTTACTGGAGATAACAAAAGATTTTTATCGAAAACCCTGCGTTTCATTTCACCTTTATATTCACCATCAGCAAAAACAGTAATAAATGTTTTGTCCGAATAAATTTGATTCTCAGCTGCGCCTTCACGAATTGGCATCATTCCTTCATAACTAATATATCGAGTAATAAAAGCACCTAAAAGGATAAAAATGAAAGCAAGATGAAGCAATAAAGTAGCCCATTTTTCTTTCTTTAATAATTGATAACGTTTTATATTTCCGAAGAAATTAATCACAAAAACAGCCATTATAGCTTCAAACCACCATGTGTTGTAAATTAAAATTCTGGCAGTATCGGTATTATACTTACTTTCGATAAAAGTTCCAATACCCATTGCGATTGCAAATGCTAAAAAAAGAACGGCCATTAATCGTGTAGAAAACAAAAAAGAGAATATTTTTTTATCCATTTTTAAGGAATTACATTGTATAAAAGTGCCACAAAAGTACTTAAAAATGTTGATTAGCAGCAGGGCTATTTTGTTAATAAAAACCAAATAAAGAGCGCTAAATTTAATCATATTGACAAAAATGTACGCTTAGTTTTACAAAACGGTAACTGCATATTATTTGAAACTTTTTTGCCACAGATTAAGCGATTTAAAAAGATTATTTGGTTTCTATTGTTAAAAATAGAAATGTTCGAAAATCATTCTATTCAGCATAATCTGTGGCAAAACTTTGTCAGGTGAATTAAGTTTAAAAAAAATAATACTAATTTTGCGATATGATTCGAATAACAATAATTGGTTCTGGAAATGTCGCTCAACATTTAATAAAAGCTTTCTCGGCAAGTAATCTTGTTGAAATTGTACAGGTATTTTCCAGAAAAAAAGAAGCTTTAAATTCTATTATTGATTTAGATAAAATTGTAACAGATTATGCAGCTTTAAAAGAAACAGATTTATGTATTATTTCAGTTTCAGATAATGCTATTGCTGAAGTTTCAATGCAATTACCTTTTAAGAATCAATTAGTTGTTCATACTTCCGGCACTACTTCAATTGATATTTTAGATTCAAAAAACAGAAAAGGTGTTTTTTATCCGCTGCAGACTTTTTCTAAAAGTAAAGAGGTCGATTTTTCTATAATTCCGATTTGTTTAGAATCTGAAAATCAGGAAGATTACGCGATATTAGAAACTACTGCAAAATGTATTTCAAAAGCTGTTTTTGCAATTAGTTCAGAACAGCGAAAGGCGCTGCATGTCGCGGCTGTTTTCGTTAATAATTTTACGAATCATCTCTACCAGCTCGGAAAAGAAATTTGTGATGAACATCAAGTTCCGTTTGAAGTTTTGAAACCTTTAATTCAGGAAACCGCGGATAAAATTAAAACTCTAGATCCAATCGATGCACAAACTGGTCCAGCAAAACGTCGTGATTTAGTTACTACAAATGCGCATTTGGAGTTTATAACAGATGAAAATCAAAAGAATATTTATAAAATACTAACACAATCTATAGAGAATAATGGCTAAAAGTTATAAAGAGATGATGAACGACATTACAACATTTATTTTTGATGTTGATGGCGTACTTACAGACAGTTCCGTTTTTGTAACCACTGAAGGAGAAATTCTTCGCACAATGAATATTCGTGATGGTTATGCGATGAAAGCAGCTGTAGAAAGCGGTTATAATGTTTGTATTATTTCTGGCGGAAGCAATGAAGGCGTTCGAGTAAGACTTCGTAATTTAGGTATTACAGATATACATTTAGGAACTCCAGATAAGGTTCAAACTTTTAAGGAATATACAGATACTTACAACATTAAACCTGAACAGGTTTTGTATATGGGAGATGATATTCCGGATTATCATGTAATGAAATTGGTTGGCTTACCTGCTTGTCCGCAAGATGCAAGCCCAGAAATCAAAAGTATTTGTCGTTACATTTCTCATGTAAAAGGCGGAAAAGGTGCTGCGCGCGATGTTATTGAGCAAGTTATGAAAGTGCAAGGTAAATGGATGGAGCATTTTAACGGAAAGCACGATTAAGAGATTTTAGATTTAAGATTTCTGACTTTAGAGTAATCAATATATTTCTTTGTCAAAGTTCAAAGCTTTGACAAAGAAAACATAAGAAAAGACCTTTGTCACTCTGTATCTTTGCCTCTTTGAACCTTAGAAGAAAAAATGAAATACCTAAAACTCATTCGATATAAAAATCTACTAATGCTTGCTTTTATGCAGGTTTTATTTCGTTATGCTTTTTTAAAACAACAGGATATTCCCTTGGCTTTATCAGACTGGCAATACGGACTTTTGATTTTAAGTACCGTTTTGTTAGCGGCAGCGGGTTATGTAATAAACAACATTTATGATGTTGCAACAGATTCGATAAACAAACCCGATGATGTGGTTATTGGAAAAGGAATTACTGAAACTGCAGCATACAATATTTATATCGGACTTAATATCAGCGGTGTTGCTATAGGTTTTCTGTTGTCAAATATTATTCTGCGTCCTAGTTTTGCATCACTTTTTATTTTAATTGCTGCACTGCTCTACTTTTATGCAACAACACTAAAACAGATTATGATTTTGGGGAATTTTGTTGTTGCTGCACTTCTTTCTATAAGCGTTCTTATTATTGGAATCTTTGATCTTTTTCCTGTTATAAATTCAGAGAATCAAGCACAAATGGCCAGTTTATTTTCGATTTTAATAGACTATGCCCTATTTGCTTTCATGATTAATTTTGTCCGTGAAATAGTTAAAGATATTGAAGATGTAAATGGTGATTATAATCAAGGAATGAATACTTTACCAATTGCAATTGGAATTAGCAGAGCGGCTAAAATTGCGTTAGGCTGTGCTATAATTCCCTTTGTTTTATCGTTACTTTATATCAATACTTATTTCGTTCAAAACCATCTTTATATTGTTACGATTTATGCATTTCTTTTTGTTTTAGCACCTTTACTTTATTTTATTGTAAAAGTATTCGGCGCCAAATCAAAAAAGGATTTTCAGCATTTAAGTACCGTTTTAAAATTGATTTTATTCTTCGGAATTTTATCTATTCTCATCATTAGTTTAAATATCAAATACAATGCTTAAAGAAAAGCTTAAAAAATATAGTTTAATTCTTGCCTCGGGATCGCCTCGCAGACAGCAGTTTTTTAAAGATTTAGATCTTGATTTTGAAATTCGTTTAAAAGAAATTGAAGAAATCTATCCGCCAGAGCTGAAAGCAGTTGAAATTACTGATTATCTGGCACAATTAAAGGCAGATGCTTTTGATGGAGAATTAAACGATAATGAGATCTTGGTAACAAGCGACACTATTGTTTGGCATAACAATAAAGCATTAGGAAAGCCAAAGAATGCTGAAGATGCTTTTCAAATGATAAAATCAATGTCGAATGCAACGCATGAAGTATTTACATCGGTTTGTTTTAAAACGAACTCCTCTTCTACTCTTATTAACGATGTTACAAAAGTAACTTTTGTAGATTTATCAGACGAAGCTATTCTATATTATATAGAAAACTATAAACCTTATGATAAAGCGGGTGCTTACGGAATTCAGGAATGGTTTGGTTTTATGGCAGTTGCAAAAGTCGAAGGTTCTTATACAAATGTTATGGGACTTCCAACAGCTAAAGTTTATGAATATTTGAGTACTTTAGTGTAAAAATTTAGATATGTTTTCTTTCAAAGAGTATAGCCAGGAAATTATTGCTACCGCAATTGTTCTTTTGATATTAATTGCAATGCGTGTTATTGTGGCAAAATTAATTCGTCGTTTTGCCAGCAGCAGTCAGTTATTAGAGCACAGAACAAACTTGGCAATTAAATATACTCACATACTAATGAATATACTTGTTGCTATAAGTTTAATAGTAATTTGGGGTGTTGAAACAAAAGATATACTTTTTACAGTTTCGTCTATTGCAACAGTAATTGGAGTTGCTTTTTTTGCGCAATGGTCTATTCTAAGCAACATTACTTCTGGAATGATTTTATTTTTTTCATTTCCATTCCGAATTGGAGATACTATAAAAATACACGATAAAGATTTTCCTATTGAAGCTGAAATCGAGGATATCAGCGCTTTTCACGTGAATCTAAAGACTAAAGAAGGGGAAAAAATCATTTTTCCTAACAACCTTCTTCTTCAAAAAGGTATTTCGATTATGCCAACTCATTACGAAGAAAAGGAATTTTTTGACTAAAATTTGAATGGGAATTTTATAAGGCTTAACTAAAAAGCTGGAACGCAAAACGTTAAATAAATCGCAATATTTGTTTAACTTATTAACGCGTCACTATAAAATCTCTCCAAATGATTCAAACAATAAAACTGCCATTCTACGCAAAACTCTCTTGTATATTAGTAAGTCTAATTGCACTTGCTTATATTTTTTGCATCGGAAAAGATATTCTTACACCAGTATTCATGGCATTTTTATTTGCTGTTTTACTGCTTCCTATATTTACACTATTAAATACTAAATTGAAGTTTCCGAGGCATTTTGCTGCTATAGTTTGTGTTTTAATATTTCTATTGTTTATAGTCGGAATTTTGGTCTTTATTTCCTATCAAGTTACGAATATGGCAAATGACTTTGATACGATTAAAAAGAATGCTAACTCTTTTCTAATTGAAATTCATAAGTTTATAAAAGAGAACTTTCATGTAAGTATTGGCGAGCAGAAAAAGTATTTAGATAACGTAACCAAAGATTCGGTTAAAAACGGAAATGCTACTTTAGGATCAGCTATAATTTCTATAAGTGATCTATTAGTAGACTGCACTATTATTCCAATTTACACGTTTCTATTTCTCTTATACAAAGATCATTTTATACTTTTTTTAGCCAAATTAATCAGCAAAGAAAATCACGCTGCATTAAAAGATATTCTTACGCAGATAAAAGTTTCAATCAATAATTATATTGTAAGTCTGATTCTTGAAATGATTGTAGTTTCGGTGCTTACCAGTTTAGGACTTTGGATTATTGGTGTAAAATATTTCATTCTTTTAGGATTAATAACAGGTATTTTAAACCTGATTCCTTACATCGGAATTGCAATTGCGGGTTTAATTTCGATTCTTGCCTCTTTAACCGGGTCTGCCGAAATATCCTTAGTTGTTGGAATTTTGATCGTAAACTTAATTGTTCAATTGATTGATAACAATTTGCTCGTGCCTTTAATAATTAATTCAAAAGTTGAAATAAATGCTTTTGTTTCTATTATTGGAATTATTATTGGCGGTACAGCGGCTGGAATTTCTGGAATGTTTTTAGCAATTCCGCTTCTGGCAATTTTAAAAATTATCTTCGATCGTATAGAATCCTTAGAACCTTGGGGATATGTTATGGGCAATCATATGCCTAAAAAATTTACATGGAGAGTTCGAAAAACAAAAGCTGTCAATTAAAATAAGCTGTCAATTTTAAAAATGTTCGTGTTATTTATCTTATATTCATATAAAAATCAGTAAAAAAGAAAGTTTAAAAATACCTGAATGTTGCTAAATAAAAAGATAATAGTTTTTATTTTGTTGTGCTTTAGTTTACAAAGCATTTATGCTCAGTCAGATACTTTAAAAGATAAAAGGAAAACTAGAAAAGACAGTACCGAAATATACAATCGGATTCGAAATTATTCTAAGAAGAACAAATTCACCAAAACCTTACATAAGCTTATATTCAGAGCGAAGAAACCTAGAAAAAAAGACGAAATTCATGTTTCTAATGATACCACAAATTTTGATGGTAAAATTATTCGAAAAATCAACATCATTACTTTAGATCCCTTTGGACATTCTGTGGTTGATTCTACGGTGATGCCAAAAAACTGGGGAGAACGAACAGGAAATCGACTTCATTTAAAAACAAAGAAAATTGCCATAAAAAACCTGCTGCTAATTAGAAAAAACACGGTTTATGACAGCTATAAAGTACAAGAAACAGAGCGTTTAATACGATCTCAGAGATATGTTACTGCCGTTAGAATTTCGAATAAGGTAGTTGGAATGGCAGCAGATTCTGTTGATGTTACCATTAGGGTTTTGGATTCGTGGAGTACCATACCAAGATTTTCAGTATCAAGTAATCAAATGTCGATAGGTTTTAAAGAAAAGGATTTTTTTGGTTCCGGTCAGCAATTAGAATATCGTTACACTAACCGTTTTGATGACGGCCGAAATGGTAATGATGCCACCTACACGATTCCTAATATTAAGAACACTTATATTGGAGCTGCCTTGCATTACAACATGGATCTCGATAACAATTACAGTAAATCGATCGATATTGAACGTGATTTCTATTCTCCTTTAACTAAATGGGCAGGCGGTGTTTATATTGGGCAGAACTTCAGGAAAGATACACTGCAAGCTCCTGATTTAACTTATACTTATCAGCCTTTTAAATATAATTTTCAAGATTTATGGGGTGGTCACGCCACGAAAGTTTTTGAAGATGATAATAAAGCAATAACAAATTTAATCGTAGCAGCACGTTTTTTAAATGTTGATTTTACCGAGACACCTTCAGAAGTTTATGATCCAACAAATTTTTATTCAGATCAAAAACTGCTTTTAACTGGTGTTGGATTGAATAGACGTAAATTTATAAAAGACAGTTATATTTTTAGAAATGGACAAACAGAGGATGTTCCCATTGGTCGTATTTATGGTATTACTTTGGGATATCAGTACAAAAATACCTTTTGGAGACCTTATGTTGGTGCACAATTTTCATTTGGAAACTACTACCGATTGGGGTTTTTAAGTATGAATTTTGAAGCCGGAACTTTCTTTCATCAATCAAAAACTTATGAAACAGCTTTTTTATTGGAGTCTAATTACTTCACTAAACTGTTTACTATAGGAAACTGGAAATTAAGACAGTTTGTGAATCCTAAGCTTGTTATTGGTGTAAACCGAGAGAATATTATTGGCGATGAACTAAATATAAATGAACAAAATGGCTTAGCAGGTTTTAATAGTGCAATTTACGGAACTAGCAAAGCTGTTTTATCGCTTCAAACTCAAACCTATTCACCGCATTCCATTTTAGGTTTCCGTTTAAATCCATTTTTTAATTATTCGATAGCGGTATTAGGAAGTCCAGATAATGCAATGTTAAGAAGTAAGCCTTATTCTAAAATTACTTTAGGGTTATTAATAAGCAATGATTATTTGGTTTTCAGTTCTTTTCAGCTCTCCTTATCCTATTATCCAAGTATTCCAAATCAAGGAGACAATGTTTTTAAAACAAATACATTTGAAACTAGTGATTATGGACTTCAAAGTTTTGAACTTGCAAAGCCTAGAATTGTCGATTATAAATAATAGAGCTTAATTTTTTTTTTTACTTTTTTTACGTTTTAATTTTGTTTTAAAAATCAATACATTACAGATTTTACAACACTAATTCACTCGTTAAAAAGTATATTTTATCCGACGAACGGTATCATGTTTTTATTTTTGGCACGGTATATGAAAATCCTTAAACAAGATTAACATTTAAACTTTAGAAAAGATGAAAACAATGAAAATAGCAATCGCGGGATTATTCCTTTTAATTGCAAATGCCACACAAGCTCAGGTATCAATAAACGTTAACATAGGTAATCCTCCAGCTTGGGGACCAGCCGGATATGCGGATATGGAATATTACTATTTGCCAGATATTGAGGCTTATTATGATGTTAGAGCTTCGCAGTTCATCTATTTTGGAGGCGGAAGATGGGTTAGAACAACTTATTTACCTAGACAATACAGAAACTATGATTTATATGGAGGTTACAAAGTAGTTTTAACAGATTATCACGGAAGAACCCCTTACACTTATTTTGATCGTCACAAAGTAAAATACTATAAAGGATATTGTGGTGCACCTCAAAGACCTTATAGACCAAGACCAGTTTATGGTTACAATGATCGTCGTAATGATAATAGAAATTACAAACACTACGACAAACATTATGATAAACATTACGACAAGCATCATGGAAAACATGATAGAGATGATGATGACGATCGTCATGAAGGTCGCGGAAGAAGATAAATAACTATAAAAGAGCGCATTAATTTTTATTAATACGCTCTTTTTGCATGTATAAACAGTATCTAATTAGTTTTCAATAACTAAACATTAACATTTCATTTAAATACTGTTCCATAATTTAATTACTATTTTTGAGTCTATTAAAAACCAACTTACCAGCATGATAAAAACTCCAGTTCAACTAATTCTGTTTTTTTTAATAAGTTTTAACATCGCATTCGGACAGCAGCCACAAAAACCAAATTCTGTAGAGATTTACAATCAAATCAAAAAATTAAACTTTTTAGGATCAGTTTTGTACGTTGCAGCACATCCTGATGATGAAAATACACGTTTGATCTCTTATTTTGCAAACGAAGTAAATGCTAGAACTGGATATTTGTCACTGACGAGAGGAGATGGCGGTCAAAATTTAATTGGCCCGCAATTACGTGAATTACTTGGCGTAATAAGAACTCAAGAACTTATTGAAGCCCGAAAAATAGATGGCGGCGAGCAGTTTTTTTCAAGAGCAAATGACTTTGGATTTTCAAAAACTCCCGATGAAACTTTACAAATTTGGGATAAGGATAAAGTCTTGGCCGATGTTATATGGACCATTAGAAAATTTCAGCCAGATGTAATAATTAATAGATTTGATCATCGTTCGCCGGGAACAACACACGGACATCACACTTCATCAGCAATTTTGAGTGTTGAGAGTTATAATCTTACAAACGATTCAAAAGTATATCCTGAACAATTAAAATTTGTTTCACCTTGGCAGGTAAAAAGACTTTATTTTAATCCGTCGTGGTGGTTTTATGGAAGTCAAGAGAAATTTGATGCTGCTAATAAATCTAATTTTGCAAAATTAGAAACAGGTGTTTATTATACTGGATTAGGAAAATCAAATCAGGAAATTGCTGCTTTGAGCAGAAGCCGTCATCAATCACAAGGTTTTGGAAGTACTGGTGTTCGTGGTGAAGAAACAGAGTATTTAGAAATAATTAAAGGCGAAAACGGAACTGAAAAAGATGATGTTTTTGATGGAATTGATACAACTTGGAATCGTGTTAAAAACGGAAAACCAATCGGCGATTTAATTTCTACAATTATTGCCAAGTACGATTTTAGCAATCCATCTGCGAGTATTCCAGAGTTAGTAAAAGTTTACACAATGATTGAAGCTTTAAACGACGATCATTGGAAGAATTTAAAATCAGAAGCTGTAAAAAATATCATAGCATCTTGTGCAGGTTTGTATTTAGAAGCTGTTGCAAGCGAGCAGGAAGCTACTCCGGGAAGTATAGTAAAACTTAGTTTAGAGGCAATAAACAGATCTCCAGTAAACATGCAGCTAACAAGTGTTACTTCATTGCCAGACAATAAAGTAACTATTCAGAATAGTGTTTTAAAAAACAACAGTAATCAAAAGTTTATCCTTCAAACAAAACTGCCGGAAAACATTGAATATACTCAGCCTTATTGGTTAAAAGAAAAGGCAACTGTTGGAATGTATACTGTTTCAAATCAAGAAAATATTGGGATTCCAGATATTATTAGAAATGTAAAAGTTGTTTTTACCATAAAAATTGAAAATGTCGAAATTCCGTTTGAGCGTACCGTTATTTACAAATACAACGACGGCGTAAAAGGCGAAATGTATAATTTTCTGGATATTGTGCCAGATGTTACGACTTCAATTTTAGAGAAAGTGCTTGTTTTTAGAGATACTAACAGTAAAATGGTTCCAGTAAAAGTTCGCGCAGGAAAAGACAATGTAAAAGGAAATTTACAATTAGAATTACCAAAAAGCTGGAATGTAGTTCCTAAACAAATTCCGTTTACTTTAGATCAAAAAGGAAACGAACATATCTTTTATTTTGAAGTTACACCTCCTGTAAATCCAGAAGAAACTATAGCGCAAAGTATTGTTACTATTGATAATAAACGTTTTGATAAAGCCGAAACAATTATTGATTTCAGCCATATTACGAAACAGATGGTTTTAAAATCAGCCGATTCAAAAGCAATACGAATTGACTTAAAAACCTCAGGCGATGCTATTGCTTATATAATGGGCGCTGGTGATGAAGTTCCTGAAAGTCTTTCTCAAATGGGGTACAAAGTAACGATCTTAAAACCTGAAGAAATCACACCAGAAAAGTTAGATTCATTTAATGTTGTTATTACTGGAGTCCGTGCTTATAATACTGTAAACGCTTTGGCTAACAAACAGAATATCTTATTTAATTTTGTAAAAAGCGGTAAAAATATGATTGTTCAATACAATACAAATGGACAATTGGTTACGGATAAAATTGCACCATATCCTTTAAAATTATCGTACGACCGAGTAACAGAAGAAAATGCAAAAGTTACATTCTTAGCACCAAATCATCCTGTTTTAAATACTCCAAACAAAATTTCATCAAAAGATTTTGAAGGCTGGACACAAGAACAAGGCTTGTATTATCCAAATCAATATGATCCTGCCTTCACTCCTATTATCTCTTCACACGATAAAGGCGAATCAGCCAAAGATGGCGCGTTATTAGTAGCGCCGTACGGAAAAGGATATTATATTTACACCGGTTTAAGTTTCTTTAGAGAACTACCTGAAGGTGTAGCAGGAGCATATAGATTATTATCTAACATGATTTCGCTGAAACAGCCAATAGAAGCTCCTAAACAAGATATAAAGCAATAAAAAACGAAAGTATGGAAGCTAAAAAAGTAAAAAAATGGAAAAAAAGCTACACCTATGTTTTGGTTGCTAATGCCATTTATATTTTAATATTTTTCTTAATCATGCAATTATACTCATAACCTATGCAGCTATTTGATTGGATCGTACTTATTGTAACACTTTTATTCATAGTTGGATATGGTTCTTGGAAAACCAAAGGAAGTAAAAATGTTGAAGACTTTATTCTTGGTAATAACGAAACTCCTTGGTATACTGTAGGACTTTCGGTAATGGCGACACAAGCAAGCGCCATCACTTTTTTATCGACTCCAGGACAAGCTTATCATGACGGAATGGGTTTTGTGCAGTTCTATTTTGGACTGCCAATTGCAATGATAGTAATCTGTGTTACTTTTATTCCGCTTTACCATAAAAATAAAGTTTTTACCGCTTATGAGTTTCTTGAAAAACGTTTTGATGTAAAAACGCGTTCACTTGCAGCAATTTTATTCCTTGTTCAAAGAGGATTAGGAACTGGACTTACCATTTATGCACCTGCAATTATCCTATCTGCACTTTTAGGTTGGAATCTAACAGTGATGAACATTATCATTGGTGTTCTCGTAATTATTTACACATTCTCGGGCGGAACAAAAGCCGTAAACGTTACTCAGAAACAGCAGATGTTTGTGATTATGTCGGGTATGTTTATTACATTTTTCCTGATTTTACATTATCTCCCAAATGATATGACGTTTAACAGCGCTATGCATATCGCTGGTGCAAATGATAAAATGAATATTGTTGATTTCTCGTTTGATCCTGAAGAAAAATACACTTTTTGGAGCGGTATTACTGGAGGTTTTTTCCTAGCCCTCGCCTATTTTGGTACCGATCAATCGCAGGTTGGAAGATATTTATCAGGGAAATCGGTTCGCGAAAGCCAAATGGGATTAATCATGAATGGTCTTTTAAAAGTACCAATGCAGTTTTTTATCTTGTTAACAGGAGTTATGGTTTTTGTGTTTTTTCAGTTCAACCCAGTTCCTTTAAATTTTAATCCAAATAACAAAACAGTAATTGAAAAATCGGTTTTTAAAGAAGAATATCATGTTCTTGAGAAAAAGCTGAGTAAACTTTCAGAAGACAAAAAAGTAATTAACTTATTGTACATCGATCAGTTGAATCAGGATTATGACAATCCAATTTTACGTAAAGAATTAGTTACCTTATCAAATAAAGAAAAGGATTTACGTGATCGTGCGAAAGAAATTATTTTGAGAGCAGACAGTCGCAGTGAAACAAACGATAAAGATTATGTGTTTTTTCATTTCATTTTAAACTATTTGCCAAAAGGATTAATTGGTTTATTGCTTGCCGTTATTTTATCTGCTGCAATGTCGTCAACAGCATCTGGTTTAACAGCATTGGCATCAACAACAGCAATAGATATTTACAAAAGAAATGTCAAAACCGAGAAATCCGAGAAGCATTATCTGAATGCGACTAAGTTTTTTACATTATTCTGGGGAATTGTAGCGATACTTTTTGCCTGTGTTGGAACTTTGTTTGAAAACTTAATACAGCTTGTAAATATGATTGGATCAATATTCTACGGAACCGTTCTAGGAATATTTTTAGTTGGATTCTATTTACGCCGCGTTCAGGCAAAACCTATGTTTTATAGTGCTATTATCAGCCAGATATGTATTTTTATCATTTATTATTTCATGATTTATACTCAGGAAAAACTAGGTTATTTATGGCTGAATTTTATTGGAGCAATTTTAACGATATTATTATCATTGATTATACAGTTTTTATTCTTTAGAGGGAAAACTACTTCTGATGATCAAATAGTTTTAGACTAGAGCAATTTTATGAATGAGAATGTATTTCTAAAACATTTTAAAAATAGTATGTTTTTCTGTACTTGTTTTAAAGATAAAGCAGGAAGAACAGAATATGGAATTTATATTTTTTGCTCTCTTTTAATTTATTATTTTGCTTTACATCTTAATCGTCAAGTTAATCTCGACGATGAAAGAATTCTAAATATATTCTATCAATGTCTAATAATACTTTTTAGTTTTGTTCCTATTCAAGCCGTGACAACAAGAAGATTAAGAGACTTGAATTCAAATCCAATTTTTGTAATTTTTAATTTTATTCCTGTTCTTAATATAGCTTTTGCATTTTTTCTGCTTTTAGCCAAAAGAAAAACAAATGATGACACAGTTAATTAGAAAATTATTCTTTTTACAATTAGTATTATTTGCTTTTCATGCTAATGGTCAAGTTAGTTCTAGTAACGAACTAAAAGAAGATCAATCCATATCAACACAACTTTATACTAAATGTTTTGAGAATCTGAATCAAGGATCTGAGATTTTGGAAAAATACCCAGCATTCAAAGACTCTAAATTATGTTCTCTATTGTATTGTACACTTTTACTATCTTATCAAGAAAACGAGATAAAACTGATAGCTGAACAAAGATTGCAAGGGATTGTGACACAGTTATTTCGAGAGGGAAATCCAGTTTACTTAATTTCTGGAATGGAAAGTTACGAGAAGGCTGTAGAAAATAATAAAAATCTAGAAGACGATAATCACATCGTTTATATAAGTATTGGAGCGTGTCAAATTTCGTCGTTTGAGTCAAAAGCTCGGGATATCGTAAACAAACAGACAATGCTTTTAATTAAGCAAGCTTCAAGTAAATGACTTTCAATATTATACGGTGGATTCGAATCGGTATTATTTATTGTGATTAAAAAGCATTTCAATAAAATCTTTTATCTTTGATGAAACCTTCAATTCTCTAAAAATGAAACCCTTAATTGTTTTAATTCTCGTTTTTTTAGTTTCAGTTTTCACTTTAAAATTCCTCACAAATCAATACGATATACTAATGGCGGCAAGAATCGCAATGTGTGTAATGTTGTGTTTTACAGCAATTGCACATTTTGTTTTTACCAAAGGAATGGTAATGATGATTTCCGAAAAAATCCCATTTAGAACAGAGTTGGTTTATGCAACTGGAATAATTGAGGTTATATTAGGGATATGTCTTTTGATTTCTTCAACGAAAGTTTATTCAGGCTGGATATTAATTATATTCTTTATCTTTTTACTTCCCGCCAATATTTACGCAGCAATAAAACATATAGATTATCAAAAAGGAACTTATAATGGAAATGGGACTTCATATTTGTGGTTTAGAATTCCGTTACAGGTCGTTTTTATTGTTTGGACGTTTTGGTGCGCAGTTTTATACTAAGTATATTTTTGATTTTTATTTGTAATCAAGAATGAGGAAACAAACTAATTGCAATATTGCTAAAAAAACATATTAAATTTTGTAAATTAGTCCATTAAAAGCTTTTTCATGAAAGACCTTAAGAAGTATAGCAATAAAACCAAAGCAGCCTTTGTTTTGCTGATCGTAATGCTGTTAATTTTACTTGGAAATTTTAATACTCTGCAAAATTCTAAAAATGTAAACAAACATATCAATGCAATCTACAATGACCGATTGGTTGTAGCGCACTATATTTTTCAATACTCAAAGGAACTTCATTTTATAAAAGCCGAAGCTGAAAAACTGGACTTAAGCGACAATATTAAAAAAGATGAAATTATACATACGCTGAATATCATTCATAATATTGATGATTTGTATGCTAAAACGGTTCTCACAAACATAGAGAAACAGCATTTTGATGCTTTTTTAAAATCCTGTAAAGAAATTAATAAACAAGTCGAAAATAAAGATTGGAGCAAAATTGCACTTTCTAGCACCGAAGCTTTAAAGACGCTTGAATCTTTATCGCAAATCCAGATACAAGAAGGAAAGTCGCAATTAGCAAATGCCAATGCAATGTATAGTAAAAACAATAGTCTTGGTCAGCTTCAAATTGCATTATTAATAGTTTTGGGTGGAGTTACCTGTTATCTTCTAATAGTAAAAAAAATCAAAAGAACAATTAAAATTCCTGAACCGCCAAGTTTAAACTAAGGCGTAAAAACTAGTTGTAATTTTAAAAATTAAATAAAAACCACTCTGTACTTTCATTCAGAGTGGTTTTGTTATTTAAGTTAAGCTGTTAAACGCTTTTTCTTCCGCTGACCAGCGAAATGACGAATAACACCAAAAATATAAAAAATAAAATTTTTGCTATACTAGCGGCTCCAGCGGCAATACCTCCAAAACCAAATATTCCTGCAATAATTGCCAGAATAATAAATATGACTGTCCATCGTAACATAATAAGTAATTTTAGTTAATATCGATTTTGTTTGTTTCTCAATTATTCTTCTCAAATAAATACATATGAGTTAATCAAACTGATTTACCAAAATTCATCAAAAAGAAAGATTTTTCTGTTATATAATTTTAAGAATAACTTTCATAATTAAGGTTTCACTTGTAAAAGTCTGATAATAAATATACAAAAGTAAGATTTTACATATTTATATATCACTTGTTTGTCTAATTTAACTACATTAGCTGTAAAGAAGATAAATCTTACTTAAATATTGTTTATAACCTATAAATCAGATAATATGAGTGATGGAAAAATACTATTTGATTCTAATTTTAATTTAGATCTAGGCGTATCAAGTCAAAGTAGATCCTATGGTTTTAGTTATGAAAATTTCGAAAACAATGTTTTGAAAACACAGTTATTCTATGAACTTGAAGTCACAATTATTGATACTAGTGATGCTGGTAATTATTTTTTTGAAATAGATCGAAAAACAATATACATCAACAATAAAACAGATTACTCACAAATAGAAAAAGTAGCAGACATTGCGGCTCAATCTATTTTCCCGCTTAAAATTAAGATAAAAAAAGACGGGCAAATAGATTATATCCTAAATAGAGAGCAAATTAAGGATCGACATTTAAGTGCACGAAAAAGAATTCTGGAATATTACAAAGGAGACAAAATTGATGTAATCATTCGTAGAATTGATTCTCTGTTCTTAAATGATAATCTGTTAGATAAATTTATCTCAATAAACTGGTTTTTCCACCTATATTTTAAACCTCTGTATGATGATTATACTGATAAACTAGTCAAAAAATATGTTTGGAAATCCCCTGTATTTGGAAATCAGATAATCGAATATGATGTTGTGCAAACCTTACAAGAAAAGTATTCAGATGATGACAAAGTAATTATTAACATCTGTGGAATTTCTATTGATGAAAGAACAGTTGACGAGATAATAGAAAAGTTTACTTATTCTAAACTAAAATTCTCAGAGGCTGAATTGACTCCTGTTGAATCTAAAATGAATGTTGGTTATAAATTATACAAAGAAGATCGAAGTATATTTTCAATAACAGGCACTTTTGAGACTAAAATCAACGAAACTAAACAGCAAAAAGTTCAGCTTGAGATTTATCATTTAAGTAACAGTTCATCTTACAGGCCTTTGGATGATTCAATACAAAAACAAAACTTTAAAATATTTCAATCCTGGCAGACTGCAGGAGATGAAGATATCATAGATATTTCTAAACGAAAATGGCAAGTTCCAAACCCTAATCCAGAACCTCCAAAAATATTAGGAACTCCAAAAGAAAAAATCGAATTTTTTGTAGATGTAGGACCTGAAATAAAAGCAAATCCTAGTTTTTGGGATTGGATAATATCAATTTTTAAAAAGAGAAAATAAGTCAACCTTAAAAATAAAAATGATGAGCGAAAAACATTATGTAGTTCAAGGAGCAGTTTGTCAATGTAAATATAGTGTGGCACCGCAAACTGATATTTTACAGGTAAAAACACATTCTAAACATTATGCCAATGACAACAGCGAAAAAGATAAATTCATTGCAACTGATAAAGAAATTGGGCAAACAATGAAGAAAAATACTTTTAGTAAGTGCAAAAAACAACCTAGAGGCAATGATTTTGAGATTTGCGTAGTAGATGTTACTGAATGGTCTGGTGTTTATGAAAAAGTTACCTACTCTAACAACGGCAAAGCCTTGCTTGAAGACAGCAAAGCAACCTGTAGTAAAGGCACACCTGATTGTATTTCGATTATAAATCATGGACAAACAGTAGAATTATCAGAAAAGAACATACAGAATAGTTCGCCTCAAATATTGGCTGAAATTCTGCCTGGAGTAAATTTTAGTGATTTTGAAGAGGAAGCATTGCTAATTAATAATACACAAAATGAGTAAGACATTACATATTATACCTAAAGAACCACTTGCGCAAGGTCAAAAATGGAATGCTGAAAAAGGGCATTTGGTACTCACTAATGCAGGAATATTTACCGTTGAAATCATTAAAACAGATGCGCTGCACAAAGATGCACCAAAAAAACTGCCTCCATTTAACAGACGTACTCAAGAAGAAGTTTGGAAAATAACAGATTATGACAGTCGATATTGGATCGTTCAGGCGCATAACCAAAGAGATAAGGATGAGGAAAAGTATAATAAAGATAAAGAAGCCTTTAACAAAAAACTTCAGGAAGAACTGAGTAATTTAAGCTGGTGCTGGGAAATTGTTGGCAAAGGCATGGCGGGAAGAAAAATCTCCCACAATAAATCTTTTTCAAAAGGGCTTCCAAGCGATTTTTATAAACAAATAAAGTTTCCTAAAATAATAGAGGGCGGCGCACCGGCATGGCTGGAAGTTTTTACAGACAAAGATCCCGCAACAGGAAAGTTCCCGCACGGAATGTTTGTGAGCGCAATAGGAACGCCTAAAGTTATTGCTGCAGAATGGCGTGATTATACAGGGAAACCAATTAGCCAAGAAATTGCATTTGGTTCTACTGTTTACCTGCATATTTATACCGAGGCATTGTTTGGGCAAAATATAGAAATACAATTAAGAGATACAAAATTTGCAAATGCCGATTTAACACCAACTCCAAGCGATGAAGACGGTGATCCTTTACAGAAACTCGATGCAAAACCTTTAACACGATTTACGCGCGAAGTAAAAACACATCAATATAATGCTGTAACTAAACCGCCTGCAGGTTCTGTTACAGATGCTTTGGTAACAGAAAAAGAAAAAGGACAGTTTTCTGTTTCAAATGTACAAAAATGTGTTTTTCCTGTTTTTGTAGAGCATGCTTGGCAGTTTCAGGGAGCGGGATTTTTAGACAGCGGTGAAAAATTATTGATTAACCCAATAGTATTTCACGCAAAAATAAAAAACAAGAAAATAAACCTAGACGATTGTGTGCTTAAAGTTTCCAGAGACGGAATCCAGATGCCAGGTGAATTAAAAGGCAATAATCCTTTGATGCTGGGTAAGGAAGACAAAACCGGCGCACCCGAAGACCAAAAGAAAATCGATTTTACGTTTGGAGTTTTTATTGATGGAACTTTAAACAATATGTACAATACTATTGCCAGACAAACTTGGGAAGAAGATCAAATTAAGAAAAAGCATGCTGATCTTTCTAACGAAGAACAGCAAAAACAGATAGAGAATCCCGAAGAACATTTAAAAGTGGCAGCATCCAGCCAGAAACAAATAGGAAAAGAAAAAGAGAGTCGATATAAATATTCAGACGATAATAGTTTTGAAAATGATTTAAGTAATCCAGCTATTATTTTTAAGAATTATTTAGATGATTCTACAAATAAATCACATCCTGTATTCAAAATTTACACAGAAGGAATGGGATCAAATACATTAAATGATGATGAGAACAATGTTGATACTGGAATTTTGCCTCTTAAAAATTATAAGGCAGATGATTTGGCGGAAGGTTCTGGATTTGGGCAGGGAAAAGCAGGAATACTTGACCGTGTAGAACGAGCTGTAAAACTCATGGCAGATAAAATTATTTCAATGAACCAGAATGAGGTGGGTACAATAACGGTCGACGTTTTTGGTTTCAGTCGTGGTGCTGCTTCTGCTCGTTGTTTTGTCCACGAGATTACAAGACAATCTTATAAGGCAACTGTTGTTTCTACAAGGGGAATGATTCATTATGAAGATGCTAATGGTTATGAAGTAAATAGTGATTACAAAGACAAGATGTTACGTACTAACGGACGATTAGGGTATTACCTGACAGAGCAGAAAATTACTTTTGATCGATTAATAATTCGATTTGCAGGCTTATATGATACAGTGCCTCATCATGGTTTTGTACAGTGGAATGATGTTAAAGATTTAGGACTTAATTCGATCAGTAAAGCCAAATATACAGTACATATGGTGGCGGCAGACGAGCATCGTGCTAATTTTGACTTGGTCGATATTTCGTGTATAACAGGAAAAAAAGGAGGAGGAAAAACCGATCGCGGTATAGAGCTGTATTTACCAGGAGTACATTGCGATGTGGGAGGCAGTTACGTAGAAGGTCGCAGTGAGGCTAACAGACGATTATTGGTTACGAATTCAATATTTGGCGATGAGCTTGAAAAAGAACAGGAACGCCTAATTACCGAAGGATGGTTTAAACCAAAAGAATTAACCATTCATTGGGACAATGCACAGCGAACGATACTAAATGGCGTAGCTCGAGTATTATCTTCAAACAGAGAAGCCATAAGTAATCAATATAGTTATATACCATTGCATTTGATGGTGAAGTTTTGTTTAAATAAAGGGTTAACTATTAATAATGATGGTATTACAAAAGGATATAACTTTAAGAATACAAAGTTTTCAGATAACGTTTTCTTAGAAAAAGTTAAAAAACGATTAGTAGAATATGCTTTTCATAATGGAAATCCTTTTGTCTATGAAACTGTACCTATGAGAACTATAGTGTATAGTACTGATGATCATACTGCGGTTGTGATAGAAGAAGAAAGACGAAAAAAGGAAGAAGACGTTCATAATGAAGTATTAAAAAAATTACGTCACGAGTATCTGCACTGGAATGCAGTTTATGGAGAGGGAATAACAAATAGTTTAGCGCAGCCCAATGAGCCTAATTTTAAAGATGGTAAGCGAAAAAGAGATGTAAACGGATAATAAAAATGAAGATAATAAATCAACTACTAGGATTAGGAATAATAGTATTGTTGTCCTGCAATAATTCAAATAAAAAAAATATGGAAAACAAAGATAGTTTTAGCTGGGGATCAACCATAACAGCTCCTCATAAGTACCCTGTTGAGATTCATAGAGGATATTTAGCTAATGATAAGGAAATGATTACTGCATATATTAATACAGGAATAAGCACTGGTGATTGGGGATTTGGTAATAATGCTTATGCCGGTGGAAAAACAATTCCAACAAATTTATCACTTACTTGGATAAGTTATGCCGATAAAAAATTCTATAAAATAGAAGCAGAATTGCCACACGATAGAATATTGGCCTTGTTTAAGGAAGGTTATAATGATAAAGATATGTCTCACATTACTTATAATGATATTACAATAGGGCTTGCCCCCGGAGGATTTGTTGTGGTATGGCTTACAGGAAAAAATCGCAGTATCGAAATAGCACATTATCAAGCGGTAGAGACATTTGTAAGTGTTAATGAATTTTATAGAAATCCAGATGAAGACACCCAGCAAGAGTTTTATAACTATTTCTATAACGCATATATACCTAAAGAAATTAAAGAATACATCAAAAAAAATGGAGTTCCTGTAAAGTTGTGGAACGAGTTTAGAATAAAATACAACTACCGTTTTAATATTCATTTTTACAAAACAGATAAAGAGAGTTCTGAGAGGGAAACAGAATATGTAAATGGCGAAAAAGAAATAGTAAAAATTGAAGATCTTAACGTGTATCAAAATAAACCTTTACCCTCTTATTGCAGGTTTTGGTTTAGCCAATACAATGCCGAAGCAGAATTTGATGGTGAAGAAATATTAGATGCCTTTAAAAAACTTACCATCGCTCATCCTGACAAAAAGATTGAAATAGAAGCTAAAGTGGCATTTATGTACAAAACGACAACATTTACAGTAAGGTGCGAGGGAGATGAAATTCCGCTTGAGAAAACGGTTGTAAGAATGTGGAAGAATTAAGGATATGAGGAAGTATTTACTCATAATAAGTAGTGTTCTTTTTGTTTGTTGCAATAATTCAAATAGCAAAAACATGAATGATAAACAAAACTTTAACTGGGCAGTTACAGTTACAGCGCCATTTAATTATCCAATAGAAATACACCGAGGATACTTAGGTAATGACAAAAAAATGATGGCAGCTTTTATAAGTACAGGCCTTACAGAAGATGGTTGGTCGTACGATGGAGATGCACTTTCAGGAGGTAACGAAATTCCAACACTTTTATCTCTTACTTGGATAAGTTATGCCGAAAAGAAATTTTGGAAAATTGAAACTGCAATAGACAAAACTACTCAGGACAAAATACAAAAATTGTTCGAGGAAGGCTATATACGCAAAGAACGAAATGGAGAATTATCTCATATTACTTATAAAAAAATTACTGTAGGATTAGCGCCTGGAGGCACGGTTGTGTTATGGTTGTCAGGGTTAAATAAAAAGGTTGAAATAACCCATTATCAAGCTGTAGAAACATTTGTAAGCGTAAACGATTTTTATAGAAATCCTCGCGAACATACTCAACAAGAGTTTTATGATTATTACTATGAAGCAAGTATGTCTAAAGAAACCCAAGCCTATATAGAAAAAAATGGAGTTCCTGTAAAGCTATGGAAAGAGTTTAGAACAAAATACAACTACCGTTTTAATATTCATTTTTACAAAACAGATAAAGAGAGTTCTGAGAGGGAAACAGAATATGTAAATGGTGAAAAAGAAATAGTAAAAGTTGAAGATCTAATTATTTACCAAAATAAACCTTTACCCTCTTATTGCAGGTTTTGGTTTAGCCAATACAATGCCGAAGCAGAATTTGATGGTGAAGAAATATTAAATGCCTTTAAAAAACTTACCATCGCTCATCCTGACAAAAAGATTGAAATAGAAGCAAAAGTGGCTTTTATGTACAAAACGACAACATTTACAGTAAGGTGCGAAGGAGATGAAATTCCGCTTGAGAAAACGGTGGTAAGAATGTGGAAGAATTAAGGATATGAGGAAGTATTTAATCATAATTATAAGTAGTGTTCTTTTTGTTTGTTGCAATAATTCAAATAGCAAAAACATGAAAGATAAACAAAACTTTAACTGGGGAGTTGGAGTAACCGCACCACGTGAATATCCTGTAGAAATTCACAGAGGATACTTAGGGAATGAAAATAAAATGATTGCAGAATTTATAAATATTGGACTTATACAATATGGCTGGGTCTACGACGGAGAGGCTCTTTCGGGAGGTAATGAAATACCTACACACTTATCTCTAACCTGGATAAGCTATGGAGAGAAGAAATTTTGGAAAATTGAAACTGCAATAGACAAAACTACTCAGGACAAAATACAAAAATTGTTCGAGGAAGGCTATATACGCAAAGAACGAAATGGAGAATTATCTCATATTACTTATAAAAAAATTACAGTAGGGTTAGCGCCTGGAGGCACGGTTGTGTTATGGTTGTCAGGGTTGAATAAAAAGGTTGAAATAGCACATTATCAAGCGGTAGAAACATTTGTAAGTGTTAATGAGTTTTGTAGAAATCCTGATGAATTTACTCAACAAGAATTTTATGAAGATCGTTTTGATGATTATTTACCACAAGAAACTAAAGAATACATAAAAAAGAATGGAGTTCCTGTAAACTTATGGAACGAGTTTAGAACAAAATACAATTATCGTTTTAATATTCATTTTTATAAAACAGATAAAGAAAGTTCTGAGAGGGAAACAGAATATGTAAATGGTGAAAAAGAAATAGTAAAAGTTGAAGATCTAATTATTTACCAAAATAAACCTTTACCCTCTTATTGCAGGTTTTGGTTTAGCCAATACAATGCCGAAGCAGAATTTGATGGTGAAGAAATATTAAATGCCTTTAAAAAACTTACCATCGCTCATCCTGACAAAAAGATTGAAATAGAAGCAAAAGTGGCTTTTATGTACAAAACGACAACATTTACAGTAAGGTGCGAAGGAGATGAAATTCCGCTTGAGAAAACGGTTGTAAGAATGTGGAAGAATTAAGAGTATACTAAGTTTCTAAGACTTTTACATAACTTAGAAACTTAGTATTTTCAGGACTTTAGCCTTTCGAAAACTCAGTCCCGCCATAAATCATTTTACCTTTATAAAATACACCTTCCCTTTTAGGTAAACGAGCTACAGCTTCGGCAGAGCAGCTTGCTTTTACCAGAATAAAATTAGCGTCATTATTTTCTGCAGGCCAAATGCGGGTTCCAGAATCGTTTAGAGGTAAAACTTCATCAGTTGTTGCAATATGCAGTGCACGACTTAAACCAAACTCATCTGTCCAGCCATATAATTGAGCGCATAATTTTGCCTTTTCAAGCATATCACACGTTCCAAAAGGCTGCCAATGGTCAACAATGCTATCCGTTCCAGTCATTAATTTTACACCATATTTTTTTAAAGTCGGAATTGGCATAATCGTTCTGCCAAATGGAATTGTCGACACTACTCCTATTCCAAGATTTCCCATTTGTTCTGCTATCTTTTCAAGATCTTTAGTATCCATTCTTGCAAGCGCAAAACCATGACTGATGTATGTTTTTCCTTGTAACTGCTTGTTTTCTTCCGTTTTCTTTATAATATATTCAATGGCTGCTTGACCAGACGGCGGTGATTCATGCAAATGTATGTCTATTCCTTTATTTGTATCAATTGCAATTTGAAACATAGCATCAAGCGATTTTTCCATATTGCCATCAACATTTGTAGGATCAAGACCACCAATAAAATCAACGCCCATTGCAGCAGCTTCTCTTAGCAAAGGCTCTGATTGCGAATACAAAATTCCGTGCTGTGGAAAAGCAACAATTTCCCAGCCAAAACTATCTTTATTATTGTTCAAAGCTGCTAGTAAATGCTCTAAACTTTTTAATCCGCTTACAGGATCGATATTACATTGGCAACGAGCAAAGAAACTTCCTTGACTTTGCATTAGTTTAATTGCTTCTTCGGCTTTACGCTGAGAGTCTGGAAGTAATTGCGGAATTATCTTCTGCTCCAGCGTTATCATATCTTTTACCGTATACCCTTTTCTTGGTGCAGCATTCCAAGTTCCTCCATAGTACGTTTTATCAATATGAATGTGCATATCTCGTAATCCAGGAAGCATTAACATACCTTTAGCATCAACATTTTTAAGCTTTAAAGCAGGTTTATCTAAAGTGATACTTTTAATCTTTCCATTCGCAATATGCAAATTATATAATCCCGTTTTAGTAGAAATAACTTCATTTTTTTCGTTGTAATTAAAGCCTTCTTCCAAACGTACATTTGTCAATAGGTATTCTCCTGAAACTTTTTCTTTACTTTCTTCAGGCAGCGGCGCCGCATTTCCTGCAATTCCAGAGAATAAAGCAGCTCCAGTTGCAGCAGCTCCTAATCCTAAAAATTTTTTCCTGCTGATTATAT
Source organism: Flavobacterium plurextorum (assembly GCF_002217395.1). Taxonomy (GTDB): domain Bacteria; phylum Bacteroidota; class Bacteroidia; order Flavobacteriales; family Flavobacteriaceae; genus Flavobacterium; species Flavobacterium plurextorum. Next base: position 123,889 of record NZ_MUHD01000016.1, on the reverse strand, counting down.
TTTCTTCCATAAACTATGTTTTGTTTTTTTAGTGCGATTTTAGAATATACTCTAACTGTGTTAAAATATATGGATATGCAAAAATCGTTTAGAAATTAAAACAGCAACTGTAATATTACTGATAAGGATGGTAAAAATTATAACTTTCTTTAAAATCACCTGGTGTTTTTCCAGTATATTTTTTAAAAACCTTGCTAAAATATCCATTGTCATTAAAGCCAAGCTGATAAGCAATTTCTTTAATAGATAAATCGGTACTCGTAAGTAAGCGTTTTGCTTCTAGTATTGTTCGCTCTTTTATAATATCTCCTGCCGGTGATTTTAAATATCGCTGAGAAAGTATATTAAGATAATTGGGAGTGATATTTAATTTATCCGCATAAAAGTTAACCGAGAATTCTTCATTGAAATGATTGTCTATCAAAGAATTGAATTTTTTAATCATTTTTTCAGGTTTGGTAGAAGAATCGTGCTGTGGAAACTGAATTAAATAATCCCTTTGCAATACTTTAAGTAATAAATGTAATCGAAGCAGCACAATTTCTTTTGTACTTAATTCATTATCAGGCAGAATTAGTTCAATTTCATTCAACTGATTCTTTAATTCCTCAAACTGTTCCTTAGTTACAGAAAGACAGGAAGGAATATTTTGTTCAAAAAAGGGAAATGGCGACAAATTAGAAAATGCATTAACAATTTCTGGTGAAAGCATAAGCTGAAAACCTGTAGTATCAACATTTAAGAGCCAATTATGAACTTGTCCTTGTCGAACAAAATACACTTGATAATCATTGACTTTATATTGTGTAAAATCGACATTGTGCATTCCTGATCCTTTTTCTACAAAGAAAACAAGATGAAAATCGTGTTTATGAGGTTGTTCAAATGCATTTCGTCCTTTTACACTATGACGAAACAAAGTAATACCTAAAGTTTCTTCTCCAAGTATATTGCCAACGGATAAAACGGGAATTGAATGTTTGGTCAAAAGATAATGCAGTTAGTAATAGATTTTCAAAAATATAGAATTTAAGGACATAAAAGCTATTTTTAAATGTCTGTTTCCGTATTAAATAAAAAAGAGTTCTGCTTTATTTAAACAGAACTCTTTTGGTATTTGAAATAGCATAAAATATAAACATCTAATAATTTGTATTTTAAAACTTTAGAATTTTAAATATTATAATTTGAAGTTCCATAATATTCTTCATCATTTACGCTTTCTAGCCAAACCCCGGTACCTTTATCAATTTCAGTAATAATGGTGATATAAGAGAATTTACTAAAAGGTGTTGCGCCGTACCAATGCTCAATTCCGGGCAAAATTGTAACCACTTCATCTTTATGAAGCGTTCTTATTTCCCCTCCTTTTTCTTGATAAAAACCTACTCCATTTGTTGCTATAAGCAAATGCAGACTTGCATTACTGTGCCATTTACTTCGTGCGCAAGGCTCAAAAGTTACTTCTTTAATAATGGTATTTTTTGGATGAATTTCGCTTGTTTGCTTTTTATAAGATACTTCGCCCGTCATATACGTATTCGGTACTTTTCCTTCTTCAATTACGGCTGTATAATTTGTTGACATAAGTTATTTTTTGAGATTAATTTTTATTTAAAACTGTTGTATTCTTCATCCGTTACAGGTTCAAGCCAGTCTACAATTCCTGTTTCAGTATTAGTACTGATGGCGATATGTGTAAATTCACGGTCTGGTGATGCGCCGTGCCAATGTTTTACTTCTGGCTGAATATTCACTACATCACCCGCCTGAAGTAATTGAATCGGTTTTCCTGCCTCCTGATAATATCCTGTTCCGTGTGTTACAATTAAAATTTGTCCGCCTGGATGTGTATGCCAGTTATTTCGAGCGCCAGCCTCAAATACTACATTTCCAACAGCAGTATTTAAAACAGGATCATTTGGAACAAGCATTTTTACCCATGCTTTTCCAGTAAAATAATCTGCAGAAGCTAAATCTCCTTTTGGAAAAACAGCGGAACTAAATTGACTATCTGATGCTTTCATAATTTTCTTGTTTGGAATTATCAGAATCAGAAAACTAAATCGAGAAAGCTAGAGTGCGCTTTATGAAGTATTATTTAGTCTATTAAAAACTGATAAAAGATTAATACTATAATTTCAAGGCAAAAGTAGTTCAAGCCGGCTTTTATAAAATAACAATATTCAAACAAAAAATTAAGAAATTGAAACAATTTTAAGTTCTCAATGATTTTGGAACTGTTCCCGTAAGTCTTTTGAAATAATTATTAAAATAACTAGGATATTCAAACCCAAGCGAATAACCAATATCTGATATACTCCAGTCTGTATGCAGTAGTAAAGCTTTTGCTTCGCCAATAATACGCTCTGTAATGTGAGCTGTAGTTGGTTTTCCTGTAACTTCTTTTACAGACCGATTTAAATGATTTACGTGTACAGCAAGACTTTGTGCGTAATCCTGAGGTGTTTTTAGAATTAACGGTTCATTTTTCGTCTCGATAGGAAATTGTCTTTCTAATAATTCTAAAAATAAAGACGTAATTCTTGAAGATGCATTTTTATGCTTGAAGAAGTTCTCTGACGGCTGCATTTTCATCGATTCGTGAATAATCAAGTTGACATAACTGCGCATTAAATCGTCTTTAAAAACATAATCCGTTTCATATTCCTTAATCATTTTTTGAAACAAAGAGTCTATAAAAATCTTCTGTTCAGCGTTTAAAGAAAATATTGGCGTTCCTCCTATTTTAAATAAAGGCGATTCGTGAAGTGTTTCTGAACGGTCTTTTGATTTCAGAAATTCTTCTGTAAAAACGCAGGCGTAACCTTCGTAACCTTCAGAAATAGTTTCCCATGAGTAAGGAATAATTGGATTGCCAAAGAACAAAATAGTCCCATCAGTTTCTATTCCGCGATCAGCATATTGTATAATACTTTTACTCGTATTAATACATATTTTATAAAAATCCCTGCGGCTGTAAACAGGAATTTTACTTTGATCTCCATTTATTTGATACACTTTAAAACCTTTTAGCTTTAAATCTGAAGTAAAATCGCAACTCTGAGTTTCTATTTGATTATTCATTTTGCAAAGTTATGAAAATCAAATATATTTTTTAATCATTTTATTTTTGATGGACATTGTTTCAAAATTCTCTAAATCTTTGTTTTTTATTCAAAATAGAATATAACTGAAAAGTGTCCAAGTTTGTTTCATCACATTATATTAATATATATAAGACAGTATGAAAAAGGCCTTTAAAAATTTAGAATCATTCTATTGGCTATACTTTTTAAAATGATTTTGATTTGATGTAATTTTATATAAAAATTAAACAAACAAAGATTATATGAGTGTTATTAAAGATGAAAAAAAGCTTCTTAACGCCATTAAACGTATCGATGAAAAAATCGATAAGAATAATGACCAAAAGATACTTGCCTTTTTTGAATCTCTTGGATTAACTGAAAGAGAGGATGTACCCAAGAATTTTCTAGATTGGGATACAATTCTTATTGTCGTGCCCGATCGTCACATTTCGCATGAATTAAAATACTATAAATTCTCTATTTCAAGACTTTTCTTTGTTACAAATCCGTATGCTGATCAAATTCATATTTATGATTTTGATGAATGGAAAAGTGTTACCCGAAACAAAACACAATTCCAGATTAGAGAAATGATGAAAACAAGTTTTGGCGGAGTTAAAAAATCCGGAGCAGATAACGACTAGTTTTAATTCTCTGAACAGTAATGAAATGGATCACTCGCGAAAGACCAAAAATTGACAGGATCGCCAGTCCGTGGCTGATTAGAAAATTTGTTGACAGTGATGCCGAATTTGTTTACGTGCCTTTTAATGAAGTTTTAGAAAAAGCAAAAGAACTAGATGCGATTCCGTTTGACATTCCCGAAGTAGAATTTACTCATTATAATGAAGAATGCACTTTTGATTACATTATAAAAAAGTATCAAATTGTTGATCCTGCGGTTTTAATTATGGCTAAAATTGTTCGCGGCGCCGATACTGACCGCCACGATCTTGCAAAAGAAGCCGCTGGACTTTGGGCAATTTCTGCTGGACTTTCTCATAATATTACTAACGATCCTGAATTATTAGAAACAGGATTAAAGCTTTATGATGCGCTTTACAGCTAGGCAAAACATTTATATAAACAGAATCATCTTCAAAACAGTCCGTTTGAAAATCTGCTTCATGAAGTATATAAAAAGTTTTTAATCGAGAAAAAAACAAATCAAAAAACACCTTTATGGGTTAAAGATTTAAAAAACATAATTCAAGATCAAATCGATGCACAATTTACTTTTGATCTAAAGAAAATTTCAAATGATTTAGAACTTAATCCTTCCTACTTATCAAGAGAATTTTCTAAGTATTTTGAAGATTTAAACTTTGGAGAATATGTCCGAAAACTTAGAATTGAGAAAGCTATAAGCCTTATTGAAAGTTCAAGTTATACTTTAACTGAAATAGCATATATGACCGGATTTTCAGATCAAAGTCATTTTACTAGAATATTTAAACTGCAAACAGGTAAGAATCCTTCGTCGTATCGTAAAAACGCACTCAAAAGTAATTCAAATACAAAAGGTAAATAGCGTACTATTTGTAAAATCACATAGTTTATAGTTTTGTTTTTTTAAATTAACAAAACTAATATGATTTCATTCAAACACCTTTTTCCAGCTGTTTTATTTTCTTTAAGTTTCAATGCCTTCTCGCAAACTGTTTATCCAAAAATTACTGGTTATTTTGGAATTCTTCATCCGATTGTGACTTTTAGCGATGAACAAACTAATGTAAACTTTAGAGATTATTATGCCGTTGGTTTTCCAACAGGAATCAATATTTGGAAAAATCAAAAAATAGGATTTTCATTTGAAGTTGTTCCTAATATAAAAGTACAAGGAAACAGCGATAAAGTAACCAATTTATTGTTTCATCCCGGCGTTTTGGTTGCCTTAGGACATGGTTACACTTTTGCAGGAAGAGCCGCTTTTGAAAGCAGCGGCAGATACGGTATAACTCCTGTAATTAATAAAACCATCATAAAAAGCGACAATTGCAGTTATTTTGCTGCTATTCCACTGCCTGTTCGATTTGGTAATAATCATCCCGCTTCTTTTACGATTGGTTTTCAATTTGGAATTGCTTTTTAGAATCTTCTGTAAAAACAGGACCTGAAACAGTTTTATCCGTTCTTTTAACTCATTTAATTTCAAAAACTTTGATGAATTTTTGCTCTAATTTTTTTCTCTTTCTTTCTTCTTTCCATCTTGAATAGAAAATAGCAATAAGAAGAAACAAACTCACAAGTGTAGTTGCCCGCCTAAGGCCTCTGCCAATGAAAAGAAAAAATATATTAATGAATACTAGAAAAACTAATGGAGAGTATTTTGTCCAAAGCAATTGAAATTTGCTGTTTTCTTCAACAACATAATTTACATTAACTCTATTGCCAATATTTTTATAATTTCCTCTTACAATAAAAATGGTTGGAGATGCTGGTGAATTTATTGTTAACCGAAAACTGGTGTCATCAAAAAGACCATAAAAAGGTTTTACTCCACCAAATATGGGAAACAGTCTAAAACGATTAAAATTAACTTTTAAAGAGCCGATTTCGATATTATTCTGCAATCTTGTACGAAAGTCTGATAAAGAAAGGTTTGATTCCATTTTGTGAAGTATCATGGCGCTAACAAACTTTTAATTTTATCTTCTAAAGCCTGTCCATGAATATTTTTTGCCAATATAATTCCGTTTTTATCAATTAAAAAATTCAAGGGAACAGATTGCAGCATATAAGCGCCAACAACTGGAGACTGCCAGTATTTTAAATCACTGACATTTGTCCAAGGCAATTTTCCTTTTGCAATTGCGGCTGTCCACAATGCCTTTTTAGTATCCATAGAAACGCCGTAAATGGATAGTTTTTCAGGATAAGTATTGTGTAATTTAAGTAATGATGGTTGTTCTTTGATACAAGGTCCGCACCAAGAAGCCCAAAAATCTACTAATACCAAAGAACCTCTTAAAGAAGAAAGCGCCACAAGATTACCTTTTAAATCTGGAAGATCAATTTCTGGAGCAATATCACCAACATCAGTACCTACGACCTGTGCTTTTGAACCCGTTATTATGCAAAATAGAAATATGGAAACGAGTAAAGTTTTTTTCATAGCTGATTAAGTTTATTAGTTTGGGGCTTTTAAAACTAAAAGCAAATATAAATTTTCTAATTATTCTTTTAGTTCTTTTTATTGCACTTTCCTCTCCTCTGTCATAAAATTTTGCTAAAAACATTTTACTTAATTGGTATATCGGGAAAAGTCGATATATTTGCATCATGGAAAATATAGAAATATTTAAGGCACTCTCTAACAAGTCTAGACTGCAAATGCTGGAATGGCTGAAGGAACCCGAAATAAACTTTCCGGGACAGCTTGAGCATGGTGGATTTGAACACGGAGTTTGTGTGGGACAAATTCAAGCCAAAGCTGGCTTAACACAATCTACAGTATCTGAATACTTGTCTATTTTACAACGCGCCGGATTTATCGAAGCCAAACGTGTTGGACAATGGACTTATTATAAACGCAACGAAGGTGCCTTTGAAGCACTTAGTAAATTAATTCAATCTAATTTGTAAATTACTATGAGTACAAACAACCTGTTTTCACCATTTAACTTAAAAACGTTAAATCTGAAGAACCGAATCGTAATGGCGCCAATGACGCGCTCTTTTTCTCCAAATGGAGTTCCAACTGACGAAGTAGCTTCTTACTACCAAAAAAGAGCTGAAGGTGAAGTTGGTTTAATATTATCTGAAGGAACTGTAATTGACAGACCTTCATCTTCAAATGATGCAAATGTACCTCACTTTTACGGTGAGCAGGCTTTAAACGGCTGGAAAAAAGTGATTGATGAAGTTCATGCTGCCGGCGGACAAATGGGACCGCAAATTTGGCATATGGGAGTTATGGATAATCACCATTCTGGATGGGTTCCTCCGGTTCCTTTTGAAGGACCATCTGGATTGAATCGTCCTGATTTTAAAAATGGAATTTCCATGTCTGAAAAAGATATTGAAGATACAATTCTAGCTTTTGGTAAAGCCGCTGCTGATGCTAAAAGATTAGGTTTTGATACGATCGAAATTCATGGCGCGCATGGTTATTTAATAGACCAGTTCTTTAGAGCCGAAACTAATTTGCGTACCGATATTTATGGCGGTAAAACATTACCAGAGCGTAATCGTTTTGCTATTGAAGTAGTGAAAGAAATTAGAAAACAAGTTGGTGAAGATTTCGCTGTTATTATGAGATTTTCTCAATTTAAACCTTCTGATTACAATTATAAATTGGCTAAAAATCCACAGGAATTAGAAGCTTGGCTTACTCCTCTTGTTGATGCTGGTGTGGATATTTTACACTGTTCTCAACGCAGATTCTGGGAGCCTGAATTTGAAGGTTCTGATTTGAATTTTGCAGGATGGGCTAAAAAGGTAACTGGAACACCAACTATTACAGTAGGTTCTGTTGGACTTTCTAGTGATTTCTTTGGTGCATTTGCAGGAGAAAGCTCTGAACCAACTTCTTTAGAGGAATTAAACAGACGTTTCGATAGAGGTGATTTTGATTTAGTTGCCGTTGGAAGACCTCTTTTATCTGATCCAAACTGGGTTGCTAAAATTAAAGAAGGAAAATTAGACCAATTAAAAGGTTTCAGTAAAGAAGCTTTAGGAGCATTGGTTTTAGAATAAGTTTTTTATTTAGGTTCAAAGTTACAAAGGTTCAAAGGGGCAGAGTTTTTTTACTTTGTCCCTTTTTTTTTAGGTTCAAAGTTGCAAAGGTTCAGAAGGACAGAGTTTTTTACTTTGTCCCTTTTTTTAGGTTCAAAGTTGCAAAGGTTCAGAGGGACAGAGTTTTTTTTACTTTGCCCTTTGAACCTTTTTTATAGTTTCTTTACTTTGAACCTTTGCCCCTCTGAGCCTTTGTTCCTAACAAAAACTAATTATTAGCTACGGCAACTTTAAGTTTTTGATATTTATTTGTAAGCCAATTACGAACTGGCTCATCATAGAATTTCAAACATAATATTGCAATTACAATACTTGCAAATAAAACTCCAATTCCTAATGGATATCCTTCTTTCAAAGTAACTTTGTTATCGGCAACCCAAGCCATATACCAGTAAATTAATGGATAATGTATGATGTAAATTGGATATGAAATATCTCCTAAAGCTTTACAAACTTTAAGGGATACAAGATTTGTGATCTGCCCTCCTGCTCCAATTGCAACAATTATTGGAAACAAAACAATGATACAAAATGATTCGTATAAACCGTTCATCCACAAGCTGTTTTCATCTCCAAGTCTTGGAATACTGAAAATAATGATGATTAAAAGGCTGCAAACCCAGAAAGCACCTTTGATATGAATTAGTTTTCCTAATCGTGACAATAAAACTCCTGCAAAGAATGGATACAACAAACGTGTAAAACCAATATTCATTTGCTCAAGATTTAACGACCAACCTCCAATAACATCACCTTTTGGTCCAAAAACAGTTAAATTGATAAGCATTCCCGCAAATATCAAAACGAAGATTGATAACACAGTATTTGAAAATTTACGAAAGAATAATGCGTATAAAATATTACCAATATATTCAAAGAATAACGACCATGCCGGTCCATCTAACGGATGCATTTCTCCCCATCCTCTGATTTCTAATGATGGCGGAATTGGCAATAAAGTAAAACCAATTACCATGGTTAAAATTACTTTCCACACTTCCATTCCTGCAATTTGTGGAAACATTATATCTGAAGCTTGAAAATAATAGAAAATCGCTCCTATTATCATTCCCATAATAACCATGGGCTGTAAACGAATTAAACGACGTTTGTAAAACTCCCATTGTGTCAATTTGCCCCAGCGGTCATCATAAGCATATGCTACAACAAAACCTGATAAAAGAAAAAAGAAATCAACAGCCAAATAACCGTGATTCATAAGTTGTTTAAATCGGCTTCCCTCATTAAAAGCCTCGAAAATGTGAAAAATAACGACTAGAACTGCGGCTACTCCTCGTAAACCGTCTAAAATTTCATAATGTTTTTTTGGTTTAATGTCAATAGAAATTGAACTCATAAAATACTTTTTTTTGTGGTTAAAAGATTAATTTATGTTATTTGGCATTGGCTAAAATAGCGCTTTTTTTTACAATTAATGGCTGGTTTTTGACTTAGCCGCAAATTTTTTGCATTTTTTTTGCAATAAGAAGAAAAAATATAGCAACTTAATATTTATCTGTCAGTCTCTGCTTAAAGCGTACTATTTTTTTGATACTTAAAAAATAGTACGCTTTATTTTACAAAATAATACAAAGAAGAAATATATTTCTTTCGCATTCTAAACTTTGTGTTTTTCGAATAAGTGAAATACATTTTTAATATTTTAAATCTATGTTTCTATGCGTTAGAATTAATTACCACCGGCAAAGTAAAATAGAAAGCTGTTAAAGTAACCAATTATCTAATTTTCTCAATTAACTACTCTTGGTGATTTTTAAGCCATTCTGCTCTGCGTTGATCAGGTAGATGTTTTACAGAGAAATTTTCAAATTTTGCTTCAAAACCCTTTCCGTCTGGAGAAGCGGCCATTAATCCTACCATCACGGGCTTATTATCCTGTAAAGGTGCATTTCTGGTCATCATATAATTTTTATCGTCGTAAGAGAAAAATACTTCAACAGCATCTAATCTTCTTACTGCTTTTATCCAAATAAAAGGCGGTGCTTTTTCTAGCGTTGTAACACTCCAATCACTTTTGTCGTGAGTCACTACGGTGCTAATATTAAACTTGCCGTCTACAAACTCAACTCCGGTTTTAATATAATTTTTTTCATCAACGCGAATCATAAGTCCCATTTGGTCAAAACGAGCAATATAGTTTCCTGTCAATTTTACCTTTACTTCAAACTCTCCTCCGTAATTAGCATAATAAAAAGGGGCGTCATCAACCGTAAAACCATAATGTGAAATACGCCAGTAATCACTGTTTGCAGTAACATTCATAATTAAAGCATTGTTTTTAATTTCCCATTTTTCAGGTTCATTAAACCATTGCATTTTGTTCAGGCTTTGCGCCGATAGATTTTGGGCTAAAAACAAAGTCATTGCCCCAAGTAAAGCTTTTTTCATAATAACAATTTAAACAATAAAGTATTTTATTTTTACCCTGTAAGATAGCAAGTTCAATCCTTAAATTAGATAATATCTTAATGATAAGTTTAGTTCAAAAGCAAAGCTGCAACTTTTTACACTTGCAGCTTTACTAACCAACCAATTTAGAAATAATGAAATTATTTAAGTGAGAATCCCACTTTAGATTTTATATCTGTTGAAGAAGCTCCAATAATTGCTTCGAAATCTCCAGGCTCCGCAACCCAGTCATGTTTTTTATCATCAAAGAAACTTAACGCTGTTTTATCAACCGTAAAAGTTACTGTTTTTTCTTCTCCAGCTTTAAGCGAGATTTTCTCAAAACCTTTTAGTTCTTTTATCGGACGCGGTAATGAAGATTTCAAATCACTAATGTAAAGCTGTACAACTTCTGATCCTTCTCTGCTTCCTGTATTTTTTACTTTTACAGAAAATGTAATTTGATCTCCTGCTGTCATTTGTTTTTTGTCAGCCGTAACTTTTCCGTATGCAAAAGTGGTGTAACTCAAACCATGACCAAACGAGAATAATGGTTTTGCTTTTTGTTTATCAGCCCATCTGTAACCAACAAAAATACTTTCGTTGTATTTTACAGTATCTCCACCCGGAAACTCACCTAAAGCGTGCGCTCCATTGTCTGATAATTTGGCTGGAAAAGTAAAAGAAAGTTTTCCTGATGGATTTGCATCTCCAACTAAAATTGCCGCTAGAGCAGTTCCTGCCTCTGTTCCTAAGAACCAACCTTGTACAATTCCCGGAACTTCTTTAATCCAAGGCATTGCAACTGCATTTCCAGATATATTTACAAAAACGATGTTTTTATTTACTTTGGCTAAATCAGTAATTAATTTATCCTGATTGTAAGGAAGTCCAAGTTCTGTACGGTCGAATCCTTCAGCATCTTGTTTATCGCTTTTGTTTAAACCGCCGATGAAAAGAACAATATCTGCATCTTTAGCTGCCTTTAAGGCTTCTGCAGTCAATTCTGCAGGAGAACGTTTGTCTTCTAAGCTTACTTTGGCGATAACTCCATTATAATCGCTTGTTGGATCTCCTACATAACCACGAGCGTAAACAATTTCAGCTTGACTGCCAATTCTTTTCTTTAAACCTTCAAGAGGTGTAATCTCATATTTTGCTTTAAGCGAAGAACTTCCACCTCCAACAGTCATCATTTTAATTGCATTCTCTCCAATCACCGCAATTTTCTTAGTTTTAGAAAGATTAATTGGCAGAATGTTATTTGTATTTTGAAGTAAAACGATTCCTTCTTCGGCAATTTTACGGCCAGCTTCAGCATGTTCTGGTGTTCCAAAAGATCCAAAAGGACGATTTCTATCCATTGTAGTCAAGAAAGATAAACGTAAAACACGACGTACTTTTTCATCTAGTTCTTTAGTTCCAACTTCACCTTTTCTAATCATTTCAGAGTAAGGTTTTGCTAAGAAATAATTATCATAAGCATTACTTGTTCCCCAAGAAAGTCCGTTTGTCCAAGAACCAAATTCCATGTCCAAACCATTATGAATAGATTGTTTTGTATCGCTGACACCTCCCCAATCTGAAACTACAGCTCCTTTAAAGCCCCATTCACCGCGCAGAATGTCATTTAATAAAAACTCGTTATGACAACATTGCTGACCTTTATATTTGTTGTAAGCTCCCATGATTGACCATACGTCGCCTTCTTGTACTGCAGCTTTAAAAGCAGGAAGGTATATTTCGTACAAAGCACGATCATCTACGATTACATCAACAGAATTACGTTTTGTTTCTTGATTGTTTAAAGCAAAATGTTTTACACAAGCCGCTACTCCGTTCGATTGAACTCCTTTGATATAAGGAACGACCATTTTTGAAGCTAAAAACGGATCCTCACCCATATATTCAAAGTTACGACCGTTTAATGGGCTTCTGTATATGTTTACTCCAGGTCCTAATAGTACATTTTTGTTACGGTAACGTGCCTCTTCTCCAAGTGATTTACCGTATAAATGAGCCAGTTCTTTATTCCATGTTGCCGAAAGTGCCGTTAAAGCTGGAAATGCAATACAAGAATCGTTTGTCCAGCCAGCTTGGTCCCATTCATCCCATTTTACTTCAGGACGAATCCCGTGAGGTCCGTCAGTCATCCAGTTTTCTGGAATTCCTAATCGCGGTACACCTGGAGAGCTGAATTTTGACTGCGCATGAATCATGGCGATTTTTTCCTCGATTGTCATTCGCGAAAGCGCATCCTCTACACGTTCACTAATTGGCTTTTTATCATCTAGATAAACAGGAACTTTATTTTGTGCATTCAATCCGAATGAACTCAATAAAACTAAAACAACGATTGTTTTAACGTTTTTAAACATAACTATTAATTATTTAAGCATTCAATTTAATTAAAGACACAAGTAATCATTTTGCACCTTTTAATAATATTGTAAAACTAAAACGTTATAGTTCGTGTTAGATTTTTAAACGAAAAAAAGTAGTGAATTAAAAATGCAAAATATTGATTATTAATATTTTAATAAAAATTAAGAAGCTAAAAAAGTAGTGGTTTTAAAACAAAAAACTATGCTTTTTGTGTAATCAAACCAATTTTTATGACCATTTCTTCAAAATCATTTCTCGAAACTGCTGCTTTATTACGAGCTCTTGTTCGATAATTGTAAATTGTGCTTAAAGAATAGCGAAGAAATGCAGCAATCTTAACGCTGTCTGTAATTCCAAGTCGGATTAATGCAAAAATTCGAAGCTCTGTATTTAGTAATTCTCCCTGTTTTAAAACGATCTGTTCCTCCTTGATCAAAAGCGCATTAAAGTCCTTTACAAATGTTGGATATAAATTCAAGAAAATAATATCAAAGTTTTTATACAACTCTTCAAGCTCATTATCTACAAGAGTCGTAGATTTTAGAATTTTATAAATCTCATCGAATTGTTTTGCTGTAGCTTTCTTATTCAGAATGATTCGGTAATTTTCTAATTTATTGATGTAAGTCGAACAAAGACTGAAAAAATGAGCAATATACTCCTCTTTAATATGGTTTGATTCTGATAATTGCGCGTTACGCTCTTGTAACTGCTTGTTTGTTTTGGAAATATCTTGATTTAATTCTGCTAATTTCTGACTTGTTTCATAAAGTTCTCCACGAATTTTAGAAACTCTTTTCATTTGTTTGTAAACATAAATCACAGCTACAATCAAAAAAGCCGATAATAAACTGATACATAACAAATACAGCTGCAATTCTGTTTTACGTTTTGCCTCTTTTTCTAAATAAACGGTATTAATAATCGAATATACTTCGGACATTAATAAGGTCCGAAATTGTACATTGCAGTAAAGAGCATCTTCAATAGCTGATTGTGTAAGTTTGTAAGCCATATCGACATCTTCTATTTCATAAAAAACTAAAGCCAGTTCCTGAATAGATGCATTGTCTTTGTTTACATTTTTAATATCTGCGGTGGCTGACAGCGCATAGTATTTTTTTTGTAATTCTACTTGATGTGTCTGCTCATAAATTTTCCCCAATAAATAGGTAATCATTGCATATTGAGGTTCTTCTTCTTTTGAATTTTTCAATAGAAACAGCAGCTGTTTTTGAGCGCTTGATAACTTTTTATGATAAATATCCTGCTGAATTTTATTGATTTTATAAGTTATCGATTGCGGATCTAAAATGGTTAATAAAGAATCTCTATATTTTTGTATCTGTTCAATATACTGAATACTATAACTGTTGGCCGCATAGTGCTCAAAAAACTCGCGATAAGCGATGAAATAATTTGGCAGTAAATTTTTTGATAATTTACTCTTGTCAATACTTTTTAAAATGGCTTCAGATTCGCGATATTTTCCTGATGAAGAATAAAGTGTTACTAACTGTAATTGAGCCAAATGCAGTAAATCCTTGTTTTGAAGCTGATCTGCAATTTTCAAGTTCTTTTTTACATAGAAAATAGCTGAATCAGAATTGAATTTTTGATATTCTGTATATAATGTTTTGTTGTAATTGTATTCCTGTTCCTTTGTTAAACTATCCGATTTAATCTTTTTGAAGTTTAAAATTCGTTCTTCTTTAAGTTTAACGTAATGTTCTTTGTTTTCTAAAGCACGATTTAGTTTAGCTAAAATATCATCAATGCTGTCGGCAGCAAATACGGGAACGTTTACAAAAACGAATAATAAAAACAGTAAATATTTTTTCAAGTTGATTTAAGGTAAATAAGAGTTACAAATATAATAAAGTATTCACATTGCTCTTGTTCCTAAATATTTTATTTAAAAAACTAGGAGAAACATAGTTCGGAGGCTTTGGGCACTTTCATTATGTTCAGGTATTTTTATTTGAACACCAGTTGGTACTGAATTTTTATTTGTTTTGAAAGCCCCAGCGGAGCATTTTTTTTAATGCTACAACTGTGAAATTGGCGCAGACAAACAACTTTCAGGAATATCGAAAGCATTTACGAGAGCCAAAGCATCTGGACGAATATCCCAACATAATTGATTTACCATTTTCCTGATGGCTTTTGTTTTTGCCGCTTCCATATATCCATCTTCAAGAAACCAAGCTTTGTTTTTCTCTAATTGAGAAAGTGCATATAACTGACTTAATTTTGTCAATATTTCTTTTGTTTTTAAATCTTCTACAGCTTTAACAGCGATTTGAAACTGTTCTAAAACTACTCTTTCTAAGTAAGCTTGAGACACATCTATCATTTGATGCTGCACTACATTAAACGCATCATAAGTATCTAATCCCTCATCAATTAGTCTTTTTATACGTTTTGCTGCTGATGCTAGAATTGTTTTTTCTCTATGAATGAAAGCCTGTAAATGGAATTCTCCATCAAGTAAATGCTCGTCTTCTGTTCTGCGAGTGGCAATTGGGTTCTTTTCGGTAATTGCAGTCTTTGCATTTTCATACACATAATTTATAATTCCCAGTGATCCCATTTCACCAAAGGATTTTCTAAATTCAGATAAACGATTTTTTGCTGTTAACTGCATTAAAACGGTATTATCACCTTCAAAAGTGGTGTATATTTCGGTGTCATTTTTTAACGCATCAATTCTGTTCTCAGACAGATATCCTTTTCCACCGCAAGCTTCACGGCATTCCTGCAGAATATCTCTTGTGCTCCAAGTTGAATATGATTTCAAACCAGCCGCCAATGCTTCAATTTCCTGCATTTCGGCTTCTGTTCTATTCAAGAATCTATTAGTGAGATATTGCAGAGCAAAATGAACAGCATACGTTTTTGCCAAATGCGGCAGTAAACGGCGCTGATGAATTCTGTAATTTAAAATTGGAACTTCTGATCCTCCTTCTGGTCCAAATTGTCGACGTTGATCGCTGTAACGAATCGCAATTGTTAATCCCGATTTTGCTGCTGATAAGGCTGAACGGGGAATCCCAATTCTTCCGCCAACTAGAGTTCCTAACATCGTAAAAAAGCGTCTGTTATCACTCGGAATCGGACTTTCAAATTCTCCTTTATCATTTACTGAAGCAAATCGATCGAGCATATTTTCTTTCGGAATTACCATATTATCAAAGCTGATGGTTCCGTTATCAACACCGTTTAAGCCCATTTTATGACCGCAATCTCCTATCTTAATTCCATTTAAAGTATTTCCATCTGTATCTCTTAGCGGAACTATAAAAGCGTTTACACCATAATCATGGCCGTCAATAATTAGTTTTGCAAAAACAGTTGCCATTTGACCATGAACTGCAGCGTTGCCAATGTATTCTTTTTGAGCATTTTTGTTTGGCGTATGAACTGTAAAAGTTTGATCGTTATGATTGTAAGTTGCCGTAGTTTCCAATCCTTTTACATTAGATCCATGATGTGTTTCGGTCATTGCAAAACATCCTGGAAGTTTTAAAGAACCAATATCTTTTAGATATTTAGCATAATGTTTCTCTGTTCCAAGAGATTGCACACTCATTCCCCAAAGTCCAAATTGAACTCCAAATTTTATTACCAAACTCAAATCATGATAACTCAATGTTTCCATAATGGCAAAATAATCTGCTATATTTTCTCCTCCGCCATATTGCTTTGGATATGCCATATTTCCGAGATTTTCATCTGCTAAAATTTTACACCATTTATATACTGTTTGACGGTAAACATTAATATCTGTAGAAGTTTCATAAGCAAACTCAGGCTTTGAAAGGATTGATTTTACTCTATTAATAATTGAAGCTTCTTTGCCGTTTAAAATTGTCGTTAACTGTTGAACATCAAAATTGTTTGTCGTTTGAGAGTTAACTGTTAGTGAATCTGATTTTGTTCTAAAATTCTGAATTACCTCTTCTCCCAGAATTCCAAGATCATTCTCTAGTTTTGCAAAATCAGCTTCTAAAGTCGAAATATCTAAGTCTTTCTCTGAAAGTGCAACGGCAATGTCAAAAATAGATTTTATCGACGATTTGTCTTTTATATTAGCTTCAATATCTGATTTCCACTTTGTGAGCTCATTTCGTGAAGGCGGATTTGAAATATCAACTTTTGAAAGAAGATATTCTTGTTCTTCGGCCGAAAGGTTTTTTTGAGATTTTATAAATTCTTTTAACGTAGCGAATTCTTTTTGAGTTAAAAGATCATCAGACCACACTAAATAAAACAATGGAATAAAGGCTTGAAGTTTGGCGTTTTTCATATAAATTGGGATTCGGTTTTGTAATAGCTTTTTTTTCACAGATTAAAAGGATTACTTCTTTTTGTTGAATAATAGCCACGAATTACAAAAATTTTCACAAATCCAAATTGATTTAAAAAAATTAGTATGAATAAAAAATTTGCGAAAATTTGTGTAATTCATGGCTAAAAAATCAATTTAATCGATAAAATCTGCGGCCTATACTTCACATATTACTGCATAAAAAAACAGGAATGAAAAATACTCATTCCTGTTTAAACATCCTGTTAAGATTCTGGTAATTTATATTTTAAACCAATAAAAAATATAAAAAACGGCTTTTATTTTGAACCTTTGGATACTGGGATTAATTTTTGCTTTATCGCAAAAATATGATGTGAATTAAAAACCAATACTGCAAGAAATACAATTCCGTATGCGATAATTTGAGTAGATCCAATTGGCTCTTTATAAAAGAATGCAGCCAAGAGAAATGCAATCATCGGATTAATATTCAAAAGCATCCCAACTGTTGAAGAATTAATGCCTGAAAGTGCGTATAAATTAAGGAATAACGGAAAAATCGTAAACAAAATGGCAATGGTTTCAATACAGAAATAAAACTTAAATTCTGTTGGAACCTGTCCGCTGTAAGCAGGATAAAAAGGCAGTAAAAATAAAGCTGCCAATGTAATATGGAATGTTAATACTATAAATTTATCAAAACCTTTATTGATACGCTGGCTTACTAAATAAGAGGCGTAAGTAAATCCGATTATAATACTGAAAACCATATCCATAATGTTAGTATAAGATAAAAGCAGACAGCCCGAAATACTTAAGCCAACAGCCATCCATTGTGTTTTGCTAAGTTTTTCATGCAAAATAAAATAAGCCAATAAAGTGGTTAAAATTGGACATACTAAGTAAGCTAATGAAGTTGCTTTTACACTAACATGATTCATTACATAAATAAATGTGAACCAGTTTGCCATTAAAAAAACGCTTCCGCCAATATTTAATAAAATACTTCTTCGTTTTTCAAAAACCGGCATTGCTTTAAAAATAGCTATGGTTTCTTTTATTTTTTTTCTTCTAAAAGTAAACGAAATCAAAAGCATTAGAATACTGCAGCTGAAAACGCGATAAAATAATATATCCAATGATGGATACTCATGTATTGGCTTTAAAACCAAACTAAAAAATCCCCAGATTACAAAACATGTAATGGCTGCGATGTAGTATTTTGTTGTTTTCATCTGGATATTATTTATACTTTTTTTGATGAAACAAATTTCTTAAAAATTATACAGCAATACAGATACAGTTTTTGTAAATTGCACCATAACAGTTTTTTTTTTATGAAAGATTCGAATTACTTGTATTTGCAGTTTGCGAACCGAATTGAAAAACAGATTAAATCTGGTGTTTTGAATGTGGGCGATAAACTGCCTTCTATACGTGAAGTTTGTGCAGAAACAGGCTACAGCATGAGTACCGTAAGCAAAGCATATTACGAAGTCGAAAGCAGGTCACTGATAGAATCAAGACCTCAATCTGGTTATTATGTAAGTAATATTTCGGCTAGAACAATTCCTGAGCCGTCACCAAGCAGTCCTATCTTAAAATGTGAAAATATCGACCGTGAAGATTTGATTGATCAGGTTTATGGCAACATGACTGATAAAAATATTACAATGCTGTCTTTAGGTTTTCCATCGAATGAGCTGCTTCCTATTGCTAAACTGAATAAAGGAATGGTTCAAGCCATGCGACAGCTTCCAAACAGCGGAACGAGTTACGAACAAGTTCAAGGAAACTTAAATTTGCGAAAAGAAATTGCGCGCTGGTCTTACACTTGGGGCGGATCTTTGACTGAACATGATATAATTACAATGCCAGGCTGTACTAGTGCAATCTCACATTGTTTAATGACTTTGACAAAACCAGGAGATACTATTATTACTGAAAGTCCAGCGTATTTTGGAATTTTACAATTGGCAAAATCGTTGGGTTTATATATTATGGAATTGCCAACAAATATGACTACTGGTATAGAATTGGAAGCTTTAAAAAAAGCTCTTTCTTCAAAGAAAGTAAAACTTTGTTTGTTGATGAGCAATTTCAGTAATCCATCTGGAAGTATGATGCCGGCTGAACATAAAATAGAAGTCGTTCGATTAATGGAATTTTACAATATTCCGCTGATTGAAGATGATATTCATGGGGATTTGTATTTTGGTTCCAGTCGTCCAACAAATTGTAAAACTTATGACGAAAGTGGTATTGTGCTTTGCTGCAGCTCTGTTTCTAAAACACTTGCGCCGGGTTATCGTGTAGGCTGGGTTTCGCCTGGAAAGTTTAAAAAACAAATTTTACGAAATAAAATATACCACAGCCTCTCCTCGCCTACAATTACACATGAAGTTGTGGGGGATTTTCTTAAAAATGGACGTTATGAAAATCATCTTCGTAAAATTCGTCAAATTTTAAATCGTAACTGTAATAATTATATAAACACGGTTTTAGAATCTTTTCCCGCAGGAACAAAAGTAAGTCAGCCTCAAGGCGGTTTTTTTCTATGGATTGAACTTGATAAAAGTATCGATACCGCTGCATTATATCAGTTAGCGATGAAACATAATATTAGTATTGCTCCCGGCCGAATTTTCTCTTTTCAAGATCAATTTTCAAATTGTATGCGTCTGAGTTTTGGTCTTCCTTGGACAAATGAACTTAGAGAATCGATACAAATTTTAGGGAAACTCGCTGCCAAATAAATAATTTATCAAACAAAAAAAAGCTGAGCAGCATAAATATATACTGTCCAGCCAACAATTAAGAAACTAAAATTCAAAATATTATAAAACGAAATAAGCGTCTTTCTCGACTTTTACAGGTTCATCTTTTAAATCAAATTCTTTTATAATATCAAATTCACTTTGATACTCGTTAAGCATTTGTTTGATATTTCTTTCTATTGTGTTTGCAATAGTTGTTACAGGTGTGTCTGAAGGTCTGTTTTCAAAAGGATCCTGCAAGTGAATTGCCATTCTTTCTATTAAAAAGAAAGCTGCCGAAATTGCGGTAATTAACGGAATTGCAAACCAGCTTAATACGCTTGTTAAGCCAAATGGAAGCAGGAAAATAAACAAACATAAAGTCAATCTAATGTACATACTGTAAGTAGTTGGGAAAATTGTATTTTTAATTCTCTCACATTTACCCATTTCATCACATAATCTAGACAATGTATTATCAATTTCTACTTGCTGATACATATTGATTCGCTTTTCGTTCTTAGCATTTCTAAGATCTCGCGCATGCAGCATTAAAATGGCGTTTGGTATATTTTGATGATTTTTAATATAACGTAGTTCTTCTTCGCTTACCAAACCTTCAAGCGGTTTTATAGCATCTTTATTTCGCAATGCCTGACCTAAACTATAACACCATGCGATTTGTCTTTTGGCAAAGTTCTCTTTGAATTCGCTTGCTTTAACAGAAAAATCTGGATCTTTATAAAACGTCAATACTTGACGAATTAAGGTTCTTGAATCGTTTACAATTGCTCCCCAAACAATCCTCGCTTCCCACCATCTATCGTAAGCCTGATTAGACTTAAAAGCTAATAGTAAGGAAATAATTGTTCCAATCATTGTTGGAATCGCAATTGGAATATCTACAGGAAGGTTAATAAAATAGTGATGAAAAATTTCAAATAGTATGGTATAAGTCAATACCAAGGCAATTTCTACTTTAATTTTCCCGAGAACATACTTCATTGGTATTCTTTTCTTTAATAACATATCGTCGGTTTTAATTAAATTAATTATTTAAAAGAGATTTGATTTAAACTAACTCTTCGTACAACGAAAGAACAGGAAGTCCTAGTCGCTCATTGATACTTTCTTTTTTAGTTTTCTTAAATTTGATTTTCTCTCCTTTACGAGTTTCCACAAGCAAATCAATATCATATTTTGAAATTGCTTCGTTTAGATATGGAGCCATATCTTCATAATTATCATCGATTTTTGAAGTTTGGCTTACAATTTCATATGAAAAATTATCATTCAAAAATTGCTGAACATCTTTAATGTGCATATTTGCCTTACCGTTTTCGATATATAGTGCTTTGTTGAAATCGTTTTTAGGCTGTTCAATTCCTAAGTGCAGAATTGGGCATTTTTGGTTTCCAGCCAATTGCGTTAAATACTGATGAATACGTTTGGTCTCTTTTTTATAAGAATGAGTTAAGATGACCAATTTAACAGAAAAGTTGTCTATAATACCTCTAAAAATTGGTGATGAAAGACCGTACTGATTGTGGATTTTAATTTTGCAGTTTTGCGTATGACCAATCATATATCTGCAAGTTTCTAAAACTTCTTCTTGGCTTCTTGATAATCCAGTTCTCATTTCACGTAAAAAATGAGAAGAAGAAAAAGTATCCGGAGTATCAGAAACCATCATTAAAATGATTTCGCACTCCGATTCTTTTGCTTGATTAATAGCAGCATTTACTGCGCTGATTGTATCGTCTTTTAATGTAGTAGGTATAAGGAAATTTTTCATAAGTATAATCTTTTAGTTTATACATACAAAATAACTCCTTGGAAATTAGATCGTTCTTAAGCTCTAATTAGATTTTTCTAAGATTCAACATTAGAATTTTTAATGTTATTCTTTTTGATTTTTGATTTATTAAAGATTATGGTAACGATAGTTCCCTTATTTTGCTCGGATTGCACCTGAATTTCTCCATCGTGCATGCGAATAATTTTTGAAGCTAAAGGAAGCCCTAAACCATAGCCAATATACTTGGCAGCAATTTTACCTCTAAAGAAAGGTTCATATAAATGAGGAATATCTTCAGGAGGAATCCCGATTCCGATATCATTAATAGAAATTTTAATAAAATCCTGATTAACGGTAAGCACAACAAAAACCTCATTATTATCTGAATATTTTACTCCATTGGTAATAATATTATTAATAGCGAGTTCTAAAAGAGGTTTATTGCAAGGCAGCAGTAATAAACTTGAATCTTTTGGAGCAAAGTTCAACTTGATGCTTACTCGGTTATCAGGGAAAATTTTATCTAAATCAGATTTAACGTCTAATAACAATTCGTCAATTCTGGCAATATCTAAAACTTGTTTTTTTCCGTCATAACCTGTTTGTGTAAGCTTAAGTAAACTTTCCGTTAAGTTTCCTAATCTTGATGCCTGACTATAGATATTTTCTAGAGATTGAACGTACTCTTTTACTTCACGTTCTTTAAGAAGCATAATTTCTGCTTCGGCAATTATTGTTGTAATTGGTGTTTTTAATTCGTGAGAAGCATTATTTATAAAATTAGCCTGTATTTCAAAAGAAGTTTCTAAACGATCCAGCATATCATTAAAGGTTTCTGTAAGATCTGAGATCTCATCAGAATTTTTGACTTCAGGAAGACGATTGTGCAAGTTTGATGCACTTATTCGATTTACCTCTTTAATAATTCGCGCTACTGGATTAATAACTCGTTTGGCTAAAAATTGCCCTAGAAAGAATGCTAAAAACATGAAGGCAATACCGCCAACGATTAATATTTTTACAATATATATAGAAGTAGTTTTTCCTTGACGGTCTCGCGCACCAACAATTACTATATATTTTTGATTTCCTTCTTTAAAAATCTGTCCTAAATAATATTTGCTGTTTATTTCATAATAGTTTCTTCCAGTTTCTAATATAGTAGAATAAAATTCATTAGGAAGATTTAAGTCGGTATTGTAATCAAAACTGTTTGCGCTGTTTACTTTAAGCACATACTCTTCCTCCTCGATAAGTTCTTCGAGTCCGTTTTTCTTTAAATTACTGTAATATTTTATCTTTTCAGGATCATTTTGAAAATGAATAGAGGACACAATTTTTGCTCTGTCATCTAATCGTTTCAAAAAATGATAACGATTGTTTTCTCTAAACAAAACAAAAACAAGTACACTTAAAAGTAAGGTACTAAAAGTTGAAAGCGCTACATAGGTTAAAGTAATTTTTTTTCTTATATCCATTTTATGGTTTTATAACATAACCTAGTCCTTTCATTGTATGAATGAGTTTGGTTTTGAAAGGTTTGTCTATTTTTTTTCGCAAATACGTAATATAAACGTCTACAACATTTGTGTTCATATCAAAATTAATATCCCAAACGTTATCTAAAATTTGATCTCGAGATACTATCATACCTGCATTTTTGCCTAAATAATACAATAATTTAAACTCTTTAGCTGTCAAAATTATAGATTCTCCGTCTCTTTTAACCGTTTTCGCACGTCCATTTATCTCTAAATCGCCAACTGCAATAACATCGATCTTATCGGTTTCTTGATGTGCTCTACGGTGTAAAGCATTGACTCTTGCGTCAAGTTCTCCAAATTTAAAAGGCTTAACTAAATAATCATCCGCTCCTGCATTAAGGCCGGTTACAATATTTTCGGATGTTCCTAAAGCTGTTAAAAGTAAAACGGGCACAAAGTTTTTACTTGCGCGAAGTCTTCTGCATATTTCAATTCCATTAATATCAGGCAGCATTACATCTAGAATTACAACATCAAAATTATAGTTGTGAATCATTTCTAGTGCAGTTTTACCATCAAGCGCCACACTTACTTCGTTGTTATTTTCTGCAAATCCTTTGCGTAAAATCGATAAAAGATTTGGTTCGTCTTCGACTATAAGTAGTTTCATATTAATTTGTATCAACAACAAAAATAGGGATTGCCATTAAAAATACTATTCATAACTGTTATAAATTATGATTTTATTATGAACAATTACTAAGATTTTGATGCAAAAAAAAAGCAACTCAGAATAAGTTGCTTTTTTATATACTAAAATTGGGTTGTTTAATACTAGTTTTTGAAATTAAAGCTCAATACAGCTCCTAAACCAAACTGAAAAGTAGAAACATAATCATCAACTGCAACTGGTCCATACCAATATGTCCAATAATAACTCTCACCAACCGCTGCTGACATAGATTGTAAATAGGCATTAATATTTACAGAGACTGATGATGCAGTTTTGATCTTTACCCCTCCTTTTATGTCCCATGCAAAATAAGTACCACTTCCGCCCTGAGGTGTTTCAATGATACCAACTCCCGCTCCAGCGCCTAGATAAGGTAAAAGATTTGATCCTGTATCGAAATAATGAGTAAAATCTGCAAGAATAAAATTGAAAGCTCCTTTATCATTTCCAGCATTGATTTGATTTCCAGTTGGACCATAAAATGGTATTTTAGTATCAGCTCTTAAGTATTTTAATTCAACCGAATTGTTTGTTGAAAAGAAATACTCGAAACCGGCTCCATATTGAAAACCATCTTCAACTGTTGCTGAATAACCATCATAATTGATGCTGTCCGAAAAATTGTAACCACCATACAAATTAAGAGAAAATGACCTCGCATCTTGTGCATTCATTCCTATTGCAAATAGGAAAAAAACTAAAAATAAACTGTACTTTTTCATAAATTTTGTTTTTGAAAGTTAATAGGGAACTCAAATTTAAGTTTTTTCTTCTGAATTTTAATCTTTTTTTAACAAAAAAAATCACACTCACAAATACTTAACCAATTAGAAAACATTTGTTTACATTTTTCAAAATGTTTCACCAGCATTCAAATAGAATCCTTTAGAACTATTTCCCCATGCATAATCAACGATTAAATTTGTTCGAGTTTTTTTATCAATTAGAATTCTTAATCCAATACCCGCTGCCGGCTGAATTGCATGAAATAGAGATGTATTTGCATCGTTATTACTAGCTGTCACAAAATTGGTAAAAATGGTACCGCTAATCATTTGATTGCAAGTAATGGGGAATCGAAGTTCTGTAGACAGATAAATCAATCCATCTCCTCTAAACAAACCTTGTGTATAACCTTCTCCACTCCTGCTGCGCTGATCCCAGCCTATTGCAGGCAAATTTAAATAAGGCACCTTTCCTCGTGTTACAAACTGTCCGTAGGCCCAGATTCCCAAAATATAACGGTCGTTTTTACGTGATAACGGAATAAACTGTCTGAATTCTGTATACAAAACATTACTGTATTGCTGATTATCAAATAAAACAGGATTAAAACGATAATTAACATTGGCGAACCAGCCTCGATTCGAATTCACTTGATTATCTCGTGAATCGTATACCATATTAAAACTTACTCCTGTTAGAAAATATTCTAAATTGTCAAATCCGTGCAGCTGACTGTAATTGTAATGGTAAGTTAAATTGCCGTTAGCGACATCCAACTCTTTGTCGTTTATATTAGTGTACCAATCAATATTTACACCTCCGCCTACATAAAAATTCTTTCTTACTTCAAAAGAAGCCGTTTGATGAAACTTAAAATAATTATAATCCATTGATTGCGCAATTGAGTCGATACTAAAACTTGGATCTCGATCGCGACGAGGCGGAATAATATCGGTGCCTAAACCGTAATTGGGCTGTGAGAAAATATATAGACGATAATCACCGCTTAGAAAAATTCTATTATTCTTCAACAAAATATTATTTTTCACATTGATCATCCATTGCTTCTTCAAAGTGTAAATAATTCCAAGATTTGCGACAGAATATTTATCAGCTTCTTGTTTGCCTTTAAACGTGTATTGCGCAACACCGCCAAAAAAAAATCCGGTCGCTGGTTGTGAGCCAATTGCCGGAATTACAAGAAAAAAGTTGCTTTTGGTAGGTTTAACAATATAAATAGAATCTTTCTTTTTAAAGACTTCAAAAATAGTTTTAGGTGCGCATATTTCTGAATTATTTGTCTCTGATTGTGCATTTAAATATAAAGGCGTAAAAAGAAGCAAGAATGCTAGTTTCAGGATGTGTTCAAAATAAGTATTTTCTAAGAATTTCACTCTTTAAAAGTTTTAATTTCTACTAAAACCACATTCAAACCTAATGTAAATATAGCTTATTTTCAATACATTACTAAAATTTAATGCGTTTAATTGTATAAAAAAACCGTCAATTTGCATTGACGGTTCCTATTAACTAATTATATAGAATTAACTATTTCGTAATAAACTTTGGATGAATTAAATTTTCTAATGAATAAATTTCATCCCATTTTTCTTGTGTTATCAGCTTTCTTTCTAAAACAGCAATTTGATGTACACTTTTATTTGTTTTCAAAGCTTCACCGGCAATACTTGCGCTTTCTTCGTAGCCAATAATTGGATTTAATTGTGTTACAATTCCGATGCTGTTCATTACCATATTATAACAGTGATCAACATTTGCCGTAATTCCGTTGATACATTTATCAATTAAAGTCTGAATTGCATTTGAAAGATAATCAAGCGATGTAAACATTGCAAAAGCGATTACAGGCTCCATAACATTCAATTGCAATTGTCCTGCTTCTGCGGCCATCGTAACCGTTAAATCCTGACCAATTACATAAAAACAGGTTTGGTTTACTACTTCTGGAATTACCGGATTTACTTTTCCTGGCATTATAGACGAACCTGGCTGACGTGCAGGCAGATTAATTTCGTTTAAACCTGTTCTCGGCCCTGAACTTAATAATCTTAAATCGTTACAGATTTTAGAAATCTTAACTGCAGAACGTTTTAATGTTCCCATAATCTGTACGTATGCTCCAGTATCAACCGTTGCTTCGATTAAATCTGGAGACAGCGTTAATGCAATTCCAACTTCTTCAGCTAGATATTTCACGCAAATTTCAGGATAACCTTCAGGTGCATTTACTTTCGTTCCAATTGCAGTTGCTCCCATATTGATTTCCAGTAATAATTCCTGAGCATTTCTTAAACGCTGAATATCTTCACCAATCGTAGTCGCATATGCTTTAAATTCCTGCCCTAAAGTCATCGGTACAGCATCTTGCAGCTGTGTTCTTCCCATTTTTAGAACTTCTTTAAACTCCTCACCTTTCTTTGCAAAAGCGATTTCTAATCCAGAAAGCGTTTTAATGAAACTTTCCATTTTTAGAAACAATGCAATTCTAAATGCTGATGGATATGCATCGTTTGTAGACTGTGAACAATTTACATGATTATTTGGATGTAAAAAGCTGTATTCGCCTTTTTTATGTCCCAAATATTCAAGTCCAATGTTTGCAATCACTTCATTAGCATTCATATTTACAGATGTTCCTGCACCGCCTTGAATTAAATCACTCACAAATTCGTCATTAAATTTACCAGCAATTACTTGATCACTTCCGTAACAAATCGCCTCGGCAATTTTAGGATCTAATGCACCGCAGTCTTTGTTTGCCAAAGCAGCAGCTTTTTTTACATATCCTAAAGCTTTGATGAACAAAGGCTCTTTAGAAATAGGAATTCCTGTAATATTAAAATTCTCTACCGCTCTAAAAGTCTGGATTCCGTAGTATAAATGATTAGGTATTTCCAGCTCTCCCAGAAAATCATGTTCCTTTCTTGTTGATTCCATATAATAAAATTGCTATGTTTTTAACTTAAAAATAAATGTAAAGCTACATCAAATTATGCATTAAAAATGTGAATGAAAACAAAATGATTTACGATTTGCATAGAATATTTTATTCTAAATTATTACCTTTTCACTCTCAAACAATTATCAAAACAGAGTTGAAAAAAGAAAGCGAATATTTTCTTGATAAAGAGTTTAATACTATTATTTACGACAAAGACGATCTGAATTTTAAAGATTTTGAATGCTGCGTTTTTAATAATTGTAACTTTTCTGCCTGTACTTTTCTTGCTGTTACTTTTATTGACTGCGTTTTTAACGATTGCATTTTTAATGAAGCAAAGATTAATTATGTTGCTTTTAGAACAGCTTCTTTTAATCGATGTGAAATTAAAGAAGTAAACTTCGCCATGTGTGACAAACTGATTTTTGAAGTCAGTTTTACTGATTGCATTTTGGATTTTTCAAAATTTTATACTTTAAAAATAAAGGGAACTCCATTTGTCAATTGCAGTTTAATTGCCGTCGATTTTATGGCTGCCGATTTAACCAATGTTATTTTTGACAATTGCGATTTATACCGCTCCGAGTTTGATAGAGCTATTGCCAACAAAGCCGATTTTAGAACGAGTTATAATTATACAATTGATCCATCAAAAACGAAGCTTAAGAAAGCCGTTTTTGCTTTAAAAGAATTGAAAGGTTTATTGTTTAAACATGATGTACTTGTGAGTTAATAAGTAACATTAATCTGTTTTTTTTTAGGAAGTACTGAATTTGGCAATAAGAACAAAATCAACAAAACACTTGTCAAACAGAATAAATGGATAAGCGTACCATAGAAAAAAGCATTATAAAAATGTAGAAAGTCTGTGTTTCCTTTTGTTAAATAGTAAAACACACTTCCAGTAATAGTAATTCCTAAAGCACCAAACAATTGCTGCAATGTAGAATAAACTCCTGAAGCATTTCCTATTAGATTTTGAGGTAAATCTTTCAAAGCAATATTAGCAAATGAGGGCAAAACCAATGCAACGCCGGCACCATGTAAAAACATTACAAAATATCCTCTAAAATCAAATGTTTGGCAATAAAAAAGTACAAGTTGTAAAATAAGTGCAACTATAAGCAGCAGTGCACCAATAATCAATACAACTTTTCCATAACGCAGTACTAGTTTGGCAGAAAAAAAAGAGGACAGAATAAAACCGCTCCCTTGAAATACAATAAAATATCCTGCATGCATTGGAGAAAGTCGAATTCCTTCTTGTAAAAAAATCGCAAGTACAAAAAAATAAGCATCGAGCATCAACATAAAAAGTGCAGATGCTGAAACTGCCATATTAAAATTTCTATTGGCAAAAAGTTCTAAGTTTAATAAAGGTTCTTTTTTCTTAGATTTTCTTCTTATTTGTCTAATAATAAAAATAAGAATTAATATAATTGACACAGGCAGACTAATGACAGCTTGACTGCTTTGTTCTAATCCTACAGCCATAGAAAAAACCAGCATTGCAAGACCTGCGCATAATATACAAGCACTCAAATAATCCATTTGCAAGGAAGAATAGTCTCTAGAATGATTAAGAAAGCGAATAGCGAGCAAAATACCTGCAGCACAAATAGGCACATTTATTAAAAATATATAACGCCAAGAATGATCAATAAATAAAGGCTTTAGCTCTACAAGAAAACCTCCTAAAAATTGCCCCAGTATAGTACCAATACCAATTGCAATTCCGTACCAACCCATTGCGTACGTACGCTCCTTATGATCAGTAAAAAGAACTTGTATATAAGATAAAACTTGCGACGACATTAAAGCCGCACTTATTCCTTGAAAAAATCTAAGTAAAATAAGCTGGTCTGTAGTTCCTGCAAAACCACATCCTGCAGAGCAAACCATAAATAGAATCATTCCTATAATAAATATTCTTTTTCTTCCGTAATAATCCCCCATTTTACCTCCAATTATTAAAAAAGATGCAAACCCAACCATATACATCGCAACCACTAACTGAATTTTCGCATTACTGGAACCAAGTCCGCGTTGAATTGACGGAATAGCAATGTTAACAATAAAAATATCCAAAATGGTTAGCAAATGCCCAAGTAATAATATAAGTAATGAAATATATTTATTTTTCATAATATATAGAATGATCTATCTATTTAAGGTTAAAAAAAATTAGAGTAGCTGTTTTAAAGTGTTTTTTACAGCTTTGAGATCGTCAGTGTTTCCGTGTATACTTGCAGAAACTACCGCTCCTTCTATCATTAAAAAGATTGTATTCTGCAATGCATTTTTTTCTAACGGCAGATTTTTAACTACACTAATTTTAGTAATTAGAGTATCAATATAATCACTTTGACGCTTTTTATGCGAAATGATAAACTGCTTTATTTTTTTATCTTCCCGTCCAATTTCAGCATTTACTTTGATAAAATGACAACCGGAACAATTAGACTCGTCTTGCAATTTAATACGGTAATCTATTAGTTTAAGTAATTTTTGTATTGGGTCTTTCTCCTCTTTTAAAAAGTCATCGAGATTAGCAAAATACTCGATTTCTTGCTGTTCAAGATAATGGTATAACAAATCGCTCTTTGATTGATAATGCTTATAAAGAGAACCAATAGCAATACCTGCTTCAGCAATAATTTGGTTAATTCCCGTGCTGTTATATCCTTGATGATAAAACAAACGAGAGGCCGTTTCAAGTATTCTTTCTTTTACGCTGATTTTCTGTTCCATTCTCTTTTTTTTTCAAAGATACAACAAAATAGATAGATCTATCTATACAATGTATTTCTAATTAATAAAAACTTGAAGTTTGAATTTAACTAATCAAAGATTACAATGATTTTCCCATCACAAAATCTTCCATTAAATAACCATTTCCAATTTCGATATCCACTTCTTCCTTCACATCGAAACCGATTTTTTTATAGAAATTCAATGCTGTGTTGAAACGGTTTACATTTAATAAAAGCGCAGTAGAATTATTTTCTAAAGCTAATTTTTCAATTAAATCGAAAACTATTTTCCCATACCCTTTTCCTTGAGTTTCAGGTAAAAGATATACTTTATGAATTTTAGTTACAGCTTCATTTTTGTAATTATGCTCAATTCCAATGAATCCTATTGTTGATTCTGAATCTAAAATTAAGTAAAACAATTGTTCTTTATCTTCTATTTGTTTGATTAAAGTTTTATCTGAATAAAACAACCCTAACATGTAGTCTAACTGTGTTTTAGATAAAATACTGCCGTACGTAATTGGCCAAGTGATATTTGTAATTTCTTGAATTATTTTAACATCGTTTACTCCTGCGTCTGAAATTGTAATCATATTATATTCTGAAAATTCTTTTAAATTGTAAAAACTTGATTTTCCTGTTCGCTTACTCTAATAAATGTAGTTCGCTTAGAAAGTTCTTTTAATCTTGGAGCTCCAACATAAGTGCAAGTGCTTCGTAATCCTCCTAAAATATCCAAAACAGTTTGAATGACATTCCCTTTAAAAGGCACCTGAACTGTTTTTCCTTCGCTTGCTCTATATTCTGCAACACCTCCAACGTGTTTGTCCATTGCAGTTGTTGAGCTCATTCCGTAAAATTGTTTAAATTTTTCACCATTTATTTCAATCAGCTCCCCTCCGCTTTCAGTATGTCCCGCGAGCATTCCGCCTAACATTACAAAATCTGAACCTGCTCCAAAAGCTTTTGCAACATCGCCCGGAGTTGTACAGCCGCCGTCACTTATAATATGTCCGCCTAAACCATGAGCAGCATCGGCACATTCAATAATTGCAGAAAGCTGCGGATAACCAACACCAGTTTTCACTCGTGTTGTACAAACAGAACCTGGTCCAATACCAACTTTTACAATATCGGCACCAGCCAAAAGTAATTCTTCTACCATTTCGCCTGTAACGACATTGCCGGCAATAATGACTTTATCTGAATATTGTTTTCGTGTTTGCTTTAAAAACTGGGCAAAATGTTCTGAATATCCATTGGCAACATCAATACAAATAAATTTTAAGAGCGGGTTTGCAGTAACTATTGTTCCAATTTTTTCGAAATCTTCTTTTCCTGTTCCTGTACTTATGGCAATATAATTATAGAAATCTGGAGTAACATTTTTTAGAAAACTATTCCATTCCTCTAAAGTATAATGCTTATGAATTGCGGTAAAAAGTTTTTCTTTTGCCAAAACCTGCGCCATTTCAAAAGTACCAACTGTATCCATATTTGCTGCCATAATTGGAATTCCTGTCCAATCTGCTGTACTGTGCAAAAACTTGAAATTTCGTTCGAGAGAGACTTCAGATCTGCTTTTTAGTGTAGACCTTTTCGGGCGAATCATTACATCTTTAAATCCTAGTTTCAGATCAGTTTCTATTCTCATAGTTCAAGATTTTGGTTACTCTCAAATATAAGGAATTTTAGATTGCAGGCTTTAGATTTTAGATTATAAAATCCTAAAATTCTGAACGCTGATTAACCTGATTCGCTATCGCGAAAATGCGGATTTAAAAGTTTTTTTCTTTCTATACTTTTAATAGGCTTCGACCTCGCTCAGCCTGACAAACGTAAAAACTAAAAAAAAACTGAAACTGAACACTAAAATCTGAACACTGAATACTTAAAAAATCTACCCGTGAATAGTTTCACCTTTTCCGTAATTGGTAATAATTGATTCTTCAAATTCCAACCATTCTCTCCAGCGTTTTTCAACATCTATTCCAACTCCGTATTTTCTTGCATAAGTAATAAAGGTTGTATAATGACCTGCTTCACTTTCCATTAATTCTCTGTAAAAAACGGCTAGTTCTTCATCTTTAATATTTTCAGAAAGCACTTTGAAACGTTCACAGCTTCTGGCTTCGATCATTGCAGAAAATAATAATCGCTCTACTAAACCTGAAACACGGCTTCCGTCGCCGCTTTTCTTCATATATAAATAAAGTTCATTTACATAATCGTCTTTACGTTCTCGTCCAAGCTTTAATCCTCTTTTAATAATGATATTGTGAACTTGTTCAAAATGATCGATTTCTTCTTTGGCTAAAGCCAATAAATCCTGAACTAAATCTTGATGTTCTGAATTATTAGTGATAATTGTAATCGCATTTGTTGCTGCTTTTTGCTCGCACCATGCATGATCTGTCAAGATTTCCTCTATATTTTTCTCAACAATATTTACCCATCTAGGGTCGGTTGGCAATTGTAATCTTAGTACGCCCATGGTTTTTTGTTTTTTTTGTTTCAGGTTTCAGGTTCTTTTAGTAACGAAAAAAGTTTAAAGTTCTAAACCGTCTTTTGAACAGTCCAAAACTTTAAACTTGAAACTTTAAACTTGAAACTATTTTTTAGTAAGCAAAAATTGGTCTTTCGCTCATCATTTCGTTTACTTGTTCAGCAACTTCTTCGATAACATCTTCATTTGTATGATCTGTAAGAACTTTATCAATAAGTGCAACAATAGTTTCCATGTCTTTTTCAACTAAACCACGAGTTGTGATTGCAGCTGTTCCTACACGGATTCCAGAAGTTACAAATGGTGATTTATCATCAAATGGAACCATATTTTTATTTACAGTAATTTCTGCTTTTACTAATGCATTTTCAGCTTCTTTACCAGAAATATTTTTATTTCTTAAGTCAATAAGCATCATGTGATTATCTGTACCTCCAGAAATAATATTGTAACCTCTTTTTACGAAAGCATCAGCCATTGCATTTGCATTTTTTTGTAATTGCATTGCGTATGTAAAGAATTCATCTTTAAGAGCTTCACCAAAAGCAACTGCTTTTGCTGCAATAATATGCATTAAAGGTCCTCCTTGATTTCCAGGGAAAACAGCTAAATCTAATAATGAAGACATCATTCTGATTTCTCCTTTTGGAGTTTTTAAACCTTGTGGGTTTTCAAAATCTTTCCCCATTAAGATCAAACCTCCACGAGGTCCGCGTAATGTTTTGTGAGTTGTTGTTGAAACAATATGACAATGAGGGATTGGATCATTCATCAAACCTTTTGCAATTAAACCTGCAGGGTGAGAAATATCAGCAAATAAAATTGCTCCTACGCTGTCTGCGATTTGTCTGAAACGAGCAAAATCCATATCACGAGAATAAGCCGAAGCTCCTGCGATAATTAATTTTGGCTGTTCTTTTGTAGCAATTTCTTGGATTTTGTCATAATCTAAACGACCAGTTTCAGCATCTACACCGTAGAAAACTGGACGATACAAACGACCAGAAAAGTTAACTGGAGAACCATGAGTTAAGTGGCCACCATGAGATAAATCAAATCCTAAAATTGTATCACCAGGATTTAAACAAGCATGATATACAGATGTATTTGCTTGTGAACCTGAGTGAGGCTGTACGTTTGCATATTCAGCACCAAACAATTCTTTTGCTCTGTCAATAGCAATTTGCTCAATAACGTCAACTACTTCGCAACCGCCGTAGTATCTTTTGCCAGGATACCCCTCGGCATATTTATTAGTTAAAACAGACCCTGCTGCTTGCATTACTTCATCACTTACAAAATTTTCTGAAGCGATAAGTTCTAATCCGTGAATTTGTCTATCTTTTTCCTCTAGGATAAGATTAAAAATTTGTTCGTCGCGTTGCATTTTTTCGTTTTTCGTTAATTTCCTGCAAAAATACAAAAAAACGTTTGTGATACTGTTAGATTATGATATATTTGACAAGTAATTTTTCAACAAATAATTAACATTCAACATGCCAATAACCGCCAACGATACCAAAAGAAAATCATGGTTAGAAGTACCAGAAAATAGCGACTTCCCTATTCAAAACATTCCTTTCGGTGTATTTCTTACTAAAGAAAATATCGTGACTGTAGGAACAAGAATTGGCGATTACGCTATAGATTTAGGGGCTTTACAACAATTGAACTATTTCGCAGGAATTGATTTGACTGACGATATGTTTATACAAGATACGCTTAATGATTTTATTTCTGATGGAAAAAAAACATGGCGTTTAGTTCGAAATCGCATTGCAGAGATTTTCGACGAAACCAATCCACAACTAAGAGATTCAACAAAAGACAGAGATATTGTTATTTTTAACATCGATGATGTAGAAATGCAGCTTCCAGTTTTAATTGGTGATTATACTGACTTTTACTCAAGCAGAGAGCACGCTACAAACGTAGGTAAAATGTTCCGTGATCCTGAGAATGCACTTCTTCCAAACTGGTTGCATATTCCAGTAGGTTACCACGGTAGAAGTTCAACAATTGTTCCGTCAGGAATTCCGGTTCACAGGCCAATGGGACAAACTTTACCGGCAGGTGAAAAATACCCTGTTTTCGGACCGTCTCGTTTAGTTGATTTTGAATTGGAAACTGCTTTTATTACGACTGACGTGAATGTAATGGGTGAAAACATTTCAACCTATGAAGCCGAAGATTATATTTTTGGTATGGTTTTACTAAATGACTGGAGCGCACGTGATATTCAAAAATGGGAATATGTGCCACTTGGGCCATTTTTAGCTAAAAACTTTGCGACTTCAATTTCTCCGTGGATTGTGACTATGGATGCTTTAGAACCTTTTAGAACAAAAGGACCTAAGCAGGATCCTACTCCGCTTCCTTATTTACAAACAAAAGGAAAAAAAGCATTTGATATTCATTTAGAAGTTTCAATAAAACCTGATGAGCAAGAAGAAACTGTCGTTTCTAAATCAAACTTCAAATATTTGTACTGGTCAATGAGTCAGCAATTAGCACATCATACTTCAAACGGATGTCGCGTTAATTCTGGTGATATGATGGGTTCAGGAACTATTTCGGGACCAACTCCTGATAGTTTTGGTTCTATGTTAGAGTTGACTTGGGGCGGAAAAAATCCTCTTAAGTTAAATGACGGTACTGAACGTAAATTTATTGAAGATAACGACACGGTAATTATTAGAGGTTTCTGTGAAAATAATGAAGTACGAATTGGATTTGGAGAAGTTTCAAGTCAATTATTGCCTCCATTCATCAGACAATGAAGAGCGGATCAATCTGAAGATATACAGTAATAAAAAAACCTTGGTGAGAACCAAGGTTTTTTTATGCTTTATATTTAATCTTGAAAAAACGATAAGAAAAAGCAATTTATTCTAAGATCACCTTTATCCAAACCAAACGATGATCGGAACTTGACTCCCGTTTTTCGACTAATTCTGACATTGGTTCGCCTTTTGCAGGCCAGAATACACCGCTATCGACAACCTTAAAACCAAGTCTGGATGGTAATACGTAATCAGCTCGCATTCTCCAAAAGGCTGTATGATTAACTCCAAAAGGATTTTTGGGACTATATCCCGCACCACCTTTACTAGCAGGCGTAAAATCGTTATTAATTTTCGGGCTCTCTATTAATGACTTTATACCTTCTCTAATGGCATCCCTCTCAACTGGTGAAGCATTTTGATCACCCAATATCACAAATCGAGAATCCGGAGGCAAACCACCTTTTTTCCCTTTGTCATCATAAATATACGAAGCTGAATTGTCTGAAATATAATCTCTCCAGAATCGGATTTCATCATGATTTCTTTTTCCATTTCGATCTTCATCACCATCAAAAGTAGGAGGAGTTGGATGACTGACTAAAAAATGAACTGTTTTATCACCAATCTCTACAGGAACATCCCAATGAGATTTTGAAGATAATGGAAATTCCTTCCATGCTTTCTTACTGTACCAATCCGATCCATCGGCTTTTTGAGTAAGCAATGCTCCTGGCATATCTTTCCATTTAAAATATTGAAAAGTACGAACTGCCTTAACATCAATTGGATATTTAGACAAAAGCACCATCCCATATTGCCCAGGATACATACCATATCCCCATGCATCATTTCCAAAATTGTTAAACTTTCCATCATTGTTCAAATCGTACGGACTTGGCTGACCAGTATTCACTGTGGAATAATAGTAGTAAGGATAGTCAATAGCCGTTGCTCTGCCTTGGCTTACATTTAAATAGTTTTTTATAAACGCCTTTACACCAAGTTCAGGATCTTTAATATAGTCAAATTCGTTTAGCAAAATAACGTCCGGACGAACAGTCTGAATAATCTCGGCAATATTTCTGATCTGAGTATTATGCCCTGAATTAAGCTGATAAATCAATATTTGCTCCGATTTTCCCATTGCGCCTTTGGGAGAATAATTATCAGATTCCATACTCACATTGTAGGTCGCAAATGTAAGCTCAGTTTTTTTCTGCGATTCTGACTGTGAAAATAGAACTTCGAAAGAAAGTATGAAAAGAATGAAAAATATTTTCTTCATATAAAATTAAATCTGCATTTCTGCATTGTTAAACATAAGTATAATAAGAAGGATACTGAGACACAGAACAAATTTGTCTCTTAAAAATACAACAAAAAAAAGCTGCCACTTTTGATGACAGCTTAAATAATATAAGAAAGTCTCTTTGTATCTGATAATTTCATCACAGATAAAAAAAACAAAACGATTATTTTAGAATCTGTGGCTGCTATTTTTACGCAGGAATCTGCTGACTTAAGCAATGCAAAGTTCCAAATCCCCAAATAAAATCAATACAACTTATTCCGATTACTTCTCTATCAGGGAAACACTCAGCTAAAATATTTAAAGCCACGCGATCGTTGCTGTCGTTAAATATTGGTACTAAAACGCAATTATTTAAGATTAAGAAATTAGCATAACTCGCAGGCAATCTTAAATCCTCGAAATCTACACGTTTTGGCATCGGAAGCGCCACAATAACAGGCGATTTCCCGTTTTCTAATTTTGCATTTTGCAAGCGTTTCAAGTTATCCTGTAAAGGTTTGTAATTTGAATCATTTTTATCTGTTTCAACAATTGTTACAATCGTATCTTCATTTACAAATCGGCATAAATCATCGATATGACCATGAGTATCATCGCCTTCGATTCC
The DNA here is from genome assembly GCF_002217395.1 of Flavobacterium plurextorum. Taxonomy (GTDB): domain Bacteria; phylum Bacteroidota; class Bacteroidia; order Flavobacteriales; family Flavobacteriaceae; genus Flavobacterium; species Flavobacterium plurextorum. The sequence goes on along the minus strand of NZ_MUHD01000016.1, from coordinate 86,528 downwards.
GTCACCCAGCCAAATTACATTCGTAACGCCTAGATATTCTTTAAAAACAGCTTCGTAATCTTCTTTTGTAAAACCTTGATTTCGAACCTGAATAGTAGGATGCATCAAACACTCTTCGGAAGTAAGTAAAGTTCCTTTTCCATTTACATCAATCGCACCACCTTCTACAATTACTGGTTTTCCTTTGTACGTAACTTGAGTTAAAGGCACGTCAATAAAATCAGCTATTTTACCAGGAACAAACTTATCCAATTGATAGTTTTTGTATTTCGCCCATCCATTGAAATTAAAGTTCAATGCTTCTCTTTTTGAACCATTTTTCACAATAATCGGCCCAGAATCACGCATCCAGCTTCTGTTGGTTTTATGAATGATAAATGAGATGTTATTAATGTTTACACGAGCTCTCTCAAGCATATCGGCAACTTTTTCTTTTAGTTTTTCGTCGGCCACAACTAAAAACACAGTTTCAAATGTTGCTGCTTTTTTTATAAATTCTACAAAAGCCCATTGAACAGCTTCATATTTTCCCGGCCAGTCATTACCATTATGAGGAAAACACAATACAATTCCTTGCTGCTTTTCCCATTCTGCTGGAAATCTTCTATTATTTGTTGACATAAAAAGGTTCTATTTTGAAAGAGTACAAAGATAAACATTCGTTAGGATTTTAAAACATTTGAATAGAAATCATCTGATATTTCATCATTATTATCTTCTAAAAATTAAGTTAAAGATTAAATAATGAAGGCTTAATATTCTGCCGAGATTCGCTAATTACATTTGGCGAAACTAAAAAACTAACAAATGAAAAAATTAAGTATCACATTATTAGCAGCATTAGCTCTTATGACAAGCTGTAATAACGATGAAAACTCAAAAAATGAAGAAAACGAAATTGTTGCAAATGAAAACCCAGCAACCTTTAAAGAAATTGGGTCAATCACAATAGGTGGAGAAGCTGCTGCAGAAATTTCTGCTTACTGCGAGAAAACTAAGAAACTTTTTACAGTAAATAATAGTGGAACAAATCAAATTGATGTAATTGATTTATCAGATCCAAGTAAACCTGCAAAAATTGGAAAAATTGATTTAACACCTTACGAAGGTGCATCAAACAGCGTTTCTGTGTATAATGGAAAACTTGCTGTTGCTTTAGAATCAACAACAAATAAACAAGAAAACGGAAAAGTTGTAATTTTCAATACAAGTGATTACAGCTTAATAAAACAAGTAACTGTTGGAGCTTTGCCAGATATGATTACATTTTCTCCTGATGGTAAATATATTATGACTGCAAATGAAGGAGAGCCAAATACAGATTATTCATTGGATCCTAACGGAACAATCTCAATCATTGATACTAGTACTTATAATGTTACAACCCTTGATTTCAGCTCGTTCAGCAGTCAAGCTGCAGCATTAGCAAAAGATGGATTTAGGATTTCTAAATTTGCAAAAAGTTTCGCTCAGGATATTGAACCAGAATATATTACCATTTCAGATGATTCGAAAACAGCATGGGTTACTCTTCAAGAAAATAATGGTGTTGCAAAGGTAGATTTAACTTCAAAAACAATTACAGCTATCTATCCGCTTGGTTTAAAAGATTTTAACACTGCTGAAAATGCGATTGATGTAAGCGATAAAGATGACAAAATCGCTTTTAATCCATGGAAAGTAAAAGGAATGTATATGCCAGATGCAATTAGTCATTTTTCGGCAAACAACGTTCCTTACTTTGTTACAGCTAACGAAGGAGATGCGAGAGAATATGCGGCTTACTCAGATATTAAACGAATGAAAGATATGAAGCTGGACGCTGCTGTTTTCCCAGATGCTGCAACTTTAAAATTGGAAACAAATTTAGGAAGACTTAATCTTGTTACTGATATGGGTGATACTGACGGAGACGGCGATTTAGATCAAATGGTAAGTTTTGGCGCTCGCTCTTTCTCTATTTGGAATGGAAATACTGGAAAAATTGTTTACGACAGCAAAAATGATGTCGATAAAAAAACAAATGAATTTGGAACTTATGATGATAAACGAAGTGATGACAAAGGATCTGAACCTGAAGCTGTAGTTGTGGCTAAAATGGGAAATCAAAATATTTTGTTCGTTGGACTTGAAAGATCTGATGCTTTTATGACTTACGATGTAACAAATCCTGCTTCACCGCAATATTTGCAAACGGTAAAAACTGGAGATGCTCCTGAAGGGCTTCTTTTTATTCCAGCTTCAAAAAGCCCTAATAAAAGAAGTTTAGTTGTAGTAAGCAGCGAAGGTGATGGAACCATAAAGATCTATCAACCAGATCTTAAGTAGTTAATTTTAACAAATTTATTAAGAGGGTGAAATATTAATTTTACCCTCTTTTTTTATCAAAAATTGAGTTTTTATTAACTAATTTACATAATTAAATGCCAAAATATGGGAATTATGTAAGACCTAATAGAACACAATCTAAAACATGAAGCATAATTTTGTCAGGAGTTTAATAATAAAAACAACTAAATTTTTGATATCATGAAAAAGAAATTAGCTTCCTTATCACTTTTATTCTTAGCATTTGCTGCAAGTGCTCAAAATATGGCAACGACCTCTGCGCAGTCAACTGTTGATCAACCTGCTTATAACAAATGGTCTATCGAACTTAATGGCGGTGTTAATAAACCAACACGAACAATGACTTCTGGTTATTCTACATCAACTTTGAACCCATTTCATGCTGATTTAGGCGTTCGATATATGTTTAGTCCAAAATTTGGTGTTAAACTTGATGTTGGATACGATCAGTTTACAGAACGTGACAATACTCCGAATTTTGAAAGCAGATATGTTAGAACAAGTTTACAAGGTGTTGTAAATATTGGACGAGCTTTAAATTTTGAAACCTGGACTAATACTATCGGAATCTTAGCTCATGGTGGATTTGGTGTTTCGCAAATAAGCACTGAAACTGGTTTTGGCGGTCAAGATTATATGGCGCACGGAATTATTGGTTTAACAGGACAAATTAAAGTAAGTAACAGAGTTGCTTTAACTGGTGATCTTACTGGAATTGTAAACGGAAGACAAAATTGGAATTTTGACGGAATGGGCAATACTACAACTGGATCTTTTGACGGTGTTTTATTAAATGCCTCTGTAGGTCTGACGTTTTACTTAGGTAAAAATGAAAAACATGCAGACTGGGTAAGCGAAGAAGATCGATACGGAAAATTGGAAAAAAGAGTGGACTTGATAGAAAGCGGTCTTTTGGACACGGACAAAGATGGTGTTGCTGATTTATACGATTTAGAGCCAAATTCTATTGCTGGTGTTGCGGTAAACACAAAAGGACAGTCAATTGATACAAATCAAAATGGAGTACCTGATGAAATGGAAAGTTACTTAGACAAAACTTACGAAAAGAAAGGCAATGGAACTGCAACTAATAATACTGTTGAAGAATTAATTAACGGTGGTTATGTAAATGTTTACTTTGACTTTAATTCGTCTAAACCTACAAACGCTTCATTATCTGGTGTTGATTTCTTAGTTAAATATCTAAAAAATAATCCAGGAAAATCAGCTGATATTATTGGTTATGCTGACGAGATTGGAAACACAAGTTACAATCAATCATTGTCTCAAAAAAGAGCTGAAGCTGTCAAAAAAGTAGTTATTAACGCTGGTATTGATGCTTCAAGATTAAATGTAATTGGTAATGGTGAAGACACTTCTGTAAATAAAAAATCAAAAGAAGCACGTCAAATCGTGAGAAGAGTTACTTTCCAAGTAAAGTAATTTACCTATAAAGCTAAAAATAAAAAAAGGAGCTGTATCATTTTTGATACAGCTCCTTTTTATTATTTTAGAAGAACTCCTTACGAAGCTTTTCATAGCAAATTTTTGTTAATTGAATGCACAATTCAATTAAGCTCCACAGGAGTAAATAGTTATAGCAAAGGATATACATTTGCACTATAAAGCTCCAGCGGAGCTAAATATTTATAGTATATCAATAAGACAAATAAAAAAAGCTCCAGCGGAGCGACATTTGTTAGGTTTAAAAAAGATGTCACTCCGCTGGAGCTTTATATTGTAACCATTCATTCTTTGCTATAAATATTTCGCTTCTCTGAAGCTTAAAAAAGGGCAAAATAATATTATTTTGCCCTTTTTATATTTATGATAAATCTAATTATCTATCTATTGCTCTTTTTGTAATATCTCCGAAAGCATCAATTCTTCTATCTCTAAAAAATGGCCAGTTTTGACGAACATTTTCTTGTAAATCTAAATCAACTTCGGCAATTAGAATTTCTTCTTGATCGTGAGAAGCCTGCGCTAGAATTTCACCTTGAGGGCCAGCAATGAACGATGCTCCCCAAAACTGAATTCCTTCTGTTCCTTCAATGTACTTTTCAAGGCCAATTCTATTTGCTGCCGCAACAAAAACACCATTTGCAACTGCATGACCTTTCATTACATTCATCCAAGCGCCATATTGGTTTTCACCATATTGTTCTTTTTCTTTTGGATGCCAACCGATTGCAGTTGGATAAAATAAAACTTCTGCTCCTTTTAAAGCTGTAATACGTGCTGCTTCTGGATACCATTGATCCCAACAGATTAAAGTTCCTACAGTTCCTTTTTTAGTTTCAATTGCTTGAAAACCTAAGTCTCCAGGTGTAAAGTAGAATTTCTCATAAAAATGCGGATCGTCTGGAATGTGCATTTTACGGTACAAACCAGCTTCTGTTCCATCAGTATCAATAATATAAGCACTATTGTGGTAAATACCAGCCATTCTTTTTTCGAAGAATGGAACGATAATAACTACTCCCAACTCTTTTGCCAATGCGCTAAAAGCAATAAATGAAGTGCTGTAAAGTGGTTCTGCTAATGCAAAATTATCTACATCTTCGCTTTGGCAGAAATAATGACTGCTATATAATTCTGGAAGCAAGATAACCTCTGCTCCTTTTCCAGCAGCATCTCTTACCCAGCTGATACATTTTTTAAGATTATTTTCGGCTACGTCATTCAAATTTAATTGAATAACCGCTATTTTATACTTTCTTTTCGGCATGACATAAAATTTAGAGTGCAAAAATAGTAAATTTTAGAGGAATGACAAACCAAGCGTATCGGGCGTTTCTAGAAAACTACAATCAAACTTTTCTAAAATTAGAAACTTTGTAAAGTTTATTTTAAAAGAAAACCATTTCACATCAACTTAAAAAAATTAAATCTCTGCAAAATGGCTTCTCAACCTATTTTTCTTATAAGAAACTATTCAATAACCACTTTTTGAGTCAGGAATTCAGTTTCAGATTTTTTGAATTTAATTTCAAAAGTTCCTTTTGCGGTAGATTTAAATTTATAAACAGTTTTCTTTGGTTCTGGAACTTGTAGTGTACAAACTCCTGTTGGGTATTTTACATCTATCTGCAAACCTTTTACTTCACCAATAGTTGTTTCAGAAATTTTTACAAATTCACCACAAGCATTATCGATAAGATAAGTTACATCATAACTTAATTCTTCATTTACTTTTCCAGTTTCTGGTCCTTTAATTTCTGTTGCAAATGCCGCTTTTGTTTTTTCTGGAGCTGTTGCTTTATCGTCATCGTTACTACATGAAACAAATGCAGTTGTTAAAAATAATACTACTAATGTTGATGTTAATCTAATACTTTTCATATAAAATAATAATTAATTGTTAATTACTATGAAGATGTCTCAAAATTGAGATGGTTGCTTTTATAAAATGTTAAAAAACGCACCAACAAAATAACACACTAGTAATCAAGTATTTATTTTGGAATATTTTTTTGAAAAATAATGAGATTTTCTAATAAAAAGCTAAATATCTCATATAGCCCCGGTAGAAACGGCATCCTTTTTATCCGCTTTTTAGCGGCTGAAAAGATACAGTGGATAACGGGACAAATGGTCTGGAATGAAACTTAGAACTGCTTCAAAAAAAAAAACATCAGCCTTTCGACTGATGTTTTTTATGATAACTAATCTAAATTTTATTTCTTCTTTTTAAATATCATTTTGAAAAGATTCACAACACCTAAAACAACAAGTCCTAAAGCAAGTCCAATTACAAACTCTTTTATAATTGTTGGGATATTTATTGTTTCTGATAAATGGTGAAAATATGGAATATAGTGTACAAAGATACCGCCGGCAACTAATAGCAAGGCTATTGTACCAATTACGGTTAAACTCTTGATTACTAATGGAAGTCCTTTTACTAAAAGATTTCCAATGAAGTTTGATATACTTTTTTCTCCTTTGCTAAATTTGATCAGTTTATAGCCAGCTTCATCCATTCTAACGATAAGAGCAACAATACCATAAACTCCAATTGTCGCTACCAAAGCGATTATTGACGTTACAGCGATTTGCTGTGAAATTGGTTTTCCTATAACAGTTCCAAGTGCAATAATTACGATTTCAACTGATAGAATAAAATCGGTTACGATTGCTGATTTTATTTTTCCTTTTTCGGCTTCTAAAATTTGTTCTTCTGTAAAAGTTTCTTCTGTAATTCCTTCAGATTCTTCATGACTGTGAGGAAAAATAAATTCGTAAATTTTCTCTGCACCTTCATAAGCTAAGAAAAGTCCGCCTAGAACAAGAATTACAATGATTGCAATAGGAAAAAATGCACTTAACAAAAATGCAATTGGCAAAATGATAATTTTATTAAGAAGTGAACCTTTACTGATTGCCCACAATACAGGAAGTTCTCTTGAAGAAGCAAATCCCGATGCTTTCTCTGCATTTACAGCTAAATCATCGCCTAAAATTCCTGCTGTTTTCTTTGCTGCAACTTTACTCATTACGGCTACATCATCCATAATTGCTGCAATATCGTCTAGTAATACGAAAAAACCTGATGCCATTGATATTTGTTTTTGTTTAAATTTAGTTGTGCGAATCTAAGACTTTTTATGCTAATCTTAATGATGTAAAATCACAATTAATTCCTAACTGCACTGTCCTAACAGCACCCAAATAATTATAAAAATAAACACAGTGCTAAAACAACCGCATCCTAATTTCTTAGCACCATAACCTGCAATTAATCCTCTAACTATATTATTCATGTCTTTTATTTTTAAACTACTGTAAATTTGAGAATTAATCATGAGATTGACTTACATTACTTATAAAAAAAGTTTCATTATTTTATGGACATAAAAAAAAACACCAGCATTTCTGCTGGTGTTTTTCTGGTGAGTAAAAAGATGCAAATATGCGCATCTCTTCATTATTTTCAACTACTAAATTATTTTACTTCGTGGGTTTGGTTTCTGAAAACCAATTTTCCATCGAAAGCATCAATTAAAATAATACTGTCTGTTGTAATATTGTTTGCCAAGATTTCTTTTGACAACTGGTTCAGCACTTCTCTCTGAACAATACGTTTCACTGGTCTTGCACCAAACTGAGGATCATATCCTTTTTCAGATAAGTAAGCAACAGCTTCTGGCGTAGCATCCATTGTGATACCTTGCAAAGCAAGCATTTTTGTAACACTCTTAAGCTGCAAACCTACAATTTTCGAAATATTATCAACTGTCAATGGCGTAAACAATACAATTTCATCAATACGGTTTATAAATTCCGGACGAACTGTTTGTTTCAATAAGCCTAAAACTTCAACTTTAGCAGCTTCAGTAGTATCTTCAATACTTCCTTTTAGATTCTCAAACTTTTCTTGTATAATCTGGCTTCCCATGTTAGAAGTCATGATAATAATTGTGTTTTTAAAATCGGCAAGACGACCTTTATTATCCGTCAATCGACCTTCATCTAAAACTTGCAATAAAATATTGAAAGTATCTGGATGCGCTTTCTCTATCTCGTCTAATAAAACTACAGAATATGGTTTCCTGCGAACAGCTTCTGTTAACTGACCACCTTCATCATAACCTACATATCCTGGAGGTGCACCAACCAAACGGCTCACACTGTGACGTTCTTGATACTCACTCATATCGATACGAGTCATAGCATTTTCATCATCAAAAAGATATTCAGCCAACGCTTTTGCAAGTTCTGTTTTACCAACACCGGTAGTTCCTAAAAATAAGAATGTACCAACAGGTTTTTTCAAATCTTGCAAGCCTGCACGACTTCTGCGAACAGCATCACTTACTGCTTCAATTGCCTCTTCTTGTCCTACAACACGTTTGTGCAACTCGTCTTCAAGATGTAAAAGTTTCTCTCTTTCAGTCTGAAGCATTTTCATTACAGGAATACCTGTCCATTTTGCTACTACTTCGGCAATATCTTCTCTTGTTACTTCTTCTTTAATTAAAGAAGTTCCTGACTGAAATTCTTGCAGTTGTTTTTGCAATGCTTCAAGACGTTCTTGTGCTTCTTTTATTTTTCCGTAACGTATTTCAGCTACTTTTCCATAGTCACCGTCACGTTCAGCACGTTCAGCTTCATATTTAAAATCTTCAATTTCTAATTTTACAGCCTGAATTCCGTCTACAATATCCTTTTCAGATTTCCATCTAGCATAGATCTCGTTACGTTCTTCTTTCAGATTTGCTAAATCCATGCGAAGGATTTTCAGCTTACTTTCTTCTTTCTCACGTTTTATCGCTTCAATTTCGATTTCAAGCTGCATAATTTTACGATCTAAAACATCTAATTCCTCAGGTTTTGAATTGATTTCCATACGCAGTTTTGAAGCAGCTTCGTCCATTAAGTCAATAGCTTTATCTGGTAAGAAACGGTTTGTAATATAACGCTGCGAAAGTTCAACAGCCGCAATAATAGCTTCGTCTTTAATTTGAACTTTATGATGCGTTTCGTACTTTTCTTTAATACCACGTAAAATTGAAACTGCACTTTCGGTATCTGGCTCATCAATTAATACCTTTTGGAAACGTCTTTCTAAAGCTTTATCTTTTTCAAAATACTTTTGATATTCATCTAAAGTAGTTGCTCCAATGGCTCTTAACTCACCACGAGCCAAGGCTGGTTTCAAGATATTAGCCGCATCCATTGCGCCTTCTCCTCCACCCGCACCTACAAGTGTATGAATCTCATCAATAAATAAAACAATATCACCCTCGGCAGATGTAACTTCTTTTACTACCGATTTTAAACGTTCTTCAAATTCTCCTTTAAACTTAGCTCCTGCAATCAAAGCTCCCATATCTAATGAGAAAACGATTTTATCTTTTAAGTTTTCAGGAACATCTCCATCAACAATTCTGTGCGCTAAACCTTCTGCAATTGCAGTTTTACCAACTCCTGGTTCACCAATTAACATTGGATTGTTTTTTGTTCTACGAGTTAGAATCTGCAATACGCGTCGAATTTCTTCATCACGCCCAATAACTGGATCTAATTTTCCTGTACGAGCTAATTCGTTTAAGTTTTTTGCGTATTTATTTAATGAATTATAAGTTTCTTCGGCAGATGCTGATGTTACCCTTTCACCTTTTCGAAGTTCTTCGATAGCAGCTTTTAAGCCTTTTCCTGTAACGCCTTGATCTTTTAAAATTTGTGAAACTTTGCTTTTAGAGTCGAAAATAGCTAAAATTAAATGCTCGATCGAAACATATTCATCGTTCATTTTTTGTGCTATAATTTCGGCTTCATTCAAAGCTTTGTTTGCGTCTCTTGAAAGCAGAATATCGCCTCCTGAAACTTTTGGAAAGCTTTCAATTGTGCTGTCTAATATTTGTAAAAACAACGGCACATTTACATTGAGTTTTTTCAAAATAAACGGTGCAACATTTTCATCTACTTCAAAAATAGCTTTAAAAATGTGTTCGTTTTCTATTTGCTGCTGACCATTTCGTTGTGCCAACTGTTGTGACAGCTGAATGGCTTCCTGCGATTTAATTGTAAACTTGTTTATGTTCATATTTTTTCGATTTGATTGATTTATTTGCTTGATTTTCAATAGGATTAAAGTTACAATTTATTAAGTTACATTTTTAACCTAAATAATTTAACTTTGCATTTTAACAAACAAATTATATTCCATAGTAAAAAAGCAGACAAAACGACATGAAAAATAACTAAATTGCTCATTTTAAATGTCAAAAAGTCATAAAACAAGTCAAATATGAGTTTTTTAAATTCAATCTTCGGAAGTTCAGAGAACTCAGAAGCTCCAAAAAGCAAAGTAAACTGGACAGAATTAACAGATATTCTTCAGTTAATGGAGATCGAAGCGATCTCAAATGAAAAACCAGTAGTTATTTTTAAGCATAGCACAAGATGCAGCATCAGCCGTATGGCACTGAAACAATTTGAAAGAGATTTTGATCTTGAAAATGTAGTCGATGCTTATTTTCTAGATTTAATTGCACATCGTGATATATCGAATGAAATTGCAAGCAAATTTGGTGTTTATCACGAATCTCCACAATTGATTTTAATCAAAAATGGAAAAGCCGTTTATGATGTTTCGCACAGCGATATTGATGCTGAAGCATTGAAAAGTAAAGTATAAATTGATGTGAAATGATTTTTGTAAAAAGTGAAATGTGAGATGCAAACTTATTGTTACATCTCACATTTCACTTTTTACATTTAACAAATAACACAATTAAAAACTTTCACCAGATCCACCGCCGCTAAATCCGCCGCCGCCAAAATCCATAGGAGAATCTGTTTTTACTTCTGGTTTCATACCAAAAGTTGAAGCCACAATTAAAGCTTCGGCATTTAAAATTGCATTAGAATTATTTATCCTGTCTGGTTTAAAAGTTAATCCTTCTTCTTTATTTTTCAACTTTTGAATAGATAAATACGCTATTGCAAACATCACTAATCCGCCAAGTGTTAATGCCACTTCGATTGGCAAAACAGAGTAATAGAATCGAATCGTAAAAATAGAAAATCCTATTGCCGCAAAGCTAATCCAAAGCATGATTCTGTCTCTTGTTCTCAAAGCTTGAACCAAGTAAACAATTGGCACTATAAAAGTAAAGGCATAAAAGAAGAAAGCAAACGGAATATCTTGACCAGGAAGAACATCTACTCCTAAAAGCTCAAAAGAAAGCTCTCTTACAACTAAATAATTACAAGAAAGATAAAATAGAATCAGACAAAAACTGTTTGCTAAGGTGAGTCCATCACGAAAATAAACTTCGGTTAGATTTTTTATTTTTCCTTTAGTTAAGAAATAAAAACCAGCCGAAACTAACATTGTAACAAAAGGTAAGATTGTTTTTCCAATATCGCCAATTTCAAACATTCCATAAAATAAAACGGCGGTACTTGCGAAACAAAAAACCAGCATAGAAAGTGGGTGCAAGTATCTTCTATAGGTTAAATATGAAGCAATAGCAACAAAAACAGCAATACTAATCTCTTGCCCTTCTGTGCTGATTGCGACTGCAAAACCAATATTTAAAGGAATTCCTAAAATAAAAGCATCATCTAAACCATGTCTGTAATAATTTTGATTACCCAAAAGTTCTGCTCCTGCGATACCAACTCCTGCAAAAAGATAACAGCAAATTTTAAAATAGAAATCTTCACCGCTGAGCCCAATTAATGAAATGGCGCCGCAAATCGACGAGTACAAGAATGATCCTAATAGAAAAAATCCTAATCGAACCAAAATATTACTTTGACTTCTAAATGCCGGTAATACATTCTTAATTATCTTTTTTTGCTCTTTACTAATAAAACCTCCGCTTTCCAAAGTTTCCGCTTCTTCAACTAGAGCTAAATTATTCAATAGATTTTTGTCGTGTAGTATCATTAGGCTATTTCTTTATGGAAGTTTTTAATCAGTTTTATAAATAGTACAATTGAACCAATAAAATAGGCCGGCAAAAGAAAAATAAAAAGTTCCCAAATGTCTGAAAAATCTATGTGTTCAAAAATTCTAAATAAGACAATATTTAATCCGATATAAGCGTAAACAATCATAAAAACATACAATGACATTGCTTTTAAATCATGACTGACTTTATAAAAATAATACGATGAAGCTGCCAAAATACAGGCAAAAATCATCCAGAAAAATTCGTGATTAACTAAATTACTTATTGAAGCAATTGCAATAATATGCAAAGCAAATGTTTGATAAATTATAGCAAAATGAGTTTTTAAACTGATTCTAAAGCTATAAACTGTCCATAGAATAAGCAGAACTCCAAGCATAATTGCCGAATAACTTAAGGTTTGATTGTCATAGAAACTATTATTCTCATTAAAAATATCCTGCGGTGTTACCGAAAGCCCTACGTAAGCAGCTAAACCAGTCACTGCAATCGTTAAAACACTTTTATTATCAAAATAATAAGCACAAACAAAGCTGACAATCGTTGGTACTAAAGTTGCCAAACCATAATGTGTTCCGAAAGTTTTATATTGAAACTGAAGATATCCAATAAAAATGCAAGTCAAAATATTCGCCAATAGAACCAAATACTCTAAAACAGGATTATCAAAAGTAGTTTCTGTTTTTTGAAAACCTTTTGAATTTTTAAAACAGTAATAAAAACAACCTGCTATAATTATGAGCAAGATCGAAAGAAGAGCAATATGCCCAATAGTATCAATATTATTATAAATCAAAATTCCAATTCCAGAAGTAAAAAGCAAAACCGAAAAATAGAGTAATAATTTTAACTCTGCATTTAGAGAAAATATTTTCAAACTTCGATATTTATTAATCTCCTGAAACTGATTCTCAGTAATTAGATTTTTCTCAAAAAGAGCTTGAGCAGCCTGTTCATCAAATCGCGTCATATCTTTAATTTAAAAATAATAGATTCTCAAATTTAAAGAATTAGGTCGAAATTTCTTAAATTTCAAAAATATATTTTGCTGCATAAAAAAAACCGATTTGTAAGTTTTACAAATCGGTTCTATTATTTTGAAAGAAGCTCTTTTAAAAAGCATTTTTCATTTTATCTTTAATCGCATCTAAACATAAATTATTAATGCTTCCTTCGTGTGTGTGTTTGGTCTCTTTTGGAGATTTATACGTTCCTGCTTCCAATTGTTCGGCAACAGCTTTGTAAGCGTCTCTAAAAGGCATTCCTTCTACAACCATTTCATTTAATGTATCGACAGTAAACAAGTAATCGTATTTTTTATCTTCTAAAATATGATCTTTTACAGTAATGTCTTTTATAGAGAAAATAGCAATATCTAAACAAGATTTTAAAGTTTGAATTGCAGGAAACAATCCTTCTTTTAAAAGCTGTAAATCTCTGTGATAACCACTTGGAAGATTATTGGTAATTAAAGTAATTTCGTATGGAAGCGCCTGAATCTTATTGCATTTTCCTCTGATTAATTCGAAAACATCAGGATTCTTTTTATGAGGCATAATGCTTGAACCTGTTGTAAGATGCGCCGGAAGACCAATAAAGTCAAAGTTTTGACTCATATACAAACAAACATCCATAGCAAACTTTGATAATGTTCCTGCAACGCTTGTCATAGCAAAAGCAACTGTTTTTTCTGCTTTTCCGCGGCTCATTTGCGCAGCAACGGCATTGTATTTCAAGGTTTCAAAACCTAATTCCTGCGTTGTAAATGTTCTATTGATTGGGAACGAGCTTCCGTAACCTGCAGCAGATCCTAACGGATTCTGGTCTACAATTTTTGAAGCTGCGTTCAACATCGTAACATCATCAATTAAGCTTTCGGCATAAGCAGAAAACCACATTCCGAATGATGATGGCATTGCGATTTGTAAATGCGTATAACCTGGCAATAATACATTTTGATGTTTCTCTGCTGATTCCATCAACAAGTCAAACAATGTTTTTACTTGCTCTTTTATCGCTTTTAATTCGTCTTTTAAATACAAATGAACATCTACCAAAACTTGATCGTTACGAGAACGTGCGGTGTGGATTTTTTTTCCAGCATCGCCTAGTTTTACTGTTAGAAGATATTCGATTTTAGAATGTACGTCTTCGAAACTGTCTTCGATTTCGAAATTTCCAACTGCGATATCTGCGATGATTTCGTTTAAAGCTTCAACTAAAGAAGTTGTTTCTTCTGCAGTTAGCAAACCAATCTGTCCTAACATTTTGGCATGTGCAATAGAACCTAAAGCATCGTATTTTGCTAAAACCAAATCGAGTTCACGATCGTTTCCAACGGTGAATTGTTCGATTTGTTTATCTGTTGGTATTCCTTTTTCCCAAAGTTTCATAAGATGTATGTTTTTTTGTTTCACAGAGATACTCAAAGTATGCTCAGAGATTCACAAAGTTTCTTTTTTTTCGTTTCTTTCTTAGTTTCCGAATGCCCTAGCCCCGATAGTAGTGGAAATCCTTTTGTGTCCGCCGCGGCGGATACAAAAGATTGGAACGGATAGCGGGATTAGCTCCTAATCCTTCGACTACGCTCAGGATTCTTTATAATTTAAAGAAATCTGTTAGTATTTTGATATACAAGTCGACTCCTTCTTCAATTTCATTTACAAAAATAAATTCGTCTGCTGAATGTGAACGCAATGTTTCTCCTGGTCCTAATTTTAAAGACTGACAGCTTAAAACTGACTGATCTGAAAGAGTTGGCGAACCGTATGTTGTTCTTCCTAAAGCAATCCCTGCCTGAACTAAACCGTGCGCAACTGGAATAGAAGATGCGTTTAAATGCATGGATCTTGGTGTTACTTCGGCGTTTACATTTGTTTTTACCACTTCAAGAATTTCTGCGTTTGTATAACGATCTGTTACGCGAATATCAACTACTAAATCACATTCTGAAGGCACTACATTATGTTGCTTTCCTGCATTAATCTGTGTTACGGTCATTTTTACAGGGCCTAAAACATCTGAGATTTTGTCGAATTTATAGTTTTTAAACCATTCCATTACCGGAATTGATTTGTATAAAGCATTATCGTCGTTTTGATGTGCGGCGTGGCTTGCGGTTCCTTTTACTTTTACATCAAGAACTAATAAACCTTTTTCGGCAACTGCTAATTGCATTAAAGTTGGTTCTCCAACAATGGCGCAATCTAATTCTGGTAAACTTTTCAAAACGCTGTTTAATCCATTTTTTCCGCTGCTTTCTTCCTCGGCCGAAGCCACAATTACGATATTATGCGATAAGTTTTGATTTTCGTAAAAATGCACAAATGTTGCCAGTAATGAAACCAGACAACCGCCTGCGTCGTTGCTTCCTAAACCAAATAATTTTCCGTCTTTTTCAATGGCTTTAAATGGATCGTTTGTATAAGCTTGGTTTGGTCGTACAGTATCGTGATGTGAATTTAGTAAAAGTGTCGGCTTCTTTTCGTCGAAGTATTTGTTGAAAGCCCACACATTATTGTTTTCTCTTTTGAAAGGAATCTCGTTTTGATTGAACCAATTTTCGATTAAAAGTGCCGTTTGATCTTCTTCACTTGAAAATGAAGGGGTTTCGATAAGACTTTTTAATAAACTAATTGCTTCTTGAGTAAGCGTTGCAATATTTTTCATAGTTATGGTTTCTTTGCCACGATCCCGATAGCTATCAGGACGAAGTCACAAAGTTTTTTTAATTAAATCGTGACATTTTTAATTTGCGCAAATTTCTTAAATTAAATTTTAAAAGCACTGCGCAGTCATGTTTTTTTGCCACTAATTGCACGAATTTTCACAAATTATCTTTTTGTCACAGAATTAAAATCAAAATAAACTTTTTACTGTACTTATAAAATTATTTTCTCTTTTAACAGAAAAAATTAATGTCAATTTGTGTAATTCGTAGCAATACGTTTTATAATGTAATGGTTGTATGCAGAACATCTGGATTTTGGAGCATTTTGTGATGCCCAATTTTGATTTTCTGTACACCTCTTGATAAACTATTGAAGCAATTGTCCAATTTTGGAATCATTCCAGAATGGATTACTTTTTCTTCTTTTAGTCTATTATATAATGCTTCGTTGATTTCTGTTATAACCGAAGAATCGTCTTCTGAATCTTGTAAAACACCTTGTTTTTCAAAACAATACGTGAGTGTAACATCAAAAACTTCAGATAAAGCGATCGATAATTCACTTGCAATAGTATCAGCATTTGTATTTAGTAATTGTCCGTTTTTGTCGTGTGTGATTGCACAGAAAACAGGTACAATTCCAGCTTCCAATAAAGTCGCCAGTAATTTGGTATTAACTTGTTTTACATCGCCTACAAATCCATAATCAATAGTTGGATGATTTCTTTTTACGGATTGAATTAAATTTCCATCGGCTCCAGAAAAACCAACTGCGTTATTGTCTTTTGCCTGCAATTGAGCAACAATATGTTTGTTGATTTGCCCTGCGTAAATCATGACCACGACATCAAGCATCGGAGCATCAGTGATTCGGCGTCCGTCAATCATCTGCGGAACCAAACCAATACTCTGCGCCATTTTTGTAGCCGATTTTCCACCACCGTGAACTAAAACTTTATAGCCTTCAATTTTAGAAAAATCGGCTAAGAATTGTTCTAATTCTGCTGGATTATCAATGATGTTTCCACCTATTTTTATTACTGATACGTTCATTTCTTTTAAGGTTCAAAGAGACAGAGGTTCAGAGGAACAGAGGTTTTGTTACGGTTTTTAAAACCTTTGAACCTTTGTTGCTTTGTACCTTTGTACCTAAATTTACAATTTCTTAAGAATCTTCTGTAAAACTAATTGTGCTGAATACGTTCTGTTATTTGCCTGTTCAATTACGATTGAACTTTCTCCGTCTAGAACTTCATCGCTTACAATTACGTTACGACGAACCGGAAGACAATGCATAAACTTTCCGTTATTGGTTAAAGCCATTTTTTCGGCTGTTACAGTCCAATTTGAATCGCTGTTGGTTACTTTTCCGTAATCGTTGAAGTTACTCCAGTTTTTCACGTAAACGAAATCAGCATTCTCAAAAGCTTTGTTTTGATCGTATTCTATTTTGCAGTCTTGTGTGATTTCAGGACTTAATTCATAACCTTCAGGATGTGTGATTACAAAATCCATATCTTTTTGCATCTGCATCATTTCTACGAAAGAATTAGCCACTGCCTGAGGCAAAGCTTTTGGATGCGGTGCCCAAGAAAGAACCACTTTTGGTTTGTGTTTCGTTTTGTGTTCTTCCATTGTAATAGCATCTGCCAAAGATTGTAACGGGTGACGAACTGCACTTTCCATATTCACAATTGGCACGGTAGCATATTTCAAAAATCCTGAAATTACAGTTTCTTGATAATCTTTTTCTTTATCAATTAATCCTGCAAAAGCACGGATTGCAATAATATCACAATATTGAGAAACTACTTCTGCCGCTTCTTTAATGTGCTCTGAAGCACCAGAATTCATAACTGCGCCGTCTTCAAATTCTAATGTCCATCCTTCGTTGGTAAAATTCATTACCATAACGTTCATTCCTAGATTTAAAGCCGCTTTTTGAGTACTCAAACGCGTTCTTAAACTCGGATTGAAGAATAACATTCCCAGAGTTTTGTTTTTACCTAATTTTTTATTTTTAAGCGGATCCTTTTTTATTTTGATCGCACTTTTAACCCATTTTGATAATGAGTCGATATCTTTTATTGAAATATAATTCATCTTATTGTTTTCTTATTGGTTTCTAAAAAATTAAACGCGGATTTTACTAATTCGCTATCGCGAAGACGCAGATTAACGCGGATTTTTTATATTCTTATTTTCCTAGTATTCTCAAATATTTTTCGTCTAAATTCTGGTTTAGTTCCAAAATTTAGAAGTAAACCGACTTCACAATTTGTGCCTTTTAAATAATTCAAAATTTGATTCTCAAATTCTATCACTATACAATTAGCCGCTTTCAATTCTAATATTATTAAATCTTCCACAATCAAATCTGCGTAATATTCTCCAACTTCTATTCCTTTATAGTAAACTTTAATTTTTCTTTGAGCTTCCACATACAGACCTTTATTCTTTAGCTCTAAATACATAGAATTCTGGTAAACTCTTTCTAAAAAACCATATCCTAATTCATTATAAACCTCGTAAAAAGTTTTAATAATGGCCTCTGTTAGCTCTTGATGTAATAATTCCATAATTGAAAATTTGCATGAAATATACTGCTTAAAATTAAAACAACTGTAAAAAAATCAGTTTTAATCAGCGTCTTCGCGATAGCGAATCCGTATCATCCGCGTTGAATATCAAAGAATTTTAGTGAAAGGAATTTCATCTTTTAATGCTTTTAAAATAAAATTATCATTTAATCCGTTGACGATCCAGGTTTCAATATTCGCAGCTTTTGATATTCCTGCCGCTTCTATTTTTGATTGCATTCCTCCTGTTCCGTGCGATGATTTCGATTCTCCGATTTCTTTTTCCAATGTTTTTAAATCAGTCACTAATTTAATCGTTTCCGGAACTTCATTATGAATAGATTCTTTGGTGTAAATTCCGTTTGTATTGGTCGCAATTATCAGAATATCAACATTTAAAAGAACCGCGGTTAAAGCTGCTAACTTATCGTTATCCCCAAACCGAATCTCATCTGTGGCAACAGTATCATTTTCATTAATAATCGGAATGTAATTGTTTTTAACCAATACATTAATTGTATTTACAATGTTCTTTTTGGTCTGCTCTTTTTCAAAATCAGAATATGAAAGTAAACACTGCGAAGTATTTAACCCTAAATCCTTAAAATTTTCATTGTAAATCCGCATTAAATGAGGCTGTCCAATAGAAGCTAAAGCCTGTTTCACAAAAACATCTTTATCTTGATTATCCAGTTTTACAAATTGTTTTGCAGCTGCAATTGCCCCTGAACTAACTATGATAAATTCATATTTATCGTTTAGAGCCGCAATCTGTATTCCGAGGTCTTCAATCTTTCCCCGTGAAATATGATTAGTTTCCTTGGTTAAAGTATTACTTCCTATTTTTAATAAAATCCTTTTTTTGCTCATTTTTTTTAAGGTGCTAAGGTTCTAAGATGCTAAGATTCTAAGTTTTTCCACTTCGAATTTTCTAATTATCTAATTGCCTCAATTTTCACATTATTTCAATTACCTAATCTGTCCTTCTCCGTAAACATACCATTTATTAGTAACCAAATGCTGCAAACCAATTGGACCTCTTTGATGCAGCTTATCTGTGCTTATTGCAAGTTCTCCGCCTAAGCCAAATTGTCCGCCGTCTGTAAAACGGGTTGAAGCATTTTGGTAAACTGCCGCCGCATCTATGGCTTCCATAAATTGCTGTGCAGCATCATTATCTCTTGAAATAATAGCAGCAGAATGCCCGCCGCAGTATTTATTTATTTTTTCAATTGCATTTTCCTGAGAATCAATTGTTCCAATTACGATTTTATAATCTAGAAATTCTTCATACCAAATATCTTCATTTTGAAGTGTTTTCGTATTTTCGAAATTCTCTAAAGACTTATCAACAATAACTTCAACTTTTGCTTCAATCAAGGTTTCAATCAACATTGCTGCAAAACCTTCAAAATTTGGCAGTTTAGAATCTATTAAAACCTTATCAACTGCATTACAGGCCGATATTTTTGCTGTCTTTGCATTCAAAATAACTTTCAAAGCTAAATCCGTATCTGCTTTCTCATGAACGTAAACAAAATTATTTCCGCGTCCACTTACAATAACTGGACAAGTTGCATGTGCTTTTACGAACTCAATTAGTTTTTCTCCGCCTCTTGGAACTATTAAATCAACTTTTTGAGTTGGTTTTTCTAAAAACGCCTGAGTTTCTGTTCTATTATAATTCAGATATTCTACCCAGTCTTTTGAAACTTCATTTTCTTCTAAAGCTTGATGCCAAAGACTTACGATTTTCAAGTTTGACTTTAGAGACTCTTTTCCTCCTTTTAATAAAATCTTATTTCCGGACTTAAAAGCGATTCCACCGGCTTCGATGGTAACATCAGGACGTGATTCGTAAATGATCAAAATCGTTCCGAAAGCAGCTGTTTTATTAATAACTCTAATTCCATTATCGTGAGTAAAATGAAAACGCTCAACACCAACAGGATCTTCCTGAGAAGCCAATTGGTTTAACGATAAAATCATTTCATCGACTTTTTTATCATCTACTTTTAAGCGCTCTTCCATAGCTAAATCTGAGCCGTCGTAATCAGCAAGATCTTCTTGATTAGTCAAGATAATTTGATTCCGCTCCTGCTCGACCAGCTTTGCCATAGATCGCAAAACGAGATTGCGTTTTTCAATTGATAATGGATTCATTTTTTTGGTTTAATTGGTTAATTAGTTTAACTGTTTAATCGTTAATTCGTTTAACCGATTAAACGAATTAACAATTAAACGAATTAACATTATAGTTCTTCTAAACTTTCTTTTAAAGCTTTTACAAACGTATCAATATCCGCTTTTTTCACAGTCAAAGGCGGTAAAATTCTTAATAGATTTTTATTATTTGCGCTTCCTGTAAAAATGTGTTTTTCAATGATTAATTTCTTTCTTAAAGCAGCTACATCAAAATCAAACTCTACTCCAAGCATTAAGCCTTTTCCTTTTACTTGTTTGATACCTTCAACTTCTTTGATTTTTTCTAAGAAATATTCATAAACTTCATTTACATTCTTTTGTAAATCCAGTTTTTCAATTACATCTAAAACTGCAATTGAAGCTGCACAAGATAAATGGCTTCCGCCGAAAGTAGTTCCTAATAATCCGAAACTTGCTTCAAATTTTGGAGAAATCAAAATCGCTCCAACAGGGAATCCGTTCCCCATTCCTTTTGCAACTGAAATAATATCAGCGTTGATTCCGTGATGTTGGAATGCAAAGAATTTTCCGCTTCTTCCATATCCTGATTGTACTTCATCTAAAATCAAAACAACATCGTGTTTCTTACATGCTTTTTCTAAAGCCTGAAAAAATTCAGTTGTTCCTTGATCTAAACCTCCAACTCCTTGAATTCCTTCGATAATTACTGCTGTAACATCGCCTTTAGCCAATTCAGCTTCAACTAATTCAATTTGGTTTAGTGGTAAAAAAGTAACTTCTTGCTGTGCATTTAGCGGCGCAACGATTTTCTTATTATCTGTAACGGCAACTGCTGCAGAAGTTCTTCCGTGGAAAGAGTTATCAAAAGCGACAACTCTCGATTTTCCGTTATGAAAAGATGCTAATTTTAAAGCATTTTCATTCGCTTCAGCACCAGAACTGCATAAGAACAATTCGTAATCTTCAAGGCCAGAAAGCTTTCCTAATTTCTGAGCCAATTCCACCTGCAAAGGATTCTGAATTGCATTAGAATAAAAACCTAAATGGTCTAATTGATTCTTCAATTTTGATACATAATCCGGTTGAGTGTGTCCAATAGAAATCACACCATGTCCGCTGTATAAATCTAAATATTCTACTCCTTTGTCGTCAATAATTGTACAATCTATTGCTTTTACTGGAGTGATGTTGTATAATGGGTAAACGTTGAATAAGTTCATTTTTTTTGTTTGTTTTGTTTCAGGTTTCAGGTTTCAAGTTACGTACAGAACGTGAAACTTGGAACTTAAAACATGAAACTGATTTGCGTTTCCGTTACATATTTCAAGTTTCGTATAAAACGTGGAACTTGAAACTTTAAACCTGAAACAATTTTTTCCTAAAATCCGCTTGGTTTCAAATGTAAACCTGTGGTTTCTTCTAATCCGAACATTAAATTCATGTTCTGAATCGCTTGTCCTGAAGCACCTTTGGTTAAGTTATCTATAATTGATGTTATGAGAACCCGGTTTCCTTTTTTCAATAAACTAATTATACATTTATTCGTCTGCACCACTTGTTTCATATTGATGTTTGCTGTGGTAACGGTTACAAAAGGCTCATTTTTATAGAAATCCTCATATTTAGCAACCAATTGCTCTAAACTATCATCAGAAAGTGTATATAATGTTGCAAAAATTCCTCTTGGAAAATCTCCTCTATTCGGAATAAAAAGCAATTCGCTGTCAAAATCGTCTTGTAACTGAACCAAACTTTCTGAAATCTCGCCTAAATGCTGGTGTTCAAAAGCTTTATAGTGTGACATATTATTGTTTCTCCAGCTGAAATGAGAAGTTTCTGAGAGACTTACTCCTGCTCCTGTACTTCCAGTTGTAGCATTAATATGGACGTCGTTATTCAACAAATTGTGTTTTGCTAATGGTAATAAAGCTAATTGAATAGCTGTGGCAAAACAACCTGGATTTGCGATATAATTTGCTTTTTTGATTTCAGCTTTATTTATTTCAGGCAATCCGTAAACAAAATCTTTTCCTTCGAAATGAGCGTCTTTGTTCAATCTGAAATCATTTCCTAAATCAATGATTTTAGTATGGCTTGCGAATTTATTTTCTTTCAAAAAAGAAATAGACTTTCCGTGACCTAAACACAAGAAAACAACATTTACATTTGGATTTATTTCATCCGTGAAATTCATTTCAATATCCCCCATCAAATCTTGGTGCGCCACAGTAAGTGGTTTTCCAGCATTTGTTGTGCTGTAAACAAAATCAATGTTTACTTTGGGATGATACATTAAAATTCTGATGAGTTCTCCGGCCGTGTAGCCTGAACCACCAATTATTCCGACATTAATCATGATCTAATTGATTTACAGATGAAAATATGTTTTGTGCATTACCAAGAATTTTGATAAATCCTTTTGCATCATCAGATGTCCATGCATTGTTCATTTCTCCGTATTGACCAAAACCTGTGTTCATCAAATCATTTTTAGATTCAATTCCGTCAAGTGAGAAATGATATGGTTTTAATGAAACTGTAACAGTTCCATTTACTGTTTTTTGAGTGTCTTGCAAGAAAGTTTCAATGTTTCTCATCACTGGATCTAAGAATTGACCTTCATGAAATAACATTCCGTACCAGTTTCCTAATTGTTCTTTCCAGTATTGCTGCCATTTTCCTAGAGTGTGTTTCTCTAATAAATGGTGTGCTTTTATGATAATTAAAGGCGCAGCCGCTTCAAAACCAACTCTTCCTTTAATTCCGATAATTGTATCTCCAACGTGAATATCTCTACCAATTGCATAAGCATTTGCTAGTTTTTCAAGAACTACAATATTATTAGATGGTTTATCTGTTTTACCGTTTATTCCAACTAATTCGCCTTGTTCAAAATGAAGTGTTACTTTTTCTTCTCCTTCTTTTTTTAATTGAGAAGGATAAGCTTCACTTGGCAATGGCTGACCTGAAGTTAGAGTTTCTTTTCCTCCAACACTTGTTCCCCAAAGTCCTTTATTTATAGAATATTGCGCTTTTTCCCAAGAATAGTGAACTCCGTTTTGAGCCAAATAATCTACTTCTTCTTGTCTTGATAATTTTAAATCTCTAATTGGAGTAATGATTTCAATTTCTGGAGCAATGGTTTGGAAAATCAAATCAAAACGAATTTGGTCATTTCCTGCACCTGTACTTCCATGCGCAATCGCGCTGGCTCCTACTTTTTTAGCATATTTTATTGCCTCAATCGCCTGAAAAACACGCTCCGCACTTACTGATAATGGATAAGTATTATTTTTTAATACGTTTCCAAAAATCAAATATTTTATAGCTTTATCATAATATTTGTCAACGATTGTAAGATTTGCGTGTTGCGCACTTCCTAATTCGTAAGCTCTTTTTTCTATTGCTGATAATTCTTCTGCATCAAAACCTCCTGTATCAACAAGCACAGTATGAACTTCGTATCCTTTTTCGTTCTTTAAATATTTCAAACAATAAGAGGTGTCTAATCCTCCGCTATAAGCTAATACTACTTTTTTCATAATGTTACTTTTTTAAAAATAAGGCTTGTTTAATGGTTCTCAGTCTATTAAGAACTTTTTCGTTAAAAGGGTGTTTTGGCGGTATTTTTTGTTTTTCCTTTGGATCATACAACATACCTGTGCATAAACACATTTTGTTTTCTTTACTTTGTAAAATTTGATAATTGGTACAGGTTTTACAGCCTGCCCAAAAACTAGGATCAGTTGTAAGTTCTGAGAAAGGAACTGGTTTGTAACCTAAATCCGAATTGATTTTCATTACAGCTAAACCAGTTGTAATACCAAATATTTTAGCGTCTGGATATCTTTGCAGTGAATAATCAAAAACTTTAGACTTGATTTTTTTTGCCAATCCTAAACTTCTATAATCAGGATGAACAATTAAACCAGAATGCGCCACGAATTTTCCGTGCTGCCAGCTTTCGATATAACAAAAACCTGCAAATTTCCCGTCTGCCAGAGCAATCATTGCATCACCATTCGACATTTTTTTCTGAATATACTCAGGAGTTCTTTTAGCGATCCCCGTGCCTCTTAACAAGGCCGATGATTCTATCGTATCGCAAATTTCTTGTGCGAATTTGAAGTGTTCTTCCTGAGTAACAACAATAGAGATCTTCATTTCAATAATTGAAGTTAGAGTTAAAAATTAAAGCATACTGTTTGGTTTGAAATTCAGAATTGAATCCAATAAAATTAAGCAAAATAGAAGTAACATTCTCAAAATCAAAATATTGATTAAGAAAATTTACAAAATAATAAATACTTTTAGGATATGTTTGTCCAATGGACAAATTATGTAATTTCAAAATGAAAAAGGAGTATGAATAAATATACGGCTAAAAACTCAATGAATACTATATAGATAGTATCCGTACTTCGGGAGAAGTACTAGGTGAGTTTGTCCGTGACAAAAAAGTTATATGTAAACTTATTTTATTCATTGGGGCAAAAGTACACAAAAAATTAATTCACAAAACAAAATTTTTAAAATATAACATTTTTTTAATGAAATGTTAATTACCTAAAATAAAAAACCCGACAGCTATTAATAACTATCGGGTTTTAAATATTTTAACTTTTACGTTCTTTAGTCCTTAGTAAACGGTATTACTTGTCCGTTAGCCAAAAGTATCATGTCAACTCCTGTTCTAGCTTCGTTAAATTTAAATTTTACTCCCGCACCAGTAGACTGAAATGAATCTTTTTCATTTTCAACTGCTGTTAAAGGAAATTTAGGATAATTAGTAATTTCAACATTTAAGGTATTACTTTTTTCGCTGAAAATAAGTTTTAATGGTGCTTTGCTTGTTGAGAAATTCCCTAAATAACTATCTAAAATTACATCTTTCTCAATTTTACCTTTTCCTGCTGTCCAAACATTGTTTGCATCGTTGTTATCTGGAAAAAGATGTTCTGGATCAAGTGTAATACTCTCAATTTCTTCTGTAGAGTTATGTTTAAAAGTCCACACGTTATTACGCTGCCAAACTTCGACAGGCAATTGTACTCTTGAAACTTTACCGCTTTTTGTTTTTACATCTAGAATAATAGGCATTGGCATTTTATCGAAGTTTTCAACGGTAATTGCAATTCCTTTTGAAGGATCGTTTTTAATGTATTTAACCGAATTAATTCCTTGATCGAATCTCCAGTTATTTACAAACCAGCTTCTCCAAAACCAGCTTAAATCTTCACCTGCCACATTTTCCATTGATCTAAAAAAGTCATCTGGCTGCGGATGTTTGTATGCCCAACGTTGGATATAAGTACGGAAAGCATTGTCAAAACGCTCTTTTCCTAAAACTTGCTCTCTTAAGATAATTAAAGCAGAACTTGGCTTAAAATAACATAACATACCAATATTTGCTTCTTTCATATTATCTGGAGAACTCATTACAGTTTCTAAATCCGCACGTGTAAATGATTCTGCTCTTTTATGAAAATCTGTTGGTTCTTCTTTATATTCACCATTATTAAATGCCGCTGTACTTAATGAATTTATAAAAGTATTAAATCCTTCATCCATCCAACCGAACAATCTTTCATTTGAACCAACAATCATCGGAAACCAAATATGTCCGAATTCATGATCTGTAACTCCCCATAAATCTTGTCCTTTCGATTCCCATCCGCAAAAAACAATTCCTGGATATTCCATTCCGCCCTCATTTCCTGCAACGTTTGTTGCTGCTGGATAAGGATATTCAAACCATTGTTTAGAATAATGTTCAATCGATGCTTTTACATATTCTGTCGAACGCCCGTAAGCACCTTGACCGGCACTTTCTACTGGATAAGCTGATAATGCTAAAGATTTTTTACCGCTTGGTAAATTAATCTTTGCTCCATCTAAAATAAAAGCAGGAGAAGATGCCCAAGAAAAATCACGAGCATTTTTAATTTGGAAATGCCATGTTTTTTCACCTGCTGCATTTTTATTTGCAGTTGCAGCAACTTCTTCGGCAGATCTAATGGTAACCGTTTTATCACTCAAAGACGCTTCTTTATAACGCTTAAACTGATCTGCTGGTAAAACTTCAGCTCCATTTAATAATTCTCCAGAACCTACAACATAATGATTAGCTGGCACGGTAAGTTTTACATCAAAATTTCCGTATTCTAAATAAAACTCAGAAGCTCCTAAATAAGGTGCAGTATTCCAGCCTTTTACATCATCATACACACACATACGAGGGTACCATTGTGCGATCGTGAAAATTTTACCATTTTTAGTTTCTAAAACTCCCATTCTATCTGATCCTTCAAAAGGAGAAATGAATGAAAACTCGATCTTAATTTTTACTGTTCCTCCTTTAGACGCTAAAGCTTCTGGAAGAAACACTTGCATTCTAGTGTCGGTAACTATATATTTCGCATCAACCGTCGTTGGTTTCTTACCTCCAGTAATGACCTTTACAGATTTTATTTTATTTCCCCCTTCAAAAACCTGACCTTGAGCACCGTTACGACTTCCCGTTAAAGGCACAACTGAATTTCCTCTAGAATCTTCTTTAAATAAGTTTTGATCTAAATTCAACCAAACAAATGATAATTTATCAGGGCTGTTGTTGGTATACGTGATTTCATCTGTACCAACAATTTCGTTTGTGATTCCGTTTAACTTTGCTGTTATTTGATAGTCAGCTCTATTTTGCCAGTATTCAACTCCAGGCTGCCCGCTTGCCGAACGGGTTGCAGTACCATTTTTAGTATAAAAATTTGGCCCAAATGCATCATGGTAATTGTAATTATTAACCGGATTTACTGCTGTTGTTGCCGGCGTTTGTTGCGCCCAAACAGAAGAAATCCCAACAAATAAAGCCATGGTTAGTAAGGCTTTTGAAGATTGTATTTTCATATTTTTTAGCTGTTTATGTAGCAAATTAATGAAAAAAAAAGCTATTTATCGAGAAAACTATATGCCTAAATTTAATTTTAGTAAAACTTTATCAAAAAAAATATTTTAAGGTTTTTTCTTAAAAAAACGAATTTTATAAAATACATTTACATCAAGATTAAGTTTAATTTTATTCAACATTATTCCATTGAACACAACCATCTCAAACTCAATACTTAAAGCTTCTATCAATCACGCGGGAGCAGAATTATTTTCATTAAAAAATAATCAAGAGAAAGAATACATATGGGAAGGCAACCCTAATTTTTGGGGCAAACACTCACCTATTCTTTTTCCAATTGTTGGAACATTAAAAAACAATACTTATACGATTGATCAAAAAGAATATCAGTTGTCAAGACATGGTTTCGCACGAGATATGGAATTTCAATTGATTGAAAAAACAGAGAACAGTGCAGTGTTTTCATTAGAATCAAACCCAGAGACTCTAAAAAAATATCCTTTCGAATTTGAATTACAACTTATTTATTCACTTGAAAAAACATCATTGAATATTGAATATATCGTAATTAATAAAAGCGACCGAAAAATGCCGTTCTCAATTGGCGCACATCCAGCAATTGCTTTGCCCGAAAATTTTGAGAACTATTCTTTTAAATTTGAAAAAGAAGAACTTTTAAAATTTAATCTTTTGGAGAATGATTTAATTTCTAATAAAACTGAGGTTTTAAAAACCTCTGATAATTTAGTTCGATTGAATTATAAACTTTTTGAAAATGATGCTTTAGTTTTCAAAACATTAGAATCGAATTCACTAACTATCCTCGAAAATGAAAAACCTTATATTGAGGTTGACTTTGAAGATTTTCCCAGTTTAGGAATCTGGACAAAAGATCAAGCACCATTTGTTTGTATTGAACCTTGGTTTGGTTATTCAGATACAGCCGAAAATTCTGGAGATTTATATCAAAAAGAAGGCATCTTACTTCTAGATACAGACCAAATATTTCACTCAAAATTCAGTATAAAAATTTTATAAAAAATGTTAGAATTTAACTTTCACCCTTTTCCTATAATTGAAACTGAACGTTTAGTTTTAAGAAGAGTTGCAAATGATGATGTTAATGAGGTTTTCGAATTACGATCGAATCCTGAAACAATGAAATACATTCCCCGACCTTTGGTAAAAAACCAAGAAGATGCACTTAACCACATCGCAATGATTGAGGAAAAAATCATTAATAATACAGGTATCAATTGGGGAATTTCATTTAAAGACAATCCAAAGCTTCTTGGAATCATAGGTTTTTACAGAATGCAGCCTGAAAACTATCGCGCTGAAATAGGTTATATTTTATTACCCGAATTTCACGGAAAAGGAATTGTTCCAGAAGCAGTTAATAGATTAATAAAATATGGTTTCGACGACTTAAAACTACATTCAATTGAGGCAGTTATTGATCCTGAAAATTACGCATCTGAAAAAGTACTTCAAAAATGCGGATTTGTTAAAGAAGCTCATTTGAGAGAATCTGAGTTTTACGATGGTAAATTCCTGGACAATGTAATATATTCATTATTAAACAAGTAAAGCAATGAATTTATTTTAACAATAATTACCCTTGTTAAAACCAAGCTTAGTTGCAATAGTAAAGTACTTGTTGCGTTATATTTGTGCCGAAAATAAATTAAGCCCTTTTGATCTTAAAAATTCCATGAAAAAAATACTCTTTTTAGCCGTTCTTCTCTTCTCGATTCAATCTCAAAGTCAAACTTTCATCAAATTCAATGGTGCAACAGCATTATTAGCTGTTCCAAATATTGGAGTAGAAACTAGTATTGGCGAGAAAACTACTTTTAGCTTTGATGTAATGGCTTCGTTTTGGGAATCATTCAATGGACATAGTCCAATGAAATTTTACACCTTTACACCTGAAGTTCGATACCATTTTAAAGAAAAATACAATGGTTTTTATGTAGGTGGTCATGCGGGTGCAGATATGTATGATATTCAAAAATGGAATTATTGGGATAGTAATCGATATGAGCACGGATTTGGTTACCGTTTTGGAGTTACTGTAGGATATAATATAAAATTAAGCGATAAGTTTTTACTAGATATTTTTGCAGGAGGCGGATGGCACCAAGGTTTTTATCATGGATATTATAATGATGGAACTCCAGGCAGATATGAAAAAGCAGAACACTGGAATAAAAGCGGCGAATGGCTTCCTTATCGTGGCGGCGTAATGATTTCTTATAAATTGTAATTAATTTAAAAGTTTAGGAAGTGTTTTTACATACAAATCTTCTACTTTTTTTCGAGCCCAATCTGTTTTTCTTAAAAAAGTAAGACTTGATTTTACACTAGGATTAGAACTGAAACATTTTATTGGAATCAATTCTGCTAACGTGTCAAATCCATAAAAATCTACTAGAATTTCTAGAATATTTTGAAGTGTAATACCGTGAAGCGGATCTTTAGATTTATTTTGCATTTCTATATAATATTTTAAAATAATAATAAAAAGACCGTACTTAAAAAAGTACGGTCTTTCTTTTTTACAAAATTAATGAATTGATTTAAAACAATTCAATATAATTAGAATACAAATTTAAATCCAACAGAAAGTGGAGTTGTTAAGTTTGGTGCACTTCCAGCTAATGCAGTATTGTAATAAGAATCAACATTTGCAACGTGAGCCAATCCAAAATTTGTTACAGTTGTTTTCTCTCCATTCTCTGGTTTTAGAGTTGTAGAAGTAAAGTTTGCTAAATCATAAGAAAACTCAACTGAGAAATTTTTTGTTACAAAATAATCAAAACCTCCTGATACAGATAGTCCAACTTGATTTACTTTTAAGTTACTTTCTTTTTCTTTCCCTGTAATAACCGGCAAAGCTAACTGTCCAAAGAAGTATAAAGATCCAGCTACATTCCAATATTTTCTTACTAAAGGCTGAATAACAAACAAGTTAGTATTCGCAGCGGTTTTAGCATCTGTTTCTGATTTAATATTAATGTAACCCAATCCTGCTCCAACGGCGATAGATGGTGTAACAAATGTTCCTACAATAGGCAGTACAGTAAGATTTGTGCCTTTTGTATCTCCACTTTTTGTTTGCTGATAACCAAATTGTGAGGTTGCAAACCAAGCTCCTTTTAACCCTTGACTAGCATCTTGTGCTTTTACTGATAATCCAAATAATACAATGGTTGCGATAGTTAAAATTTTCTTCATTTTTAATAATGTTTTTAAATTATGAAGCAAACTTATGAGTAAGTTTTTTCCTCAAAACTGATTAAAATCATTGTTTAAAAGAAATCTTTATTTATTTTAGATTGCATTAAAGTTTTTCAATTTTGTTTACATTTGCACTTATGTTAAAATCAGTCAATATACTTAATAAAAGAGCTAGGTTTGATTATGAAATAATCGATACTTATGTTGCGGGAATTGTCTTGACAGGAACCGAAATTAAATCTATCCGATTAGGAAAAGCTAATATTACAGAAAGCTTTTGCGAGTTTAATAACCTTGAACTTTTTGCTATCAATACTTACATTGAAGAATACTCTTTTGGGAATCAGTTTAATCATAAATCACGCAGTGAACGAAAACTTCTTTTAAATAAAAAGGAGCTAAAAACACTGCACAAAAGTGTTCAAGCAAAAGGTCTTACTATTGTACCTTTAAAATTATTTACCAATGAAAAAGGTCTTGCTAAACTGCAAATAGGTCTTTGCAAAGGAAAAAAGAATTACGACAAACGTGAATCGTTAAAAGAACAAGACACGAAACGCGATTTAGACCGTATTAAAAAAGCTTATAATTAAACGCTATTTTATTTTTAATCTGCTTTATTATTAATTTTTTATAGTTATTTTTACTACAAACAATATAACTATACCATATGAAAAAGCACTTAATTATGTTAATCGTTATTCTGTCACTTTCAAGCTGCGGCAGTAATACCTCTATTGTTAACAGTTGGAGAGATCCAAAGATAACAGTAGCTCAAGAACAATTTAAAAAAGTTTTAGTTGTTGCGTTGGTAAAAGATGAGGCCTCCAGAAGAGTTGCAGAAAACAGAATTGCAGCCAGTAATCCAATTTTTAAAACTTCTTATCAGTATTTAAATGAAACAACTAAACAGCTTTCGCAAGAACAAAAACTAAAAATTTTACAAGACGAACATTTTGATGGTGTTGTAACAATGCGATTGGTTAGTACTGAAAAAGAAACCAATTACGTTCCCGGAACTTACACTGGAATGTACTACGGTGGTTTTGACGGCTTATACACTGGAATGTATGGTTATGGTTTTGGAAATTGGTACGGAATGTATTCGCCAAATTTCTACGATCCAGGATATTATCAAGAAACAACCTCTTACATGGTCGAAACCAACATTTTTTCATTAAAAGAAAACAAGCTAATCTGGACAGGAACTACAAAGTCTGATTACGTTACAGATTTAGGACAAACAGTAGATGCGATTATGCAGACAGTTGTTAAAGAAATGAGAAAAGATGGTTCTCTTCCTCCAAAATAAAAGACACTTAAAAAAGCAACATCCAATTGTTGCTTTTTTTACGACTGAAAAAATGACTAATTTTGTCAAGACTTAAAATTTCATTTATATGAAATCACTTTTAAAAAATGCACGAGAACAAAAAGAATTAAAAACTCGTGAAGTTGCGCAACTTCTTGGTATTGATCAAGCTTTAATTAGCAAATTTGAATCTGGAACACGAAAACCTACAAAAGAACAAATTTCAAAACTAGCTGCTCTTTTAGAGATTGATTACGAAACCTTGATGATTGCGTGGTTAAAAGAAAAAATTCTTTATGAGATTGGCAGCGAAGAGTTCGCCTTGAAAGCTTTACTTTTAGCAGAACAAGAAATTCAGAACAATAACAAAAAACTAAATCCTGAAACTTTCCCATCTATAAAATCATTATTAGATGAAATTGAGACATTAAAAAATAAGATTTTATCTTTTCAGCACTTTGATCTGCATCGAATTTCTAAAATTTTGGAGCTTGAATTCATTTCAGAGATTAATAAAATGAATGGAAATTCTTTGACATTTCAGGAAACTAAAGCTGTAATAAATGAAGGTTTAATGATTCCCGGTAAAAATATGCAGGAACATCTTGAGGCCGTAAATCTTAATGATGCAATTGGATATATAAAAGATATAAACCAGAAGAAACTTCCAATATCAGAAAAAGATCTTCTTGCTGTTCATAATCTTATTTTTAGAGGAATTAAAATTGAAAACTCTGGAAAATATAAAGAGGAACCAATAATTATCAAGGAAATGAATTTATTTTTCAATTGGTATGAAACCAATAAAAATAACATGCATCCTTTACTATTAGCTACCGAAGCGCATCTTAAAATAATGTCAATCGGTCCTTTTGAAAATGGAAATATTCAAATTGCAAATCTTTTAATGAATTGGATTTTATTGAAAAGCGGTTTTGTTTTTGCCGTAATAAAAGGAAATGAAGAAGAAATAAACGATTATTTATCGACATTAGAATTCGCTCAAAATAAAAACGACAAATCATTATTCATCAATTATATCCTCCAAAAAGAAAAAGAAAACCTACTTCATGCCATAACATTAGTCCATTAAAAAAGTCCCGATTTAATCGGGACTTTTTACTAATTTTTATCTTCTAATAAAGGAACAAATCTAAACTCTCCAAATTCATGTTTTTCAAATTGAGTTTCGTTTTTTCTTATCAACAAGGTCATGATTTGAACATCTTCGCCTAACGGAATAACAAGTCTTCCTCCTATTTTTAATTGTGCCATTAATGGCTGTGGAATAAACGGTGCGCCTGCAGTAACAATAATACTATCAAAAGGAGCATAACTTGGCAGCCCTTTATAACCATCTCCAAAAGACAAGTGTTTAGGACGAATATTTAATTTTGGAAACAAATTGGAAGTTTTCTTAAACAATTCATTTTGTCTTTCTACACTAAAAACTTTAGCTCCCAGCATACACAAAACTGCCGTTTGATAACCAGAACCCGTTCCGATTTCTAAAATTTTATGTTCTTTTTTCACTTCCAATAACTGTGATTGAAAAGCAACGGTGTAAGGCTGTGAAATGGTTTGTCCTGCGCCTATAGGAAATGCCACATCTTGATAGGCATAATCTTCAAAACTTGAATTAAGAAAAAGATGTCTTGGAATTTTTTTTATCGCCTCTAAGACCGCTCTATCAGTAATTCCTTTTTGTTCTAAAGTGCTTACTAATTGATTACGAAGTCCTTGATGTTTGGCAGTGTCTTTCAAAATGGGTGGGTTTTATTTTGGCAAAAATAAGAAAACAAATCATCAAATATCAAGTACTTTTTAATCATTTAATTTCTATTTTTGATTTATTCTCTAACTCAAATGAATTCTAATATTTTATGAAAAAAAAACATACTTGTTTTATCTCTAATTTTTTCAATTTTGGGCTTTATTAGGTCTTTTTTTTTCGTTTTTTATGATTTTGACGATGTAACAGAGTTTATAAATCTTTCCTTATTTAGCAGTCAGGCGTATTATTATACAGGATTAGAAATTTACATTCCTAGATACTTAATTCATGGAAATTCTGTGGGCAGCAGTACTTCTCTGGATCTTCTAAACTTTTTTTTCTTTCTTACTTTTCTTTCAGGAACTCTTATTTATTATTTTTCAAAGTATAAAGAAACCAAATTATTAGCATTTAATTACAGCTTAATATTTTTAAATTCAATACTGCGAATAATCACTTTTCTACTTTATATAAATATTGAAAAACTAAGCTTTTACAATATTCTATTTTTAGTAATTTTTGTATTATATACTTTTATCTCATATTATATTATCACCAAACATTTAAATCCTATTAATGAAAATATTGTTAATGATGATAATTCTATTATAGAAAATCATCTTGAAAACGCATCAAATTATAAGCGTTTTTTAAACTTTGTGATTGATTCATTTATTATTGCCAGTATTACCTTTGCGTATATAGCTTACGCAGAACAAAACATTCAGTCAGCGACTTTTTTCAGCCATTTTAAAAGTACTTTCGGATATAATTTTGGTGTGCTGATTTTCTTTTCTGTAATTAAATTCATTTACTATTTTATCTTTGAATCTATCTTTAAAACTACGCCCGCAAAATTTCTAACAGCATGTTATGTAACCGATGAAGAAGGAAACTCACCTGTCTTTTCAATGATTCTAAAACGAACAATACTGCGATTTATTCCTTTTGAAAGCTTGTCGTTTTTAATGTCAAAAAATCTACATGATGATTACTCAAATACCTATGTTATAAATAAAAAGAGAGATTTTAAAATAGAGAAAAGATATTTACAAGTTTTATCCCTTAGTTTTCTGACAATACTCGTAATCTACTTTTATCATATATTTAGAAGAAATCATTTTTAAATGTTAAAAAACAGGAAATTGTATTTACAAATGTTTTTTTCTAAATATTAAATCGCTAAATCTTTATTGCATTAACTTTCACTTTAAACAAATAAATTATATTTTTGTTTAAAATACATTCTCATGTTAAAAGTAGGAGTTTTAGGTGCTGGTCATCTTGGTAAAATACATTTACGCTTATTACAACAATCTGACAAATACGAATTAGTTGGATTTTACGACGAAAATCAAGAAAATGCCGAAAGAATTTCAAAAGAATTTGGCTATACAAACTTCAGTACAATTGCAAAACTTATACACGCTGTCGATGTTATCGATATCGTAACACCAACACTTTCGCACTATAAATGTGCAAAAGTGGCAATAAAATCTGGTAAACATATCTTTATTGAAAAACCAATTGCCAATACTGTAGAAGAAGCTGAAGAAATTATTGCTTTAGCCAAAGAATACAATGTAAAAGGGCAAGTTGGGCACGTAGAGCGTTTTAATCCCGCTTTTATTGCTACAAAAGGAATGATCGAAAATCCGATGTTTATAGAAACACATCGTTTGGCCGAGTTTAATCCTCGCGGTACAGATGTTCCTGTAGTTTTGGATTTAATGATTCATGACATTGATGCTATTCTAAGCGTTGTCAATTCGAAAGTAAAAGATATTCATGCAAGCGGTGTTTCTGTAATCAGTGACACTCCGGATATTGCAAATGCCAGAATTGAATTTGAAAATGGCTGTGTTGCAAACTTAACGGCAAGCCGAATTTCAATGAAAAACATGCGTAAAACGCGTTTTTTCCAAAAAGATGCTTATATCTCAGTTGACTTTTTAGAAAAAAAATGCGAAGTAGTCCGCATGAAAGATGCACCAGAAGTCCCAGGAGATTTTGATATGATCTTACAAAATGCCGAAGGTGTAAAAAAACAAATCTATTTTACAAATCCAGATGTTGAACAGAACAACGCAATTCTAGATGAGTTAGAATCATTTGCAAATGCGATCAAAACAGATACAACTCCAGTGGTAACGCTTGAACAAGCAACTGATGCTTTGCGTGTAGCGTACCAAATAATCGATTGTTTCGATAAATAAAATAGTAAATAAATTTTAAAACTTAAATTAGCCACGTAATTTGCTTCAAATAGTGAATTCGTGGCTAAAATCATAAATATAATATCAAAATTCAAATGAAAACGATAGCTGTAATTGGTGCTGGAACTATGGGTAACGGAATCGCTCATACTTTTGCACAGAGTGGTTTTGTTGTAAAACTAATTGATGTTTCAGAAAAATCATTAGATAAAGGAATGGCAACTATTGCGGCCAATTTAGATCGTATGCTTGCTAAAGGTTCAATAACTCAAGAAGACGTTGCAAAAACCATTACTAATATTATTACTTATACTGACATTAAGGATGGAGTTGTTGGTGCTGATTTAGTGGTTGAAGCTGCTACAGAAAATGTAGAATTAAAACTTAACATTTTCAAACAGTTAAATGAAGCTTGCTCTCACAATACCATTTTAGCAACGAACACTTCTTCTATTTCAATTACACAAATTGGCTCTGTTGTAGCACATCCTGAACGTGTTATTGGAATGCATTTTATGAATCCTGTGCCTATTATGAAATTAGTCGAAATCATTCGTGGATACAATACGAGTGATGAAGTTACTAAAATCATCATGGATTTATCTGTAAAACTGGGAAAAACTCCTGTTGAAGTAAATGATTACCCTGGTTTTGTTGCTAACAGAATTTTAATGCCAATGCTAAACGAAGCAATTGAAACGTTGTATAATAAAGTTGCGGGAGTTTATGAAATTGATACTGTAATGAAATTAGGAATGGGACATCCAATGGGACCACTTCAATTAGCTGATTTTATTGGTCTTGATGTTTGTCTTGCTATCTTAAACGTAATGTACGAAGGCTTCAAAAATCCAAAATATGCACCTTGTCCATTATTAGTGAATATGGTTAGAGCAGGAAAATTAGGAGTGAAATCTGGTGAAGGTTTTTACGATTACAGCGAAAGCAAAAAAGCAGAGAAAATCTCTAAGCAGTTTTTATAAAAAAGAATTATCATGTCGATTCAATCGAATTTAAATACAATCAAAGAAAGCTTACCTGAACATGTAACTCTAGTTGCTGTTTCAAAAACAAAACCTGTTTCAGATTTGATGCAGGCTTATGAAGCTGGACAGCGCATTTTTGGAGAAAACAAAATTCAGGAAATGACTGATAAGTGGGAAGAAATGCCTAAAGATATTCAATGGCATATGATTGGTCATGTTCAGTCTAATAAAGTTAAATTCATGGCGCCTTATGTGAGTTTGATTCATGGTGTCGACAGTTTGAAATTATTGCAGGAAATCAACAAACAAGCTTTAAAAAACAATAGAATTATAGACTGCCTTCTTCAAATATACATAGCCGAAGAAGAATCTAAATTTGGTTTAGATGAAGATGAATTAAATGAACTTTTAGCATCTTCAGGATTTAAGGAATTAGAAAATATCCGAATTTTAGGATTGATGGGAATGGCTACTTTTACAGAAGATCAAAATCAAGTAAAAAAGGAATTCACCCATTTGAAATCAATTTTTGATTCATTAGAAAAAAATGACGCATATGGTAAAGGCGCACTGCAGTGCGTCTCTACAATCTCAATGGGAATGTCGGGCGATTACCAACTTGCGATCGAATGCGGCAGTACGATGGTACGTATAGGAAGCAGCATTTTTGGAGGAAGATAAAAAAGACTAAAAAAAACAATAATTCTTAACTAAGAAAGAACAAACGAATTAAACACAAATAAATGAAATCGATCATTTTACGAGAAATAAAATCTTTTTTCGGCTCACCTATCGGCTATTTGGTCATCGCAATTTTCCTGATAAGCAACGGCCTTTTTTTATGGGTTTTCGAAGGAGATTACAATATCTTAAATACTGGTTATACTGATCTGACTCCGTTTTTCACTTTAACTCCATGGATTTTAATTTTCTTGATTCCAGCCATTACAATGAGAAGTTTCTCTGACGAAAAAAAACAAGGAACACTAGAATTACTTTTAACTAAACCGCTATCGATTTGGCAGATTGTAAACGGAAAATTCTTTGGTTCTTTAATTCTTATTATTCTGGCAATCATCCCTACTTTTATTTATGTAAAAGTAATTTCAAGCTTAGGTTCTCCAGAAGGAAATATTGATATGGGAAGCACAATTGGTTCTTATTTTGGATTACTATTTTTAATAGCTTCTTATTCTGCAATTGGAATCTTTACTTCTACCCTTTCAGAAAATCAAATCGTTGCATTTATCATTGCCGTTTTTTTATGTTTTTTCTTCTATTTTGGATTTCAAGGCTTAGCAGGATTACTTCCTGGTTCTTCAAGCATCATTGCTGCATTTGGTATGCAGGATCATTTTAAAAGTATAAGCCGAGGCGTTATTGATACTCGTGATGTTATTTATTTTTTAAGCATCACAATACTATTTTTATCCTTTACCGTTTACCAATTAAAATCATTTAAAGCGTAATGAAGCCATATACTCAAAAAAACCTCAAAGCGTTAGGCATTACAATTTTTGTTTTAATTGTTTTAAATGTTCTCGGAAGCTTATTTTTTAACCGTTTCGATTTAACTAAAGACAAAAGATACACTTTATCTGAGACCTCTTTGCAAATTGTAAAACAGGTTAAAAATCCATTATCTATTAAGATTTATATGCAGGGAGATCTTCCTGCAGATTTTCGTCGTTTACAACAAGAAACTAAACAGTTACTAGAGGAATTTCAAGCTTACAATAACAATATTGTTTTTGAATTTGTTAATCCAATGGAAAACGAAGAAGAAAGCATGGACGTTGTAAAATCGCTTTACCAAAAAGGTCTTACGCCAATAAACATTACTGTTGATGACAAAGGAAAACAATCTCAAGCGATGGTTTTTCCTTGGGCAATTGCAGTTTACAACAATAAAGAAGTCAACATTCCTTTATTAAAAAATATAATGGGAGCTTCAACTACTCAAAAAGTAATTGGTTCTATCCAGCATTTAGAATATTCGATTGCCGATGCAATTAATAAAATCACTAAAGACAGACAGAAAAAAGTTGCCATTATTAAAGGAAACGGTGAATTATCTGAAATTCATATTGGCAAATTACTGAGACAAATTAAAGAAAGTTATTACATTGGTCCTTTTACTTTAGACTCTGTTGCTAAAGATCCAAACGGAACATTAGCTGCCCTTAAAAAGTATGATTTAGCGATAATCTCAAAACCAACTGAAAGATTTTCAGATGAAGAAAAGCAGGTTTTAGATCAATTTATCATAAACGGTGGAAAAACGATATGGCTTATTGATCAAGTTGCTGCAGACATGGATAGTTTATACAATCAATCCGGCGCAATTTTAGCTTATCCGAGAGATCTGAATTTAAATGATATGTTCTTTAAATACGGATTTAGAATTAATCCTGATTTGGTAAAAGATGAACAAGGAAGTCCAATAAAACTGGCGACAGGAGAACAAGGAAGTGCAACGCAGTATCAAGATTTTATCTGGAAATTTGCTCCGCTTGTTCGCCCTAACACCGAACATCCAATTGTAAAACATTTGGGAGGTATAAAATTTGATTTTGCCAGTCCAATTGATACTTTGAAAAACGGAATTAAAAAGACTATTTTATTGCAATCTTCTCAATATTCAAGACAAATTGGTTCTCCAGCTGAAGTTAATCTGAACGTTGTTGCCGAAAAAACATCTCCGCAAGATTATATCAATAAAGGATACTTAAACTTGTCTGTTTTACTTGAAGGAAATTTCCATTCCGCTTTTGAAAATCGTGTTTTACCATTCAAAGAAGACTCATTTCAGTCGAAAGGAAAGCCAACCAAAATGATTGTTATTTCTGATGGAGATTTGGCAAGAAATCAATTGGACAAAAACATGATGCCGGTTGAATTAGGTTATGATCAAAGAACTGGGAATCTTTATGACAACAAAGATTTTATGATGAATTGTATTAATTATCTGCTGGACGATACTGGACTTATTAACATTAGAAGCAAAGATGTTGAACTGCCTTTATTGGATAAAGAAAAAGTTTATGAAAATTATACCACAACACAATTCATAACTATCGGACTTCCAATTCTAATTTTACTGGTTTTTGGACTTATATTTACATTTATAAGAAAAAGAAAATACAGTAAATAGATGTTGATAAAAAAATTGGAAAACTAAGAATGTTTACGATATATTTGTAATCTGTATCTTCAGCATATCAATGCTGATGAATACTTCAAAAAATAAAACAAAAGACGATGAAATTTATAGTATCGAGTTCGTACTTATTAAAACAATTACAAGTTTTAGGCAGTGTTATTAACAGCAATAATACACTTCCTATTTTAGATAACTTTTTATTTGAACTAGACAATAATGAGTTGACAGTTTCAGCATCAGATCTTGAAACGACAATGTCAGCTACATTAACAATCGATTCTACAAGTAAAGGAAGTGTTGCAGTACCTGCAAAACTTTTACTTGAAATTTTAAAAACATTTCCTGAACAGCCTTTAACTTTTACAGTTGAAGATAATAATACGGTTGAGATCAGCTCTAACTCAGGAAAATATGCTTTAGCATATGCTGCTGGAGAAGAATTTCCTAAATCTGTAAATCTTGAAGAGCCTTCAGTAACTTTAGTTCCTGCTGATGTTTTAGCAACTGCTGTAAGTAAAACTATTTTTGCTGCTGGAAATGATGATTTACGTCCTGTAATGTCTGGAGTTTTCTTCCAGTTTTCGCCAGAAGGATTGACTTTTGTTGCTACAGATGCTCACAAACTTGTAAAATATGCACGTACAGATGTAAAAGCATCTCAAGTGGCAGATTTTATTATGCCTAAGAAACCTTTAAATATTTTAAAAAGTATTTTAGGAGCTTCTGATGCTGAAGTAAAAATTGAATACAACGATTCAAATGCAACTTTCTCATTTGACAATTATATTTTAACATGCCGTTTAATTGATGGAAAATACCCTAATTATGAAGCGGTAATTCCTAAAGAGAATCCAAACAAATTAATGATCGATCGTTCATTATTTTTAAGCTCTGTTAAGCGTGTTGCGATTTTCTCAAATAAAACGACGCACCAAATTCGTTTAAAAATTGCTGGAGCTGAATTAAATGTTTCTGCAGAAGATATAGATTACTCAAATAAAGCTGAAGAAAGATTGACTTGTGATTATCAAGGAGATGATCTTCAAATTGGTTTTAACTCGCGTTTTTTAACTGAAATGCTTACTAACTTACAATCAGACATGATTATGTTAGAAATGTCATTACCTAACAGAGCTGGAATCCTTACTCCAGTTGATGGTTTAGAAGAAGGCGAAACAGTTACTATGCTGGTAATGCCTGTAATGTTAAATAGTTAACATCAAAACTTCTTTTTGTTACAAGGATTTTTTTTAATTTCAAATTAAAGCCATATCATTGTAAAAAAAAATAATATCGCTATTAACCAACCATTTTTTATACCTAGAAACCGCAATTCTTTTTGAGAGTTGCGGTTTTTTAGTTTTAAAATATTTTCTATTCAAATTTCACTTTACTAGATTGTATTGATTTAACCGCAAAGCACGCAAAATTTTGTAAAAAACTTAGCGATTCTTTGCGCAAATCTTTGCGTGCTTTACGGTTAAATTTCATCCTTAACTTAAAAACCGAATCTTGAAACAAATATTTCTTATTTTTGTAATATGAAAATAGAAATTTGGTCGGACATCATGTGTCCGTTTTGTTATATCGGAAAAAGGCAATTGGAAACGGCTTTAGAACAGTTTCCTAATGACGAAATTGAAATTGAGTGGAAAAGCTTTCAGCTTGATCCAACAATTGAACCACAATCTGGTAAAGATGTTTACTCTTTTCTAGCGGAACGAAAAGGTATTTCTGTAGAACAATCTATAGAAATGCATAAAGGTGTCGTAGAGCGAGCTAAAAGTGTTGGTTTAGATTATCATTTTGATAAAGCAATTATCTCAAACTCTCTAACAGCGCATAGAATTATTCATTTAGCAAAAAAGAATAATCTTGGCGACGAGATGGAAGAAATTTTCTTCAAGGCTTATTTTACAGAAGGACGAGATTTAAATGATGCTCAAACTCTAATCGAATTAGGAACAAAAGCAGGTTTAAACTCAGAAGAAGTTAAAGAGGTTGTTGAAAATGAAAATCTTTATTTAAACGATGTTCATTCTGATATTCACGAAGCCAATCAAATTGGTGTACAAGGAGTTCCGTTTTTTGTTTTTGATAGAAAATATGCTGTTTCTGGCGCACAACCGGTTGAAGCTTTTGTTCAAACCATTAAAGAAGGGCTTAAATAATGATTTTAGATTTTTTATTTTAGAATGTAGATTTTAGATTATTTCCCATATGGTAAAGTTGCGCTCTTCGACTTCGTTCAGAGCAGCAAAATCTAAAATCTACATTCTAAAATCTAAAATTAAATAACTCCCATTTTCTGCATTAAGAAAGTAGCACTTTTATTTTTGCAAATTCCAGAGCGAAGTTTATAATCAAAATGAAGTTCGTTATTTTTAATTTCAACTTCAAAACATTGATTTGTTAAAATCTCTGGATATTCATTTGTTGTTAAACAAACCTCAATATCGTGTGTCGCAATTGCACCAATTGCTTTTCTAGCAATTACTTTCTTCACTACCTCGATAGTTCCATTTCGTTTATCATCAGAGTTTGTTCCTCTTAAAATTTCATCGAGCAATACAAATGCAGGACGTTCTTCTAAAGCGTCCATAATTTGTTTTAAACGCTTAATTTCGGCAAAAAAGTACGATTCACTGTCTGCTAAAGAATCCGACAATCGCATTGAAACTAAAACTGGAAGTGGATGAATATTGGCCTTTGAAGCACAAACAACTGAACCAATTCCGCCAAGAACCATATTAATTCCTAAACTTCTCAAAAAAGTACTTTTTCCAGACATATTTGACCCTGTTAAAATCATAAATGATTCAGGATAAAAGTGCGTGTCATTCCCTACTCTGCTTATCGGATTTAATAATGGATGACTTAGATTTTCGAAACCTATTTTGTATTCCGTATTAATTTCAGGATACACAAAGTCTGGATTATTATGTCCTAAATTTGCTAAGCTGTTCAAAGCTTCAAATTCTCCAATAATCGAAATCCATTTTTCAAGTTCTTCAGAATAATTTTCTTTCCATTTTAAAAGCGATCTTAAAACATGAAGATTAAATAAAAAGGTACCATTAAAAACAATTGCGGTCACCAAATTATTAATTGTATCCATTCTTGAAAACAATTCAGATAACTGTTTTAAATGTGTACTGGCAGTCGCATTTTTAAAAATCAACTGTTTCTGCAAATCGATTAATTTCTTAGATTGAAAAGTCTCTTTTTCTATTTTTTCAACTAATAAACTATATTGTTTTATGATTTTATCAACGTTATCGGCTTTAGCAATTTCTGAATGAATTCGCTTGAAAGATTTTCCCATAACCATCATATTGAATATAAAAATATAGGTCAAATAGGACAACAAAATGATTTTAGACGTAATAAAATACGCAATCAAAAAGCCGAAAAAAAGAGTTGGAAGAATAACTGAAAGTGCAATTAAAACTTTAGGTAAAGTATTATTTTTAAATGAATTCCAATGAAGTAATGATTCATAAGAACTTTTAGAATCGTTGCTGACGATTGCTAAAGCATGAAATTCCTGACGCCAATCGATCTTTTTATTTAATTCATGAATTGCCTCCTGATTTTCAAGAATTGTTTCATTAGGGAACAGAACTAATAATTTTTCTGCTAATGTTTTCTTACCAATAAAAGTAGCAGTTCGGTTTAAGTTTTGAAATAACGAATGATCTCCAAAAACATCTAAATCGTAAGCATACGGATGATGAAAATCATTGAATTCGATTCCGTTTTCGAAAGGAAGCTTCTCTCTTTTTAAAAAAGAAATTTCATTTTCATTGATCTTTAATAATGCTTTTGTAAGCTCTTTTTTAAAGGATAATTTAGAATGGATTCTCATTAAAATAAGAAAACCAACAAAAGATAAAAAAGCAAAACCAACATAAAATAATTGATTTGTTTTGATGTAATAAAACAACATAAACAAGCATAAAAAAACGCTTAACAGTCTTAAAATACTGATGCTGTTGTATCTTTTATTGATTTTATTAAAAACTTTTGTGAAGTGTTCAACTTTATTCTGATATAATTCCATCTTTAATGTTTAATGAAATACAAATATAGGTTTTACACTTACAAAAAGCTTGAGTTTAAGAACGAATTCAATTTTCGTGCATTATCAAAACAGGTATAGAAACTTCTTTTGTAATTTTTTTACTAAAACTAGATTCAAAAATCGATTCAAAAAAAGATCTCTTGTGCGTG
The DNA here is from genome assembly GCF_002217395.1 of Flavobacterium plurextorum. GTDB lineage: Bacteria > Bacteroidota > Bacteroidia > Flavobacteriales > Flavobacteriaceae > Flavobacterium > Flavobacterium plurextorum. Next base: position 42,502 of record NZ_MUHD01000016.1, on the reverse strand, counting down.
ATAGTTGTCAGAATATCAATGTCTTTATAAAGAATAAAATCAAGAATAGTTTCTTTTATTTCGTCACTTGGCAGCACTAAAAATTCTACATTCTCAGCTGCAAATTCTTTTTCCCATTCTTTAATAGTTGCATCAGCAACATCGGTATCAGATGATCTTACATATAAGCTTTTTACTTTTGCATCTGTTTTCTTTGCAATTTTCAAAATCTTTTTAAGTACTTCTTTGTCTTTCTCACGATAACGGGTTGTAAAACCAATTGTTTTGATTTTCTTAAACTTAGCATCGGCAGGAATACACAAAACCGGCACATCAACTCCTGAAATTACAGAATTAGTATTTGATCCTGTAAAGAATTTTGTCCAGTCAGAAGCGCCGCTTGTTCCCATTATCACAAAATCTATCTGATCTTCTTCTACTGCATTTTTGAGATTGTAGATTAAATCGCCATCCATTAAACGGTGTTTAATAACAATATCTTCTAAATTTCGTTCTGCTGCAATAGCGCGAAGCTTCGGAATTTCATCTTTAAACATTTCGAACTTTGCCAATTCTATCGAACTATAAATCGAGGCATAATTCTCTGGAAAGAACTGGCTGTCATAAACCGGAATCTCAAATGTATGAAGCAAAACAAGCTCGGCTTTGACAATCTTAGCAAATTCTAAAGCGTGTACAAACGCATTTGTTGCTGCTTCAGAAAAATCCGTGGGAAATAATATCTTTTTCATTTTATTTGAGTTTTATAGGTTTGTTACTCAAATTTAAACATTATAAAAACAAAAAGGCCTGATAATTATCAGGAATTTAACACTTAATAATTTCTTAATAGGACAAATAAAAGAAGTTATTCTCTGCCATAATTCAATCACTAAGCTCTTTTAATGATTTCTGCTTTTTTTATACCTTTGCACTATGATAAATCAAGATTCTATAGTTGCATTGGCTACTCCATCTGGAGCTGGCGCTATTGCAATAATTCGTATTTCAGGTGCTGAAGCTATTTCAATTGGTAATTCTGTTTTTAAATCCATTAAAAATAAAGACTTAACGAAGCAAAAAACACATACTTTGCATTTAGGTCATATTATTGATAATGAAAAAACACTGGACGAAGTTTTGATATCTGTTTTTAAAGGTCCCAATTCTTATACAGGCGAAGACACTATCGAAATTTCTTGTCACGGTTCTACTTATATTCAGCAGCAGATTATTCAGTTATTATTGCGAAAAGGATGCAGAATGGCTGATGCCGGAGAATTTACTTTAAGGGCTTTTTTGAATGGAAAACTTGATTTATCGCAAGCAGAAGCTGTAGCCGATTTGATTTCATCAGATAATGAAGCTTCGCACCAAATCGCCATGCAGCAAATGCGCGGCGGATTTAGTAATGAAATTGCTAAACTTAGAGAGGAACTTTTAAATTTTGCTTCTTTAATTGAACTTGAATTAGATTTTGCTGAGGAGGATGTTGAATTTGCCGACAGAACGCAGTTTCATGAGTTATTAAACCGAATTGAATTTGTTTTAAAACGTTTAATTGATTCGTTTGCAGTTGGAAATGTAATTAAAAACGGAATTCCAGTTGCAATTGTTGGTGAGCCGAATGTAGGAAAATCGACGTTGTTGAATGCTTTATTAAACGAAGAACGTGCAATTGTCTCAGACATTGCAGGAACAACTCGTGATACTATTGAAGACGAATTGGTGATTGGCGGTATTGGTTTTCGTTTTATAGATACTGCTGGAATTCGCGAAACTAAAGATGTTGTTGAAAGCATTGGAATCAAAAAAACTTTCGAAAAAATTGATCAGGCTCAGGTTGTGATCTATTTATTTGACGGTTTAAAGTTCCAGGTTTCTAGTTCTGAGTTTGTTTCTGAAATTGAACAAATCAAAAATAAGTATCCACTAAAACCTTTAGTAATTGTTGTAAATAAAAAAGATATATTGTCTGCTGATGAAGTTTCAAACATTACAACTAAGCTTGAAAATTTAAATGCAAAACTTTTATTGATATCTGCTAAAGAGAAAATTGGTGTTGAAGATTTAAAGAATGAATTGCTTTCTTTTGTAAATACTGGAGCGCTTCGTAACAATGAAACTATAGTTACAAATACAAGACATTACGATTCTTTACTTAAAGCTTTAGATGAGATACAAAAAGTAAAATACGGTCTTGAAACCAATCTTTCAAGCGATCTTATTGCGCTTGATATCCGTGAAGCTTTGTACCAATTTGGATTGATTACTGGTCAGGTTTCTAATGATGAATTGTTAGGGAATATTTTTGCTAACTTTTGCATCGGGAAGTAAATACACTTTCTTTAAGTTTCTAATACTTTCTCTTACTTGACTGCCATTGATTTAGCTTGATTTTTACTTTCTAATATTATCTTTAGTTTGTACATTTGTTACACTCCTCGTACACCTTATCAAAAATAAGGTGTAAAAATGTACACCTTATGATAATCAGTTTAAAGAAGAAAAAATTACAAAATGGCAGATATAGTTTATATCTAGAATATTACAAAGGATCAACCGTTAACGCAGCAGGCAAACGTGTTCATTTGAGAGATTTTGAATATTTAAAACTATATCCATATCAAGAACCAAAAACTGCTAATGAAAAAAAAGAGAATAAGGAGATAGAGGTTTTAGGCGAGCAGATACTTTCAATCAGAAAAGCTGAATACTTTCAGGGCAAATTTGATATTAAAAACAATACAAAATCTAAAACTCTATTTTTAGAATACTATAGCAATCAAGCCGAAGAACGAGTTGACTCCCCAAAGAATTACGGAAACTGGACAGCTTCTTTTCTACACTTAAAACGATTCTGTAGTCCAAATACAACTTTTAATGAAGTAGACGAAGAATTTGTAAAAGCATACAGAAATTACCTGGATAAAGATGCTAAAACCAAAAGCGATCTTCCATTATCCCAAAACTCTAAGTACTCATACTATAATAAATTCAAAGCAGCGATACGCTCTGCTTTTGAAGATGGCTATCTTACTACAAATCCAGTCAAAAAAGTAAAAGGATTCGAGCAAGGAGAAAGCCAAAGAGAATATCTAACTTATAATGAGTTAGTATCAATGAGTAAAGCTTATTGTAAACACGATGTCCTTAAAAGAGCTTTTATCTTTTCTTGTCTGGTTGGTCTTAGATGGTCTGATATCAATACACTCGTTTGGAAAGAAGTTAGAGATGAAGGAGATATTAGCCGAGTAAATTTTAGACAAGAAAAAACCGACGGGGTAGAATATTTATATATTTCTGTAGAAGCAAGAAAACTTCTCGGAGAAAGAGAGAATCCTTCTGATCGTGTTTTCAAAGGCTTGAAATACGGAGCTCATTTTAATGCTGAAATTTTAAGATGGTGCATGCGAGCAGGATTAACAAAACACATCACATTTCATAGTGCCAGACATACCAATGCAGTTTTGCTTTTAGAGAATGGAGCTGATATTTATACGGTTTCAAAACGATTAGGTCACAAGGAATTAAAGACAACTGAAATTTATGCCAAAATCATTGATTCTAAGATGAAAGAGGCCGCTAACTTAATCCCTAACATTAATATCTAAATAACATGCTAGATTCTTACTTCAGATTCAAAGACAAACATTACAAAACTTTAGATTCCTTAAAAGACAATTTAAACTCTGAGGGAAATAATTTATTCACTGTCAAGAAAATTAAAAAGCTAAATGACTATCAGTTTTTTCATTTATTGAGCCATTTAATGTACCACCACCCTATTGAATATTTTACTTTAGATACCTTGAAGTTATTTTTTGAAACCAAAAAAATAATTTTAAATGACAACGATTACGATGACGATTATTTACCATTTCAGGATTTTGATAAGAATTATACAACAGTACCTCCTATAACTACCTTTCACCACTACATTACTCATAATTTTGCTGAAGGAGTAGGTTCTTTGGTTAATTATTATTTAAGCACAAAAAAGTACCCAAAAAAAATCTGGCTTACGAAACTTTTTATTTTATCAGATAAAATTCTTGAAGATATACATCAACAAGTTAGTACGGTAAAATATTACTTTCGTAGATACATTGAAAATGAAGAAAACCCCGATAATTACCTGAAGGTCAACTATTCAATGGAGATCGTAGTAGCATTAGAAAATTATGAAATAGTACTTCAACAATTATATAAAAGAATTCACGAAAAAATCTCTATCCTATCCAGTTCTATCTGTAAGACTGGGAATTACAATTTAACCACAAATGATGAAATTTTAGAAAAATTCTACTTTCGCTTGGAAAAATTCATGTTCATAGATCAGAACAAAACTACATTGAATCAATTCATTGAAGTATTGAAACTTGATTGGCAATCTCATAACTCTATTATTCATTTTCAAATGGATAATATACAATTTAGATATTTCATTAACTGCATTAATCAATTTTTCAAAACTAATATCTCAATGACATCCATGTTTTACTCTGGAAACATTGAGACCAAAAATGGTAAAATAAACCCAAGTGCCATTTATACTTCAGTCTCTAAAAGCATTATAAAACTGCCTAAAAAACACAAATTGATCGAATCTATTTTTGAAAATTTATAGAAAAAGGTTAAGGTGTCTTAACCCTTTAACCTTTTTCTATTTTCCTTTATTGACATTTGCTACCATAACGATAAAACAAATCACTTATGGAAAGCAATGCTATTATTCAAAAACTAACTCAAATCGAGAAACTTATTATTGGGACAAACAAACAAATCTTCACAGTAGATGATGTTGTAAATTATACGGGGTTTTCAAAAAGTTATGTATACAAATTGGTCCATACAAACATCTTACCCTATTCAAAACCAAATAACCGAACACTGTTTTTTACCAAAACAGAGATTGACGAATGGTTACTTCAAAACAAATCAAAATCTATTTCACAAATCGAAAAAGAAGCAATTAATTATACAAATTCTAATAAAAAATAAAAGCGTCCAATTCCGACAAATTGTGACGCTTTACTTAATTTTTTAATCCCTTTGTATCTGACAAAGATACGATAAATCTTTGTTACATAATGAATAGTATAATCGAAAACAACCAGTTCAACGAAGCAAGGGTAATTTCTATACCCCATAAAAAATCACAAAATGGAGATCAATTAAGTCATCATATTGATTTACCTTATTATGTCACTGCCGATTTTAAAGACATAGAAAATGACATAAAAAAATATAAAATCTTTATGTCAGACAATAGAATCTATATCAGAAGAAAAAAAGATAAAGACGAAGATGAGTCTTATTATTTTCAGGAAATTTCCAATTTTGAAATTAAAATTTTGCAACACATTCAGGACGAAAAATTTCCAATAAAACTTTTGAAAGTTAAAAACGTATTTAATTTAGAAAAGATTTTTGATATACCTTCAGATCTATTCAATACGCTTGGAAGTTTTGAAAACTGTATCGCTCGTCAAGGAAATTTTTTATTTACGGGCAATGCTTTAGATTTTAAAATGCTAAAATCCTATTTATTTGACAAGATGGGTAATGGACATAAGATCGATAGTTTAGGTTATCAAGTTGGCTTTAAATTCTGGCTGTGGAATAACAAAGTCAATTTGTTAAACGGAGAAAGTTTAGCAATAGACGAGAACGGCATTTTTACTTACAACAATAAATCGTTCTATGTACCTTCAGCAAACAAAATCTATTTCAATAATATGTCCGCTTTTCTACCTCAGAAAAAAATGATTACGATTGAATCTGATGTGTCTATAAGTTCTTACCTTCAAATGATGATGGAGGTACATAAAGACTACTCTATTACTGCAATTCTCTTTACCATTAGCAGTATATTTCAAGACATTATTGTCAATGAAATTGGAAACTTCCCCATTCTTTTTTTGTATGGTCCTGGATCTAGCGGTAAAGACCAGCTAGCTGATTGCTGTCAAAGCTTCTTTGGTATACCTCAATCTGCAATAAATTTAGAAGGAGGTGCATCAACACTAAAAGGACAAATTAGAAAATTTGCTCAGTTTACAAATATTATTTGTCATTTATCAGAGTACAAACGTGGAGATACTAAACTAGATGGAACCATAAAAGGTTTTTGGGATCGACGTGGATATGAATTTGGAACAATTGAAACCAAAGTGAGTACGGACACTGTACCTATTTTATCTTCAACTTTATTGACCGGAAATGAATATCCTGAATCCGAAGCTTTAATATCAAGACTATTATGGCTCGAATTTCAATCGAAAGCATTTACTCTAGAAGAGACTAAAAATTACGATATCTTAAAAGACTACACTAAAAAAGGAGTCAGTCATTTTACAGATACATTATTAATGCATCGCTCATTGGTTGAGACCACTTTTAAAAGTAAATTCAGGCAATGTAAAGAAAATTTCATACCAAAATTTGATGTTAAACATACTAGAGTAATCAGTAATCTTGCTGTTCTTGGTTCTATATATGACATTTTCAAAGATTTAATTGTATTTCCATTCACCTATAACGAAATGATCAAACATTTTGAAAAATGTACCGAAAACCAAACTAGAAAGCTAAATTCTTCAAGCATTAGTACCAAGTTTTGGGATTGCTTTTTAGCTTCTATGCGTGGTATAAAAGATGATAGGATTGTTGTATTCAGAGACCTCAGATTAGACGGGAATAACCTTTGTTTTCAATTTACTAGCTGTTACAACAAAATACAAAGACAGTGGATGCAACAATACAGAGAAACAGCTCCAAATAAAGCTGCATTACAAGATTATATAAAAAAAGATCCTTGCTACCTAAAAGAAGTTAGCAGTATTAAATACGAAAAAGGAAAGAACGCAAGAAATACTTCCGGCTATTTAATTGACATTTCAAAATTGCAGATTCAAGATGAAATTATCAATGCTATTGAATGGCAGATATGCGAACAATTAGCCCAATAATACCTATTTACTTTCCTACCCTTCCTACTTTTACTTAAATCATTATACATTAATACTTTAAGTTAAAAAAGTGGTAGGAAACGTAGTCGGAAGTAGTCGGAGATAGTCGGAAATGATTTTTGAGTTTCCGCCCACTTCCGACTACTTCCGACGTAATTCAAGTGACAATTACGAGCTAATCACTTAAAAATAAACAAAGTAGGAAGTGTCGGATAGGTCGGAAGTGATTTCGCTTTTAATAGAAGCCTTTTAAAGTTCTCATTAAACTATTGCTATTGAAAAAAAACATAAAAAAATTATCTCATGAACTCGTATCAAGCAAAATTAATTCCAGTCGAAACAATTTTAAATTCATTGGGATTCCATGCAGTAAGACAAACAAGCAATGATCTTTGGTTCACAAGCCCTTTTTCAAACACTGAAAAAACACCATCCTTTCATGTGAATACACAAAAAAATTTTTGGTATTGTTTTTCAAGTGGATTTGGTGGCAACACATTAGATCTAATTATAAAATTTCAAAAATGTACCATTAGCGAAGGTTTGGCATTTCTAGAAAACTTTGATTCTTTTTCTTTTCAAAAGCAAATTACAGCTGTTTCTCAAATAAAAAAGACAGAAAGCGAAACTCAGATAGTAAAAATTGTTCCAATCGAACATATCGCCTTAAAACAATATTTAGCAGGTAGATGTATAACCAAACCTTTTATTCATTTTCAGATAAAAGAAGTTCATTATGAAGTGAATCAAAAAAGATACTTCGCAATTGGATTTAAAAATCGAAGTGATGGATGGGAACTTAGGTCAAAATATGCAAAAATATGTATAGGCAAAAAAGACGTGACATTTATCGACAATCGAAGTGCAACATTGAGGATTTTCGAAGGTTTTTTCGATTACCTCAGTTTCTTGCAAGTTAAGAAGAATAAAATTGAAGATCAATTTGATTATTTGATATTAAACTCAACAGTTCTACTACTTAAAAATGTAAACATATTAGAAGATTACAAAACAATTGAACTCTATTTAGATAATGATAATACAGGCGAAAAATATACCAATATCATTAAAAGTAAACATCCTGAAGCATTCGATTTTAGATTAATGTATAAAGATTCCAAAGATATAAATGAATGGTTGATAGCAAATCATTTGAAGCTAAATCAATAGTGTCAAATCGGTTTTTTGATTTTTTAAACTAACCAATCCAAACAAAAGGGAATGAATAATAATTTTAAATGAAGTCAATTAGCGAGGTGTGTTAAGATACGTATCTAAATGAAAAAATCTTCGATTTTTTCATTTAGACGAATCATAACTCCTCGCACTACGTGAAAGCAAATACTCCAAAGTCGTATTTTAATATAATTTTTTATTTATGAGTAATATCAATAAAAGCGGCAGACCAAAAAAAGAAATTAAAAAGAATTTCAGAAAAGAAATTTTATTTTCAGGAGACGAATTCAAACTTATAACTATAATGTTTTCTGAAAGTGATTATAACAACATGAACGACATGATTAGAGATATTCTTTTAAAAAAGAAATATAGAATCGTAACATTCAATAATGATGCTAGAATCGAAAAAAACATCTTAATTGAAGAGGTTAGAAGAATTGGAAATAACTTCAATCAATTAATAAAAAGCTTTAATGAACGGAAAATGGATTCATTTAGCAAAATTGAAACGGAGATGTTATTAAAAAGTCTTGCGGAAATAAAAGAAGTTTTTTTCAAAATTGAAGATATAGCTAAAGAGAATTACTTACCAGAATCATGTAAACCACTATCGTAAGTAAGTAAGTAAGTAAGTAAGTAAGTAAGTAAGTAAGTAAGTAAGTGCTTAATTAATTACTTTAGTAATACATTACTATAGTCCTATAGCAATATACTTATCAGTTAAATCTTGATCTATAAACCCATAAAAAAACATGAGTAATATATTACTCAATAATCATTATTTTGTTAATTTATAACCTAAACGTTACATAATGGAAGATATAAAATCCCTAGAAGAATACATGCTTCTAATTGGTCAGAAACTTGAAAAGCTCCGTCAAAATATGGATTTTGTACAAAGCGACATCAAAGATGAAGTTGGAATAAGCAGAAAAACCGTGAGTTCTATTGAGAATGGAAATAATTTTTCAGTAGAAAATTTAGTAAAATTATTAATTACTTATAACCGAATAGAACCTTTTTTAAACGCCCTCACTCTACCCTATGATTTTGATATTAAACAATATAAAAAAGAACTGAAAGAATTTAATAAAAAATACAAAAATGAATGGTGGTTCAATCAAAAAAAAGAAGTTTAATAATTGAAAAATTATGCTTAAAAACATCAATACACTATGGAACAGTATTATAAACTTATGAATGAATATTCCGGAACAGAATTATTCAAAGAAACCATTCATTTTATGAATATGTCTTTTCCTGAATGGAAAACCAACCGAGGAATTGGGTTTTCTGCTGCTGAATTTATATTGCATTGTATGGAATTTTTAAATCAATGTACTATGGACAAAAAAGATGAGGACTTTAATCTTGAATCTTTGAAAACAATCTATCTGAGCGTAGCGGAAGATTATCAAAGATTTAAAACAGAATATCAATTTTTATTTTCATCTTTTGCATTGGAAAAATTTACTGCTGAATATGAGAATGAAATTGAAGACGAATATTTGACTGATTTTAGGTATAATAATTTGTTTGATACTTTTTTGAATCAGGAAATTGAAAAGATGACATACGATTTTAAATAATTAATAAAAAATATATCAGGAATTTTGATTGAAGATTATCAGATAATTTATTACGTAATTTTTTTTTAAAATTAAACATTTGGCCAAATTTTTTTTATTTCCATGCACATAGTTTCAATTTCTTCCAAAGTTTTTTCAATTTTTTTTGGTGCAGAAATAATACTGTCCGCAAAAACATCAACCGAAAAACATAATTCAGGTAAAATGATTATTTCTTGATCTTCAAAAATTAAATCGAGATACTGATAAATACAAGTTGCGACATATTTAGATTGATCTCTATCAAATAACTCTGATTTAGATACATGTAACTTTAGTCCACCCAAAAACCACTTACTGTCTATTAAAACCTTAATTATTAAATCAGGAGAAACTAATATCTCAACATCAGCCACATAAAATGATCTTACCTTTTGTTTTGCTATTATTTCATATTTATGTTCTTTCAAAATGCTTGGTAAGGTCATTTTAATATAACGTTCCATAGCATCAATCGAAACCGTTTTGTCGTTCTTCTTCCACGGAGTATCTGGATTCCTTTGTTTGAGTTCTTCAATACCTTGTAAAACAGGTACAATATCTCCTCCATTTCCTATAGCTTTTTTAATTCTAGCTTTTGCCATAGCGTATCTACCAACTAAAATAGCTGGTGGATTTTTCTGCTGCTTAACAATAGCCCTTTTTTTTGCATCAGATACTTTTGAAAATGTTGCCAATTGATTAATGGAAATTCTATATTCGGCCATATTATTTATGTTTTATTAAAATTTTTAATTTCAATCTATGTCAAGCTGCTATTTAGAATAGTCTAACCTTACATTATTAATCATTTTCAAGCTATATTTCCTCGACTATCTCTTCGACATCTTCATAAACCTCAAGTTCATTATTTGCAACATCTTGCGGAATAATCATCTTATTTAAAGCATTTGCAATTCGTTTTAATCGGTTATCGTAAAACAAATCAAAATCATTCTCCCAAATACCATCTTTATCAATATCAATAAAATGAGTTTTCATAGTTTCCGCTAACTCATCATTTTTTGAATTAAAGCTTTTCATGTAAACTCCTGGGCTTTTAGCTTTTATTACATTTTTATTCAAAAAACCATCAACGATAGTGATATTCACAATATGATTAACAAAAAAGTACTCTTTCTCCTTTTTGTTTTTATTCATCCATGCCTTAGGAAAAAAATGATGATAATTTTTACTTGAAGCAATTTTTAACCAACTGTTGTCTATAATAACATCCAAATTATTATCAAATGATTTTGGTTTTTGTTTTGCGAATAAACATAAAATTGCCTTATTGAAAGATTTACCAGTACTAAACCAACCATGAGATTCGACAAATTCTTTATTAATTATAACCGCCCATTCGTACCTTGGTAGCTCATTTGCAATTATTTTATCAATTTTTGCTATATCCTGTACTAATTTACCTTCTACACCCGAAGAATATCTAAAACCCAATGAAACCCTCCAAAAGAAATCTTCTAATCTTTTTTTCATTTCACCAGTAGGATTGTGTTTATGTTTGAAGAAAAAGTAACTAAATGGAACGATTAAGGCATTATATGGCAAAATTCTACCAACAACAATGCCGTAACTTCTAAAAAAATCAATACTACTTTTTATACAATTAACAGCTTCATCCCAAATATTAATGAAAGCCATCTTGTCTAATTTTAAGATTGTTTTTCTAGTGCAATCTTTTTCCAATAAAATAGATATAACTTGAAGAATAGTTGCTGAAGGAATAGTATCATAATGACTTGCGCTTAATTCAGACGAAAGTTCTTCATATTTTACTGATAAATCAAAAATTTCCTCTTCAGTAGAGTTGCCTTTTTTATATTCGAAAATATGATAAGTTTTGGCTACCATAATTTCAAAAAGGGACAACGATTTACCTCCCACATTCAATCTTGTAAATACTTCAGTAGCGACATCTATTTGAGCATTTTTAAGGTTTATTATTGAAAAAGTGTAACCTGTCAGAACATTTCTATAGTAATCTAGTTTTTCATGATGTTCGTCAGGATAGGCTTTGAAAATTGCATATCCTCCTTTCATTAAATCTGTAATTTTTATTTTGTTTTCAAAAGTTCTATTTTCAAGATCTGTACTTACAACATCATCATCGTCAGAGGCCAATAAATCAATATAAATTTCCGAATAATCCGTTGTTTTCCCATCTTCCTCTCCAATTTTCACCCCTTTTAAAGCTGAATACAGTGAAGTCAATCGCTGTTGACCATCAAGTACATAGTTTACAAATTCACCGCTCTTTGGTTCTGGTAAAGAAATATTACCCAAGTTTCTTACAGATCTTAATCGCTCGTTTGTTCTCCAATAAATAAATGTTCCGATCGGATAACCTTTTATAATACTATCTAATAATTTGGCAGAATCCTTAATACTCCAAACAAACTTTCTTTGAAATTGTGGGATTTTTACTTGACCAGTTTCGATTTCACTTAAAAGGTCTGAGTATTTAACAGATATATTTTGTAATGATGTGCTCATTTTGTTTCTAAATTTTATCAACTAATTATTGTTTAAGCGATGTTGTTCCCAAGTAATCAAATCAAAATTATCAATAACTCCTTCTATGAAAGAAATACCTTCAGCAGTTAATAACCCCATGAAAATAAATTCTCCCATTTGATGAAATTTATGAAGCTTTGCTTTTACTAAATAAGAATTCTTATAATTTACTAAATATGGCTCACCTAAAGCATTTTCATTATAAAAATGATCTTTTGCTAAAGCGACATTTTGATTTTGATAATCTGTTGAAGTAATCATTGCCCCTTGAAAATCTAAACCATCAAGATGATCATAAAAAACAATAAAATGCCCTCTTTCAAACTTTCCATTTTGTATTTGTCCACGATGATTTTCCACTCCTTTTAAAATGTAACCTCTTTGACATTCTTCAACTGTGATTATTTCCCCAATTACCATTTCATTTTTTTTTAGTTTTAACATCTATTCCTTCTTCCATCTTTTGATTACTTCATCAAAGTTTACATCATTCCAAGTCTTTTGCCATTCATCTTGAAATTTAATAGACTGGGATTTAGGTTGAGGATTTGGCATATCTAGTTTTACTACAGATGGAATTAAAGTTGCATCACCTACAATCAAGCATTCTCCAGCACTAAGATTAGGCAAAATATCTGCAATTGCATTTGAATTTTCGGGCATTAATGCTTTTACATAATTTTGATCATTTACATTAGTAAGTCTTAAAGAAATAAAATTATTGCATTGTGAAAAAATAGTTTCTGAAACCTCTGAAGGTCTTTGACTAACAACCATTAAACTTAAACCGTATTTCCTTCCTTCTTTTGCTATTCTCTCTATAGATTTTTTGGAAGCTTTATACTCTGCCCCACCTGATTTTGGAATGTAATTATGAGCTTCTTCACAAACAATCATAAAAGGAATATCGTTATACTCTTCTGTAGTATGTTTAATTTTTGAATAATGGAAAGCAAAGTCAAAAACTAATCTTGATACCAAACTGACCGTTATACTTAATACTTCAAAAGGAATTCCACTTAAATCAATAATTGTAACATTAGATTTATCCAAGTATCCTAAAAACTGTTTTAATACATCTCCAAAATCTTCAGTAGAGTGGATATTTCCATCAGGTTTAGTTGATTTTAATATAAAATCCAATCTCTTATCAGATAATTTAGTTTCAAGTCTAGATATGAACCTGTTAAATTCTCCATGAAAAGCACCATTAGATGCTTTATTCGCAACGGCAGTAGATTGTGTAACAAAATCAAGTTTATCATCAAAATACAAAAGCTTTTCCGGATCCGTTATTAAAGTGGTATCACTTAACTTTGGACAATTTTCACCAGCTAACTTACTAACTACTTCATGATTCAAATTCCAAATATATGTATAAACTTCTTGGATACTAAAATATACTGGAGTATCATAATTTATTTTATCTTTTAAAGTATGGTTATATTTTTCTTTGTTTAATATAACTGCACGTTTAAATTGTGATACTTGGTTATGATGATTGTTTTCATTTCCTTCAATAAATAAACTCTCTAGTTCTTCCGAATTCATTAACCAATAAGGTAATTGCAAGGTGTCTACATCTAAGTTATTAAGTGTGAAATTTTCTTGTGTTTGCAGATCAAATGCAGATTTATATTCCGAGTGGATGTCAAAAATTATTATATGAGAATTCTTCTGATTACCAACATTAATGTTCTTTCCATTATCTATTCCTACAACATCTTGTAGAATTTTTGAAACTGTACAAGATTTTCCTGATCCTGTCGAGCCAACCAAAGCTATATGTTTACCAAAGAATTTGTTTGCATCTATTTTAAAATCAACACCATAATTTTGTACGAGCTTACCAAAAGGAAAATTAAAATCTTTATTTGAACTATAAATTAAATCCATCGTTGTTTCTTCCATTACAAAAACTGGTTCTGTTGGACTGGGTATCAAAGATGCTCCTCTAGTAAATACATCACCTTCTATATATCCAATAGGCTGAGTTTGTAAAACAAACTTTAATTGAGATGATAATTCAGAAAAAGTTGATTTAATATTCTGAATTATTGCAACAACTTTATTTAAATTACCATCTGAAATTTCAACATATTTTCCAATTTGGAGTTTCTTTTTATTTTTTTCAAATATTTCCGTACTAATAATTTGAATTGATATTGAATTTGGGGATGATTCTAAAACTTTTCCTATTTCTGTTGTACTCATAATGTAGTTGTTAGTGAAAGGAGATATTTTATTTCATTTATCTCCGGGGTTTTTATTTTTTCAATATTACTAGTGCTTGTTATTTCAAAAGGGAAATCATTATCTGATATAATAAATATTTCATCTGCAACTCCTGAAGCGTGTACTTGGTCAAAATCATTTTCATGATTGCATAACCTTACTTTAAATTCTATATTACTATTTGAATTTTTAAGAGGTTCTCTTAAAAATCGTTTAATATCAAATACTCCTGCTTCAATACCTCTGACAGGAATTACATTTTTAGAAGCAATTTTTCTCCAAATCGAATTAATTACATCCTCTTCACAGATTAAACTAAAAATAGGACATTGATTTAGTTTAATCTTATTGTTGTACTTTACTACAAAATCTAAAATTAGATTGGACGCTTTTGTTTCAAAATCAGAAATATAATTACTGTCTAATACAATTAGCCTTACTCTAGAATTTATATTTAAATTATCTCGAAGTTGCTTTCTTCGTTGCTTTAATAATTTATCATATGATTGTAATTCTCTCGTCCATCGAGTAATTGCTGTCTTCTTTTTCGACCTCAGATTATTTAAAAAAGTAGATTTTTTTACAATTCGTTCAGTTTCTATGTGCTTGATACTGTATTCTGCAATTGCATGAATAGCATTTGGATAAAATATTTCTTCAGCATCTTCAGTACTAAATCCTTCTCGGGATAGTGAAACTATAACGGATTTTTCTGTATCGGCTAAGGATGCTCCAAAGTGAATTTCAAATACATCTATAAATTCATCAATTTGAGCAAAGCCTGTTAGCTCTGCAGTATACATTTTATACGCCTTTGCTTCACTTTTTAGTATTTGTTCAATTTCAGTTTTATTGAGTTTCTTAATAGAACCAACCGTTTCATTTGGGAAGTGTGCATGAAGTCTATATTTTATACCTGCTGTTTGATTATTCTTAAAATGAAACAACATTTGTAATACAGGCTTATAAATATCTGAAAGTGTAAATTTTGTTTTACATTCATGATATTTACATTGAAAAACTTCATAACCTAATGGTGTTAAAATATCAATATCTTCAATTATCCCTTCAATAGTTATTTCAGAATCACTAGTATCTTCAATAATTTTTTGTAATGTTATAATAAATTGGTAAATAAAACCTTGTATTGTATAATCTGCCGTCCTACTCATGTTTGTATTTTTAGACAATTGTTATTTTTTCTTCTCTTTTGCAAACAACTCACTTGTATATTTCTCATACAACTCAAACAAAAACTCCATGCGTTTGGCCTCAGAAGTAAAAGTTTGTTTACTATAAGCTAAATCAACGGCTTTATCTAATTCAGTATGTGCTTTTATTAAAACCGGAGGCATTGTTAATGGATGATATAAATCTGCTAGTGAACTAGTAGGGAAAGATGCTCTTGTATCTAAAATATTTTGAGCTTTTTCTTCAATAGATTTTATTTGCTTAATAGAGGGATTTTCTGGCCATGGATAGTTATTGTAAACTATATCTTTTGAATATCTATAGTCGCTTTTAATTCTTCCACAAGTTGTTTTTATCCAAGTTAAGTGCATTATTGATTGGATGATTCCAAAATGAAATAAGCTTGCATTCGCAATCGTCATGCAAGTATCTCCTGCAATATTATTTTTAAAAAAATATCCAAGAGGTATGTATTTTCTATTTTCTGACGAATGTCGCGGAATTAAAATAAACGTATCAGGCTGATTTTTATCACGGAATAAACTTGGAATAGCTGCAAATTTTTGTGTAGATGTTGATATACTAGCAAGTCTAAACTTTTTCACTAATTCGATACGTTTTAAAACTTCTGGCATTTGTTTTAATTCGTTAGGTTCTGCATCAACTAACCATAGACACCAACGTTTACCATTGTTTAAAAATTCATAAGCTGAAATTAATGGCAAAATAAATTTTTCAGAACTTGGCTCTTTTAAAATAAGTTCTCTTTTGTCTTCATCTGACAGGAGTAAATAACCACCATCTAGAGGCATATTGCCAAAATTCATTTTTGGAACATCACAAATTGGATTTGTTTCTTTTGTTATTAAAATATCTTTTGCATCAACCAAATAGGGATTAATATTTTTTGCTTTTATCTCGTGTGCTTCCCCTTTTATATCTTCATATTCAAAAATACTTTTATTAATAGTATCAAAGTTTGCGAAACCAACAATTACGCAATATACAGCTGCATTCCCCTTTGCTTCATTACTCCATCTAAAAGTACGATGTGCAAAATGAATTTTTATTTCATATTTATTTAGCATTTGTCCCCAAAGTATACTGGTTTGCTCCCCTTGTACAATAGAATTTGTCGAAACGAATGCTACTTTTATTTTAGTTTTTTGAATATATTTTGCAGCTTTTAAGTACCAACCTGTTACATAATCTAAAATACCACATCCTCGTACGTTATTAAATTCCTTTACAATTTGATTTCTCTGAAATTGGCTCATAATTTTTGAGCCAATAAATGGTGGATTTCCAATAATAAATGAAAGTTCATTTTTGGAAACAACCTCTTCCCAATCAACTTCCAATGCATCACCATGATATATTTTAGCTGATTTTTTCAATGGCAAACGTGCAAAATACTGTCCAAATTCATTACTAATCTGCATGTTCATCTGATGGTCAATTAACCACATAGCAACTTCAGCAATACGTGCAGGGAATTCTTCATATTCAATACCGTACATCATATCTACATCTAACCAGATTATATCACTTATATCTAAAACCCCTTGCCCAGATTTGTATGTTGCACGTAATACTTCCAACTCCAATAAACGTAACTCACGATAAGTAATAACTAAAAAGTTACCACAACCACATGCAGGATCTAAAAATTTTAATTGACTAATTTTTTTATGAAATGCTGGCAATTTATTTTTACTACCTTTTACAGTTTCAAACTCAGCCCAAAGTTCATCTAAAAATAAAGGCTTAATTAATTTTAAAATATTGCTTTCACTAGTATAATGAGCACCTAAGTTTCTTCGCTCTTTAGGGTTCATAACACTTTGAAACATCGAACCAAAAATTGCAGGTGAAATTTTACTCCAATCGATATAACAGCAGTCCAATAATGCTAATCGCATTTTGGTATCAAAACTTGCCATTGGCAAAATTTCTTCGAATAATTTACCATTTACGTACGGAAAATCATTCAATTGCTCATCAAGATTTTTAAAACGTTTCTCCTTGGGTGTATTTAATACCTGGAATAATTCTTGAATTTTGGAAGCTAAATCACTTCCATCTTCAGCCGTTCTGTACTCTATATAATCTTGAAATTGTTGCTTGTCAAAAATGGTAGTATCTTCTGCAAATAGGCAAAATAAAATTCTAACTAAATACACTTCTAGCGGGTGTCCTTCATATCCAATTTCTTCTAATCGATCATGAAGTTTTCCCATAAATTCTGCCGCTTTTATATTGGCAGGATCTTGCTCTTTATAAGTTTTCTTTTGATAGCCTAATAGTGCCCCAAAACTTTGAACATTCAAAACCAATTCATCTAATGCAAATTGTAGCGTTGTTTGGTCCTCTGTATCATACAATCTAAAAATGTTAAAATCGCATACTAAAACATATTTTGGTAGTTCATTTTGTTTTAGACCATGAGTATAATCTATAGCTTGCTGAAAAGCTTTATCAAGATTTTTTCCTCGACTTTTCATTTCAACCAAAATTGTACCTTTCCAAAGTAAATCGATATAGCCATCAGCGTCCGAAAGTTTTTTTACTCTATGCTCGAAGGTTCCTATTTTTTTTCTAGTAATTCCAAAAACATCAAAAAAAGCGTCTAAAAATGGCTTGGCATCAGCCTCTTCATTAGTAGTATTTTGCCATTCTTTAGAAAACCCTAATGCACGATCCTTTATTTCATTCCAACTTAAAGCCATAAATCTATTTTATTTTGTAATGTTTCAAATATAAAGTAATTTTAACAAGAGTATCTACATATATTTTAACAACATGGGTTAACAAATATATATATTTATGAATTAATAGATTTACGTTAAACCGTAATCATATATTTTTTACATTCCTTTGCTTTCTTTTAGTAATAAAATAATAAATTTTAAACTTGCGGTGAAAAAACAATATAATCACCGCATTTTTTGCGGAGAATAATCACTATATTTACCGCATAAACCTAAAATCCATGGCAATCTATATTCATCAACTTAAAAATTGGCCTAATCTACAGTGGGAAGAGACAGAATTTATTTCGTTACTAAGCGAAGTCAGAAACTTTCAAGGTAAACTTATGGGCAAGGTTGAATTGCTAGGTTTCGAACTAAAGGATGAAGCTAACTTAGAAACCTTAATTCAAGATGTAATACAAACTTCAGAAATAGAAGGAGAAATATTAAATCCTGAATTGGTTCGCTCCTCAATTGCAACAAGACTTGGATTAGAATATTCGGGTTTAGAGCATTCCGATAGACACATTGATGGAATCGTAGAATTAATGCTAGATGCTACTCAAAACGATAACAAAATATTGACAGATGATCGTTTGTTTGGTTGGCACGCAGCATTATTTCCAACAGGAAGAAGCGGTATACATAAAATTGAAGTAGCAAATTGGCGTTCAGGAGACATGCAAGTGGTTTCCGGTGGAATGGGACGAGAAATAGTTCATTATGAGGCCCCAAAAGCTCAACAGCTTGTGCTAGAAATGAAACAATTCATTAATTGGTATAATGACGAACAAAATTTAGAATCATTGTTAAAAGCCGCCATAGCTCACCTTTGGTTTATAACCATACACCCTTTCGATGATGGAAATGGAAGAATAGCTAGGGCAATTACAGATATGCAGCTTTCAAAATCTGATGGTATTAATCAAAGGTTTTACAGTATGTCTACTGAAATAAACAAACAAAAGAAAAGCTACTATACAATACTAGAGCGAACTCAAAAAGACAATTTAGACATTACCGAATGGATTATTTGGTTTTTAGAATGCTTAAAAAACAGTATCCTTTACTCTAGTGTAATCGTTGATAAAGTGGTGAAAAAGCATCATTTTTGGGTCAAAAATACAAGCAAAATAAGTAATGAGCGTCAACAAATTATGCTTAATAAACTTATGGACAATTTTGAAGGTAACTTAAATACTAGCAAGTGGGCCAAAATGGCTAAAACTTCTCCAGATACTGCTCTTAGGGATATAACAGATTTAGTCAACAAAGGTATTTTGATTAAAGCTGATTCAGGAGGAAGAAGCACACACTACATCTTAAAAGATGCATTTTAAGAAATTTAATAAAAGTTGATCGTTAAGAAAGTTAAATTTGTTACTCTTTCTTTTTAAAATATTCAGTATAGCCATAACCCAAATTAAAATATAAAAAAATGAACGATATATTAATAGAAACTAATAGTATTTTAGTTCATTCATTCACCACACTAATTATTTGTTAATATTAGTACCAGCACATGGATTTTATGAATAATTTACTATTAATTTCAGGAAATGGATAAAATATTAGACAAAATAATTAATTTTCTTGATAATAAATCAATACATTTTGGCTTAAGGACTTCTATACTTATCATTTCTATCTTTGTTCTAACTACTTGTGACTACTATTTTGAATTTTCTTATGATTACCATCTAAGTAATAAAATAGAAAAATTAGAATCAATTGATAATCTAAAAAAAATATATAAAAATGATGCTCAAAAACTTACGGAATTGACTGAATTAGAAGATCGGATTTATAAAAGAAGACACTATTCTGATAGGTTACGGGATTTGGATTTAAATCAACTCAATCTTTTTAAAAAATCAGATAAAACTGAAATTAAAAGTCCAGTTATTAAAAATGATAATACACCTGCTAAAATAAATGTTCGGTCATTGTTTTGGATGGTTTTGACATCTAATTATTTTTTTATTATTTTGATTATTGGCTTAATAATTATGCCTTTTACTGGTTCTGTTCATAGAGAGTTAAAAAATATTTTAGGCTCTATTGCGGGAATAATTATCATTATTGGCATTATATATATAGTCACTGGGATTGCTTATAAGATTCCTTTGTTATGGAATAGACCATACTTGAATTATATACTTAATATATTAATTCACTCACCTTTCATTTACTTGATGTTTTGGTTTAATAAAGCAGGGAAAAACTAGTATTTATACGTAGAAGAGAGCGTGTGGGAACACAAATTTTAAAACACGTTGAAAAAATAGCAAAAGAAAAAGGAGCAGAAATTTCAATGCTTGATACGTTTGATTTCCAAGCAGAGGAATTTTATTTAAAAAACGGATACAAACAGGTTGGTGAAATTAAAAATTTTCCAATAGGATGTAGACGAATATATTTCTCCAAAGAACTAGCCTAATAAAGATCCCTATCTTTCAATTATACTAAATTTCCATTATTGATAATATCGCTACACCTCCTGTACACCTCTCCCCTCTTGAGAGCTTATAAACAAAGAGAAGTTAGATATTGTATCGGGAAATAAATGACAATACAAGATTTAGTTGGTGATTATTCAATTTCGGGAAAGAATCAAGACGAAAACCATGAAATAACCTATAAAGGTATTTTGAGTTTATCTTTGGATAAAAACAACCGAATTAAAGCAAAGTGGCTTATTAATAATTCACAAGAACAAAAAGGTTCTGGTTTCTTTAAAGACAATATTCTGGTCATAAATTTCAGCTATAAAGGTGAAGACAACAAAACTTACAAGGGAGTTGCTGTCTATCGATGCATAACTAAAGATGTTTTGGATGGATTTTGGTCGGAAAAAAACGGAAATCCGCTCTATTTAGGAGCTGAGCATTGTTTGAGGATAAAAAGTACTGAAAAGCTAAACTAAGTTCAAGGAATAAAAAATTATCGTTTTATGAACGCGGTTTAGCCAAGTTTCTATCGTACATAACAATAGTTCCTGCCACGGCAACATTTAAACTTTTTACTGATTTGAATTTTACTAAATGGTGGCATTTTTCCATTACTTTTTTGGATAAACCGTGATCTTCTGCGCCTAATAAATAAACACAACGTCTTGGATGTTCGTAGGTTTCTAAATCAGAAGCTCTTTCGTTTAGTTCAACACCTACTAATCGCGCTCCTTTAGGTAAGTTTTCAAGAAATGCTTCAAAAGTATCGTAATGAAAATAAGGAATTGCTTTTACGGCATCGTGAGTATCACAGGCTTGTTTGGCATATCGATTTCCTATGGTAAATATAAAAGTAGCGCCTAAGTTTTGAGCTGATCGCCACAAAACACCCAAATTTTCAGGCGTTTTACCATTTTGTATTCCTATTCCAAAGTATTCGTTTGTAAAATTATCATTCATAAGGGCAAAAATACAAACTGTCTAAGTATAAATCAATTTTTTATCTATGACTAGGGAAATTATATTCATTATACTGTTTATCATTTTTGCTTCATAGCTGATATGTCAAATAATTACGAAATTCGTTTAATTCTAATTTACCACCAATAAAACACTTGAATTCAATGCTTTACCAAACATAGCTGTATCGAATTCTATGGCGTATTATTCTTTGGCGGAAAAAAGAAATGCGAAGGCTTGCTTAAAAAATATCTAAAAATTGCACGTGCCACTTGTCTCAATTCTAAAAGAGGAATGTTTCGCGAACGAAATGCAAGACCAAGTGACAAACTAAAACTTACCATAAAATTGACTAAACCGATAATCCCAATCCCCAAAATAGACCAGAAAAACATCCATTCAGTGACATAAAAATCGGCTCCATATAATGCCATTGCAAAATTTCCACTAGCAAAAGTAATATGCCTGATATCGATATTTAATCCGAAGAAAATTCCAATGAAAACAGTACTTCCCATAAAAACACCAAACCAAAAATTGGAAATAATTCCTGCCCATTTTTTCTCATATAACGATGCTAGTTTCTTAGTCCACTTTTTACCTAAGCTTAACTTCAACAATGGATGTTCCTGAATACGATAGTAAATATGGTTGTGTTTATCGCGATTGGCAATACTACCGGCAATAATTCCAGATAAAAACAAAAAGACTCCTGCTATAGCCGCGTGAAATATTGCTGCTGAGTAAATAGGATTTAAATCGTAAATTAACGTCGGCCACTTTTCTTTGGCAATATTGACATGAAATGTTTGATTGATAAGCCAGATTCCAAGCAATGAAACTGGAAAAGCTATCATTACATTCCCAACAAATGCTATAAATTGTGAACGAAATACTCGTGCAAAGAATACGGCAAATTCTTTATACTTATAGTTTTTCTTGTCTTGCGATTTATGCTTAAATCCTTCTTGTAAAGCTCTAACTAATGCAGAAGCTGTCATTGCAGGTTGTTTCGTAGCAAGTGTAAAACCAAGAATATATATAATGATGAATCCTATAGAATAATTCATGCTGTATAGAAAAATATGTCCAAATCCACTGGTATGAACTTTTCCTAGCAAGAGTTTGATGATACAAAGTATTCCAACTATAAAACCTCCTCCTGCTGCTGAGTAAAACATTTTATAGTATTCCTTACGATCATTGGTAATATAATGTTCGCCAGTATTGGCAGTATGCTGTGTTATTTCGTATGATAAAAGCTGGGTACTTTCATTGACCAGTTTCTGAATATTGTTTTTATCGCAATTGTATTTAATAAGTTTATACGAAAGTGAAATCGTATTTCTTTTAGCCTCTTCATTATTACCTTGTATTAAAAGCGGCAACAATGCTTTTAAACGCTGAAGCTGCTGGCGGATTCGTAAAAGGCTTTGATTAACATGTAATGAAATTCCAAATTTACTGCTGTTTTTAAATGCAGTTTCTATATAATCTACGCACTGTTTGTGCAGAATAATTAATTGTTTGTAGCCTAAATCATATTCATTAATTGATTTTTCAGAAGATTCGATTAGTCTCTCATTCATTAGCAATAATTCTCGCTGAAAAGCGATAAATGGACTTTCGAGATTTTCATATTCTGGAACCATGCGTATTACATCTGTTTCCATTGCAGAACCACAAATTCTGTAGGTAAGAACTTCCATTGCAAAAATAAGCTCATTAAACGATGAGTTATCTTCATCGGTTTCATAAATAGGACGAAACTGCAACAATGAAAAAAGCTCGAATATTTGTTCTTGCGGTATTTTTTTAATCCATATTGGATCAGTATTGACAAAGAATATCTGATTTAAGATAAATTGTAATGTATCTTTTTCAGGCTGTTCGGGAATTAACTTGGCGAAAATCCTTTTTCGGACTTCAAAAAAGAAATTAGCATCTTGAAGAATTCCTGCATCTGAAAGAATTTTATTGAACTTCTTTTTTTCTAAATGAGCGTTGATGCAAACCATCAATCCTTCACGATAATTTTGATTCTCTTGCAGAAGATTAATTAATTCTGACAAATCAACTAAAGCATCTGTTTTTGGATTTTTAGGTCGAATTAAATTTACTAATTCTACTAGCAGCTCTATATTTTCTATTTTAGATTTCCATAACTGGTCATTATTAAAGTTTTTTTCGAAAAAGTATTTTAATGTCATTTTAGGTTTTCTCCTCAATTTCATTCTATCAAGTTTAATTATTGCTGTTTTTACAAATAAACACATTCTTTTTATTAAAAAAGGTCAAATTAGTATTGAATTAAGGCATTTAAATCAATTCTTGATTACATATTGTGTAGAAAAGAATTTTACTTATAAAAAAACTGTCCAAAAATAATCTGGACAGTTTTTAATTTGCTGTTCTAAATAGCTGGTTTATTCAAAAAAATATAATTTAATACCTATATTTTAAATTTTAATTAATTGTTTTTAAAGTTATTCACGATTACCAGAATTAGTTAATGTAAAGATAACCGCTTTTTTCATCAACTGAACCATCGATTTTCACATAACGAAGTATATAAAAATAAGTACCTTCAGGTAGATTATTATCTCCTCCTATTGTCGATCTTCCTTCAGAATAGCCTTTAAAGACCTTATCTGTGTTATCATATCCTTTGACATTGTAAACTTTTGCTCCCCAACGATTAAAAATTGTTACTTCGTTATCAGGATAACATTCGATACCTGCTATTTGGAAGGTGTCATTTTTATTGTCACCATTAACTGAAATCGCATTAAAAACTTTAATAACACAACCACTTAATTTCAGTACAGTTGGGTTATCACCACTTTCGTCAGTATCGTCAGATAAATCCGAAATGGTAACATTTGTATAATTTGTACCTAAAACTGTAGCTTGATTTGCCACTGTTCCCGCATTAACATCTGACTGTTTAATGCTATAGATCCCTTTAAATGTGGTAACATCTCTTTCTCCTGCTGCTAAGCTTATTGGTCCTCCAGTCATCACAATTCCCGGAAGCGGATCTTTGACGGTAATGTTTGTTAAAATTGATTCTCCTTTGTTGATAATGATAAACGAATAAGTAATTGTTTCTCCTGCCTGTACCATACCATCACCATTATTATCATCAAATACTGCATGTTTAATAATAGCAATTTCTGATTTTAGTCTAAAAGAAACTACGGTGCAATCAGGACAAACTGGACTATAATTTGGATCATCAGCACTTACTGGTGTTGGATCTTTTGAATCTGCAATCACAAGAATGCCTTTATCTGTTTGCCCATGAACCTCAGCAGTATTATACACAGCACCCTTAATTAGGTCTTGTGCGGTTATTATATGCAAAGCTGTAAATGTTGTGGCATCGAAAGCTCCTGGTGCCAAACTTGACAAAGGTCCTCCCGTAACCGGTGCTGTTGCATCAGTAAGCATAATATCTCTTAAAGTAACTGTACCTGTATTTTCTACTTTAAAAGTATATAATACGCTGTCTCCTACATTAATTTTGCCATCGTTATTAGTATCTTGATATACACCTTCTTTCCACAACACTAAATTTGATAATTGATTGAATACCGTTACTGTTGGATCATTTGGTCCTACAAGATTTGTATCATCACTATCAGATAACGTTGTTACAGGTATATCTTTAGGCGTTAAGGCCGATACACTTGCTTGATTACTTACTGTTCCATTGTCTGCATCCAATTGTGTTATAATGTATTCTGCCTTAAAAGTGCTAGAGTCGTTTTCTCCAGGTTTAAGAGTAATTGGTCCGCCTGTTACTGCAACGAGCGGATCGATGATTACAATTGTACTAAGTGATACATTACCCGTATTAGTTACAGAAAAACTATACCTAATACTTTCTCCTGCCTGCACAAAACCGTCTCCATTTGTATCATTAAAAACAGCAGACTTTATTAGGGTAATACTTGAAGTCTGAGTAAGAGCTGTAATCGTTGCATCATCATTATCTTGAGCTGTACCCGAAATATCTGTTATGGTACTTAAATCTGTTAATGTACCAATAGTCGTGGCTGTATTGGTTACATTTCCCGTATCGATATCAGATTGCTGAATCGTATAGGCTGCTGTAGCTGTCCCTGTATCTCCAGGTGCCAAAGCAG
This sequence comes from Flavobacterium plurextorum, assembly GCF_002217395.1. Lineage (GTDB taxonomy): Bacteria > Bacteroidota > Bacteroidia > Flavobacteriales > Flavobacteriaceae > Flavobacterium > Flavobacterium plurextorum. Next base: position 16,488 of record NZ_MUHD01000016.1, on the reverse strand, counting down.
CTGGTGTGGTTGCCAAATTAACGCTTCCTGTTAAAGCATCGTTGACTACAACATTGCTAAGGCTGACATTTCCTGTATTGGTTACTGCAAAAGTATACGTGATAAGATCGCCAACTTTTCCTGTTCCTCCAACTGCCGCTGTTTTAACAAGGGCAATACCTGAAGCCTGATTAAGAGTTGTAATCGTTGCATCATCATTATCCTGAGCTGTACCCGAAATATCTGTAATGGTACTTAAATCAAGCAATGTACCGATAGTTGTGGCTGTATTGGTCACATTTCCGGTATCGATATCAGCTTGCTGAATCGTATAGGTTGCCGTAGCTGTTCCTGTATCTCCGGGTGCCAATGCAGCTGGTGTGGCTGCCAAATTAACACTTCCTGTTAAAGCATCATTGACCACAACATTGCTAAGGCTGACATTTCCGGTATTGGTTACTGCAAAAGTATACGTGATAAGATCGCCAACTTTTCCTGTTCCTCCAACTGCCGCTGTTTTAACAAGAGCAATACCTGAAGCCTGATTAAGAGCTGTAATCGTTGCATCATCATTATCTTGAGCTGTACCCGAAATATCTGTTATGGTACTTAAATCTGTTAATGTACCTGTAGTTGTGGCTGTATTGGTCACACTTCCTGTATCGATATCAGATTGCTGAATCGTATAGGTTGCCGTAGCTGTTCCTGTATCTCCGGGTGCCAATGCAGCTGGTGTGGCTGCCAAATTAACACTTCCTGTTAAAACATCGTTGACTACAACATTGCTAAGGCTGACATTTCCGGTATTGGTTACTGCAAAAGTATACGTAATAAGATCGCCAACTTTTCCTGTTCCTCCAACTGCCGCTGTTTTAACAAGAGCAATACCTGAAGTCTGAGTAAGAGCTGTAATCGTTACATCATCATTATCTTGAGCTGTACCCGAAATATCTGTTATGGTACTTAAATCTGTTAATGTACCTGTAGTTGTAGCTGTATTGGTCACACTTCCAGTATCGATATCAGATTGCTGAATCGTATAAGCTGCTGTAGCTGTTCCTGTGTCTCCGGGTGCCAACGCAGCTGGTGTGGCTGCCAAATTAACGCTTCCTGTTAAAGCATCGTTGACCACAACATTGCTAAGGCTGACATTTCCTGTATTGGTTACTGCAAAAGTATACGTGATAAGATCGCCAACTTTTCCTGTTCCTCCAACTGCTGCTGTTTTAACAAGAGCAATACCTGAAGTCTGAGTAAGAGCTGTAATCGTTGCATCATCATTATCCTGAGCTGTACCCGAAATATCTGTAATGGTACTTAAATCTGTTAATGTACCAATAGTTGTGGCTGTATTGGTTACATTTCCGGTATCGATATCAGATTGCTGAATCGTATAGGCTGATGTAGCTGTTCCTGTATCTCCAGGTGCCAAAGCAGCTGGTATGGTTGCCAAATTAACGCTTCCTGTTAAAACATCGTTGACTGTAATAGCTGTAAGATCTGAATCACCTGTATTTGTTACACTAAAAGTATAAGTAATAACATCTCCTACTGCACCTGTACCGTCAACTACTGCTGTTTTAACAAGAGCTATTGCAGGTGTTACTACAAGTACTTCAGCAGTTGTAGTATTACAGTTCGATGGGTTTAGATTCTCACAGATTCTATAGTTAACAATATAGTTACCAGATAACGTTCCTGCGTCTACAGTAATTGTTCCGTCTGCATTTAAAGTTAATCCTGCGGGAACATTTACTTCAGATAAAATAATATCTGACGGGTTTAGAATAGTTCCGTTAAGTTTATCATTCAAAAGAACAGAAGTTGTTATACCTCCATTTATTCCGTTTATTGGCATTACGCTATAATTATCCGGTGCTGGATCAATTAGTGCGGGACTCACCACTACAGCAGCGGTAGTTGTATTACAATTAAATGGGTTTAGATTCTCACAAATACTATACGTTATTATATAAGTTTGCGCGGCTGTATTAGGGGCGACTGTAATTGTTCCGTCTGCGTTTAAAGTAAGACCTGCGAAATAATTTCCCGGAGTCAGAGTTACGTCAGCCATATTTACTGCTGCACCATTTAATCTATCATTTGCTAAAACAGAAGTTGTCACACCACCGTTTGTACCGTTTATTGGTAAAAGCGAATAATCATCTGTATTTGCCTCTATTAATGGTGCTGTTACATTTACAGTAACAACGGCATCATCGCAATTATTTGGATTTACTGCTTCACAAATTTGATACTCTAAGGTATAATTTCCAGCTGGTGTTCCTGCATCAACCACTACATTAAATCCTACCAATGTAATCCCCGGAATAGTAGCACTCAAAAAGCTAATATTTACATCTGCAGGTGCAAATGAAGTTCCATTCAAAGTATCATTCGATAATACATTTGTAAAAGAAATTCCTCCATCTGCTCCATTTACGGGATTTCCGGTATCATCATTCGCTGTTATTACTGCTGCTGTTGGCGAATTGACTTTAGCGGTATCTGTACATCCGTTACTGTTTGTCCAGATAAAATTATAAGTTCCCAAAACAGTAAAACCAGTAATATCTGTATTAGCATTATTAGGGTCTACAATTGTTGCTGTACCTGGATTTCCTGCTTGTGCAGTCCATGTTCCTGTACCTGTGGCAGCCATTGTCGCAGTCCCAAACTGAACTGCTACCTGATCAATTCCTGCATAAGCCGTTTTAACGGTTACAGTCGCTGGTAAACTTATCGTTCCTGCTACATCAATTTCATTAAATGTAAAAGAGATTATATCTGCTCCGGCATCAGGATCTAATTTTAATAAGTTTGGATTATAGTCCGAAATTACCTGCCCGGCAGTTACTACAACATTATTATAATATAATACTCCATTAACTGGTAAAGTAACTATCGTAATATCGTTTGTGCTTTCGCTGCCATTTAAAATAATATTTCCAGAATCGCTGCCGGTTAGAATTGGTACATCTATTTTTTGAGATCCACCCGGATCAACTTCGCACGAAGCAGCATCATTAGCAATAGGAATTTTATTTACTCCAAAATTAGCATTACTAACATTAACAGTACTTACTACGATATTATTTAATACACCATTGACAGTACCGTCATTACCAGCGCCAGCTCCTAAATTTTCTCCAGTATTCACCCAATCTGCAGGTAAACTTGCTGCAGGAGGTACAGCACCTATAGTTCCGGCCGTAGTACTTAATACAATACTATAAGTACCTGGAGTTATGGCATTAAAACTGTAAATTCCATTCGCTGCAACGGTTGTATTTGCCTCAACATTTCCTGCACTATTTACTAATATTGCGGTTAAACTTCCGCTTAAATTTGTACCAATACCATCAACAGTATTAGGCGGAATTCCGTTTAGACCGTTGCGATCATCAAAAACATTTCCGCTTAATGACGGAACAAAAATATAATCTTCGACTTCTCCATTTTCAAAAATATCATCATAACCTGTAAAAACTACAGGAATACTAGCTACTACAAGTCTCGTTTTATATAATGAAGTTGCGGTTGCGGGTGGCAAAACTATTACGTTTGCTGTTGAACCCGCTACTCCACTGCCACTGTAAAAAGCTGGATGACCTGCAGCATCAAAATCATCAGCAAAATTTCCGTTATTGTTCCAGTCAAACCATAAACCATAATTTACCGTTGTGCCAGGTGTATTACTACTTAAACTAATACCATAAACGCCGCCTGAACTTGTTGGTGTAATTAATCCATCATCAAAAGTATCAGCAGATGCTGTGGCATTTCTTAAAGGTGCAGGCTCAATACTGATTTTTGCTCCTGCCCATACAGCTCCGTTTGATCCAGATGGTACTCCATCAACAGGACAACTTAACACTCTTGCCTGGGCTGATGGCCACGGAGCTGCTATATCTCCGTAATCGTAACCATCTATACTTCTTACTCTAAAACTTGCTATAGAAGTACATCCGCCATTTGAACCTGTTACACTGTATGTACCTGGTGTACTTACTGTAATGCTGTCTACATTTGTTTCTCCGGTACTCCATGTATAAGTAAGTCCCGGTGCTATTCCTGCTCCATGAAATAAAACAGCAGCGGGAACAATTTGTTTGGCTATCGAAGGACCAGCATAAGAAACTCCTAAATTGGCTGTTCCTGTATCGCTCTTAAAATAATTAACTTCTATAGCATGATACCCTTCGGATAAAACGATTGGTGTTGAAGCAATTTCGGTTGCAGCATGGCTGCCGTCATTACTTACAACTAAAGAACCATCAATATATAAATTACTACCGTCGATACTATTCGTATAAAAAGTATAGCTTCCTGCTGTGGTTATGTTTATAAAACCAGAATATTTAGCTCCGTAATTTACCGAAGTTCCAGTGATGCCGGTAAGACCAGCAAGATTCATTTGTGATGCAAGACCACTATTGGTTGGTTGTTGATTATAAAAACCGTTTGTTACCACAGTAAAATTTGAACTGCTAAAAAGAGACAATGCGTTGTATGCTAAGAATGTTTCATAATTAAGTCCTTGCGTAAATCCTGCAGCACTTAGCGTAACTGAAGAATTTGCACAGCTTAATTTATTATTGCCTGCAATAGTAAAACTTGAAACAACTGATGGACTCACCGTTACAGTAGTGCTGCTGGTTATCTTACATCCAAATTTATCTGTATAAGTACAGGTATAAACTCCGTCATTATCAGCGGTAAGACTTGTTATCTCAAAATTTGCCTGAGTACTTGTAAAACCATTAGGACCTGTCCAACTAATACTTGCAGGAACTGTACCCGCAGGAATAGCAGTAGACGTAAACTGAACTGTCGAACCTATACAAGACTGAGATGGCGTAGGTGTAATATTGATAGCGTCTATTGGCATGTCTACCACAAGAGTTTCAACATAACTACAGCCGTTATCATCGGTAACAGTTAACTTATAACTTCCTGCATTTGCAAGTGTTGGGTTATTTATAACCGGATTGGCCAAATTACTCGTAAATCCGTTAGGGCCTGTCCAGCTATAACTGGTTACAGAAGCATTGTATCCTATTGCGCCACTGGTCAAAGTTATAGCATTAGAAGCACAAGTATGTTCTGCTTTTGGAAACAATACGATGTTACCAAAATCAGAAAAATTACTATAATCTCCTCCTCCGGTCGAAAGCATGTTTTGATAAAAATAAAAATTCCCCGCTGTGTTTTCAATCTTAATTACCTGCCCCTTAACGAAAGTACCTGTAACATTTTTTCTTGCATATTTCCAGCCTGGTATTCCTGGTATCGGTAAAAAATCAGCAGCAGTTATAATAGAACCATCGCCATTAAGCAAAAAATTACCCACAACTGCATCTGGTGCTACAAAACTAAAAAAGGCATTAACTGCCACAGTTGGATATTGAAATGCCAATAAGTGAGTTCCTTTACAATCAGCAATTGGAGTTAACAATCCCCCTCCTATTTCCTGATTAAATCCCCCTATTTTATAAACCATAATGGGTTTATCTGCTTTGAAACTAGCTGCATTAACTCCCGTTGGTAATAAATGCTTTTCGAAATCACCTTTATTTAAAACTACATTTGTTGTTGTCGTACCATCAAAAATGGTTACACTTGTACCATCTTCAGAAGCAAAAATATAGGCTAACTCTCCACCTTGCGAAAGATTGGCTCGTATATGAACATATTCAAGACCAAATTTACTTATTGGCACTAATTGATCTCCTGCATTATCGGCAGCCGTTCCGGAAAAGACCACTAAATCATCATTATAAGTTACTACCACCGGCAAATTACTACTTACTAAACTCCCCGCTAAATGCCTTCCTGTCCTTAATGTAGCTTCAGCAGAATAACTCTGTCCTTTATTTAATGTAATTACAAATGGTACATTTGCTCCATGCCCCACTATGGCTTGCGATGGGGTAATCGTTACTTGTGTATCATCCTGAGTCGCTGTAACTACAAACATCGCTCTCGAGTTAGGAATAGGAGTCGAATTATTGAATGAACTCTGTCCAGGCACAATAAAAGAAGTTCCTAGAGCATTAGGTCCGCGTAAGGGCATAGTTCCATAATTATTATATTGCTCATTCGCATAGTAAGCACCCATTTTTCCATTAACCCTTATTCGCAATCCTCTATCCAAAATAGTATTTGCAGGCTCTACTGTAAAATCATTTATAAAAGGAGTTAAATCAACAGTTCTTGCTGCTCCCGGAGGTACAGCTCCTACAATTGGAGCAAAAGCTGGATTGGCAGGCATATCAATTGTATAAGTGGCATACTCTGTACTCGAAATTCCGGTAAAATGTAATAATTGAGGCGATCTGTAATTGGCATCCCATCTAGGTACACCATACCAGTATTCAAAATCGAATGTTCCTGGTGCAGTTATCTGACCTAAAGTCAATGTAAAATAATCTCCATCTGATAAATCTACTCCGTTAAATTCTAAAAAGTCATTTGAGGCTCCCACAAAACTTGCTCCGGTAATAGGTGTAGCAGATGCAAAACTATTAACATTATTTTTTAATAAAGCAACTGCAGCTAAATTGGGATTTCGAACTAATTCTGGCATATTACCCACGAAAATCCTGATAGTTACATTTGTTAGATTTCCAGATTTGCTCACTCGCCATACTCTTTGCAGACGTTCTCCGTATCCTGAAGGAGCATCTGTAGAACGTAAATTAAGATTTGCTCCGTTATCTCCAGTAACAAAATAGTCCCCATTATTAAGCGGAACAGGATTTTCTAACATTAGAATAGCATCATCATTACCACTTTTTGAAGCGGATATATTAAGTCCTGATCCATCGTCTTTTGTAATTCCTACTACATTATTAGCATAGCCGCTATGTGATGTAGTGCTGGGATATAATACAGTATTAACACTATTAATGTAATCTACTGCTACAGTCTGATCTAATGTTGTACCATATTTTAGAGCCAAATAGCTTTCTATTTGATTTCTCTCAATCGCACTAACATTCCTATTATAAGCAATTACTTCGGCTATACTCCCACCCATTGGTTGTGCGGTATAGGCGCCTTCTGCGCCTAAACTAATCGTTCCCGGTGCAGCAGTAGCAGTTACTCCTGCAGCGGCTGAAGCCTGTTTTCCGTCAAAATAAAAAAAGGCATTTCGGGTGCCTGCCGAAAGGCTAATTGCAGTATTAATAGTTGGTTTTGTTCCTATAGGGATATTACCACCATCTACAAAAGCTCCGCCAAAAAAACGTGCCAGATTATTATATGGTCCTAACAGCCAGTTAGTACTACCTTGCACAGCTCTTCGAACGGTTACGGTAGAACTCGTACTGTTATAAACCACAAAAAAACTATAAGGCCTACTAGTTATAGAGGCTGTCGTAGTCATAGCATCATCAACTAAATCGAAATCGACTGATGGATTACCATTAAAAAGTTCTGAACTAGCGGTGAAACCAGGCTGCAACGAAGCGGTATTTTGCACCGCATCAAAACCGCCGCCACTTTGATCCTGCCAAGTGGTTACAGTGCTGCCGTTTGTGATTACTCCGGCATCGGCCTTAAGCCATAGTCTTAGATTCGCATTTATCCCACCCGGAGCTTGTGCGTACGATATCTCATGAGATACTAAAAATATAAAAAAAACTATGATACAGTTTAAGTACTTATTTCTCATATTTAATGAATAAGTTAAAAATAATATTTGATCTTATGTAATTATTGCTAGTACAACTAGACTTAAAAAATTATTATAAAAAAAGTTATGAGTAAGGCATAACTAGATTGTAAATAAAAAAAAACATCCCTTCGTTGCGAGTTGCAAAAACCCGAGAAATTATTACTGCTATGTATAGATTTGGCTTTTTTTGTGCAGTAATAACTCTATAAAATTACAAATATTTTTTTTTATTTACATAAAAAACAAACCACAATACACTGTATTGCAATACATTAATTTATAATTACTAAATATTAATGCTTTTTTTAGAATTCTTTGTAATTCTGACAAGTAAAAGAAACACGATTTTATAAATTAGCCCAAATGAATACACTATTGTCTAAAAAACTTTGATAGACGTTCAAATTATAAAAATCACTTTCTATGACTATACTTTCATATTTATTCCAGTTGAAATAAAATCTAAATGATTATAAATTTATCCTTTTCAAAGGCATTTCGGCATTAAAATGTAATGTCGTAACATCTTTAAAAGCGTTACCTTCTGCATTCAATTCGCCATAACCCTCAAGAAGTTGGTCTCCTTTTATTTTAAAAGCAACTTCTCTTACTGATTCAACTCCTTCAGAACTAAAAACGTAATAACCTAATAAAATACCATTCTCTAAATGTCCTGTAAAAGTGCCTGAGTTTTTATCTTTATTCCACAAAGAATAAATTAGTTTTCCTTTTATTACCTTTTCGACACTAGTAATTTCTAACGAAATAAAATTATGGTTATCATTAAAAATATAGCAGCCGGTTGTTAGAGGAATTTTATTTTTTACTTGTTGAGATTCCTTTGTAACAGGATTTAAACTTGATTTATCATGATGTACATCTTTGCATTTTATGCTTACAACATATGCAAATACCAACAAAAGCAACTTTTTCATTTTATACTTTTTTTTAATTAATTTGCGACTAGGCGTAATTTTCTAAGCTAATCGCACTATTCCTTTTTTAATCTTTATCCAGCTTTATGTTACTCTTTAAAAATAATTTTAAAACAGCTGCCATGTCCAACTTTGCTGTTTACTTCTAATTTTCCGTTCATAGCATCAATTTGGTTTTTTACCATATGTAACCCTAAACCAGAGCTGTGATCTGCAGCATGAAATGTTTTGAAAATATCAAATAATACGGCGCCATATTTCTTTAAATCTATTCCCAATCCGTTATCTGTCACAGTGAATACTTTTTTCTGATTTTCGATAAAAAAATCAAACTTTACTATTGGCACTCTTTCGGGCGAGGCATATTTTATTGCATTAGTAGTTAAATTCAATAAAACACTTTCTAAATAAGCAGGGTTAAAAATAACCTGAGATCCAATTGCTACATTATTGATAATGGTTACACTCTTTTCGTTTATCTGCGGTGCTATTACCACTAAAATCTTTTTTAAGAACTCACCTAAATCTAAAGATTTTACATTAATGCTTGTATTATTTTGAATGCTCACCACCTCCGATAAATGTGCTATTGTATCGTTAAGATCATTAGAAACAATTCGTATATTCTCGAGGGTTTCTAAAGGGTTGCTATCTTTTATCAAATCATGAACATCGAGCAGCAATTTTATATTACCTATGTGAGATTTTAAATTATGAGAAACGATATGGGTAAAATTTAATAACAGTTTGTTTTGCTCATCATGATGTTTTATTATTTTTTCTAATTCTAATTCTTTTTCAGTTTGAAAATAAACGTCAGTATAAACTCCGGTTACCCGTAACGGTTTGCCTTCTTTGTCTCTCGCAATTACCTGAGCTTTGTCTATAATCCATTTATAATTTCCACTATTAGTCAATACTCTGTAGCAATGTTCGTAAATACTGACTTCTGTGTCAAAACATCTTAGAATAAAAGCCGAGTACATTTCAAGATCATCAGGATGAACTAATTTATACCACATATCCCAATCGTCAATTATATCATCTGATTCTAACTCAATAATTTTTAATGACTCGGCAGAAAAAAAAACTGTATTCATTATTATATCCCAATGCCAAACCCCCATGCCAAAACTTTGTAAGCCCATTTCAAAATTATTATTAGCAATTTTATTTCTCAAAAGGTTCCTTTATCAAATTTTTCATATAGGAATCTACAAGCCAAAGACTCAAACTACAGTCTGAATCCAGCCCTTTATTCGATAACTCCTTTAAACTATTTTGCTCATTTTTAAGAATAGTTTTTTTTTGAGTTATAAAATATAAGTCCGTTATTTTATGAAATAGTTTTATTAGAAAAATCTTAATCATATTTACACTTTAGACATCTTAATTTTAAATATTCTTTTTATGTCTTTTTTTTTACGAAGCATTGGTAATGTAAAATTTTAACTCGTCCCGTATTTCTGATTTTAATTTGGTAGCATCAAACAAAAGGAGATCATCTACCATTTCTAATCTTGATTTTATGTCTTTATTAAAAGCGCAAACAATCAATGGAATACCTCTTTGAAAAATTCGCATAAGATCATATAATTCTTTTTCTGAATTAATGACAAACAGCATAATGGAATAATGGCTAATTACATTGTCGAATTTTTTAAAATTTTTGTAGACATCAAATGCAAAATCTTTTTTTAACTCGTACTTCAAAAACCTAGAAAAACAATGCTGGCTATCATATACGAGTACTTTTTTCTTTTTCATATCTAATTCAATTTGCATTTTTATTCAAGAGAAGCCTGCTCATTCTTTTCTCAGTCCTAAAAAGAATGAGCCTATCTTTTACCAATAAATGACTTCTAGTTAACTTATTACCAATTTTTACATTGCTATAATGATAAACTGACTTCTTCTGTTTTGTTGGTGTTCTTGTTCAGAACATGCTACACCATCGCTGCATTTGTTTATTAATTGACTTTCTCCGTATCCTTTGGCTTGCAATCTATCTTTATCAATACCAGATTTGATCATAAAATCCATTGTAGATTGTGCTCTTCTTTGTGATAATGTTAAGTTATATCCTTTAGAAGCCCGGCTATCTGTATGCGAAGCCACCTCAATTTTCATATTGGGATATTGTTTCATTACCTCGACTACTTTGCTAATATCTAAAGCTGCATCTGGACGAATATCTGATTTGTCTAAATCGAAATAAATCATTTCGATTGCAAAAACTTTGGCTAAATCAGTTCCGGTTGTAATTTTTTCAAGATTTTTTTCTATACCGATATTTACCTCCGTTTTTCCTTCTTCGAATGGTAATGTTACTTTTTCTTCAGTAGTTAAATAATCTTCTTTAATAACTCGTATGTAATATACTTTTCCGCATTCGGCCTTATCGTAGGTAAAACTTCCTTTGTCATTGGTCAAAAACTCTTTTACAACATTCATTTGCTCATCAAGCAATATAACTTTGGCTCCAGCCAAAAGAGATTGTGTTTTTTTGTCTGTAACAGTTCCTGCTATCAGTTGTTCGCAAGACAATTTTTTGGTTTCTGTAAATCCATAAATATCATCATAGCCTTTTCCTCCTTCGCGATTAGACGAGAAATAACCTTTTTGACTAGCTGTACTAATTACAAAGGCAAAATCATCCATTGAGCTGTTTATTGGAGTTCCTACATTAGAAACATTTCCAAAACTTCCGTTTGCATTCATTTTAGATACAAAAACATCTAAACCACCTAATCCCGGATGTCCGTTTGAAGAAAAATAAAGCTCATTCTCTGCCGATATAAACGGAAAAGTTTCTTTGCCCTCAGTATTTATCGTGTTTCCAAGATTTTCTGGAATTCCAAAAAGATCATTGTTATAAATTGTTACTTTATAAATATCAGAATCTCCAAGAGTTCCTGGTCTGTTAGATGCAAAGTATAATGTTTTTTCGTCAGCACTCAACGCCGGATGTGCCGTACTGAAATCATCGCTATTAAAAGGAAGTTCTATTATATTGGTCCATTTACCATTTATAAGGGTTGCTTTGTATATTTTTAACAAATTTTTGCCTTCAGAATCTTTTCCTTTTCTGCCTTCATTATAATTGTTGCGGGTAAAATACATTGTTTTGCCATCTTTGGTAAAAACCGGAGTAGCTTCATTGTATTTAGAATCAACAATATTCGAAAGAGGTTGTGTTTTTTCTAACGTACCATTTGCGCCTATTTTTGCTGTGTATAAAGCTGAAAAAGCCTGATTCGTCCATTTTTGAATGCTTTTTGAAATCCCTCTTTGTTCACGAGTACTTGCAAATACAATTTTATCCTCTAAAAACGAAGTCCCATAATCTGATAGTTCAGAATTTAAATCAAGTGTTTCTATATTATAACGTCCTGAATTTTGAAGAATTACAGCATAATAATCTTTGTTGGCTTCATACAATTTAGCTCTCGAATCATTACTGTTTATTCTATTAAAAGCATTCAGCATTTTATCTGCATTATCATAATCCTCAATTGACTTCAGCGTTTGCGAATAACGATAATAATATTCCGGATCAACAGTTTGATTGAGCAAAAAAAGTGCTTCGTACCATTTATTTGCCTGTGGTAATTGCCCATTAAAATAATAAGCATTTCCTAGTTTTTGAAACAAATCGACTGATTTATAGCCATTTTTAGCTACATTTTCATAGATCTTAATGGCATCAATATAAGCGAACTGTTCATATTCTTTTTCGGCTTTTTTAATTTGACTATTTTGAGCGTGACTTTCTAATCCTAAACCTAAAATTAGGATACATAGTAGTATTTTTGATTTCATTATAAATATCGTTTAGAAGAATCTTGGTGAAACAATCTTATCAAATTTCTTAAACAACTCAAATCGTAGAAAAATTTCATGTGATCCTGAATTGTAGTTGGCTAATTTTGTGGTTTCTGCATCATAGGCATATCCTATAAATAAGCCGTCGCTTACTTGAAAACCAACTAATGCACTTAAAGCCGCACTCCAACGATAGGCAACTCCCGCTGTAAATTTTTCATTAAACAAAAAGTTAGCAGATAAATCGACTTGCAATGGTGCTCCTTCGGTCATTTTTACTAATGCTGATGGTTTGAACTTTAGATTATAATCTAAGTCGAAAACGTGTCCTGCCATGAAGTAATAATGAATTTTCTCTTTGGCAACATAAGTAGACATACCATTATAATGACTGGTTTCTAGTAATGCCGGCGCCGAAAGTCCTACATAAGTATTGTCTGAGTATAAGTAAACCCCTGCTCCAACGTTTGGTGAAAACTTATTATCTATATTTTGCTGATATCTCGGATCTGAAGGATCATAGATATCTAATTTGGTATAATCTACGTTTATTAAATTCGCACTTCCTTTTACTCCAAAAGCTAATTTATATTGGTACGAAACATCGATCGTATACGAGATATCTGCTGCCAAAGTTGTATCGTCTGATGGCCCAATTCGATCATTAACTAACGAAAGTCCTAAACCTACTCTCGAATTTTCTATAGGCGTATGCATAGAAAGTGTTCCTGTTTTTGGTGCTCCTTCGAGCCCTACCCATTGCGTACGATAGAGTCCAAAAATACTCATAACGTCTCGAGAACCCGCATATGCCGGGTTTATAACCGTTGGGTTGTACATATACTGTGTGTATTGCGCATCTTGTTGTGCACTCATATAATTGCTAGTGAGTACAATAATTATCAATAACCCTATTTTTTTAATATTCATTTTAATTATTTTTTTAAAGAATAAATCGAAGTGTTTCTAATTTACAGAGTTGGTTTAACTCTTATGCATTGCAAAGCACTACTGACAAACTCAAATTTTTAATTATCTTGATTTATATATAGATAGCCCGTTTTATCTTTGACCTTGGTATCTGTTTTATATTTTAAAATATAGAAGTAAGTTCCGGTTGGTAAACCTGCGCCTCTATTTACCGTTGCGCGTCCATCTGAGAATCCTCTAAAAACACGATCTGTTTCGTTATATCCGTCAGTACGATAAACCAAAACTCCCCAACGATTATAAATTTCAACACTATTGTCAGGATATTTATTGATACCCTTAATAAAGAAAAAATCATTTTTACCATCGTCATTCGGTGATATCGCATTATAAACAATCAAATCATCTTTCTCTTCCGGAACTTTAGTAACCCTTGCCAAGGTAAAAATGCCATAGCCTGAAACTTGTGCCGTAACCATTGTTTGCGCTGCATCTGTAACACCGCCCTCAGAAATCCATTTTCCTGAAGGAACATCCCATCGTACTATTTGTATTTCTGTATCCTTACTATCCTCATAGATGTAAGAAGGTGTAGTGTCCGGATTTAAAGTAAGAGAAAGCACAATACTAGTAAGTCCTTTATCTTTTGTGATTTCCCAATATTCTTTATTATCGATTAATTGAATATTATCTTCTTTACTGTTATGCGGATAAGCAGGATCTGAATTTTGAAAAAAGTAATGTGATGTATAAGCATCCTGACCATTATCTGAATTGGCATGAATAGATGGGCGATAATATTGTGCATCACCTACAGGATATTCAAATGATGCTGTTCCTATTTTTGTAACTCTTCCATCAACAAAACTGTTGTTGCTTACATTGGCATGCACTGCGTTACTTTCGAAAATTACCCGACCGTTATAGCTATCAGCATCGATAATCCCTTTTTGAAAATCAGCATTCCCAGAAACAGAAATATCTGTTGCTAACAAAAAAGGAACGGATTTATATTTGTTATTAAAAACAACATTTTTAAAACGGGAATAAACAATAAGAGAAGGGATATCTCCGTCGATAATTTGTTCTTCGTTTCCTGTAAAATATGTTGTTCCTTGTTGTGAGGTGGTAAAATCTACTTTGCCATCATTCGTTAAATGATTAAAAAGATGTACTTGCCCATCGTTGATGAATTCTCCCGTAGAAGTATTTTTAAAATCAAAATATACAGAAACCAAAGTTCCTGGTTCAACTTTTATCTGATCCGGATTTAATAGTTGTGCTTGCAGACTCCATGAAGGATAACTAGCCAGAATACCCAGAATCGTCATTTTTTTTATAAATGGAAATTTATTTTTCATAAAAATTCAGTTTACTGCTTTGCGCAGATTAGAAATAAATGAATCTTAAAATGTCTTTTTAAAATTTAATCACTAATATTTTATAATACAAAGAGACAAATTCCAGCAGCCCGAATACGTCAAATAAACAGCAGATTAAGACATGTTTTTTCAATAAAAAACAAGTGAAAGCAATCAATTCGTTTAAAAATTGATCATTGCACTTGTAATATGATTTAGGAAAAAGGAGTACAGTCTTTACTAAAAACTGTACTCCATAATAGTTATTTTTTTTTTGCTGCAATTTCTTGTACCAATTTCTTAAGAGCTTCTAATTCATTTTGTTGCTCTTTTTGATTTTGTTTCAGTAGCAAGATTTCATTTTGCTGCTCTTTTACAGCCTCTACCAATACTGGAATAATTGTAGTATAAGAAACTGAATAGTAACCTTTGTCATCAATCGTAACTGCTTCTGGCAATACTTTCTCAATATCCTGAGCAATTACCCCTAATTGATGTTTTTGATCAAAACTCATATTTTTAAACTCATCAGCTCTCCAGTTATAACCTACTCCTTCTATCTTCATAATTTTATCTAATGCATTTGTGATTGGTGCAATGTCTTTTTTGAATCTTCTGTCTGATGATTGCGACCAAGTAGTTGTTCCTCCTGCAGCACCATTAACATAAAATCTATAAGAAGCGTTTGCATCACCCTGATTGATTGCCAAACTACTATTTGTTCTATTATAAACGAATACCCTATTTTGAAACAAGTTAGCACCTGTTACATGAGATAATTCGAAAATATCGTTTCCTCTTCCATTAAGTGATGCTCCTAAAATCCATCTGTCATTTGATGCATTTCTTATAAAATTAAGTTCTATAGGATTATCATAATTTCCTGTCGAAAGTCCGTTATTAATATGCATGGTATTTCCTCTGATAACACCAACAACATCTAGTTTTTGCCCTGGATCCAGTTTACCAATACCTACGTTACCATTACTAGCAATAGACATACGTTTTTGATTATTAGTCCAAAAATCTAATCCCCATTGGTTTCCGTTTGTTGCTGTTCTATTTGATGTAATTCCTTCTCCACTAGTAGTAGTTCCAAAATATAAACCTGTTCTAGTTGTTCCGTTACCTACCTCTTCACCATCTATTTGTAGTGACTTAGAAATTACCGCATTACCTACAACACTCAATTCTTTACCTGGATTATTAGTTCCAATACCAATTCTCCCCATTTGATAAATATTTTCTGTATTAGAAGTAGCACTGTTTGTTGTACCAGCCACTCTCCAAGGTTCTGCACCAATTGATGCAGGCATCCAGCTAGTTCCAGCCCAAGCTAAAACTTGGAATGCTGTAGGAGCAACTGTACTTATTGGTCGACCTTGTAATTGATTTGCATTCCATAAATTTGTTGTATTTAATGCTGATATTACACGATTTGTATTGTCTACTGCTATACCTGTACCAGCTGTATATACTGGCGCTGGGTTTCCGGCAGGACCTGTTGCTCCTGTTGCTCCAACATCACCTTTATCTCCTTTTGGACCTGCTGCACCAGTGTTTCCTGTTACCCCTATTGGACCTTGCGCTCCAGTTGCTCCTCTTGCACCGGCAGCACCAGTTGCTCCTGCATCTCCTTTAGGACCTGCAACTCCAGCTAAACCTTGTGGTCCTGTTGCTCCAGCATCTCCTTTATCTCCTTTTGTTCCAGCAGTACCAGTTGCTCCTGTTAATCCTATCGGACCTTGAGCTCCTGCATCTCCTTTTGGACCTGCAA
>NZ_MUHD01000015.1 GCF_002217395.1 Flavobacterium plurextorum | reverse complement strand
TTTTTTTTTTTTTTTTTTGATTTATTATAAAGATTTACAGGTGTTTATAGCTCAAATTTGAGCTATCAGTTTATTGAATCATATATTTATATTTAATACCTAATTCATCAACATAATAAAATCCATCATTATTAATTGCGAGACAAATATATTTTTTTACTTTCTTATCATTAATTTTTAACTCTCGTACATTGACTTTAGATATTCCATAATCGCCTTTTGATAGAATAAATTTAAAAGTATTTTCATCTAAGATATTATCTTCATAATTTGGAAAAGTCACGACACAAATTTTTTCCGTTTGAAAAGGATATTCCCCATGTTTGATCAATTTGTAGGGAGAAACCAAACGATAATCGATTATTGGCCGCATAGATACTTCCTTTCCATCTTTTGAATAGATTACGTATAATTTTTCTGAAGGTTTTTTAGTTATAAAATATATTTCATCTTTGTCATTTTTGAAATAATCAATCTCACTAAATTTAAAATCAAAGCCTGCAGCTATATTTCCTTTTTCATCTATTATTCCTTGCATGTTTTCTAAATTGGTTGCAATACCAATCTTATGATCTGATTTTTCATTTATGATGCGAACTTTTTTAAATTTACTTGAATATCTGTCGATCGTTTGGTTCTCTACATGAAATCCTAAAAGACTATCATCAACAATAGGATCATCTGAAGGAAAACCACGTACCCATTTTACTTGCTCAATTTTGTGCGGTAAGCTAAAGTTATATTCAATAGAATTATATGTAAAGGTTAAAGTTTTATTTGTCTCAAAATCGACTTCATTAAAAATTGCGGGAGTAACGAACTTTCCATCACGCATATCATACCATCCAAACATTGACTCATAATTTCTGTAGGGAATAAGATATTCAATATTTTCTTCATTTATTTTCGAAAAATATTTTTCTAGATCAATCTCAATTTCATTACCTTCCTGAGCATTAGTTAAATATGTTATAATTAAGAATAGTAACGTAATGGTTTGTTTCATGTTTAATTCTGTTTCGTTAACTTTTGTAAAAATGATTGTATTGATTTTTCTATAGAAAATTGGTTCTTGATATTATCACGGCTAATTTATAATTAATTTAATTATAGTATAAATGAAAATCAAAATGATGTCGAAAATTTTACTTACTTATGAAATCAAGACCGCATCAGGGATAGAGGCGGTATCCTTTTGTGAAGTGAAACGGAATAAAAGATATAGCCGAAAGCCCGGCCCGAAGGGAGATGCTCAAATTATTAAAATTCCAAATTCCAATTCTCGACAATCTTGTCATTTCGACCGAAGGGAGAAATCGCAATAGAAACTCCGTAAAGAAAATCGCTAATCTTTGTTGAGTTAAGAGTGCGATTTCTCTCCAGAGGCTTCGGGATCGAAATGACAAGATTGAACAAATAAAATCCCGCCTCAATTAAGAAACGGGATTAAAGGGATATTCGCTCCAGCGGGGAAAATAATTTATTTTAACCTTCTTTTTCGATTGTTGACAGAAATATTTCTCTCATTTTTTTGCCCCAATAATTCCAGTTTAACTCGTTATCAAATTTCAGTCTCGATTGTTCTGCTAATTCTTTCAGCTTTTCGCGATTATTTAGAAGGTCTTGAATTTGATTGGCATATTCAATTGGTTTTGCTTCAAACGATAGGGCATAACCATTTATATCATTCTCGATAATAGAATTTACACCACCTGTATCTGTTGTGATTACTGGTATTCCGAATGCATTGGCTTCACAAAATGCTATTGGAGTACAATCTGCACGAGTTGGAACAAATAAAATATGGGTCTGAAATAATATTTCTAAAAAAAGATTATAGTCTTCTGATTTGTTTTTATTTAAAAAAGGGATAACCTTTATTCTAGAATTTGTAATCTGATTTGGAGGAACACAACCGCAAATGGTTAAGGTAATATCAAATCCTTTATCTATTAAAATATTTAAGGACTCTAAAACGATGTCTCCACCTTTTCTTTCCCAATCGACTCCTAAAAAAAGAAAGTTAATTGTACCGCCAAAATCCTTTTTTATATCAGTTTTTTCAGGAATGTAATCTATATTAGCGCCAAAACTTACGGTACGAACATTTTTACTGTTTGCTTTATAATTATTTATTACATAATCTGCTGCCCATTTAGAGGAATAAATTTGGGTAGAAGAATTGTTTATTGCTTTCTGTTCAATTAAATTCGATTCTTTAATAGATAAAGCTGATATTCCTGAAAAGATTTTGTAGTATTCATTTATTTGACTGAAAGAAGTGTCAGATAAATAACAAATAGGAGTAGAAGTCTTTAAATATGCAATTTCGGTAGCAGCGGCGGGAGCAAATAGTATGTCTACTTTTTTTCTTTTAAGCTTTGTACTAATTTTAGAAGCATAAAATTTACTTACTAGAATGTTGTGAAAAACATTGTATTTTTTAGAAAATAATTTTACATGAATTTTGTTAAATATTTTAAGTGTTTTGTTTAATGCACTGCTTTTTGGCATCGGACCTAGTACATATACTTCATCAAATTCATTTAATAAAGCCTTATACATTCTGTAATGAATACCCGACCAGCTTCTTTTATCATTAGGATCTGAGGCAGTGATAAATCCAACAATTTTTTTTTCTTTCATTTTTTGGTTAATTTTCTAATTATATCCGCAGTAGTTCTGTCGTTACAGTGAATTTGATACTAAATAAAGTTGGATGGTAAAGCCCTTCAATTGCAAAAATAATATTAAAAGTTTAATATTAATTGAGGTCTCTAAACTTTGAATAATTTCTATTTAGTTTGTAAAGTTTTACCTTTTTATTTCGATGGTGTAAATTTCTATAAAAAGGAAATATGGTAAATGATTGTTTGATTTTAAGTGTTTAGTTTTTGGTTTCTCATGCAGGTTCTGTAGTTTATTTTCACGATAATTAAAAAAATCCCGCCTCAATTAAGAAACGGGATTAAAGTGATATTCTCTTTTTTTTATTTTAAACTGTTGCAGCAATTTCTTGCGGTAACGGAATTTGATTTTTAAGTAAATCTTCAAATGTTTCAGCTTGGCGAATTAAGATTCCTTGTCCGTTCATCCATAAAACTTCGGCTGGTTTGTATCTTGAATTGTAGTTTGAAGACATTGAGAAACAATATGCTCCGGCATTTCTAAAAGATAAAATATCTCCTTCAGTAATTTCTTGAATTCTGCGGTTGTTGGCAAAAGTATCTGTTTCGCAAATGTATCCTACAACAGAGTAAAAACGCTCTTTTCCTTTTGGATTTGAGATGTTTTCGATATGGTGTGAAGATCCGTACAACATTGGACGAATTAAGTGGTTGAAACCACTGTCAACTCCAGCAAAAACTGTTGATGTTGTTTGTTTTACTACGTTTACTTTTACTAAGAAATGACCTGCTTCACTTACTAAGAATTTTCCTGGTTCGAAAATCAGCGTTAAATCTCTGCCATATTCTGTACAGAAAGCATTGAATCTTTTAGATAATTTTTTACCTAATTCTTCGATGTCTGTTTCGATATCGTCTTTTTTGTAAGGAACTTTGAATCCGCTTCCGAAATCTAAGAATTGTAAATCTTTGAAATGTTTAGCCGTATCAAACAAGATTTCAGCAGCATACAAGAATACTTCGATATCTAAAATATCAGATCCTGTGTGCATGTGAATTCCAACAATACTCATTTTTGTGTTTTCAACAATTCGCAAGATATGCGGAATCTGGTGTACAGATATTCCGAATTTACTGTCGATATGTCCAACAGAAATATTTGCATTTCCGCCCGCCATTACGTGTGGATTAATACGAATACATACTGGAATATGAGGATGTTTTGTTCCGAATTGCTCCAGAATAGATAAATTGTCAATATTGATTTGAACACCCATTGCAGCAACTTCTTCAATTTCTTCAAGAGAAACGCCGTTTGGTGTAAAGAAAATCTTTTCGGGTTCATAGCCAGCATGAAGTCCTAACTGAACTTCCTGAATTGATACAGTATCTAAGCCAGACCCCATGTTCTTTAATAACTGAAGAATCGCAACGTTTGACAATGCCTTCATGGCATAATTAACTCTTAAGTTTTCTACCTTAGAGAAAGCTTTAGTTAACCTGTTGTACTGAGATTGGATTTTTTCGGCATCGTAAACATACAATGGACTTCCAAATTGGTCTGCTAACTGCAGTAAATCTTTTGCTTGCATTTTTAAATCATTTTGGGCAAAGTTATTACACTTTTGATTACCAGCAAATAAATTGTAGAAAAATAACAAATTGTAACAAATTGTTTAATTTTGAACAAAAAGTTGCTTATTTTGAGTTTTTGTAACCTTTTTCTAAGATGCTAAGGTTATAAGGTACTAAGATACTAAGTTTTTTGGCCGCGAATTGACGAATTTGACTAATTTTTGAATGCTGTTGAAATTGTTTTTATGCCACAGATTATCATGATTAAATGGATTTTTTCCAATTTTTAAAAGAAGCAAGATGTTTTGATTTAGCCCCGATTGAGGCGGTATCCTCGCAGTGGAACGGAGAGATATAGCCGAAAGCGGGAACTATGTTTATTATAATGCCCATTGTGATGCTTCAAAAGAACATAAATTTTTTGCCAATTTTTAATTTTTAATTTTTCGCAAAATGATTAAAATATTGCCCGTGGTTTCAACCACGGGAACATAATATATGATTGCGTCCAATTCGTAACGTTTCCCGTGGTTGAAACCACGGGTTATGTTTGAAATAGAAGTCGGCCAGAAAATAAAAATTAGTGAAAATTTGTGTAATTCGTGGCTAACAAAAAAATCCATTTAATCATGATAATCTGTGGCAAAAAAAAAACAAAACCCCTGAATAGTAATTCAAGGGTTTGTCAATAGTATGTGTTGTGTTTTTATAGTTTTATAGGCTAGGTAAATCTCCTTTTCCTTTAGTAGGCAAGTTTGTAGAGCCCATTAAGAACAAATCTACCTCTCTTGCAGCTTCGCGACCTTCTGAAATAGCCCACACGATTAATGATTGTCCTCTTCTCATATCACCAGCAGTGAAAATGTGAGGAACATTTGTCTGATAGTTATGCGCTTTGTAATTGCTTCTAAAATCAGTTTCGATTCCTAATTGCTCGCTTAAAGTTTTTTCTGGACCTGTAAATCCTAAAGCTAATAAAGCTAAATCGCAAGGCCAGATTTTCTCTGAACCCTCTTTCTCGATTAATTCAGGACGTTGACCTGGAGTCATTTTCCATTGCACTTCAACAGTTTTTAATCCAGTTAATTCGCCTTTATCGTTAGAAATGAATTCTTTTGTATTGATCAACCAGTTTCTGTCGCATCCTTCTTCGTGAGAAGATGATGTTTTTAACTGCAACGGCCAGAAAGGCCATGGCGTTGACTCGCTTCTTCCAACTGGAGGTTTTGGTAAAATCTCAAAGTTAGTTACCGATTTTGCTCCGTGTCTGTTTGAAGTTCCAATACAGTCAGAACCTGTATCTCCACCACCAATAACGATTACATCTTTACCAGTAGCTTTAACCTGATCAGGAATTGATTCTCCAAATAAAACTTTAGTCTGCTGTGTTAAGAAATCCATTGCCTGAACAACGCCTTTGCTTTCGATTCCTTTAGTTGGTAAGCTTCTTCTTTCAGTTGCTCCTCCGCATAAAACGATAGAATCGAATGCGTTTAATTCTTCTACACTGAAGTTTACACCAACATTTACATCAGTTTTAAAAGTGATTCCTTCTGCTTCAAGGATCGCTACACGTCTGTCGATAATTCCTTTCTCCAATTTGAAGTTTGGAATTCCGTAACGTAATAAACCTCCAATAGCGTTGTCTCTTTCAAAAACAGTAACTGTGTGTCCTGCTCTGTTTAATTGCTGAGCAGCTGCTAAACCTGCAGGTCCTGAACCAATAACAGCAACAGTTTTTCCTGTTCTTGTTTTTGGAGTTTGTGGTTTAATCCAACCTTCTGCAAAACCAATTTCAACGATGTTTTTCTCGATGTTTTCGATTGATACTGGATCTTTTATAATTCCTAATACACATGCTTTTTCGCATGGAGCAGGGCATAAACGTCCTGTAAATTCAGGAAAGTTATTAGTAGATTGTAAAATCTCTAATGCACTTTGCCATTCTTCCTGATGTACCATGTCGTTGAAATCAGGAATTAAATTTCCTAACGGACAACCACTGTGGCAAAAAGGAATACCACAATCCATACATCTTGAACCTTGTTCTTTTACTTTATCTTTTGCTAACGGAATAGTAAATTCGTTGTAGTTAGAAACACGTTCAGCTACAGCTAAATTACTTTCGTCGGCTCTGTTATATTCTTTAAATCCGCCTATTTTACCCATGACATTTTTATTAAATTTAGTTGTGAGTTGTGAAATGTGAGTTGTAAAATGTGAGTTGAAAAACTCAACCTTTGTAACTCTGCACCTTTGTAGCTCAGAACCTCTTAATCAGCTATTAATTCTTCTATTTGTTTTTCTTCTGCAATTCGTTTTAATGCTTTTTTGTAATCTGTCGGCATTACTTTTACGAAGTGCTGTTGTTGATTTTCCCAGTCTGCTAAAATTCTTTTTGCTAATGGACTGCTTGTGTACAATGAATGATTTTTGATCAGTTTTCTTAGTTTTGTAACGTCCTCTTCTTCCAACGGATCGAATGCAACCATTTCCATGTTACAAACTGTCGAATCGAATTTTTGATTTGGATCGTAAACATAAGCTACACCACCGCTCATACCAGCTGCGAAGTTTCTTCCTGTTTTTCCTAAAACTACTACGGTACCACCAGTCATGTATTCGCATCCGTGATCTCCAATTCCTTCAACAACTGCAGTTGCTCCAGAATTTCTAACACAGAAACGCTCTCCGGCCATTCCATTAATATAAGCCTCTCCGGTAATAGCTCCGTAAAGGGCAACGTTTCCAATAATGATATTGTCTTCTGGTTTAAAAGTTGCAGTAGGAGGGACTTTTACAATTAGTTTTCCTCCAGAAAGCCCTTTTCCTAAGTAATCATTACAGTTTCCGTGAATTTTAAATGACAATCCGTTTGTTGCAAAAGCACCAAAACTTTGTCCGGCAGAACCTTCAAAATCAACTAAAATAGTGTCATCAGGTAATCCTTGTGCGCCATAAATTTTTGAGATTTCGTTACTCAAAATCGCACCTACAGAACGGTCTGTATTTTTAATTTTAAAGGTTACTCTTGTTTTTTCTTTTCTATAAATAGACGGAATCGCTTCTTTGATAATATCAAAATCTAATACGTTTTCAAGTTGGTGATCTTGAGTAGTTGTATTGTGATTTGGCTGCGTTTTTGCTTTTTCCGGTTTGTATAGAATTGGTGATAAATCTAAACCATTTGCTTTGTAATGTTTGATCGCTTTGTTCACATTTAATTTTTGTGATTGACCTACCATTTCTTTTAAGGTTCTGAAACCTAATTGTGCCATGATTTCTCTTAATTCTTCAGCAATAAAATACATGAAGTTGATTACGTGCTCTGGCGTTCCTTTGAAATTTTTTCTCAATTCAGGATCCTGAGTTGCAATACCAACTGGGCAAGTATTTAAGTGACAAGCTCTCATCATAATACATCCAGAAGCTACAAGCGGTGCAGTTGCAAAACCAAATTCTTCAGCTCCTAATAAAGCTGCGATTGCAACGTCACGACCAGTTTTCAATTGTCCGTCACATTCTAAAACTACACGGCTTCTTAAATCATTTAAGATCAAAGTCTGCTGTGCTTCAGCTAAACCAAGTTCCCATGGAATACCTGTGTGCTGTAAAGATGTTAATGGTGCAGCTCCCGTTCCTCCGTCATAACCAGAAATCAAGATAACGTCAGCTTTTGCTTTGGCAACACCGGCAGCGATAGTTCCAACTCCAACTTCAGAAACTAATTTTACATTTACACGCGCTTCACGATTCGCATTTTTTAAATCGTAAATTAACTGAGATAAATCTTCAATTGAATAAATATCGTGGTGAGGAGGAGGTGAAATCAAACCTACATAAGGAGTAGAGTTTCTAGTTTCGGCAATCCAAGGCACTACTTTTTCTCCAGGTAACTGCCCGCCTTCACCAGGTTTTGCACCTTGAGCCATTTTAATCTGGATTTCTTTAGCATTTGTCAAATAGTTGATCGAAACACCAAAACGTCCTGACGCAACTTGTTTGATTGCACTATTTCTAGAATCTCCGTTAATTTCTTTCTGGAAACGTTTTGGATCTTCTCCACCTTCTCCAGAGTTACTTTTTCCGCCAATTCTGTTCATTGCAATTGCTAAATTCTCGTGTGCTTCTCTAGAAATAGATCCATAAGACATTGCACCCGTTTTGAATTTCTTCACAATTTCTGTCCAAGGTTCTACTTCATCAATAGAAATTGGATCCAAATTATTGAATTCAAATAAACCTCTAATGGTCATTAAGTTTGAGCTTTGCTCATTAACGGCATTTGAGTATTCTTTATAACTTTCTGGGCTGTTTAAACGAACGGCCTGTTGTAATTTAGAAATAGTGGTTGGGTTAAACATGTGTTTTTCACCACCACGTCTCCATCTGTAAATACCTCCAATTTCAAGAGAAAGCAAACTTGCTACTTTTGAATTTGGGAAGGCTTTTTGGAAACGTTTTTTTACTTCTTTTTCAACTTCCATTAAACCAATTCCTTCGATTCTAGATGGAGTGTAAGGGAAGTACTTAGAAGTAAATGTTTTGTTTAAACCTAAAATCTCGAAAATCTGAGCAGCTCTATATGAATGTAAAGTAGAGATACCAATTTTGTTCATGATTTTAACGATTCCTTTTGCAATCGCTTTGTTGTAGTTTACAACCGCATAATCAGCTTTTACTCCAGTAATGAAACCTTGCGCAACTTGATCGTAAATGATTTCGTTTACCATATACGGATTGATTGCACTTGCGCCGTATCCGAATAATAAAGCAAAATGATGAGGTTCACGAGGTTCTGCAGATTCAATTATGATTCCGAATTTAGAACGAACTTGTAAGATGTTTAAAGAGTGGTGAATGTAAGAGCAAGCCAATAACATTGGAATTGGAGCTAATTCTTCACTTACGCCTCTATCTGATAAAATGATAACATTACATCCTTCAGAAACAGCTTTGAAAGTTGCCTGAACACATTTCTCAAGTGCACGTTCTAAACCGTTAACTCCTTTTTCTATTTTGTATAAAGTAGAAATGGTAGCCGATTTGAAATCTGCGTGATCAATGTTTCTTATTTTGTCCAAATCCTCATTAGAAATAACTGGATTTTGGATTTTTAGTTTTTTACATTGTTTTGACTCAATTTCGAAAATATTGAAATCACCACCAATTGCTAAACTAATATCAGTAATAATTTCTTCACGAATACCATCCAAAGGCGGGTTAGTAACCTGAGCAAATAATTGTTTGAAATAGTTGTATAACAATTGAGGTTGGTCTGACAATACAGCTAATGGTGTATCGTTACCCATAGAACTGATTGCTTCAGCTCCTTGACCTCCCATTGGGTTGATGATTGTTTTTAAATCTTCAATTGTGTAACCAAATAAACGTTGTCTTGTTAAAAAATCTAGTTTTTCAACAGGAGTAGGGTTATTGGTATAAGGAACTTTAGCAAGAGGTAGTAAGTTAGCATCTAACCATTCTTGGTAAGGGCGTTTTGTAACGATTGATTTTTTTACTTCTTCGTCTTCAATAATACGACCTTCGTTCATGTCAACCAAGAACATTTTTCCTGGCTCTAAACGTCCGTGCTGAATTACATCTTCTGGATCGATATCTAGTACACCAATTTCTGATGACATGATTACGAAACCGCTATGTGTTAGTGTGTAACGAGAAGGACGCAATCCGTTTCTGTCTAGTAAAGCACCAATTACGTTACCGTCTGTAAACGGGATAGAAGCTGGGCCATCCCAAGGTTCCATGATACAAGCATTGTATTCATAGAAAGCTCTTTTTTCTGGAGACATGGTTTGGTGTTTTTCCCAAGCTTCAGGAACAACCATCATCATTGCCTCTGGAAGCGAACGACCTGTCATTAATAAAAGTTCAACCACCATATCCATAGAAGCAGAATCTGATTTTCCTTCTAAGATAATTGGGAATAATTTTTTGATATCATCGCCAAAAACTTTGCTCTGCATAAGCTCTTCACGAGCACGCATACGGCTTACGTTTCCACGAAGTGTGTTGATCTCACCATTATGACACATGTATCTAAACGGTTGAGCTAAGTCCCAAGAAGGGAATGTATTTGTAGAGAAACGTTGGTGTACAAGCGCTAAACGAGTCACCAAGTCTGGATCTTTCAAATCTATATAATAACGGCTGATGTCTTCCGGCATCAATAGACCTTTATATATTATAGTAGTTGTCGATAAACTAGTAAAATAAAACATGTGGCTTTCAGAAGTTTTAGATCCTCTTACGGCATGTTCAGCAATTTTTCTAGCTGCAAAAAGTTTTGCATTAAATTCTTGTTCTGTTAAATCTTGTCCGTTTTTAGAAACGAAAACTTGTTTAACTGTTGGTTCTTTTTCTGCGGCGATCTGCCCTAAATTTTCAACGTCAACTGGCACATCTCTCCAACCTAAAACTTTTAAGTTTTGATCTTTAATAGTTGCCTCAAATGCATTAATACAAAAAGAAACTTGGTTTTTGCTTTTTGGTAAAAAAACCATTCCTACTGCATACTCACGCGCTTCTGGGATTTCAAAGTCACATACTTTCTTAAAAAAATCATGAGGGATATCAAACAAAATCCCTGCTCCGTCTCCAGTTCTTCCATCAGAACTAACGGCACCACGATGTTCCAATTTAATTAAGATGTCTAATGCTTTGTGAATAATATCGTTTGATTTAATACCATTCAAATTACAAATAAATCCTGCACCACAATTGTCGTGTTCAAATTCAGGCAAATAAAGCCCTTGTTCTTTAACTTTCATTCTTGATATTTTTTCTACAAAAATAAAGATTTCGTTAAACATAATGTATTGAAATTATAAATTGACTTACATTTTTGTTGTAATAATAGAAAAACGCTTCTTAATTGATAATAATGTTATATTGCCCATTGCGAAATGATAAAATGACAATGCGCTTTAAAATATATTAAGAAAAATCGTCGTTGAGCTACTGAATTCGGTGAATTTTTTGTTAAATCTCAAACGATATAGTGATTTTAAGTTAACATTAACAAAGTGTTTCGGTAACGATTTGTTTGCTTTGAAAAAGAATAATCCTATAATACCTATTTGAGGTGTTTTTTAATTGAAAAAGATTTTACTATTAAGTTGAATTTTGCTACTTTTGTCGCACTTTTATTCTGAAATAAATTCAGAACCAGACAAATTCTATATTATGAACATACACGAATATCAAGGAAAAGAAATTTTAGCAAGTTACGGAGTACGCATTCAACGCGGAATTGTGGCTAACAATGCGGTTGAAGCTGTAGCTGCTGCAAAACAATTAACTGCCGAAACTGGTACAGGATGGCATGTTATTAAAGCACAAATTCACGCAGGTGGTCGTGGAAAAGGTGGTGGAGTTAAGTTGGCTAAAAACTTGCAACAAGTTGAAGAAATCGCTGGACAAATCATCGGAATGCAATTAATTACACCTCAGACATCTGCTGAAGGTAAAAAAGTAAACAAAGTTTTAGTTGCAGAAGATGTTTACTATCCAGGTGAAAGTGAAACGTCTGAATTTTATGTTTCTGTTTTATTGAATAGAGGTACAGGTCGTAACATGATTATGTATTCTACTGAAGGTGGAATGGATATTGAAGAAGTTGCTGAGCACACTCCACACTTAATCTTTACTGAAGAAATCGATCCATCTGTTGGATTACAAGGTTTCCAAGCAAGAAGAATTGCCTTTAACTTAGGTCTTTCTGGAAATGCTTTCAAAGAAATGGTTAAATTCATCGATTCATTATACAATGCTTACATTGGTTCTGATGCTTCAATGTTTGAAATCAACCCAGTTTTAAAAACATCTGATAACAAAATTTTAGCTGTTGATGCTAAAGTTAATATCGACGATAACGCTTTATACAGACAACCGAAATATGCTGAAATGAGAGATATCCGTGAGGAGAATCCAATCGAAGTTGAAGCTAAAGAAGTTGGTCTAAACTATGTTGACCTTGACGGTACTGTAGGATGTATGGTGAACGGAGCTGGTCTTGCAATGGCAACTATGGATTTAATTAAATATGCTGGTTTTGAGCCTGCTAACTTCCTTGACGTTGGTGGAACTGCTGATGCAAAACGTGTTGAAACAGCTTTCAGAATTATCTTGAAAGATCCAAACGTAAAAGCTATCTTAATTAACATCTTCGGAGGTATCGTTCGTTGTGACCGTGTTGCTCAAGGTGTTGTTGATGCTTACAAAAACATGGGAGACGCTATCAATGTGCCAATCATCGTTCGTTTGCAAGGAACAAATGCTGAAATTGCAAAAGAATTAATTGACAATTCAGGTATGCCAATCTTATCTGCAGTTCAATTTCAAGAAGCTGCTGACCAAGTTAAAGCTGCTCTTTCTTAATTAAAATAAGAAATCAATTTATATAGAAAATCCATTCCGAAAGGAATGGATTTTTTTTTTGGATTTACCTTAAAGTACGCTTAGAATTTAATTTGGGATAGTAAATATAAACGAAAAGCTAAATCAATAAAATTTTACGGATTGTATTTCAATACAGCTCGTGGTTTCAACTATAAGGATGCTCCACGATGTTACAGATTGTGATATACAGATTGTGATATACAGATTGCGATATGCATTGTGTCCACGTGGTTTCAACCAAGGGCTATATAAAAAAAACAATCTTTTTATAAACGCAAAGTTCGCAAAGCTGTATGTATTTAGCTTTGCGAACTTTGCGTTTGTATTTACAATCCTTAGTAAAAAAAACTTATTTCAAAACAGTCGATAATTCTATAAGTTCAAACGTTGGATCATTTTCAATAAGCTGTCTGAACATTGCAGCATGACCACCGCCTACTAAAACCATTATTTTATCATCTTTACTTTCAGTTAGTTTTTGGATTAAAGAATACATGTATAAGTTTCTTTTGTACCAATTTGAAACTAAAGAAGCTCCCGTAAAATCATCTGGTTTTCCAGTTCTGTTTGCTACTTCTAAGTACCATTGTAAGTTATCTTTATCAGTTTCTTTTTTATTGAAATAAAGCATAAGTTCTGTTAAAGTGCTTTTTGAAATTTTCTCATTTTGCTCTTTCTGATATTCTTCCATCATTTTTTTAGTCTTCTCCATCAAATCCTTTTGATCCGCTTTTTCCATACTCATCATTAAACTATCGTAAGGAAATGGAGTGCGATAATCAATTGCGTATAATTTTTTGTGATTTAGTTTTTTCGCCGCACGAAGTGCTAATTGAGTAATTTCATTTGCATCTTTTTTGAAAAGACTGTCAGTGTTTTTATTGTAAAACTTATCTAATTCAGCTTGTTTGGTGAATCTCCATTCAACAAAAATTTTATCTGGACCAAATTTCTTGATTTTGTCGCTCATGGTTTCAAGCTCTTTTTGACTTTTTTCGGACATAACATTAAATGTTTTTATTTTGGCAACATCATTTCCTGGATTTGCAAAATGAAAAGTTCCAATTAGCAAGATTTGTTTCTTTTTTGTTTGAGCAGATGATAGATTAAATGTAATAAGGGCTAGTAATAAAATAATTTTTTGCATGATGATTTTGTGTTTAAATTCATTGCAAATGTATGCTGCCTTTTGACCTATATTTTTTGTTTTTGATGAACATAGGATTTCATTTTATAAACATATGAAATTAGAAGTGTAATAATTTCGTGTAATGTTTTTGATAGTTCATCCCTAAAAAAGTATCTTTTAAATAAATATAATTCTCTATTTAACGGCTAGTTGTAAAAATGGAATTGAATTGCTTTTGGAAAATGATTTTATTCAAATACATAAATTGTATGTAGTTCTGAGGTTCTATAAAATCGAAAAGTTCGTAAAGCTATTTATATATAACTTTACGAACTTTGCATAAGTTGTGGTGTGTTTTACGGTTAGAAAAACACTATTTTAAAACTGTCGATAATTCTACAATTTCGTATTCAGAATTATGTTTTACAAATTCTCTAATTATAGCGGTATGTCCGGCCCCTAATAAAACCATTATTTTATCGTCTTTGCTTTCTGTTAACTTTTCAATTAAAGCATACATATAAAGATTTCTTCGGTACCATTCTGAAACTAAAAAAGCACCCACAAAATTATCTGTTTTTCCTCCTTTAATAGCTGTTTCAAGATACCAGCTGATATCTTTTGTATTAACATCCAAAAGTAACTGGGTCAACGAATATTTTGTGATTTTTGTATTGAAATCTGTTTCATTATGTTTTATCGTTTCTTCATTCTTCTTGATTAAATCAAATTGATTGGCAGCTTTCATTTCTTTTACTAAGCTATCATATGGAAAATCAGTATCATTGTAATCTATTCCGTATAATTTTTTATGCCCTAATTTTTTAGCTGATCTTAAAGCTATTTGTACTATTTCATCTGAATCGTTTTTTAATAAACTATCAGTATTTTTAGCATAAAACTTATCTAATTTATCTTGTTTTTTAAAATTCCATTCTACGAAAATTTTATCAGGTCCAAATTTTTTAATTTTATTGGTAATGTTTTCGAGTTCTTTCTGGCTCTTATCAGACATTACATTAAACGTATTTACTTTAGCAACATCAAGCCCAGGATTTTCAAAATGGAAACTTCCAAATAATAATATTTGTTTCTTTTTTGTTTGAGCAGATGATAGATTAAATATGATGAGAACTAGTAATAAAATAATTTTTTGCATGATTGTTATTTTTTAAATTCATGGTAAATGTATGTTGTCTTTTGAATTCTATTTTTTGTTTTTGATGAACGTAGGATTTCATTTTACAAACACACGAGATTTATGGCGTAATAATTTCGTGTAATGTTTTTGATATTTGATCCTTAAAAAAGCATGTTTCAAATAAATTTAATTTTCTATTTAAGGCTTAGTTGTATTTTTGAATTAATTATCAAAAACTATGAAATCAAGAATCCCTTTTTACTATCACATTGTCTTTTTCTTTTTATTATTTCTAACGTACATTTTGTGGGATATTGGACTTAATGATGAAAAAATAGAAATTGTAATCAAAGCAATATGTTATGGAATTACGCCAACTCATTTGTTAGCAATATTTTGTATTTACATCCTCAACTTTTACTACTTCTGTGAATGGTTTTTAAACAGGAAGAAATTACTTTTTTATATTCTGACAATTCCAGTTTCGCTATTGCTTTTTGCAGCTGTTCGCTATTTTTTGCAAGAAGTCGTTATGTTTAATATTACTGGAATGCACAACTATTATGAAGAAGCCAGAGAAATAGGTTATTACATAAAAGATAATTTTTTCTTCGGATTGCCGGCTGTAATTTTAAGCGCATTGACTTTTTTGTTTTGGCAGTATCATACTACACAACATCAAAATCAGGAATTGCTTTTGGAGAATAAAAAAGCTGAATTTCAAATGTTAAAAGCACAGGTTAGTCCACATTTTTTATTTAACACATTGAATTCTTTTTACAGTCAGTTGGTTTTAAAAGATGATGAAATGGCTTCGGATGTTTTGGTGCTTTCCGATTTACTGCGCTATGTTATTACAGAAACAGAAAAAGATGAGGCGGTACTTTCAAAAGAAATTCAGTTTATTCAAAACTACATTCATTTACAGAAAAAACGATTTGAAGATCAATTGTATCTAGATTTTTCAATTGAAGGAAAGTACTCGAATGAAAAAATTCTTTCATCAGCTTTGATTCATTTTGTAGAGAATGTTTTTAAACACGGAAAATTTAATAGCGAGCAGGAAAAAGCAGTTATATTCATTAAAATAAAAGAGGATTTTTTAGAGATTTCCACGTTTAATTATACTGTTGAAGGCGAGAATTATTCTTCAACAGGAATTGGTTTTGATAACTTAACCAAAAGATTAGAGTACATGTATAAAGGTAAATTTATACTTGAAAAAACAGAAGAAAATAATACCTTTAAAACCTACTTAAAAATACCGCTAAAAAAATAATTTATGACTTTTAAATGTATTATTGTTGACGATGAACCGCCGGCAACTCGTATTCTAGAGAATTATATTGGAAAAGTAAATTTCCTTGAAAAAACGGGAGTTTTTAATGATTCATTAAAGGCTTTAGAATTTTTAAATACACAAACAGTTGATGTTATTTTTTTAGATATTCAAATGCCTCAATTGACAGGTTTACAGATTTCTAGAATTATTTCGAAGGATATAAAAGTCATTTTTACAACTGCTTATCCAGACTTTGCCTTGGAAGGTTTTGAATTGAATGCAGTTGATTATTTATTAAAACCCATTTCGTTTGAACGTTTCTATCAAGCTGTTTCAAAGTTGAATATAGAATCAAAAACGATTATTTCGAGTCAGAATAATACGCCCGATTTTATATTCATTAAAACAGATGGAAAGAATAAATTCCAGAAGATTTTTCTAAACGATATTTTGTATGTAGAAAGTTTGCAGAATTACGTTTGTATTCATACTTCAAAACAGCAGATTATTACACATTCGTCATTAAAAAATGTAATCGAATCACTTCCCGAAAATCATTTTATTCAGATTCATAAATCGCATGTGATTTCTCTACATCATATTGAATCTACGGATAATTTTTCTGTTTTTGTGAACGGGAAAGAACTGCCAATTGGTGCTACTTTTAAAGATGCTTTTTTTGATAAGATAGAAGAAAACAAAATTTGATTTTAACCGCAATCCCGATAGCCGTCGGAAGCTAAGATTTTATTTCAGAAAACACTTATAAACGCAAAGTTCGCAAAGCTTTATCCATTAAAGCTTTGCGAACTTTGCATTTATATTCATAATCTATAACAAAAGATCCTTGCGCCCTTTGCTGTTAAATTATTTCTTATTTTTCCCGTTTTTAAAAACCACTTTTTCTACAACAGATGGTTTTCCATTTCCTTTAGGAAATGCTTTCTTTTTAGGTTTTCCAGCTGATGAACCTGACTTTGATGAACTTTGATCACCTCTATATTTTTCTGAATCTTTTTGAGAAGCTTTAAATTCTGGTCTTTCCTTAGAAGTTTCTTTCTTTGGAATTTCAGATTTATGTTTTGCTAAAACATCAGTTGGGTTTTTCGGATTTTCTTTAGTTCCTCTCAAATGAATTACTAATCCGTTTAAGAAATTACGCAAAACCTGATCACCGCATTCCATATAGTTTGGATGATCTTCAGCTCTGAAAAAAGCACCTAATTCTGATTTTGAAATTCTAAAATCTACTAATTCTAAAATTTCAACTATTTGGTCATCACGGAGCATTAAAGCCACGCGAAGTTTTTTAAGTATATCGTTATTTGTCATTGTTTATTTTTTACAAAGGTACGTTTTATAAGCAAAGATTTGGAGTATTTTTTTGACCGCGAATTACAATATTTGCCCGAATTAAATTTTTTAAATGAATTAGTGGAAATATTGTAATTCGCAGCCTATTTTTTATTTATGATTTAAGACCTGAACTAATTTATCCAAATCTTCTTTTAAATGGTTTGCGGTAATTACTATGCGATTTAATGGTTCAGCATCTTTAGTATATTTAAAACTAGCAATGACGATTTTTTCCTGGTTTAATTTTTCTACTAATTCATTTGATAAAAGATAAATCAAAGGGTAAGTTTTATCAAATTTGAGATAGTTGTTTTTAATTAAAATCGAATCGATATATTCTAAATTGTCTAAGAGTTTTTTGTGCTGCAAAGTGTAGATTTCTGCCGCATCTGAAAGTGTTTGCACAAAAGCAGGATTCATTCCCGCTGCGCTTGTAAAAGTTTCTAACTCCTTTATTTCATTGATAAATTTTAAATCAGATGCAATAACACCGCCAGTTAATCCAAATGCTTTTCCTAAAGACGAAACCATTATTTTTCTTTTAACAGGATATTGAATTGAAGAATAAATGCCGCAGCCATTTTTGCCTAAAATTCCAAAAGAATGAGATTCATCAATAAGCAATGTAATTTCTTTATGACTTGGAATTTGTTCTAAAAAAGACAAATCAACAGGTTTAGTTTCAAACGAAGGAACTCCATCAGTAAGAATCGCTATTTTCTCCCATTTTGAATCTAATAAACGTTCGTTTAATTGCTCATTTACAAATAATGGAAGGCTGTTTTCGATTCGGATTGCATTATGCGTATCATTCAAATGAAAAAAACAGTCAGTTTGTTTCTTTATTAAATCTATAACCAATTTTCCCGCCAGCATTCCAGAAGAAACAGTAACAGCACTTTCTGAACTAATATGAGAAGCTAAAAAGGTTTCGCCTTCATCATAAGCTCTTAACTTGATGTTTGCAGTTCTCGAACTGCCATAAGTAGTTCCCCAGTTTAAAATGTTCTTAACGACCAGATTCTGAAAAGCTTTATTTGTTGGAAGCCCTAAATAAGCAGTTCCGCCAAAATACAAATACTGTTCTTGGTCAATTTCAATAACTCGATCAGGAAATTTTTCGACTTTCATTTTTTATAGCAGTGTAACACCAGTTCCGTTTAGATTAGAATAACTTACAACACCATCTTTTATAGTTACACCAGTTGCAATATCTTCTGCTAAAAGCAGTGCGCCATCCATATCTACATAATCAAGTTGAGGAAGTAAATGCGCGATTGCAGAAATACCTACCGTAGATTCGGTCATGCAACCCACCATAGTTCTCAATCCTAGTTTTTTAGCTTCTTCAATCATGCGTTTTCCCGGAGTTAATCCGCCGCATTTTACCAATTTTACATTCACGCCGTGAAAATGATTAAAACATTTAGCAACATCTTCTTCAATAATACAGCTTTCATCGGCAATAATTGGTAAAACAGAATGCTTGAAAACTTCTCTATGTGCTTCCCAATTGTCTGCTTTCATAGGCTGTTCTAAAAACTCAACGCCTAACTTTTTTAATTCTATAGCATTGTTGATTGTTTCTTCAACTCCCCAGCCGCAATTCGCATCAATTCTAAAAACGGCATTCGTATGTTTTCTAAGCTCTTTTACGATTGCAATATCTTCTTTAGTTCCCAATTTAATTTTATAGATTGGCCACGGAAGTTCCTGCATTTTCGAAACCATTTTTTCAATAGATGCAATCCCGATTGTATAATCCGTCATTGGATTTCTTTC
Organism: Flavobacterium plurextorum; assembly: GCF_002217395.1. Taxonomy (GTDB): domain Bacteria; phylum Bacteroidota; class Bacteroidia; order Flavobacteriales; family Flavobacteriaceae; genus Flavobacterium; species Flavobacterium plurextorum. Next base: position 50,701 of record NZ_MUHD01000015.1, on the reverse strand, counting down.
GGTCGTATAATTCCATAATTCGTATAATTTTTTGCCTTTTTTACGTGCATACAAATCATTGTAAGCTAAGTCCAACGCGCAAAGTGCAAACATATCGTCTTTTAAATACGGATGAATTTTTGACCAAAATATTTCGGGAGTTTCATTTTCTGTACCTTCAATAATATTTCTGATTTTTTCTAAATCTTCCATCATCATTGGAACGGTCGTTTTGTAATACGGATTAGAAGTAGCTTCTCCAAAACCCGATAAACCATCACTTTGCAGCTCCACGATTAATGAAGGTTGAAAATCAATAGATTCTCTCGAAATAGTAAAAGTATGTTTTAGCTTTAAGTTATATTCTTTTAAAATTAGTTTCATGTTTTATGCTGTTTTTTTGTTGTATTTTGCTCAATAACCAAGCCAAAGAACCGCTTTTACAAAGCTGTCTCTCCATAGTTTTTCGTTGTGTTCTCCGCCTTTTACAATTCTTGTTTTGGTAAGATGCAGGCAATAGCAGCGGTTTTTTTCTAATAAACGTTCCATTTTATTTAAATCTTTTACCATATCATCACTTTCTTTATCTCCACACAGAAAATAAATTTTGGTTTTATTTTTTGGAGCCTGTTCTGTTAAAGTATAAATATCATTTGAAAACCAAAATGAAGGCGAAAAAATACCTGCTTTGCCAAAAACTTCAGGATATTTTAGAATAGCATAATAAGAAACTAAACCGCCAAGTGAGCTTCCCATTATGGCAGTGTTTTTTGCTTTGGTTTTGGTTCTATAATGTGTGTCGATGTAAGGTTTTAAAGTTTTTACAATAAAATCAAGATAATCGTCTGCTTTTCCGCCGCCGTATTTTTCATTTTTGTATGGCGTTAATTCATTAATGCGTTTTTCATTTCCATGTTCAATTCCAACTACGATTACTGGAGCTTTAAGACTGTCTAATTTTTCATCAACATTCCATTCGCCGGAATAAGAAGTTTTAGCATCAAATAAATTCTGAGCGTCATGCATATAAATAACGCTGTATTTTTTGGCTGAAGCCGAATAGTCTTTGGGTAAATAAATCCAGATTTTTTTGGTGGTTTTGAGTTGAGGAGCTTCAATTGTAAAAGTTGATATGTTTTTTGAAGCGGTGCTTTCTTGAGCATTTCCAATTGCAAAACAGAGAAAAATAAAAAAGAAAACTCCTCTAAGCATCAGTTCTTTTGTGTTTTAGATTTAAATATAATATTTTAGCTAAAAATAACAAATTTGATGAATACCGAAGAAGAAAAGAGAAGTTTACTTTTAGAAATGATTGCTTTCTCGACAGTTGATGGTCAATTGCATAAACGCGAGTTGGATTTTTTGTGGCTGGTTGCACAAGAACTGAAAATCGATCGTGCTCTTTTTCAGGATTTATTTCATCAAGAATATACTGCAAAAGTAATAAAGTCTGAATTTCAGCGTATTCAGCAATTTTACAGATTGGCACTGATTATGCATTGCGACGGCATTCTGCATGAAAAAGAAGCAAAAGCAATTCAACAGATTGCAATTGAAATGGGATTAAATCCAGGTGCTGTAAAACGTGTTTTAGATCTTATGGAAAAAGCACCAAATGCTTTAATTGACCCAAAAGTGCTGCTCAAAGTATTTCAGGAACAACACAATTAGGTCAAGAAAAAGGAATAAAATGTACCGTTTTAAAATCTTATTTTATTACGGTTTTATTTTTTTTGAAGGTTGAAATTTTGGATGCCCAGTATAAGTGTATGCAAAGCTGATTAAATCACTATTTTTTTCTATGCTTTTTGTAGCACTGTCACCCATTCCGTGACCAGATTCAAAGTCCGTTAAAAATAATATTGGATTGCTGGAAGTATTTGCATTTTGAAGTGAAGCAGCAAATTTTGCAGGTTCCCAAGCAATTACACGAGGATCATTCATTCCTGCCGTTATTAATGTTGCTGGATAAGCAGTTCCTTTTTTAATATGATGAAATGAATCCATTTCTAACAGCGCTTTGAACTCTGTTTTATCCTTTACAGTTCCAAATTCAGGAATATTGCCAGGGCCATTTGGAGATAATTCTGAGCGGATTGTATTAAATGAACCTACTTCTGGAATGGCTGCCGCAAACAAATCAGGTCGTTCAGTAATTGCTCTTCCAATTAATATACCACCTGCACTTGCGCTCCAAATTGCGATTCTTTTTGGCGAAGAGTATTTTTCTTTAATTAAATATTCAGTAACCGCAATTAAATCTTTCCATGTGTTAGGCTTAGTAGTTTTAAAACCTGCTTTATGCCAAGCTTCTCCTAGTTCTCCGCCGCCTCTAACGTGAGCAATAACGTAAATACCGCCATAAGTACAATAGGGCAGTGTAAAGCTAGAGCTAAATCGCGGTTCCATAGAGATTCCATAAGCACCATATCCCATCATAAGCATCGGATTATCACCATTTAATTTGGTGTTTTTATTGTAAATGATAGAAACTGGAACCATAACGCCATCATGAGATGGAACCATAATTTCTTTTGAGACTATATCTTTGAATTCAGGATATTCGATTGGTTTTGTCATAGGCTGAAAGGTAAATGTATTTGATGATGGATTATACAAATAGCGTTTTGTTGGAGAAGTCCAGCCAGAAAGAGTGATCCAGATGTCACTTTTATTTTCATTTACAGTTAAAAATGAAGCTGAACCTGCTTGAAAAGGAAGTTTTAATTCAATAGGTTCTTTTTTTCCTTTTGCTAAGAAAAATACTTTTGCCTGTACGCCATTTTCGGTAAGTGAATAATATAAACCATCTTTTGTAAGTGTAAAATTGGTAATATTTCCATTTTTGGGTTCAGGAATAACTGTTTCTGCCTTTTCAATGTTAGGATCTGAAATGGGAACTTTGATAATTTTGTAATTAGAAGCATTTTTATAAGTCAAGTAATAAATAAACTCTTTATCAACATTATAATTCGTTACTTCATCTTTCTTGTCAACTAAACTTATCCATTTTGTAGGTTTGAAATTGTCTTTTAAATCAGTGTCGTATAACTTAATTCGATTGTCTACAGTAAGAACCAAACCATAGTTTTTATTCGAATTTTTATGATAGAGATTTAAAGGAAATTCTTCTGCACCTATGTTAAGTTCTGGATTGGTTGCACTCGATAAAAATTCTACATCTTTGTTTGGGTCTTCTCCTAATTTGTGATAATATACTTTAGAGTTCAGTAATCTGTTTGGATCAGTAACATTTGCAGAGTTTAATCGTCCGTAAGTAAATGAATTTCCATCAGGCATCCAAGAAGGAGTACTGAACCAGCATCTGTCGAATACTTCAGGATAAACTTTTCCGTCACTGCTTACAATAAGTAATTCAGCACTTTCAGAACCGCTTGGAGCTATTTCTACGGCTACTTTGTCTCCTTTTTCATTAGGAGTTATCGAGCTTATATTGTAATTTACTCCAGGTGTTTTTTTATAAGTTTCTGGATCAAAAAGTAGTTTTTCAGTTCCTTTATAGCCAATTCTATGATACAATTTACCATTTTCCTCGTTGGCATTTCGTTTTAGATAGAAATAATGATCATTCTCGGTAATTTGTAAGTCAGAGATAGTACTTTCTTTTCTTGCATCAAGCTCTTTTAGTTTTTTAAAGAGATTTTGGCGTTCTGGAACTTCATTTAGCTTTGCTCGCGCATAATCAGCATTAGCTTTCATCCAAGTAACCACATTCGGATCATTTAAATTTTCAAGATAACGGTAAGGATCTTCTATCTTTTCTCCGAAATATTCATCTACGACGATTTTTTCTGGGGCGGGCTGTGGTTTAATTTGCCCGAAGTTCGATACTACCGAGCCGCAAAGAGCCGCAGTAGTAAAAATAAATTTAGTGTTCATAATTTATCTAGTTTAAAAGTAAGAAAAAATTCCAGATAGATTATGGACGCGTAAATTTATGAAATTATTTTAAATAATTGATGATCAATATGTTGTGTTTTTTTTTAAGCTAATTGATCTTGTAGTTTTTTAATATCATCACGAAGTTTGGCAGCTTGTAAAAAGTCTAGCTCTTTTGCTGCTTTTTCCATTGATTTTCTTTTTTCTCGTATCATTTTTTCTAACTCAGATTTAGACAAATAAGCAGTTTCAGGTTCAGCGGCAACAGGTAAAGTATGCCCTAATTCGTATTCTACTAAAGGATTTTTTGTAAAAGCGCTGTCTATTTTTTTGTTTAATGCCTGAGGTGTAATACCGTGCTCAGTATTATAATTAATCTGTTTAGTTCTTCGGTAATTAGTTTCGTCTATTGTTCTTTGCATGCTTGCGGTAATTTTATCAGCATACATAATCGCTTTTCCATTTAAGTTTCTTGCGGCACGACCAATAGTCTGCGTTAAAGATCTGTGATTTCTTAAAAAACCTTCTTTATCGGCATCGAGAATCGCAACAAGAGAAACTTCAGGTAAATCTAAACCCTCACGAAGCAAGTTAACTCCAATTAAGACATCAAAAATACCTTTTCGTAAATCCTGCATGATTTCGATTCGTTCTAAAGTATCAACATCAGAATGGATGTAACGGCATCGAATGTTTACTTTAGTTAAATATTTAGCTAGTTCCTCAGCCATTCTTTTAGTCAGCGTTGTCACTAGAACTCTTTCGTCCAGTTCACATCGAACTTGTATTTCTTCAATCAAATCATCGATCTGATTTAAACTTGGTCTTACTTCAATAATTGGATCTAATAATCCTGTTGGACGAATAATCTGCTCTACATAAATTCCATCAGATTTTTGCAATTCATAATCTGCAGGTGTTGCCGAAACGTAAATTACCTGATTTTGCATGGCTTCAAACTCTTCAAATTTCAAAGGTCTGTTGTCCATTGCGGCAGGCAGTCTAAAACCATATTCAACCAAATTTTCTTTTCGGCTGCGATCGCCTCCATACATGGCGTGAACCTGTGAAACCGTTACGTGGCTTTCATCAACCACCATTAAATAATCACTCGGAAAATAGTCTAACAAGCAGAACGGTCTTGTTCCAGCCTCACGTCCGTCAAGATAACGCGAATAGTTTTCAATTCCAGAACAGTATCCTAATTCGCGAATCATTTCTAAATCAAAATTAGTTCGTTCTTCAAGACGTTTTGCTTCTAAATGTTTGCCTATTTCTTTGAAATAATCAACTTGTTTTACTAAATCTTGTTGAATTTCCCAGATTGCTCCTTGCAAAACCTCAGGAGAAGTCACAAACATATTGGCGGGATAAATCGTTAATCTTTTAAATTTTTCAATAACCTGTGAGGTTTTAGGATCAAAAGCTTCGATTTCTTCAATTTCATCTCCAAAAAAGTGAATTCGATATGCATCATCAGCATAGCTGGGATAAACTTCAACAGTATCGCCTTTAATTCTAAAAGTTCCCGGATTAAAATCGGCTTCAGTTCTAGCGTATAAACTTTGTACAAGACTATGCAGTAATTTAGTTCTCGAAATAACTTGATCTCGAGTTATTTCGATCACATTTTTTTGAAATTCTACTGGATTTCCAATACCATACAAGCAGGAAACTGAGGCTACAACTAAAACGTCACGTCTTCCTGAAAGTAAAGAAGAAGTCGTGCTTAAACGCATTTTTTCAAGCTCTTCATTGATAGATAAATCTTTTTCAATAAAAACTCCTGTAACAGGCATAAAAGCTTCTGGCTGATAATAGTCGTAATAAGAAACGAAATACTCAACCGCATTATTTGGAAAAAATTGTTTAAACTCTGAATATAATTGCGCAGCCAAAGTTTTATTATGCGCCAAAACCAACGTTGGACGCTGTACTTCCTCAATAACATTAGCTACCGTAAATGTTTTACCAGATCCTGTAACTCCTAATAAAGTTTGATATTTTTCGCCGTCGATTATACCTTGCGACAATTTTTGAATTGCTTGAGGTTGATCTCCTTTTGGACTATATTCTGAAGTTACTTGGAAATTCATTTTTTATGGATGAAGATTAGTTGTGTAAAGATACAAAGTTTGAATTCTATTCTAAAAAATTAATAACAGCGTCGTTCGTAATTTTCGCTTGGTCAATAGATAAAAAATGTCCTGCATCTTTAATAGTTTTCGTTTTACAGTTTGTTAAAAATTTTTGTGCTCGTGTCAAACTTTCTTCAGAGTTAATAACGTCATGATCTCCAATTAAAACTAATACTGGATTTGTAATTGATTGTAATTCTTCGTCTGAAAACGGACGCATTTTAAGCATACTGGAATTTGATTTTGCATATTTGTTTGCCAAATAAAACTGCCTTTTGTAATTGGAGTTTATGTTTTGGGGATGCGTTGAAAATGTTTCGAGTGTTTTATTAAATTTTTTTTCACTTGGAAAAAGTTTTAAGAGCAATGCAGAACTTGTTTTTCTTACTTTATCTATAAATTTAAAAGTCTGTGCGGGGCTTAGTAATACTATTTTATCGATTGATTTTTTTTCTTGAGAAGCTAATAATACTGTGATCCATCCGCCTTTTGATGCTCCAATAATGTCAAATTGTTTTAATTTATAGAAACTGAAAATTTCATTGTACCAAATCACAATTTCTTTTGAAGAAAGCGGTTTTGCTGTTAAAGTTGATTTTCCTGGTTCCATCAAAAAATCGATCGCATAAATTCTATGATTTTTCGCTAAAGCCTTAATGTTAGGATACCACATGGTTGAGGTAGCGTCCATTCCGTGAAGTAAAACTAAACTTTTTCCATTTTTTGGTCCCGCGATAATTACGTGTGCTGTTCCAAAACTTGTTTTTACATTTTCTTCTGTATAAGGAATATCCCAAAGTTTTAATGCTTTGTCGTATGCATTTAAATACGATTGCTTTTCGCTTTTGGTTTCGAATATATAATCATCAAATTTAGCTTCTTTAATGGATGAACAACTTGTGATTACTAACAATATTAGAACTAATCTGAAGTATAATTTTTGCATTGCAATAAAATTCAATTTAGCTAAAGATACAATTTTGGAAAAGCGTTTCTGTATCAGAATTTTGTTTTAAAGTATCATAATTCTAAGGTTTATTTTTTTGCACAGTTAAGTGATAAACTTGTACCAATGCTAAAATTCCGTTGGGAATAATAACAGGCAAAAGCCATTGACTAACGTCTCTGTAATCTTTTAAAAAGATGCCGTATATTACAAAACACATACATCCGAAAAAGTTAATTAAACGTATTTTTTTGAGATCTTTCAATAAAAAACCTCCTACTATAAAAAATGATGCTAGGTAACCAATATAATCTGCCATGATTTTGATATTGAATAGTTTATAGTAAACTTACCAAAAGCAAATTATAAAATCAAGGTTTTGAAGTTGAAAATCAATATTTTAAAGCGTCCACTTTTGCTGTTCCGTATTACTTAAAAAACTCCAAGCGACAATACGGCTGTTTTTTTGTCCTTGCGACATTTCGATGGTTTTTACAGAAACTGCGTTTACTTTTTTCAAGGTTTTGTAAATTGAGGATAGATTTTCTTTTTTAGAAACCAATGTCGTAAACCATAAGCATTGCGAAGCATATTTTACACTTTCGTAAATCATTTGAGTTACAAAGCCAATTTCGCCGCCATTGCACCACAATTCAGCATTTTGACCACCAAAATTTAATACAGGATTTGTGTTTTTCTTCTCTTTCGGGTTTAAATTGGATACTTTTCTAGAGGTGCTTTTATTAGCTTCTTCAGCGGAAGCATGAAAAGGCGGATTACACATAGTAAATGTAAAACGATCTTCGGGAATGATAATGTTTTTAAAGATAAATCGAGATTCTGTCTGTTGCTGTAAACTAATTGCATCAATTAATTTGGGGTTTGCTTCGATAATTTTACTGCAGTTTTCGATTGAAGTTTTATAAATATCTGTTGCAACAAAACTCCAATTGTAAATCGAATTTCCTAATATCGGATAGATTAAATTAGCACCCGTTCCGATATCTAGTCCCATAACAGAATTACCTTCAGGAATTTGACCGTTATTCGTTTCTGCCAATAAATCGGCTATATAATGAATATAATCAGCTCTGCCTGGAATTGGCGGACAAAGATAATTTTTTGGAATATCCCAGTTTTGAATGTCATAATAGGTTTGCAGTAAAGCTTTGTTGAGCGTTTTTACAGCAAGCGGATTGCTGAAATCAATAGTTTCAATTCCAAATTTGTTTATGGAAATAAAAGCTTTTAATTCAGGACAATTTGAAATAAGCAAATCAAAATCATAGCGTGAGCGATGAATGTTTCTAGGATGTAAATTGTCTTTTTGAGAATTGTTTTCTGCTTTCATTTTTGTTGATTTCTGTGCAAAGATAGGTATTCCTTTCTTTAAAGAAAGGTTCAGAAGAGCGTAATATTTACTGCCAATTATTTTATAATTAAAACAAAAGCTCCAGCAGAGCGACATAGGTTTTGTGTGTCACCTCGCTGGAGCTTTAATTAGAACAAGAGATTTTGATTTATAAATATTGCGTCCCTCCGAGACTTTTTATTTTCAAATGTTTCTAATCAAAACATTCCATTAAAAGTAAATCTCCCTCACGATGTGTTATAGTTACAAGTCCGTCTTTTTCTACAGAATTACTGCTTCCAGTTCTATAGCCCATTGTAAGCGTATCGTCTTGTAATTCGTATTTTAGATTTTTAGAAAAAATTCCGTTTACAACGCCAATTGGAATCAACGAAATAGGTGTTTTGGCGGTATACCATTTCTCAAATTTTGTTGGCAGTAAAAATATCTTCGAATGATCGTCGAGAATCACAATTTTAAGTAAGTTTCGATAACGAACAATATTGGTAAGATTGGTAATCGTATGATCTGCACGTCTTCCAGTAGCCCAAACTACATTTACAGCAGGGATTTTTCTTTCTATTAAATAATCAAAAGCTTTCTCTAAATCGGTTTTATTTTGATCTGGAGTATGAACGATTTCGATAGGATATTGCGAAGTTTTATATATTTCGGGATCAAAACCACGATCAAAATCACCTAAAAGCACATCGATTTTTATACCTAAATCTATAACACGTTCAATTGCTGAGTCTAAAACAATAACAAGCGGAGACCATTCTAATAATTGTCCCAATAATTCAGGGTTGCAGGCGGCGCCGTTTGCAATTATTAAAGCGGGTTCCTGATCGTCGCGAACTATATGGTGTGATGACATGTTATTTTTTTTGAATGTGTTGCAAAGGTACTGTTACAATTTTAGATTTCTGATTTTAGATTTCTGATTTTTTTTGCAAAAGATTTTCGAACGATCTAAAATCTAAAATTATAAATCCAGCAATCGTCTATGATAATTAATTTGTCCAAGATGATAAGCTAAATGTGTAGAAAGATGAACAAAAAAGAATCCTGTTGTCATTTCTTTTTCGAAAACAATCTGCGGATAAATGGTGTTTAAATCTTCTTCAGTTAAAAGATCAAGGGTGTTGTTTACGACAAGAATGGTTTCGTCGATTTTACAAATTAATTCGGATTTTGAAATGTCTTTTAGAGAAAATTCTAATGGACGATTTCTAACATATCCTGTTTTTCCTATTTCGGCACCAATATAGGTGTTGATGTTGCCAATTAAATGGAGGCAGAGATTTCCACCTGAGTTTGAAATGTTTTTATCGATTGCCCAAAGCTGATTTTCATTTTGGTAAGATTCTATTTCGACTTTTAATTTGTTCAAATCTCTATTGAACAGTGATTTTAATGTTTCGACCAGCATGTTTTTTTAGTTGAAAATTAAGAATAATAAAGAAGTACTGAAAATTAGTCTCTGTTTTTTATGGGAATCCAGATTTCCTCTTCCGAGTTTGGATCGTCTTTTTTGTACTTATGATCCATTACTGCAAAATGAGGCCTGTCGTCAATTGTATATTCTGATTTTGGAAGCCATTCTGCAAAAATAGAATGGTAGGTTTTGTGTCCTTCAGCTGCTGGGCCGTAATGAATAAAAACGGCATATAAACCAGTTGGTACAACAAGTGTTTCCATTTCTGATGGGATTACATCAAAATCAGTAACGGCTACTGCTGCCCATTTTTGAAAACTTTTGTTAGGATCAAAATTGTCAAAATGATTCGGTGAAAAAACTTCTAAAGAGTATAAATTAGAATCAATTGAATTTTTAATTTCACGGCGTTTTGGCATAAAACTGCTCCATAATTGAAACGTTCGGTTTTCGATAAACGACATTTTAATGCATTTGCCAATTAGTTTTTTTTCGGTTGCGATTTTAATTTGTGCTTCCATTTTTATTTTGTACTTATTTTATAATTAACCTTAGAAGTTTCGCAAAGAGAGAAATAACCTAATGGATAATTATCTTTATTGGTTACATTAATAATATTTCCTTTTACAGTTGCAGGAGGAGATTGAAATGGACCTCCAATATTGCTTCCAGCAATGCTGACTAAAATACTCATATAATTAAAGTATTGTTTTGAAATTCCGTAATGTGTTATTTCGATTTCATTTCCAACTTTTAAATCTTCATCATTAGAAAGACTGAAAAATTCATTTCCGTTAAAAAACTTATCCTCATCTACATAAAAGGTTGATTTTACTTTATTAGAATATACATATTTGTATAAATAAAAATTCTCTGCATCGCCAGGATCATTATAAAACGCTTTTATTTCGATATCTTTTCCTGTTAAACCACCTTTGTCATTTTGATCTATTCGAGTTATGGGGGCCACTGATTTTAAAGTTTCAGTGCCAATGTATCTATTTCCTCTGCTGATTACGGTTAAGGTGTATTGTTCTCCAATTACAGGCGTGAAATTTGAACATACATATTGACCGGTTTTTTTAACTTCGATAAAATTAAACTGTTCATTTTGACTGTTTTTTATATTGATAATTGCACCAGAAACGGTCGGAATTACGTTATCAAAATAACCAGTTGTTGTAGTTAATTTTATCGTCTGTTCATTTCCTTTTGTTCCTTTTTCCCAATTGATAGCAGCTTCGATTACTAATTTTGGCGGTGCAGTATCTAAATCAACTTCTACAACTTCTTCACAACTTGTAAAAAGTGTCGTTGTAAATAATACGATTAATAGAATAATTTTTTTCATGATGTATCTTTATTATTTCTCTACAGAAATGAAACTTCTTTAAAATTTAAAGTTATAACTAACAGCGGGAACCATACCAAATATTGACAATTGCACGGCTTCATTTACTCCTGTGTCTAGATTTTGTCTAAAATTGATTGATGCTGCATTTTGGCGGTTGTATAGATTGTATATGCTAAAAACCCATTCAGCTTTCCAGTTTCGGTCTTTATTTTTTCTTGGAGTTAAAGTCGCCGAAATATCTAAATGATGATAGGCAGGCAGGCGATCTTTATTTCGAAGTCCATAACTTGGAACTGTAATTCCTAAATATTCATATTGACCGTTTGGGTAAGTTACAGGTTGTCCAGACTGTAAAATGAAATTAGCGCCAAACGACCATTTATCGTTTAAATTGTAAGCTGATGTTACGGCTAAATTATGTGTTTTATCATAAGCAGAGCTGTACCATTTTCCGTTATTGATGCCTATTTCTTCAGGAGTTCTTCCCGGTGTCTGCTGTTCTGACTTAGATAAAGTATAAGAAATCCATCCGTTGAATTTACCTTCGTTTTTCTTCAGCATAATTTCTAAACCATAAGCACGCATTTGTCCGTTTAGAATCACTTGTTCAATTGCGTCATTTGCAATCAAATCAGCACCATCGATATAATCCAGTCTGTTTTTGATTTTTTTATAATAAGTTTCGACTTCAAGAGAATAAACGCCGTTATTAAAGTTTCTAAAATAACCCAAAGCAACTTGATCAGCAAGTTGTGGTTTAATGTAATTATCACTTGGCATCCAAACATCCAGCGGAGTAGGAGATGAGGTATTCGAAATTAACTGAAGATATTGCGCCATGCGATTGTAACTTGCTTTTATTGCCTGATCGTCATTTAATTGATAAGAAACAGAAAGTCTAGGTTCTAAGTTGTTGTAATCTTGAATTACTTTATTTGAACTAAAATATTTTGTTGAAGATGGAGTTGCTTTTTCGTAAATCTGCATGTCAGTATTAAACAGCACAGGATTATTATTGTCGTAATAATTTATGGTCGATGCTCCTAAACGATAAAACAAACTGTAACGTAATCCGTAAGCCAGCGTTATTTTTTTAGAAAGCTGGTTTTCAGCATCTATATAAATTGACGGTTCAAACGCATATTTTCGATCTAGTTGATCTGGATTTATCCCAGATGTATCATTGCTTGGTTTAATAGTTCCGGGATTAAAATCATAATAAATCCCGTTTAAACCATAATTTAATTTGAATTTATCTGAAATATAGTTTTTGAAATCGTATTTAATATTATAATTTTTGATGCCTGAATCCCATTTGAAACCAACAAAATCCAAATCAAGGCCATAATAATAATCACTGTAGATTAAAGATAAATTTGAGAACAGTTTATTAGAGTACAAATGATTCCAACGAAGATTTAAAGTAGAGTTTCCGTAAGTATTTGTAAAACTTTTATTAAGGCTGAAAACATCCCGACCAAAATATCCAGATAAATATAAGCTGTTGTTGTCGTTTAATTTATAACTGAATTTTGCATTTAGATCATAAAAATAAGCGGAGTTGTCTTTGTTTTCCTCGGATAGTTTTAAGAATAAATGGGCGTATGAAGCTCTTCCGCCAATTAAAAAAGAACCTTTGTCTTTTACAATTGGACCTTCTAAAAGAAGTCGGCTGGATATTAAACCAATTCCGCCGCTCATATGAAAATTCTTGCTGCTCCCGTCTTTCTGGTAAATATCTAAAACAGATGAGGCGCGACCGCCAAATCTGGCAGGTATTCCTCCTTTATACAATTTCAAATCTTTGATCGCATCTGGATTAAAAACCGAGAAAAAACCAAATACGTGTGAAGAGTTAAAGATTGTAGCTTCATCTAATAAAATTAAATTTTGATCGGCACCGCCGCCTCGCACATTAAATCCTGATGCACCTTCGCCTGCATTAGTTACTCCTGGAAGAAGTAAAATGGATTTAATAACGTCGACTTCACCCAATACTACAGGCATTTTTTTAATCGTCGAAATAGAGAGTTTGTTGACACTCATTTCTGGCGACTTAATATTTATTTTTCCTTTATTATCTTTAATGATAACTTCTTGAAGTTCTTGACCGCTTTCGCTGATGGAGAAGTTATTTTTGGTATCTTGATTTAAGATAATAGTTTTATGAATGGTTTGATACCCTAAATAACTAATTTCAATTTCATGCTCGCCGCTTGGAGCTGTTATAGAATAGAAACCATATTCATTAGTTGTTGTTCCAATTTTTAAGGTAGGAATATAAACGTTTACACTAATTAAACTTTCGTTATTTTTAGAATCTTTTATAGTTCCGCTGAGTGTGAATTTTTCCTGAGAAAAAGAAGCAAATGTGGTAAAAATAAGGATAAGAAGTAAACTAATCTTTTTTGTAATCATTGCTTTGGTTTTGAACTACATAGTTAATAATTCTTACTAAATATAGCAGGCTGAATTTTGTTAAACATTAGTTAAGAATAAAAAAAGGACAACCTTATGAGTTGTCCTTTCCGTATTTATTATAGATGTGCAGAGCAAAGCAGTGCGTCTAAATTATTTTATTTTGGCAATAATTGCATTGAATGTTTCGCTAGGACGCATTGCTTTGCTTACCAATTCTGGTGTTGGCTGATAATATCCTCCAAGTGTTTGAGGTTTTCCTTGTGCGCCAATTAATTCTGCATCAATTTTAGCTTCATTAGCTTCAAGTTCAGCAGCAATTGGAGTAAAGATAGCTTTTAATTCTGCATCTTTATTTTGAGCAGCCAAAGCCTGAGCCCAATAGAATGCAAGATAAAAGTGAGAACCACGGTTATCGATTTGTCCAACTTTACGAGCTGGAGATTTATCGTTTGCTAAGAATTTGTCATTTGCTTCGTCAAGAGTTTCAGCTAAAACAATTGCTTTAGAATTGTCTAAAGTTTGTCCTAAATGCTCTAAAGAAGCACCAAGAGCTAAAAATTCTCCTAGTGAATCCCAACGTAAATATCCTTCTTCTGTAAATTGCTCAACGTGTTTAGGAGCAGATCCTCCTGCGCCAGTTTCAAACAATCCACCACCGTTCATTAAAGGAACGATAGATAACATTTTTGCAGAAGTTCCTAACTCTAAAATTGGGAACAAATCTGTTAAATAGTCACGTAAAACGTTTCCAGTTACAGAGATAGTATCTAAACCTTTGATGATTCTGTCTAAAGTAAATTCAGTTGCAGCAACTGGATTTAAAATGCGAATATCTAAGTTTGTAGTATCGTAATCTTTAAGATATTTTTGAACTTTTAAAATCAATTCTCTGTCATGCGCTCTGTTTTCGTCTAACCAGAAAACTGCAGGAGTACTTGACAAGCGAGCTCTGTTTACAGCTAGTTTAACCCAGTCTTGAATAGGAGCGTCTTTTGCTTGACACATTCTGAAAATATCATTTGCTTCAACGTTTTGTTCCATTAAAACATTTCCATTTGCATCAACAACGCGAACAACGCCGTCTTCTTTCAATTGGAAAGTTTTATCATGAGATCCGTATTCTTCTGCTTTTTGAGCCATTAATCCAACGTTAGGAACACTTCCCATTGTTTTAGGATCAAAAGCACCGTGTTTTTTACAGAAATCGATAGTTGCAGTATAGATTCCAGCATAAGAACGATCCGGAATAATCGCGATTGTATCTTGTTGTTTTCCTTCTTTGTTGTACATCTGTCCAGAAGTACGAATCATTGCAGGCATAGATGCATCTACAATTACATCAGAAGGAACATGTAAGTTTGTAATTCCTTTATCAGAATTTACCATTGCAAGAGCTGGTCCGTTTTCGATAGCAGCATTGATCGCAGCTTCAACTTCAGCCTGCTCAGGTTTTCCAGCAATTTTTGCATAGATATCACCTAAACCATTTCTAGTGTCAATGTTTAATTCTTTGAATAAAGTTTCGTATTTTTTGAAAAGATCAGCAAAATAAACTTCAACGATAGCGCCAAAGATAATTGGATCTGAAACTTTCATCATAGTAGCTTTTAAGTGCACAGAAAGTAAAACACCTTCTTTTTTGGCATCAGCAATAGCTTCAGCAACAAAACTTTTTAAAGCTTTTAAATGCATTACAGAGCTGTCGATGATTTCACCAGCTTTTAAAGGAGTACTTGCTTTAAGAACAGTTGTAGAACCGTCTTTAGCAACAAATTCAATTTTTACATCATTAGCTTCAGTAACAGTAAGTGATTTTTCACTTCCGTAAAAATCACCATTCGGCATAGAAGCTACCTTAGTTTTTGAGTCAGCAGACCAAGCGCCCATTGAGTGCGGATTTGCTTTTGCAAAGTTTTTAACGGCTCTTGGAGCTCTACGGTCAGAGTTTCCTTCACGTAAAACTGGGTTTACTGCAGAACCTAATACTTTTGCATATTTTGCTTTAATTTCCTTTTCAGCATCATTTTGCGGATCTTCTGGGAAATTAGGAATGTTATAACCATGCGATTGCAATTCAGCAATAGCAGCTTTTAATTGTGGTACAGATGCAGAAACGTTTGGTAACTTGATAATATTAGCTTCTGGTTTTGTAGCTAATTGACCCAATTCAGCCAAAGCGTCACCTGTTT
Organism: Flavobacterium plurextorum; assembly: GCF_002217395.1. Taxonomy (GTDB): domain Bacteria; phylum Bacteroidota; class Bacteroidia; order Flavobacteriales; family Flavobacteriaceae; genus Flavobacterium; species Flavobacterium plurextorum. The sequence goes on along the minus strand of NZ_MUHD01000015.1, from coordinate 34,985 downwards.
TTTGAGCATCTGTTAAAGACTCAGGGAAATTAGATAAAATTCTTCCTGCTAACGAGATATCTCTAGTTTCAATAGCAATACCAGCTGTGGAAGTAAAAGCTTGAACAATAGGTAATAAAGAGTAAGTCGCTAATAACGGCGCCTCATCAGTTAAGGTGTAAAAAATTTTTGAATTCTGTGTCATTTTTTTTTTTTTTTATAATCGTGTCGTCAAGGAATGGCGATGTGAATGATATAGTCGGCTCAAAATGAGCGGAGCAAATATAATAAAAACAGTCCGAAAACGGTATAGTTTTGCTGAGAAATACTGGAATTATCAGATTACTAATTCGCACACGTTAAATTGCCAAATCGATGATTTTGATATTAAAAAATTGCAGTTTTGATTAATCATAGGTAAAAGCAGAACATTTCGAAAATAGAAAACACTACAGTTGTATAAATCTATTTTATTTTCAGTCTTTTTTGTGCGAAAAGTTGTATTTTTGACCAAAAAGCAATCAACATGTAACAAATGTAAGATACATTGTTTAATATGTTTTTTACTTGTTGTTTATTATTACGCTTAATCATTATCTTTGAATTATGAGCACACTTACAAAACCAAATCATATAGGGCGAAAAATAAGCCGTATTCGTGAACTTCGTGATATGAAGCAAGAAGCTTTGGCGCAGACTTTAGGAACAAACCAACAAGCTGTATCGGCTATTGAAAACAGTGAGACAATAGATGATGAAAAACTTGCAGAAGTTGCAAAAGCTTTGGGAGTAAGTGTAGAAGCAATTAAAAATTTTTCAGAAGAAAATATGATTAGCTATTTTAATACTTTTCACGATAATAGTATCAATAACGGTCATTTGGGACATAATAATAATTGTATATTCAATCCATTAGACAAATTAATTGAAGCTTATCAGGAAAAAGAAAAGCTTTACGAGCGTTTACTGCAAGCTGAAAAAGACAAAATCGAATATTTGGAAAAACTATTAAAAAAATAGAAAACCAATTTTTTATTAAATACAAACCGATGCTTTATGAGTATCGGTTTTTTTTATTTTGGGCGCGTTCGCCGAAAAAGGCGAACCGGGCTATCCGTTTCAAGTCCTCGCACTTCCTTCGTCAGGCTGTGGGCTTTCCACTTCTATCCCTCACGCAAACCGTAGAATTAAGAACTTTTTGTTTATTAAGCGCAATTATTTTCACAATCTTGTCATTTCGCGCGAAGGGAGAAATCACACGCGGGATTCGACAAAGATTTACGATTTTAGGAACGGAGTTTCTGGTGTGATTTCCTCCTTCGTCGAAATGACAAGATTAAGCTGATAAAATCCGTTTTTATCAGCGTTTTCGCTTTAGCGAATCAGTATAATCAGCGTCTAATTTTGACGCGGATAAAACAGATTTACTTCGTAAAACGCAGATAAAAACGGATTTTATTTTCCAAAAGATTAACTTAATGACATTGACTTAAACCGTAGAATAAGAACTTTTTGTTTATTAAGCACAATTATTTTCACAATCTTGTCATTTCGACGAAGGAGAAATCACACGCGGGATTCGACAAAGATTTACGATTTTAGGAACGGAGTTTCTAGTGTGATTTCTCCCTTCGCGCGAAATGACAAGATTAAGCTGATAAAATCCGTTTTAATCTGTTTTTTCGCAAAGCGAATTTCAATATTGTCGCCAATTTTTGTCGCGCTACTTGCGAAGATTTCTCCTTCGTCGAAATGACAAACTAAAAGAAAATATTGTTATGAAAATTATTGCCCTAGCCCCGATAGAAATGGAAATCCTTTTGCTTTTTTCTTTATAAGGCAAAAGATTGAAACATCCCGAGGCTTCGGGAGCGGGATTAGCTCCTGAAAAAGATTATGGTATTTTAAAAATTGGACGCAAAAAAAAACTCGTTTCAAATGATATGAAACGAGTTTTTTATAACAATTAGATAAATGATTATCTTCTTTTATCTTTAATCTTAGCTTTTTTACCAGTAAGTTGTCTGAAGTAGAAAATTCTAGCTCTACGAACAGAACCTTTTTTGTTGATTTCGATTTTTTGTAAAGCTGGTAAGTTTACTGGGAAGATACGCTCAACTCCAATAGCTCCAGACATTTTACGAATCGTGAAAGTTTCTGTGTTACCAGAACCTCTTCTTTGAATAACAACTCCTTTAAAAAACTGAGTTCTTGTTTTTTCACCCTCTTTAATTTCGTAGAATACTGTAATAGTATCTCCAGCTCCAAATACAGGGAAATCTTTTCTAGCAACGAATTCGTCTTGAACGAATTTTAATAAATCTGCCATGATAATTTTATTATTATAGTTTTATTTAGAGTAACATTCACGGATCTCGCCAGAGGTTAGTCCAATTCGGGTGCAAATGTAGAAAATAATTATAAATTATGAATTATAAATTGTGAATTATTTTTTAAGATATAAAGTTGAAGTCTGTAAAGCTGTAATGTTCTAAAAATGAATATGCTGACTTGCGTATTTTAAGACTATTCCAGTAAATCAGGTCTTCTGTTTTTAGTATGTTCGTAAGCCATATCTTCGCGCCATTTATCAATTTTAGCAAAGTGTCCGCTCGTTAAAACTTCTGGAACTTTCCATCCTTTATAATCAGCAGGTCTTGTATATATAGGTCCTGAAAGTAAATTGTCCTGAAAGCTGTCTGTCAACGCTGAGGTTTCATCACTCAAAACTCCTGGAATTAATCGAATTAATGCATCAGATAAAACCAAAGCGCCTAATTCACCGCCAGATAAAACATAATCACCAATAGAAATTTCTTTAGTAATAAAATGATCTCTTACACGCTGATCAACACCTTTATAATGTCCGCATAAAATGATAATATTTTCATACATAGACATTTTGTTGGCCATTTTCTGGTTTAACGTTTCACCGTCAGGCGACATATAAATGATTTCATCGTATTCACGTTCACTTTTTAAGTGCGTGATGCAATCATCGATTGGCTGTACAGTCATTACCATTCCAGCGCCTCCGCCAAAAGGGTAATCATCAACACTTTTTTGTTTATTGGTTGTATAGTCACGTAAATTATGAAAGTGCACTTCTACTAAACCCTTATCAATAGCACGTTTCATAATCGATGCCTCAAACGGGCTTCTTAATAATTCCGGCAAAATCGTTATAATGTCAATTCGCATTGTTTTTCTTCAAAAGTTTGCTGCAAAGATACAAAGTTAATATTTGAAGTTTTAATGATTTAATATCTGAAACATTTATACCTGTTAAATTGAAATATTTGACCATTAAGAACCGTACGAGTTAATGTTTATTTAATCAATTGATGATCTTAGGTTTATTTATTTTTTTGGATTAAAGCCTACTTTTAAAATGATGTACCTATAGCAATAAGACAAAATAAATAAACATGAAAAAAATCACATTGTTACTTATAATTGTAATTTTAACTTCTTGCTCAAGCTCAAAAAATACATTAGATGGTTTGACTGGCAAAACGAGACACAATCTTATTAAAAGCTGGGGATTTCCTATTCGGACTATTAACAACGCTCAAGGACAGATATTGGTTTATGCAGATCAAGTTTATAAAAACTCTAACAATGCTAAGCAAAGAATTGCCGGGCCAAGTTATTGGAATTATACCTATATATACATTGATTTTGAAGGAAAAGTGTATTCGTATAAAAACGAAAAGCAGAATTATCCACCGCAGCAAATAGTTATTGCGGATTAACTTTAATGGCTGATCTTTTTTTTGTTTAGTTATTTACAATCAATAAGATAAGATTGTTTTTTGTTGTTTCTTTAAGTGAATTATTGTTAAATTTAATTACTTTTATTAAAGCTTAAAAAACAATAACAGATGAAAAAAGGAATAACAATACTAGCTGCAATTTTTGTACTTGCTTCTTGTAATAACCAAAACCAGTCAAAAACAATGGATACCACAAAAAACGAAAAAGTAGTAAAGCAATATTTTGAATATTTCAATAGTCATAATTGGAAAAAAATGGCTGAAATGTATACTGAAACAGCCGATTTTAAGGATCCTTCATTAGGGCAGGGAATTGTAAAGCAGACTCGGAAACAAATCGAGGAGAAATATGCAGGTTTAAATGAAGTTTTTCCAGATTTAAAAGACAGTATTGTGCAAATATATCCGTCAGGAGAGAAACATATAATTGTTGAATTTATTTCAAGTGGTACTGCGCCGGATAATTCAAAATTTGAACTGCCTATCTGTACTATTTTTACAATCGAAAATGGAATGATTACAAAAGATTTTACTTATTTCGATAACTTTGAAGAAGAAGATTCAAAGTAAAATAGCGTAATGAAAAATTTATGAGACAAGAGGAAATTATGTACAAAGAGACTGCGATTGCTCTTCATAGTTTTATTCGTGATTTTGAAAATCAGTTTGTATAATTTTAAGTTTTACTTTTTTTGTAAAGATGGTAACAAGAAGAAAATTTATAATAAACAGCAGTTTGGCAGGAGCCGCAGTTTTGGCTTTGCCGTCATTAGCATTTAGCATGGAGAAAAAAGAAATAGGCTTGCAATTATATACATTGCGAGAGGAACTTCCAAAAGACGTAAAATCGACTTTAAAGAAAATATCAGATTCAGGTTATTCAATTGTAGAAACTTACGGATTTTCAATCAAAGATCAGTTTTGGGGATTGTCGCCTTCAGAATTTAAAAAGATTTTGGATGAAAATGATTTGAAAGTCGTAAGCGGACATTATAATTTAGGGAGTTTTCTCTATGATGGAAATAAAGAAGAATTGATTGCTGCTATAAAAGCGGCAAAAACTTTAAAAAGCGATTTTTTAACTGTTCCATGGATTGATGAAGCGTATAGAAAAAATAGTGAAGATTATAAAAAGATTGCTGTACGTTTGAATGAAGCTGCCAAAATGTGTAAAGACGAAGGATTGAAATTTGCCTATCATAATCACGATTTTGAGTTTCAAAAATTAGAAAACGGCACTACAGGTTATGAGATTTTGTTAAAAGAAACAGAGAAAGATTTAGTGTTTTTTGAGTTAGATTTATACTGGGTTGTTCGTTCAGGCAACAATCCTCTTGAATTGTTTGCTGCAAATCCGTGGCGATTTAAAATGTGGCATGTAAAAGATATGGATAAAGAAAACCAGAGCTTGAATTCTGAAATAGGCTCTGGATCTATTGATTTTAAATCTTTTTTCAAGCAGCGAAAAATATCAGGAATGATGTGTTTTTTTGTGGAGCAGGAGAACAATTATATTCCAAATGCTATTGATTCGATTAAAACCAGTTATGATTTCATTTCAAAAAACTTAATCTGAATAAGTAGTAATTTATGAAGAAACTTGTTTTGTTGGTGTTTGTATTTTTTTGTTCTTGTCATTCAAATAAGAAAGAAGAAAATAATTCAAAAGCACAGTTAAATTCGCAGCAAATTTTACCTCCTCAACCTTATTTTTTAGATATTAAAGTTAATGATGTTAAGCTTGGGGAACCAGTTTTTGGCGATTGGTTGTTTTCTCATAAAGAGAAAGGGCAAAGTTTTGAGCAATTTGTTCGGACTAAACATGTTGTCCCAACAAAAGAAGAAGATATTATCTATTTGAAACCAATTGGACAATTTAATTCTTCACAATTAAAACAGATTGAATTGGTTCGTCAATATTTGCAAATATTCTTTCAGCTTGAAACCAAGGTTTTAGAAAATGCTTCAAATGATATTATTCCAAATCATGCCAGACGAATTGGAGATGTTGGACAAGAACAATTTTTAGCAGGATATATTTTGACAGATGTTTTAAAAGAAGAAAGTCCTGATAAAAGAATTGCATTAATGGCAATAACTGAAAAGGATTTGTATCCAAAACCAGAATGGAATTATGTTTTTGGGCTGGCATCTTACAGAGATAAAATTGCAGTAAGTTCTATTTACAGAATGCAGAAAGAAGCTGATTTTAATTTATGTTTAGATCGATTGCTGAAAATTTGTTCGCATGAGATTGGACATATGTTTGGTTTGCATCATTGTATTGAAGTAAATTGCGTCATGAATGGAACCAATAGTATGGTAGAAACAGACAGACATTCTATTAGATTATGTTCTCTCTGTCAAAGAAAATTATATTCGGGTTTTAAGTATGATAATGTAAAAAGGTTAAAAGAATTAGAAAAATATTTTAAGGACAACAATTTAGCTGAAGGATTACAGGTAACAAAAAAAGACCTTAAAAGCATTCAATAAAAATTAAATAATATGAGTTTCGGAACAAGTAAAGAGTTTATTAAAGGAGATGAAATAGAATGGGAAGTTGTAGGCGAAGGAATCAAACGTAAAATATTAGCTTTTGATGATCGCGTTATGCTTGTTAATGTACATTTTGAAAAAGGAGGAATTGGTGTTTTGCATGAACATTATCATTCTCAGGTTACTTACGTTTCAAGCGGTAAATTTGATGTTACGATAAGCGGCGTAACAGAAACTTTGAAAGAAGGAGATAGTTTTTATATTCCGCCTCATGCTGTTCATGGTGTTGTTTGCTTAGAAAGTGGTCTTCTAACCGATGTTTTTAGCCCAATGCGCGAAGATTTTATGAAATAAAAAAGTTTTCAAATACTGCATAATTGGTATAAAAAGGCTTGGTTTTAATGGAGACTTTAGAAATTTTATATTTTTTTTAAAGTTTTGGTTCCAATTAGAATAGTATTTTTGCAAAATGAATTTATCTAAAACGAATGTCCTTTTTATGGCAGTTTGCACTGGTCTTATCGTTGCAAATCTTTATTACTGCCAGCCTTTAATTGTTTTAATTGCCAACGAATTTAAAATTCCAGAAGCCAGTGCAGGAACTATAACTTATTTAACTCAGGCAGGTTATGCTATTGGGTTGTTTTTTATGGTGCCGCTAGGGGATAAACTAGAACGTAAAAAGCAAATTTTAATAACCACTTTTGCCTCTGTAATAGCATTGCTTATTGCTGCTGCAGCCAAAAGCTTTTTGGTTCTGCAAATTGCTTCTTTATTAATTGGGATTACATCAATTGTACCACAGCTTATTTTGCCTTTGGCAGCCTCGCTGAGCACTCCTGAACAAAGAGGAAAAGTAATTGGAACCATTATGAGCGGTCTCTTAGTTGGAATTCTTCTCTCTAGGACTTTAAGTGGTTTTATTGGTCAGATTTTAGGTTGGAGATCCATGTTTTATATTGCAGCGGGAATTTGTCTTTTGATCTTTTTCCTGATCCAAAGTAAATTTCCGGTTAATAAACCTCAGTTTAAAGGTACTTATGGCGAATTGTTAAAATCTTTGTTTACACTTATAAAAACACAGCCTGTATTGCGTGAAGCTACGATGATTAATGTTTTTAGCTTTGCTCAGTTTGGTGCATTCTGGACTACTATGGTTTTATTGCTTTCTGGTGAACCATTTCATTTTAATAGCGCAACAATTGGTTTATTTGGTATTGTTGGTGCTTCTGGAGCATTGGCGGCGCCTTTGGTTGGAAAAATTGGAGACAAAGGAAATTCCAGAATTGCAGTTGGTTACGGTTGTTTACTGATTTTAATAAGCTTTTTGATTTTCTATTTTTCTATTGAAAGTGTAATCGGAATTGCGATTGGAATTGTGTTTATTGATATTGGAATTCAAGGAGTGCATATTTCAAACCAAACGAGAGTTTATTCTCTATTACCTGAAGCCAGAAACAGGTTAAATACCGTATTTATGTCATTTAGCTTTTTAGGAACCGCGGCAGGATCTGCATACGGATTATTGTTGTGGAAATTAGGCGGATGGCATGCCGTAGCAATTGGCTGTATGGTGTTGTCATTATTAGCATTAGCCGTTTACGGACTTACTTATAAATCAAAGCAGAAACGTCGGGTCTAAAAAAATAGAAAGCGCAAATTGATAAAAAATTAATTTGTAAATTTGCAGTCAAATTAAAAATAACAACAATGGAAAACGGAATATACGCTAAATTCAATACTAGTAAAGGTTCGATTTTAGTAAAACTTACACACGATTTAACACCAGGAACCGTAGGGAATTTTGTAGCTCTTGCAGAAGGAAATATGGAGAATAAAGTAAAACCTCAAGGACAAAAATTTTATGACGGATTAAACTTTCATAGAGTAATTCCTGATTTCATGATTCAAGGTGGATGTCCAAAAGGAACTGGAACTGGAGATCCAGGTTATAAATTTGATGATGAATTTGTATCTAGTTTAAAACACGATCGTCCAGGAGTTTTGTCTATGGCAAATTCTGGTCCAGGAAGTAACGGTTCTCAGTTTTTTATCACACACGTTCCAACTCCTTGGTTAGATGGAAAACACAGTGTTTTTGGTTATGTTGTTGAAGGACAAGATGTAGTTGATGCTGTTGCTCAAGGTGATGCTCTTGAAACTTTAGAAATTATTAGAGTTGGTGAAGAGGCTCAAAAATGGAATGCAATCGAAGCTTTTATTGGTTTAAAAGGTGCTCGTTTGAAACGTGAAGCAGCTTTAAAAGCAGAATCTGAAGCAAAAATGGAACAATTAGCAGCAGGTTTTGATAAAACAGAAAGCGGTTTACGTTACAAAATGATTCAAAAAGGTGACGGTAAACAAGCAGAAGCAGGTAAAACAGTTTCTGTTCACTACGAAGGATCTTTAGAAAACGGAAAAGTTTTTGATTCATCTTACCCACGTAAAAAACCAATCGAATTTAGATTAGGTCAAGGTCAAGTTATTGAAGGATGGGATGAAGGTATTGCTTTATTACAAGTTGGAGACAAAGCTCGTTTTGTAATTCCTTCTGATTTAGCTTACGGACCATCAGGTGCAGGAGGAGTAATTCCGCCAAACGCAACTTTGATTTTTGACGTTGAATTAATGGACGTAAAATAATAAAACTGATAAAGTTTAAATTGATTTTAAATAGAATCCCATTCGCCTTGTCGAATGGGATTTTTTTTATATTTACTTAAAAATAAATCAAGGCAATGAAAACAAAAATTCTAACTTTAGCAGTTGTAACGTTACTTTTAGCGTCGTGCGGTACAAAAAAAACAACCGCTGCAACAGCAGAAACTTCTGCTCCAGCTTCTAAAACGGTAAAAGCCGAATTAACTCCTGAATTGGCAGAGGGTAAAAATTTGTATGATAATAGTTGTGCAAAATGTCACAAATTGTACGAACCAAAAGATTTTACGAAAGAAGATTGGAAGCCAATTTTGGTGCGTATGCAGAAGAAAGCAAAGTTAGACGATGTGAAAATGGCATCAATAACAAATTATATTCATTCGCAGTTATAATTTGCTTTTAAGAAATGATAATTAAAACTATTCAGTAAGTCTATTGAATAGTTTTTTTGTTTATGGATAGATATAAAAAAAACACCGTCACAGAATGAGGTGTTTAAAAAGTTATAAATTATGTACAGCCGTATTGTCTACTGCTATTATTTTTAAAGTCTTTATACCAGCAGGTAATTCCCAATCGACTTCGTCATTTTCCTTAAATCCGATGATAGCAACGCTTAATGGTGCAAGAATCGAAATTTTAGATTGTTTTACGTCTGCAGATGAAGGTAAAACGATTTGAATTTTCATTTGTTTATTCGCCTTTACATCTTCAATTGTTACAAAAGAGTTAATTCGGATAACAGAACTATCCAGCTCGCTTTCTTTGCTGATAACTGCACGATCTAATTCTTGCGAAAGCTGATTTGCTTCTTTAGTATTTGTTGAATTTTTGCTTTTTAATATCAATTCTCTTAAAAATTGATAATCTGTTTTACAGAATGTGGGTGTTGGTTTCATATATCTATATTTTATTGTTATAATTTAAACGTTTGTGTTTTGTATTTCAAATTTGTTCTTTCAGGCTGATTAGTTTTTTTTTAACTCAAAAAAAATCAAATTGTAGATTTTGTACAATTGATGTTTTGGGATTGTTTGATTAAAAAAAGCAAAAAATTATTTGAGAGAAGTTACTCCTTCAAATAAAAATAAATATTAAAATGTGGTAAAATCCTCCGCCTGAAAGAAGAAATTGGAATAGACGGAGGCCTAATTAATAAAGGCCTTACTATGTGAAATAAAAACAGCACCAGACAGTTCTCTTCTTAAAGAAGACAACAACAGGTAAACTGTAAATATTGTTATAGTGCTCAAAATGAGGATTTGTTTATTAGATAGTGCAAAGATAGGTAAACTTTTTTAAAGGTGTACACTCTTTATTTCCATTTGATATTGCAGCCTATACTTGGCTTTTGAATTGCATTTAAGGTACGATTGTAAATTAAGGCATCAATGGCACTTCTTAAATCGCTTCCGCTTAACGGAATTCCGTTTCCGGGTCTTGAATCATCAAGCTGACCTCTGTAAAATAATCGATCTTGACTGTCGAATAAGTAAAAGTCAGGAGTGCAGGCGGCATTATAAGCTTTTGCAATTTCTTGAGTTTCATCAAATAGGTAGGGAAAATCAATTTTATTTTTAAAAGCAAATTCAGTCATCATCTCTGGCGAATCTTCAGGATACTTTTCAATATCATTGCTTGAAATGGCTATTACGCCAAGTCCTTGAACGCGGTAATCATTTGCAATCATTACAATTTCTTTGATGACATGAAGAACAAATGGGCAATGATTGCACATAAAAATAACAAGAGTTCCTTTTGATCCTTTCAAATCTTCAAAAGAGTATTCATTATTAGAATTGGTATCTTTTAGATAAAAATTGGGAGCAATTGTTCCCAAAGGAATCATATTTGAAGGAGTTCGTGCCATTTTTATAGAAAATTAGTTCTCAAAAATAGCTTTTAATTTCTGTAAAAAAAAGAGCACAAGAATAATTCTTCTAGAGCTGCTTTTTAAGAGTAAAGACAGCTCTAAAAAATAGATTGCAGAAATAATGATATTAGGGACAAAATTTATAGGTTTGTAAATAATCAAAAATCAAAAAATGGATTTAACCTGGAATGAATTTGAAAGAACAGATATGAGAGTTGGAACTATCGTGGAGGTAAATGATTTTCCTGAAGCGAGAAAACCTGCCTTTCAATTGACTATAGATTTTGGGTCAGAAATTGGCATTAGAAAATCATCTGCACAAATTACAAAACGCTACCAAAAAGAAGATTTACTAAACAGACAAATTGTAGCGGTTGTAAACTTTCCTAAAAAACAAATAGGGAAATTTATGAGCGAATGTCTTGTGCTTGGTGCAGTAGGCGAGGAGGGAGATGTTATTTTATTAGCCCCCGATTTTAAGATTGAAAATGGACTTCGTATAGGATAGTGTTCAGTGTTCAGGTTTTTAGTGTTCAATTATTTACTTATCTAAAACTGAATACTAAAAACCTGAACACTGATTACTTATTAATATTCGATATCAGCTTTTGCAAAATCGCTTGTCCTTCTTCCCAATATTTTAAATCAGAATCTGAGTTAATGTGGCCTTGTCTGCCAATATTTACAAAATCACTACCCCATTTTTCAGCAAAATACTGCTTTCTTTCAAACAAAGAGTAAGGATCGTTTTCACTGGCTACAACTATCGACGGAAATGGTAATTTATAAAGCGGCATTGGCGAAAAATTTCTAATAACATCAGGAGTGTGTTCGGGTGAATCGACATCGGCAGGAGCAACCAGTAATGCTCCGGCAATATTTTTATTGTTGTTTGTTTCTGCCCAATGCAATACTAAAGAAACGGCTAAACTGTGGGCGACCAAAATAGTTGGTTTGTCAAGTTTAGAAACTTGCTCGTTTAAGCGAGAAATCCAATCTTCGCGAACGGGCTCATCCCAATTATCTTGAACTAAACGAATAGAATTTTTAAATTTCTCATGCCAAAAGGTCTGCCAATGTTTGTCGCCAGAGTTTCCTAGGCCAGGTAATATTAATAGTTGTATTTCCATTTCTTGGAATTTTTATATATTAAAATGGTTAGTTTAAAAGTTTAGACCTAGTTTTATCTCGACTAAACTTATAGAGTTTAAATATATAAAAAAAGTCCAAAATGGTTAGCATTTTGGACTTGTACTTTTTAAAAAGTTATAATAGGACTAAATATCGTCAAAATCGATATCTGTAAAGCTAGATCTTTGTCCTTCAGGTTTATCAGAACTGTATTCTTTTTTAAAATCTTTTTGATGTCTTTCAGAAATTACTTCTTCGCCTTTGTGGTTCAAAACGTATGAAGTCATTTCTTCTAATATTTCGGCAAAAGCACTAAAATCTTCTTTGTATAAATAAATTTTGTGTTTTTTAAAATGAAAAGAACCATCTTCTTCAGTAAATTTTTTACTCTCAGTAATTGTGATATAATAATCGTCAGCTTTAGTAGCTCTCACATCAAAGAAATAAGTTCTTCTTCCTGCTCGTAATACTTTAGAAAAAATCTCTTCTTTTTCTAACATGTCATTTTCTCTCATAATACGTTCTATCATTTTTTGGAATTAATAGTACTCAAAAATCATAAAAAATTATCTATTACGCAACAATTAAAGTAATTCTTTTTCCGAAAGTTGTTTTAAATATAACGAGGAATAATAGCCTTCCTGATTTATTAATTGATTATGAGAGCCTTGTTGAATGATTTTACCATCTTCTAAAATTATAATCTTATCGGCATTCTTTGCTGAGGAAACTCGATGACTGACTATTATTGTAGTTTTATCTTTACAAATTTCGAAAAGGTTATTTAGGATAGTTTCTTCTGTTTCGGTATCTACCGCAGATAAACAATCATCAAAAAGTAAAATTGCTGGATTTTTTATAATTGCCCTCGCAATCGATACACGCTGTTTTTGTCCGCCAGAAAGTGTGATCCCTCTTTCGCCTAAAACAGTGTCGTATTGCTTGTTGAAAGCGGCAATATTATCATGTACAACGGCACTTTTTGCGGCTTCAATTACTTCTTCATCTGTTGCATTTTGATTGCCAAATTTGATGTTATTCTTAATTGTGTCCGAAAACAAGAATGCATCTTGAGGAACAATTCCAATATTATTTCGCAAATCATTTAAGTTTAGCGTACTGATTTCATTTCCGTCAATCGTTATTCTTCCGTCATTAACATCGTATAATCGCGATATTAAAGATAAGATAGTCGATTTTCCAGAACCAGTTTTTCCTAAAATGGCTAATGTTTCTCCTTTTTTTACGGTAAAAGTGACATTTTTTAAAGCTTCAATGTTAGTATCTGCATAAGTATAACTTACATTTTCAAAAGCAATTGAACCTTGAATGTCTGATGAGTTTGGATTGTTGTTTTTGATTTCTGGTTCGATTTTCAAAAATTCATTTAGACGCTTTTGAGACGCTTCGGCTTCCTGAACCATAGATGAAACCCATCCTAATGAAGCAACAGGCCATGTAAGCATATTTACATACAATATAAATTCAGCAATAGTTCCAATATTCGGAATTGTTCCGTTGATATACATTACGCCTCCAAAATAAATCACAACTAAATTACTGATTCCGATCAGGGCAATCATTAAAGGACCAAATAATGATTGAACTCTTGCGAGACTTAAGCTTTTACGTTTGCTTTCTTCGGCAAGATCAATCATGTTGTTTTGATGTTGATTTTCTAAAGAATACGCTTTTATAACTCTAATTCCAGAGAATATTTCCTGCGAAAAACTCGAAACTTTTGATAAGTATTGTTGAAAGGTTGTGCTTCGCTTATTGATTTCAGAACTTAGTTTAAAAATGCAATACGATAAAATTGGTAAAGGTAAAATGGTATATAAAGTAAGTAACGGCGAGACATTATACATATATAGTATAACAATCGCAAAACGAATAAAAGTATTAATGGTATACATAACCGCAGGTCCTACATACATACGAACTTTTGATACATCTTCACTAATTCTGTTCATTAAATCTCCGGTGCGGTTTTGCTTGTAGAAATTTTGAGAAAGATTTTCGTATTGTTTAAAAACCTCATTTTTTAAATCAAACTCAATATGACGGGACATTACTATTAAAGTCTGGCGCATTAAAAAGGTTAAAAATCCTCCAACGATGGCACTTGCCGTGATTAAGAGTGCGTTATGGATTAATTCACGCTGGTAAAAATCGATAATTATTGTTGAATTTTTGTCTGCTTCGGATAATTTTAGAAAGCGCTCAATCACGTCAAAACACTTACTGACCAGTTTTGGAGTAAATAAGAAAAATATTTGTGCGATTATGGTGATTAAAATACCTAAGGAGAAACTGTATTTGTATTTAATGAAATATTTATTTAAATAGCTTAATTCTTTCATTTTTTTAAGAGATTCAATATTGAATTGATTTAATTTTATGAATTATTCTTAATTAAAATTATAATAAAATGTAATTAAATCAGAAATAATATATTGTGTAATTGTTATTATATAGATAAAAAATTAGCACAAGTGTATTTTTTGTTTAAGTTTGAGAAGTCTTTTTGACAAATTCATAATTTTAACTAATTAATACTAGCGCTATGGATGCAGCTTTCGCAACTGGAAAGGAACTTCAAAAAATGGATCCTGTTTTTGGTCAATTATCTTTTGACGATCACGAACAAATTGTATTTTGCAATGACAAAGATACAGGTTTAAAAGCAATTATTGGTATTCATAATTCGGTTATGGGTCCAGCTTTAGGTGGTACTAGAATGTGGAATTACAATACTGAATGGGAAGCGTTAAACGATGTTTTGCGTCTTTCAAGAGGTATGACTTATAAATCAGCTATCACCGGTTTGAATATCGGAGGTGGTAAAGCAGTAATTATTGGTGATGCTAAAACGCAAAAAACACCTGAGTTAATGCGCAAGTTTGGTGAGTTTGTTCACTCTTTAAGCGGAAGATATATTACTGCTGAAGATGTTGGAATGGAAACTAAAGATATGGATACTGTAAGAGATGTAACTCCTTACGTAACTGGAATCTCTGAAGAAAGAGGTGGTTCTGGAAATCCTTCTCCTGTAACAGCTTACGGTGTTTATTTAGGAATGAAAGCGGCTGCAAAAAGCCAATTTGGTTCTGATGTTTTAGATGGTAAAAAAGTTTTAGTTCAAGGAATTGGACACGTGGGTGAAACTTTGGTTGAGTATTTAACTAAAGAAGGAGCACAGGTTACAATTACTGATATTAACGAAGAAAAATTATATCAGGTTGCTTCAAAATACAATGCGACAATTTATACTGGCGAGGATTTATATACTGCAGATGTTGATATTTATGCACCATGTGCAATGGGAGCAACTATTAACGATAATACAGTTAACAAAATTAAAGCTAAAGTTATTGCTGGTGCTGCAAACAACCAATTGGCAGACGAGAATGTTCACGGTGCAAGATTACAAGAAAGAGGAATTTTATACGCTCCAGATTTCTTGATCAATGCTGGTGGAATTATCAATGTTTATGCTGAATTAGAGCATTATGGTAAAGCAGAAATCATGGCTAAAACCGAGAATATCTATAATACTACTTTAGAGATTATCGATTATGCTGTGAAAAACGGAATGACTACTCATAAAGCTGCGCTTACGATTGCTCAAAATCGTATTGATGCAAGAAAAATTGAAAACGCTAAGAAATAATTAGTGTTCAGTGTTCACTTTTTATAGTGTTTAGAAAATATATTAGTAAGTCTCAGTTTACAGTTTTTCTGTAGACTGAGATTTTTTTTACCTGTATACTTAGACTGACTACTAAAATACGGATTACTGATCACTATAAACGGAGACTGACCAGTAAATTCTGAAAACTGACCGCTAAAACCATTACTTTTTTGCGAATAAATTTTAATATAAGGATTGAAATTCCTAATTTTGCAGACTAATTTTTAAATGTTCTTACAAGGTGGTAAATAGAAGACACATACGCGTTAAAGTAATGCAGTCCATTTATGCAATGCATCAAAGCGGTTCTGATAATATGGAAAAAGAAGAGAAGTTTCTTTTCTACAGCATTGATAATATTCAGGATTTATATCTTATAATGCTTTCTTCATTGATTGAAATTTGCAAAAAAGAATCTGTTTTTTTACATCTTTCAAGCAAAAAACATCTTGCAACTGCTGCAGAACGTAATCCGAATGAAAAATTTATCAAAAACAAAATTTTTCAACTTCTTGCCGAGAGCAATTCTCTAAGTATCGCTTTAGAAAATCGTAAAATCAACAACTGGACTTTAAATGACGATTATATCATTTTACTTTTAAATGATATTAAAGCAAGCGATTTGTATAAAAAATACATGAGCAACAATGTTAATACTTTTGAGGAAGACAAACAGTTTATTGCTGATTTGTTTGCTGAAGTTATTGTTCCAAATGATAAATTATACGAATATCTTGAAGACGATAAATTAACTTGGGTTGATGATATTCCGGTTGTAAATACACATATCATTAAACAATTGAAAGCAATTAAGACTGAAGATCCAGACGATTTTAGAGTTCCTAAATTGTATAAAGATGTTGAGGATAAGGATTTTGCGAAAGATTTATTTAGAAGAACAGTTTTAAACGAATCTGTTTTGGCAAAAGAATACGATGATAAAACGCCAAATTGGGACAGTGAAAGGATTGCCGAAATTGATACTATTATCTTAAAAATGGCAATTTGCGAATTCTTGAAATTTCCTTCAATTCCAGTAAAAGTAACTCTTAACGAATATTTAGAAATTGCAAAAGAGTATTCTACACCAAAAAGTAGTATTTTTATCAACGGAATTTTAGATAATCTTGTTAAGGAACTTACAGCCAATAAAAAAATGGTTAAAGTTGGAAGAGGACTAATGTAAAAGGGTAATTCCAGTTTATAAATTCCAAAAGAAAGTATTAATATAAATCAAAAACAGAATTTCAATTATGGGACAATTAACTCAATTTGCGCCATTTCTATTAATGTTTGTGGTAATCTATTTCTTCATGATCAGACCACAGCAAAAAAGAGCAAAAAACGAAAAAGAATTTGAAAGCAGCCTAAAAGTAGGTGACAAAATAATTACAAAAAGCGGTTTCCACGGTAAAGTTGTTGAACTTGCTGAAACTTCAGTTATTATCGAAACAATGTCTGGAAAATTAAAAATAGAGCGTTCAGCTATTTCTATGGAAATGAGTGCTGCTTTGAATAAAAAAGCTTAATTTTTTAAATTACAATATCGAAAATCCCAAATTCCTCAATGGAGTTTGGGATTTTTTTTTGTGACAAAATTCAACACAATTTTGTCATTTCGAGGAACGAGAAATCTTCGTATGAAACTCCGCAAACAAAATCGTTAATCTTTGTAGAGCTGCTTATGAAGAGAAATTACAACAGGAACTCTATAGAAATCGACTCAATATTGTCATCCCGAGGAACGAGGGATCTCTGTAGGTAGCTCCTCAATCAATTTCCTCAATCATTGTAGAGTTTCTTACGAAGATTTCTCGTTCCTCGAAATGACAAAAAAAGAAAACCTTTGTCAAGGTTTAAAACTTTGGCAAAGGTTTAATGTAACGTGGAATTTTTAAATACTACCTGTATTTATCATTCAGTCCAACATTTGCTAATATCATCGGAATCACTTTTTCGATTCTGGTAAGCTTCGTTTTCTCTTGTTTAGCGGTTTCAATATATTCTAAAAACTCATACTGTTTGTATGGACTGAATTTTTGAAAAGCTGTGGCTAAAGCTGGATTTTGGATCATTTCTTTTTCCAACAGTTCTGAAACTATCATTTCTTTTTTTGAAGGTTTAATAATTTTGCCCTGCTTTTCATTTTCAATAGCTTCTAAGATATATTCTAAAACTTCTTTTTCGTTTACTTCTTCTTTTGAAGTAAAACGCCATTGGCGCATAGATTTTGTTTTATCTTCCTGAGCATTGATAAGTCTCTTTTTTTCATCTTTTAGAAAAACTCCGTTCAGAAACCAAATAGCGAAGTAATTTTTAAAACCTCCAATTCCAATAACATTTTTTTTGTTGTAAACATAAATAGGTCCGCCCCATTTTATAGTTTCAACCAGTTCAGTTTTATCAATAATTGACTTAAGGAAAAGTAATTCTTCCTGCCAATAATTGACTTTGTCCCAAACGTGTTTTTTATCAGAATTAGGTTCCAATTATTATTTCTTTTTAGGTTTTTCGGTTGCTTCAAAAATTCCAGGAATTGCTGTAAGTTCAGCAATTTTTACAATTACATCTGTTGCCTTTTGTATGCTTTCAGCAGGAACATATTCGTACTTTCCGTGAAAATTATGCCCTCCCGCAAATATATTTGGGCAAGGTAATCCCATGAAAGATAATTGAGATCCATCAGTTCCGCCTCGAATAGGCTTTATGATTGGTTTAATGTCTAGTTCTCGCATTGCTTTTTCGGCAATATCTACAATATGTTTAACAGGAAGCACCTTTTCTTTCATATTGTAATATTGATCTTTTACTTCAGCAATTACAATATCTTCACCAAATTTCTTCGCAAACTTTTTGTTGAATTTTTTGGCAATTTTTGCGATTAACTCTTTACGTTTTTCGAATTTTTTCTTGTTATGGTCGCGTATAATCAATTCTAAAACTGTTTCTTCAATGTTACCTTTTATATGATGAACATGAAAAAAGCCTTCGTAGCCTTTTGTTTCCTGCGGAGTTTCGCCTTTAGGAAGTTCATTGATAAAATCATTTGCGATCAACATTGAGTTTATCATTTTTCCTTTGGCATATCCTGGGTGAACGCTTTTTCCTTTGAAAGTAATTTTTGCACCAGCAGCATTAAAATTTTCATATTCTAATTCGCCAATTTGACTTCCATCCATTGTGTACGCCCATTGAGCACCAAATTTTTCAACATCAAAATGATGTGCGCCGCGTCCAATTTCTTCATCAGGAGTAAAACCAATTCTAATTTTCCCGTGTTTAATTTCTGGATGCTGAATTAAGTATTCCATTGCAGAAACGATCTCTGTAATTCCAGCCTTATCATCGGCACCCAACAAAGTAGTTCCGTCAGTTGTAATGATAGTTTGACCTTTATATTGCAATAAATCTTTGAAATAATCAGGAGATAAAATGATGTTTTTTTCAGCATTCAGAATAATATCTTTACCATCATAATTCTTTACAATTTGTGGTTTTACATTTGCACCGCTAAAGTCTGGAGACGTATCAAAATGAGAAACAAATCCAATAGTCGGTACTTCATGATCAACATTACTTCGCAGAGTCGCCATGATATAAGCTTTGTCGTCAATTGTAATATCTGTTAGGCCTATAGTTTTTAGTTCTTCAACTAATTTATTAGCAAGATTCCATTGTTTTTCTGTACTTGGAGTAGTTTTCGAATTCGGATCTGATTCGGTATCAATTGTTACATAACTGATAAAACGATCTATGATGTGTTGCATTTTTTTTAATTTTTAGCAAATATAAGTAATTTTTTCAGCAGATATCTTTAGTAAGTTGTCGCTAAAAACAAAAAAAGGATTCTGTTTTCAGAATCCTTTTTTTTGATATGATTTATTCTTTTATATACTTTTAACGCATCTAAAACCAAGATGATTGGCCGCAGATCTTATTTCTCCTTTTCCTCTAGTTCCAACCATGTATCTTGTGCAATACTTATCTGTACATAAAAATGAACCGCCTCGATGCACGCGTTTTATTTGGCTTGGATCTGCAGGATCATTGTAAGCATCAGGTCCTTGCGGGTTTTTAGCAACTTTTCCGCTTTCACTTAAAGATTTGTAGTAATCTACGCTGTACCAATCGCTTGTCCATTCCCAAACATTTCCAGCAACATCGTAAAGTCCGTAAGAGTTTGGAGCATATTGTTTTACTGGAGCAATTCCTTTAAAGCCGTCTTCGCCTGTATCTCCGTCTTTAATTGGAAAATTACCTTGGTAAATATTGGCTTGAAATTTTCCTTTTGGTTTCAAAACATTTCCCCAAGCGTAAATTTCTCCTGTTTTGCCACCTCTTGCAGCAAATTCCCATTCAGCTTCAGTTGGGAGTCTTTTTCCAGCCCATTTTGCGTAAGCAGCAGCATCTTCATAAGTAATATGTACAACCGGATATTTTTCTTTTCCTTGTATAGAGCTTTGAGGTCCAAGAGGATGTTTCCAGTCCGTTTCAGGAATATATGCCCACCATTGCAAAAAATTGTTCAAATTTACTGCAGCAGGAGTAGGGCTGAATACTACAGAACCAGTTACTAAGTCTTCTTCAGCAGCGGTTGGAAATTCTTCTTTGGTAGGTTTTTGTTCAGCAACAGTTACATATCCTGTAGCTTTTACAAACTCAGCATATTGTTCGTTCGTAACTTCTGTTTCGTCCATATAATAGCCATCAACATAAACTCTATGTACTGGAGCGGCATCTTTTGTAACACCTTTTATGCTGCATAAACTTTCGTCCTCGACATTGCTTCCCATTGAAAATTCACCGCCCGGAATCCAAACCATTCCTTTTGGAGCTTTTCCTGAAGGCTTATTTTTATTTTCAACAGTTGGTGTAAAGACAGAAGCTATTGATTTATCGGGTGTTTCGGCACAATCCATTACTGCCATATTTTGCTTAGGTAATATTAATTTGGTATAACCATAAGCAATTGAAATAATAGAGATAGTCAGCACGGCAAATATCCAGTAGGTTTTATTTTTCATTGTAAAAATTTTAAGCTGATAATGGTTGTTAATAGATAGGTATAAAAGTAAATAAAATAATTTTTAATAGTATACTGAATTAGTAGAATTTAAAAAATTAATTCTCTTTTTCAACCTGAACTACTTCATATTTATCTTTTCCGTCAACTTGAACTGGTTGATAATAGGTTTCACCAAATTTTACATATTTTACATCTCCAATAGTTACTTCTTCACCACCTTCTGGCAGTTTGTCTACTACAGTTCCAGCAGTTGGAGCAACTACTTTATAGTTACTTCCGTCTTTTTCGTAATACGTTCCTCCGTAATAATAGTTATTGACGGTTCCTGTATTGACTGTTTCGGCTCCACTCGGAATGTTGTTTACGGTACCTCCAACTGGGGCAGGAACAGCAGTATAACCTCCATTTGAAGAAGTGTACCAAACACCTTGATCATAATGGTATTTTTCATTTTCTACGCTCACTACAATTGCTGTAACGGCTAGTGTTGCTACGAAGAATCCCCAAGGATGCCAAACTGGTCCCCAATAAAAAGGTGTATACGGACGAGGGAAATAAGGGTGATAACAATTGTATCGATATCCGCCATATACATAAGGCGGACGTGCATAAGGTCTAACGCCAGGTCTAACCACAGTATTACGGTTGTTGCGAACGTGAACACTGTTATTTACATTAATGTTTACATTGTTTCTGTTTCGATTAACAGTGTTACCGCTGATATTGGTATTTCTATTTCCTGTTTTATTTCTATTTACCGTATTTGAATTTCTATTGTTGGTTGTAGTTCTTCCTCCAATTTTTGAGTTGGAAGAGTTGGAAGGTCTGTTTATTTTAGTACCCGAATTATTGGCGCCAGGTCTGTTTACTGCTGGTCTCGCTTGAGTTGCAGGTCTGTTTTGTATAGCACCGCCGCCTCTCTGCATTCCGCCGGCAGGTCTGTGTGCACCGCCTCCGCCTCGACGCTGTGCTGTACTATCGATTGAAATCAAAAAAAATGATCCAGCTAAAAATAGTAATGCACCTTTTTTTAGAGTTTTAGTTAAGTTTTTCATTTTCAGATTTTTATGTTGGTTAAAGTTATTAAAAAATATAATTTGTATAGAATATTAAATCGAATATTTTGAGTTTTGCAATATCATTTTTAGATTAAAAATTTAAATTCTACAAAGAAATATCCCATTGTATTCTAAAACGCCAGCCTTGCTCTAAAGGCAGTGTTTTGTCTTGAAAGCTAAAATAGGAAACCTCTGAGGTAAGTTTGTTTTTATGTCCTTTAAAAAACCAATTAAAAGCAATAGTTGTTTCGTCTTGCAGATTTTGTCTTATGCTGTTGTCAGGGCGATAGGCAGCATGTCTTCCTGCCATTTCCAAGTGTTGCGGCCACCAATTAAATACATTATGAAAAAAATAACCAGCCTGAACGTAGTATCCTTTTAAAGTTGTTGTGTCATTATTATTCAGCTTGTCAATAATTTCTTTGGTATGCCATTCGCTTTGCCAAGAAAAACCGCGATACATAAAAGCAGTTTCCAGATTCCATTGATTTACTCGATATTGACCAGGTGCACCGTTTTCATAACCATCTAAAGAGCCTCCGCCAGATTGTGAAAATCGGGTATATGGGCTTCGGTTTGTTAAGGCTGAGAAAGCAATAATTGGAGTAGGCTTTTCGTGAAATTCTAGATCACTGCCTTCAAATTCAAGAAATCGTCCTAAAAAGTTCCATTGAGCGCGTCCAAAATACATTAAATTATTATCGTCATTACTGGTATTTCCTCTACCAGTTCCTGTCAAAGCAGCTGCCCAGTAATTAAAATCGGCAATTCCTGCTCCTTTAAGGTGACCATTAACTTCAACTCCCATTTGTCTGTCTACAGTAAAAGGCCTATTGATCAATGATCGCTCTACAGTTTGCTGTTCGCCGCTGCTTATAAAACGTTCCCTAGTATATTCTACCTTCCATTGTCCTACTTTAAAACTCAACCATTCCCATTTTTCAATCATTAACCTGAAATCTAATAAGTTGGATTGACTGAGTTCGTATTCCCAATAGTATTTTAGCCAAGGTTCAAAAGCATGACCGCCAACTTTTAGTCTGGCGCGGTTTATCTTGAAAGTAGTTTTTTTATCTTGGCTGTAATCATCATAAGTTAAAGGATCAGTATCGTTTGGAGTGGAAAATCGAAATTGAAACCGGCTTTGCAATTGAAATAGAAATTTGTTGTCTTTGGTTTGTAATTCTATTCCTTTATTTCCATAACGAACATTAATTAGTTTGGTGGTATCTTTTTCTTTCACTTGCTGCGCTGAACTATGTAAACTAAATAATAGTACTAAGCTGAGAAGAAGAGTATTCGATATGCGAATTAAAATGTTTTCGTTATGCATATGCTTAGAATGTTTGTGTAATTTATTAGTTACTTAAATACGCCTATTTTCCCCCAAAGTTTTTTGCAATTCCTAAACCAATTCCCCAACTGTCATATGCATTCCATTTTAAGTCATAGCTGAAAGTTCCAAATATTTCCCAATCTTTTGGAAGTTCATAACCATATTCTACTCCAGCTCGCGTCAAAAAGAAGTTTTCTTCTTTTGAAAATTCTCCTCCAAATCCTAAAAGAATACTCCATGATTCGCTAGGTTTATAGATTCCCATAACTGCGGGAGCGATTGGATAACTGCGTTCGACAGTTTCTTTATCATCACCGCTTGCGTATGTTTTTTCGACTTTAAATTTTTCAATAATAAAATCGGTGTGAAGACCAATTGCCCATTTTTCATGAAACTGATACGTGTAATCAACTCCCCATGCAGGCAGATTTAGGACTTCATGATTTCCTTCATCATCACGACCTTCAAAAACATGAGCGTGATTGATTGATATTCCTATTTGATGATGCCGACTAAATACTTTTTTTTCATTTTCTTGGGCTGTAACACTGCTGTAACTAACTAAATAAAAAATCGTTGTCAGTAGAACTGTTATCTTAATATGATTTATAGTAGAAAACATTTAAAGTCTGTATTAATAAAATATTAGTCTAAAGCTGTAAATAGCTCAAAATTAAATAATAAATACTCCAAACAAGCTTGCTTCAAGCTCTTAAATCGTTTCATTTTATAACTTGCAACGTCAAAAAAGTAAATTTTGACTCAGTATTTCATGTTTTTTAAGAAGGTTCAAATTTTTAAGCTAAAATTGATTTGAAAACTCTTGTAATTTGTTTTTTGTAAAAAAGCACCTTTTTAAACTATAATATTTAAATTTGCATCCGAAAAAAAACAACAACACACTTATGTATAAATTGATAATCCGTCCGATACTTTTTTGGTTTGATCCTGAAGAAGTGCATTACTTTACTTTTTCATTTGTAAAATTCATTTCAAAAATTCCTGGAGTTTCGTCAATTATAAAATCTATTTACGAGGTTAAAGATTCTCGTTTAGAAAGAGAAGTTTTTGGAATTAAATTCAAAAATCCGGTTGGACTTGCGGCTGGATTTGATAAAGATGCCAAGTTATATAAGGAACTTTCTGATTTTGGTTTTGGTTTTATCGAAATTGGAACTGTAACGCCGGTTGGTCAAGAAGGAAATCCTAAAAAGCGTTTGTTCCGTTTAAAAGAAGATCAGGCAATTATTAACCGAATGGGTTTTAATAATGGCGGAGTTATTGAAGCTGTAGAACGTTTGAAAAAGAATTCAGGAGTTTTGATTGGCGGAAATATCGGAAAAAATAAAGTGACACCAAATGAAAATGCGGTTGACGATTATATCATTTGTTTCGATGCTTTGTTTGATCATGTTGATTATTTTGTGGTAAATGTAAGTTCTCCAAATACACCAAATCTAAGAGCATTACAAGACAAAGAGCCTTTAACAGCTTTATTGCAGACGTTGCAAGATAGAAATATCGAGAAACAAAAAACAAGTACTCAAAAAGTAAAACCAATTCTTTTAAAAATTGCTCCAGATCTTACAGATGAGCAATTGTTAGATATTATAGATATTGTAAAAACAACTCAAATTGCGGGTGTAATTGCTACAAATACTACTATTTCAAGAGATGGATTACAATCTCAAAACCAATCTGAAATGGGAGGTTTATCTGGAAAACCATTAACAAAACGTTCTACAGAAGTAATTCGTTTTCTTTCGGAAAAAAGCAATAAAGCGTTTCCAATTATTGGAGTAGGAGGAATTCATTCTGCAGATGATGCAATCGAAAAACTAAATGCAGGTGCAAGTTTAGTGCAATTGTATACAGGTTTTATTTATGAAGGCCCAGCGCTTATAAAAGCAATAAACAAGAAAGTTTTAAGCCAGTTATAAAATTAACGTCTGAACGACTTGTCCAACAAGTATTGCGATTCCAAAACTGATTAAAGTACCGATCAAGACATATTCGGTAAGTTTTCGATCTTTGGCTTCTTTTAAATCTCCGAATCTAAAAATAGATTTTGCGGCCAATAAAAATCCAATTGCTTCAAAATGTCCTAAAAGGATAAAGCAGAATATAAATAAACGCTCTAATATGCCAATGTAATTTCCTGCATTGGCAAGTGAGTTATCCTGATTACTGTTTTGGCTTTCGGGATTCCAAATAGAGATAATAGTTTTAATAAAAATAGAAGTCGGTTTAGTGATAAATATAATTCCTGTTACTAAAATCCAAAATTCATCATCAAGCCAAAAATGAATCATATTTTTATTTTGGTATAAAAGTGTGATGGCAATCAGAATCAAAATATGTGCAATTTGGTCTACAACAAACCAAGTGCGTTTTGTTTTCTTCTTCTGAAAATTAAGTTTGATAAAATCTATAAAGCCGTGGGTAATGGCTATGAATGCTGCGTAAGGTATAAAACTAATTTCTCCAACTAGAATTGCTGCCAAAATTCCGTGCAGTAAAACATGAAGATATAAATAAATGCTTTTATGTTTCTTCGTTTCTTTATCAGCGACCCATTTGTTGGGCTGCCATATAAAATCTCCTAATAAATGAGATAAAAACAGTTTTATAAATAAAATCATGGAGCTGTGAGTTGTTTTATTTGCGTTCTAAAATAGCGGTCTAAAGTCATAACCAAATCAAATTGAGCACGTTTTTGTCTGCGGCTCACAGCGGCTTGGTTAATTCCTAATTTCTGACCAATTTCTTCCTGAGATAAAGCAGGGTTTTCTATTGCTGTTGCTACAAATTCAGCAGATTGTACCAGCCAATTATCCATGAAGGTTAAAGCCAGTTGTAACATTAAGTTCAGCTTTTCGTCAAAAATACTATCGCCAGTTCGTAAAGCCAGTGTTACCTTTTGTTTTTTTAAAGTTCCAAAAAGTTCTCCAGAATTTATAAAAGCAGTTCCGTTACTTTCGGATATTTTTGCAGCACTATGTGTTTTATTGCCAAAACCAATACTCATTCGAGCGTCCAGCTTTATAGCTCTTAAACGTGCTTTTACTAAAATAGCCGTAAGTAAAGCTTCTTCGGGATTTTTAACTTCAATTTGAAATTCATCTCCTCTGTAAATTTCCCATTGATTTGGTGCGTCGCCAAATTGAGCTAGGATTTCTTTTAAATCCTCAACCCAATGTTTTGATTGCTGCTGTCTTGAATCAATTATGTCGCCTGTAATTACACTAGTCATAACATCAAATATAATTAAAAAATAATAAAATTTCTATTACAAATATAAGTAATATTTTTAAATATTACATTTATTGGTAATATATTTGATTATTACCTTTTTTAGGAATATTTTGTTTTATTACTATTTTTGGTAATGGTATAAAAAAGGAATAAGACTTATGAGGCTTATATGGTTAAAAAAAACGAATTATACAAAACGACTTAATTTTTATTTCTTTAAAAAAGGAACTAACTTAGCCATTACAAAAGAGTACGTTTTGAATAAAGAAATCAAGATTATCGAATGTCCGCGAGATGCCATGCAAGGTATTAAAGCATTTATTCCCACAAAAAATAAAGTAACCTATATTCAGGCTTTACTTCGTGTAGGGTTTGATACTATTGATTTTGGAAGTTTTGTATCGCCTAAAGCTATTCCGCAAATGCAGGATACTGCCGAGGTTTTGGCACAGCTAGATTTGTCTCAAACTACAAGTAAACTTTTGTCGATAATTGCAAATACACAAGGAGCAGCTTTGGCTTCAGAACATGAATCAATTCAGTATTTAGGGTTTCCTTTTTCGATATCAGAGAATTTCCAAATGCGTAATACTCATAAAACCATTGCAGAATCTTTGATAACTCTTGAAGAAATTCTAGAGATTGCTGATAAAAAAAAGAAAGAGGTTGTTACTTATCTTTCAATGGGATTTGGAAATCCTTATGGAGATCCGTGGAATGTTGAGATCGTGGCTGAATGGACAGAAAAATTGGCAGGAATGGGAGTGAAAATTTTATCACTTTCAGATACTGTTGGAAGTTCGACACCAGAAGTTATTACCTATCTTTTTTCAAATTTAATTCCGAAATACCCGAAAATTGAATTTGGAGCGCATTTGCATACAACTCCCGATAGCTGGTTTGAAAAAATTGATGCCGCAGCAAAAGCTGGATGTGCACGTTTTGATGGTGCAATTCAAGGATTTGGAGGCTGTCCGATGGCAACAGATAAACTAACAGGAAATATGCCAACCGAAAAATTGGTTTCGTATTTTACTGCGAATAAAAAAGCAACAGGACTTAATTCCTTAAGCTTTGAAAGTGCGTATAACGAAGCGTCAAAATTGTTTGGAAAGTTTCATTAAAAAAGATTACAATAATTTAGCAATTAGGCAATATCCAATTAAAGAAAGACGTTTTTATTTATCCTATATAAAACAAACATGAAGTCAAATTTCATAAATAGAATCTCTATAGTTTTGTTTTCATCGATTTTATTTCTCTCCTGTTCGAGTGATTTAGATTTTAATCAAGTCGATGATCTAGTACTTCAGCCAACTTTTGTTGCTAATCTGGCTTATTTTACTATTGCGGCAGATCAAATTGAAGACAATGGTTCGGGATTTCCAATTCCTCCAGCTGTAGAAGATTTTGATGTTTTTAAAAACAAGTTCTTCAATGAAAATTTGATGAAAGCGGAGTTTAATTTTGAAATCGAAAATACAATTAACAGAGGTTTTGAGGTTGATTTGATTCTGCTTGATGCTAATAATGCACCCTTAGAAACTATTTCTTTAAATGTTCCAACCTATACCGGAGGTTCAAATATTATAAAATATCCCACAGAGGTTTTTGAAGGAGAACGATTAGTCAGGCTGAAAAAATCTGTAAAAATAGCATTTGTTGTGCGTATAGTTCCAGGATCAGGAACAGGAACCATTTCAGGTAACTTAAAACTAAAATCAGGTGCAATTGTTTATATGAAAATACAATGAAAAAAACACTTTTAATTGTAATCTTGATTTTTCAATTTTCATCTTTCGCTCAGAACAAACAAGTATTATACAACTTTACATCAATCCCGCAGTCTTCCCTCGTTAATCCAGGTGCTGATGTGTCTTATAAATTCTATTTTGGGATTCCCGTTTTATCAGGAGTTTCTGCAAATGTTGGCTCAAGCAGTTTTTCTGCTTATGATTTGTTTGCCAACAACGGTGTAGATTTTAATGATAAAGTCAGAAATGTTATCAATAAATCATCAGCAAATGATAAAACACAAGTTAATCAACAGCTTGAAATATTCTCAGGCGGATTTAGAATAGGAGGACAGGAAAGTAAGTCTTATATTTCATTTGGAGCTTATCAGGAATTTGATTTTTTAATGTATTTTCCAAAAGACGCAGCTATTTTGGCCGTTGATGGAAATCAGAATTATATGGGCAAATCCTTCAATTTAGCCGATATAAATGTTCGTGCCGAAGTACTTTCTGTTTTTCATGTTGGTTTTCATAAAAAATTAAACAAAAAACTCGTTTTGGGCGGACGCGCTAAAATTTATTCGAGCGGTGCCAACGCAACTTCAACCAAAAATTCAGGATACATTTATACAGCACAAGGCACGGGAACAAATATGTATACCCAAATAATTGAATCAAATTTAGAACTTAAAACTGCCGGAATAGCAAAATTTACAAAAGACGAGTACGATGGCAGTATTCCTAAGGATATTGCGCGCAATACTTTTTTTAACGGAAGTCTTGGTTTAGGATTTGATGCCGGACTTACTTATAATATAGAAGATAATCTTCAGTTTACTGCAAGTGTGCTTGATGTTGGTTTTATTAGACAATCAAAAGATGTTGAAACCAGAACTTATAAAGGAAGTTATAAGTATGATGGAGTAAATCCTAGTTTTGATGCGACTAATGAACCAAGTAATATTATAGATGATTTTGAAGAAGCTATTCCAGAAGAAAAACTATATAATAAATATACAACTTGGCGTCCTGTTAAATTTAATTCTTCTATTCAATATTCATTCGGAGAAACAAGATCTGATGAAGATTGTAATTGCAAAGGTTCAAGCGAACGAAAATACCTTAATGCTGTTGGTGTGCAATTATTTGCTATGACAATGCCAAAAGATCCTTACGTCGCATTAACCGCTTTTTACAAACGCAGTATTACGGATAAATTGGATGTAAAAGCAACTTATACAGTTGATCCATATTCTTATACAAATATCGGTTTGGGACTTTCTGGAACTCTTGGAAAACTCAATATGTATGTTCTTGTAGATAATGTTTTTGAATATAAAGATGTTTCAAAAGCAAATAGTATTGCATTTCAATTCGGTTTTAATTTTATTTTTCAAGATTCAAAAGAGTAAAATCTTAGAAAAAATAGAATCTCATTTTTACTTTTATTGGAATTTAAAATTTAGTTTTTGGAGTTTTAAATTTTAAGTATTTTCCTGTAAAAGTAAATTTATGAATAAGTTAGTATTCAAGTTTCCAATTTATTCACTATATTTGCACGCAATTCAACTAGAAATTGCAACATGATAGCACACAACTCCAAGATTATCGGCGAAGGTTTAACTTACGACGATGTATTATTAGTACCTAACTACTCGAATGTGCTTCCCCGCGAAGTGAGTATCAAATCGAAATTCTCAAGAAACATAACATTAAACGTTCCAATCGTATCTGCTGCTATGGATACTGTTACCGAAAGTGCAATGGCAATCGCTATGGCACAAGAAGGAGGAATTAGTGTTTTACATAAAAACATGACTATCGAGCAGCAAGCTGCTGAGGTTAGAAAAGTAAAGCGTGCAGAAGCTGGAATGATTATCGATCCGGTAACATTACCAACAACTTCAACTATTGCAGATGCAAAAAATGCCATGAAAGAATTTGGAATTGGCGGTATTCCAATCGTTGACGAAAATAGAATTCTGAAAGGAATTGTTACCAATCGTGATTTACGTTTCGAGAAAAATGGTGCAAGACCAATCGCTGAGGTAATGACCAGTAAAAATTTAGTGACTGTTGCCGAAGGAACTTCATTAGAGCAGGCAGAAGTTGTTTTACAAGGGCATAAAATCGAAAAATTGCCAGTTGTAAATGCTAATAATGAATTAGTTGGTTTAATTACATTTAGAGATATTACAAAACTGACTCAAAAACCAATCGCTAATAAAGATTCATTTGGTCGTTTAAGAGTTGCTGCTGCAATTGGAGTTACTGGAGATGCAGTTCAAAGAGCTGAAGCTTTAGTAAATGCAGGTGTAGATGCAATTATTATAGATACTGCACACGGACATACAGAAGGTGTGGTAAACACTTTAAAAGAAGTAAAGTCAAAATTCCCTCAAATAGATGTAATCGTTGGAAACATTGCAACGCCGGAAGCTGCTAAATATTTAGTAGAAAATGGTGCTGATGGTGTAAAAGTAGGAATTGGACCAGGTTCAATTTGTACTACACGTATCGTTGCAGGTGTTGGTTTTCCTCAATTTTCAGCAGTTTTAGAAGTTGCTGCGGCTATTAAAGGAACTGGAGTTCCTGTTATTGCTGATGGTGGAATTCGTTATACTGGAGATATTCCTAAAGCAATCGCTGCAGGTGCTGATTGTGTAATGTTAGGTTCATTATTAGCAGGAACAAAAGAATCTCCTGGAGAAACTATTATTTTTGAAGGAAGAAAATTCAAATCATACCGCGGAATGGGATCTGTTGAAGCGATGCAAACGGGTTCAAAAGATCGTTATTTTCAAGATGTTGAAGACGATGTTAAAAAATTAGTTCCAGAAGGAATTGTTGGTCGTGTTCCTTACAAAGGAGAATTAAACGAAAGCATGCTTCAGTTTATTGGAGGTCTTCGTGCAGGAATGGGTTACTGTGGTTCAAAAGATATTCCTACTTTACAAGAATCAGGACGTTTTGTTAGAATTACTTCAAGCGGAATTACTGAAAGTCACCCGCATAACGTAACAATTACAAAAGAAGCTCCAAATTATTCTAGATAATTTTTAGTTTTTCAAATATCAAAAAGGCATAAGAATCAGTTTCTTATGCCTTTTTTGGTTTTATAGCGAAGTATTCTGTTCCGCTTCTCTCAATTTTTGATTCTCTAAAATCTGAGGAATAAATGGTTTTGCTTCATTTTCAATTTCAGATTCAGAAATATTTAAAGCTTTAGGGTTAGAGGATAATTGCAGCCAAGGTTTTGGACCGTCAAAATTATAGTTTCCAAAAACTATAACTGGAGTTCCTTTTACTTTTACATTTTCCTTGTCTTTCAAAATCCATTCATCAGCAAATTTGTAGAGATATTTAGCGTCCTTTTCTAATAATCTTAAGCAAGAATGTGATGCTGGATAACCGGGAAGTTCGTATTCATGAAAACCAACGCCTAGTTTATTCTCGATATTGAAATTCCATTTTAAATCCCATTCGTCATTAAAAGTACTTGTTGTTTTTTCAGCTTTCCAATTCGTAAAGAATAATCCCGTTGGAGTCGGATCTTTTTTTCTTCCCATATTTGTTGGTCCGGTATAAACTAATTCGCCATTTTCATAAGCGGCAAAAGTTTGTGCAGGATAAGAGAAAAGAATGATTTTAGAAACCTCTTCCAAAGCAGAAACATGTAAGGGGAATGGCATATAATAAACCAAATCCCCACTAAAATCTGACGGAATAACAGCAGAATCAAGTTTTTTAAAATTAGCTTTATCCGTTCTGTTTAATGCATAAACAATATTAAGTTTGCTGCTGTCAGCTTCATTGATTTTTAACCAGTCTTTTGTTTTTTCAATTTGAAACGAAACAGATGATTTTGGTTTCTTGTATTCAATCTTTTTTCTAGGTTTAGTATTTTCGGTTAGGTTTACTTTGTCGTTTTTCTTGCACGCTCCTAATAAAACTAACATTAAAAAGAATAATAGATTCGTTGTATAATATAACTTTTTCATAAGATGAGTTTTTTATGAAAATAAAGTTATAAATAGAATCGTATAAAAGGGTTACATAATTTTTAGAAATGGTTGTCTGATTTTCATTTTGCTATAAGCTTGATTTATTCAGATAGAATAGAGTTTGTCTATTTTACAGATTGTTCAAATTCGGTGGCTATTTTATAGTTTTTGTTTTTGATTAAAATTTTATACTGACCTTTTTTCAATATTAAATTTGTTTTTTCATCACGATTTGAAATTTCAATGATATCAGCAGGAATTCCATTGTTTTCATATTCATTGATTCTATAAGCCATAATTAAAGCAGGATATTCTTTAATTTTTGACTTTTTAATCATAACAGTTTTTCTTTCATTTGATAAGCTCAGCCAGTCTGGTCTGTTATTTTTGTATTTAGTAACTGGATGTATAATGCAGCAGTCAATTTTTTTAGGATTATCTTTATCTCCATTAAATGTTTGATTTTCATTATTTACCATAATGACTGGATAATCTAAATTTACCATTTCAATATAAGGAGAATTTAATATCGGAGTTCCTTTTTCTGAATAATTGGTCTGATCTATTGTCAAAGGATTTATTCCGGTCATTTCTATAATTCTTCCTGCCATCGCTTTTTCCCATGTTTTAATTCCTGGCGTTCCTTCAACGATATGTTCATATCCACAATGAATAAGAAATTTAGAATCTGGATTCTCTTTCATTAATTTGACGATGTTTTCTGCTTGTTCTATTTCTCTAGTTTTTCCGCCATCTCTTGTCTTTGAGGTTGATTCATATCCAAAAACGGTAAAACCAATAGCTGTTGCTTCTTTAATTAAATTTCCAAATTGAGATTCTTTAGTATAAAAGCCGCTTTCTATAACTGGATATCCTTTATCGTTCAAATTTTCCCATAATGCCTCTAGTCCCAGAAAACGATATCCGTTATTGTATAAATCTTGTAATAATGATGTTGTAAAAACTCTATGTCTAGAATTGTTGTGTGCTTCATTAATAAGAATGATTCTTTCGTTTTTAGAACGATCAATAATGTATTCTTTAGCATTTACAGGGTTAAATGTTTTAAAATAAATACTGTCTTCTTTTGAAATAGTTCTCTTCTTAGAAAAGTCGTTTTCAAATTGTTTGTCCCAAGTTTCTAGAGCAAGTTTGTAATAACCGCTTATAGAAAAATTGGTTGCAGCAACTTGAAAACGCGGTAAAGTTTTATCTTTTTCAAAATTTGTACTAATATCTTCTGAAAAAAGATAGGTCTCTTTTTTTTCTTGAGCAGTTATATTTATGGACAAAAGCAGTAAAAGAAATATTTTAAAATGGAGCATTTTTTTAGTTTTAGTTAATCGAATTGGTTTCATGTAATTTATCTAGTAATGTCTTAAATAAAAGGTTAATACTTTTTAGAATTTCAATATTTGTGATTTTTCCATCTGCGTAAAAGGATAGTTCAAATTCATTTTCTGGAAGTTTTTCTTCCCATATGCCTTTTCGATTGCAAATTTGTATGTTTACTTCTTTTTGTGACGAAATAAGATCTCTAATTTCTTTGTTTCGCAATAATGCTTTTATTTTAGCTTCGTTATTACTTTTGATAGTAAAAGCTTTGTCAAAATCGGGAAAACCAATTTCTATATCTTGTGCTCCAAATAGTTTTTCTACTTTTCGTATAAATCCTTCGTTGTAAACTTCAAATTTAAATTCGCCTTTTAAAGAAATAGGGACAATAACTCTTGTCGTTTCCGCGCTATATTTTCCAGACCATAAAGTGTAATTGTCAAAAACTATTTTCCAGTTTTTGTATTGAACTGAAACAGAATCTGAGTGCCAGGAATTGCCTTCTTTAAAAGTGCTATTGGTTTCTTTTGCAAATTCTTTCCAAATATCCATGTTTATTTCTGATCAATTAATTTTAAAGTATATTCAAATTGAGTATCCTTGTTTTGCAT
Organism: Flavobacterium plurextorum; assembly: GCF_002217395.1. GTDB lineage: Bacteria > Bacteroidota > Bacteroidia > Flavobacteriales > Flavobacteriaceae > Flavobacterium > Flavobacterium plurextorum. The sequence continues at coordinate 1,014 of NZ_MUHD01000015.1, read as the reverse complement.
AAAATCTTCGTATGTTTGTTGGACTTCATGATCAGGAATAATTCCTCTTCCAAAAATCTGATTTGGTTTTTTAGGAACATCCTGATCTAAATTTACAATTGAAAACTGTGTTTTGATCTTTGTGTTAGGAAGCTCATATTCAATAGGAGTGTGGCCATTATGACCAAAATAGCCACCCATTGTTTCTTCCCCAATTGTTATAGCGTTGGTGTTTCCTGCAACAAGTGAACCAAAAAGTGATCCTGCAGATGCTATTCTGGGGCTGATCAATAAATAGATTTGTCCTTTAAAATTGTTTATATTAGGTTGTAATAAAAGATTGAATTTTTCATCTTGAGGATATTTTTCTTCTTCTAGTTTCGGAAATTCTTCTTTTAAATCAGCTTCAAAATCATTTTTTTCTTCCAGTTGTTTTTGAGGCTCTTTTTCGTCATAAACAAAATAATTTGAAAACGGAATTTCCTGAAAACTAACATAAGCGGAAGCATTTTCCCGATATGGCTTTTGTGTTAGATAAGAAAAAGTCAAGATGTCATTCGGATCTGTTCCACCTCCATTATTTCTAACATCAACAATTAAATTGTTTATTTGTGAATTGTTAGAAAGGTATTGAAAACAACTGTCAAGGTATTTTTTATAAATCAAATGTTCTTTATCTTTTGCATTTTTTCCAATTGCAAAAGTATTAATGGTAAGTAAAGAGATGTTAGACGAAATAACTTGAAAAGAGTATTTGTTTTTTATTTTTCCATATTGGAGACTGTCAATAGGAAGGGAGTGACGTTTTTTGAAATTCTCTTTTCGGCTGTCATTAGAAACCCCTGCAACCGTTTTGGTTATTTTTTCAGTTTTGTTTGGAAGGGAATATTCTACTGCAAATTTCTTCTTAGAACCATATTCTATTTCAAAATATTTAGCAAAAGAACTGTTTATTCCAATAGATTTTCCAGAAATATTATAGCCGTCAGTGGTATAATATTTATTAAAGTCCTTTATTATTTTGTTGGTTTTAAT
>NZ_MUHD01000014.1 GCF_002217395.1 Flavobacterium plurextorum | reverse complement strand
CAAGTTGGATGTGTTATAGTGCCGACTCCTGGGGCTAATGGTGTGGCTGGTTGTGGATTGATCACAACATTACCTGATGCAGGTGAAGTACAGCCTGCAGCGTTTGTTACTGTAAAGTTATAGGTAGTTCCAGCTGTTAATCCTGAAATAGTTGTAGAAGTTGTACTTCCTGTAATATTTCCTGGGTTGATCGTCCAATTTCCTGATGGAAGACCACTCAATACAACACTTCCTGTAGCAACTGTACAAGTTGGATGTGTTATAGTGCCGACTCCTGGGGCTAATGGGATAGTACTTATAGTAATAACAGCACTTCCTGTCATTGTTGCAGTACAAGATGTTCCAGTATTAGTAGCAATCACAGTATAAGTTCCTGCCGTTGTTTTTGTTCCAAAACTGATCGCATTACCAGTTCCCGTAACAGCAATTCCACTATTAGACCCTCCTAATTGTAATTGATAACTTACTCCACTATCTGAATTACTTAATCCAACTGCAAATCCTGTTCCTCCTGTACAATATGTTCCACCACCTGTAACCGCATATGCTGTTGGAAGCGGATTTACTGTAGCTGCTACTGCAACTCTAGATCCGGTAGTACAATTATTACTAGTAGCATCTACATAATAAGTAGTAGTTGCAGATAAATTCGGTGTAGTAAAACTTGTACCTGTTCCTAACGAGATTCCACCTGTCACATTGCTATACCAGTTGATTGTCCCAGCCGAGGCTGATGCAGACAAAGTAACTGTTTCTCCTGCACATCCTGATCTAGGAGTTGTACTAATAATTGTTGGTGTCGTATTTACTGTTGCTGTAACTTTAGTTCTAGCTGTAGAAGTACAACCATTAGCTACCGCCTCTACATAATAATCTGTAGTTGTAGATAAACTTGGTGTTTTATAACTTGTACCTGTCGCTACTATAGTTCCTCCTGTCGCTGCAGTATACCAATTGATTGTTCCTGATGAAGCTGTTGCTCCCAAAGTTACTTCTCCTGAATCACATCGTGATCCAGTAGAGACTGCTGTTACAGTAGGTTTTGCATTAATGACAAAATTCGTTGCTGTTCTGCAACCCGGATTATTAGAACACTCCGCATAAAAAATAGTCGATATAGGTGTTGTTCTATTTGCTACACCTGAATTTGGAGCTCCTACAGGATCAAAAGAATTTCCAGAAGCTATTGATGTACCTCCAGATGCTTCTTTGTACCAATTTATTGTTCCGGGAGTCTGCAACATGATCTCACCTCCGTTTGGTCTAGATGTTACTAACCAAGAAAAAGTACCTGAAATATTACCTGTACCACTTGCATAAGTAGTAGATATTAAAGTATAAGTAGTTCCAGCGTATAAAGTCATAATTCCTTGACCCGAGCCAACGCCTAAACGAGGGAGCCTATTTCCTGCGCTGTCATCATCTCCTTTAATCCAATTACCTGTTGAACAACTACCTGGTACAAAAGCTCCAGAAACAATATACCCCATAGGATCAGCATTATTACTAGCATTCATCTCTAATATATAATTCCCAGAAACACTTACTTGGAAAGGAATGGCAACGTAATTTCTAATAATACTAATATCAAACCCACAAGTACCAGAATTAATCATACTAGTAGTAGGTCTTAAAGCTGTAGGATCTGTATCTCTATTCCACGCTCCTGATATTGTAGTTCCAGAATTTACAAAATTACTAGAACAAGAAGTAGCCTTTAATGATCCCGAGTCCCCAACACACATTGAAACACCAGTGGTTGTTGGAGCTCCTGGAACCGCAATAATCTGTATTCCTGTAGTTGGAAGCGAAGTACATCCCTGTGAATTGGTTGTGGTTACTTGATAAGTTCCTGATACCAAGCCAGGAAAAACACCAGTTGCATTACTTGTTGGTGCAGTTACTGGATTTGTTCCTGTTAAAGTATAACTTACGCTCGGACCATTAGCAGGTGCTGTAACCGTTATAGTTCCAGTTGGAGTTGTACAATTTCCCTGAGTTGTATTAACTGTTGGAGCTGCTGGCAGTGCCAAAATTGTAATATCATCAACTATTATTGTTGAACCAATGCCATTAAAATTTGTTCCCGGAACATCTGCTTGGTTCGCTCCTTCATATTTTTTATTTACTGTACCATATCCATTTATAGCAGCAGTTATTTTTCTATTAGCATCCAGCCTGCGGGTTGGATCTAAGTACTGAGCTTGCGCACTAGAACTATGTTTCCCTGCAGCAATTGTACCTGATATTCTTCCAACTAAAGTTATAGTGACAACTCCGTTTTGTGCAATATTAAAATTTCCAATTAAAGGATTATTAGCCGAGCCTATACTAGACAAAGCCCCAGAAGGACCTGAAGCCTCCGTTGAATAAGATGCTGTTGCAGCATCAAATTCAATATTTGCTGGAAAAGAGAAATCTAATAAAACTCCAGCTGCATTTCCTGCTCCAGTATTCTTTATTTGAATCTCATATGTAACTTTCTCACCAATCGAACCACATACTTCACTCGTTGTTAATGCCTTTACTGTTGTCTCCAAAATAGGGAAACAACTTGCATTTACTTGTAAATTAGGGGGCACATCAGAAGAAATAAATGATTTTACAGATCCAGCTTCACCTGGTTGCGCACCATGATCTACTCCATTAACACTGCCGTTATCTGTTTTACCAGAGGCACCAGCAGTAACGGAAGGATTTATCGTTACTCCTGTTCCTGGAACATTATATCTAATAATTCCACCACCACCACCACCACCTGGTCCATGTGAATTTCCTAAGTCATTAAGTGTATTACCTCCCTTTCCTCCATTCGCCTCAATAGTAACATTTGTGGCAATAGTATTAGTATTCGAAATATTTAAAAAAACGCTTCCTCCAGCTCCACCACCACCTGCTCCATCTGGCGCTCCTGCGTACGAACCTGGTGCTCCTTCTCCTCCGTTTGCTTTAATAGTTCCAGTTCCTTGAATATTACCCGCATTAATAAGAATTATAGCTCCACCAACTCCTCCTTTAACTCCATTTATAGCGTTATTAGCATCACCGGCTCCACCACCGCCTCCCATAATTAGTCGAGTCAGTTCTGGTTCTGGTGTCTTAAAAGAAGTAAAACCTGGTCTTCCTCCTCCAGTTCTAGGACTTGTAGCGCCGCCGCCGCCTTGCCAACCTTTACCTCCTAAACCTCCAAATCCACCATTTCCGCCGCCGCCGCCGCCGGAATTATGATCATTTCCTCCACCACCTGCATTTGCAGGAGCTCCTCTACCTGAAGATCCTCCCGGTAATCCTTCATTAGCAGCTCCATTATCAACTTGACTAAAACCATCCCACATGTATCTTGGTGTACCAGCAATTCCTTCTCCTTTACCTGAAATTGCAGTATTATCTGAGGCACCGACATAAGTTAAATCATTATTTACACCAGTCGTTGCTACTGGGCTGTAACCTCCCCTAAATCCTCTTGCTGACCCATCAATTATATTGCCGTTAAAATTAAAAGTCCCAGAAACATTAAAAGCAATTACACCTCCTGCAACACCATTAAAAGGTGGAGTTGTAATAATCGAATTTAAAGTTAAATTAGAATATTGGGGTACTCTAACGATTTGAAATGTTCTCTGTCCTCTAGTTGTTGTTGCTTTTGCATTAAAAAAACTATTTCGAACACCGCCATTGGAACCTGTTCCTTTAAAAGTTAGATTTCCTCCTGCAAGTGGAACATTATTTGTCGCAATAACATACTCAAAAATCCCCGTATTATTAATATTTAGAAAGCCAGTACCCCCTAAAAGGTCTTTACCACTATTTGTTGTTCCAGATCCATACAGTGGATTGTCACTATAATCAATTGTTGCATCTTGCATCTGAATAATCAAAATCAGATCTCCAGCAGAAATCGGAATCGTACCAAAGTTGTTTCCTTTACCATCTGATCCTGGAGATGCCGCCAATAAAATTGCCTGAGCCCCAGCATTTAAATTAATATCACCACTAATTGGGAAATAAGTATTTACAGAGCCTGTTATCGCTATAGGGCCATCACCTCCAGGTGTACCACAAACCTGAGCAACAGAACTTAATGATACTAACAGAAATAATAAAAGAAAAAAACTTGACCTAACAAAACTAGATACATTAAAAGTAAAGTTACGCATAGACAAACAGGGTATTAGTTGGGAGAATAGAAAACTTGGAAGCTGAAAAACCAAATTTGGCTTTCAGATTATAATATAAATACGAAAAAATGATGTAAACGGATTTTTGACAATTGAAAAAGAACTTTTCAAAATCACATAAAAAATGGTAAAGCGTTTGAGCCATAATATATTAGGTTCAAGACACAATGTCTTTGGGGGTTAGTTAAGTAAATTTGGTGCCGCGAAAGTATACAAAGCCCTCAATACTAACTACATTAGTCGATAAACTACTCGGAAAAACGTTGAAATGCATAATTCTTCAAAACAAATTAACCTTAAAATTTTAAAAACATAACAATTCAATAACAAAACAGCAGAAAATTCTTAAAATTTTACAGAAAAAACAGCATACCAAAGCCTAAGTGATTAATCCGTAAAATTATCTTACAAAACACAAAACGCAAAAAGAAACAAAACACACTTAACAAATTGATATTCAATATTGTGCGTATAAAAATTATATGAAATAAAATTTCAATAAGGAAGTTTAAAAAGGAAAAAAATAAATTTATTTTAGAAAATTTATATTTCGCTTAAGTCCATCAAATTTGGTTCTTTTTATAGGCGAATTTTTGAAGACTAACCGAAAAGTTTCTTCGGTAATTTCAAGCCAATCTTTTTTAGAGAAAGAAAGTAATTCAGGATTTGAATTAAACAATGGCTCTGAATGTGGTTTTGAAAATCGATTCCAAGGACAAACATCTTGACAAGTGTCACATCCAAACATCCATTCATCAAATTTCCCTTTCATTTCATAGGGAATATTTTCTTTTAATTCAATAGTGTAATAAGATATGCATTTACTGCCATCAACCACATATGGAGCAACTATAGCTTGTGTAGGACAAGCATCGATACAAGCTGTACAAGAACCACAATGATCTGTTACTGCGTAGTCATATTCTAACTCTAAATCTAAGATAAGTTCTGCTATAAAATAAAAAGAACCTACTTTTTGAGTTATTAAATTACTGCTTTTTCCAATCCATCCTAAACCACTTTTCGCAGCCCAGGCCTTATCCAAAACTGGTGCTGAATCAACAAAAGCGCGACCAGAAACTTCACCAATATTTTCTTGAATTGAATGAAGAAATTCCTTTAATTTTTCTTTTATCACAAAATGATAATCCTGACCGTAGGCGTATTTAGAAATTTTAAAACTTTCCTCATTTTGAACTTCTGAAGGATAGTAATTAAGTAAAAGAGAGACGACACTTTTTGCATCATCAACCAATAAAGTTGGATCAAGTCTCTTATCAAAATGATTTTCCATATAGGTCATTTGACCATTATAGTTGTTTTTCAGATATTTCTCAAGTCGTGGAGCTTCTTCTTCTAAAAAACCAGCTTTCGATATTCCGCATGAAATAAAACCAAGTCGTTTAGCTTCTGATTTAATAAATTTTGAATATGTCTCTTTAGAATTAATCAGCATCTTTTAGAGAATGAAACTTTAACATTAACAGGTTTTAAAGTAATCAACGGATTAAATTGAATTACGTCGTCATTAGATTTAATGAAATACATTTTTACAATTTGCGATATCGTAAGACACATTTCGTAAATAGCAAATCCAGTCCCAATACACATTCTTGGTCCAGCTCCAAAAGGATAAAAATATTTCATTGATTCCTTTCTTTGCTCCCCCAAAAATCGTTCAGGAATTAATTCATCTGGATCATTCCAATATTTAGGATTACGGTGCAATTCATAAAAAGAAACTCCTATCAGCGTGTCTTTCTTTATTTTAAACAAGCCAAGAGAATCATCTTCAAGATTCTGTCTGTCTGTAATCCAAGCTGGCGGATATAAACGCATAGATTCGTTTAAAACGGCATTCAAATAGGTCATTTTTTGAAGTTGTTCTATCACATTGTCAGTTTGCGATTCAATTTGACTAATTTCTTCAAAAACCTTTTGCTGCACTTTTGGATTACTGCCTAACAAATGAAGTGTAAATGTTAAAGCATTTGCAGTCGTTTCATGTCCCGCAATAAACAAAACTTTAATTTCATCAATTAATTGTTCCACAGACATGCTTTCACCAGTATCTTCATATCTAGTTTCTAAAAGCATATTCAATAAATCATTTATCTCTTCCTTTGAAGCTTTTCTTTCCTCGATAATTTCACGAATAATACTATTATTCTCTTCGGCTAACTTGAGATGATTTTTTACTTGGCCACTCATTGAGAACCACCAAGCTTTATGCGGAAGTCTAATTTCCTTGATTAAAAAATTCTGAACTTCCTCAATGATAAATTTAATTCGCTCGAATTTATTTTCTGCAGTTGATAATTGAAACAAAGATTTCGCAACAACATTAAAAGCCAGATTACTCATAATTGGGAAAAGATCTATTGACTTATCTTCAATTAAATTATCCAATTCTACAATAATAGCTGTATTCATATTGTCAACCAATTGATTCATTTTTTGTTTATGAAATGCAGGTTGGATAAGACGTCTTTGTTTTAACCAAAAATCACCATCGCTGGTTAAAAGACCTTTCCCTAAATACTTGGAAAGATATACAGATTGAAACTTCGATTTGTTGTAATTCTTTTGATTCTTAACTAAAATATATTGTGCAATTTCATTATCTCTCGACAAAATGATATGTTTTGAGAAACCAATTCTAATAGAAAAAGAGTCACCAAATTTCTCAAAATACTTTTTATGAAAAGGAATTGGATTTCTTCGAACTCCCTCAGCATCTTTAAAAAATCGACCAATTGATAATTTATTTGGGTAATTATATTTTACATTATTAGACATAACAGCTAAAACAAACCTCCTTGAATATTTGTATTTATTTTACCTAAATGTTTATATGCCTTATCAGTAACTTCACGTCCACGAGGCGTACGCATAATAAATCCTTCTTGAATTAAAAAAGGTTCATAGACTTCTTCTATAGTCTCACTGCTTTCAGATACAGCTGTTGCCAAAGTAGAAAGACCTACCGGCCCACCTTTAAACTTATTGATAATAGTCAATAATATTTTATTATCCATTTCATCTAAACCATGAGCATCAACGTTTAAAGCTTTTAACGCGTAACGAGAAATCTCAATATCAATAGTTCCGTTACCTTTTATCTGCGCAAAGTCACGAACTCGTCGCAATAATGCATTTGCAATACGAGGAGTTCCTCGGCTTCGGCCTGCAATTTCGATTGCCGCTTCAAGATCTATAGGCATTTTTAATATCCCTGCACTTCTTTCGACAATTGTTGTCAAAAGTTCAGTAGAATAATATTGTAATCGAGATGAAATCCCAAAACGAGCTCTCATTGGAGCCGTTAACAATCCCGAACGAGTTGTCGCTCCAATCAAAGTAAAAGGGTTCAAATTGATTTGTACGGTTCTAGCATTTGGACCAGATTCGATCATAATATCGATCTTGAAATCTTCCATTGCCGAATATAAATATTCTTCAACTATAGGGCTCAAACGATGAATTTCATCTATGAACAAAACATCTCTTTCATCCAGATTTGTTAACAATCCAGCTAAATCACCTGGCTTATCTAACACAGGTCCAGATGTAATCTTGATCCCTACCTCCAATTCATTTGCCAGAATATTTGCTAAAGTAGTTTTTCCAAGTCCAGGAGGTCCATGAAACAAAGCATGATCAAGCGCTTCGCCACGTTGATTTGCAGCAGCAACAAAAACTTTTAAGTTTTCTAAAACCTGATCTTGTCCAGCAAAGTCATCAAATGACAATGGGCGCAATCTTTTTTCAAGATCTAATTCTTCTGGGTTATATCCTTTGGTCGTTGGATCTAAATTCTCATTCATTTTACAAAGATATACAAAGTAAATCAGTATCTAAACAGTAATATCTAACGGCTTAAAATAAACGTATAAAAAAAAAACTGTCATCTCTGACAGTCTTTCTAATATTTTAGTGGTGTAAAACTTCTTCACCTTCTTTCATTGGCACATTTTGAGGAACAAAATCTACATCATGATTTGGGTTACTATAGTCATACGGCCAACGGTATACATGAGGAATTTCACCTGGCCAGTTTCCGTGAATATGCTCAACAGGAGTTGTCCACTCTAATGTTGTAGATCTCCAAGGATTTTGAACTGCTTTCTTACCGTAGAAAATACTGCTGAAGAAGTTGTATAAAAATACTAATTGGAAAGCTCCTCCTACAAGAGCGAATGTTGTAATTAAAACATTCACATTTTGTAAATCATCAAACAATGGGAAGTTGGTATTTGTATAATAACGTCTTGGTAAACCAGCTAATCCAATAAAGTGCATTGGAAAGAAAACTCCATAAGCACAAACTGCAGTAATCCAGAAGTGAATATAACCTAAGTTTTTATTTAACATTCTTCCGTACATTTTAGGGAACCAGTGGTAAATACCAGCAAACATTCCGTAAAGTGCAGAGATACCCATTACTAAGTGAAAGTGAGCAATTACAAAGTAAGTATCGTGAACGTTAATATCTAAAGTACTATCTCCTAAAATGATTCCTGTTAAACCTCCAGTAATGAAAGTAGAAACCATTCCAATAGAGAATAACATTGCAGGGTTAAACTGTAAGTTACCTTTCCATAAAGTTGTAATCCAGTTAAAAGCTTTTACAGCTGAAGGAATTGCAATCAATAAAGTTGTAAAAGTAAATACAGATCCTAAGAAAGGATTCATACCTGAGATAAACATGTGGTGACCCCATACAATAGTAGATAAGAATGCAATTGCAAGAACTGACATAATCATCGCTCTATATCCGAAAATTGGTTTACGAGAATTCGTAGCCATAATTTCAGAAACAAGTCCCATTGCTGGTAAAATTACGATGTAAACTTCAGGGTGTCCTAAGAACCAAAATAAGTGTTCGAATAATACCGGAGAACCTCCTTGGTAATGTAAAACCTCTCCTGCAATATAAATATCAGATAAGAAGAATGAAGTACCGAAACTTCTATCAAAAATCAATAATAAAGCAGCTGATAATAATACTGGGAATGAAATAACACCAATAATTGCTGTTACAAAAAATGTCCAGATTGTAAGAGGAAGTCTTGTCATAGACATACCTTTAGTTCTCAAATTGATAACAGTAACAATGTAATTTAATGACCCCATTAATGAAGATGCAATAAAGATAGCCATCGAAACTAACCATAAAGTCATACCTGTTCCAGATCCAGGGATCGCTTGTGGTAAAGCACTTAATGGTGGATAAATTGTCCAACCTGCAGAAGCTGGTCCAGCTTCAACAAATAAAGAACATAACATAACTACAGCAGATAAAAAGAACAACCAGTATGAAATCATATTCATAAATCCAGAAGCCATATCTCGCGCTCCGATTTGAAGCGGAATAAGTAAGTTACTAAAAGTTCCACTTAAACCAGCTGTCAGTACAAAGAATACCATAATGGTACCATGAATTGTAACTAAAGCTAGATAAATATCATTTGCCATTACACCATCAGGTGCAAATTTGTCTCCTAATAAAACATTAAAGATTTTAAAAGACTCTTCTGGCCAAGCCAATTGCATTCTGAAAAGCAAAGACATAGCGATACCAATAATCCCCATGATAATACCTGTAATCAAGTATTGCTTAGCGATCATTTTGTGATCAATACTAAAAATATATTTAGTAATGAACGTGTCTTTATGATGATGTTCGTGCTCGTGATCGTGTCCGTGATCGTGACCGTGCGCTTCTGCTGACATATATGTGTACTTTAAATTTTCTTAATAATATTATTTCATCGCAACTTTAGCTACAGCTGCTTTTACAGTATCTACAACCGCTTTTACAGTATCGATAACTTTTGCAGTAGTATCACTTGGTGCAGCACCTTCTGCTTCAGGCTTTTTAGCAGCTGCTGCCGCTTTAATATCCTGAGCTAAAGTAGTTTTCTCGCTTAACCATTTTTTATATTCTTCTGGAGTATCTACAATAACTTTCATTTGCATGTTATAGTGTGAAGCTCCACAAATTTTATTACATAATAATAAATAATCAAATGTGTAAGGATCTAAAGCTGTACCTCCTTTTGCAACTAACTCAATACTTTTTTCAGCTCTTAATTTGTTGATGTTTGCAACTTTCTCAACCATAAATGGCAACTCTCTGTATTCAGCAGTAGTATAAGTTGGAACAAAAGCAAACTCAGTTACCATACCAGGCACACAGTTCATCTGTGCTCTAAAGTGAGGAAAATAAGCTGAATGCAGAACGTCCTGAGAACGCATTTTGAAATGCACTTTTTTACCTTTAGGAATATGAAGCTCAGAAACAACAATGTCATCTTGAGAATTAGGATCTGACATATCAACTCCTAATGTATTAATACCTTCAATCAAACGCACGTTTGCTTTTCCTAAAACATTATCTTGACCTGCATATCTTGCCGTCCATTTAAACTGTTGAGCATATAATTCAATCTCTACAACATCTTCATCTTTATCAACAAACATAATATTATTCCAAGCATATAATCCATAAAGAATTAAACAAGCTAAAACTACTGATGGAATAATACTCCAAATCGCTTCTAATTTATTACTATCTGCAAAGAATAAAGCTTTTTTATCTTTATGTCCTCTATTTTTAAAAGAAAACCAATGTAATAACCCTTGAGTAATTACTTGAACTGTAAAAATTAATACCCAAGTAATATTCATCAAATTATCTACCAAAAGCCCATGCTCAGAAGCTGGCGTATGAAGTACTAATTTACCCCATTTTAGTAAACCATAAATAGTAAATATATAAATGAAAGCTAAAAAGCCAAACATAATATATCCCTGAATATTATTATCATTATCTGATGCAACCTGAGAATCGTCCGAAGAAGATCCTACTTGAGTAAGATCAAATATCTTGGTCAATTGCCATAATGCAACTGCTAATAAAACTAAAACTACAATTACCAACAAACTTGTCATCTGTTTATTTCTTTAAATATTAATAATGAAAATGTTTACTTTCTTCTATGAAAGGATTTCTTTTTGCAAGTAAAGGAGATTTAGTTAATGCAGTAAATACTGTAAAAATAAACAATCCTAAAAAGAAAAGAATAGACGCAATTTCAGAAACTCCAATAAACCATTTATCTCCTACTGTACCAGGCATAATCATATTAAAGAAATCAATATAATGTCCTAATAAAATAACAATACCAGCCATTACAATAATCCAGCTAAGACGTTTGAAATCAGTATTGATTAAGATTAATAATGGAAAAACAAAATTCATAACGACAGCACCAAAGAATGGCAAGTTATATAATTGAATTCTTGTGATGAAATAAGTAACCTCCTCAGGAATATTAGCGTACCAGATTAACATAAACTGAGAAAACCATAAGTACGTCCAGAAAATACTAATACCAAACATAAATTTAGCTAAATCATGAATATGGCTTGTATTAACAAACTCTAAATATCCTTTAGATTTTAAATAAATAGTCACTAAAGCAATAGTAGTAATTCCGCTTACAAAGAAAGAAGCAAAAACATACCATCCGAATAATGTACTAAACCAATGTGGATCAAATGACATAATCCAATCCCAAGACATAATAGATTCAGATACGATAAAGAATACTAAGAATCCAGCTGATGCCTTAAAGTTCTTTTTATAGTATAAATCATCATTTGCTTCATCTTGAGCTAAACAATTCTTTCTTGAGAAATAGTTATATAAATTCCATCCTAATAAAAAGATACCAGCTCTAACAATCCAAAATGGAAAGTTTAAATAACCTGATTTTCCAGCAATAATTGCATCATAATTAGGACTTTTTGGATCTGTAACACCTTCCCCTAACCATACAAAAATATGATTAAAATGTAGTCCGCAAAGAACCAAAATAATAAAGAAAATTACAGAGCCAACTGGTAAATAAGCAGTAATACCCTGCATTACTCTAAACAAAACTGGAGACCAACCTGCTTGTGCAACTTGTTGAATAGCATAAAATGCTAAAACACCCATTGAAAGCAACAAAAAGAAAATACAAGCTACATATAATGCAGACCATGGTTTATTTTGTAATTGGTGCAGTACATGGTTTAAATGTTCTGTATGTTCATCAGCGGCATTAACTTTTGCATGTTCACCACCTTTATGTGAATCATGAGATGCCTCAGCAGTTTCGTGATGTCCAGCTTCTGCATGAGAAGCTTCTGCTGTTGCTTCATGCGCAGTACCATGAGAACCATGTGCATCTGCAGCAAGAATTTTTTCAACTTCTTGAATATCTTTAGGAGCAGTTAAAAAACCATATCCTATTCCTAATATACCAACGATCATTAGGATGAAAGAAAAAGTTTTTAATTTACTTGAAAATGTATACATATCTATTACGATCAGTTTGTTCAACAATTATAATTGGCTTTTTAGTTTTAGAACATAGTCAGCAACTAACCAACGTTCGTGGGCACTTAATTGATTTGCATGCGAACCCATTGCATTTAAACCATAAGTCTCAACATGAAAGATACTTCCTTCTGTAATCTCTCTGTCTTTATAGCTAGGTACTCCAAGAAATTTCTCTCTTTCAACTAATTTACCTTTACCATTTCCAGTTGCACCATGGCAGCTTATACAGTAAATATCGAAAAGTTCTTTTCCTTTTTCAGAACTTTTTTCTATTTCAGTCAAAGGCGATTTTAAATTAGCTTTCGCCAATTCATAACCTGCAGTTGAATTTTCATACTCATAAGGCTCAAAACCTCTATTGATAGTTCCTTCTACAGGAAGCTGTCCTTCTTTACCACCCTTAAATACTTTTGCTTCTGCATATGGCTCATATGCCAAAGACTCATACATATTAGGGAAATACTGATAGTTTGGTGCCGAATTATTGTGGCAAGATGAAACTAAAATAGTTATACCAACTAAAAGTGTTATTTTATATATCCTTTTCATAGCTACAATTAATTCTTTTCAATTACTTTAACTTCAACAGCTCCAGTTCCTTCGAAAAAAGTAACTAGTTCTGCTTCATTATTATTCACAGCAACTTCCATTAAAAAATGGTCATCTGTTGTTCTCACATCTGGATTTTCAGCTTCTTTAAAAGGCCATAATCTACTTCTCATATAAAAAGTAATAACCATTAAGTGGGCAGCAAAAAACACAGTCATCTCAAACATAATAGGCACAAAAGAAGGCATGTTTTGAATGAAGCTAAAACTAGGCTTACCTCCAATATCTTGCGGCCAATCGTGAATCATGATATAACTCATCATAAATGTAGCAAATGAAATACCAACACATCCGTAAAGAAAAGAACAAATTGCTAATCTTGTTGGTGCTAAACCCATTGCTTTATCCAATCCGTGAACAGGAAATGGAGTAAAAACCTCTTCAATATGATGATGTGCAGCTCTAGTTTTCTTTACTGCATCCATCAAAATATCATCGTCATTATAAATGGCGTATATTACTTTATTACTCATGATGTGAATCTTTATTTTTTGCTCTTTCTCTAATGTAATTATCTCCTGTTCCTTTTAGAATTGTCTTAACCTCTGCCTGTGCAATTACAGGGAATGTTCTAGAGTATAATAAAAACAATACAAAGAAGAAACCAATTGTTCCGATGAAAATTCCAATATCAACAAATGTTGGTGAGAACATTGTCCAAGAAGATGGAAGATAATCTCTATGTAGAGAAGTAACAATAATTACGAATCTTTCAAACCACATTCCGATGTTTACCACAATCGAAATAATAAATGAGAACATGATACTTGTTCTTAGTTTTTTGAACCACATAAATTGTGGAGAGAAAACATTACAAGTCATCATTGACCAATATGCCCACCAGTAAGGTCCAGTAGCTCTGTTTAAGAATGCATATTGCTCATACTCTACTCCAGAATACCAAGCTACGAATAACTCAGTGATATAAGCCACACCAACGATCGAACCAGTAATCATAATAATGATATTCATCAATTCAATATGTTGCAATGTGATATATGCTTCAAGATTAGAAACTTTTCTCATAACGATTAACAATGTGTTTACCATTGCAAATCCTGAGAATACCGCTCCAGCAACGAAGTATGGAGGGAAAATTGTTGTATGCCATCCTGGAATTACAGAAGTAGCAAAGTCCATCGATACAATTGTGTGTACAGAAAGTACAAGAGGAGTTGCTAAACCAGCTAATACCAATGATACTTCTTCAAAACGCTGCCAATCTTTAGCTCTACCACTCCATCCAAAACTTAAGATAGAATAAACTCTTTTGTTAAAAGGAGTTATAGCTCTATCACGAAGCATTGCGAAATCAGGCAATAAACCAGTCCACCAGAAAACTAATGATACCGAAAGATAAGTAGAAATCGCGAATACGTCCCAAAGTAATGGTGAGTTAAAGTTTACCCATAAAGATCCAAACTGATTTGGAATAGGTAAAACCCAGTATGCTAACCATGGACGTCCCATGTGAATAATTGGAAATAAACCTGCTTGAACTACTGAGAAAATAGTCATTGCTTCCGCAGAACGGTTAATAGCCATTCTCCAACGTTGACGGAAAAGTAATAGTACTGCAGAAATCAAAGTTCCAGCGTGACCAATACCAACCCACCAAACGAAGTTAGTAATATCCCAAGCCCAGCCAACTGTTTTATTTAATCCCCATGTTCCAATACCGGTAGATACGGTGTAAATTATACAACCTAACCCCCAAAGGAAGGCTATTAATGCGATTGAAAATACAATCCACCATTGTTTATTTGCAGGACCTTCAACAGGTGCTGCCACATCTACAGTTACATCGTGATATGATTTATCACCTATAACTAAAGGTTTTCTAATGGGTGCTTCGTAGTGAGACGACATAATCCTTTATATTGTTTCTTATTAATAATTTATTCTAAGTATTTCTAACTTTAACATGGTAAACCACATTAGGTTTTGTTCCTACATGCTCTAATAAATGATATGATCTATCATCAGCTGCTAATTTAGCAACTTTACTTTCGGCATCATTAACATCACCAAATATCATTGCTCCAGAAGAACAAGCACTTGAACAAGCTGTTTGGAATTCTCCATCAACAATTGAACGGCCTTCTTTTTTAGCATTTAATATAGTAGCTTGTGTCATTTGAATACACATAGAACATTTTTCCATAACACCACGCGAACGTACATTTACGTCTGGATTTAATACCATACGACCTAAATCATCATTCATGTGATAATCGAATTCACTGTTTTTGTTGTATAAGAACCAGTTAAAACGACGAACTTTATAAGGACAGTTATTAGCACAGTAACGAGTACCAACACATCTGTTGTATGCCATGTGGTTTTGACCTTGACGACCGTGTGAAGTCGCGGCAACCGGACAAACTGTTTCACAAGGTGCGTGATTACAGTGCTGACACATTACAGGTTGGAATGCTACTTGAGGATTATCCCCAGGTTTTTCCATTTCATTGAATGTAGACAATGAACTAGACAAACCAGCAATACCTTCTTTTCTTTCGTTATCCCCAGCAAAAGTACTTTCAGAAGAATAATATCTGTCAATACGCAACCAGTGCATATCACGACTTCTTCTAACCTCAGATTTACCTACTACAGGAACGTTATTTTCTGCATGACAAGCAATAACACATGCTCCACATCCAGTACAAGCGTTCAAGTCGATTGATAAGTTAAAGTGATGTCCAGTAGAACGATCAAATGATTCCCATAAATCAACAGTAGTAGCTTCAACTTCTTGGTGATCTAAAGATACCATTGGTTGTTCGTTCCAATGTTTAGCATCTTCAGTATTAAAGATTTTTAAAGTTGTTTCTTTAATAATATCTCCTCTTCCCATTAATGTTTTTTGCCCTTGAACACAAGCAAACTCATGCTCTCCATTAGCTTTCACAATAGAAACAGCTTGAACATTATTGAAGTTTTTATATAAAGCGTAAGCATTAATACCTACTTGCATTTCTTCTTTTAAAGCCGCTTTACGACCGTAACCTACAGCTAAACCAACTGTTCCAACTGCTTGTCCTGGCTGAACAATTACCGGCACATTTTCTAATTTAGTTCCATCTGCAGTAGTAATAGTAGCATAACTACCATTCAAACCTCCATTTGCAACAATTTCGTTTGATAAATTAAATTTCTTTGCATCAGCATTAGAAACTGTAATATAGTTATCCCATGAAACTCTTGTGATTGGATCTGGAAACTCTTGCAACCAAGGATTGTTTGCATGTTGTCCGTCTCCCATTCCAGTTTTAGTATACAAAACTAATTCAAGCTCTCCAGCAGCTTTTGATTTTGAAAGTGCACTTGCAGCACCTGCGTAATCATAAGAACCACCATTTAAAGCACTTGAACCGTATACAAAAACACCATCATGTAAAACTTTGTTCCAAGAAGATCCTGCAATAATTGACCCTGAATTAGCTTTAAGGTAATCGTAGAAATTCCCTGCAACACCATTCAATGACAATAAAACGTCTTGAAGTTGTTTTGTATCAAAGATTGGACGAATTGTAGGTTGTGTTAAACTATATGTTCCTTTTGTAATCACCAAATCTCCCCAAGACTCTAAATAATGAGGAACTGGTGCAGCAATTGTTGATATAGCAGCAGTTTCATCTTCTTTTAAAGATAAAGCAACTGACGTTTTAACTTTTTTCAATCCAGAAACAAAAGAAGCAGAATCAGCTAAAGTATAAACAGGATTAACACCACTCATAATTAAAGTATGAACACTTCCTGCATTCATATCTTTTAATAATTGAGCAACTACAGCGTTAGAACCTTTTCTAATTTGTCTTGTTTCAGCTGTATTAAAAGCCTCACTAGACAATGCTTGATTAATAGCTAAAACTAATAATTGCGCATTCTTATCTTCTAAGCCAGACACTAAAATTCCTTTAGAACCAGCTGCTTTTAATTGTTGCGCTGCTTTTTCAACTTCCGCTTTAAACTTAGCATCTAAAGAAACCGGAACCGAACCTCCAACAACAACATTATAAATCTGAACTAAAGCTTGTTTTTGATCAGCTGTCGTCATTGGAACACGCTTATCAGCTGCAGCTCCAGATAATGTCATATTTGATTCAAACTGAAAATGACGAGACATTTTTCCGTTTTGAGGAATACGTCCTTTTGCATATCCAGCATCGTACCCACCACCTTGCCAATCTCCTAAGAAATCAGCACCTACAGATACAATTAATGAAGCTTTTGAAAAATCATAATCCACTAAAGCTCTTTCACCATAAACAGTTTCAAAAGCATCTAACGCATCAGATGAAGAAACCGCATCGTAAACTACATGTTTAGCATTTGGATTTTTAGCAATAAACTCACCTATTAATTTCTCAGTAGATGGACTTGCTAATGTATTTGTTAATAATACTACTTGACCTCCTTTTGCTTTTGCATCAGCTAAACTTGATTTAATTTTTAAATCAACTGCTGACCAGCTGCTATTTTTTCCGTCTAATTTAGGCTCTTTCAAACGCATACTATCATATAACCCTAAGATAGATGCATGAATTCTAGCATTAGCAGAAAATTTAGATCCAGAAATAGTATTGTTCTCAATTTTAATTGGACGACCCTCACGAGTTTTTACCAAAAGATTTGCAAAATCAAAACCATCAAAAACAGTAGTTGCATAAAAATCTGCAACACCAGGAATGATTTGCTCTGGTTGTAATACATAAGGGATAGACTTGTGCACAGGACCTTCACAAGCAGCAAGTGTAACTGCCGCAGTACTAAATCCTACGTACTTTAAAAAGTCACGACGTGAAGTTCCAGATGTAGCTAAAGCATCTGCATTTCCTAAGAATTCATCTGTAGGAATCTCTTCAACAAATTCGTTATTTCTAAGCGCCTCAACAATAGAACTATTTTCTAGTTCTTCAACACTTTTCCAGTATTTTTTGTTTGATGACATTGTATATAAATATTAAAATCTTAATAATTCGATTAATAGTGGCATTTACCGCATTCTAAACCTCCCATTTGCGCTGCAGTTAATTTCTCTACACCGTATTTTTTAGAAAGTTCAGCATGAATTTTATCATAGTATGCATTTCCTTCCATCTTAACATCAGTTTTTCTATGGCAATCAACACACCATCCCATTGTTAATTTAGAGTATTGCTTCATGATTTCAAATTCTTGTACCGGACCGTGACAAGTTTGACATTCAACTCCTGCAACAGAAACGTGTTGAGAGTGATTGAAATAAACAAAATCAGGAAGATTATGAATACGAACCCATTTTACAGGCTTAGTTTTTCCAGTATAAGCTTGCTTAGTCTTATCCCATCCAACAGCATCATATAATTTTTGAATTTCTCCATCGTAGAATGCTTTACTGTACTCTGCAGTAGCAGTAGTCTCAGCAACTTCAGAAATATTTTTATGACAGTTCATACAAACATTTAATGAAGGAATACCAGCAGTTTTACTTACACGTGCAGCAGAGTGACAATATTTACAATTGATCTCATTATCTCCAGCGTGAATTTTGTGAGAATAGTGAATTGGCTGAATTGGCTCATAATTTTGATCAACACCTACCTGCATCAAGTATCCGTATACAAAATAACCACTAGCTAAAAGTAAAAATATTGAAGTAACTAAAACTAAAAATTGATTTTTAGCAAAAGCTTTCCAAATTGGAGTTCTACCTTCTTTTGGTGCAACTTCAATTCCGTTATTACTAGCCACTTTAGTTAAAACCTTGTTCACCATGAACAACATAACAACTAAAATACCCATCACAAGAGCAAGAGCTCCTAAAATAATATTATTAGAAATACCTCCACCTTCAACTTTTTGACCAGGAGGAACAGTTCCAGGCGCACCAGCAGCTGGCTCAGCTTTTTTCTCAGAAGTAAAAGCAATAATATTATCAATATCGCCTTCAGATAATTGAGGAAATGAAGTCATTACTGCCTTATTATTTTCCTCAAAAAGTTTAACCGCAACAGGATCACCTGACTTAATCATGTCAGAACTGTTATGCACCCATTTATAAAGCCAAGCTTTATCATGCTTATCCGCAATTCCTCTTAAAGCAGGACCTGTTGATTTAGCATCTAATTTGTGACATGCAGCGCAATTTGCATTAAAAAGTTCTTTCCCTTTTACTGGATCACCGCCCGTAGCAGCAGCAGGAGCCGCAGCTTCAGGAGCCGCAGGAGCAGCAGGATCTTGAGCAAATGAAGTTAGGGAGAAAATTAACGTTAGCGATAAACTAAGTAATAATTTTCTGGAGATCGAATTATGGTTACCCACCTTTTTCATATAGTATAATAATTATCTACTAATTTTTGGTATGATTTTTTCTGTAGTAAATCAGACTAAAATTAATACCTTCTTTTAAAACTTGCACAAAAATACGACTTATGAACTATTCTCAAAACCTTAAAATACTCTTAAATATCAATTTATATCAATTCTAAATAATATTAAAATTTTACATACAAACTTTAAATAGTATTTTTGCACAAAAACCATCACATTATGAGAATTTTAACCCCTTCAAAAAAAGTTTTCTTAACACTAGCAATGTTAACGTTAGCTCTAAACATTAATGCTCAAGATCAAAATTTAACAGTAAATCAAGATCCTAAATTCGAGCAGTTACTGAATGAGAAACGCAAATTTAACACATCAATAAGTACAAATGATTCTTATAGAATTCAAATTTTCAGCGGAAAAAGCGAAGAAGCAAAAAAAACACTATCCGACTTTAAAAGGGAATATTCAAACATTGACGGCACAATAATTTTCAACACACCAAATTACAAAGTTATCGTAGGTAGTTTTAAATCCAGAATAGAAGCAGAAAGAAATTTGGCCGACATCAAGAAAAAATACAAAAATGTATTTTTATTAAAACCGAACAAATAGCACCCCATTTAACCCAAATTAAAACAAGAAAAGCAACTCTACTTTAAATAGAGTTGCTTTTCTTGTTTTATCACTTTTCTCCAATCCACTAATCAACATCAATTACTTCTAAACAATCAAACATCTCTCCTTTCACTCCTGCCAAATCTACCTAAAAGTTCACATTAGAATCAAGAAACCCTACAGTTGCACTTGTCAAAATACCCCCCTCTTCTGCATCAATATATCTGCACGCAATACAAACAATGTGACTACCGCTAACATCATTCCTTCTTTATCAAAAATATACAGCAAAAACCAACAAACAAGCCTGACAAAAAAACTACATTTCCAGAAAGAAAAGGACCAATTTTCAACAAGATAACTCCCCAATCTACGCGCAGCTTGTTTCATTATTAAAAACAAATAAATACCCTCTATCGTAATAATACCCACATCATAATGCAGACAATCCTGCATCCTTTATTCCTCGACACATAATTACATAAAGCTTGCCGTATTCACCTTACTAATCTGAAAGCTCAAGACAAATTCAAAGAGCAAATCAGCATCACAAACCACTTTTACCATCCCCAAACTCAAAAGACCTATTTAGACACTCCAAATTCAACTTAAAAGCATCAGAAACCAAAACTAACGGAAACACAAACAATACAAAACCATTCAACAATTCTTCCTGAGACGAAAAATCATAGAGCAAACCATGCACAATTATCTTAAGACACAGTTTACTCGCAACATTATTAGTCAAAATAAATCCTATCCACTCAGCCTATTGATAATCTTAATTATTTTTCATCTCATTTTATAAAATCATTAATAATCCGCTTTCATAACATTCAATCCACTCTTTTCTTCCCTACTTATCTAAAAGCACTACATTCACAACAGAACAATACACATTAACCACAGTAAGCACAAAACCACCTTTTATTAATTCCCACAAGAATAACCAATTTCCACACCGAACCATTAACGAAACAAAACTCTCAAAGAAACAAACACCCCTTTAATCAAAATAAACATCATCCTCAACTATCTATTTTACATCATAAAATGAAACAAACCAGTTTTTTTTTAAAATAGTCCCTAAACAACTTTACACAGACTTTTCAATTTATTACCAAACCAAAAATCATCTTAACTATTTATTTCAAAAAAGACGCATTCAGCAAAAAATTAAAACAAAAAAAAGTCTCGAACATTCGAGACTTTCTTTTTTAAAACATATTTTGATTTTACTTCAATTTCTTTTTGATAGCAACTTCGTGATAAGCTTCAATAACATCATTCATTTCAATATCATTGAAACCTTTAATTTGAATACCACAATCATAACCTTTAGAAACTTCTTTAACATCATCTTTGAAACGTTTTAAAGCAACTAATTCTCCTGTGTGTACTACAACTCCATCTCTAATAACTCTAATTTTAGAGCTTCTTAAAATCTTACCATCAGTTACCATACATCCTGCAATCGAACCAACTTTAGAAATTTTGAAAATCTCACGAATCTCAGCTGTTCCTAAAATCTCCTCTTTCATTTCTGGAGCTAACATTCCTTCCATCGCATCTTTCAAGTCATCGATAGCCGCATAAATAATAGAATAGTAACGGATATCAATTTCTTCCTTATCAGCAAGCTGTCTAGCATTTCCAGCAGGACGAACGTTAAATCCGATAATGATTGCATCAGAAGCAGAAGCCAACATAACATCAGTTTCTGTAATTGCTCCAACACCTTTATGGATAATATTAATTTGAATTTCTTCAGTAGAAAGTTTAGAGAACGAATCTGATAATGCCTCAACAGATCCATCAACGTCTCCTTTAAGAATTACATTCAATTCTTTAAACTGACCAAGAGCGATACGACGTCCAATTTCATCAAGCGTAATATGACGTTGTGTACGTACAGATTGTTCACGCATTAATTGAGAACGTTTAGATGCAATTTGTTTTGCTTCTTTCTCATCTTCAAATACATTGAATTTATCACCCGCAGTTGCAGCACCATCTAAACCTAAAACAGATACCGGAGTCGAAGGACCTGCTTCTAAAACAGTATGTCCACGCTCATCATGCATTGCTTTAACTTTTCCATGATGTTTTCCAGCAAGCATATAATCTCCAATTTTCAAAGTACCTTGTTGTACTAAAACTGTTGAAACATAACCCTTTCCTTTATCTAAGAAAGCCTCTACAACACTTCCTTGCGCAGCCTTATTTGGATTAGCTTTTAAATCTAAAATCTCAGCTTCTAATAAAACTTTCTCTAATAGTTCTTTTACTCCTGTTCCAACTTTTGCAGAAATATCATGTGACTGAATTTTTCCACCCCAATCTTCAACAAGTAAATTCATACTAGCCAAGCGCTCTTTGATTTTCTCAACATTAGCATTTGGTTTATCAATTTTATTGATTGCGAATATAATTGGCACTCCCGCAGCTTGTGCGTGAGAAATTGCTTCTTTTGTTTGTGGCATGATATCATCATCCGCAGCGACTACGATAATAGCGATATCCGTAACTTGAGCTCCACGTGCACGCATCGCGGTAAACGCCTCGTGACCTGGAGTATCTAAGAATGCTATTTTCTGACCATTATCAAGAGTAACTCCATATGCTCCAATGTGCTGTGTAATACCACCCGACTCTCCAGCGATAACATTTTCTTTACGGATATAATCCAGTAAAGATGTTTTACCGTGGTCAACGTGACCCATTACAGTAACAATAGGCGCTCTAGTTACTAAATCTTCTTCTTTATCCTCAACTACCTCAATAGCTTCCTCGATATCAACAGTAATAAACTCAACTTCGTAACCAAATTCATCAGCTACAATTGTTAATGTCTCAGCATCTAAACGCTGATTCATCGTAACCATTATACCTAAAGACATACAAGTTCCAATTACTTTTGTAATCGGCACATCCATCATGATGGCAATTTCACCTACAGTAACAAATTCAGTAACTTTAATTGTTTTACTTCCTTCGTCAAGAGCTCTTTGCTCATCATCAGATTTCTGACGGTGCGTTTCTCTTTTATCTCTTCTATATTTAGCCGCTTTAGATTTCCCTCCTTTACCTTGAAGTTTTTCAAGAGTCTCTCTAATTTGGTTTTTTACTTCTTCTTCAGTAGGCTCAACTTTTGCTACAATAGCAGGACGGTTTCCTTTTACAAAACCAGGTCTCGCACTTCTATTTGCATTAAATCCGCCACCACCATTGTTTGGCGTGATTTTATTAGGATTTGGAGTTCCTGGTGCATTACCAGCTCCTTGAGGTTTTGGCGCTCCTGGAGTTCCCGGTTTAGGAGCAATCCTTTTACGCTTATTTTTATTAGCATTATTCCCAACTCCTGGCGCACCCGGTTTATTAGGCGTAATTTTAGGATCTTCTTTCTTTTTCTTAGGCTTATTAAATTGAGATAAATCAATTGTTTGCCCCGTAAGAGTTGTTCCAGATAATTTCTGATATTGAGTTGTGATCGTTTCTTCGGCAGTTGCAGGATCTGTTGAAACAATAGGCTCTTGCGCTGTTTTAGAAACTTCAGCTTTAACTTCTTTTTTCTCTGTAATAATAGGTTTCTCTACCTTTTTCTCTTCAGAAACTACAGGAGCCGCTGGCTCAGGCTGTACAACTTCTTTCTGAACTGGTTTTTCTGGTTGAGTTGGAGTAATAACTGCTTTTGGCTCTTCAGCTTTAACTGGCTCCTCAATAGGAGTAGAAACAACTGCAGGTTTCTTCGGATTTAAATCTATTTTACCTACTTGCACAGGTCCAGTTACAACTGCTCTCGCTTTTATAATCTCCTGTTGCTTTTGGCGCTCCTCGTCTTGTCTGCGTTTGTCTTCAATTTCTTTCTCACGCTCTACACGTAATGCTTCTTTTTCTTTTCTTTTCTCTTCTCCAACCTCTTTAGAAGCTTCCTTATTCCCCTTATCGCCCGCAAATTGGCTTTGCAGGATATTAAACTCACTATCAGAAATTTTCGCGTTTGGATTTGCATCAATAGCAATACCCTTATCTTTTAGATAATCAACAGCTCTTTCTAACGAGATATTTAATTCCCTTAAAACCTTATTTATTCTTATTACTCTCTCTTCAGACATATAACCTTTTTATTATTACCTTTTTCGTTGTGTTGTTAGAGCCAGACTTCAGCTGTTAACTAGCTGTCAAACTCTTCTTTTAGTATCTTCATAACATCTAGAATCGTTTCCTCTTCCAAATCTGTTCTTCTTACTAAATCTTCTACTTCTTGTTTTAAAATACTTTTTGCAGTATCTAAACCTATCTTAGCAAATTCTTCGATTACCCATTCTTCAATTTCATCTGAAAACTCTGTTAATTCAACATCGTCTTCATCTGCAACTGTACCAGCAACATCACCTTCACGAATAACATCTAATTCATAACCCGTCAACTGACCCGCTAATTTAATATTGTGACCACCTCTACCAATCGCTTTAGAAACTTCTTCTAATTTCAAGAACACTTCAGCTCTTTTGTTTTCCTCATCAATTTTGATTGAAGAAACTTTCGCCGGACTTAATGCTCTTGTAATAAACAATTGAATGTTGTTTGTATAATTGATAACATCAATATTCTCATTTCCTAATTCACGAACAATACCGTGAATACGAGAACCTTTCATACCAACACAAGCTCCAACTGGATCAATTCTATCATCATAAGAATCTACCGCAACTTTTGCTTTTTCACCTGGAATACGCACTACATTTTTAACTGTAATCAAACCGTCGAATACTTCAGGAATTTCTTGTTCAAATAATTTTTCTAAGAACTTCTCAGAAGTTCTAGACATAATAATTTGAGGCTTGTTTCCTTTTAATTCAACGCTTTCAATAATTCCACGAACATTATCTCCTTTACGGAAAAAGTCAGACGGAATTTGTTTTTCTTTCGGAAGCACAATTTCGTTTCCTTCATCATCAACCAAGATAACTACTCTAGGACGTACGTGGTGTACTTCTGCAGTATATATATCACCAATAATATCTTTAAATTGCTTATAAAGATTTGTATTATCGTGCTCGTGAATTTTAGATATTAAGTTTTGTCGCAAAGCCAAAATAGCTCTTCTCCCTAAATCAATCAATTTAACCTCTTCAGAAACTTCTTCGCCAATTTCAAAATCCGCTTCGATCATTCTTGCTTCAGTCAAAGTAATCTCTTCGTTTTCAAAATCAAGATCTTCGTCAGCAACAATTACTCTTCTTCTCCATATCTCCATATCTCCTTTATCAGGATTTATAATGATGTCGAAGTTATCATCAGAACCGTATTTTTTCTTTAATGCATTTCTAAACACGTCCTCTAAAATTGCCATAAGCGTTACACGATCAATAAGTTTATTGTCTTTAAACTCTGAGAATGAATCGATTAATGCTAAATTTTCCATGCGAATTCTTTAATTAAAATGTTACTGTAACAATTGCCTCTTTAATTTCTGTATAAGGTATTTGTTGCTCTTTTTGAACTGTTTCTTTTCCTTTTCCTATTTTTTTCGGTTCTCTTGCTTCCCAAGACAAAATTATAAAAACATCGTTAGCTTCTACTAATTCTGCTTCAATTTTTTCAGTATTTGTAGTAACAATCAATGTTCTACCAATATTTTTCTTGTATTGTCTTACCAATTTCAAAGGAGACCCTACTCCAACTGATGCTACTTCAAGAGAAAAATCTTGCTCTTCACGATCCAAGTTATTCTCAATTGCTCTACTAATATCGATGCAATCCTGCAGCGCCACTCCTGTATCACCATCTAAACCTACACTAATTTTAAAAGCATCAGAAACAGCCAAATCAATCAAAAAGATTGACGGCTTTTCTAAAAGAGCCTCCGCAATTAATCCGTTTACTTTTTCTTTAAATGTCATAATTTTATAAAAAGAGGGGACACTTAGTCCCCTCATTATTTAGATTTTAATAAATAACGGTGCAAATATAGTGATTTTTTTATAAATCAAAATAAATAGATCGCTCTAAAAACATTTCTTATCTTTATAGAAGCATTAATTTAACAGAATTTCTCATTATTTAACCCAAAAACCATGAAACAAATTCTAGTACCTACTGATTTCTCCGAACACGCAGAAGACGCCTTAAAAGTCGCTGCACAAATTGCTAAAAAAAACAACTCCGAGATCATCATCCTGCATATGCTTGAACTTCCAAGCCAAATGAACGATGCCATTTTAGGTGGCACCAGCATCCCAGAAACCATGCTTTTCATGAAAAAAGCAAACGAAATGCTGGATGAAATTTCATCAAAACCATATTTAGACGGAATTCAGGTGACTGAAATTGTAAAAATGGACAGACCAATTCACGGAATCACTCAAGTAAGCAAAGATCATAATATAGATTTAATTGTAATGGGCTCTCATGGCTCTTCTGGAGTCGAAGAACTACTAATAGGCTCAAATACTGAAAAAGTAGTACGCAATTCTGACATTCCTGTTTTGGTAATCAAAAAAGACATCAAAGCTTTTAACACATCAAACATTGTATTTGCATCTGATTTTTCAGAAGAAGCAAAAAAACCATTCAAAAAACTCCTTGACTTCGCCAAAACATTCCAATCAAAATTACATTTAGTTACAATTTGCACACCAAACAGCTTTAAAACTACACACGCAGCAGAAAAAGCTATAACTGATTTCATCACAGAATTTAACCTCACTGATTACACTACAAACATTTACAACGACACAAATATCGAAAAAGGAATCATAAACTTTTCAAACAAGATAAACGCAGATATTATCGGAATGTGCACACACGGAAGAACTGGTTTTGCACACTTTTTTAACGGAAGCATTAGCGAAGGCTTAGTAAATCATGCCGTAAAACCCATTATCACACTTAAAATCTAGAGCCAAACCTCAATCACACACAACATCTGGATTTACTCCATAAAAAAAGCCTCTCAAACGAGAGGCTTTTATGTTGGTCTACTAGGACTCGAACCTAGAAAGACTGCACCAAAAACAGTTGTGTTACCATTACACCATAGACCAATAATGCTGTTAAGCGGGTGCAAAATTAAAACTTTATTTAGTTTATGCAAATTTTTAGAGACATTTTTTTTTTGCATAAAAAAAAAGCCTCTCAAACGAGAGGCTTTTATGTTGGTCTACTAGGACTCGAACCTAGAAAGACTGCACCAAAAACAGTTGTGTTACCATTACACCATAGACCAGCAGTGCTGTTAAGCGAGTGCAAATTTAAGGCTTTATTTAATTTGCGCAAGCTTTTTCATCAAAAAAAATCATTTTTTTTTGATTTTTTAACTTTACAACCTCCCAAAAGACTAGAAACAACTCATATACAACAAATTACTTTCAATAGATACTTTTATAGAATTTTTTGTTAATGCTAGTTTCTTTACACAAAAAAACATTTTCTTTGTAGGATTAAAAATATACAAAATTATAACACCTAAATATGGCACAATTCAATTTCAATAAATGGAATACAATTATTGGTTGGTTTGCATTTGCAATCGCTTTAATCACCTACACATTAACAGTTGAACCTACCATGAGTTTTTGGGATTGCGGGGAATACATAGCCACAGCGGCAAAATTAGAAGTGGGTCATCCGCCAGGAGCACCTTTATACCAAATGATGGGAGCGTTTTTTGCAATGTTTGCTACAGATGCACAGCATGTAGCTTTAATGGTAAATATGATGTCTGTTTTTTCAAGTGCATTTACAATACTATTTATGTTCTGGTCATCTTCTATGATTTTAAAGAAAATTGTAGCTCGTTTTGCCGAAATTGATCAAAACAATTCTATTGTAATTCTAGGAAGTTCTTTTGTAGGAGCATTAGCTTACACTTTCTCAGACAGTTTTTGGTTCAATGCTGTTGAAGCCGAAGTATATGCAATGGCTTCATTACTTATCGCATTACTTTTCTGGCTGGGCTTACGCTGGGAACAAGATATGGACAAACCAAAAGGAAACAAATGGCTATTAATCATATCTTTAGTTGTTGGACTTTCGTTTGGAGTACACTTTATGGCGTTACTAACGATTCCATCAATCGGGTTTCTTTATTATTTTAAACATTACGAAAAAGTAACGATTAAAAACTTCCTTATTGCAAATGTTGTTGTAATTGGAATTTTATTATTTATTTTCAAATTACTTCTGCCTTTAACAATGGCATTCTTTGGTAAAACTGAAATTTTCATGGTAAACAATATGGGATTACCATTTAATTCAGGAACCATTTTTGTTGTTTTAATACTTATCGCATTCTTTTATTTTGGTTTAAAATTTACCAAACAAAAAGGTTTGATTTTTTATAACACTATTATACTTTGCATCTTATTTATATTAATAGGTTTTTCAACTTGGATGATGCTTCCTGTACGCGCAAATGCAAATACAGTTATCAACGAAAACAAACCATCAGATGCTGCCGAAGTTTTAGCTTACTATAATCGTGAGCAATATGGCGTAAATCCATTATTCTACGGTCCTCAATACACTGAAGTTTTTGCTGGTCTGGATGCCAAAAATCCATACTTAGACAAAAAACCTAACTACGAGAGAGACGATAAAACTGGTAAATATATCATTACCAATAATTACAAAAACGCTGATCAAAATTCAGATGATAATCAGAAAACGATTCTGCCAAGAATGTGGAGTACTGAAACAGGACACATTCAAAACTACATCAGCTTTACAAATCCGCCTAAGTTCAAGATCAACCCAAATTATAATTACGAAGAGGATTTAGCAAAATACGGAATTGATGCCAGCCAATTAAGCGAAGACGAATACAACAAAGCAACTGCTCAATTAAGAAATGAGGTTGAAAAAACCATTTCTGAGTTTAGACATGCGTATGCCCAAAAACAAATTGACAACGAAGGCTATGTTAAATTCTTAAACAGCTATAAAGATTACTTAATAATTGAGAAACCGTCTACTGTTGACAATTTCAGCTTTATGTTCGAATATCAATTTGGATATATGTATTGGAGATATTTAATGTGGAACTTTGTTGGACGCCAAAGCGATGTTCAAGGAAAATACGACAATTTAGACGGAAACTGGATCAGCGGAATCAAAGCCCTTGACTCGCTACATTTAGGATCTCAAGATAATTTACCATCTGACGTTTTAAACAACAAAGGAAGAAATGTTTACTTTTTCCTTCCTTTCATTCTAGGTTTAATTGGATTAATGTATCATGCAAACAAAGACCTTAAGAGCTTTTATGTGCTTTTAGCATTGTTCTTATTTACAGGAATTGCATTAAAAATTTACTTGAACGAAAGGCCTTTTGAACCTCGAGAAAGAGATTATGCTCTTGTAGGATCATTCTATGTCTTTGCAATTTGGATTGGATTTGGAGTTTATTCTTTATACGAAAGTATCCAAAAATATATCGCTCCAAAAATTGCAGGACCTATTATTATTGCTGGAAGTTTATTAGCAGCTCCTATTTTAATGGCTTCACAAAACTGGGACGATCACGATAGATCAAACAGATATACTGCTGTTGCAATGGCCAAAGCATACTTAAGCTCGTGTGATAAAGATGCTATTTTATTTACAATTGGAGACAACGACACCTTCCCTCTATGGTACGCCCAAGAAATTGAGCACTTTAGAACAGATGTGAAAATTGTAAATACAAGTCTTTTCATGACAGATTGGTATATTGATCAAATGAAAGCAAAATCATACGAATCAGATCCTCTGCCTATATCATTTACACATGAGCAATACGTTGGAGACAAACTAGATTACGTGGCTCATATTCCAAAAATAGAAACACGCTGGAACATTACGGATTTTATTGATTTTATTAAAAACCCTAAATCAACTGTAGGCTTACAGAATGGACAAACAATTCATTTTTACCCAACAAACAAAATTAGAGTTAACATTGATAAAAATGTCATCATTAAAAATAAAGTTGTAAATCCTAAATACAATGACTCTATTGTTCCTTACATGGACATAGACATTAAAGGAAGCGCAATCTATAAAAACAGATTAATGATGCTTGACATCTTAGCTAACAACAACTGGAAACGACCAATTTATTTTAGTGGAGGTGCTTTTGATGATGAAGATTATTTATGGCTGAAAAACTATTTACAGTTAGACGGAATGGTTTACAAATT
The DNA here is from genome assembly GCF_002217395.1 of Flavobacterium plurextorum. Taxonomy (GTDB): domain Bacteria; phylum Bacteroidota; class Bacteroidia; order Flavobacteriales; family Flavobacteriaceae; genus Flavobacterium; species Flavobacterium plurextorum. The sequence continues at coordinate 375,346 of NZ_MUHD01000014.1, read as the reverse complement.
AGTTCCTATTAAAAATGTTCCATCAAAAGATGGCGGACCAATGGACATGGGACAAATTGATGCAGATAAAATGTACAACATTGTAATGAAATGGGACTGGGGTAACAGCGAAAGCGAGAAAATCTATCACGATCCAGAGACTAGAAGAAACAGCATTACTTATAGAACAAATTTATCTCGTTTAATGAATCAGCTTATTGCAGAAGGCAAAATTGACAAAGCTAAAAATGTTATCAATTTAGCTATTACAAAAATGCCATTAGATAAATTTGGCTACTACTCTTTAGTCGAGCCATTTGCCGGCGGATATTACAAAGTAGGAGAAACAGCTAAAGCGCACGATTTATTAGAAAAACTAGTAAATAAATACAGAGAAAATCTAGACTACTACAAAACTTTGAGCGGTTCAGATCAAACAGATTTAGCTATTGACATCATCACTGATATTGAGCGATACAGAAGCTTACTGCAAGTAATGAAAGAAAACAACGATAAAGCTTTTTACGAAAAACACAAAACGACTTTTAACACATATGTAAATATTTTTGAGCGCTTTGGGCGTGAAAAAGAATAATATACGAAAAATATATTAATTAAAAAAATGCAGTACTGCTTGATAAACAGTGCTGCATTTTTTAAATTTACTTATCTCTAAATAAGTTAACAATGAGCTTTTATTGGGTAAAAACTAATTCATTCATAAAAACGGTGTTTTCTAAATATTGTTGGGACATTCCAAACAACGAAAAGAAAATATACCTAACCTTTGATGATGGCCCAACTCCAGAGATTACAGATTGGGTACTAGCCGAATTGAGAAAGTTTGATGCAAAAGCTACCTTTTTTTGTATTGGAAAAAACATTAAAGCCAACTTATCCTTGTTCGAAAAGCTTATAACCGATGGACACAGCATAGGAAATCATACCATGAACCATGTAAATGGCTGGAAAAGTAACAACGATGATTATATTGAGAATGTAAAAAACTGTGCGGCCATTTTAGAAGAAGAAAAAACATGCAATTTATTATTTCGTCCTCCTTATGGAAAAATAAAAAAAGCGCAATCTAAAATTTTACGAAAATTAGGCTATAAAATAATTATGTGGGATGTTTTGAGCGCGGACTTTGACCAAAGTATTACTCCTGAAAAATGTCTTGAAAATGTTACAAAAAATGTAAAATCAGGAAGTGTAATTGTATTTCATGACAGCATAAAAGCCTCACCAAATTTAAAATTTGCTCTCCCAAAAACATTACATTTTTTAAAAGAAAACGGATATAAGTTTGATATTATTCACTAAATAATATCACAATCGTAACTTTTAAAAATCAAATTGATCTTGAACAATACCAATAAGCGTATTGGCGTCAAGTTCTCCAGACTGTCTCCAGATCATTTGCCCTTCTTTATAAATCATCAATGTAGGCAGCCCTTTAATTCGCAATGCCTCAGCTAATTCTTGATTTTTATCTACATCAATCTTAATTACCTTAGCTTTGTCGCCTAGCGCAGCCGCAACATCCTTAATAACTGGATGCATCGATACTGATGATTCGTTCCAATCTGTGTAAAAGTCAATTAACACTGGAACCTGAGCATTTATAAGTTCTCCAAATTTTGACATAAAACCAAAAATTTAATTCTTTTAATCTAGTTAAAAAAGATAATTAATACAAATGTAGCATTTTTAACGAATTAAGCCTCATTGTTCCCCTTTTTTAGTTCAATGACCGTTATTTCAGGCATAATTCCAACTCTTCCAGGGTAGGCATGAAAACCAAACCCGCGGTTAACATAAACGTATCTTTTAGACTCTTCGTATAAACCTGCCCATTGTTTATAAATATACTGAGCGAGACTCCATTTAAAATATCCCGGAATCTCAATTCCAAATTGCATGCCATGAGTATGACCAGACAAGGTTAAATGAAAATTCTTAGGATGTTTTTTTACTTCATATTCCCAATGACTAGGATCGTGGCTCATTAAAATCTTGAAATCATCTTGATTTACCTGTTCTGAAGCTTTATTTAAATCTCCAGCTTTCTTAAAATTTGCTCCCCAGTTCTCTACGCCAATTAAAGCAATTTTATCATCGCCTTTCTGAATATATCTATGTTCATTTAGCATTAATTCAAACCCAATTTGACCATAGAGATTTTTTATTGCCTCAAAATTCTCCTTTTTTTCCTTTTCGGAAGACCAAGCTACATACTCGCCATAGTCATGATTTCCTAAAACCGAAAATTTACCATATTTATAATCCTTAATACGATTAAATGTTTCCAACCAAGGATACATTTCTTTAGCATGAGTATTTACGATATCACCCGTAAAGAGAATCATATCAGATTCCTGCTCATTTATCAAATCAACAGCATAATTAATCTTTTCAGGATTATCAAAACTACCACTGTGAACATCTGAAATCTGAGTGATTTTAAAACCATCAAACGCATCTGGCAGATCAGGAAAAAAAACAGTTTGTTTGATTACCTTAAAATTATATTTCCCTTCAAATATTCCATAAATCAAAGATAAAAAAGGCACTGCAGCCAATCCTAATGCGATCTGACTTACAAACTTTCGTCTGTCCGGCATCATTTCCTTACGAGGCGCATTATAAATAAAGTAATTCACGATACTTGCGCCAATTCTAAAAATGTCTTCACTAAGTAAAACTAATGTAATTACAATTTTTGGCACATAAATAAGCAGCATCAAACCTGTTGTAAACATAAACTGTTTGGTTTGACCAACTGACCGATCTACTTGAGAAAAAGAATACAGAATAAATGCTAGAAGCAAAAAACTAATAATCTGATAGCTTATTAAAACCCATCTTAACTTAATAAGAGTGCGAAAGGCTTGGTAGGAATAAAATTCAAGAAGCAGAAAAAGGACGCAAAGGATTATAAATTTAAGAATCATTAATTATAGTTTTAAGCAAAGTAACAAATAATGAAAATTTTATTGCTTTTTATTATCAAAAATTTAACTCAAACAAAAGCAAAAGCCGATAGATCACTCTATCAGCTTTTTTATTACAATTTTTTTCTAAAACCTCATGCAAAGCATAGGTTACTTCAGCAAATTAATGCCTTTTATTTTTTTGCTTTCGCTGCTTCTGGCTTAGCCGCTTCTGGTTTAGCTGCATCTGCTTTTACAGCTTTTTTATCCATTTTTTTGTCTTTTTTAGGAGCTTTAGCCTCTTTTACCGGTGCAGCTTTTGCTGGAGTTGTTTGAGCGTTTATCATAGCAGTTGTTCCTAGAACAGCAATTGCTAACATTACTAATTTTTTCATGATTGTTTTTTTTTGTGATTATTATCTCTTATTTATAACCCAAAGGTAAAACCGTAAAATGAAGACAACATGAAGTTTTATAAGTAAGAAAAACTTTAACAAATAATTAAGCTTTAACCGTTTCAGAGAAATATAAAGTAAAAATTGTTCCTTCATTTATGTTAGATATGACTTTGATTTCAATATGATGAAAAACAGCTATACTTTTTGCTATCGCAAGGCCCAGCCCCTGCCCTTCCTGATCAGAACTAACTCTGGCAAACCTATTGAAGATATTCTCGATTTGAGAAGCGCTCATCCCTATACCAGAATCTGCAATTGAAATAAAATATTGATTCCGTACAAAACCATCGCTGACTATAATACTTCCGTCTTGTTTATTATACTTAATTGCATTTGTTACCAAATTATAAATAAGAATATGAAGCAGGGTTTTGTTTCCTCTAAAAGCCAGATCATTCTTCATTTTATTTACAAATTGAATTCCTTTATCTTCAATTCGATCCTGTAAATCCTCCTCGACATCCTTTATAATTTCATAAAAATTAATTTCCTCATTAGCCTCATATTGATTGTTTTCTATTCTAGAAATCAACAGTAGATTATTGATGATTTTTTTCAGCATATCTAATGTCTTCAGCGAACCTGCTATTTTATCAAAAGCATTTTCATCTAAAGATTCATTCTGTAATAAATTTTCAAACCTGCTTTTAAGCAAAGCAATTGGAGTAAGAAGCTCGTGGGAAACATTCGAAATAAACTGTTTTTCTTTTTTAAAAAGTTCTGCAATACGATCCATCATTTGATTCAAAACCAAATCCAGCTCTCTAAAATCGCGGGATTTTGCCTTTATAGGCGTATGATCAAAAACTTCAGGTTCATTGACACGCCTTATTTTTGTATCAATGATTTTATAAAATGGTTTCAGTAAATACTCGATATAAACCGTATCGGCTAAAAAAGTCACCAAAAGAATAACAAACAAAACTATAATAATAAAAAACCTAATTATAAAAGTAAGATCATTTACCTCGCCAAGACTGCTGCCAATTTCAAGCTGATAACTTTCATTCCCAAAACTAAAATGATGTGTTAGAATTCTATATTCATTTTCTTCCCCTTCAATAATGCGAAACTCATTTGTAAAGGTTGTTTTTTTTTGATTGGGTATAATTGGAGCTTTCGAAAGAACTAAAAACTCACTGTGAAGTGTAGAAAACTGAGAATACGTTTCGGTCGAATCGCCTTCATTTTCGATAAAATCATTTATTTCCTGTTGATTTAGATGCTCTATAAACTTTTCTTTTTTCTCAATAAGACTATTATTGATATGTCTATAAACCACATTTTCGACTAAAATAGGAAGCATCAGCCACAAAATTAAAATCACCAACAAGCGTGTCAGTGCATTAAAAATCGCCAATTGGTGTTTTATCTTCACAACATTTATTTATTCATTAATACGATAACCCACATTTCTAACCGTTTCAAACCAATCTATTGGCGCATGTTTATCTAATTTTTTTCGAAGATTTCGAACATGAACATCAATAAAATTAGAATCTGAATTAACCTCCAGAATATCTCCCCAAATGTGTTCTGTCAATTGTAATCTCGTAATTACACGATTTTTATTCAAAACAAGATATTGAAAGATATCAAACTCTTTTTTAGTCAAGTTTATAGCAATTTCATCAAAACTAACTTTGTAGTCCTGAAGCTGCAGCAAAAAACCGTGTATACTTAAGTTATTCAAGGTAAAACCATGAATCCTGCGAATTACTGCAAACAACCTTGCTCCGAGTTCTGTGAGCGCAAAAGGTTTTGTCAAATAATCATCGGCACCTAAATGAAGACCATTAATTCGATCATCCAATTCCCCTCGTGCCGTAAGTACAATAACTGCAATTTTTGATTTTGTTTTACGAACTGCCTTTAAAACCTCAAAACCATCGCCATCCGGAAGTCCTAAATCAAGCAGCATTGCATCATAATCATTGCTATTAAATTCATCAAGTGCATCCATGCAGTTATTTGCAATTTTACAAACATAACCTGCATTGCAAAGAAAGTCGTAAACCTCTACAGCAAGCTCTTTATTATCTTCAACAATCAAAACATTCATAAAACAACTTTTAAGTGCAACTAAAATTAATCAATTATAAAAAATCAAGCGGCACATTATTAAAAAATTAACGAACAAAAAAAGCTGACAAATTTCTTCATCAGCTTTCTTCAACCGCATTCTCCACAATCATTAATCCTACTTTGCCTCCTTACAATCTTTTGAAGGCAAAACATTAGCAATGTTTATTTTTTCATAGTGGCACTTTCTTCTTTTGGAGTTTCAGCTTTTGCTTTTTTGTTTGATTTATGATGGTGTTTTGTAGCTTTCACCTCTTTTGCAGGTGCTGCCTGAGTTGGAGTTGTTTGAGCACTAACCATTACACTTGTTCCTAAAACTGCTGCTAATACAATAAATAAATTTTTCATGATTTCTAAATTTTTAAATTAATTACACTTGTTTTAATAATAACCTTATATATTTACTTTTTTACTTTTACTGTCTCTTCTTTTGGAGCTGTATTTTTTTCTGATTTTGTTTTTTTATCAGATTTATTTTTTTTGTGTTTTGTTGCTTTTACTTCTTTTGCAGGAACCGTTTTACCCTCTTTTGCAGGAAATGCATGAACCATTGCACTTGTTCCTAAAACTGCGACTAATAACATTAATAAATTTCTCATGATTTCTAAGATTTAATATTCAATTCCTTTTATTTTACAGATCAAAAGTACCCTCGTAAAATGAAGAGAAAATGAAGAAATCTCCGAATAAAAAAATTTTAACTTCACATTAACTTTTGCTTTTCTTACCATATAAGTTATATAAGCTAATTATAGATATTCTAGATCAAAAAAAATTTAGACACACTGCAGAAGCATGTATAGTATGCATGATGTTAAATTGAGCTTATATAACTTATATAGTGGAAAAAAAATCTTGTTAGTTTAATTTTTGAGACCTCAATTGTTTATTTTTACAGACTAATATTTTTTATATGTCAACTCAAAAACGCCTTTTTCTTCTAGATGCTTACGCATTAATTTTTCGTGGTTATTATGCCTTTATAAAAAACCCTAGAATTAACTCAAAAGGAATGGATACATCTGCAATTATGGGTTTTATGAACTCACTTTTAGATGTTATTAAAAGAGAAAAACCAGACCATTTGGCCGTAGCATTTGACAAAGGCGGAAGCCAATTGCGTAATGAGTTATTCCCAGAATACAAAGCAAATCGAGACGTTACCCCTGAAGCTATTAAAATAGCTGTACCTTATATATGTGAATTACTAAAAGCAATGCACATTCCGATTATCGAAGTTGCCGGTTTTGAAGCCGATGATTTAATTGGAACAATTGCTAAACAAGCCGAAAAAGAGAATTACAAAGTTTTTATGGTAACTCCTGATAAGGATTTTGCTCAATTGGTTTCTGAAAACATTTTCATGTACAAACCTGCTCGTATGGGTAATGGAATTGAAATTTGGGGTGTTCCTGAAGTATTAGAAAAATTTGAAATCGAACGTCCTGAACAAGTAATAGATTTTCTTGGTATGATGGGCGATGCTGCCGATAACATTCCTGGTCTTCCCGGCGTTGGTGAAGTTACAGCAAAAAAACTATTGAAAGAGTTTGGAACAATGGAAAATCTTTTGGCTAATACCGATAAGCTGAAAGGAAAAATGAAGGAGAATATTGAAGCCAATAAAGAAAAAGGTTTATTATCTAAAAAACTGGCAACAATTTTACTAGACTGTCCCGTAACTTTTGATGAGAATGATTATGAGTTAACGCGCCCTGATATTGAAAAAACAGATGCGATTTTTCAAGAATTAGAGTTTAGAAGAATGGCGGAACAATTTGATAACTTGTTTAAAACTGATGGAACACAAACTGCTCCTGCAGCTGCTCCAGATGCCAAATTATACAAAAAACCACAGCCAAAAAACGAAGAACAGTTTGACTTATTTGGAAGTGCTACCGCAGATGAAGATACCGAAACTACAAGAACCTCTTTTTACAGCACATTAGAAAACACACCTCACTCCTATCAAACTATTCAAGGAGATTTAGGAGTAAAACTGCTTTTACAGAATTTACAAAACCAAACTTCGGTTTGTTTTGATACCGAAACTACAGGAATCGATGCTTTGCATGCAGAACTTGTGGGAATGTCTTTCTCTTACGAAAAAGGAAAAGCATTTTATGTTCCGTTTCCCGAAAATCAAGAAGAAGCAAAAATATTAGTAGACAAATTTGTTCCGTTTTTTGAAAATGAAAACATCGAAAAAATTGGACAAAACCTTAAATACGATTTAAAGATTCTTTCGAATTATGGCGTTACCGTAAAAGGAAAACTTTTTGATACCATGATTGCGCATTATTTGATTAATCCGGATATGCGCCATAATATGGATATCTTGGCAGAAACCTACTTAAAATATTCTCCAAAATCAATTGAAACCTTAATAGGTAAAAAAGGAAAAAATCAGCTTTCGATGCGCGATGTTCCTCTTGAAGACATTAAAGAATATGCTGCCGAGGACGCTGATATCACTTTGCAATTAAAAGAAATCTTCACCGTAGAATTAGACAAAACCGAAACTAAAAAATTATTCGATGAAATCGAAATTCCATTAGTAAGCGTTTTGGCTGCAATGGAAACCGAAGGAATTCGCTTAGATGTTGATTTTTTAAATGCGATGTCTAAAGAAATGGATGTTGAAATCAAATCTTTAGAACAAAAAATATACGAAACGGCCGGAGAAAAATTTAATCTTGCCTCTCCAAAACAATTAGGAGATATCTTATTTGATAAACTTAAAATTGGCGGCGCAAAGCAAAAGAAAACCAAAACTGGTCAATATGCAACCGGCGAAGAAGTATTAACTTATTTAGCAAATGACAACCCAATTGTAAAACAAATTTTAGATTGGCGTCAAATGGTAAAATTGCAAAGTACTTACATCTTAGCTTTACCAGAACAAGTTGACAAAAAAACTTTACGTGTCCATACTGATTACATGCAGACTGTTGCTGCAACAGGACGTTTGAGTTCTAACAACCCAAACTTGCAAAACATTCCAATTCGAACAGAAAGAGGACGTCAGATTCGTAAAGCCTTTGTAGCACGCGATGAAAATCATACTTTAATCTCTGCCGATTACTCGCAAATCGAATTGAGAATTATTGCCGCTTTAAGTGGAGAAGAAAACATGATTAAAGCATTTCAAAACGGAGAAGATATTCATAAAGCAACCGCTGCAAAAGTTTTTGATGTAGCATTGGAAGAAGTTTCCCGCGAGCAAAGAAGCCATGCTAAAACTGTAAACTTCGGAATTATATATGGTGTTTCTGCCTTCGGATTAAGCAATCAAACTTCATTATCAAGAAGCGAAAGCGCCGCTTTGATCGATGCTTATTATAAAACTTATCCAAGATTAAAATCATATATTCAAGAACAGATTGATTCTGCCAGAGAAAAGGGTTATGTACAAACCATTTTAGGTCGCCGCCGTTATCTAAAAGACATTAACTCGGCAAATGCAGTTGTAAGAAGTGCAGCAGAACGAAATGCCGTAAACGCGCCAATTCAAGGAAGCGCTGCCGACGTAATTAAAATTGCAATGATTAACATTCATAAAAAATTACAAAACGAAAACTGGAAATCTAAAATGTTGCTTCAAGTACATGATGAGCTTGTGTTTGATGTGCACAACGACGAATTAGAAAAAATCCAACCCATGATTAAACATGAAATGGAAAATGCATTTAAACTTTCTGTTCCTTTAGAAGTTGAACTTGGCTTGGGTAAAGACTGGTTAGAGGCTCATTAAAAAAACAGCTATGAAACAGAAAACAATAATGTATTCTCTAGTTACAATAGCTGTCTTATTTATAATCTATCAAATCAATGTTAGCCTGGCTTTAGGCTTGGATACTTTTGTTATAAATCTTTTTCCCCGCAAAAAACTGCCAAGTGAATTTGCGGCTTATAAAAACTTATCTGAAGTTAAAAAATTTGGCAATCATGATGTATCATTATTTCAAAAAGGAGCTGAGTATTGTTATACTTTTCAGATACTTGAGATTGCTAATGATAAAATCATGGTTAAGGTAATTACCAAATCTGAACCTTATGATCACGGGGGAGGAAATACTGGTGATAATTACAGCAACACCTTATTTAAAATGGATTCTTTTGGGAAAGTTTTAGATACAATAAACTTTAAAACTTCCTCATCTGATCAATCTGAATTTGGCGAGATTGTTTTACTTAACAAGCAAATAGTAAACAAAGCCTTGCTTTATTACCAAACTTGGCCTGCAAATGGGGACAAAACAAAAAAAGCTTTTATTCCTGTAAATAAAGATTTAAGCTGGTCTGCTGAAAAATTATCGAAATATTATTACGATACCATTGTGCCAAATTGTATTTACCTTGAATCCTTTTATGCTTGGAGAGATGATTCAATACCATATAAAAAAAGAGAATCTATAATTTATTACGCAAATAACCATTGGTATGTAGTTTATGGTGCAAGTGAAGATATATATAATAATGCTCGAGATTTAAGCTCGGAACAGCATAAAAATATCAATGATGAAAATGTATTTCACACTATACCAAACGACAAAATAAAGGTTAGATATTATCAAAAATTAGAATATATTTCAAATATGGCAGGACAAACCCAGTCCAATAGTCCTTATACTTATTATTACTGGGATGGAATTGCCTATGTCAATATACCTTTTGAAAAAGATACGCTAAAATTTAAAAAAGAAGATATTTTCTTGGATGATTATAGCAACAAGGAAAATTCAATATATAGCACTACAAAAGACAACTGGACAGAAATGGAAAACGATGTGAATAAAAAATACAGTTATTATTCTAATCCTAATTTGAAGTTTACTTTAATTTCTGAGGACAAAAGCAAAAACTTGTACATTATCAGAAAAACAAAATAATATCGTATGAAAAAAATAGTTTTTATTCTCTGTCTGCTTTATTCCACAATTGTATTTTGTCAGGACACCTATTATCTGGAAGGAAGCATTGCAAAAAGTAAAATTTTCATGAAAATTGAGGTTTATAAAGATGGTAAAGAAACAAGTTTAAATGCTGTTTATTTTTATCAAAATTCACTAAAAGATATTCCGCTTGAAGCTGCTTTGAAAAATGATACTTATACCTTCTTTTTTAAACCAAATAATGTAATTACTGAAAAATTCTATTTAAAAAAATCAACCAATAATCGTTTTGAAGGATCATGGTACAATACTGCCGGAAAACAATTTCCGGTTCAATTACAACCTATCGATTTTTCAAATTACAAATTCAAACTTGACCGATATTATGCCGATGAAAAATTAAATCTTGTAAAATGTAAATTCCTGGAATTCAAAAAACAAAAAACCACAATTTACAACAACAAAGAATTTATCTGGTATTCTGAAAAACATTGTGATTCGGATTTCTTTAGATTAGGAAGTAATTTTTCAGAGAAAAACAAAGCTGTTATAAATCCAATTTTAGAAAATATCCACATTCAAACTACATTAGCACAACTTAACTGCTCCTCAAGTTTTGAGTATAGCGAAGGAAAAGGAATTGAAGGAAGAACGACCATAAATTTTCTCAATACAAACTTATTAGGCTTTGAAATGTTCTCATCGTATTACTGTGGCGGTGCGCATCCTGATTTTGGAGGAAGCGGTTATTTGATTGATCTAAACAATGGAAAAGACTACGAAATAGATGACATCATTGCATTTGATAAGAGTGTTACCACCGAAGAACAAAGTAATTTTGATAACTATTCAAAATACAGAAGCACTTATTTCGCTCCTAAATTACTAGCCGTACTTAACTCAGAGTTTCATTTCGAAAAACCAAAAAATGACGATGATGATCCTTGCGATTATACTAATGAAGAATATTGGGATTTTCCATCTTGGAGTTACACTGAAAAAGGTATAGAATTCACGCCAATCTTTTACAGAGCAGCAAGATCTTGTGAAGAATCTTTTTTAATTCCTTTCGAAAAATTAAAAAAGTATAAAAATCCTAAATTCCCATATTCCTTATAAAAAAAAACCGTCTTAAAGACGGTTTTTTTTGTTTATGCTTTTCTAGTGGATTCTCTTTCTTTCAATTTTGTTTTGATAACAATAGTTTCATAATCTGAAGTTTCACCTTCCGGCTCTTCCAATCTTTGAATTAATCTTTTTGCAGCAACTTCTCCAATTTCGATTCCGTGCTGACTTACTGTTGTTAAACTTGGAGACAAACGTCTTGAAGCCAAAATTCCGTCAGCAAAACCGATAATCGAAATATCTTCAGGAACTTTATATCCTTTTTTCAAACTTACTCTCAAAGCCGCAACTGAATCATTTTCATCTAAAGCAAAAATAGCATCAATTTTATTCTCAAAAATCGCATCAATTTTAGCTTTCATATCTTCTTCTGAATCGGTACGAAGAATAATTTTTTCGTTTACTGGAATATTATTGTCTTTTAAAGCTTTTAAATATCCATCTGCTCTTAATTTACCAACACTTAAATTATCTACAGAAGAGATTAAAGCAATGTTTTTACATCCTAAATTAATTAAATGCTGAGTCGAGTTTAAGGCAGAATCAAAATCATCTACCACAACTTTATCACATTCTACTTCATCAGCAATACGATCAAACATTACAATTGGAGTTCCGTCATTTATAATAGCCGAAAAGTGATTGTAATCTTGAAGCTTTTGCGCTTCTTCAGAAACAGAAAGAATAAAACCATCAATTGTTCCGTTGCTTAACATTTCAAGTGTATGAACTTCTTTCTCTAAAGATTCATTAGAAATACAAGTAATTACGTTATATCCTTTTTTATCCGCCACTTTTTCAATTCCGCTAAAAACTTTTGCGAAGAAAGAGTTCAATATATTAGGTATAATTACACCAATCGTTTTAGTCTTACGATTCTTCAAATTCAGACCAATAACATTTGGCTTATAATTTTTGAGTTTGGCATACTCCTTAATCTTCACCTTCGTCTGCTCACTAATTTCCGGACTATCATTTAGCGCCTTAGACACCGTAGACACAGAAACACCAAGTTCTTTCGCAATTTGTTTTAGAGTTGCTTTAGCTTTCATCTATTAATATTTTATGTAATTAATACAAATATAGTAGAATTACCTAAAATAAAACAAAAAACTACTACTACTATTTGAAATCATAAGGTCTTTTCGAAATAATATTCAAAAACATTGATTATTTAAAACCACTAGTGCTAAAATTTCGTTAATAACTTAATAGCATGTTAATAACCTTAATAAAAACCTAGATTATGAAAAACGAAGTTAAAATTCATGAAGTTGATCCTTCACTGAATAATAGAAGGAGCTTTCTTAAGCTCAGCGGACTGACATTAGTTAGCGCAGGTTTGGTTTTAGCTGGTTGCAGCGACAATGACAACGATAATAATATGGAGGACAACTCCTTACCTGGAATAAAAAATGGAGTTTTTGATTTAGGTTCCGGAGATTTTGGCGTACTTACTTATGCTTACGCCTTAGAACAATTAGAAGCTGATTTTTATACTAAAGTTGTAAATTCTACAAATTTCAACACCGTATTTAATGATATTGAGCGTCAAGTCTTAACAGACTTATACCATCACGAAGTAATTCACAGAGATTTTTTTAAAGCTGCCTTGACTGGAGCACTTCCAGATCCTAGCTCTCAATTACTTCCTTCCTTAGCATTCAACTATGGCTCTTTAAATTTTAACAGCCGTAACGAAGTTTTAGCTACCGCAAAAGCGCTAGAAGACACAGGCGTTGCCGCTTACAATGGCGCGGGACGACTAATTAAAAGCGCTGATTATTTATTACTGGCAGGAAAAATTGTTTCCGTTGAAGCCAGACACGCTTCTGCAATAAGAAGTTTGATCAATCCAAACTCTAAAGATTTTGCGGGCGACGATGTTGTAAGCGTTTCAAACGGATTAGATGTCGCGAAAGATCCTTCTAAAATCTTACCAATTGCGGGCGGATTTATTACTACAAAATTTACTGCCAAATATTTACCTTAATCTTAACGAGCTAAAACTTAGAAATTATGAATATTTTAAAATTTATAGAAACCTTTACTGATGACAGTATAATGAATAGTACGGGTTCACGAAGAGACAGTTTTTCACAATTTGGAAATATCAGTAAAAATCTGGCGCTGGCATCAATTCCTTTTGGATTATCAGCATTGGCAAATAAAGCAATAGCAAAAGATATCACCCCAACACCCGCCACCCCAATCGGGGCTTTACAATTTGCGTTAACACTAGAATATCTAGAAAACGAATTTTATGCCATGGCGCTGGATTCTGGTGTCATTCCGGCTTTAGAAAATGGCGGACGAGATTTAAAGGTCTTTCAACAAATAGCAGCTCACGAGTCAAGTCACGTTAAATTTTTAATCGCAGGATTAGGCGGTCCAGGAAGTGCTAACTTCGTTGCTAAACCTACTTTTGACTTTACGGTGGGCGGTACATTTGACCCTTTTCATGATTACCCAACCTTTCTTGCCTTAGCACAAGCTTTTGAAGATACCGGCGTAAGAGCATACAAAGGACAAGCTGCAAACTTAATAACTACACCCGATTTATTAACCGCAGCACTGCAAATACATTCTGTTGAAGCACGACATGCATCTGAAGTGAGAAGACTCCGCAGCTTAAAAGGCTGGATTTCGAATGCTGATCGAGGCACAGGAATGCCGCCGGCAACTCAAGCAGTTTATGATGGTGAAGGAGTTACCACTCAGGCAGGATTCAATACTGCGGCAGCCTTTGGAGCTTCCGCAGGATCAGAGGCTTACGATGAACCATTAACGACTCAACAAGTTGTAAATATTGCCAATATCTTTATTGTTTAATAACAAAAATACTCTACAGATTGAACCAGCTTCGCCTTATTGTGAAGCTGGTTTTTTTTTAGTTTTAAAAATAAAAACTGAGAGCCTGATTTTCAGGATATAAAATATTCTTTTAAGGTATTTGGTTTTAAAATAATTAATTGTACTTTTGCATCCCCTTTATTGGGGATGGAATGTTTAATTAAAATAATATTATGGACGCATTAAGCTACAAGACAATTTCAGCTAGCAAAGCCACTGTAACTAAAGAGTGGATTGTTGTTGATGCAGAAGGTCACAACTTAGGACGTCTTGCTTCAAAGGTTGCGATGATCTTAAGAGGTAAGTACAAGCCAAGTTACACACCGCACGTTGACTGTGGAGATAACGTAATTGTTATCAACTCAGAAAAAATTAACCTTACAGGTACAAAAATGAATGACAAAATTTACATGCGTCATACAGGTTACCCAGGAGGACAAAGAACTTTAACTGCTAAAGTATTGCAATCTAAAAACCCTGCATTATTAGTAGAAAAAGCTGTAAAAGGAATGTTACCTAAAAACAAATTAGGAGCTGAACTTTTTAGAAATCTAAATGTTGTTGTAGGTGCTGAGCATACTCACGGAGCTCAAAAACCTAGAACTGTTAACCTAAACGATCTTAAGTAATGGGAGTTATTCACAAAATCGGTAGAAGAAAAACCGCTGTTGCACGTGTATATGTTTCTGAAGGAACAGGTAAAATCACTGTAAACAAAAAAGAATTCGCAACTTACTTTCCAACTGCAACTTTACAATACAAAGTTTTACAACCATTATCTATGACAGAAAATGCAAGTAACTTTGATGTAAAAGTAAACGTTTACGGAGGTGGTTCAACTGGTCAAGCAGAAGCTGTAAGAATGGCATTAGCACGTGTAATGTGTGAAGTGAACATCGAAAACAGAGCTATCTTGAAACCAGAAGGTTTATTAACAAGAGATCCAAGAATGGTTGAACGTAAGAAATTCGGTCAGAAGAAAGCTCGTAAGAGATTCCAATTCTCTAAACGTTAATATTACCTGTCTTGTTCAAATGGGACAAGACATTATCAATTATTTATTGAAATTAAAAAACACAGTTATTGTTGCTCTCCTACCGAGGTAGGATATAGTTTAGCATCTAAATGTATAAAGCCAGAGAAATCGCCATTTATACATTGCTAATCAACAGAACGTAAACTAGTACAAAAATGGCAAACAAAATAGAAGTAAAAGAATTACTAGAAGCAGGTGTTCACTTCGGACACATGACTAGAAAATGGGATCCAAACATGGCTCCTTACATTTATATGGAGCGTAATGGTATTCACATTATCAATCTATATAAAACTGCAGCTAAAATTGAAGAAGCTAACGAAGCTTTGAAAAAAATCGCTGCATCAGGTAGAAAAATTTTATTCGTAGCTACCAAAAAACAAGCAAAAGACATCGTTGCTGATAAAGCAAAAGCTGCAAACATGCCTTACATCACTGAAAGATGGCCAGGTGGAATGCTGACTAACTTCGTAACTATCAGAAAGGCAGTTAAAAAAATGTCCTCTATTGATAAAATGAAGAAAGATGGTACTTTCATGACGTTATCTAAAAAAGAGCGTTTGCAAGTTGATCGTTTACGTGCTAAATTAGAGAAAAACTTAGGTTCAATCGCTGACATGTCTAGACTACCAGCTGCATTGTTCGTAGTAGATATCAAAGCTGAACACATCGCAATAAAAGAAGCACAAAAATTAAACATTCCAGTTTTCGCAATGGTTGATACGAATTCTGACCCAAGAGAGGTTGATTTCGTAATTCCAGCAAATGATGATGCTTCTAAATCAATTGACAAAATTTTATCTTTAGTAACTACTGCAGTAATCGAAGGTCTTTCTGACAGAGGTTCTGAAAAAGAGACTGAAGCTCCTGCTGAAGAAGCTGCTCCTGCTGTTGAAGCTGCAGCTGCTCCTGCAACTGAAGAATAAATCAAATTTTAAATTCCAAATTTTAAATTCCAAACTCCAAATACAAAATTAAAAACGTTATGTTGATAATTTAATAAAATTGGAGTTTGGGATTTAGAAGATGGAATTTTTACTTTTAACATTAAAATTCAAAATATTATGGCAACAATTACTGCTGCAGACGTAAATAAATTAAGACAATCTACAGGTGCCGGAATGATGGACTGTAAAAAAGCTTTAGTTGAAGCTGAAGGAGATTTCGATAAAGCTATACAAATTCTTAGAGAAAAAGGACAAAAAGTTGCTGCTAACCGTTCTGACCGTGAGTCTTCTGAAGGAGCTGCTGTTTCTTTCATCAATGCAGACAACACTAAAGGAGCTATCATTACTTTAAACTGCGAAACAGATTTCGTAGGTAAAAATGAAGCTTTCGTAACTTTAGCTAAAGATCTAGTTGAAAGAGCTATCAATTTCTCTTCTAAAGAAGAATTCTTAGCTTCAGATTTCAACGGAATTACAGTTGCTGAAAAATTAATCGAGCAAACTGGAGTTATCGGAGAAAAAATCGAAATCGGTGGTTTTGAAATTTTAGAAGGTGCTTTCGTTGGATCTTATGTTCACGTTAACAAAATTGCTGCATTAACTGCAATTTCTGCTGCAATTCCTAACGCTGACGTTTTAACTAAAGATGTTTCTATGCAAGTTGCTTCTATGGGAGCTGACACATTATCTTACAAAGATTTTGATCCTGCTTTCGTTGAATCTGAACTTGCTGCTCGTATTGCTGTAATCGAAAAAGATAACGAAGAGGCAAAACGTTTAGGAAAAACTTTAAAAAATGTTCCTAAATATATTTCTTTCTCTCAATTAACTGAAGAAGTTTTAAAACAAGCTGAAGAAGATGCTAAAGCTGAATTAAAAGCTGAAGGTAAACCAGAACAAATCTGGGACAAAATTATTCCAGGAAAAGTACAACGTTTCATTTCTGACAACACTACTTTAGATCAAGAAAAAGCTTTATTAGATCAAAACTTCATCAAAGATGACAGTAAAAAAGTTGGTGATTACGTTAAAGGATTCAACGTTGAAATTACAGGTTTCAAAAGAGTTACTTTAGGTTAATATATTATTTCAATAAAAAAAGCCCGAATATTTATTTATTCGGGCTTTTTTATGTTTGTCAAATTATAAAGACGCACCGCAGTGCGCCTATTATAATTGCAAAGTTTTTTACTTTTTCTTTTCTACAATTGGAAAATTTCTAGCACGCATTAGCGCATCAGATTTTGGAGCTCTCCCTCTAAAATTCTCATACGCTTTCTCCTGATCTATAGTATTTCCTACACTAAAAACATTATCATAAAGACGCTTAGCCACTTCCTTATCATATGGACCTTTTCCTTCTGTAAAAGCCTCCCAAGCATCTGCATTAATAACATCTGCCCATAAATAACTGTAATATCCAGCTGCATATCCATCTCCTGAAAAAATATGACCGAATTGAGGAATTCTATGTCTCATTACAATTTCCGAAGGCATATGAAGGGCATCTAAAGTTTCTTTCTCAAATTTATGAGGATCAATAGTTGTTGTTGCCAAATGCAGTTTCATATCTATTAAAGAACTAGAAATGGTTTCTACAGTAGCAAAACCTTCATTAAAATTAGCCGCTTTCTCAATTCTATCCACTAAAGATTGAGGCAATGGCTGATTTGTTTTATAATGCAAAGCAAATTTATTCAACACCTCTGGTGTAGCCAGCCAATGTTCTAATAATTGCGATGGGAACTCGACATAATCTCTAGCAACAGATGTTCCTGCTAAACTAGGATAAGTAACATTTGAACATACTCCGTGAAGTGCATGTCCGAACTCATGAAATAATGTAGTTGCATCTTCCCAAGAAATCAAAACAGGTTCGTTTGCAGCACCTTTAATAAAATTACAATTATTAGACACAATCGTAAGTACTTCACCATCCATTTTTTGCTGATCACGATATGCATTCATCCATGCACCAGAACGCTTTCCTGTACGTGCATAAGGATCAAAATACCACAGCCCAACTGTTTTTCCAGTTATTTTGTTACTTACCTCCCAAACACGCACATCTGGATGATAAACAGGAACATTTGTAACTTGTTTGAAGCTTAAATTAAATAATTCTCCAGCAACCCAAAACATTCCTTCACGTAAATTCTCTAATTGCAAATACGGTTTAACCTCATTTTGATCTAAATCATACTTTGCTTTTCTAACTTTTTCAGCATAATAACGATAATCCCATGGCTGAATTTTAAATTTCCCACCTTCGGCATCCACAATTTTCTGCATTTCAGCAACATCTTGATGTACTTTTTCTACAGCCGGCTCCCAAACTGACATCATCAAATCCAATGTTTTCTTAGGGTCTTTTGCCATTTTATTAGATAAACTCCAATCAGCAAAAGTTGTAAATCCTAATAATTTTGCTTTTTGAGTACGCAATTGCAAAATAGAAACCAAAGTCGCATTATTATCATTTGCATTTCCATTATCACCACGTTTCACAAAAATATCGAATGCTTTTTCTCTTAATTCTCTACGATTAGAGAAAGTTAAAAATGGCTCAATTGAAGAACGTGTATTTGCAATACAGCCCAAAACATCAAGTTTTCTCTCTTTTGCTTCAGCAATAGCTGCGTTTTTTACTTCTAATGGTAAACCATCAAAATCACTTTCTGTTTTTAAAGCTACATATTGATTATTCTCCTCCGCTAATAAATTTTGACTGAATTTAGTAAAAAGACTCGCTAATTTTTTATTAATATCAGCTACTTTTTCTTTGTCAGCCACATTTAATTTAGCTCCTTCACGAACAAAATCAGTATAATACAACCAGATTAAACGTTGTTGCTCACTGGTCAATTTTTTACTTTCTTTAGAATTATACAAAGTCTCAATTCTAGTAAAAAGTTTTTTATTCTGATTAATCTTGTCCGAGAATTCAGAAAACTTAGGAGACATTTCGCGATCTACGGCACTAAACTCAGGTGTGCTCAAATTCGATCTATAAATTCCGTATACTGTCAAAATTCTAGTAATTGTTTTCCCAGAACGCTCTAGTTCTGCAATTGTATTGTCAAAAGTTGGCGCCTTCGGATTATTAGCAATAGCATCAATCTCGTTTAGCTTTTCTTGAATTGCAAACTGAATTGCTGGTTTAAAATCTGAAACCTTATATTCATTAAACGCAGGAACTCCGCCATAAGGCCCTGTCCAGTTTTTAAGCAATGGGTTATCAGAATTTGTTTGTGCGGTGGCCGCAAAAAAAGTTGTTCCCATGAGAAAAATTGTCATTAATTTTTTCATTATCATTAATTTTTAACTAAAATGTTATTGTTCCAAATGTAACTAAAATCAGCATTCAAAATAGAATTTTAACTTTCAGATTCTCTTAAAAAGGACAGCTTAATTTAAAATCAATCCTTTTAAGTTATAAAGAAAATAGTTTAAATTTGAAATATCATTTACCAAATTAAGATGTTTAAAACCCGAAAAGAAATTGTTTTTGTAGTACTTGCCGGAATATTTATTACGAATGCGGTTGTTGCCGAACTTATTGGTGGAAAACTAATTCAAATTGGCCCTTTTGTCATGAGCATTGGAATTTTGCCATGGCCTGTTGTTTTTCTAACCACAGATTTGATTAATGAATATTTTGGTGAAAAAGGAGTGAAAAAACTCTCTTTTATAACGGCCTGTTTGATCGCTTATGCTTTTCTGATTTTGTTTATGGCAATTGTAATTCCTGCAGCAAAAGGAATAAGTCCAGTAAACGATGAGCAATTTCAAGCTGTTTTTGGACAAAGTATGTGGATTATAATTGGAAGTTTAATTGCTTTTATGGCATCTCAATTAATCGACGTATGGATTTTTTGGTTTTTCAAAAGACGCACAGGTGAACGAAAAATTTGGCTTAGAACAACCGGTTCAACCGTAATTTCGCAATTATTTGATTCGTTTATTGTTCTCGGAATTGCTTTTTGGCTGCCCGGTAAAATTGATTTTGATACTTTCATTTCCTCTGCTTTAGTTGGATACACCTTTAAATTATCAATTGCAATTTTACTAACTCCATTAATTTATGCCGGACATCATTTGATAAAAAAATATTTGGAAAACGACCCTTCTTATAAAAATACTAAAGTCAAATAATTAATACGAAATCTTAGAACCATTTCTAAAAAGAAATCATGAAAAAAGCAAGCATTTTATTTTTATCTGCGTTACTAATAGCATTATACTTATCATCTTGTAACAGTGACGACAGCAGTGATAATAAAGAAAATGATACCGCTTTATTAACAGGAAAATGGGTTCCCAAAAAAACGGGAACAATAGCAGAAAACGGAAATGAATCGTTACAGGAAATTCCTAATCCGGGAAAATGTGATAGTGGACTTCTTGAGTATTCATCAAACGGAACTTTTTCTAATCTCAGATATGAATTTCAAGACAATAAATGCGTTTCTTATAACCAGAAAGGGGCATGGTCTGCAAAAGACAAAATAATAACAGCTATTTATGATGACGGTTCTACTACTCTTGAAATTCTGGAATTAAGTCAATCAACCTTAAAATTAAAACAAACTTTAAAGACAGGCACAACTCTTTTAGTCTTTATATCTGTTTATAACCGAAAATAATTATTAAATAAAACAAATCGTAGTCCTTACTTTTTCAATCTGAGTTTATCTATATTTAAATTAAAAAAAATGGAACAAATAAGATGTGGTTGGTGTACCTCAAGCGATTTATACAAAAAATATCATGATGAAGAATGGGGAACTCCTGTTTATGACGACCCTACTCTATTTGAATTTTTAATTTTGGAAACCTTTCAGGCAGGATTGAGCTGGATTACCATTTTAAATAAAAGAGAAAACTTTAAAACTGCTTTTGATAATTTCGATTATAAAAAAATCGCCAATTATCCTGAAGACAAGATCGAAGAATTACTTCAAAATACTGGAATCATTCGTAACAAACTCAAAATTAGATCGGCAGTTACAAACGCACAGGCATTTATGAAAATTCAAGATGAATTTGGGACCTTTTCTGATTATATCTGGAAGTTCACAGATGGAAAACCCATTGATAATAATCCTAAGACTCTAAAAGATGTTCCTGCAACAACTCCAATTTCTGATGCAATCAGTAAAGATTTAAAAAAACGAGGCTTTAAATTTGTCGGCTCAACCGTTATCTATGCTCATATGCAGGCAACAGGAATGGTCAATGATCATATTGAAGATTGCTGGACTAGAACAAAGTAATATTTTTTGTTTCAAGTTTCAGGTTTCACGTTAAACCGCCATCTTAATAGAAACAAAAAATTCTCCTCGCATGCATCTTGAAACCTGAAACTTGAAACTTTTTTAAACAACCAAACAAAAATTTTCTATATTTGCTTCACACTTTAGGGGTGTCTGCAACATGCAGGCTGAGATTTTACCCTCTGAACCTGATCTAGTTCATACTAGCGTAGGGAAAAGTAAGATGACTTCTGAGCGCATTTTTATGCGCAATTGCGGCCATTCCTAAGGTAGAGATTCACTGCAGTGAATCTTAGATAAACCAAAAAAAACAAAGGAATGGAACTAAAAATCAACCAACAAACTAAACATTTTAATGCTGAATCCCTAAGCATTCAGTCATTACTTGATCTCGAAATTCCCCTCAAACAAAACGGAATCGCCGTTGCCATTAATAATACTGTTGTTCCAAAAATCAAATGGAACGAATTCCTCCTACAAGAAACTGACGAAATTTTGATTATTTCTGCTACACAAGGCGGATAGTATTTAAACTACAAATCAATCCCGAAGCTGCGGGACCAAATTCCAATTTCATACTCAAAAGGAGATGCACTGCTGTGCGCCTCTACGGAAAATCTCAACGATAAAACACGATCAACCTGAAACCTGAAACTTCAAACCTGAAACAAAAAAACAATGACTACAGAAGAACAAATATCAAGAACACCATTTCCAAATTCTAAGAAAGTTTACATCGACGGAGAAATGCATCCGATAAAAGTAGCAATGCGCGAGATTCATCTTAGCGACACCAAACTTTCAAACGGAGGAATTGAAAAAAATCCTCCCGTGACCGTTTATGACACATCTGGTCCTTATACTGATCCAAATGTTGAAATTGACATTAGAAAAGGATTACCTCGCTTACGCGAAACTTGGATTTTAGATCGAAATGACGTCGAAATTTTAAATGAAATCTCTTCAGATTACGGTCAAAGCCGATTGCGTGACGAAAACCTGAATCATCTTCGTTTTGAATATCTTCATCAGCCAAAACGTGCTAAAAAGGGTTCAAACGTAACGCAGTTGTATTATGCGAAACAAGGTATTATTACTCCTGAGATGGAATACATTGCTATTCGCGAAAACCAACGAATCGAGCTTTTAAACGAACAAACAAAAGCAATGCAATGTCAGCATGGCGGAAATAGTTTTGGTGCAAACACTCCAAAAAGTAAAATAACACCCGAGTTTGTAAGAGCTGAAGTTGCCTGCGGAAGAGCTATTATCCCAAACAACATTAACCATCCTGAAAGCGAACCAATGATTGTTGGACGTAATTTCTTGGTGAAAATCAATGCCAATATTGGTAACAGCGCTGTTACATCAAGTATTGAAGAAGAAGTTGAAAAAGCAGTTTGGGCTTGCCGCTGGGGCGCTGACACGATCATGGATTTATCTACAGGAAAAAATATCCATGAAACTAGAGAATGGATTAT
Source organism: Flavobacterium plurextorum (assembly GCF_002217395.1). Classification (GTDB taxonomy): domain Bacteria; phylum Bacteroidota; class Bacteroidia; order Flavobacteriales; family Flavobacteriaceae; genus Flavobacterium; species Flavobacterium plurextorum. The sequence goes on along the minus strand of NZ_MUHD01000014.1, from coordinate 352,281 downwards.
TCGTAATTCGCCAGTTCCAATTGGTACCGTTCCGATTTATCAGGCTTTAGAAAAAGTAAAAGGAATTGCCGAAGATTTAACTTGGGAAATTTTCCGTGATACTTTAATAGAGCAGGCAGAACAAGGCGTTTCTTACTTTACAATTCATGCTGGAGTTTTACTTCGTTATATTCATTTAACTGCAAATCGTGTTACCGGCATTGTTTCTCGCGGTGGATCAATCATGGCAAAATGGTGTTTATTTCATCATAAAGAAAACTTTTTATACACTCATTTTGAGGAAATCTGTGAGATTATGAAACAATATGATGTTGCATTTTCTTTAGGAGACGGTTTACGCCCGGGTTCGATTGCAGATGCTAATGATGCGGCGCAATTTGCCGAATTAGAAACTTTAGGTGAACTAACCAAAATCGCATGGAAACATGATGTACAGGTTTTTATTGAAGGGCCGGGACACGTGCCAATGCACATGATTAAAGAAAACATGGACAAACAATTAGAACATTGTCATGAAGCTCCATTTTACACTTTAGGCCCTTTAACAACAGATATCGCACCTGGTTATGACCATATAACATCAGCAATTGGAGCCGCAATGATAGGCTGGTACGGATGCGCTATGTTGTGTTATGTAACCCCAAAAGAACATCTTGGTTTACCTAATAAAAAAGACGTAAAAGATGGCGTAATCACCTATAAAATTTCCGCGCATGCTGCAGATTTGGCTAAAGGTCATCCGGGAGCACAATATCGAGACAATGCTTTGAGTAAAGCTCGTTTTGAATTCCGCTGGGAAGATCAATTTAATCTAGCTTTAGATCCAGATACTGCGAGAGAATTTCACGATGAAACGCTTCCTGCAGATGGTGCAAAAGTGGCGCATTTTTGTTCGATGTGCGGACCAAAATTCTGTTCTATGAAAATATCTCAGGAAATCAGGGATGTCGCTGCCGCAGAAAAAGGAATGCAGGAAAAATCAGAGGAGTTTATCGAGCAGGGAAAAGAGATTTATATTTAGAAAGAGGCGAAAAAGTAGAAAATCGGAAATAGACTCTAGAAGAAAGTGGAAAAATATGATTGTAATTTCTAATGCTTTGACTGTTGTAGATGAAATCAAGATAATTCATTCTTTATTTGAAGAAGAACTGTCTCTATTTCATATTCGGAAACCTGATTTTTCTGAATTGGAAATGGCTCAATTTATTCAACAAATTAACCTAAAACATAGAAATAAGCTTGTCTTGCATAGTCATCATGAATTAGCAGAAGATTTAGGAATTATTCGTTTTCATTTTTCTGAAAAAGAAAGAGAAAACAGGCACAATGTTTCTGCAATACTTTCAGATTTATATAAGAACAAATCTAAATCAGCTTCAACACATTCTATAGAGGATTTTAATTCTCTGGAAAGTGATTTCGATTACGCATTCTTAAGTCCCGTTTTTAAAAGTATTTCAAAAGAAAACTATCAACCCAAAACAGATCTCTTTAAAGCATTAAAATCAAGAACAAATTATAAAACAAAAACAATTGCTTTAGGCGGAATTAATTCTAAAAACATTCAAAAAACACTTGAAAATGGTTTTGATAATATCGCGCTTTTAGGTGCTGTTTGGAGTAACACAAACCCTGTAAAAGAATTTAAACTATGTCAGAAAATCGTCCGTTCGCACTTACAATAGCCGGTCTTGATCCTTCGGGAGGAGCTGGTATTCTGGCCGATATCAAGACTTTTGAGCAGCATAAAGTCAATGGTTTTGCAGTTATCACCGCCAATACTATTCAAACTGAGGATACTTTTTATGAAATTCAATGGACAGATTTGAGTTTTGTGATTCGCTCAATTGAGACTCTTTTTCTGAGTTATAAAATCAGCGTGGTCAAGATCGGAATTGTTCCTTCTGCTCATTATTTAAATCGAATTCTTTCGACCATAAAACTGTTGTCTCCAACTACGCAAATCGTTTGGGATCCTGTTTTAAAATCAACCACTAAATTTGAGTTTTTATCAATTAACGATCATTCTGATTTAAATAAAATTGTATCAAAAATTGATCTAATCACACCCAATTATCATGAAATTGAAGTTTTATATCCTGGTTTTATTTCAAAGAAACTTTGGCTTCAAAATGAAATTCCTGTTCCTGTTTTATTGAAAGGCGGACATAATGAAACGGCCATTGGAACTGATCATTTATTTCTAAAAAATGAAGTTTTTGATTTACTTCCATCAGATAAAAAATGCTTTGAGAAACATGGTTCGGGTTGTGTTTTATCATCTGCGATTGCCTCAAATCTGGCATTAAACCAAACTTTACAGGAAGCTTGTAAAAATGCTAAAATCTACATAGAAAAATACCTGAGTTCAACATCAACTTTAATCGGATATCATTATGTACAATAAATTGCAATACATTTCACAAGGAAAAACAATCGAACAACAATTGTACAACATCCATCAAGCTTTAGATGCTGGATGTGACTGGATACAAATGCGATTTAAAAATCAGACTGCAAAAGACAGCTTTGCTTTAGCCGAAGCGGTAAAATTTTTATGCGAAGAATATCTCGCCAACTTTATTGTAAATGATAATTTATATCTCGCTCAGCAAATTGCTGCCGATGGTGTTCATCTAGGTTTATCAGATATGAAAATCGATGAAGCAAGAGCTATTTTAGGCACTACAAAAATTATTGGAGGAACCGCAAATACATTCGAAGACATTGTAAATCATACAAAAAATGGCTGTGATTATATTGGTTTAGGTCCTTTTAGATTTACTAACACAAAAGAAAAATTAAGTCCAATATTAGGTTTGTCTGGTTATTACGAGATCCTTGAAAAATTGAAAAAAAATAAAATTGAAATTCCAGTTTATGCAATTGGAGGAATCACCTTGAAAGATTTAAATCCGTTGATTCAAACTGGAATTCACGGAATTGCAGTTTCAGGTATCATCACAAAAAGTGATGAAAAAGAACTATTAATTCAACAATTAAACGAAAAATTATATGCAAACGTCATTGTTTAATATTGGAGACAAATCCTTTAAATCCCGTTTATTTTTAGGAACAGGAAAATTTGGTTCCAACCAAGAAATGAAAGAAGCTATTTTAGCATCAGAAAGTGAGCTGGTTACTGTAGCTTTAAAACGCATTGATCTTGAAACCGATACTGATGCCATTTTAGCGCATTTACAACACCCAAACATTAATTTATTACCTAATACTTCTGGAGCAAGAAATGCAAAAGAAGCCATTTTTGCGGCACAATTAGCTCGCGAAGCTTTAGAAACAAATTGGATAAAACTTGAGATTCATCCAGATCCAAAATATTTACTGCCTGATCCAGTTGAGACGTTAAAAGCAACTGAAGAATTGGCTAAACTTGGCTTCTTTGTACTGCCTTACATTCATGCCGACCCAGTTTTATGCAAACATTTAGAAAATGCTGGAACAACAGCCGTTATGCCATTAGGATCACCAATAGGCAGTAACAAAGGTTTAAAAACAATAGATTTTTTAGAGATTATAATCGAACAAAGTAATGTTCCGGTTATTGTTGATGCTGGAATTGGCGCTCCGTCTGATGCTGCAAAAGCAATGGAAATTGGCGCTGATGCTGTTTTGGTAAATACCGCAATTGCCGTTGCAGGAAACCCCAAATTAATGGCAGAAGCATTTAAAGAAGCGGTTATTGCAGGAAGAAAAGCTTTTGAAGCTCGAATTGCTAATCAACAAAACCATGCTGCGGCTTCTAGCCCTTTAACTTCATTCTTGTTTGATTAATTTTTAATCTCTCGCAGATTTTGCAGATTTAAGCAGATTTATTTGGATAAAAAATGCTCAAAAAATAATCTGCTCAATCTACCAAATCTGCGAGAAAAATATCTTACAAAAAGCAGGAAATTTCATTTAATTTGATTTGAAATTAAAATCAAGATTATGTCAGAAAATGAAATTTCATATAAAGTTAGAGGTGCTATTTTTACAGTATACAACATCCTAGGCCCAGAATTATTAGAATCAGTTTATGAAAGCGCTTTATATTATCAATTAAACAAAGATGGATTAAATACCATAAAAACAAGTTAATATACCGGTTAATTATGATAATGTAGAATTAGATATCACTTTCCGAATAGATTTACTAGTCGAACACAAAGTAATTGTTGAATTAAAATCCGTTGAAGAGCTTAAATCTATTCAATTTAAACAACTAAATACCTATTTAAAACTAACAAACAAAAAACTCGGATTATTAGTCAATTTTAATTGTATAAATATCTTAGATAATATACATCGAGTCGCAAACAAAATCTGATGTATTCAAGAAAATCTGCATGAAATAAAAAAATAAAATGAAAACATTCAAAACAATTTTTGAACAATACAATTGGGACGATATTCAAGCCAGAATATACCAAACTACATCAGAAGATGTTGAGCAAACTTTGGCTAAAACTAAATACACGCTCGATGATTTCTTGATTTTAATCTCTCCAGCAGCCCAAAACTATCTGGAAGAAATGGCACAAAAATGCCATGAAATCACCAAAAAACGCTTTGGAAAAACCATCCAAATGTATGCGCCGCTTTATTTAAGCAACGAATGCCAAAACATTTGTACGTATTGCGGATTTAGTTTAGATAATAAAATCAAACGAAAAACACTTACGGATGCCGAAATAAAAATTGAAATTGAAGCCTTAAAAAGCACAGGCTTTGACCATGTTTTACTTGTAACTGGAGAAGCTAATTATACTGTAAACATCAATTATTTTCTAAACGCGATAAATCTTATCAAAAACGATTTTTCGATTATTTCCGTCGAAGTACAGCCGCTTTCTACAGAAGATTATGAAAAGCTGCACAATGCTGGTGTATATTCGGTTTTGGTTTATCAGGAAACGTATCATCAGGAAGTTTACAAAAAATACCATACTAAAGGCAAAAAATCAAATTTTGATTATAGGCTGGAAACTCCTGATCGAATTGGAACTGCTGGAATTCATAAAATTGGGTTAGGTGTTTTATTGGGTTTAGAGGATTGGCGAACGGATAGTTTTTTTAATGCTTTGCATTTAGATTATCTTCAAAAAAAATACTGGCAGACCAAATATTCTGTTTCTTTCCCTCGCCTTCGTCCTGCTGAAGGAATTATCGAGCCGAATTTTATAATGGATGATAAAGATTTGACTCAGTTAATTTGCGCCTATCGTTTATGGAATGAAGATTTGGAAATTTCGATTTCAACAAGAGAAAACGAAAAATTCAGAAACAATATTATTCCTATTGGAGTTACAAGCATGAGTGCAGGTTCTAAAACAAACCCGGGCGGATATGTTGTTGACCCACAGTCATTAGAACAATTTGAGATCAGTGATGAACGCTCTGCTGATGAAATTGCAAAAATCATAAAAAGTAAAGGTTACGACCCCGTATGGAAAGATTGGGATAAAGCATATAGTCGAAAGTCTTAAAGTCTATTGTTATAGATAATTACTTTTTTTGACTTTTAACTTTCAAACTTTAAGATTAAAATAATGAGTATTATACAAGAATTTTTACGTTATAACAGACAAACCATGCTGCCCGAAATTGGCGATGAAGGTCAGGAGAAATTAAAAAAAGCACGCGTTTTAGTAATTGGTGCCGGCGGTTTAGGCTGTCCTATTTTGCAATATATTGCAACAGCTGGAGTTGGTTTTATTGGAATCATGGATTTTGATACTATTGAAATTCATAATCTTCACCGACAGATTTTATATACTGAACACGAAATTGGACAGCAAAAAGCTCTTGTCGCAAAAAAGGCGGTTTCAAAATTAAATCCTCTAATCGAAGCCGCAGCCATTACAGAGAAATTAACGCTTGAAAATGCATCTCAAATTATTGAACAATTTGATATTATTGTTGACGGTTCTGATAATTTTAAGACACGCTATTTAGTAAACGATACTTGCGTTCGACTCAATAAAACTTTAGTGTACGGAAGCATTTTGAAATTTGAAGGACAAATTGCAGTCTTCAATCACAATGGAAGTCGAAATCTACGTGATTTATTTCCAGAAATGCCTGATCCAAAAGATGTTCCGAATTGTAATTTGAACGGAGTTTTAGGAACTCTCCCAGGAATTATAGGAAATATGATGGCGCATGAAACCTTAAAGCTAATCTTGGAATTACCTGCTTTAAACAATGAATTAATAATTTTTAATACTTTGAACTGGGATTTTACAAAGTTGAATTTCTAGAAAACAAGTGTATCGCCAACAGTAATATTCCCAGAATTCAAACTCACAATATTGGTTCCGAATAAAACAGAATTATTTACGTTTCTGTATTTGCTCAGCGTTTTTAAAGGTTCTTTTTTTAGTCGTCCGTTTTCGGGATCATTATTTACCATAATGCATCTTCCGCAAGGTTTTATGTTTTTAAATTGAACTTTTCCAATGGTAAAGGATTTAAAATCATCTTCTTCGTGAGGATTCTCGCTGCTTACAACGATGTTTGGCCGAAACCTTTTTATTGTAATTTTTTCATCAAGTTTATTATTCAAAAAGTCCAAACTTTTTGTACCTATTAATAAATAAGGATAACCATCGGCTAAACTTACATTGAAAGTTTCTTTTACTCTGGAACTTTCATGTTTACGATCTCCATTTTTTAGAATTTTAACCAATTTACATTCGAAACCTAAATGCTGGCTGAACCATTTTGAAGTTGCTTGATTCACTTCAACTACTTCGCTTTTATCATCCCAAACATTCACTTCCAGCGAATTGTCTAAATGTTCATTAATAGAAAATTCATGTTTTTGATCTTTAAAAGTAATGCCTATTTTTCCATCTAAAATCTTTGGATAAAACTGACTCATTATGCGATGTTCTCTTTGTGTTATCATTTGATTTTCAGCATCAATCAGCATCCATCTTCGGTCATTTTCAAAACCCATTTCTTCAGCCAAAGCAGACTGACAGCTTATACCTGCTAAACTTTTTATCGGATAAATATAGATTTCCTTTACGATATGAACTGCACTCATTTTATTTACTTTTTAAAATCGTCATAAATTCGTCACGGTCAATTTCGCGACAACCCAAACTCTCTAAATGCGGATTATAAACCTGACAATCTAATAGTTTATAATTTTCTTTTGCTAACTTATTTACTAGAGCTATAAAAGCAATTTTTGAAGCATTTGAAACTTTAGAGAACATGCTTTCACCGCAAAAAACATGTCCCAAATCTATTCCGTACAAACCGCCAACTAGTACTTCATCCTGCCAGACTTCTACAGATTTTGCAATTCCCTGCGCATGAAGTTTACAATAGGCTTCAATCATTTGGTTCGAAATCCAAGTTCCGTTTTGTCCGTCTCTTTTTATTTTCTGACAATTTGAAATCACGTCTTCAAAATTCTGATTAAAAGTGACTTTAAATTGATTTCTATTTAAAATATTCCGCATGCTTTTAGACACTATTAATTCATCTAAAAACAAAACCATTCTTGGATCTGGCGACCACCAAAGTATTGGTTCACCTTCATTAAACCACGGAAAAATTCCGCTCCTGTAAGCGAGCTTTAATCGCTCTGGATTTAAGTCCCCACCAATTGCCAGAATGCCTTCTTCATCGGCTTCTGAAACTGGCGGAAAAAATAGATCTTCAAATACGTAGTACATTTTTTTTAAATTCCAATAAAATTAAATGCCAAATTCCAAGCGTTGCGAACCTTTGTCAAAGTTTTGAATCAGCAGTATAAGGATATTTAGTTATACACAAAAAACCATAATCATTGTCATTTCGACCGAAGGGAGAAATCTCCACAAGTAACTCCGTAGCGAAAGTCCAATCTTTGTCGAGCTTCTCGCGGAGATTTCTCCCTTCGGTCGAAATGACAAAACTATGTATTCACGTTCATGTAAATGACATAAACTGCAAATAAAAATAAAATTCCAAATTCCAATTCATTTTCGTGAATTTGGAATTTGGAATTTAATAAATTGAATTTTAAACTCTTAGAACGGTAAATCGTCTGGTTCGTCTTCGTTTAAATTTGTTGCTGGAGCAAAAGCTTCTGCTGCCGGCATTGCTGGAGTTTGTGCAGGACCTTCTGGTGCTACTCTTTCAATTCTCCAACCTTGAATACTATTAAAATATCTAGTTTCTCCTTGTGGATTAACCCATTCTCTTCCTCTTAAGTTGATAGAAACTTTTACTGCCTCTCCTTGCTTATAGCTGCTTAATAAATCGCATTTATCTTGTGTAAATTCGATTAAAATGTGCTGTGGATACTGCTCATCTGTAGTAACTACTAATTCTCTTTTTTTGAATGAAGCACTAACTTGCTGCTCAGGATTAACCACTTTTACTTTTCCTATAACTTCCATCTTCGTCTATATTAATTATTGTTTCTATTCTTATTTTTTAGCTAAAAGCACTTTCCAAGCCGAGGCAATATCATCTTTGTTGAGATATTTTTTTGCTTCTAAATGAATTTTTTCCTGATCGTCTGAACTTAAAACTCCTTTGACGGCAAAATTTTCTTTCACAAATATACTAACTTCTTCTTTTGTAGGCAAGGCTTCAATATTACCTAATTTTCCAAGGTCATTTCCATTAAACACAGGGCTTTGCTTGACATAATCCGGAATTGCATCGACTCCAACTCCTAAAGTTGTTAGTGGTTTTTGCACTTCAAATAACCCTTGATTAGATCTAGAATACCAATTTCCGCCAAGTCTTGAAACCAAATCAATTTTGTGTTGATCGATTGCTCCATTTTCATCAAGAATTGCTTCATGAATATGAATTTTGACTACCTCACAAAGGATTAGATTTCCAGCTCCGCCTTCAGTACCAAGAGGAATAATCTGAGTCACCTTACATTCAAACTGCACCGGTGATTCTTTTACTCGATATGGTTTTACAAAATCTGAAGGAATTTGAGTTAATCCTGCTTTTATAAATTCGTTTACACAATCTCCATATTCTGTGCTTGCCAATGATGTTTGCTGCACCAAATCGTAATTAACAACATTAATTACAACTTCACGAGTTGCTTCAGCATTTATCAAGGTGTGTTTTATGGTATTATCACGAACACGTCTTGATGGTGAAAAAACTAAAATTGGCGGATTAGCGCTAAACACATTAAAGAAACTAAAGGGAGATAAATTTGGAACTCCATTTACACTTATGGTACTTGCAAAAGCAATTGGCCTTGGACCTACTGCGCTTTGCAAATATCCTTGCAGTTTTACTGTCGTTATCTCTTTTGGGTCTATGCTGATCATAATTTCTCCATTTAACCGAACCTCAACTTCGGGCTTACAAAAGTATATAAATCGTTTAACTTCGAGAAATAGTTTTACAAGATAAAAACAAAAAATCTTTAAAGTTTTGCGAAATATAAAATGCGTTTATTTCGTTATATTTATACCTCAAAAATTAATTTATGCGTTTTTCTGAAAGTAGAAATACAACCCGTTGGATCATTATTTTTATTTCCTTCTTAATCATTTCTTTGATTCTTTGGAATACTTATACTTTTTTCCAAATCTTTAAAAATGAGGAAAGGTTAAAGATGAATCTTTGGGCCAATGCTCAAAAAACATTAATCAATGCAGATGAGAATACAGATCTTGATTTACCGCTTGAAATCATAAACAACAATACTTCGGTACCCGTAATGTTAGTGATGTATGATAAAATTATAAGTTCGGTAAATGTTCCTGAACACATTATCAATGACAAAAAAGAATCTATTTCATTTTTAAACAATCTTAAAAACGAAAATGACCCTGTTATAATTGAGTATGCTCCTGGTAAATTTCAGCAGATATACTATGGTAATTCCGCTTTAATAAATAAACTAAAATATTATCCTGTCGCTTTATTATTGATTATTTTTTTATGCGGTGCTTTGATTTACAACTTTTACAAAAGCACAAAAATGGCAACACAAAATAAATTATGGGCAGGAATGGCAAAGGAAACGGCGCACCAAATTGGTACTCCTTTATCATCATTAATCGGTTGGGTTGAAATTTTAAAAACGGAAGAAATCGATCAATCTATCACAGCTGAAATCGAAAAAGATGTTGAACGTTTGCAAACCATAACTGATCGTTTTTCTAAAATTGGTTCTGTTCCTGTTTTAGAACCAAATGATATTGTGGCTGAAACTTTGAATACCTATGAATATTTACAATCCAGATTTTCTAAACAGGTTTCATTTTCATATAAGGCTCCAGAAAAGCAAATTTTTGTTCTTATCAATCCAACGCTGCACAGCTGGACTATTGAAAATTTAATTAAAAATGCGATTGATGCAATGAAAGGAAAGGGAAATCTAGATCTTCAGATTGAAATAGATTCTCATCATGTAAAAATAAATGTGAAGGATTCTGGAAGCGGTATTTCTAAAAACCAATTCAAGACTATTTTTGAACCTGGTTTTACTACCAAAAAAAGAGGTTGGGGCTTGGGACTTTCTTTGACCAAGAGAATTGTTGAAGAATATCACAATGGAAAAATCAAAGTACTGCATTCTGAAATTGGAAAAGGAACTACTTTTCAAATCAGTTATAAAATAAATACTCCTGTTTAAAAAAGACATAAAAAAACACCAATTCAAGTTCAGAATTGGTGTTTTTTTTATGTTCAGCTGAATGAAGTGAAAACCTTTTTCTGCCTCTTCTTTTTTAAAGATGAGATTGAATGTCTTTTGCCAATGCTTCAAACTCTTCTTTTGAAAGTTTTACTTTATTATGAAAACGCATTTCATCCATTTCGTTAAGCGGAATTAGATGTACGTGCGCATGAGGAACTTCTAAACCTACAACTGCTATTCCAATTCTTTTACATGGAACTGTTTTTTCCAGTGCTGCTGCAATTCTTTTAGAAAACTTCATTAATCCTAAATACAATTCGTCATCCATATCAAAAATCTTATCGATTTCTTGTTTTGGAATACAAAGTGTATGTCCTTTTGCATTAGGATTTACATCTAAAAAAGCCAGATAATTATCGTCTTCAGCGATTTTATATGCTGGAATTTCTCCGTTTACTATTTTAGTGAATATAGAACTCATTGTTTTATTCGGTTAATCGTTTAATTGTTTTATTCGTTTAACCGATTAAACAGTTAAACATTAAAATATTTAGTCTCTCGAAATTTCAAGAATTTCAAATTTTAAAACACCATTTGGCACTGTAATCTCAGCTACTTCACCAACAGATTTCCCTAGTAAGCCTTTTCCAATAGGAGAAGTTACAGAAATTTTTCCTGTTTTTAAATCGGCTTCACTTTCAGCAACAAGAGTATACTTCATCTCCATTCCGTTACTTTGATTTTTAATTTTTACATTAGAAAGTACCAAAGCTTTCGAAACATCAAGTTGAGATTCGTCAATTAATCTTGCATTTGCATATACTTCTTCAAGTTTAGCAATTCTCATTTCTAATAAACCTTGTGCTTCTTTTGCAGCATCATACTCAGCATTTTCAGATAAGTCACCTTTATCTCTTGCTTCTGCTATATCTTGAGATGCTTTTGGACGCATTACACTTTTTAAATGCTCCAATTCATCTTTTAATTTTTTTAATCCTTCTGCGGTATAATAAGATACTTTACTCATAACTTCATCGTTTATATAAATAGAAAAAATCCCATCGGGACGGGATTTTGTATTACAAATATACTATTATTTTTTGTAGTACATAATTATATGTTAATCATATAAAAATCAAATCTAAATATTTTATTTTTGTTTCACTAATTCTTATTAAAATAATGAAAAAAATCTTTCTAATAATCGCCTTCGTTTCTATTCTTTTCTCTTGCAGTGACAGCGAGCGAAGCAATAAAAATCCTTATATACCTAATTACCCTGTAAATCTATCTGTAGATATGAACCTGCCGGCTTATTCAAATCTTAAATTTGTGAGCAACGGTGTAATAATTCCTAATTATGGAGCAAAAGGAATTATCATTTTTAATGCAGGAGGTACTTATAATGCTTTTGATGCCGCCTGTCCTAATCAGGATTTAAACTCATGTGTTGCAATGACTATTGAAGGTATTAATGCAGTTTGTTCTTGTGATAAAACATCTTATAGTTTATTTACTGGACTTGGAGGTAAAGATTATCCATTAAAACAATATCGTGTTGAAGTAAGCGGAACTGTAATTCGCGTTTATAACTAAAAATAAAAAAGCCTGAAAGTTTAAATTTTCAGGCTTTTTTTATATCGAGTCTTTTTTTAGAATTTCAATGTTAATCCGGCTAAGAAATTAATTCCTGCCTGTGGATAATAGTATGGATAAATATCCCACATGGCTCCGTTTGAAACATATTTTTTATCTAGAATATTATTTACTAAACCAGTAATCATGATTGATTTAAAAACAGATTTTGGTTTAATCTCGTAAGATACATTCAAATCGTTTACAAAATAATCGGCCAATTTTGCCGATGGCAATTCGATGTTATTCATATATTGTTCGCCAACATATTTTTGCAGCAGCGAAACATATAAATTCTCAATTGGTTTATAAATTATAATATTCCCTGCAATAACTTCTGGAGAATAAGCAATATCAGTAGTTCCGTAGTACTGACCATCAACAGCTAAATCAATATTTTTATTACTGCTTAAAGTGAAATTGGGTCTAAGAATAAATTTCTCTGAAAGCGCGAATGTAGCATCAAATTCAAACCCTAAACGGTAGCTTTTTTCAGTGTTTGCACGAATTGGTGCGCCAACATCATCTAATCTTCCCGTTAAAATTAACTGATCTCTATAACCCATATAATAGAAATTAGAATTCAATTGGATTTTCTCCGAATTAAATCTCCATCCTAATTCAAAATCGTTTAATTTTTCAGGCTTTACATTTCCGCCTTCATAGTCTGTTCTATTTGGCTCACGGTTGGCACGTGCATATGAAAAATAAAGATTGTTTTTTGAATTGATTTCGAAATTCAAACCTGCTTTTGGATTAAAAAAACTAAAGTTATCATTTACTAAACCTGTCTCAGCGCTATTGGCTTTGTAATGTACATTTCGGTATTGTAAATCTCCATAGAAACTTAACTTTTCTGTAAACTGATAGTTCGCTTTTGCAAAAATATTTCCATCAGTTTTTGTCGAGAAATCATCATAATAATGATCGCCTAATTCAGACTGAGCTGAGTTTCTTGCCCAAATTACTTTTCCGTAGTGATCACCTTCGTATTTATTCCAGCCTCCGCCAACAATAACATCTAGTTTTTCTTCTTTATATTTTACAGAAAAAGTTGTTCCGTAAAAGTCGTTATCTAACCATTTCTGACGAATCAAATCAGTTCCTGGAACCAATTCTCCTAAATCATTCTCAACTTGTTTTGTAGGTTGAATTGGTCCATATCCTTCAATTGGCTCATCATATTTGTAATTTTCATAATACCCTAATCCCTTTGTATAATGAACAGCTAGATTAGTACTCCACTTATCAGACCATGATTCGCTCCAATGTAATTGATAATGATCTTGCTGATAATTATCGGTTTCATTATTGTAAAAATGAACATTTCCCTGCTCATCTTTATATTTTCCTGCTGAATTGTAAGTACGGTTTGAATTTAATGTTTCAGCATCAATTCCGTTCCAAGATTGGTACGTTTTTTCAGTTCCTCCAAAAACAAGAGCTTTTATCAAAGTTGTTTTTCCAACGTAAGTTCCTTGCAAGAAATATGATTTTAAATCAGAACTGGCGCGATCTACATAACCATCAGATTTCAATGTAGACAAACGACCTGCTAATTCAAAATGATCGTTTAACAAACCTGTGCTGAATTTTACAGTGTTTTTGTTTGAATTGAAACTTCCATAAGAACTTGAAATTTCACCATTTGCTTTAGAAGCATAATTATCGGTAAGCATATTTAAGCTGGCTCCAAACGCCGAAGATCCGTTTGTTGAAGTTCCAACACCTCGTTGTAACTGTAAACTCTCTAGAGAAGATGCAAAATCGGGCATATTTACCCAAAAAGTTCCTTGACTTTCGGCATCATTATACGGAATCCCATTTATGGTAACGTTTACTCTCGTAGCATCGCTTCCTCTAACTCTGATTCCAGTATACCCCATTCCGTTTCCAGCATCAGAAGTGGTAACAACAGAAGGCAGATAATTCATCAAAACAGGAATATCCTGCCCTAGATTTCTGTATTTAATTTCTTTTTTATCCATGTTACTGAATGTGACTGGAGTTTTTGAAGTAACGCGAACTGCAGAAACTAAGACATCATCAAGTTTAGTAATTTTTGTTGAATCCTGAACTTGTGCGAACGAAAACGACGAAAAGAAAAGAGAAAAGAGAAGAAAAAAAATAGATTTGGTTCTGCTCATTTTCTGAACCATAGAACCTTTACAGCTTAGTACCTCAGTACTTTGAAAAATAGTTTTCATTCGTAAAAAATTACGAATAAAAGGGGGAATTATTCTTTTGTTAAATTAATAAATGTTTCACGACAAAATAAAGTGTGCACGCTTGATAGTGTCGTTTTTTCCCTTAGCAACATTACTCGCTCAGGTTCTTTGGGTATGATCTCAGCTCGTTATTTAGAGCACCCCTTTGAGACGAGGCAAAGGTAAAAAAGAATTAAGAAAAAAGTAGTATGTCTCCAGGTATTTTAAAAATAAATCATTTGTAAAACTATACGTTTCTAATCTTCATATTTAATTTGTCTTTCAAGGTAATAGTAAACTGGCTTTTCCTCGTATGCAAACACCTCAAAATAAGCACTTATCCAATTTTTATCGTCTGTTTTTAAATAATGAAACCTTCTAACAAGTATTTCGTTTGGATTACCAAATTGACCTTCTATATATTCCTCAGCTAAAAAACCTTTTGAATTGTATTTATAAATTACATTCCAAGAGCCTTCCGTAATAATTTTTGTCAGATTACCATGATCGTCATAAATGTAATTTTTTAGCGAATCTTTTACATATTCATACTCCTGTATATCTTTCAATTTTTTGGATACTTGTTTTTGCAGTAAATTATTTTTGTATTCATAATGTGTTACTTGCGACAAAGTATCAGGTTCATTATAGAATTTTTCTTCTACAAGCTGCCCTTTTTCATCATAAATAAATTTTGTTCTATGAAGCACTTTACTCTCTTCAGAATAGATAACATTTTCAACAATCCGATTCTTTTCATTGTAAACATCCTGAGGCTGTGACCATAGATCCGACCCCAAATAATCAGGTTGAAAAAGTTTTCCAGAACGGTTCTTTATAAATAAAAAATCAGCTATTTTTTCGCTCGTTTTAAATTCTTTGCCAACTTTTACAGCCTTAAAAAGAGTTGCAGTCATTTCTTTTACATTTCCCTTAAGAGCAAAATCGTATTCAAAATTAGTTGATTGTGAATATGTTTTTACACTCAAAGCTATAAGTAACACAACTAGTATCTTCATTTATTTATATTTTTTAAAACTCTGGTCTCTTCCTGTTTTTCTTTATTTCAGAAACACTTTTTTTGTCTTTGATTCTTTTTTTAATTACGGATTTTGGAATTTTGGTCGCTTTTCGAATTTTAGGAACAAACAAACCTTTTTTTATAATTTCCAAAAAACGTTTTATAACAATCTCTTTGTTTTTAATCTGACTTCGATCTTCGTCACAATTCAAAATCAATATGTTCTCAGATGTTAAACGAGATGATAAATTATCTTTCAGAAGTCCTTTTTCTTCTTCAGACAAAACCTGAGAAGCTTCCAAATCAAAAGTCAAAACTACTTTTGAGGAAACTTTATTTACATTTTGTCCGCCTGCACCACTGCTTCTAACGGCTTTAAAGCTTAACTCTGATATGATTTTTTCGTTATCCATTATTGTGGCTGATGTGTCGCTTTTAATAAATCGTTTACCGTTTTCACAGGATTAAAGGTTATTAAAGGAACTGCAACAAAAACGGTCAGCCAATGTGCCATTGAACCATTCCATAATCCCGGCAATTCATAATTTTTCACCGCCCTGCCTTCTACGCTTTTCTCTACAATGAAACCTGCATTTTTATCTATAAATTGATCAAGATTAAACTTTTGACCTCTAAAATTCTTAATTCCGCAAACCAAATCAACAGGATTAAAATGGGTTGCTGCTTCTAAAATTTCAAGTTGTTTTTTATTTTGAAGATCAATTTGAGAGGCTTCTACAATTTGAAGAGAAACTTCTCCTTTATCATTCATTACCCAAAACGGACCGCCGCCCGGTTCACCTTCATTTCGAACCATTCCACAAACTCGGATTGGTCGATCTAAGATTTCTCTAATTTTGGTGATTTTATGTTCAATAGTAAATTTATAAAAATCTTTACTTACCTGAATATTTAACTTCTCAGCTAGAAATTCAATAATTGCAGCGAAATCACTTTCATGTAATTCGTTATTTTCAATTGCTCTTAAATAGCCGAATACTTTTTCTTGAATTTCGATCAAAATACCTCCCAAAGTCTTTTTATAAAGGGTAATTTCATCAATATGATTTTGAATGACATTATCTATATTCTTAATAAAAATAATATCTGCATCGAGATTATTTAGATTTTCAATTAATGCTCCATGTCCTCCAGGTCTAAAAATCAGCTCTTCATTTTGATTTCTTACAATCTTGTTCTTTACATCAACTGTAATAGAATCTGTACTTTTATTTTGATAGGAATATCCAATATTAATTTTTGTTCCTGAAGATTTTTCTATTTTCCCTTTAACCTCATCAACAGCCTGTTCAAATAATTTTTGATGAATTTCTGAAACGGTAAAATGCAAATTCGAGGTGTTATTTGTTGTAGCATAATGAACGCATTCGTTCAAATGCTCTTCAATTGGATTTGCAAGATGGGTTTTGTATAGATGAAAAGGCAACACCGCTTTTGGTTTATTTGCTGAATTGAAATGCTCTGGAGACAGCAATAATTTTATGAAATAATAATTCTTATAATCTCTTTCTAAAGCATCAAAGTCTGGATAAAGCTCTTTTAACTTTTTATAAACTATTTCGAAAAAAGGAAATTTCTCCATTCCCACAATAAAAATAGCAAGTTCTTTATCGTTTTTCCTGTTGATATAAGCGTTTATTGTCTCTTTTTGAATATCAAAATCATTCAGGAAAGCGATTAAAAATTTAAACATTCTAGTTGCTGCTCCAGAAGCAGGAACGAACTTTTTAATTTTTAAATTTCCTCTCTGAGCATCAAAAAAAACAGCCTTTTCTTTAAATTCTATATCAGATAAACTTAAAATTCCATTATGGATCGTTGCTGGATTTATTAAGCTGCTTTTTGTAATTCCGTTTTTAAAAAATTCCAACTGTTTTAGAACATTTTCAAAAGGAATACCATGTTCGTATATCTGCACAAAATCAGCAGAAGTAAAACCATGCTTTTTAGCTATTGCTAAATTATCTATAATTTCTGTTGCCTTTGCCAAACGGCTTTCTTTGTTTCCAGAAAGCGTTATAAAGGGCTTTTTAGTATTTATCAAGGTTTCTTTAAAAACAGAAAACACGGTTTCTCTGCCTTCTGGCGTATCTCTAATATCATCCTTTTCCCAAGGAACATCGATGTCTGTGAGAAAAAACAAATCGTATTCATGTTCAAGTGCTGCTTCATTTAAAAGCGGATCGCAAACATTATAATACATTTCAGAGAAAACTTTGGTAACCATTAAATTGGTATCACAAAACAAATATTTATTTGCTTTAGAAAGCTTTTGATTTTCTAAAGCAGTCTGCCCGTAAGCAATAGGCATCATATCTGCTTCAACGCAAATATGCTGATTTTCTTCCCATTTTTCTTGCAGATAATCGCGAGCAAATTCCGGAACCCATTCTGTTTCGTAATACTCTGCTAGCTGTTTTGCCAATGTGGTTTTACCTGTACTTTCAGGACCAAATAAGGCAATTTTTATGATAGTTGTTTTTTGCTGTCTAAGATTTTTCTCCATTCTAAATAAGCTGAAATAGCTAAAATTGTAAAAATTAAATATTGAAGTGACAGCATTCCTAAACCGCGATAAGCGTATAGAGGAACTACAATAATATCACCAATAATCCAAAGTGTCCAGTTTTCGATTTTTTTTCTGGCCATGTACCACATTCCTGCAAAAAATATTCCAGACGATATCATATCGACATAATTGTCATTTCTAATTTCGTAATCGAAATACTTATAAATCCCGAAAACTACAAAAACAGTTACTAAAAACAATACTACACCAATTATTTTTTCATTAAGATTCGTTCTGGTAATGGGCATATTATCCTCGACTGTTCCTCCTCTTCCCCAAACATACCATCCGTAGATACTCATGATTGAGAAATACCCGTTTATAATCATATCACCAATGTAACCTGCAATATATAAAAGATATACAGAAATAACAGTAGCGATTAAACCGGTTGGATAAACTAAGATGTTTTCTTTTTTTGCAAACCATACGCTTAAAATCCCAAACACGAAAACTAAAAACTCTAAAGCAATATGCCAAAGCGGCGCATTTTTATAACTATCAAGAAAAAAATCTATCATTTGTGTGGTATTTATAAACTGTAAAAGTTTTATTTAGGATTCAAAGAAATGGCTGTCGTTTTCAAATGCAGTTCCTATAACCACCAAATCAGCACCAGCATTGTGAGCTTTTTTAATGGAGTGTAAATCTACAATTCCTCCTCCAACAATTACAGGAATTTCAATATTTTGAGCAATTAACTGTATCATTTCTAACGGAACTGGATTTTTTGCTCCGCTTCCTGCTTCTAAATAAATCAATTTATTCCCTAACATTTCGCCGGCTTGTGCTGTTGCAAGTGCCAAATCGAAATTCTCGCGCTTAAGAGGTTCTGTTTTACTTACGCGCGCAACCGCAGTTTCGTTACCGCTTTCAATCAAAATATATCCTGTAGAAATAACTTCGAGATTTGTTTTTTTAAGAATTGGAGCTGCCTGAACTTGATATTCTATTAAATAATCAGGATTACGTCCCGATAATAAAGACAAAAACAAAATGGCATCGGCTTGCGGGGAAATCTGTGATGGATCTCCTGGAAACAAAATAACTGGAAGGTTTGTCTTTAATTTTAACTCCTGTACTAAATCTTCTAGAATGCTGCTATGAACAATACTGCCGCCAACAAAAATATGGGTTGCAGGAGATTCATTTATTTTGAACAATAAATGATTTAAATTTTCCCATACAATTTTATCTGGATCTAGAAGTATGGCCAATAACTTTTGTCCATTTTTCTTAGCCTCTAAAATCTGCTGATGAATAGTGAGTAATTTTTGCTCCATAATGGCTGTAAAAGTAAAAAGTTTTTAGTGTAGAAGAACTATTCAGAATGAATTATATTTGTAATACATGAGTTAACAACCAAAGCAGACAAATTTATGATTACTACTGAATTGTTAGAAAAATATGATGCGTTAAAAAAATCTGTTGACAAAAATGATATTATTTTTGAAGAGGGAAAGCTTCCAACACATTATTATCAAATTATTTCAGGTGAGATTAAAATGTGTAATTATAATGATGACGGAAGGGAATTTATTCAAGGTATATTTTACAAAAATCAATCTTTTGGAGAACCTCCATTATTTTTAAATCAAAAATATCCAGCAAATGCAATAGCTGTAGAGAATACTGAAATTTTTCTTCTGCCTAAAGCTGTTTTTATGACACTGCTTCAGGAAAACCCTTCTGTGAGTATTGAAATAATCGAGAATCTTGCACAGCGTTTGTATTATAAATCTATAATGGCTGCAGAAATATCGACTCATGAACCTGAGCATCGAGTTTTAAAATTAATAGATCACGGAATTGCTTATTTTAATTTTAAAAAAGATGTAAACGGACATCTTATTAGTTTTACAAGACAACAAATTGGAGATTTAACAGGTCTGCGTGTTGAAACTGTTATTAGAGCTATAAAAGCGCTAGAAAAAAAGGGACAACTAAAGATTATAAACCGAAAAGTATATCGATAAAAAAGATTTTGTTTTATGATTTAAGTCATAAATAACAGCCTCAAGGTGCCTGTACCTTTGTTATTCTAAAGCTTATTATCATGACACTTTATCAAACAACATTCGAAAATTTTGACAAAAATTTTATTGGTTCTGCAACAATGGCTGTAATCGGTCAAAGCTGTCTGGGAGCAGCCGCAGCAATGTTTATTCTTGTCAATGGAACTTCTATTCCGCAAATGATACAACTGGCAGTTATTGTTTTAGTTTGTATCTTTGTAAACACTTCGATTTTGGCTCAAATGAAGCATAAACTGATTTTTAACTTACTAATTGCAAGTGCCTTTTTTAGTGTTTTATTTATTATTTTGAATAGTCTTACATGAGTAAAAAACAAATAGAAAACAGAGATGATGTTTCTTTTCTAGTACATCGATTTTATGAAAAAATAAGAGCCGACGAAGAAATTGGTTTTTATTTTAATGAAATGATTAAAGATTGGGATTCACATCTGGAAAAACTGACTGATTTTTGGGAAATGAATTTGTTTGGTGTAAAAAAATACGATGGTAATCCTATTGCTGTTCACAATGAAGTTGATGCTCATTTTAAGGGGCAGATTACTTCAAATGAATTTGGAATTTGGCTTAATCATTGGTTTCAAACTTTAGAGGAGTATTTTGAAGGCGAAAATGTCGAAATACTAAAGAGACGTGCTAGAAAAATGAGCACTTTTTTGTACATGAGCATGTTTGAACATCGAAAAAAATTGCCAGAGAATCCTTTAGAATAGTGAATATCTATCTGCTTTTTGTCAAATGACAAGATTGCGGCTAAAACCGTGACCAAGACTAAAAAACTTATTTCTCAAAAGCATAAACCAGTGTAAAATTACCTTCAAAATTTTCTGATTTTATTTCTTCATAATGCACATCAAAACCTTTCACTAAATCATCAAAATGAAGACTCGCACTGGTTTGATCTTTATTTAAAGAAAAATCATCAACTCTTATATGATCTTTAAAACTAATGCCTTTTTCGTTTCTGATTTTAAAGATTGCTTCTTTTGCACCCCAAATAACCGTTAGCTTTTTTACGTAATCTTGTAAAACATCTGGATTCAAATAGTCAAATTCAGTATCAACAAATTTATCTGCAATGCGAAGTATTTTTTCGCGTTGTAATTCCATATCGATTCCTACGGTCTCGCGGCTGACAATTATTGCTGCAAAATGATACGAATGTGTAATCGAAATATGATTATGACAATCGAAATAAGGTTTTCCAAATTCGTCATAATGCAATTCATGATCTGTAAAACCCATTTCCTGAATCAGCATTCGAACACTTAAAAAAGCCCGCTGATGCATTTGCGATTTCATTCCGTCAAGTCTGCGCTGCGTCTTTTCTTTTAAGGTAACCTTACTATACAATTCATCGAACGATTCGCTTATTTCCCAAATTAAAATTTTTGTGGTTTCGTTGAATTGTATGGTTTGAAATAAAGGCATTTTCTTTAATTATAAATTATGGATGGTACATTTTAAATCATATAAGTCATTTAAGAAAATATAACTATTCGCTTAAAAAATGCATTAGTAAATATAAGCAATTAGAAGCAAAGGTAATCCTTTAAGAATCTTTTTTAAATGAACTTATATCACTTAGATGGTTTCAAAAAGCAGAATATAAGAATCCTTTTTTTAACGTACTTATATCACTTATATGGTTAAAATCGTTTTACAAACTAACATTCTAAAGATTAAGAAATTAAAGATTTCACAAATCTGACAGAAAGTAGTAAAAATAAAAAGCTATTATGTAAATTTGCAAAAATTTTACAATTACAAATATACTATAAATGAGTACAACGACTACGCCTTATGTGGCTTTCAAAGTAAAAGACATTTCTCTGGCTGCTTGGGGAAGAAAAGAAATTGAACTAGCTGAAGCTGAAATGCCAGGTTTAATGGCTCTTCGCGCTGAATATAAAGACGAACAACCTCTTAAAGGTGCTCGTATCGCTGGATGTTTACACATGACGATTCAAACTGCAGTTTTAATCGAAACTTTAATCGCTCTTGGTGCTGAAGTTACTTGGTCTTCTTGTAACATTTTCTCTACTCAAGATCAGGCTGCTGCTGCTATTGCTGCTGCTGGAATTCAGGTTTATGCTTGGAAAGGTCTTGACGAAGAATCATTTGACTGGTGTATTGAGCAAACTTTATTCTTTGGTGAAGACAGAAAACCATTGAACATGATTCTTGATGATGGTGGAGATTTAACTAACATGGTTATTGATCGTTTCCCAGAATTGGTTCCTGGAATTAAAGGATTATCTGAAGAAACTACAACTGGTGTTCACAGACTTTACGAAAGAGTAAAAGCTGGAACTCTTCCAATGCCTGCAATCAACATTAACGACTCTGTTACTAAATCTAAATTTGATAACAAATACGGTTGTAAAGAATCTGCTGTAGATGCTGTACGTCGTGCAACTGACTTAATGTTAGCTGGAAAAAGAGTTATCGTTTGCGGATACGGTGATGTTGGAAAAGGAACTGCTGCTTCTTTTAGAGGTGCAGGATCTATTGTAACGGTTACTGAAATCGATCCAATTTGTGCTTTACAAGCTGCAATGGACGGTTATGAAGTTAAAAAATTAAATACTGTAATTGCTAATGCTGACATCATCATTACAACTACAGGAAATAAAGATATCGTTCTTGGAGAGCACTTCGAGCAAATGAAAGACAAAACTGTTGTTTGTAACATTGGTCACTTCGATAACGAAATTGATATGGCTTGGTTAAACAAAAACCACGGTGCATCTAAAATCGAAATCAAACCTCAGGTTGACAAATACAACATCGCTGGAAAAGATATCATCATTCTTGCTGAAGGTCGTTTAGTAAACCTTGGTTGTGCTACAGGTCACCCAAGTTTTGTAATGAGTAACTCATTTACAAACCAAACTTTGGCTCAAATCGAATTATGGAACAACAGCGCAGCTTACAAAAATGAAGTTTATATGTTACCAAAACATTTAGATGAAAAAGTTGCTGCTTTACACTTAGCTAAATTAGGCGTTGAACTTGAAGTTTTACGTGACGATCAAGCTGCTTATATTGGTGTTCCAGTTGAAGGTCCATTCAAACCAGAATACTACAGATACTAAAAATCGCAGTTTTCAGATTTATAAAAACCCTTACAGAAATGTGAGGGTTTTTAATTTTTAAGGCTTTTAAGAATGAATAAATTGTCTTTTTAAACATTTCAACCAAAAAATTCTACTTTTTAGAAATAAGTCCTTAATTTTAAAAATAAAAATAAGCCCTTATTTCTCAAATACATAAACATTGTAATCTTGAAAAAAACATCTTATTTATTCGCTTTCTTATTCTTACTCAGTCTCCCGCAAATTATTTTTTCGCAGGAAAAGAAACCTAAAGTCGTATTGGTATTAAGCGGCGGCGGAGCAAAAGGAATTGCGCATATTCCGCTTTTACAAAAACTAGATTCTCTACACATTGTTCCTGATCTTATCGTTGGAAATAGTATGGGAAGTATTATAGGCGGTTTATATGCTATGGGATATTCTGGAGACAGCATAGAGAAACTAACCAAAAACATTAATTGGGATAAATTACTTGGCGGCGGACAATCATTAAAATCTGTAAGCGTAGAAGAAAAAAGAGAATTTCAGAGATACTTAGTTGGAATTGGAGTTAAAAACAAAAAACTAAACAGCATTGGCTCTTTACTAAATGATCAAAATTTAAGAGAATATCTTTCTGAATTAACTTACCCGGTATATAATATTCGAGATTTTGACAGCCTTCCCATTCCGTTTAGAGCGATGGCCACAGATTTGTCTGAAGGAAAGGAGGTTATTTTAAGCAAAGGCAGCTTGGCTTATGCTATGAGAGCCAGTATGTCACTCCCTGCTATTTTCAAACCTATGAACTATGAAAAAACAGTATTAGTTGATGGAGGCGTTTTGAATAATTTCCCTACTGATGTTGCCCAACAAATGGGTGCTGACATTATTATTGGCAGTGATGTTGGAGGCGGATTGGAACCAATAGACAAACTGAACAATGTTATAACTATATTGACGCAAACCAGTATGTTTCCGAGTAACATTAAGAATCCTGCTAATAGAAAACTCTGTGATATTTTGGTAGATCACATGCCTAACCTTCGTTTTTCGACTGCAGATTTTGGAAATAGTGCAGAAATCTATAAAGATGGTAAAATTGCAACAAATGAAAATCTTCCGGCTTTAACAGCATTATCCGAAAAATTAAAAGGATACCAACAACGAATTCACGAATTACCAAAAATGCCTTCAGAAATTATTCTTGATACGATTGTTTACAAAAAAATCAGTCCAGAAAACCTTGCTCTCGTATTAGGGAGAATGAATCTAAAGACACACGAAAATTACACTACAAAAGATTTAATAGCAGGCATTAACAGAGCAATGGGCACCAATCTTTTTGATGAGATTACCTACAACTATTTCGTCAAAGATGACAACAAACTAGGTGTTACAATCTTTGGCCATGAACGTGCCAAAAACCAACTGAACACATCTGTTCATTATGATACTTATCGAGGCGTTGGAATCATTTTTAATTACACTGCCAGAAATGTTCTTGCCAGAGCATCTCGTCTTCTTGTAACAGTCGATATAGCTGAGCAGCCTAAAGCAAGAATCAATTATCAGAAAAATTTTGGAAAAAACCGTGATTGGTGGTGGTCATCTGAACTTTATGGAGCCTTATTAAGACAAGAAATTTATTTTAACGGCAGGGCTTCAGATAATGTACTTTATAATTCGGTTGAATTTAGTAATGAAATCAATAGAAACATAAATTCATTAAAAAGTTATTTTGGCTACGGCTTACACTATCAATACGCTAATTTAAAACCAAAATACGACAGAGAATACAATCCTAACTCAATCGACATCACGAATTACTCATTAAACAACATCGAATTAAACATGCATTATTCCTATAATGACATGGATAAAGTTTTCTTTGCTGAAAACGGAACAATTTTAAAAGCAAATATAACCCGATCATTGTTTACAGATGTCTACACTTCTTTTAACTCGCCTGATCATACAAGTATATCCGGTTCAACCAATGGTTATACAAAATTTGGCTTCAGTTTTGAAAAAAGAGCTCTTTTAAAAAAGAAAATTACGGGAATCATTGGGTTTGATTCTTATTTTATTTTTGAGGATAAACTTAGCGACGATCAAATCCCGTTTTCTGATTTTGGTTATGCAGCAAAGTATTTCATAGGGGGAAATATACCAAGTTCTGGCAGTAATCGTTTTTCATTTCCCGGCCTGCACGAAGACGAACTGAATGTTTCGCAATATATGGGCTTAAAACTAGCTTCTCAAATAAACCTTATGGGAAAAATCTACCTAACTCCCCATTTTAATATTGCAACTGTTGGGTTTGAATCTTTTGATAAATACATTAACAAAGCATTTAGTCCAAAAGGAAAATGGGATGATGGCTTTGATCCTAGTCTTGTAATATCTGGAGGAGCTTCTATTTCTTATCAATCGATTTTAGGACCTATTCATTTTGATACTTCCTGGATAAATAATATCGACAAAGTAAGATTATTTTTTAGTGTTGGATTTTCATTCAACCCATAATAGAATCAGAACTATTTTTCGTTTATAACAGTAAAACTAGATTAACTTTACACATCAAATTTGACAACAATTAATTCAAATTAATTGAAGTAATGTAAAATTGCTTTCTAATAAATCCTTAAAAAAAATTATGATTGAAAATGTTTTATGTGAAGTACATGGCTCAAAAGAAATGTCTTTTGGATGTATTCACATTGCAATGGCAATAGACTCAGAAGAAAAAACAGGCTTTTTCTACTCAGAAGCCGAAGAAGACCTTCCTCAAATTGCGTGGTGCGGAGAATGCGAACAATGGCTGCTTGATAATGGTGAAGAATGGACTAATGTTTTTCAAGCTAAAGCCGATTTTAAAATGTTATGCAGCGACTGCTTTGATGAAGCAAAAAACAAGGAATCCGAAATTCATATACGATAAATAAATCTTATGAAAAAGAGTATCCTTTTTTCTGTTTTCTTCTTTTTAAACTTAACTGTATTTGCTCAAAACAATGA
Organism: Flavobacterium plurextorum; assembly: GCF_002217395.1. GTDB lineage: Bacteria > Bacteroidota > Bacteroidia > Flavobacteriales > Flavobacteriaceae > Flavobacterium > Flavobacterium plurextorum. Next base: position 326,071 of record NZ_MUHD01000014.1, on the reverse strand, counting down.
TACTTGGATCTCATTTCCAGATAAAGATTCGACTCATATTGGATTTAAAGATAAAAACGGCGTTATCAAAATTGAACCAAAATTTATGGGAATGACAATCGCTCATAAATTTGAAAATATTATTGCTGTTAATGAAGAAAACAATCAAAAATGGGAAAGTTATTATTTAACCAAAGCAGGAAAAATTGTCGGGCGCGACAGTTTGTATATTTTTGACAATGGTCCAGATTGTGAAAACGAAGGTTTCATAAGATTTACAGATCGTAAAACGGATAAAATGGGAATGTTTAACAGCGATGGTAAAATCGTAATTCCAGCGATATACAGTAATTTAACCAAAGTTAGAAATGGAACTTTTATAGGTTTAAAAGATGCTGAAAAAGTAAGAGACGGAGAACACTTTTTCTGGACTGGAGGAAAAGAATTTCTAATCGACATCAACAACACTGTTTTAATTGAAGATTTCGCATACAACGATAATCTTAACTTTTACTCTCTAGAAAAATCGGGAGAACCAAGTAAAAATGCAACAAGAGAAAGTTTTCTTGGAGTTAACGGAAATTATTATTCGTTTATAAACTTTGAAAAGGAATTTAAAGAATGGCTGACAAACAATTTGCTCAAAGATTTATCTAAAGCTAATATCTTAAAACAATCTTTTGACAAAATTACTTATTGGAAAGAACCAACGGGTTGGATAAGCAACCCAAAAAACAAGTTCATAAATGAAAATTACAATTATATAAAGCTTAAACTTCAAGAATTAAATACTGCAAAAACCGAATATTTCATTTCGGCTGACGGTTTGAATCCTTTTATTTTTGAATCTGCCGAATACGAAATGTATTTCAATAATTGTAATGAATCTAAGGATTGGATTTATCCGATTATGGATATTGTTATTTCTTCAAAAAATAAAATTGATCGCACTCAAGATCATTTAGAATTTCTACGAACTGAAAATGGTTACAAATTGATTAGTGTTTCTGCAGCAAAACATAATCTTAAATAATTTTTCGCCTTTCAATAAAAGTTAACTTTGTAAAAAAGTAAAACATGAAGAATCTACTATTTCTATTCATTGCCATAATTTTCGAGATCATTGCAACCACAGCATTAAAAAAATCGGAACAATTTACCCAGCTCATTCCCAGCATTATTACAATCGTTGGATACTTTGCTGCATTTTACTTTTTAAGTTTTGCCATAAGAACTATTCCTGTTGGTTTTGCTTACGCTATCTGGTCAGGAGTCGGCATTGTTTTAATTACTGCTATCGGTGCTATTTTCTTTAAAGAAATCCCAGATTTACCAGCAATTATCGGATTAAGCTTAATTATAATTGGAGTTATTGTAATCAATGTTTTTTCTAAAACTACGGCACATTAAAATAATTAGAATCAAAAATTGATTACTATCCTAAACACATCATTTTAATAATCCACAGGATGATAAATTTCAGAAAAGCGACACTTTCAGACTTAGACGAAATGCAGCAATTGTATATCGAAACTATACAATCTGTTTGCAAAAATGACTATACTGCGGCACAAATCGAAGCTTGGATTTCTGGTGTAAAAAATAAAGAAAGCTGGATTGAAGTTATCGAAACACAGTTTGTTTTATTAGTAATTATTGAAAATAAAATAGCTGGTTACGGAACTCTAAAAAACGGAAACTATATTGATTTCTTTTACATTCATAAGGATTTTCAACGACAAGGAATTGCTGCTAAACTTTTGACTGAATTAGAACTCGAAGCAAAAAAACAACATTCCAAAATTATAACTTCGGATATCAGTATTACTGCAAAACCATTTTTTGAGAAGAAGGGATTTATTGTAAAAGCTGAGCAAAAAAACATTCGTCACAATGAAATACTTATCAATTATAAAATGGAAAAAGAGATTTAATAATTTGTTTCAGGTTTCAGGTTTGTGCCAATCGTTGTCGACATACTTTCTGCCCTTCGGCTTCGCTCAAGGTGACAATATTGCGTAAAAAAAACTTTGCGTACTTTGCGTAAATCTTAGTGCCCTTTGCGGTTAAAAAAAAACTCCGCAAGATTCGGATTTTATACCAGCAGAAACCAATCGATATTTGCCTTATAAAATTGAATGAAAATGAACACACAGGAAACCATTAATTATAATCGTATTGCAGAAGCGATCGATTATATCAAAGCCAATTTTAAAGCGCAGCCTAATCTTGATGAAGTTGCCGAAAAAGTGCATTTAAGTCCGTTTCACTTTCAGAAACTTTTCAGCGATTGGGCAGGAACAAGTCCGAAGAAATTCTTGCAGTATACTAGTTTAGAACATGCCAAAAAACTGCTGAAAGAAAATCAGGCAACCATTTCTGAGACGGCCTATGAAACGGGACTTTCCGGCACAAGCCGCCTGCACGATTTATTTGTAAACATTGAAGGAATGACTCCTGCTGAATATAAAAATGGAGGAAAAAATCTAGAAATAAATTACAGTTTTGCCGAAAGTCCGTTTGGAAATATAATTGTAGCTTCTACTTCAAAAGGCATTTGTTTTATGGCTTTCGCCGAAGATGAAACAAACGGAATAAATGCTTTAAAATACAAATTCCCAAATGCCTCTTTCTCAAGAAAACTAGATTTAGTACAGCAAAATGCGCTGTTTATATTTCAAAATGACTGGAGCAAATTATCGGAAATAAAACTGCATCTAAAGGGAACTGATTTCCAATTAAAAGTTTGGGAAACTTTGCTGAAAATTCCAATGGGACAGCTTTCGACTTATGGCACTATCGCACATCAAATTCAAAAACCAAATGCTTCTAGAGCTGTTGGAACTGCGATTGGCAGTAATCCAGTTGCATTTTTAATTCCTTGTCATCGTGTGATTCAGTCTTCTGGAATCTTTGGCGGTTATATGTGGGGAAATACTAGAAAAACAGCGATTATTGGCTGGGAAGGCGCGCACATAAATCTATAATCCAAATTTACACAAAACATATCCGTAGAAACACAAAGTAGTGCATCTAGTGTATTGTTTGTTCGCCAAGAATACACGAATGTTCGCGAATTAATTTTTTATGTATCAGAATAAAAATTGGTGCAATTCGTTTAATTCGCGGCAAAAAAATCTCAATCTAAAAATTCTTATGCAAAATATACAATCAATAATTGCTTCTCAAAACTGGGAAAGCATCACCGAATCTATGCATGAAAATGGATTCGCAATTATTCCAAAAGTGCTAAATCACGAACAATGTGAAGATCTAAAATTCGATTATGATAATCCAAATTTATATCGAAAAACAGTTGTAATGGAGCGCTACCGATTTGGTTTGGGTGAATATAAATATTTCAATTATCCTCTTCCTAATTTAATTCAAAACATTCGATCTGCAATCTATCCCAAATTAGTGCCAATCGCAAATGCATGGATGAAGGTTCTAAATATCAATACTATTTTCCCTGATCAACATGAAGAATTATTAAAACTATGTCATGATAATAATCAATTAAAAGCCACGGTTTTGATTTTAAAATATGGTAAAAGCGGTTTTAATACACTCCATCAGGATTTATACGGCGATATTTATTTTCCAATTCAAATTGTGCTCTTTCTATCTGAACCAGATGAAGATTTTACCGGCGGTGAATTTGTTCTTACACAGCAAACGCCGAGAGCGCAATCTAAAGCTATTGTTTTGAAACCAAAAAAAGGAGATATTTTGATTTTTACTACCAATTTTAGACCTGTAAAAGGTTCAAAAGGCTATTATCGGGTTAATATGAAACATGGTGTAAGCGAAGTTCAGTCTGGTGAAAGATCTACGTTGGGAATTATTTTTCATGATGCGTTAAATTAAGGTTCAAAGGTACAGAGGCGCAAAGATTCAGAGGTTTCTCTATACAATATATCTGTAGAGACACACTGCAGCGCGTCTACGCAAAGATTGTTGACAAAATACGTGACGTTAGACGCACTGCAGTGTGTCTCTACGATATAAAAACCGGTATTTTTTTCACGCAGATTAGGCAGATTGAGCAGATTTTTTAAATCATTTTAATCCTTTAATCTGTGGCAAAAAAAATGACAAACAAATGATTGAACACAATAAAATTTCAGATTCAGATCTTCGAAATAAAATTAAAAAAGGCGAAATTTGCTTTGGTGGAAACCGAAAACTAAAGATCTACGGAACGCTAAAATGTTCCTCGGGAAAAAGAATGAAACTAGAAAATCGAGTTTTCTTTTTATCTGAAAATGAAGCCAGAAAAAATGGTTTCAGACCTTGCGGACATTGTATGAAACTCGAATATCAAAAATGGAAAAATGGACTTATTTAATCCTCAAATAGACGAAACAACAAATCTGCTTCCTAAAAATGGCACGGTTAATTATTATGGAAAATTGTTCTCGAGAGAAAAGGCCGATTTTTATCGTGATATTCTTTTAAATACAATTGAATGGAAAAATGATGAGGCAATAATCTTTGGAAAATTAATTTTGACTAAAAGAAAGGTGGCTTGGTATGGTGATAAGGAATTTGAATATACGTATTCGAATACTACAAAAAAAGCGCTTCCGTGGACAAAAGAATTGCTGGAGTTAAAAACTTTTATGGAAGAAAAAACAGGAGAAACTTTCAATTCCTGCTTACTTAATTTATATCATTCTGGCGATGAAGGAATGGCTTGGCACAGCGATGCCGAAAAGGATTTGAAAAAAAATGGCGCTATTGGTTCTGTTAGCTTTGGTGCAGAACGTAAATTTGCCTTCAAACATAAACAGACTAAAGAAGTTGTCTCTTTGATTTTAGAACACGGAAGTTTATTGGTTATGAAAGACGAAACGCAAACACATTGGCTTCATCGGCTTCCGCCTACTAAATCTACTTCTAAACCAAGAGTAAATTTAACTTTTAGAACCATAGTTGGGTAAAACATAAAGCTTTATTTCTTTTTAGAAACAACACTTTGATAGGAAATCAATAAAGCATCTGCAAACATTTCAGGTCTTACTTTTGAAAGTTCAACAATTGTCCAGCCTTGTTTTCCCCATTTATTCGGTATTGGATAAAAAATCATCTCACTTGAAGCGCAAAATACAGATTGATCGATTTCATTGAATTTCAAAACGGCGTGATTATTCTTTGCATCATAAGTGGCAAAAATTTTCTTCTTTACGCGAAAAGATATTTTCTCAAAATGTGGCTCTTCAACAGCATTTTCAAATGATAAAGCTAATTTTCTGAATGTTTCAATTGACACCATAATCGCAAATTATTTATCAGATCTAACTGTTTTTAAAACCCGAAGATCTTTGTTAAACAAATTTTACCAACCTTGATTCAATCCATTTTTCAAGACCTCATCGTATTTTTCTTTATCAAAAGAATATAAGTTTGGAGCTTTGTGGGCAACATTACTCTTCTTTTCGTCAAGTTTAATCAGAATTCCAATGTTAATTATTTTTCTAAGAAAATTTCTGCGATCGAGTTTTTTATCTAAAATTGTTTCGTACAATTTTTGCAATTCTGGAATAGTGAATTTCTCTGGTAATAAATTATATCCAATGGGCATTAAATTCAACTCTATTCTTAAAGTATCAAGTGCTTTATCTAAAATTTCTCGATGATCTAAAATAAGATCAGGAACTTCTTTGTGATCGATCCATTCTACAACTTCATTCCTATTAATGGGATTAGGAAGTATTTTTAAAAAATCTACTAAGGCATAATAACCAATTGTTACAAAACGCTGAGTAAGCCATTTTCCAAGCTCGGGATCAATATTTAAATGTTCTAAAACTTCATTTCCAAAATGCTTATCATTACGGCCAATTTTTCCAAATGTGGCAAACTGTCTTAAAAAAACACCTTCTACTCCAGTTCTTCCATTCAAGATGGTAACTGCTGCTGTGTCGATATCCTGATCAATTGGAATAAATCCGCCTGGTAAAGACCATTTTTTATTGTGCGGAATCTTAATCAATAAAACTTTCAACTGATTATCGTGAAAACCAAAAATCACACAATCAATTGACAATCCCGGCTGGTAATTTTCATTATTTTCTAAAATTGATTTCAGCATTGATTTTATAATTAATACGACATTTAGCTTCAATTGTGTACGCAATTTACTTCATTTTTTATAAATCGCATTTATTCATTTTTAAAATCACAGAAAAACTAAAAAGTGTATAAATCACAATTTTTGTTAAAATTAAAAATCAAATCAAAAAAACAAGTACATTGCGTCATAATAACACATTTGACGGTTAATTACGAAAAACAGTCAAAAAAAAAGAAAGAAAAGAATCCCTATTATACCACTTGTAATTCTTATCTAAGAAACAAATTCAGAAGAAAATGATGGAGAATATGACTGCTAATCCGTTAAAAAAAATCAATTCAAAAATTAGAGATAAAATCTGGAATTCATTTGGTTTTGTTTCTAAAACGTATCTTTTAGAAGCTTCTTTAAAATACAGTGAAGAACAGGAAAGAATTTTTAATCAAATGATTGTTGAAACTGAAGCTAAAGATAAAAAAGCAAAACGTGAAGCTTTTGATAAAGCATTGTATGCTTCATACAAAGGAATTGGCGCTATGGATTTTATAAATACCGTATTAAAATAGACCCATTTTATAACTTTAAAAAAATTGATCCCTGCTAAATTAGCGGGGATTTTTATTTGAAAACAATTGAAAATTATCTCTAAAAAATCTATATTTTTGTTTTATGAAAAAGTACGAATATACTTAAACAAAGGTCGTAAAAAAGTAAACTATTAGAAAATGGAAAATACAATAGATTTAGAAAAGTATAAAATTCAAAAGCCTGAAAGCTGGGCTTCAAATATTGACGATAAACAGCTTGTTGACTATATTAAAGAATCTGATTTTTCAAGTAAACAAGTCGAAGAGGGAAGAGATTTTTGTTATTTCTTGGATAAAATTTATTACACCAGCGATACTGAAAATAGTGAATATGCTTGTGTTGCTTATACTTTAAATGAGCCTTCTAATTTAGAAAGTGCTTCTGTAATGGATATGGTCGTTGAAGAAAATGAAACTTATATTATACATCGAATCAGTGTTTTGAGAGAGGGCGTTTTGATTGATAAGATTCTTGATACTAAAATAAAGGTACTTGACAGCGAAAATCAAAGTGAGGGAGGAATTTTGAGCAGCAACAAAAAAGTAAATATTACTATTAAAGATCTTCGTTTATATGATGTTTTAATTTTAGAGGATTCGAGAATAAAAGTATTTACTGAGCGTGATTTTATGCGCAGGGAGTTCCTTAAGTATATTTGGATTAGTCCAAATAATTACTGGGCTTACGGCTCTTATAAATTCACTTTTATCAATGAACGTGAAAAGACAATTGCTTACAAAAAAACTTTTTTTAGAGATGAACAGGAAAATGTTTTAGAACCTGAAATTAATTATTTGAAAAAAGGTGAAAAGTTTACTATTGACAAAGAAAACTACATCAATTTTGTTGATACCAACAGAGAGATTGCTCCGTTTATTGATTTTGCAACGGATAGTAATTGGACTGATTTATCAAACTATATTTCACCTTTATATGAGGAAATTTATAGTAAATCTTCTTTAAAGGAGTTTGCTCCAAAATTAGCCGAAAAACTTGATGCTATTTCAGATAAAGATGAGCAGCTGCAGTTTGCAATTGACTATGTTCAAAATCATGTTTATTATGTTTATAATGCAGATGAAATGAATGGCCATAAACCACAAGAACCTGCTGTTACTTACGAAAACAAACAAGGTGATTGTAAAGCAAAATCGGTTTTATTGAAAGTCGTTTTAGATTATATCAACATCGATTCTTCGGTTGTTTTGGTCAACTTTAATTCAGATCATTACATTAAATATTATCTGCCGTCGTTATTGACGTTTAATCATGTAATTGTAAAAATCAATTATAAAGATGAAACCTATTTTATTGATGCAACTACGAGAGATGAATTTGGATTGATAGAAAACCGCGGTTACATTTATTTCATGCATTATTTGGAAGTGAAACCTAATCAACAGCTGCAAACTAAAAAGCCACACAGGTTTTCATATTATGGTATTAATGAGAAGGTAAATTTCACCGTTCAAAATGAAAAAGGAGAATTAAACCTTACCACAACTTACAAAGGAAATCGTGCAAATTATATGCGCAAGTATTTCAAAAACACTAATAAAAGAGAAATTATCGACAGTTGGAACAATTTCTTGTACTATACTTTGAATTATTCGAATGATCGAAACGGAACTGATATTAGAACTATTTTTAATAATGCTGTTATTGATATTGTAAGTGACGACAAAAAGTTAAACGAATTTACAATTCAATACAAGGCATCTGTCGATAATCCGTACTTTACAGATCCTCAGAAGAATCGTTTTTTAATGTATTTTGACCGAAATATGGTTAAGAATAATGCACGCGATTTTATGCATAAAGACATTTTGTTCTGGCATAATTTTGATAATGAAAAATATGAAATAAACCTTAGTAGTGATCAAAGAATAGATACAGAAGAAAAATTTACTGTTCAGGAAAGTACGATCAGCAATCCTTATTTTGATTTTACAAGCCGTAAAAAAATCACTAAAAATGGGGCTTCAATATTTATTGATTTCAAACCTTTGACAAACGTAGAAATTCCAGTACAGGAGTTCGAAAAATTTAGAACGGATCATAATACTATTGCTGATAGTAATTTTGGAATTGGCATTGATATTATCGAACAGGGTTTATTAAATCTTTTGAAATTCAATTTTAAAAAACGTCTTAAATAACAAAAATATATTAATAAAAAATGGGGCTTATTATCGCCCCATTTTTCTTTTTACACTATTTATAAATACTAATTCGCAAGCAATTCAAAATCTGATTTTAGTTTAATATCTGCGGATGAAGCTCCAATCATTACTTCAAAATCTCCAGGTTCAGCAGTCCATTCTAATTTATCATTGTAGAAAGAAAGTTTTTCTTTGTCGATTGTAAATTCGATTGTTTTTGATTCTCCTGCATTTAATTTGACTTTTTGAAAATCTCTTAATTCTAAAACCGGGCGAACAACTGATCCAAATTTATCTTTCAAGTACAATTGTACGACTTCTTCTCCAGCAGCTTTTCCAACATTTGATAATTGAAACGAAACTTTAATTGTCTCATTATTTTTCATTTTTACTGAAGACAGTTTCAATCCAGAATAATCGAATTTAGTATAACTCAATCCATATCCGAAAGGAAATTTAGGTGAGTTTTTTAAATCGATATAAGCTGAAACATAATTGTTTTGATTTTCGTCTTTGGCTGGTCTTCCAGTACTAAAATGGTTGTAATAAATAGGAATCTGCCCTACTTCTCTAGGAAATGTCATTGGTAATTTTCCTGACGGATTGTAATCTCCAAATAACACGTTTGCAATTGCATTTCCTGCTTCTGTACCTAACCACCAAGTATAAACAATCGCGGGAACGTTGTCTGCTGTCCAATTAAAAACAAGAGGTCTTCCTGCATTTATTAAAACTACAACTGGTTTTCCTGTCGCTTGAATTGCTTTTACTAAATCTTCCTGAACACCTGGCAAATGAATATCGCTTCGGCTTTTTGCCTCGCCGCTCATGTCACGTCTTTCACCAATACTTAAAATAACAACATCTGCTTGTTTTGCAGTTGCAACAGCTTCTGCAAAACCATCTTTGTTATCGCCGTCAACTTCACAGCCTTTTGCATAAAGCAATTTGGTGTTTTTACCAACTTTATTCTGCAAACCATCCCATTGCGAAACAATCCATTTATTGTAATCAACATTAGGCAATTCTACAGACCAAAAACCCATATTTTCTTTATACTCTTTTACCATCGGCCCAATAAAAGCGATTGTTTTTAGGTTTTTAGAAAGTGGCAGTGTTTGATTTTCGTTCTTTAATAGAACGATGCTTTTTTGAGCAACTTCAAGTGCCGCTTTTCTGTTTTCTGGATTATTTAAAGCTTTCTCTGCTCTTTTTTCGTCAGAATATCTATAAGGATCATCAAACAAACCTAATTCAAATTTCTTGCGAAGAATACGTTTTACAGCATCATCAACTAAGTCTATTGAAACTTTGCCTTCTTTTACTAATTGTGCTAAATTATTTTTGTAAGCAACGCTTTCCATATCCATATCACTTCCGGCAGTAATTGCTGAAAGTGCCGCTGCTTTAAGATCTTTTGAGTAGCCATGCGCCACCATTTCTCCAATAGAACCCCAATCTGAAACTACGAAACCTTGAAAGTTCCATTTTCCTTTTAAAATGTCACGCTGTAAATGAACATTTCCTGTAGCGGGAATTCCGTTTAAATCATTAAATGAATTCATAAATGTTGCGGCACCAGCATCTAAAGCAGCTTTGAAAGGAGGCAGATAAGTTTCCCACAACATTCTTTCGCTCATATCAACAGAGTTATAATCTCTTCCGCCAACTGCGGCTCCATAAGCAGCAAAGTGCTTTACGCACGCCATAACTGAATTTAAATCTCCTAATTTATTTCCTTGAAATCCTTTTACTCTTGCATAAGCGATTTTAGACGCTAGATAAGTATCTTCTCCTGCGCCTTCCATAATACGCCCCCAACGCGGATCACGCCCAATATCAACCATTGGTGCAAATGTCCAGTGAATTCCACTTGCGGCAGCTTCTGTAGCGGCAACTCTTGCTGCCAGTTCTATGGCTTCTAAATCCCAACTTGCTGCTTCTGCTAATGGTAATGGAAATGTTGTTTTATAACCATGAATAACGTCCTGCCCAAACAACATTGGTATTTTTAAACGCGACTGCATCGCTAACTTTTGATAATTTCGAGTAGATTCTACTCCTGTTACATTCAACATTGAGCCTACCAAACCGTTCTTAATTTCGGCTTGCTTATTTGGGTTAACGGTTATTGGTCCCGTTATTGAGTTGTCGTTGCTATATTGATTTAACTGACCTATTTTTTCTTCAATAGTCATTTTTTTCAATAAGGCATTTACTTTCTGATCGATTGTTTCTTGCTGTGCAGCCGCAAAAAATGTGACCATCAGTAAGAGGAATGTTGTTGTTGTTGTTTTCATGTGTTTTATTTTAATTACCAAACATAAGTTGCTACTGCCCCTGCATTTAAAGTAGTTGAAATTTGTTTTTGATTGTATTTTACATTGAATGTTTCTGCTGTATTTCCGTCATTTTCAACAATTAAAACAGTTTGTCCTGACGGTGTTTTGAATGCAGCATTGTAAAGGTTTCCGCTGATATTACTTCCAATTCTGATCGATCCTTCGGGTACAAATTTAGAGGCATGGCCGATAATATAATAGCCTACTTCTCTTTTAATATTCTGATTTTGATCGATCATTAAAGCACCTTTGCAAGTCGAACATCCTCCTGGCGTAAATGGTTTGTAGAATTCGTCATTTGCTAATCCCCACGAAAGTGCATTTACACTCCAGTTACGCATTGAACCGATAACTACATTTTTTACGCTCCATTTTAAATCAGACTCAAAACTGCTTCCTGATCCTGTGTATTGTTCTGTAAAATACAATTTTTTATTTGGATATGCATCGTGAACTTTAGACAGGGCACTGATATCTCCTTCGTATAAATGAAATGCGGAACCTGCAACATAAGGCAGTGCTTTTGGATCATTTAAAATAGTTAAGGGATATTCTGGTTTATTGCAATTGTGATCGTAAACTACAATTTTGGTTTTAATTTTTGCTTTCGCAAAAGCGGGACCTAGATTATTTTTTATAAAATCTACCTGTTGTTCTGCAAGCATCAATAAACTTGGATTATTCCCTGGATGTAATGGTTCATTTTGCGGTGTAATGGCATCAATTACAATTCCGTGCTCTTTCATGGCTTGAATGTATTTTACAAAATACTCGGCATAAACCTGATAATATTTAGGCTGTAAACTTCCGCCTTTTGAGCTTCCGTTGTCTTTCATCCAAACCGGCGGCGACCACGGTGAACCCATAATTTTTATTTGTGGATTTATGGTTAAAATCTCTTTTAATAATGGTACCACATCGTTTAAATCTGGACCAAGATTAAAATGTTCTAGTTTTAAATCTGTTTGGCCTTCTGGCATATCATCATACGAAAAAACTTTTTCATTTAAATCTGAAGCTCCAATACTTATACGCAGGTAACTTAAACCAATGGCATCATTTTTTCTAGAAAACAATTCTTGAAGCAAGGCTTCTTTTTTTGCTTTATCTAGTTTTAAAATTGTCTGAGCACTTCCTCCAGTTAACGAAAATCCAAAACCTTCTATGGTTTGAAATTTCTGAGAAGGATTTACTTCAATGGTCTGGTTTGAATTAGTTTCGGTACTAAAAACTAAATCGTCCTGTTTTTTAAGTTTTGATGTTTCATCTGATGTTGTAATCCAAGATTCTGCTTTTCCTGAATTGCTTGCAACATTTTTTGAAGATCCGCATTTTATCTGTACTGCAATAAGAGGCAGTAACAGTAAAATTTGGAGTTTTTTGTTGATGTTTTTCATATTTAATCTATTTCTATTAGAACAGGTAAATGATCCGAAGGATATTTTAAATCTTTAGAATCACTTAAAACTGCGTGTTTTTGAACTTTAAGCCCGCTGTTTTTCGATATAAAAATGTAATCTATCAATAAGGTTACAGGCTCATTGTGTTTGAAATTATTGAAAGTTCCAGATGGACCAAATGGTTTTTCTTTTGAAACATCTCTAGTATCATCCATTACTTTTTTAATTTCAGCAATCTGTGGTGTATTTGGCTCTGAATTAAAATCTCCCATTAAAAACACCGGATATTTTTTTGTGTTTATTGTTTTTATTTTTTCTAAAACTACCTGTACGCCTTTAACTCTTGCTACTTCTCCCATGTGATCAAGGTGAAGATTAAACACGTAAAATGTTTTTTTAGTTTTTAAATCTGTAAAAAGTCCGTAAGTACAAACTCTGTTACAAGCGGCATCCCAGCCTCTTGAAACTACATTTGGTGTTTCTGAAAGCCAAAAAGTATTGGATTCTTGAAGCTTAAAACGATCTTTTTTGTAATAAATCGTGCAGGCTTCTCCTGTTCCTCCTTCTTCTCTTCCTATTCCAAATTTGCTGTATTTTGGCATACCTGATTCAATATCAATTACTTGACTTGGTGTTGCTTCTTGAACTCCAAAAATATCGGGGCTGTAAAATTGCACTTGAGACATGAAATAATCCTTACGATTTGGCCAGGCATTTTCTCCATCTGAAGCAACATTTAAACGAATATTGTAGGTCATGATTTTTAAATTTTGACCATAAAATGCTCCGCTTACTAAAAGCATCATTACCACTAAAACAATTGTATTTTTCTTTTTCATATTTAAAAAATTTTGATCCGTAAAGCTAATGTTTCCTTAGCCTTAAAGAAAAAAACTTATTTAAAAGTTATGTTAATTATATACGTTAGGATAATCAATACTAAATATATCATCACGTTTTATTTTATTGTTTTACTTTGTTTCTTAAACAAGAAAATTGATATTTCTTTTTACTTTTTTGAATTTCCTTTTTTATTCTCTGAAAAATCTAAATAGTTTAAATTAAAACCTCCTTTTTCAAAAACGGCTTTAATCTTGTTTTGTCCTGCATTCAATTCGACATCAGTTAAGATTATAGTTTTCCATTTTTCACTTCCGCCAGTTGCTGGCAGTGTTATCGATTTTGACATTCCTTTTTCGGTTTCTAAATGAATTTTGCCTTCGGCTTTTTCGCTTGAATATCGTATAGCAACATTGTATTTATTCTGCTTTTTAACTTCGGTAGTAAACTGCAGCCATTCGCCGTCTTCAATAAATGAAACTTGATAACCATTTGATCCTGCGTCTTTGCATGGCAGAATATCTACACCGTCATTTCGCATTGTATTTCCTTTATTCCAATCTTCAAATTTGTTAGTTTCAACTCTGTAATTCACAAAATCTTTATCGGAGTATGCGTAACCGTTTGTTCCTAAATCATAATGTGTGGCCGCAATTTTTCCTGGAATTGCATTTTTTTTATACGCCTTTGTATCGTTTGTCTGCACTTGTCTAAACATGGCGTCGATTACATCTGGTTTAACTGTTACGTTTTCCATTTTATAATTATCTGCCATTTTCATTAATGTTTTTTTAGAAAAATCTACAGCAGGTTTTTGTCCGCCGTCTTTCCAATATTTTAGTAAAACATCATATTCAGGAATTTTGGTAACTGAAGTTACGCCTGCAATATTTTCGATTTTTTTCATTGGCCAAAATGCCCATCCAATATTATTAGTTTCCATCAGCGTAAGCGCATCTTTAAACCAAACATTAGAGTTTTCGCCGCTTTCGCCTAACCAGATCGGTACGTTGTACTGTGTTCTATAATCCAGCATTTTCTGAATTGATTCTTTGGTATTATAGTTCCAATATTTATGAAAGCTCAATGCCATATTATCATCCCATAATGGAAAAATTCCGTTGTAATTGTTTCCCCAGCAGTTTCCTTCAATAAATATTAAATGGTTTGTATCGACTTCGCGAATTGCTTTAGTAACAGCAACCATAAGATCTCTTAAAGGGCCGTTTGAATTTTCGTCACAGCCATTTTTGTTTGTCCCTGTAAAATTCCAGTTAGGTTCATTAATAATATCATACGCTCCAATCCATGGATTGTCTCTATATCGGGAAGCTAATTTTTTCCATAAAGCGATCATTTTTTTCTGATTGGCTTCACTTTCCCATAATGATGGTTTTGTAGTATCGTAATCAGAAATTGCGGCATCATTTCCTTGTCCGCCTGGAGCAGCGTGTAGATCTAGAATAAGATAGATTTTGTTTTCGGCACACCATTTCAGCAAATTATCTGTCATTGTAAAACCTTCTTCTATCCAAGTGATTTCACCATTTTTTTCTTCTTCAATTGGCGGTGTATATAGATTATAATGCATTGGCAGACGGATTGAATTGAAACCCCAAGCTGCTAACGAATCCACATCTCTTTTTGTTAATCCGTTTGCTTTGTACGCTGCATAAAACTCTTTTGTTCCCTGCTCGCCAATGACGTCCTGAATTTTCTGCTTTATTATATATTGCGGACTGGCAAAGGGCTGTGTCTGCATCATGTATCCTTCCTGTACCATCCACCCGCCTATACCAAGACCTCTTAATAGAATATTTTTTCCATTACCATCAACAATTTTTTGCCCGTCTCTATGTAAAAAACCTTGTCCTGCAACGGCAACGGTAAACAAAAGCTGTACTGCTATTATTATTTTTTTCATTTGAAAACTATTTATTTTTTACTTGATTTTTATTTCCAAGTATAGGTTGCGACTGAACCTGCTTCTAAAGAGGTTGTGATCCATTTATCATTGAACTTGATATTGAAAACTTCTACAGCAGTTCCGTCATTTTCAACAATTAAAACTTTTGAACCTGACGGCGTTAAGAATGCCACATTTTGAAGATTTCCACTTGTATTACTAGCGATTCTAACAGAACCTGCTGGAACAAATTTTGAAGCATGCGCAATAATATAATAGGCAACGTTGCGCTGAAAATTTTCTGTTGATGTTACTGTTAAAGCTCCTTTGCAAGTATTGCATCCACCCGGAGTATGAGGCTCGTAATTGCTATTGTTGGCTAAATTCCATTCTAGTGCATTCTTGCTGTAGTTTCTCATTGAACCAATAACTACATTTCGCATATGCCATTTTAGATCACCTCCAAAATTCCCTGTTGAGGCTGTGTATTGCTCTGTGAAATACACATTTTTTGTTGGATAAGCATTGTAAACATTGGATAATGCGCTTATATCTCCTGCATACAAATGAAAAGCTGATCCGTCTATAAAAGGAAAAGCATCTGCATCTGCCAAAATTGCTTTTGGATAGCTTATATTGTCGCAGTTATGATCGTAAGTAATAATTTTGACATTTAGATTTGCTGCTTTGAAGGCTGGACCTAAACTTGTTTTTATAAAATTCGCCTGCTCTGCTGCCGACATGTACATACTAGGATTATTCCCGTCATGTAAGGGTTCGTTTTGTGGTGTTATGGCATCAATTGTAATTCCTTCAGCTTTCATTTGCTGAATGTATTTTACAAAGTATTTGGCATAAACATCATAATATTTGGTTTGCAGTTTTCCGCCTATAAAGCTGTCTTTATCTTTCATCCACAAAGGTGCAGACCAAGGAGTTGCAAGTATTAAAATTTTAGGGTTAATGGCTAGAATTTCTTTTAAAAGAGAAATTACTCCTGCTTTATCTTTATCTAAACTAAATTTCACCAAATCTAAATCGGTTTCTCCTGCAGCTAGATCGTTATAAGTAAAAGGAGATGCGTTTAAATCTGAAGCTCCTATACTTATTCTTAAGTAACTTACTCCTATCGAATTTTCGCCTGAGCCAAAAAGTTCCTGCAATAGAGCACTCTTTTTTGACGCTGTTAATTGGTTAATTACTTCAGCGCTTCCGCCTGTCAGTGTATAGCCAAAACCATCTATTGTTTGATATTTTTGCGATGCATTTACTTCGATATTTGGATAGATATTGTATGTGGTTCCAAACCCTAAAGTTCCAGATTGTTTTGCCAGTAAAACACTTTGGTCTCCTTTAGTCAGCCAAAAATCGACATCGTTTGTAACAACAACTGGAGGCACAACAGGAGGTAGAACTGGTCCAGGATCTGCGGCATCATTTGACGAAGAGCACTTTACTTGCGAAAATACCGCCAATAGAAAAAATAGTGCTTTTATTGTTTTTTTAAAGTTTAGTTTCATTTTTATATTTTTTAGCCTGATAAATACCATATTAAAATCTAATCAACTTGTAATAGAATAATTCGCAATCGCTTTTACATTACCTCAAAAAATATTTTTACTTTCAAATACAAAATAAATGAGGGTCGAAATGGATGATTCAAATCAACCCTCTCATTTACTTAAAATGCTCTAATACACTAGTGTTTGTATTGCATGAGCTGGAATTTTAACGATCGTTTTTTCAGCTCCAATAATTAAATTGTAATTCATTTCTTTATCTGTTTGATTCATTACAATTGTTGCCATTGTGCCATTGGTATTTAAAAAAGAAGTGCTGAACAATCCGCTTCTGCTTACTGCAGTGCTTACTCTTACGGCATTTAAGCGAATGAATTTCGAGAAATGCCCGATATAATAATAAGATGGTGTGTAGATTAACTCGCCTGTTTTTGTATCAGCATGAATTGGAGCGAAACAAAAATTACCAACGTGATTTGGTCCTCCTTTTTCATCTAAAAGAATATTCCAATCCGTCCATCCTGCAGTTCCGTTATTAAAATCATTAATCATAGAGATTCCGTATCTTTCTCCATTTGCCCAGAATTGATATTTTTTAGCATCAAATTTCTCTACGCAGCCTTCTGTAAATAATAGTTTTTTATCAGGATATGCCTCGTTTACTTTGGCAACATTATCAAACATTGAAGTGCCGCCAGACCAGTTTTCGTACCAGTGAAACCCAATTCCCCAAACATATTTTGATGCTTCTGGATCTGAATAAATTACGTTTGCTCTGTAGTTCATTAAATCACGATTATGATCCCATGCAATGATTTTTACTTCGCCTAGTTTTTCTTTTTTTAATGTTGGTCCTAGAAAATTTTTAATAAAATCTCTCTCGGCTTCAGCAGAATAAATACATGATTCCCAGGTTTGGGTCGCCATTGGTTCGTTCTGTGTAGAGGTTCCCCAAATTGGAATTCCTTCTTTCTCGTATGCTTTTATAAACTTTACATAAAAATCTGCCCAAGTTTGGTAGTATTCTGGCAATAAAGTTCCGCCTTTCAAGACATTTTTATTGCTTTTCATAAAAGCATTTGGCGACCATGGCGCAACGTAAGTCAATAATTTTCCACCGGCAGTTTGAATGGCTTGTTTGATTAATGGAATACGGTATTGTTTGTCATGTTCAATAGAAAATGTTTTTAAATCTTTGTCATCCTCTTTGATATAGGAATAACTTTCACTGCTAAAATCAGAACTTTGTATTGTTGTTCTTAGCAAAGAATAGCCAATTCCTTTTTGTTTATCATAATAGGCATTTAAAAATTCTGTTTGTTTTTCTTTTGAAAGTTTGGCAAAAACTTCGGCACTTGCGTCAGTTATTGCGCCGCCGATTCCCATAAAAGTTTGGAATTTTTTTGAAGGTTCAACAAAAACGGATACTTCTGTTTCCAGAGGTTGTTTTGCAGCCGAAAAGGATAAGTTATCTGTTGATGTTAGTCTTAAATTGGTGTTTTCAGCAGTTGTATAAACCGTAACTTTCTTTCCATTGGTTGTAAATTCTTTCTTTGCTTTTGTCTGCTGGGCAAGTGCTGACAGCGAGAACAAAAAGCATAGAATTTTTAAACTATTTTTTTTCATTCTTTCCTTAAATTATTAAATTCTAAATAGAAGTTTTTATTTCAGAAGCTCTTTTTCTGACCGTTTAAGGATTTAAAAAATAGCCCATACTCATAAATGATTATGGGCTATTTGCAACCAAACTTAAACTTAACTTAAACTTACTTTCCTCTTAATTCGACACTTTTAATGGTAATTCCGCCTGGAGCGATTCCACCGCCGCATCTAATCATTAGATATATTTTTCCTGTAGTACTAAATTTAACAACATTGCTTACTGCATCTAGTTTTACATTTTTAGTACATCCAATAGCTGATAATTTACCAGAAACTGGATTTTTACCGCAGCCATCCCAAGTATTTAAGCCCATTACTTTTCCGCCGTCACTATAATCGCCAGAAACTGTCGCTGGATCTTTTTCACCTGCGTAAACTTCAAACCACATATCTGTAGATGCACCGCCAGAAACTACCATATCAATAGTATATTCTTTATCTTTTACTACATCTATAGCTTGATAAATCCCTGCGTGACCACCACTTACAGTTGCTCCTTTATCACTATAAACCCAGTCACCTGTTGCTTCATAAATAACTTTTTTCCAGTTAGCCTGATCTGCAGCTGTTTTAAAAGAACCGCCTTTTACAAGATTTCCTTTTGCTAAGTCAGTAGTTGCAACCACAAGTTGAGAACTTGCAGTTCCTGTAGCTCCGCCTGCACCAACTGCTGTGTGCGTAATTGTGTAGGTTCCAGCATCTGGCAATGTGATAATCTCATTCATTTTTCCTGGATATTCACCATCGCCCGTATTCCATCTTGAAGAAATAACGTTTTTCGTTTGTGCAACTAAAAGATAAGTGTTTGATGCTCCTTGAACTGGAGTTACAGTAAATGCTGCATCAATATTGCTTCCTATTAGAACGTTTGCATTTCCAGTTTCATCGTCACAACTTATTAATGTTCCTAATCCTAAAGCCAATGTCAGCATTAGAAAAACACTTTTTTTCAAATTTATATTTAAGTTCATATTCTATGTTTTTGGTTAATTAGTTTCGACTATTGATAATTAGGATTTTGTTTCAATTTAGTACCATTAAGTTCTGTGTACGGAATTGGAAAAATCTCATCTGTACCAGCATCGAAACCTCTATCAGCTAAAGCTGCTGGTGCGTCTCCCCATCTTACTAAATCAAAAAACCTATGTCCTTCACCAGCTAATTCCATTCTTCTTTCATTCTTAATAGCCGCTAATGTTACTGGTATTGAACCTAGGCCAACTCTTTTTCTAACGGCATCAAGTAATTTCTGTGCTCTGTCTCCAGATCCTAAAGCTTCTGCTTCCATTAAGTAAGTATCTGCGAGTCTGATGATATAAGAATTTTGTTTGTAGTTCAACTCTGCATTACCACCACCAGTACGAACATCAGATTGTCTTGGAAGATATTTATTCAAGAAGTAACCTGTGTCTTGATAAGCTGGAATATAATCGATTTGACCAGCAGCTTTAAGCGCTTTCAAATCTAAAATAGTCGCTCCAAGCCTAGGATCATCTTTCATTGCATTATACAATTTTTGAGTAGCAACATTAAAAGCCCATCCTGAAGGAAGATCTGGTGCTGTAGAACCTTCTGTTAGGACATATCCTCTTGGCCCAACCATAACGTTTAAGGAGTTTCCTTCGTCTTTACCAGTTCCCCAAAATGTCCAGTCAGAGTTTCCTGCACTTGTATGAGATACTTCTAAAAGTGACTCTGCATTAAATTTCTTTGAAGTGTCCCATAAATCACTAAACTTATCCAGTAACTTATTTCCATATTGGTTTTCAACACCTGGAGTTCCATTTACTTCAGCAAGAACAGCTGCAGCGTCTGCTTTTTTACCTTCAAACAAAAATACTTTTCCTAATATCGCTTGTGCTGCACCTTTATTAAGTCTTCCAGCTTCAGTCTCTGGAGTAACTTTATTTGGTAAAACGGCAATCGCTTCTTTTAGATCTTTTTCTATTTGTGCATAAATTACATCTGGTGTAACTTGTTCTGGATCATAAATAGTTTGAGTATTTAGAGGTACTAAAACCAATGGAATGTTTTTAAACAATCTCACTAGGTTAAAATAGTAAAGTGCACGCAATGCTTTTGCTTCTGCAGCAAATCTGGCTCTTGCACCATTATCCATTGTAGCTGCAGGAAGTTTTTCGATCAACAAATTTGCTCTAGACACACCTTGATAGTGGTCATTCCAGTAACTACTTGGAACACTGATTGAAGTAAGTGAATGCGTAGAAAAATTCTGAATTCCGTTTCCATCTGTGGCACTACCTCCTCCAGCATAAAAATCATCAGATCCCGCGTTAAGCATGGCTACTAGGTTTTCAAAACCACCTGTATTTTTTCTAAGCGGATCATACACTCCCATTAAGGCTGCGTAACATTGCTGCTCATTAGAAAAATAAGTACTAGTATCAAATTTTCCCTCTGGATTAATGGTGACAAAATCTTCAGAGCAAGATCCACCCAAGGCTGCCATTGCTAGAGCGATATATATGTATTTAAATTTTATAGTTTTCATGATTCTTTAATTTTTTAAAATTGAACATTTGCTCCAAACAAAATAGATCTTGCTTGTGGATAAACTCCTTTATCTACACCAAAAACTTGACCTCCAATTTCTGGATCGTATCCGCTGTATTTTGTAAATGTGATTAAGTTTTCGCCTGTTAAGTAAAAACGAACTTTATCTGCACCAATTTTAGATGATAAATTAGTTGGCATTGTATATCCAACTTGAACAATTTTCAAACGCACGTAATTTCCATTTTCAAGATAAAAATTAGACATATTACTGTAGTTTTTATTTGGATCATCGTTGGTTAATCTAGGATAATCATTTGAAGTTCCTTCTCCAACCCAGCGATCCAAAGCTTTTGTTTGGTAGTTAGCATTCAAAACATCAAGTCTTCTTAACCCTTGGAAAATTTTACTTCCTGCTGCTCCTTGAGCAAATGCCATAAAGTCAAAGTTTTTGTAATCTAAGTTTAGAGTAAGACCAAATGTATATTTAGGAATATTTGTACCTAAAAACTGCTTATCATCATCGGTGATTGAGCCATCGTTATTTGCATCTACCCAACGGAAATCTCCCGGTCTGGCTTTTGGCTGAATCAACTCTCCTTTAGCATTTTTATAGGCAGCAACTTCTGCTTCATTTTGAAAAATCCCTGCAGTTTTAAAACCATAGAATTCATTGAATGAATGTCCAACTTGTGTTCTTGTTACTGGTCCCATAGATTGAAAACTAGCGTCTCCAACAATATAATTTGTAGATGATCCTACGTAAGTAATTTCATTTTTTAAATAGGCAAAGTTTCCGTTTACACCTAAATTAAATTCTCCAAGTCTTTTCTTGTATCCTAATTCAATTTCGAAACCGCTGTTGTTCATATCGGCAATATTTGCAGAAGGCGGATCAACAACTCCAACATATCCAGGAATAACAACGTTTCTTAAAATTCCTGTTGTTCTCTTTTTATAATAATCTACTGAAAGATTAAAATCATTAAAAAGTTTTGCATCAAGACCTACTGTAGTTTGTGATGTTTCTTCCCATCCTAAGTCAGCATTTGGAAGTGTAGAATTTCCATAACCAGTTGTAATTGCGCCAGCATTCCCAACTGAATAGTTATAACCACCAACAACTAAACCTCTATATTTGAAATCATCGATATTATCATTACCAACAACTCCGTAACCTCCACGTAGTTTTAAAGAATTAACTACATTATTTTCTTTCCAAAATCCTTCTTTAGAGATTACCCATCCTAATGAGAATGAAGGGAAAACTCCGAATTTTTTGTTTTCACCAAAACGAGTCGATCCATCACGACGAACGATTCCTGTAAAAAGGTATTTTTCTTTAAAATCATAGTTAGCACGTAAAAACAACGATGCCAATTTGTGCTCTACAAAATCCTCAGCTGAATTAACTCTGTCTGTTTGAGGTATATCAAAATTGAAAGAAGCATCTTTGTAGCTTGTAATTGGCAGCCCAAACATGGTTACACCAATCATACCGCCAATGTTTTCGACATAAGCTCCTTGCCCCGCAAGAATGTTTACGTTGTGATCACCGAATTTATTAGAATATGTCAGGATATTTTCAAGAGTCCAAGAAAATGATTTTCTGTTTTCCTGCATATAGTTGTTTCTATCCGCTTTCATGTTTGGATTTAGGAAAAAAACCGGTGTAAAACCTTCTTTCCCCCAATAAGCCAATTTACCGCCAAGTGTAGTTCTAAATTTTAAATGACTGGTAATATTAGCTTCTAAATAAGCATTTCCAACAAAATCATCTGACCAGTTAAATGCTCCTAATCTAGTTTGCATGAAACCTAGTGGATTGGTCATTTCTTGTTGTACTAAAGACGAAATTCCGTAAGGGCGTCCGCTTGCATCTCTAACAACATTTGGATTGGCATAAAAACCAGTACCATCTACTGCAGGATCAGTAACAACAAGTGGAGTAATAGGGTCTAAGTTAATTGCAGAACTTAAAGGCCCTCCAAATTCAGTATTTGGGTTATCAAAACCTTTCGTTTTTTGGTGTGTATAACCAAAAGTTTGTCCAAACGTAAAGTAATCAGAAATTTTGTGTGTTGAATTTAAACGGAAATTTTTCTTTGAATAGTTTGAAATTTCTGTTGCTACAATACCTTCTTGATCTTGTATTCCGAAAGAAGCATAAAAAGTAGATTTTTCACCTCCGCCACTGATACTTAATTCATGTGTATATCTAAAAGCTGAATCATTAAAAATTGCATCCTGCCAATCTGTCCCTTTTCCTAAAGCTGCTGGATTTGTATATTTAATTGGACCTCCATCAGCCATTGATTTTTCGTTCATAAGAGCACCATATTGTGCGGCATTAAGAAGATCTAATCTTTTAGCAGGAGTTGAAATCCCAGCAAAACCATTATAGTTTACCGAAATTTTTCCTGATTTTCCTTTTTTAGTTGTAACTAAGATAACTCCCGTAGCAGCACGAGTACCATAAATCGCCGCAGAAGCTGCGTCTTTAAGAACTTCTATAGATTCAATATCACTTTGGTTAATAAAACCTACCGCATTTGCATCTATTGCAATACCATCAACAACCCATAACGGATCATTTCCTCCTTCTCTAAAAGTAGTTATACCTCTAATGCGAACCTTTGATTTTTCGCCAGGTTGTCCAGAAACAGCTGCAACAGAAACCCCTGCTGCACGACCTTGCAGAGTTTGTTCAACTCTTCCGTTTGGAACTTTTTCAAGATCTGCTGCTTTTACGCTGGAGATTGCTCCCGTAACAACTGATTTCTTTTGAGTTCCATATCCTACAACCACTACTTCATTTAAGGATTGTGATTCTGGTGATAGCTTAATTGTAATTTTTGTCCTTCCGTTTACAGCTTCAGTAACTGTAGTGTATCCAATAAATGTAACTGTCAAAACTCCATTTGAAGGTACTTGTAATTGAAATTTTCCATCAAAATCAGATGCGGTTGACTTAGTCGTACCTTTTAGTACAATTGTTGCGCCTGGAACTGGCATTCCACTTTCATCGTTTATTATTCCATTAACTGTGACATCCTGAGCCACGGCTATAACCGAGAATAACAAAGACGAAACACAAAAAATAAGTAATTTTGTTAATTTCATTTTTCTAAAAATTTTGGTTAATTAATTAGTAATTTGATGCAATAATAATGTTAATATTCTACTATCGATAACTAATATTCCTTACAAAAACACATCAAATTAAAAAAATACACATTACAAAAACACATCAAATTTTACACAAAACATTAATTTACAATGATTTAAAATCAAAATAAATGATGTTATCAAAATGTTAATTATAAAAATAAACACTACACTATTATAAGATTGCTTATTTTTATTAAAAAAACACTGCTCTACATCGTAATAGTAGTTAAAAAACAAATATAAAACACTACAAACAAGCACATTAAAGCCTATTTCCCTAAACAAACTCAAAAAACCACAAAATTGATAAAATCACACATTTACATCATTTTTTTTACATTATTCACAATCTCAATTTTTTCGCAGGTAAAAAACATCGGCCTTCCAGATGTCAGAAATTACAAACGAAATGAATATAAAGGCGGTACCCAAAACTGGAATATCGATCAAGATAAAAACGGAAATCTATATTTTGCTAATAATAATGGTCTGCTGCAATTTGACGGAGCGACATGGCGAAAATATCCTTTGCCAAACTTAACTTCTGTTAGATGTTTAAAAATTGACAAATCAGGAAAAATATTTGTGGGAGGTTATAATGAGTTTGGGTATTTTAAACCAGATCATAACGGACGACTTAAATACACTTCATTGGCTAAAAGAGTAGATAAAAACAAAATTAAAATGATTGATTTTGTTTGGAAAATCCACTCTATTGGCGATCAAACTATTTTTCAATCTTTTGCAAGAGCCTACATTTTTAAAGATGACAAATTAACCATATTAAAAGCTCCAAAAAGGTTTCAATTTTCATTTGTTGTTAACGGGAAACTTTATTTTCAAGATGTCGAAAAAGGAATTCTAGAATATCGAAATGGCAGTCTTTATGCTTTGCCAAATACTACAAGCTTGAATAATACGGAGATTTGGGCCATGCATTCTATTTCAAAAGACAAAATACTGATTGTTACACTCGAAAGAGGTTTGTTTCTTTATGAAAACAACAATATTATTCCTTGGAATACTGAAGCTAACAGCTTTGTTAAAAAGAACAATTCACTGGGCGCTTCAATCATTAACAATAAATTCATTGTACTAAATACGGTATTAGACGGAATTATTATCTGCGATTTTAATGGCAAAGTAATTCAGCATATTAATCGAAAAAAGGGATTGCAAAACAATACCGTTTTAACTTCATTTATAGACAATAAAAGTAATCTTTGGCTTGGACTTGATAACGGAATTGCTTTTGTTAATGAGACTTCTCCTTTTACTTATTTCGGATTTAGTTATGACATTAGTACGGTATATGCTTCTGTTATTTTTCAGGGAAATTTATATGTCGCGACCAATCAAGGTGTTTTTTATCATGCTTGGAATAACAGCTTTAAGGAAGATGTTTTTAAACTAGTTGAAGGAACCACCGCTCAATCTTGGAATGTTCAGGTAATTGA
This sequence comes from Flavobacterium plurextorum, assembly GCF_002217395.1. Taxonomy (GTDB): domain Bacteria; phylum Bacteroidota; class Bacteroidia; order Flavobacteriales; family Flavobacteriaceae; genus Flavobacterium; species Flavobacterium plurextorum. The sequence goes on along the minus strand of NZ_MUHD01000014.1, from coordinate 300,451 downwards.
TAATGAATTAATATGCGCAAATAATAGAGGTGCGCTTGTTATTAAAGGTGACAGAGTAACTAGGATAATTGATTCTAGAGGTTATTTTGGATTAAAAAAAATACCAAGTCATCCTGGATTTTTTATTGGTTCTAATTATGATGGTTTTGCCATTTTTCAAAAAACAGCTAACGGACTTGTGTTCAAAAATCAAGTTTCTGGATTTGACAAGTCATCAAATAGTTTCGAACTTGATCAACTGTATTTCTGGCTAAAAAAAGACGAATCTATTTATAGAATGGCCTTAAGTGAAGACTTAACAAGATTTGCGAGCATCAAAAAAATTGATCAATTAACTCCGAGATTTAAGAACATAGGAAGTCTTCAAAAAATTGGAGGAAAAATTTACTTTCAAACTAATAATCATTTCTACAAATACTCAAGTGAACAAGACTTATTTTATGAAGATAAAAACGTAACAGCACTCTTTAAGAATATACCTGTAATAAATGCCTTAAGCGAAGATTCTCAGTCAAATTTATGGTATACATTTGATGAGTCGCTTGGGGTTTTAATGAAAGACCGTAATCATTACAAAAACAGTATTGTTCCATTTTCAAACTTAACGGGCAACTTAGTCAGCAACCATCTATCGGTAAATACGATCGACTCTAGAAATATTTTCATCGGATTAACAGATGGACTTGCTCATTATGACTTCAGTCTGCAAAGCAGTCATAATACTAAACCTAAAGCTTTTATTCGCAGTTTCTCCTTTCCGGGTGATACTATTGTAATTGGAAATAATCAAACTAGAATTGAAAACATTCGCATACCTTACGCTTCAAATAATGTTCGCTTTACCTTTTCGTCACCTACTTACGAAAACCTCGAAAATGTGCAATTTTCGTATCAATTAGAGCCTTTTGATGACAAATGGAGCAATTGGTCTGTAGTATCTTTTAAAGAGTATACAAACTTACGTGAGGGCGATTATACGATGAAAGTTAAGGTTCGAAACAGTTACGGAATTCAATCTGATCCATCAGCTGTTACTTTTACCATTTCTCCTCCTTGGTACAGACATTTTCTAGCTTTTATGATGTATTTTATACTTCTCATTATAGCTATTTATTTTATTTCGGATAGAATTAAAATGAAAATAAGAAAAAACAAGTACTATGAAACGATTGAGCAGCGACGTCTTTACCTTGAAAAAGAATCTAGAATCAGGCAAGAACAATATGACTTGGAAAAAGAAATCGAGAAGTTAAAAAATGACAAACTTCAAATTAAAATCCTGGCAAAAGACAAAGAACTAGTTAACAACTCTTTGCAGGTAGTAAAGAAAAATAAAATTCTAAATGGAATCATCCATAAATTAAAAGAAATAGATGTGGAAGCTTTAGATGATTCTACTAAATTTCAAGTCAGCAAACTAAATAAAAGTATTGTAAAAGAGGTAAATACAGACAAAAGCTGGAAGGATCTAGAAAAACACATTAAGAATGTTCATTTTGAGTTTTTAAAGCGTCTAAAGGAAAAATATCCCACAATTTCGCCTCGTGAGCTGGATTTATCAACCTATTTATTAATGAATATGTCTACAAAAGAAATAGCAGAAATTATGAATATTTCGACTGGAGGTGTAGAATTAGCCCGATACCGTTTGAGAAAAAAACTGGGACTGAATAAGAAAGAAAACCTGATAGGTTTTTTAATGAGTATTTAAATTGAAAAAGCCATTCGAGATAACGAATGGCTTTTTATTATAAGATATATTCTAATGTACGTTCAAGAGCCATTCCTCTTGAGCCTTTTATTAAAATGGTATTATTTTTAAACTGAATTGTTTTAAGATAATCTGCAAACGAATCAAATGATTCGAAAAATTTGATTGTGTCACTTAAAATTTTATGTTCATAAAATGATTTCCCAATCAAATAACTCAAACATTCGTTTTGTCCTATTAAAGAATCTACTATTATTTTATGTTCTTTTTGACTTTCATCACCTAGCTCAAACATATCGCCAAGAATCATTATTTTTCCTTTGTTTTCTAATTGCACAAAGTTTACTATCGCAACTGCCATACTACTCGGATTTGCGTTGTAAGCATCTAAAATGATCTCATTTGAGCCTTTCTTCAACAACTGTGATCTGTTGTTTTCAGGAATATAATTCTCAATAGCTTCTTTTACGGCCTTATTTTCAACCTCAAAATATTTACCTATAGTTACAGCTGCATTTATATTATTTGCATTATAAAGTCCAATTAAATGAGACTCAACAACAAAATCTTCATAAGTAACAATCACAAAAGGATTTGCTGTAATGTTTTTAATTTCAAGATCAGCATTCTTTTTATTCACTCCAAAAGTGAATGCTTTTATTCCTTGCGATTTTTCGATTTGAATAGGATCTTCAAGATTTACGAAAACAAGTTTATCATTTTTTGCCAAATATTGATACATCTCGCTTTTTCCTTGTATAACTCCTTCGACGCCGCCAAAACCTTCTAAATGTGCTTTACCAAAATTTGTTATATAACCATAATCCGGCTGCGCAATCTCACATAAAAACTCAATTTCTTTTTTATGATTGGCACCCATTTCAACAATTCCAATTTCAGTTTCTTTTGTAAAAGACAAAAGTGTCAACGGAACTCCAATATGATTATTTAAATTACCAATCGTAGCTTTTGTTTTAAACTTTTTAGACAAAACGACATTTATAAGCTCTTTTGTAGTAGTTTTTCCGTTACTTCCTGTAAGAGCAATAATTGGCAGTTTTAAATAGGTTCTATGATATTTTGCAAGTTCCTGCAATGTTTCTAAACTGTTTTTTACAAGAATAGTCCGCTCATCGATCAAATAAGATTCGTTGTCAATAACAACAAATAATGCTCCTAAATCGAGTGCTTTTTGTGCGAAGGTATTGGCATCAAAATTCTCTCCTTTAATGGCAAAAAACATCGATTCTTTTTCAATTTTCCTTGTGTCAATTGAAACTGATTTACATTGTAAAAACAAATTATGAATGTCCTGAATATTCATTTAATTTTTTATTTAATAGACCATAAAAATAGAAAAAAAACAATAAAAAAATTCCAAATTCCATACTGAAATATTCAGCTTTTGGAATTTGGAATTTTTTATGTTGAAATTTCTAAAACTTAGTTTCTAGGTGATTTTTTTCTTTCTGATTTTGCACCTACTCTTGACATAGCACATCTAAATCCGATGTAATCTGTTGCCATATCTTGAGGGAAATATCTTCTTTGAGCTGGATCTAACCAATATGCTCTATCTCTCCAAGAACCTCCTTTATAAACTCTTACTTTATCATCGATTAAAGTAGTACGTTTACTAGAATTATCATATTTTCTAATCATTTTACCTAAACTATCCGTTGTTACGTTATGTTTAGGAGAATTGTACATTGCTTGATCAGCTTTTGATCCTGATTCAGAATCTCCAAAGTCAAAATATCTAGAAGATTGTTTATCACCATCTCTGTAATTGATATTATTACTTGTACTGAAGTTTTGTCTTAAATAAGTTTCTTGTTCATCAACTGGAACTTGAGCGATTTCTCCTGGAAGATTTCTAGCTACAACTTTTCCATTGCTTAATGTGTCATATTTAATAGTAGCAGTTGTAACGATTTCAACTTTACCATCTTTACCAATTTTGTTTTTAGCATATTGATTTCCTCTATAGTAGTTAAAATCATTTGCTTCATTATCGATAATTGGTCTGTAAACATCGGCAACCCATTCTGCAACGTTTCCTGCCATATCATATAAACCGAAATCGTTTGGAGCATAACTTTTTACAGAGTTTGTAATATCTGCACCATCATCAGACCAACCTGCAATTCCACCGTAATCACCGTTTCCTTGTTTAAAGTTAGCCAATTGATCTCCTTTATTTTTACGTTTTGATGAACGAGTATAATCACCAGACCAAGGATATTTCTTTTGACCTTTGTAAATATTATATTCTCTTTGTCCAACATCTGCTGCAGCAGCATATTCCCATTCAGCCTCAGTAGGAAGTCTGTATTCTGGCAAAATGATTCCAGAAGAACGTTGTGCATATACATTTTTCTCTTCAGGAACTACACCATCTTTTCCAGCTTTTGGTCTTTTTCCGTTTGGATTTTTCTTTATTACAATTTCTTCGCTTCCACCACGTGAAGTACTAGGAGACATTAAATAACCTTCAGTATTAAATGCATTTTCAGCAGTAACATCGCTTGTTTTAGCTCCTTTTTGAAGATAACCATTTTTCTCTAAAACTGCTTCGTTCACACGGTCAGTTCTCCATTTACTAAATTCAACAGCTTGAATCCAGTTTACACCAACTACTGGGTAGTTTGCATAAGATGGGTGTCTTAAATAGTTATTTGTCATCGTTTCGTTATACCCCAAACGATTTCTCCATACTAAAGTATCTGGTGAAGCTCCTTCGTAAATATTCTTGTAATTTTCTTCTGTTGGCGGGAAAACTTTTTTCAACCACTCAAGGTATTCTAAGTACATACCATTGGTAACTTCAGTTTCATCCATATAGAAAGACTGAACGTGTTGTTGAGTAGGTGTGTTATTCCAATCGTGCATAACATCATCTTGTACTTTACCCATAGTAAACGTACCTCCTTCAACAAAAACTAAACCAGGTCCTGCCTGTTGTTTTTTTCCTGCATTTCTAGCAGCAGTTCCATTCTGACTATCTACATCCCAGCCAGTTGCTCTCGAAGCGTGAGTGGAACTCGATTTTTTGCTACAACTAGCCGTGCCCAACATCAATACCATTGACATCATTAATTGCAAGACTACAATTTTGTTTACTTTCATACTCATTCTTAGGTGATAAATTTAGGTGCTGCAATATAATAATTAACATTTAATTAGCAACATCTGTTCTAATAATTTTATTTAGCTGTTTTTTACCAGAAAATAACCTATAGTTACGAACGCAAAAATATACTTTTTATTATTTACTGTAACATGAAATACTATATTTTTACCTACTAATTTTTTTTTAATTAATTTTCGCTTTCTTAGATAATGAAACAGTTTCTAATAGTATCCTTTCTGTTGATTCCAATTCTCTTATTCTCTCAGTTAAACGGGAGTTTTACACTTGATTGGCAACCTAAAAAGGAGATGAATTACGGCGACTTTAAAACAACAATTCCGTACTTTTCAGGAAACACTTTTCGGTACGACATTACTAAAAAAAACTTAACGCTTCTGCTCAACCTAAACCAGTCAAACCTTTCAGATAATTCTTCTGTACAAATTACAAATACCATTTACGAGCCAATTTCAAGAGCTGACTTAGGCGACCTAAACCCTGAAAACATCCCAGACAAACTCAACGAATCATTAAGAAGCACAAGCGCCAGAGACACGAAACAAAACTTCTTGTTTCTATACCCTATTATAAAGGAAGGAAACAGCTTTAAACGCCTGCGATCATTTTCTTACTTCCTTACAAACGCCACAGCAAAAACTAGTAATTCCGCAGCTTTTCAAAAATCAAATTCCGTAACAAATTCTGTATTAGCTTCGGGCGATTGGTATCGTTTTTATGTCGAAAAATCAGGGGTTTACAAAATTTCAAAATCTTTTCTGCAAAGCTTAGGTTTTGATCCTGGAAAAACTGACCCAAAAAGAATAAAAATCTATGGTAATGGCGGACAAATGCTTCCTTTATCAAACAACATTTATTATCCCGAGGACCTAATCGAAAATGCGATTCAGATTATTGGAGAGAATGACGGTATTTTCAACAATGAAGATTACATCCTTTTCTATGCCGAAGGTGTAGAAAATTGGAACACTGAAAGTCAAACAAACTTAAATCTGTACGATACAAAATCCTACTATTATGTTACCAGTTCTGGAGGAGAAGGCAAAAGAATTCCAAATGCAAGTCAGCCATCAGGAAACAGCACTTTAGAACTCAATACGTTTGATGACTATCAGTTTCATGAAGTAGATCAAACCAATCTTGTTCACTTAGGAAGACAATGGCTTGGAGAAGCATTTGATACTAATCAAGAACAAGAATTTTCTTTTAACTTCCCTAACATTGACACATCATCGCCAGTAAAAATTGAACTAAACGCAGCCTCGGCAGCCTTTACTCCTACTTCCTTTATTATTTCTGCAAATGGACAAAACATTGGAACTATAAACTTCAACAGCCTTTCGACAAGTTCAGAAATCAAATATCTAACACAAAAACTACCTGCAAATACAACATTTTCCGGTACCGAAACCATAAAAATAAAACTCACCTATAATAACAATGGTGTACCGGGCTCAAAAGGCTATCTTGACTACATCAATTTAACCGCTAAAAGAAAACTTCTCGGCACAAACAAACAATTCAAGTTTCAATATAACGCTGCCGGCTCAACAACCGGAATTGTAAATTATACTATCGGAAATGCTTCTACAATTTCTCAAATTTGGGATATTACAGACCTATATAATATATCGAGATTTGAAAATACAAATCAGACTGTTTTCAGCTTCAAAGCAAACCTGGGAGAAGTTAGAAAATATATCGCAATTGATGCCGCAGATTATTATACTCCCTTAAAAGAAAATCAGTCAAAAATTGCCAATCAAAATTTAAAAGGAACACTTTTTAGAAACAACCAAAACAGCTTTCAAGATATTGATTATATAATTGTAACTCCAAAATCATTGGCCGCACAAGCAGAAAAATTAGCCGTTTTTCATCGCATTAATTCAAATTTAAGTGTAAAAGTTGTTTCGCTTGAAAATATCTATCAGGAATTTTCATCCGGCAAACAAGATATTGCAGCAATTAGAAACTGCATTAAATACGTTTATGATAACGCTTCATCTCCTGAAAGAAGAATAAAATATGTAAATCTGTTTGGCGATGCATCTTATGATTACAAAAATAGAATTCCAAACAACACCAATATTGTACCTATTTATCAATCCCCAATAAGCAATACAACCGGCGAAGCATCATTTGCATCAGATGATTTTTATAGCTTAATGGACTCCAACGAAGGAATTGTCGGCTATCCTTTTGGAGGAATTGACATTGCTGTTGGCCGAATGTTGGTCTCAGACAATGTTCAAGCACAGGAAATGGTCAACAAAGTACTTGAATATCACGACACAAAATCTTATGGAAACTGGAGAAACAACTTCGTTTTAATAAGCGACGATTCCGACCAAAGTTCTGATGCTTCTCTGCAAGCTCGTCAAAACAATCTAGCAGATATAATTGCAACAGAAAAACCTTTTTTCAATATTGACAAAATCATTTTAGATTCTTATACACAAGAAGCTTCTGCCGGAGGATCGCGCTACCCAAAAGCTAGAACTGATTTTTTTAATGCTTTTGAAAAAGGAGCTTTAGTTTTTAATTATTTAGGTCACGGCGGAGAAGACGGTTTGGCAAGCGAGCGAATCTGGGAAAAGTCAGACGGACAAAACCTAAACAATCAATACAAATACCCGCTTTTTATTACAATAACCTGTGAGTTTTCAAGATTTGACGACCCAACAAGACCAACCGCAGGCGAATATACTTTTTGGAATCCAAAAGGCGGAGCTATTTCAATGCTGACAACGACGCGAGCAATAGGACAGTTTAATGCCGAAAATTTCAACGACATCTTAAGCAAAAACCTTCTCTCATACGGTTCCAATCAATACAACAGTATTGCAGAATCGCTGAGGATTTCAAAAAACGAGAATCCAAGTTCATCAAGCAATGTTATCGTTTATATAGGTGATCCTGCATTAATGCTCGCTATTCCAAAACCTAAAATTAATTTAACCAAAGTAAACGATATTTCAATTTCACAGCCAATTCCTGACTTTAAATCATTATCAAAAATCAAAATCACTGGCGAAATAACAGACGAAAACAACAGCATTTTAAGCAATTATAATGGAGAACTCTCAACCGCTATTTTTGACAAAATGATTACAGCCTCAACTTTAAACAATGACGGATACAGTCCTGCAATCTCATTCAAAACCCTTGGAGAAACTATTTTTAGAGGAAATGCATCAGTAACCAATGGTCAATTTGAATTTAGTTTTGTTGTACCAAGAGACATCAGAATACCAGTTGACAATGGTCGAATTAGTTTTTATTCAAAGAAAAATCTAGCGCTGGAGAACCAAACTGGCAGCACAACTATCATTAAAATTGGCGGTATAAACGAAAATGCACCACAGGACAATATAAGTCCGAAAGTTAAGTTATATATGAACGATGAGACTTTTGTATCTGGCGGTATCACAAACGATTCACCCTTTCTTTTAGCATTTCTAGAAGACGAAAACGGCATCAACACTGCCGGCGGAATTGGTCATGATATAATTGCCGTTTTGGACGGAGATGTAAGCAATCAATATATTCTGAATGATTACTACCAAACAAAATTAGATGACTATACAAACGGAAATCTGCGTTTCCCGCTGCGGAATTTAGCTCCGGGTCTGCACACAATAAGTTTCACCGCTTGGGATGTTTATAACAATCCTGTAACAAGCGAAATACAGTTTATAGTTGTAGGCGACGATGCACTAACACTAACACACGTTCTTAATTACCCTAATCCATTTTCAACTTATACTCAATTTTGGTTTTCTCACAACAGACCTTATGAGCCATTAGATGTTCAGGTTCAGGTAATGACAATAACAGGAAAAGTAGTTTGGACAAAAAACCAAATCATTACTACAGAAGGCTTTTTATCTAGAGAAATATCATGGGATGGTAAAGATGATTTTGGCGATCGAATTGGAAAAGGAGTTTACATTTATAAACTTACCGTTCGATCTAATTTAACAAATAAAAAAGCAGAAAAATACGAAAAACTTGTAATTCTATAATAATATATATATTTGTAACATAAATACCTTTATCCCCACAAATGAAAAAAATATCGTTTTTATTAATTTCTTTATTAATTATTTCATTCGCAAAAGCCCAAAATATTGAACGCCCCATTACAACAGGAGTACCCTTTTTATTAGTTGCTGCAGATGCGAGAGCTGCTGGTCTTGCTGACCAAGGTGTTGCTACTTCTTCAGATGTTTTTTCTCAACAATGGAATCCCGCTAAATATGCTTTTTCAGAAGATGCCCAAGGTTTTTCAATCAGCTACACGCCTTATTTAACAGATTTAGCCAATGACATTTCACTTGGACAATTAACTTATTACAACAAAATAAACGAACGAAGTGCCTTTGCAGGAAGTCTTAGATACTTTGGTTTTGGAGGAATTGAGCTAAGAGAAACTGGAGATCCAAGTGAACCTACCAGAGAAGTAAGTCCAAATGAACTTGCACTAGACGGTTCTTACTCATTAAAATTAAGCGAAAAATTCTCGATGGCAGTTGCCGCACGTTTTATCAGCTCAAACCTAAAAATTCCATCTGGAGAAGTCGATGCTTCCGCTGCAAGATCATTTGCTGTAGATATCGCAGGTTTTTATCAATCAGAAGAAATTGCATACCGTGATTTTAACGGAAGATGGAGAGCCGGTTTTAATGTTCAAAATTTAGGTCAAAAAATAAGCTATGACAACGACGATTTAAGCTCAAACTTTTTGCCTGCAAATTTAAGAGTCGGTGGTGGATTTGATTTTATTTTTGATGATTATAACAAATTAGCAGTTTCTGTAGAGTTGACAAAACTTTTAGTTCCTACACCTCCTGGACCAGGAACACCTGTAGACACAAATGGCGACGGTGATTTTACAGATCCAGAAGACATCTCGCAAGAAAAAGCAAATTCTATAAACTATAAAAACTACAAAGACACAGGCTGGGTATCAGGAATATTCAAATCATTTGGAGATGCACCGGGAGGCTTCAGTGAAGAGATAAAAGAAATAACCTACAGCGTTGCTGCAGAATATATGTATCAAGATGCCTTCGCAATGCGTTTAGGTTATTATCATGAAAGCCCAATGAAAGGAGCAAAACAGTTCTTTTCTTTAGGAGCAGGATTTAAATACAACATCATGAAAGTTGACGTGTCTTATTTATTCTCATCATCAAATGTTAAAAATCCTTTAGAAAATACACTTCGCTTTTCTTTAACCTTTAACTTTGGAGACAAATACGAGGTATATTAAAAAGATCAAATAAAAAACAATCACAAATCCAAATTTCTAAAAACTTAGAAATTTGGATTTTTTTTCCCATAAAAAGAAATGAAAGAAATAAGCATTACATCATCATTTACAGTTTATGAATCTATAAAAGAAGTTTCAGAAGAAATTCAGGATTTAATGACACAAGCCGTTGAAATTCGCAAAAAAGCATACGCACCTTATTCTCAATTTAGAGTTGGAGCCGCCTTACTTTTAGACAACGGAAAAATAGTTTTGGGCTCAAATCAAGAAAACGCCGCTTATCCATCAGGATTATGCGCCGAAAGAGTTGCTATTTTTCACGCAGGAAGTATTTATCCAGAAGCTAAAATTTTAAAAATAGCTATTACAGCAGCTTCAGACACAAACCAAACCAAAGCACCGATTCCGCCTTGTGGATCATGCAGACAATCTATTGCAGAATACGAAATCAAACAAGACACCCCTATTGAAATCTATTTTATGGGCGAAATTGGCGAAGTTTATAAATCAGCATCCCTAAAAAACTTACTCCCTTTTATGTTTGATAAAAAGTTCTTGTAAAAAAAAGCCAAAAAGTGCCTTTTAAATTTTACTTCTTAATAGGAATGTCTTATTTTTGCATCCCGACCTTTCGGGCGCAAATTTGTGGGAGGAAACTATTTTGCGTTATAGGCAACAATTGATAACACAAACAAACTTTAGCAAAAGAAAGAATTCAGATGAAAGAAGTTACAAAAGAAGTATATTTAAAGTGGTACGAAGACATGCTGCTTTGGAGAAAGTTTGAAGACAAACTTGCAGCATTATACATTCAACAAAAAGTTAGAGGTTTTTTACACCTATATAATGGTCAAGAAGCTGTATTAGCAGGTGCATTGCACGCTATGGACTTGACTAAAGACAAAATGATTACTGCATACAGAAACCACGTTCAGCCAATTGGTATGGGAGTTGATCCTAGAAACGTAATGGCAGAGCTTTTAGGAAAAGCAACAGGTACCTCTAAAGGCATGGGAGGTTCTATGCACATTTTCTCTAAAGAGCACCGTTTTTACGGAGGGCACGGAATCGTAGGTGGACAAATTCCTGTGGGAGCTGGTTTAGCTTTCGCTGATAAATATTTCAATACCGGTGGTGTTACCATGACTTACTTTGGTGACGGAGCTGCTAGACAAGGTTCATTACACGAAGCTTTCAACATGGCTATGTTATGGAAATTACCAGTTGTATTTATCGTTGAAAACAACGGTTATGCAATGGGAACTTCTGTTGAAAGAACTGCAAACCATACTGACATCTGGAAACTTGGTTTAGGTTACGAAATGCCATGCGGACCAGTTGACGGAATGAATCCTGTAAAAGTTGCTGAAGCAATGACTGAAGCAATTGACAGAGCTCGTCGTGGAGACGGACCAACTTTCCTTGAAATGAAAACGTACCGTTACAGAGGACACTCTATGTCTGATGCACAATTATACCGTTCTAAAGAAGAGGTTGAAGAGTACAAAAAAATTGACCCAATTACACAAGTTCTTGATGTAATCTTGGATCAAAAATATGCTACTGAAGAAGAAATTGAAGTAATCGACCAAAGAGTTAAAGACTTGGTTGAAGAGTGTCAGAAATTTGCTGAAGAATCTCCATACCCAGACTTACAACAATTATACGACGTAGTATACGCACAAGAAGACTATCCATTTACACCTCATAAACTATAACATCATGGCGATTAAAGTAACTATGCCTCGTTTGAGCGATACTATGACGGAAGGAACGGTAGCAACTTGGCTTAAAAAAGTAGGCGACAAAATCAGCGAAGGAGATATCCTTGCTGAAATTGAAACAGACAAAGCAACAATGGAGTTCGAATCTTTTAACGAAGGAACTCTTTTACATATCGGAATTCAAGCTGGAGAAACTGCTCCTGTTGATTCATTATTAGCAATCATTGGTAACGAAGGAGAAGATATTTCTGCTCTTTTAGCTGGTGGTGACGCTCCTGCAGCCGAAGCTCCTAAAGCTGATGCTCCTGCTGCTGAAGCAAAAACTGAAACTGCTCCTGCAAAAGCTGCAACTGAATTACCAAAAGGTGTTATTGTTGTAACTATGCCTCGTTTGAGCGACACTATGACCGAAGGTACAGTAGCAACTTGGTTGAAAAAAGTTGGCGACACGGTAGCTGAAGGTGATATTTTAGCAGAAATTGAAACAGACAAAGCTACCATGGAGTTTGAGTCTTTCAATGCTGGAACATTATTATACATCGGAATTCAAGAAGGAAACACTGCACCAGTTGACAGCTTACTAGCAATCATTGGACCTGCAGGAACTGATATTTCTGGAATTGCTGTCAATTATACTGCTGGAGGCGCTGCAAGTGCTCCTGCTGCAGAAGAAACAAAAACTGCTCCTGCTGCTGCTCAAGCAACAGAAACTGTTGCTGAAACTTCAAACGGAGGAAGAATTTTAGCTTCACCTTTAGCTAAGAAAATTGCTTCTGACAAAGGAATTCAATTAAGCCAAGTTAAAGGATCTGGAGAAAATGGACGTATCGTAAAAAGCGATATCGAAAACTTTACTCCATCTGCACAAGCACAACCTGCTGCTTCAGCACCAGCTGCTAAACAAGAAGCATCTGCTCCTGCTGCACCAAAAGTATTTGTACCTGCGGGAGAAGTTTACACAGAAGAGATCAAAAACTCTCAAATGCGTAAAATTATTGCAAAACGTCTTGCAGAATCTTTATTTACAGCTCCTCACTACAACTTAGTGATCGAAGTAAGCATGGACGAAGCAATGGGCGCAAGAGCTACAATCAATACTGTTCCGGATACAAAAGTATCTTTCAACGATATGGTAATTAAAGCTTGTGCTTTAGCATTGAAAAAACACCCAAAAATCAACTCTCAGTGGAAAGAAGATGCTATCATCATCAACCACCACGTAAATATTGGTGTAGCTGTAGCTGTTGAAGACGGATTAGTAGTTCCTGTATTAAGATTTACTGACGCTATGAGTTTATCTCAAATTGGTGCTTCAGTAAGAGATCTTGCAGGAAGAGCTAAGAACAAAAAACTTGGACCACAAGAAATGGAAGGAAGTACTTTTACAGTATCTAACCTTGGAATGTTTGGTATTACTGAATTCAACTCAATTATCAACCAACCAAACTCTGCTATCCTTTCTGTAGGTGCAATTGTTGAGAAACCAGTAGTTAAAAACGGTCAAATCGTAGTTGGAAACACAATGATGTTATCATTAGCTTGTGACCACAGAACAATTGATGGTGCAACTGGAGCTCAGTTCTTACAAACATTAAAACAATACATCGAAAGCCCAGTTACAATGTTGGCATAATTTACTTATTCCAACCTGAGCGTCCCGAGACTTCGGAAGAAGGTTACATTTAATAAAATCCCGTTTTGTTTATTCAAAACGGGATTTTTTGTTTAATTTTCGCCCACAAATTCAATACTTGATAAAATGAAAAAACTAATCCTTGTTACTTTATTCCTAGCGGCAATCGCCTGTCAGAAAAAAGACCAAACAGAAAAACCAGCAGTCGTTACAGATGAACACAGCTATTCTAAACCAGAACTTGCTGTAGTTAAACATCTAGATCTTGACATAAAAGTTGATTTTGACACACAGACTATTTCTGGAAAAGCATCTTGGTTAATTGACAATATCAGCAAAGGAAATGAAATTATATTCGACGAAAACACCTTAAACATTACGAAAGTAACTTTAGGTGACGAAGAAAAAGAAACAAAATTTGAACTTGGAAAAAATACCGAATTTCACGGAAAACCACTTCATATTACAATAGAACCAAATACGACAAAAGTAAACATCTACTACAACACCACTAAAGATGCAGTAGCTTTACAATGGCTAAAACCAGAACAAACAGCAGACAAAAAGAAACCATTTCTTTTTTCTCAAGGAGAAAGTGTTTGGTCACGTACTTGGATACCTTGCCAGGATTCACCAGGAATTCGTTTTACTTATAATGCAAAAGTTACAGTCCCTAAAGATTTACTAGCCATAATGAGCGCCGTAAATCCGCAGAAGAAAAATGACACCGGAGTTTACACATTTAAACAAGACAAAGCAATTCCATCTTATCTAATGGCAATTGCTGTTGGAGACATTGCGTTTCAATCTATCGACAATAGAACCGGAGTTTACGCAGAACCTTCAATGTTGAAAAAATCAGCTTGGGAATTTGCTGAACTTGGAAAAATGGTTGTTGCTGCCGAAAAACTTTATGGTCCATATCGTTGGGGACGTTACGACGTTTTGGTTTTACCGCCAAGTTTCCCTTACGGCGGAATGGAAAATCCAAACTTAACATTCTTAACTCCGGGAGTTATTGCAGGAGATCGTTCATTGACAAGTTTATTAGCACATGAATTAGGACACAGCTGGAGCGGAAATTTAGTTACAAATGCAACTTGGGATGATATTTGGTTAAACGAAGGTTTTACAACTTATGTTGAACATCGAATTGGCGAAGCAATATTTGGTCAAAAAGAATTTAAAATGCAAAACGTTATCATTCGTAAAGAATTAATTGATAATGTAGCTGAATATGGAGATACAAATCCTGATACAAGGCTAAAAGTGAGTCTTACAGGAAGAAATCCTGACGAAGGAATCAGCATGATTCCTTACGTAAAAGGATATGCGTTTTTGAGAGTAATTGAAAACGCTGTAGGCCGCGAAAAATTTGATGTTTTCATCAAAAACTATTTTGATGCGCACGCTTTCAAATCGATCACTACTGATGATTTTATCAAATACCTTAATGAAAACCTTATTAAAGGCGACAAAGCTCTTGCTGATAAAATAAAACTAGAAGACTGGATTTTCAAACCTGGAATTCCATCAAATATTACTCCTGTAAGCTCTGCCGATTTTGATGCTATAGATAAAATCCAAAAAAGCTGGAGAGAAACCGGCGTGAAAGGATTAAGCAAAAAAATCACAACAACTACAGAGAAACAACATTTTATAGATCATCTTCCATCAGATATTACACCAAAAGAAATGGAAGAACTTGACAAGGAATTCAACTTTACAAAAGGTGGCAATTTCATCATCAAACGTCAATGGTTTGTTCAGGCAATTCGCCATCAATATAAAGCTGCTAATCCTGATATTGAACAATTTTTAATTGGAAGCAGCAGAACTGGATCTGTGATGATGCTTTATAAAGAAATGGTAAAAACACCAGAAGGAAAAGTTTGGGCAAACCAAATTTTTGATAAAGCAAAATCTGGCTATCACGCGACAACTATTCAAGATATTAAAGGTACTTTAAAATAGTTTTCAGCTTACACTAAAACTCAAAAATCCCAATTACAATTGTAATTGGGATTTTTTTTTCTTTAAAACGAATATTTAGTTTTTATTCTTAGCCTCTATCCATTTCGACATGTACATTGTACTTCTATAACCATGATGCTGCAATAAATTCCCCATAAAATTATGGAGACGATGCTCATCAGAATTCATCAATAAAGAATCTACCTTCATCATTAATTCATCGGCATAATTATTCTTCTGATAACATTCATTTATAATCACAATACCATTTTTTTGAGATTGTTTCCAAAGATTTTCATCTTGATAAAGTACAATCGCTTTTTTTGCAAATTCCTGCGGATCATCTTCAATGAATCCGTTCCAATTTAAATCTCCGCTCATTGCTTCTGCACCAATAGTTGTGGTTACACTCGGAGTTCCGCATTGCATCGCTTCCAACAACTTTCCTTTTAAACCAGCTCCAAAACGAATTGGCGCTAAAACCACTCTAGCTTTTTTCACAACCTCATTAGCATTTACAGCTCTTCCCATAATAAAAAAACCATTCTTAGGCTGATGCAGTTGCAATACTTTCTGTGACGGATAAGCACCGTAAACTTCTAAAACTGCTTCTGGAAAATCTTTTTTTATCAAAGGCCAAATCGATTCTTTTAAATACTGAACAGTATTCCAATTTGGTTCATGAAGAAAATTTCCAATAAAAATAAAATGTTTCCGATCTTCAAAAGAAGGTAATTCACCAAACCTTTCTTCATTCATTTTATCAACTAAAAACGGAAGATAAAACAATAAACTTGAACTAATTTTAAAAACATCTTTTAAAAGATCCATTTCAAACTGTGAGATCATCAAAGAAAAATCACATCTTAAAATACTCGCTATTTCCCGTTTTGCTACTTCTTCAGACAACAAATCAGCAAGCTGAAAAACTCTATTTTCCTTAAACGCCTTCTGTCTTGCTGTTCTTAAACAATGCAAATCCTCTGTATCTAACAATCGAATTGCTTTAGGACAATTTTCTGTTACACGCCAGCCAAACTGCTCCTCAATCATAAAACGATCAAACAAAACCACATCTGGATTTAATTCAATTATAAAATCATCAAAAGTTGAACTATTTAATTCGATACTTTTTTTCTCGACACCAAACTCAGACAAGTCAACCATAAATTCGCTGTCTAAAGCAGGACTGGCAAATGTAATTTGATATCCGTTTGCGATAAAAACAGAAATCAACTGCATCATCCTCCCTCCTGCTGCAGAAGAATTTGGCTCAGGCCAGACAAATCCAATTATTAAAAGTTTTTTTATCTGATTCATCATTTTTTTTTCAACTTACAAAATAATGCTTTTTTGAGCGCATTTGAACGATATTTCCTGACTTTTCGTCATAAAAAACACTAATTTTGCAAGAACTAAAAATGCAAGGAAATTATGTTGGGATTAAAATTAGCTACAGACCCGCGCTGGGTAAATATTGTGGAGTCAAACATTGAAGAAATATTGACAGATCACGCCTGGTGCGAACAAAAAGCCGCTTCGAATGCAATAAGTATCGTTACTTATAATTCTGAATTAGAAGAACTGGTAACCGAAATGCTTATAATTGCACGTGAAGAGCTTGAACATTTACAAATGGTGCATGATGTTATAAAAAAACGCGGACTTACTTTAGGGCGCGAACGAAAAGACCACTATGTAAATGAGCTGTTTAAATTCATGAAAAAAGACGGCAGCAGACGTGATGCGCTGTGTGACCGCTTATTATTTTCAGCCATGATTGAAGCCCGAAGCTGTGAGCGTTTTAAAGTTCTTTCGGAAAATATTAAAGATGAAGAATTAGCCAAATTCTATCGTGATTTAATGATTTCTGAAGCGGGGCACTATACAACATTTTTAGGATTTGCAAGAAAATACCAAGACAATATTGACATCGATAAACGATGGAAAGAGTGGATTGAATATGAAGGTTCTATTATTACCAATTACGGTAAAAAAGAAACTGTACACGGATAAATTACATCTTTTTTTGACATTATTATTTTATTAAACACCACAAATTACTATGCAAAAAAGTAAATCCAGATCAATCGTATTTAAAATTGCCAAGTATTTAGGGATAACTTTCGTTGTTATTTTAGGATTATTATTTTTAACTCCTATTATTTTTGAAGATCAAATTAAAGATCAGATCAAAAAAACTGCCAACGAAAGGCTAAGCGCGGAGCTCAACTATTCTGACGTTTCCGTTTCATTTTTTCGCCATTTTCCATCTCTTACATTGACATTAGACAACTTTAGTCTTAATGGATCTGCACCATACAAAAATGAAAAATTCATTACTGCCAAAGAAGTTTCTTTCGGAATAAATGTCGCCAGTTTAATTTTCAGTAAATCTGTAAAAATTGATCAGATTTACCTATCGGATTCCTTTATAAATGTAAAAGTAAACCCTAGCGGAGAAGCAAATTACAATATTTATAAATCGCAGGCTAAAGCTTCAGAAGAAAAAGACAGCACTGAAACTGCCTTGAAACTGGAACGAATTGAAATCTTAAACAGTAAAATTATTTACGATGACAAATCAACAAAAATTCACTTTGATGCTTTTGGATTCAATTATTTAGGAAAAGGAGATTTAAACAAAGCTGTTTTTGATTTATACTCAAAAGCCAAAATTGAAAAGCTGAATATCGTTTATGAAAATGAACCTTATTTAATGAACAAAAAAGTCAATGCAGATTTAATTACAAAAGTCAACATTAACTCCTTATCGTTTTTCTTCCAACAGAATAACTTAAAAATAAACCAGCTTTTAATAGATTTCAAAGGGAAATTTGATTTCTTAAAAGATGGCTACAATATGGATTTTGTAATAAAATCTGACAACAGCGATTTACACGATGTTTTCACAGCTTTTCCTCCTAAATACATTACTTGGTTGTCAAAAACCGAAATAAAAGGAAACACCAATTTACTTCTAACTTTAAAAGGAGATTATATTGCATCAAAAAATATAGCTCCTGACTTGAATCTTGACCTAAAAATAGACAGCGGATTTGTGAATTACAACAAAAGTCCATTTCCTGTTTCAAATTTAAACTTAGATGTAAAAACTAAAGTTCCATCTTTAAATCCAGATCTTTTAACTGTTGACGCTAAGAACGTTTCTCTAAACATGAACAAAGATTATTTGAAATCTAAGTTTTATGTAAAAGGCATAAAAACTCCCGAAATCAACGCCGATTTTAAATCCAAAATTGATCTTGAAAAATTAACAAAAGCACTTGGAATTCCTAAAATCGAATTAAAAGGAGCTTTAACAAGCGACGTAAAAGCAAATGGTAAATTTGATTTAAAGAACAAGCTCCTTCCTGTTACAAACGGAACTATTGATTTGGAAAACGGATATTTAAAAACACCTTATTATCCAAATCCAATTACTGATATTACGATAAAATCTAAAATTGATAATCCGAAGGGAACTTTTGGCGACTTAAACATCAATCTAAAGCCGGCTCAATTTACCTTTGAAGGAAAACCCGTTTTTGTTGAAGCAGATTTAAGCAATTTTGATGATTTAGCTTACGACATAAAAGCAAAGGGTGAACTTGATGTGAACAAAATATATAAGGTTTTCTCGCAAAAAGGTCTTGACCTTGACGGTTTCGTAAAAGCTGATGTGGTGTTGAAAGGAAAACAAAGCGATGCCGAAAAAGGAAATTACAGCAAACTATACAACAAAGGAACGCTGGAACTTAGAAACATCGGAATTACATCTGAATACCTGCCTAAAAAATTCATTATTAAAGAAGGAATTTTCAAAATCAATCAGGACAAAATGTCTTTCAACAACTTTTTGGCAGCTTATGGCCAATCTGATTTTAAAATGAATGGATATTTACAAAATGTTTTTAACTATGTAACAACCAATACAGGTGTTTTAAAAGGTAAATTCAAAGCTACTTCTCGATACATTAATGTTGATGAATTTATGTCGAATACAAATGCAGAAACTTCTGTAACACAAAATCCATCTCCAAAAGCAGAGACAAAACAAACCGAGAACACACAAACAGGAGTTATTATAATTCCAACTAACTTGAATTTGCAATTTAATGCCGTTGCTCAGAAAGTAAGTTTCGACAAACTTAATCTTCAGAATGCAATTGGTAATTTAAGCATGAACAAAGGAAAATTAACAATGCAGAATACTGGTTTTAATCTAATTGGCTGCAATGTTACTATGAATGCAAATTACCAAGCCATAACGCCGCAAAAAGCCAATTTTGATTACGCTATAAAAGCATCAGACTTTGACATTAAGAGAGCCTATAACGAAATTGAGGTTTTTAGAAAAATGGCAAGTGCAGCTGAGAAAGCTCAAGGTATTGTATCTTTAGATTATCAATTAAAGGGACGTTTAAACAGCAAAATGGAACCCGTTTACCCATCACTTTCTGGAGGCGGAATTCTTTCTGTTAAAGATGTAAAAGTAAGAGGCTTAAAAATGTTTACCGCAGTAAGCAAGGAAACAAGTACAGAAGCTATTAAAAATCCTGATCTTTCTAAAGTCGATATTAAGACCACGATTAAAAACAACATTATGACTGTTGAACGTTTTAAATTTAAATTTGCCGGCTTCAGACCAAGAATTGAAGGCACAACAAGTCTAGACGGAAAACTGAATTTAAAAATGCGCTTAGGTTTACCTCCATTTGGAATATTCGGAATTCCACTTACAGTTACCGGAACTCAAGACAATCCAAAAATAAAAGTTGGAAGAAAATCTCAAGATTTAGAAGAAACTAAAGATACGGAAGATTAAATGTTTTAAGTTTACTGTATTCATTTTGCACTCCTAATATCATTCAGAAATAAAAAATGAACAAGAAAAAACTATCCATACTTTTAATAGTATTTGCCAACATAGGATTCGCATGGGCAGTTTTCAATATGTTTTATTACAAACAAGCTTCTTTTGACATTTCCAAAAAAGCTAATATTAACTCCAACAACATAACCAAAATTCACAATGGAGATGGCAGCTGGATATGGAACAAAAAGAAATACGATTTCTATAAAGAACATTCCTTTTTATTAAGCAAAAATGAAATCTCAGAATTTTGTAGAATTATTAATTCAGCAAACGCACAGTATATTGAAAACATTCGACCAAAGAAATGGCTCGATATTAATCTTGAAGAAAAAAATAGCAATACTAGATTAATCACTTTAAAACAAAATTATGAAGATGAAATCTATTTCGAATTTGAAGACAATACTTTTAATGGAAAAGAATTAGAAAAATTCATCTACAAACACATTAAAACAAACAAAAAAGGAACAAATTAATAGTTTTAACAATCGATCTTCTTTTACACAATATAAACCTTTGTCAAAGTTTAAAACTTTGACAAAGGTTTTTTTCTTTATCTGAAACCCTATCCAAATTTTGTCATTTCGACCAAAGGGAGAAATCTCACCAGAAACTCCTCAAGCAAAACCCCAAAACTTTGTCGATCTACCTGTGTGATTTCTCCCTCTGGTCGAAATGACAAAAAAACGAACCAAATAAAACAAAACTACAAAACAAAGTAAGCGTAAATCCTCTTACATAACTTATACGACAAAACCATATAAAACAAAAAACCCGATCTTTTCAGAACGGGTTTTTTATAAATAGTAATCTAATGATTATGCTTCGAATGGAAGGATAGATACATAAGATTTATTATCTTTTTTCTTTTGGAACTTAACAACTCCAGCTACTCTTGCGTGTAGTGTGTGATCTTTACTGATGTAAACATTTTCACCTGGATTGTGTTTTGAACCTCTTTGTCTAACGATGATGTTCCCAGCAATAGCAGCTTGACCACCAAAAATCTTAACGCCTAAACGTTTTGATTCTGATTCTCTACCATTCTTCGAACTACCGACACCTTTCTTGTGAGCCATGACGTATGAGTTTAAATATTGTTATTATTCTTTAGTAGCTTCTTTTTTTGCTTTTGGAGCTGCTTTTTTAGCTTTAGGAGCTTCTACTTCTTCAGTAGCTGCATCTTCTGCTACAACTGCTTTTTTAGCCGCTGCTTTTTTAGTTCCTCCTGCTGCAGTAATACCTTCAATTACAATTTGAGTAAGATATTGTCTGTGACCATTTCTTTTTTTGTATCCTTTTCTTCTTTTCTTTTTGAAAACGATAACTTTATCTCCTTTTAAGTGTTGTAACACTTTAGCTTCTACAGAAGCACCTTCTATAGCTGGGGCGCCTAAAGTTACATTTCCATTATCATCTAATAAAAGAACTTTGTCAAAAGAAACTTTTGAACCTTCTTCATTAGCTAAACGGTGAACATAAACCTTTAAGTCTTTGCTTACTTTAAATTGTTGCCCTGCTATCTCTACGATTGCATACATACCAAATTGATTTATTGATTTTTAAGGTTGCAAATATACAACTATTAATTTACTGTGCAATTCCTAATTCTAAAAATATTTATTTTACCCTAAAGTCTCTTTTTCAAGCACTTCAACAGCTAATCAAAATTTCAAACAGATGTAAAATACTGTTAAATTAATCATCTATCGTGTAAAATTTCAAAAAACTACACAAAAAAAACTATTTTTGATGTAACTATAATCAATTCAGGACTACCTATTACTTAGGTAAATAAAAATTATTAATCTCTATGAAAAATTCAATAATGATGTTAAGTGCTGCACTAATGCTTGGCGGAGTTGCTCATGCTCAAAAAGTAGTTTTTGAAGAATACAATTTAGACAACGGCATGCATGTAATTTTGCACAATGACTCCTCTGCTCCTGTTGTTATCACATCTGTAATGTACCATGTGGGTTCAAAAGACGAACGCCCGGATCGTACCGGTTTTGCACATTTCTTTGAACATTTATTATTTGAAGGAACTCAAAATATCAAACGCGGCGAATGGATGAAAATCGTTACTGCAAATGGCGGTGTCAACAATGCCAATACTTCGGATGATAGAACTTATTATTACGAAGTTTTTCCATCAAACAGTTTAGAACTGGGTTTATGGATGGAGTCAGAACGTTTAATGCACCCAATCATTAATAAAATTGGCGTTGAAACTCAGAACGAAGTTGTTAAGGAAGAAAAAAGAATGCGTTATGACAACCAGCCGTATGGAAACATCTTACCTGAGGTTAAAAAAAACATGTTCAAAAATCATCCATATCGCTGGACTACAATTGGCTCTATGAAAGATTTAGATGCTGCGACTCTTGAAGAATTCCAAGCATTTAACAAAAAGTTCTACACTCCAAATAATGCTGTTTTAGTAGTAGCAGGAGATTTTGACAAAGCCAAAACCAAGGAATGGATTCAGAAATATTTCGCTCCAATTCCAAGAGGTGAAGAAGTAAAAAAACAAACTTTTATCGAAGAACCGATTACCAAAACGATAAAAGCGACTTACGAAGATCCAAACATTCAAATTCCAATGATTGTGGCTTCATACAGAACGCCGTCTATGAAAACGAGAGACGCTAGAGTTTTAGATTTAATTTCTTCCTATTTAAGTGACGGAAAAAGCTCTAAGCTGTACAAAAAAATAGTTGACGACAAAAAAATGGCGCTTCAAATTGGCGCAGTCGGCTTCAGCCAGGAAGATTACGGAACATACATTTTGTACGGTTTACCAATGGCACCGCATACGACTGCAGATGTTTTAAAAGAAATGGATGAGGAAATTGTAAAAATCCAAACTGATCTGATTTCTGAAAAAGACTATGAGAAACTGCAAAACAAATTCGACAATAATTTTGTTAATGCAAATGCAACTGTTGAAGGAATCGCTGAAAATCTAGCTTCATATTACTTACTTTATGGCGATGTGAACCTGATTAATACTGAAATCGATCTTTACCACTCTATTACAAGAGAAGAAATTAGAGAAGTTGCCAAAAAGTATTTAAACCCAAATCAGCGTTTAATTTTAGATTACATCCCTTCAACTAAAGTTCAAAATTAAGAGCCTCGAATCATGAAAAAAATACATACAGTTTTAATCCTTTTATTCCTGACTGGAATTATGCAAGCACAAGATCGTCCACAACCAAAACCAGGAAATCCGCCTGTAGTCAACATCAAAAAACCACAAACTTTTGTTTTGGCAAACGGAATGAAAGTTTTGGTAGTTGAAAATCATAAACTTCCTAGAGTAAGTTTTAATCTTACGCTGGACAACGCACCTTTTACCGAAGGAAACAAAAAAGGCGTTGACGAATTAACAAGCAGTTTAATTGGTAACGGAACCAAAAAAACTGCCAAAGAAGCTTTTAATGAAGAAATAGATTTTTATGGCGCAAACATTAATTTCTCGTCATCAGGAGCTTACGCAAGTTCGCTTTCTAAATATTCAGGACGCGTTCTTGAACTTTTAGCAGAAGGAGCTTTACAGCCAAATTTCACTCAGAGCGAATTTGATAAAGAAAAGGCAAAATTACTTGAAGGCCTTAAAGCCGATGAAAAAAGCGTTCCAGCAATTGCCAGTCGTGTAGTTGATGTTTTGGCTTTCGGAAAAAATCATCCTTCTGGAGAATATTTATCTGAACAAACAGTAAAAAATGTAACTCTTGCAGATGTTCAAGCTAATTACGCTACTTATTTTGTTCCTGAAAATGCTTATTTAGTAATTATTGGAGACATAAAATTTAAAGAAGCAAAAGCGGCAGTCGAAAAACTTTTTAACGGCTGGAAAAAACAATCTGCTCCAAAAAACACATATCCAAATCCTGAGAATGTTTCTAAACTTCAAATTGATTTTGTCGATGTGCCAAATGCCGTTCAATCTGAAATTTCATTAGTAAATACTGTAAATTTAAGAATGAGCGATCCTGATTTTTTCCCTGCTGTAATTGCAAATCAAATTCTGGGAGGTGATTTCAACAGTTACTTAAACATGAATTTACGTGAGCAGCACGCTTGGACGTACGGCGCGAGTTCAAGTATTGGAAGCGGAAAATATGTAACTAAATTCAAAGCTTCATCTGCAGTTAGAAACACCGTTACAGACAGCGCAGTTGTTCAATTTATAAAAGAAATAAAAAGAATCAGAACTGAAAAGGTTTCTGAAGATGTTCTTAAAAACGTAAAAGCTGGATATATTGGTCGTTTTGTAATGCAGGTTGAAAAACCGCAAGCTGTAGCGCGATATGCCCTAAACATTGAAACAGAAAAGCTTCCGGCTGATTTCTACGAAAAATACATTCAAACCATTAACAATGTTACTGCAGATGATATTTACCGTGTAGCGAATAAATATTTTTTACTGGACAATATGAGAATTGTAATTGCAGGAAAAGGATCTGATGTTATTACAGGCTTGGAAAAACTTCAAATTCCTATTTATTATTTTGACAAATACGGAAATCCGGTTGAGAAACCAGCAACAAAAAAAGAGGTTCCAACTGGAATTACTGCTAAAACTGTTTTCGAAAATTACATTAAAGCAATTGGCGGAGAAAAAGCAGTAACAGCTGTAAAAACTCTTTACATGAACGGAACTACAACAATTCCGCAAGCTCCTTCTCCACTTACTTTTACATCAAAATTAGATTCGAAAGGAAAAATGATGGTATCTCTTGCAATGGGACCAATGAATTTAATGAAACAAGTTGTAAACGATAAAGGCGCATATATCGAACAACAAGGAAAACGTAAAAACCTTGAAGGAAATGATCTTGCTGAAATGAAAGCCAATGCAGCTCCTTTTGAAGAATTACAACTGATTAAAAGAGCAGATTTAAAAGTTGAAGGCATTGAGCCAATTAACGGAAGTGATGCTTATGCAATCAAAGATGGTAAAACTACTTACTTCTATGATGTGAAATCAGGATTAAAAACGGCAGAAGCTAAAACTCGTGAACAAGACGGAAAATCGAATACACAAATAACAAACTTTAATGACTACAAAGAGGTAAAAGGTGTAAAAGTTCCTTTTAACTTAATTCAAAATGTAGGCTTTGAATTAGATATCAAAATGTCGGACATCAAGATCAATGAAGGTGTTTCGGATGCAGATTTCTTGTAAAAAAGATTCTGAGGAACTATCCCGATAGCTATCGGGACTAAGATTTTTAAAAGCCTTGTCAAAGTTTAAACTTTGACAAGGCTTTTTTTATTACTCGTTTTGTCACCGTGAGCGAAGTCGAAGGGCGCAAAGGGCTTCGACTTCGCTCAGCCTGACAATATATATTATCTCACATTTTAGAACTAAAAACTTACTTCTTGGCAGATAAATAAACACCAATCAAAATAATAAACGCTCCAAAAAATTGAATTGGAGTCAGCATTTCATTATCTAATAGTCCCCAGAAAAAGGCAACGATCGGAATTAGATACGTTACTGATGTTGCAAATACTGGTGATGACATTTGAATTAGTTTAAAAAACAAAACATTTGCTATTCCCGTTCCTAAAACCCCTAAAATCATCACAAATAATATTGAATGCTGCGTGATGTCAATATTTATCCTTTCAGAAATATCTGTCGTACTTAAGATAATTAATGCAGGCAAAAGCAAGACCGTAAAATTTCCAGTTGTGATACTGACCGAATTTAGATCTGACAGATATTTTTTGATTAAATTGACATTTATCGCATAACAAATAGTTGCAATTACAACTAAAATAACATAATAGTAATTTTGCCCGGGATGCGACGAAGCTCCACTTAAAACCAGCAACAAACAACCAATTAATCCAATAAAAACACCTAGAACCTGACGTTTCTGGAATTGGATTCCGAAAATAATAATTCCTAAAACCAATGTATTTAAAGGTGTCAGGGAATTTAAAATAGCAACTATTGAACTATCAACTTCGGTTTCGGCAATTGCAAAAAGATATGCTGGAGTAAAAGTTCCAAAAAAAGATGTTATTGCAACAAATTTCCACTGGCGGCGTGAAATTTTCTTCAAGCTCTTAAACCCGATAATCAATAAAAATAAGGCTGCAAAAATTATTCGGAATGAACCAACCTGAACTGCCGTCAAACCGACTAAACCTCTTTTAATTAAGATAAAAGAACTTCCCCAGATTAACGAAAGCACTAATAAATAAGTCCACTTCAACTGTTTTGCTTCCATAAATAGTATTTTACTGCAAATTTGTAATTATTTTACGAACTAACCTCTTGGTTTTTATTAATTTTGCAACAAACATATCAAACATATTAAAATCATACATAATGAAATTCACAAAAACTATAGCTGTTATAGCAATTGCAAGTTTAGTATTTGTAAGCTGCAAAAAAGAAGAAGACAAAAGCTTAAGCTTAATTAAGGCTCAAGCCGAAAAAGAGGCTCCAAAAGAGCACAAAGCAATTGCGGCTGAAAATGTACAAACTGCAAGTTTCGAAATCGAAGGAATGACTTGCGCTATGGGATGTGCGAAAACAATCGAGAAAGAATTATCTAATTTAGAAGGAGTAGAAAAGGCAGCTGTTGATTTTGATAAAAAAACAGCGACTGTTACTTTTGACAAAACTGTTCAAAATCAAGAAAACTTAACGAAAGTTGTTCAAGAAACTGGTGATGGAAAAACATACAAAGTTTTAAATTTCAAATCTTAAGTTTAAAACTTCGGAGATAAAAAAAACGGCGGCTGTTGTAACAGACGCCGTTTTTTTATTTTGTTTTTTTATTTCCACTTTAGAGTTTCCATCAATCGCTGCATATCATTTTTAATATAACTCGCAGCCGGCATAATCGAATCAAAGTTTGGTTTTGCATAAAAATAAACAGAACCAATTACAAAATGCTTTGTACTGTCTGTAACATAAAATTGTGAGTTTGTAGCAGCATTTCCGTCAACCTGATAAAACATTCCGTATACTTTTTTCTCCGGATTTAAATAAGGCTGTTCTAGAATATCATCAGCTTTTATAACATGTTCGTAAGTAAGTTTCTGAGCATCTCTCAAAAGCTTATCAATATTACCATTTACAGGCTTATACGTTAAATAAATTGTCGCTTTCATCTTTGGATACGTAATTGCAAATCCGCAGTCTTTTTCGCCTTTAATTACAGCGTCTTCATTCATTTGAAAAGCAAAAGGGCAGTTATTTTCAAAATTGACATATTTTGCCTCTGGATAATCTAATCTAAGGAAACTTGCAGGTTTAGGCAAAACATCGTCTTTACAGCTTACAACTGTTAATGTCAGCAAAATTGCAGTTACCAAAATTATTTTTTTAAACATTATTCTATTGTTACTTTTATTTGTTTAACACGTTTTTTATCAACTGTTTCAATTGTAAAAACACAGTTTTCAAAAATCACTTTTTGATCTTTCTTTGGGAAGTTCCCTAAAATTTCTAAAATAAATCCCGCCAATGTTTCCGCCTCACCTTTGCGAGATTCAAAAACATCTTCGTCAACATCAACAATTCGATAGAAATCCTTTAGATTTATTTTTCCTTCAAAAAGAAAATTCTTTTCATCTATTTGAGAATAATTCAGATTTTCATCATCAAATTCATCACTAATATCTCCTACAATTTCTTCTATAATATCTTCTAAAGAAACCAATCCCGAAGTTCCGCCATATTCATCAACAACAATAGCTAAATGACTTTTTAAACCCTGAAAGTCTTTCAACAAATTATCGAGTTTCTTATTCTCAGGAACAAAAAAAGCTTCTCTTATCAGTGATGTCCAATCAAAATCGTCTTTATCAATATGCGGCAATAAGTCTTTAACAAACAAAACGCCTTCTATTTGATCTATATTGTCACGATACACAGGTATTCTAGAAAATCCTTTCTCGATAATCTTCGGGCAAATAGCTTCAAATGATTCTGAGATTTCTAAAGCAAAAATATCAATCCTCGGACTCATAACCTGCTTCGTATCTGTATTTCCAAAAGAAACAATTCCTTCCAAAATTTTCTGTTCTTCTGTTGAAGTTCCTTCAGAATCTGTTAATTCTAAAGCTTGAGAAAGCTGATTAATCGAAAAGTTATTTTTTTGTTTCCCTAATTTATTATGCAAATACAAAGTAAGACTTCGCATAGGAAGACTTATTGGCGTAAGCAGTTTGTCTAAAACTGAAATGGGATAAACAAAACGATTAACAAACTTTATATTGTTTCTGCTTGCATAAACTTTAGGCAAAACTTCTGCAAACAACAAGATTAAAAAAGTAACTAAAATTACTTCTAAAATAAATTTAAAAACCGGAGA
Organism: Flavobacterium plurextorum; assembly: GCF_002217395.1. Taxonomy (GTDB): domain Bacteria; phylum Bacteroidota; class Bacteroidia; order Flavobacteriales; family Flavobacteriaceae; genus Flavobacterium; species Flavobacterium plurextorum. Next base: position 271,750 of record NZ_MUHD01000014.1, on the reverse strand, counting down.
ACTAACCCCATTAAATAAATTTCGACCAACGAAGGAAAACAATATAACAACTCCAATATTTAAAAAGTTATTGGCTACTAATAATGTTGCTAACAGTTTTTTTGGTTTATCTAAAAGATCTGAAATAATTTTTCCCTTTGAGAAATTTTCTTGCAGCGTTTGATCGATATCTTTCTGTGACAAAGAGAAGAGAGCAACTTCGGCTCCTGAAACAATGGCCGATAAAAAAAGTAAAATAAATATTCCGACAAAACCAATAATTAAATTGATGTCTAAAGTTGAAGTAAAAAGTAAACTGGGCTCTGGGTCCAAATTAAAATAGATTAGTTAAACAATCAGAAGGGCAGATCATTTATAGGTAAGCCTTCGTTTGAAGCATCAAAGTTAGTGTTTTTTGCGGATTCTGAATCTTGATTTGGTTTATGATTTGCAGTTTCTTTTTTCGTAGTAAGAAAAGTAAATTCAGTCACTTGAATTTCCGTTGTATATTTTGTAGTACCATCCTCAGCTTGCCACTGTCTGGACTTTATGCGTCCTTCAACATATATCTTATCTCCTTTTGAAAGATATTTTTCACAAATCTCAGCTGCTTTATTTCGCACAACTAGATTATGCCATTCTGTTGAAGTTATTTTTTCATTGGTTGTTTTATTAATATAAACTTCGTTTGTCGCAAGTTGAAAACGTCCAATACAGTTTCCTCCATCAAAATAATGCATTTTTACATCATCGCCTAAGTGACCAATAAGCATGACTTTGTTTAATGTTCCATTCATAATAATAGCGGTATTTCTACCAAAGATACATTTTATTTAGCAAATTAATTCCTGCTTTTCTATAAAATTATAAATCACAATAGGAAAGGGAAAAGTTTTTAAATCAGTTCTATTAACACCTTTTTCAATCACTTCCTCAATCTTTATTTTCCAAAATTGAATATGTAAATGCTGATGCGAAAGCTTGTGTACCAAAGCCGCATTTTGACATTCTTCTATACCTATAATAGTATAGGAAGAAAAAAGATCGCTTTTTACTGTTTTTGAAACAAAATCAAATCCCTCAATTTCTGCAGTTTCAAGAAGAGGAAACTCATACAAATTATGCCAGATCCCTTTTGCTGTTCTTTTTTGTATTAGAGTATTCCCTAAAGCATCTTCTAAAATTAAATAATTAAAGAAACGATTGGTTACTTTTACTTTTTTTGATTTCACAGGCAAATCCATAACCTTCTTTTTCTGAAGCGCTGCACAACTATCATTAAAATCACAAATACTACAATTCGGACTTTTAGGTACACATTGCAAAGCACCAAACTCCATTATCGCCTGATTAAAAATTGCAGGGTTATCTTTTGGCATTAATTCGTAAGCAAGTTCCGTAAACTCTTTTTTGGTGGCAGGAATCGCAATATCAGATTCAATGTCAAAATAACGGGAAAGCACTCTAAACACATTTCCGTCAACAACTGGAACTACTTCATTATAGGAGAAAGAAGCTATAGCTGCTGCGGTATATTCACCTACGCCTTTCAAACCTAGAAGTTCTTTATAAGCTGCAGGAAAACTTCCACCTAACTCAAATGCTACGTATTTTGCTGTTTTATGCAAATTTCTAGCACGCGAATAATACCCAAGTCCTTGCCAAAGTTTTAAAACCTGTTCTTCAGAGGCATTTGCAAGATCAAAAACAGTAGGAAATTCCTTAGTAAAAGCAAAAAAGTAAGGCATTCCTTGCGCAACTCTTGTTTGCTGCAGCATAATTTCTGAGAGCCAAATTTGATACGGATCGGTCGTATTTCGCCATGGAAGATCACGCTTGTTTTGTAAATACCATTTTATCAGTGTGTTATGAAAATCCATATTGAAATCCTTAAAAAGCAAAAGTAAATGTTTATGTAATTAAAATTTAACGAATTAGCTTGATTAATTATTTTTTTAATTCTTATATTTGCAACCTCAAAAAAATAGTACACCATTATAAAATAAAATAGGAAAGAAAATGACGAAAGCAGATATCGTAGCGAAAATTTCAGAAAAACTAGGTCTTGAAAAAGGAGATGTTCAAGCAACAGTAGAAACGTTCATGGAAGAAGTTAAGACTTCATTAGAAACTGGAGACAATGTTTACCTAAGAGGTTTTGGTAGTTTTATTGTAAAAACCAGAGCTGAAAAGACTGGTAGAAATATCTCTAAAAACACTACAATTAAAATTCCTGCACACAACATCCCTGCGTTTAAACCTGCAAAAGTTTTTGTAGAAGGAGTAAAAACGAACAACGAAGCAAAATAATATTAATTAACATAAAATCTGACACGATATGCCAAGTGGTAAAAAAAGAAAGAGACATAAGGTAGCTACTCACAAACGTAAAAAAAGAGCGAGAGCTAACCGTCACAAGAAGAAAAAGTAGTTTTAAACTACTTTTTTCTTTTTAAACGTTCATTGAAATTGAGAATTAGTGTTCAGTTATCAGATTTTAGTATTCAGTTTACTGATTACTTGCAACTGCAAACTGCCTGCTGATTTTCCCCGGGTTCAATACCTGTTAAAATATTGTTTAATCCATCCTTGTAGAAGTTAATGGTTTTTAGTTTTTGGCTTTTGGTTTTGTTTGCCAACAACCATCAACAAGAAGCCGACAACCAATTCACGGATAAAAATTTACAGTGTGAATAAAGAATTAATCATTAGATCTAGTTCTGAAGCCGTAGATTTTGCCTTATTAAAAGATGGAAAACTAATTGAATTACATAAAGAAGAAGAAAAAAGCAACTTTCAGGTTGGTGATATTTTTATTGCCAAAATTCGAAAACCAGTTGCTGGACTTAATGCTGCTTTTGTAAATGTAGGCTTCGAAAAAGACGCCTTTTTGCATTATCATGATTTAGGTCCAAATTTAGCTTCCCAACTGAAATTCATAAAACTTGTAAGCGCAGGTAAATTAAAAGATTTCTCCCTAAAAACCTTTCAGTTTGAAAAAGAGATTGACAAAGATGGCATCATTACTGATATTTTAAGTGCCAATCAATCTGTTTTAGTTCAAGTAGTTAAAGAACCTATATCAACCAAAGGTCCAAGAATAAGCGCTGAGCTTTCTCTTGCTGGAAGATTTATCGTTCTAGTTCCTTTTTCTGATCGCGTTTCTATTTCTCAAAAAATAGAAGACAAAAAAGAAAAGGATCGTCTAAAAAAACTTGTTCTATCGATCAAACCTAAAGGATTTGGTGTTATTGTTCGCACAGTAGCCGAAGGCAAAAACGTAGCCGAATTAGAAAAAGATTTGCAGAACCTGCTTGGCAGATGGACTGCAATGTGTAAAAAATTACCAACTGCTCATCATCCATCAAAAGTATTAGGAGAACTCAATAGAGCTTCTTCAATATTAAGAGATGTATTCAACGATACCTTCAGCGGTATTCAAATAGATGACGAAGAGTTGTACCATCAAACGAAGGAATATCTGCAAGAAATTGCGCCTTCAAAACAATCGATTGTTAAGTTTTATCAATCAAATGACACTCCAATTTTTGAGAAATACAATATAGAGAGACAAATCAAAACTTCTTTTGGAAGAACAGTATCTATGAGTAAGGGCGCTTACCTTATCATCGAACATACAGAAGCTCTTCACGTTATAGACGTAAACAGCGGAAACCGTTCGAATAAAGCAACCAATCAAGAAGACACTGCCATGGAAGTAAATATGATTGCTGCTGCAGAAATTGCCAGACAACTTCGTCTGCGAGATATGGGCGGAATCATAGTAGTAGATTTTATCGATATGTCGAATCCTGAAAACAGGAAGGTTTTGTTCGACTTCTTGCGAGAAGAAATGAGCGACGATAAAGCAAAGCATAAAATATTACCGCCAAGTAAATTTGGTTTAGTCCAGATTACAAGACAGCGCGTAAGACCAGAAGTTAACATTAAAACCAGAGAAGAAGATCCTAACAAAGAAAATGGCGAAATTGAAGCGCCAATTTTAATTATTGATAAGATCACCTCTGATTTAGAAAGACTTTTAAAAACCCACAAAAATGTTGTACTTAATGTACATCCATTTGTGGCTGCATACCTCAGTAAAGGTTTTCCATCATTACGTTCAAAATGGTTTTTTGAACATAAGAAATGGGTGAAAATCATACCTCGTGACGCTTACACGTACTTAGAATACCATTTCTATGATAAAAAAGGAAATGTTATTTCAGAATAAAAAACAAAAAACCGCCTTTCGAAAGACTGGCGGTTTTTTTGTGGCTTTTTTTTAGAAGCAAGTTCCTGCTATCCGCTTGTATCTTTTCCTGGCTAAAGGAGCCAGAAAAAGGATACCGCTTCTATCTGGGCTAGACAATCGTTTTTATAAGATCACTATATATTAAAAAGTCGTTATAAGTATGATTTTCACCCTGAGCGAAGTCGAAGACTTTCTTATCTAAAAAAGACTTCGACTTCCCTCAGCCTGACATACATTATCTTTAGAGAGAAGCTTTTTTTTTGGGGAATTTGGGGTTTAGAATTGGATTTTATTTTTAAATCCTACTCCCTCACAATCTCAATTTTTCTTCTAATTTCATTTCCAGAAGCATCTACCACAGTAATATAATGTGTTCCTGTGGTTGGCGTAATTGGCAATTCATGAAAAGTTTTTGTTGTAGCTTTATACACATCATCAACATACCAAAACAATTCTTTATCTCTTTCAGAATAAGCTACTTTTAAAATTACAGGCTGTACTTTGCTATTAAAATCTTTAGTCAAATAAATTTTACTGTTTGCCTTTGGATAAATAAAATCCATCGCTGTCGTTTGCGTTCCCTCGCAGCCTTCCTTAAACGGCGGTAAAGGTAAATATTCAATATGCTGACTTTTATAATACCAAGCCATAACTGGAGGCAGAACAAACCAATTTTTAGTACTAATATTTTCAACATTTTCACAGCTGCTATTTACCTGAAACTGTTCTGTTTTATCTAAATGAATCGTTCTGTGATATGGACAAATCTTAGTCGATTTTCCTTTTTTAGAAACCCATTGTTTAATTTTCGGGCAGTTTTCTTTAGCCAGATAACCACTTAATCGACAAACCTCAACTTCAGCCAAATCTTTGTAAGGTGTATCAAACCATCTTTGTCTAGGCAGTAAATTAAATACATCAAATAAAATTGGTGCTGCACTGGTAACTCCCGTTAAAGTCGGCCTTCCTTCTCCCGTTGCATTTCCAACCCAAATTCCAACCACATATCTTGAATTTGTTCCAATTGCCCATGCATCACGATTTCCAAAACTTGTTCCCGTTTTCCATGCAATTTTCAGAGAACTATCATAAAATTTCCAAGCTTCGTCTCCTTCCGGTCTGTTCACTTCTTCCATTGCATTGTACGTTAACCAAATTGACCCTGCGCCCAAAATATTCTTTTGATCAGTTTCCGAGCCAAAATCAGCCTTAAAATCATTTTTATAATTTAATTCCGTAAACTCATTTGTTCTATATTTTGCTTGATGTTTAGTAAAATAATTCAATGTTGAAGACAGATTCGCATAAGTTCTGCATAAGTCCCATAAATTACTTTCGGCACCTCCTAAAATAAGCGATAAACCATAATGATCTGGGGTTTTATTAATATTCTTCAATTTGAATTTTTGCAATTCTTCATAAAACTTGTTTACAGTAAATTCCTGAAGCATAAGAACGGCAGGAATATTCAAAGAACGCGACAATGCACGATGCGCAGGAACAGCGCCGTCAAACGTTAAATTAAAATTTTGAGGCGTATATCCTGAAATCTGCGTTGGAACATCGGCAACTAAAGTATTGGGTAATAATTCGCCATCATCAAGCATTGCGCCATATAATAGCGGTTTTAAAATACTTCCTGTACTTCTTGGTGCGTCAATTATATCAACATCTTTTTGATGGTCTTTGTCCGTTGGAGCATTGCCAACATAACTCATTACACTTCTGTTCTGAACATCGATTACCAAAATAGCCAGATTATGAACCTCATTCTGTTTGTACTGATTGTAATAATATCTCGTGATTTGATTAACTCTATTTTGTAAAGCATAATCAATAGTCGTTTTAACTCGTGTTCCTTCTTCATTCTTCGCTGCTCTCTGCAATAAATGCGGCGCAATTTGAGGCAGATCATACGGTTTTTGAGGCAACGGTTCTTCTATTGAAAGCTCATAGGTTTGCTTGTCGATTATACCTTCCTGATGCAGTTTTAATAGAAGTCGATTTCTTTTATTCAGTAATTTTATTTGATTTTTTCCTGGATAAATCAAACTTGGAGCATTTGGCAAAACGGCTAAAACAGCATTTTCCGCCCAAGATAATTGATTGGACTGTACTCCAAAATAACGCCATGAAGCCATTTCTAATCCCACAACATTTCCTCCAAATGGTGCATGAGCTGCGTACATTTCGAGAATTTCATTTTTAGAATACCCTAACTCTAATCTAGTTGCGAGGATGATTTCTATTACTTTTTCAAAGTAAGTTCTATTTTTTCCTTTTCGAGATAATCTAATAACTTGCTGAGTTAAGGTACTTCCTCCTCTGACTACTTTACCCGCCTTTTTGTTTTGTTTAAAAGCATTTACCATTGCACCTGGATTAAATCCGGGATGTTTATAAAAATACTCGTCTTCAAAATAAACAATACACTTCTTGAATTTATCAGGAACACTGTCCTGCGCAGGGAAACGCCATTGTCCGTCGCGGGCAATTTTGGCTCCTAATAATTCCCCTTCTTTGCTTTCAATAACGGTTGAATAGGGCTCTTTGAATAAAGTTCGGGGTATCGAAAAATAGTAAATCAGCAAGAGCATAAATGCAATTGCTGATTTTATTTTGTTACTTTTTATCCAGTTTATAATGCGTTGGAAAAACGCCTTCACTTTATTTTTCAATGCTGATTATTTTACCACAAAGGCGCTAAGTTTTTTTGCTCGCAGCTTCAACAGATTTGACAGATTTTATTTTTATCTGCTTGATCTGCAAAATCTTCGGGAGACCTTTTATCACAAAGATTTTTTGCCACAGATTAAATTGATTCGGACAGATTTTTAAAAACCCTTTTAATCTGTGGCGAATAAATTTATTTCACAACCTCAACCCAGAATCCTTTTGTTCTGGCTAAGAACGTATTATCATACATCGCTTCACATTGCAATCCAGGTAAATAATAATTTCCTAAGTACGATGCGTTTAGCAGAATTCTGAAAACTTTGGTTTCTCTGGCTTTCATTCCAAAATAGAAATTAGTTCTATCGTCGCGAATATCAATATAATCGGCAATGTTGTTTACTGCGTCTCCGTAATCTGTAAATCGAGTATTTACAATCTCGAATCCCGAAGGCAGAATTTGTGATAATGCCACGTTCTGAACACTTTCTCCTCTTTGATTTTTAACTGTAACTTCAGCAACAAACTCTGTTCCTTGATTAATCCTTGAAACATTTATTACGCTTCCTTTTCTATTTTTAAAGACAATACTTGCCGAAACATCGCTTTGAACAGCATTTTCCTGTCCAATAGGCAATATCCCTGTATTCAATACACGAACATAAACCGTATTTGCCTTATTGTTTTTCACCGTAATACTATTTGCTCCAGAAGTAACCGAAATACTGCGATCTGCAATTGATTTGCTTGTATTTATTGCCTCTCCTTTTCCGTTTTTACTAAACTGAATATTGATTCCTTTTGGACCGTTGCTAATTGCAAATTTCGACATTGAGTACAAGCAATAAGCCGTTGTCTGCGTACTCATCCATTGATTGGCCGACATTTCTTTGGCTAGTTTTGAAGCCATAGTAAATGCTTTTTGCGTTTGCCCTAAAAGCAGCATTGTTTCCAAAGCCATTGCTCTGTTTCTTTCGCTTGAACCATAATAGTAATAGCTATATCCGTCTGAATCTCCATCAATACTTGTTTTCAAGAACAAACTTTGTCCAGCAGATTTTTGTCCTGCTAAAACATAAGCTGCGGCCAAACGAAGTTTACTTTCATTCGAAATGTTTTTTGTTTCACGTAATCTATTCATAGCTGATAAATCTGCATTTCCAGCCAAAGCTAATGTGTATAAACGATATGCCTGAGCAAGATCATTTCCATATTTAGGTTCAAAGCGCCATTGCTTCGCTTCTTTTTGCTGATACGACAGCCATTTTGATTTGAAATTAATAGGCAGAACATAACCTTTTTTCTCCGCTTCAATCAAGAAATGTCCAGCGTAAGAAGTTCCCCAATCATCTGCTATTGCATTTCCTTGCCAATATGGTAATCCACCGTTTGATAACTGGAAATTTCCTAATCTGGCAATTCCGGCTGCAATATTTTTTTGAATAATCTCTTTACGTTTCACGTCAATATCGGCAACATCACTTAAGAATAATTGCGGAAAAACGGACGAAGTCGTCTGCTCTACACAACCATGCGGATACTGAATTAAAAATTGCAGTCTTCCATTCAAATTCATTGACGGCATAGACGAAATTTCTAATCTCGCTTTATTGCTTCCGGCAACACCAAATGTTTTCCATGAAATTGTTTTACTGCTGTTTGGCGTCAGAACGACATCAGTAAATGTACTTGTAACTGGATTTGGATTTGTCATATCAATTTCAACTTCATAAACTGATTTTTCACTTCCTGATGTTGCAATAACTTGAACTTTTGCAATTCCAGTTGCAGCACCTACAACTAAATTGAAATACGCCATCTTTTCGTCTGGCTGTGCAAAACTTAATTTTTGAACTGCACTTCCTGCTACTTTCAATCCGTTGCTTGTTTTTATCTGAATTGAAACATTTTTAATTTTATTTTCTGTAGCAAAAACTGTCACAGGAAGTGTTACTTTTTCTGATGGTGAAATTTTTCTAGGCAGCGAAGCTAAAACCATTAATGGGCTCTTAACCTGAGTTGCTTTTTCTACACTTCCGTAAGCACTTGTTGCAGCATCTCCAGCTACAACCATTGTTCTAACAGAACCAATATATTTTGGCAGTTTTAATTGATGTGATTTTGTTTGTCCTTTTTCCAATTTAAACGGACCATAATACAATACTACAGGTTTAAAGCGATTGGCTTTTTTAGCTTTCCCACCTCCTAAATCCTGATCTCCTCCAATACTAAAAATCTGGTTTATTTTTCCGCCGTAAGCACCAATTACATCATCGTAAACATCCCATGTTTTTACTCCAAGAGCTTCACGAACGTAGAAACTATCCCATGCATTTGGTGTTTTAAAACGAGTTAGATCTAAAAGCCCTTCATCAACAACCGCAATTGTATACGTCATTTCTTTACCTGACTTTTCACCAACTTTAACTGTAAATGGCTGTTCTGGCTTTAAAACATCCGGCATATTAATGGTTGGTGCCAAAATCGTGTTTTTATCCACCACTTCAATCGGAACAATTCCGTACATACGAATTGGCGAATCATTTTTGGTTGTGGCATGAGGCTGTAACAAAGTGATATTAAAATAAACATTCGGCGCCATAGCTCCAGTAATCGGAACCTCAACTTTTGTTTCACCGTTTTTAGTTTTTGCCCAAATCGTCTGAATTACACGAGATCCATTTTCGATTGAAATTAAAGCACGTCCACCTTCACTTGAAGGGAAAGATATTTGTGCTTTTTCTCCCACAGCATAATTCTTTTTATCTGTAGAAAAAACTAACATATTCGCTGTAGAAGCATCTCTGTTACGTGTTTTTCCAGACCATATTGGCCAGTCAATATTTACTGTTAAAGCAGTTGCATGTCCGCCGTTTGTATCTTCAACACGAATCAAATAACGCCCCCACTCTTCATCAGTTAAAGCAAATTGAAAACTTCCTTTTCCGCTTGAATCGGTATCAATTATAGTAGATTTATAAGCTGTTGTCGAGTTTGATGAATTATAATTTGACAAATTATCGCTTGATGAATCCCACCACCATCTCCAGTCAACTTTATAAATTCTTACTTCAAGATTTCTAACTGCTCGTGGTCTTCCATTTTCATCAACAGTAACTACTTCAAAACGATTATTAGCTCGAGTTTCAAGCATATTATATTTGTTCAATTCAGGCGATTTTATTCCCACATAGGTTTTATATGGAGAATAAGTTGTCGAAATAACATCAGTACTAAAATCCCCGCCTTCTTCATACACTTTTGTAATGAATGAAGCGCGTAACATTCCAGGCGCTTGACCTTGTAATTTTGGCTGAATATTTACAGAAGCCTTTCCGTTTTCATTTAATTTTCCAGAGAAAATATTTATTTCTTCTGTACTGAACTGACGAACAATATCATCAAAACTAAATTTTTCATATCCTTTAAATGTTGTTGTCTGCTGTGAAAATTTAGCCTGCATTTCTACATTTAGGTTTTTCGCAATAGCGCCGTGAAGCCAAGTCACTTCTAGATTATCTGTATTTGGATAAGACGCCGAAAGGGTTTTGCTGCTAAATGTATTTTTAATTTTTAAACGATTTGGTTTTATCGTTTCGATCTTAATACTTTTATAAAATTTAGCACCTCCAACGCTTACCATTGCTTCCCAATTTCCTGTTGGAGCATCTTGATTTGTCGGTACTATAAAAGCGTAATGATTTAAATCATTTGTTTTCTGAACAGTTTGATAAACAGTTTTACCATTTGGATCATTCAATCTGAACTTTATTGGATGTGATTTTGGAAGTTTATTCGCTGCGTCATTTAAAATGAAAGACAAATACAAATTATCTCCTGGACGCCAAACGCCTCTTTCTCCATAAATAAATCCTTTCAATCCTTTTTGTAAAGTCTCTCCAGCTACATCAAAATTACTGACAGATAATGAAAGTCCGTCGTCAAGCTTTACATAAGTCGATTGATCTCCCAAGGTAACAATAGCGAAATATGCGAATTTATCTAATTGGAAAGACGCAATTCCTTCACTGCTTGTCGCCTGCGTACCAATTTTTTGCTGTTGAAAATTATATAAATCAACTCTCGCATTTGAGACTGGTTCTGTTGTAACAATATTATTTACAGCAAACAAATACGATTTATTTTCGCCTCTTTTCGCGATAACTCCCAAATCTGAAGCTAAAATATTAGTAGCAATTCTTGCATTATAGTAATATGACCCAGAGCAAGGATCTTGGCTTTCTCTCCAGTCATAATCATCATAATAATAATCATCATACGAATTGCCGCTGTAGTTTACGTCATTTTCATCTACTTCATCCTCTTCTGCTTCATTATCATTTCCATCAGATGTTTCACATTTATAAAGAGAATATTTCTTTTTATATACAAACTCTACTCTATAAATTGCTCCTGGTTCCGGCTTTATAATTTTAGATAAATCTAAAGCATACGTATTCCATTTTGTGAGATTTACGAGTGTGCTTTCTCTTAAGTTAAGCGTTGTTTTAGCAATTGGCTGCGCTACTTTTTTGAGGTTTTGAGCTCCGTTTAATTCATTATATTGAAGAAATTGAAGTATATTATTTTTGTAAATCTTATACACTTTTACGTCAACCGCACTTAAATTTACAGCCTCAAAATTCAGTTTTAAATTGTTAGAGCTTGGCAGAATAGTTCCATTTTTCACAAAACGAACACTTGGTTTTATCTGATCAAAAGAAATTTTCTCAGAATAATTTGATTCTAATTTTTTACCGTATTGACTTTCAATTCCTTCAAAAACTTCCAAAAGAAGTTCACCTGTAATAACTTGCTCTGGCTCTTCGTCCGGCACAACTTCTACAACATTTTCAACCACTGCAGCGGCAGAATCGACAGCAACTGATGCTGAGTCTACCACAACTGCAGCAGAATCTACTGTTGCATACGCTGGTTCTTCAACAACAGGTGCAGGAGTCTCTTTTTTAGAAACTGCCTGATTGGTAAAATATACTTTTAATAAATTTCCTTGAGTAGAAAACTTAAGATTATTGGTATTTTGAATGGAAACCAATCCGGCAAAATCTTGACCTTTTTCTAATGGTTCAGAAAAATTAATTAAAACTGATTGATTATTCCCGTCTGGAACTTCAACTTTTATAACTTTAAACTCATTTATACTTGTAATAGGAAAGTCGATTTGTCCTTTTTGGTCAATATCAAAATCATTTCCATCATAGATAATCTCTAAATTTGAAGCTTCTGATTGACGCTGAATACTGTCAATTATAAAACGAAATTCTTTAGCTGGCCCCGCTGTTTTCTCAAACTTAATTTTAAGATTATTGCCATTATGTTTGGCTTCAACCAATTTTTGAGCCGTTTCAAGATCAATATTATCTGCTGTTTTCAAAACACAGTTTAAATACTGATATTCTTTGCTGTACGATTGAATATCACCAGTATTTATGGTAAAATCCTGTTTGATTGTTTTAACTGTAAAGTTAAATTTAGAAAGCGCTGACTCTTTCTCTTTCGGAATTGCTGTCAGTTTATCTAAGTTTAAAGTAACCTGATATTCTGTTCCTGGTTTTAATTTTTTCTCTGGAATAAAAGCTAAAGTATTGGTCGAAAGTGCCACTACTTTTCCGTGAACACTTGGCGAAATATCAAACAAATCATCATCTAATTCCTGATTGGGTTTCCAATCATTTTTATCGAAAGCCAAAACCACACGAATATCAGAATCCGAAGAAACAATTCCGCCAGTAAAACTGGTTATATAATCTTTAAATAACGAAAAATCCGAATTGAAATCGGCTGCTGATTTTCTACCGCAAGATTGAAAAATAAAAAACACAAAAAACACGAGACTTAATCCTTTTACTTTCACGTTTACTTTTAGTTTATTGATTAATAAAGCAAAAATTTAATTTGAATTGTTAACGAAAACCGAAACAACAAATTACAAATTAAATAAGGATAAAAGTAATTTATTTTTTAATTTATTTAAGAAGAAAATTCGCTAATATTGATTATTTAACTTTTGTTGAAGTTTTACAAAAACGAATCATTAAATTATTAAATTAATGTTTTTAAATTTAAAGAAGAATGCCTGATAATTTAAATAGATATTCTATTGAAAATGAATTTATTATCAAAAATAAAAATGTAATTATATATCTGATGGGTGTTATAACATTTTTTATTTTGATTACTTTTGCCGATTATTATGTTTTGCCCACTTCAAAAACTAATGATGTAATTACGCATTACACTATAAGAACTTCTGGAAAATCTAAACAAAAAGTTTCTTATCATTATTTTACACAAAAAGGATTTACTTTTTCTACAGCAAAAGAATATATTGATGAAAATAATGTTACAATTGAAACTTCTTTATTGTTTAAATCCGTAACAACCGTAAAATCCAAGATAAGAAATTATACAAATCTACTTTCCAGCGGTTTAAGCATTAATGGAATTCAATTTTACACTTGCCTAATCCTGCTTTTTTCAATTGGAATAAGTATAAAAATATTGCTTTCGAAAAAAGGGTTTTCTGAAAACACATTTTATAATATCGTATGCTTTAATTCTTTTATGATCTTTATCTGTGTTTACATGGGAGGATATATGTTTTAACTACTTACGTCTTTCCAAGAAAAAACGTTTCATTAAATCAGCCGCTTCATTTGCCATTATACCTGAAACTACTGTAGTTTTTGGATGTAGTTTTGTACCCATAGTGATAAAACCGCGCTGTTCATCACGAGCTCCAAAAACAATTTTCGAAATCTGACTCCAATATAAAGCTCCTGCGCACATTTGGCAAGGTTCCAGCGTTACATAAAGTGTACAATCTTTTAGGTATTTACCGCCTAAGAAATTAGCAGCAGCGGTTATCGACTGCATTTCGGCATGAGCCGTAACATCATTTAATAATTCTGTTAAATTATGACTTCTTGCTATTATTTTATCAGCAACAACAATTACAGCTCCAACAGGAATTTCGCCTTTTTCAAAAGCCATTTCAGCTTCCTGCAAAGCTTTTTTCATGAAGTACTCGTCGGTAAAAGGATTTATCATAGATGCAAAAATAAGGTTTTACTATTTATTTTTTATTACATTTAAATATTGAAATTCAAAAATGGAAAGAAAACTCAGAATAACAATTCCGGAACCTTGTACAGAAAACTGGGACAAAATGATTCCAAACAAAGAGGGGCGTTTTTGTTTGAGCTGTTCTAAAACGGTTATTGATTTCACATCTATGCTGCCCGAAGAAATTCAGTACTTTTTTACCCAAAATCAAAACAAAAGTATCTGTGGAAGAATAAAAAGATCTCAATTAGACTCGATTACAATCCAAATTCCTAGTCGCGTTTTTTATACACAAACTTATTTCCATAAAATATTTTTACTTGCTCTGTTTATTTCCATGGGAACTACTTTGTTCAGCTGTCAGGATAAGGATGGAAACAAACAAAAGATCGATAAAATTGAAATAATTGAAGATCCTGCAGTTCTAAAAACTAATGCTGGCGAAAAGCATGAAGCCGCTAATAATAAATCCTTAACTGCCAACGAAACAAAATCCACAAAACGCAAAAGCAGGTCTTCGCTTAAAAAAGAAAAAACCTTCTCTTTCGCAAAAGCAAAATGTGAAGGACCAATACCCACAGGTCTTTATGAGGACTATAGCGTTTATGGAGGTATGGGAATTGATGTTTTGCCTGACTACCCAGGAGGAATTAATATGTTTTACGAAATTTTTAAATCAGAATATAAAATCCCAAAAAAGTTAAAGAAATCTACCGGAGTAATAAAAATGTCTTTTGTCATTGAAAAAGATGGAAAACTAAATGAAATAAAAATCATTGAAGACCTCGGTTTAGGAACTGGGGAAGAAGCCATGCGGATTTTAGAAGAATCTAAAAAATGGACTCCAGGTGAAACCAATGGAAGAAAAGTTAGAACTTATTACAATCTACCTATCACACTTGAGCTTGATACTTTGAATCCAAAAAAAAGAAAAAGAAAATTTTCAAAAATTACCTCAATGCAAATTTTTAAAACTGGAGAGAGCAAGGAACAAACAGATTTAAATTTAAAACCGTAAATTTGCTTTTTTCCATACAATGAAAAGCGATTTACTTTTGAACATATATAATCCAGCTGATTTACGCGCACTTTCTGAGGCACAACTTCTACAAGTTGCACAAGAATTACGTCAATTTATAATTGAGGTTGTTTCTGTAAAAGAAGGTCATTTGGGAGCTAGTTTGGGCGTTATTGAACTTACGATTGCACTTCATTATGTTTTTAATACCCCAGATGATTTGTTGGTTTGGGATGTTGGCCATCAGGCTTACGGGCATAAAATCCTGACGGAAAGAAGGGAAATTTTCCATACTAATAGACAAATCGACGGAATTTCAGGTTTTCCTAAACGAACCGAAAGTGTTTACGATACTTTTGGTGTTGGACATTCTTCAACTTCAATTTCTGCAGCACTCGGAATGGCGATTGCTTCAAAATTAAAAGGTGATTTCGATAAACAGCATATTGCAGTTATCGGCGATGCTTCTATTGCATCTGGAATGGCTTTTGAAGGTTTAAATCATGCCGGAGTTACTAATGCCAATTTGTTGGTTATTTTAAATGATAATGCAATAGGAATTGATCCAAGTGTTGGTGCTCTTAAAAAATATCTTACTGCTGTAAAAGAAGGAAAAAATCCGAAGAAGAATAACATGATCAAATCTTTGAATTTTGATTATTCAGGACCAATAGACGGTCACGATCTTCCGAATTTAATCAAAGAATTGAATCGCTTAAAAAACATAAAGGGCCCAAAATTTCTTCACATTGTAACTACAAAAGGAAAGGGTTTACAGCAAGCTGAAGAAAATCAGGTAAAATATCATGCACCTGGAAAATTTGATGCTTCGACAGGAGAAATCATTTTAAAATCTGAAGAAAATTTACCGCCTAAATTTCAAGACGTTTTTGGCTTAACCATTTTAGATTTAGCCAGAAAAAATGAAAAAATAATCGGAATCACACCTGCAATGCCCTCTGGAAGTTCATTAAAATTTATGATGGACGAATTGCCGGAACGTGCTTTTGATGTGGGAATTGCCGAACAGCATGCTGTAACGCTTGCAGCCGGAATGGCAACTCAAGGCATGATTGTATATTGCAATATTTATTCGACTTTTTTACAGCGTGCCTATGACCAAATTATTCATGATGTAGCTTTACAAAATTTACCTGTTATTTTTTGTCTGGACAGAGCAGGTTTAGTAGGCGAAGATGGCGCAACACATCATGGTGTTTTTGATATAGCGTATCTGCGTTCTATTCCAAACATGATTATTTACGCACCTCTCAATGAGATTGCTTTGCAAAACATTTTATATACTGCTCAACTAGGTCTAAATCATCCAATCGCAATTCGATATCCAAGAGGACGCGGCGTGCTGCCAAATTGGGAAGTAGAAAATTTCGGACATTATGAAAAAATTAAAATCGGGAAAGCAATTTGCTTAAAACAGGGAACAAAAACTGCTGTTTTATCGACTGGAACGATTGGAAATAATGTAATCGAAGCTCTACAACAAAGTACAAATTCAGAAACTATTGCGCATTACGATTTTCCCTTTATAAAACCCTTAGACAATGAGGCTTTACACTCGATATTATCTTCATTTGACAACATAATTACAATAGAAGACGGGGTAAAAAATGGTGGTTTTGGAAGCTCTATTTTAGAGTTTGCGGCCACAAATAATTTTAAAAACAACATCAATATTTTAGGAATTCCAGATGAGTTTATTGAGCACGGAACAGTAAACCAGTTACAACAATTGTGTAAAATTGACGTTAAAAATTTAATAAATCTTTTTTCTAATGAGCCAAAATAATTATTTTGCGGCACCAAAATATTAAAATAAACCTAATGAAATTAATACGTTCCACTCTTTTTATTCTTTTGTTTTTGTGTACAACTAAAAACTCTGCCCAACTTATACAAACAACAATAGATCCCAATAAAGCACCAAAACTGCCTTCAAATTGGGCCAAAAAAAATCAAGTAGGGTTTGATATTTCAGAAATTGCATTTGTGAATTGGAGTGCGGGGGGAACAAGTTCTATCTCTGGTTTGTTTAAAGGAGAATTTGGAAGAATTTACCAAAAAGGAAATCACAAATGGGCAAATGAACTTATTGTAAAATACGGATTAAACAAGCAAGACGGAACTGAATTGCGTAAAACGGACGATGCTTTTCAACTAAACTCGACTTACGGTTTTAGAAAAGATACGGTTTCAAATTGGTTTTACTCGGCCAAGTTTAATTTTAATACGCAATTTACCGACGGTTATAACTATCCTAATCGTGACATTGCTATCTCGAAACCTTTTGCACCTGCTTACATATTTCTTGGAGCTGGAGCTGAAAACTCGAATAAAAAGAAAAACAGAACTTTTTACTTCTCTCCTATTACATTAAAAACCACTTTGGTATTAGATCAATATCTTGCAGATCAAGGTTCTTTTGGTGTTAAAAAAGCAGTTTACGCCACTGATCCTCTAGATCCAAATAATAAAATATTGATTGAAAGCGGTCAAAAGGTAAAAGCCGAATTTGGTATTCTTGTTACTGGCTATATGAAAAACGAAATCTATAAAAATGTCTTCTACGAAAACCGATTAAGTTTATACACCGATTATTTAAACCGATTTGGGAATGTCGATATAGATTATGATACTCGTTTAGATCTTGTTGTAAATGCTTATGTCAAAGCAAATATTGGTGTTCATTTAGTTTATGATGACGATATTAAAACCAAAAAAGATGTAATTGATCCTACTACAGGCGCAAAATCTCAAGTAAACGACGGACCTAGAATGCAATTACGCCAAGTTTTAGGAGTTGGTCTAGTTTATGCTTTTCAATAATACAAAACTTAATTCTCGATCATGAGAAAATAAAAAACACCCCATAAATTATGTTTATGGGGTGTTTTATTTTGGACAATAGCATAAATGCTTCTATTTAATTCTTCTTACGTCCTTGAATAGTTTCATATAATTCTAAGGCATTTCCATCTGTTAGTAATGAAACATAATGACAAATGTGAAGCAGACGTTCGTACAAATTACCTTTATCTAAATGATGTTTTTCTGGCAGCATCTTCAAGATTAATTTATCGTAGTTTGATGCCGTTCTGTCATATTTATTATTGAAAGCAGTTATAAATTTATCCAGCAAAGTTTGAATGATTTGATAACCCACGATTTCTTTCTCGATTACTTCGCGGCTCTGGTAAATTTTATCAACACTTAACTTGATTATATCATTCATTTGTGCTTTGTATTTACTTTTGTCTGTTAACGCAAAAGGGAAATTTCCTGCTAGAATAGCTTCTTCATTTTCAACAAATACATCTACAGCATCATTAATCAAAGCTCCAATTGCTAACGCTCTTAAATAACTAATTCTGTCTTCTTTTGTTTCCAGTAATTTATATTTAGAAACACCAATATTATCTTTTACCAATTTTATAAGATACTCTAGAGCATAATCTTCTGAAACTAAGCCAAGATTTATTCCGTCTTCAAAATCAATAATAGTATAGCAAATATCGTCTGCAGCTTCAACTAAATACGCCAAAGGATGTCTTTCAAAACCAATATCGCCATCTTCTTTATTTGCGATCATTCCCATGTCATGAGCAACTTCTTCAAAGAAAGACTTATCTGTTTGAAAGAAACCATATTTTTTATCTGCGATATTAGTAGTTGGCTTCTTCGGAAGACTTTCTTTAGGATATTTCATAAAAGCACCTAAAGTAGCGTATGAAATTCTAAGTCCGCCCTCAATTCCTGGACGACTTGCTGTTAACACTGAAAATCCGTTAGCATTTCCTTCAAAATCAATTAAATCCTGCCATTGTTTTGCCGTAAGTTTATCTTTGTATTTTAATCCCTTTCCGCTCGAGAAATACTCTCCAATTGCTTTTTCACCCGAATGTCCAAAAGGCGGATTTCCAATATCATGAGCCAATGACGCTGCGGCAACAATTGCCCCAAAATCATTCATATGATAACCGTGAATTTCTTTTAAATAAGGGTATTTTTCGATGATTTTTTTACCAACCAAACGTCCTAAAGAACGTCCAACAACAGAAACTTCTAAACTATGCGTAAGTCTTGTATGTACGAAATCTGTTTTAGAAAGCGGAATTACTTGTGTTTTATCTTGCAAACTTCTAAAAGCAGCCGAAAAGATAATTCGGTCATAATCGACCTCAAAACCTAATCGCGTGTCATCTTGTTCTACACGTAATCTTTTGCTTGTATCGCCTTGACGTTTTAATGATAAAAGTTGTTCCCAGTTCATTGTTTTATTTTAGATTGTAGATTATTTATTTTAGATTGAGGATCTAAATTGATGATTTAAGATTTCAAAAATACATTTTATTTTAGGATAAAATTGAATAAATATAGGTCGCAAATTAATTTGATTTAAATGTTTTGCTCGCTACGAATTTTGCGAATTTTCACGAATTAATGTAAGTTCAATGATTTGTGTTAATTTGTAAAATTCGTGGCAAAATATTATTAAAACTCTAACGCCGTACTATGTTTAATTTCTCCCATTACAAAAATACTATTTGTGTTTCCGATGTTTTCAATCGTTGATAATTTGTTCATTACAAAATCCTGATAACTAGTCATATCTTGAACTAGAATTTTTAGCATAAAATCATAATCGCCTGCAATGTTATAACATTCTATAATTTCAGGAAGAGCGACAATATCTTTTACAAAATTGCTTCCTACGTTTTTTGCGTGTTCTTTTAGTCGAACATTACAAAAAACTGTCATTCCGCGATTCATTTTCTTCTTGTCAAGCAAGGCTACATATTTAGTAATATAACCATCTCTTTCCAGTCTTTTTATACGTTCGTAAACTGGCGTCACAGTCAGAAATAATTTACTTGCAAGGTCTTTTGTATTGATATTTGAGTTTTCCTGAAGGTGCTTTAAGATAAGCAAATCGGTTTTGTCTAGATTTTCCATAGTTTTTTTTACGGCTGAAGGTTCGTTTAAAAGATATTAACAGTAATAAAATCTTTAAAATTACATTTTTAAAACGCATTTTACTGAAATAACCACCAAATATAAGTTATAAAATCTAATGCAATAAATTTGCTCAGTAAAAAATACTGAAATCAAAATGAAAACAAATAATTTAGGTTATCCAAGAATTGGGAGCAACAGAGAGCTCAAAAAAGCCAGCGAACTTTATTGGGCAGGAAAAATTTCGGCAGACGAACTTATCGACGCAGGAAAAGAAATTCGAATTCAAAACTGGCATTTACAAGCTGAAGCTGGAGTTGATTTAATACCGTCTAATGATTTTTCTTTTTACGATCAGGTTTTAGATTTAACTCTGACTGTTGGAGCAATTCCAGAACGTTATCATGAATTAGCCAAAACAAATTCTACTTTAGATTTGTATTTTGCAATGGCAAGAGGCGCGCAAAAAGACGGACAGGATGTTGTTGCAATGGAAATGACAAAATGGTTCGATACCAACTATCATTATATTGTTCCTGAGTTTACAAAGAACCAAAAATTCGAATTGTTTTCAGAAAAAGTAATCAACGAATTTAAAGAAGCAAATGCTTTAGGAGTTACCACAAAACCAGTTTTAATTGGACCAATTTCATATTTGCTTTTAGGAAAAGAAAAGGAAGAAGGTTTTCACCGAATTGATCTTATTGATAAATTACTTCCTGTTTATTTCGAAATTTTCGAAAAATTACAAGCAGAAAACGCAGTATATATTCAGCTTGACGAACCTTTCTTAGCTTTAAATTTAACTGATAAAGAAAGAAACACTTTTACAAAAGTGTATAACGAAATCAATACTCGTTTTCCAAAACTTAAAATCATTTTAGCGAATTATTTTGATTGCTTTGGAGAAAATTTAGAAACGGCTTTGGCTTTACCAGTTGATACTTTCCATTTAGATTTAGTTCGTTGTCCGCTTCAATTAGATGATATTTTAGAATCTGGAAAACTAAATCCAAATGTAAATCTTTCATTAGGAGTTGTTGATGGAAGAAATATTTGGAAAAACGACTTCAAAAAATCATTAGAATTAATCAAAAAAGCGACTGAAGCTTTAGGCGAAAATAGAATTTTAGTA
Source organism: Flavobacterium plurextorum (assembly GCF_002217395.1). GTDB lineage: Bacteria > Bacteroidota > Bacteroidia > Flavobacteriales > Flavobacteriaceae > Flavobacterium > Flavobacterium plurextorum. The sequence goes on along the minus strand of NZ_MUHD01000014.1, from coordinate 250,633 downwards.
GCTCCGTCTTGTTCTTTAATTCACAGTCCGTGCGATCTAGATCTAGAAACAAACGACCAAACTCTTACGCCAGAAATTAAACAATGGCTGGCTTTTGCAAAACAAAAAATCAACGAGATTGTACTTTTAAAACAATTCGCTTCAAACGAAGTTGACACTAAAAGCTCAATTGATTTTGAGCAAAATGTAATTGCAAACGACAATCGTAAAACTTCAAAATTAATTCATAATAATGAGGTTAAAAATCGTGTTGCAGGAATTACAGCTTCAGATGACAAACGTAAAAGTATTTTTGCTGCAAGAAGAAAAAGCCAGATTGAAGCTTTAAATCTGCCATTATTTCCAACAACCACAATTGGATCTTTCCCTCAAACAGCTGAAGTGAGAAGCTGGAGAGCAAAATTCAAAAAAGGAGAATTAACCACTGAACAATACAATGATTTAATCGAAAAAGAAACGGAAGCTACAATTCGTTTTCAGGAAGAAACTGGAATTGACGTTCTAGTTCACGGAGAATTTGAACGTAATGATATGGTGGAATATTTTGGAGAACAATTAGCCGGATTTACGTTTACCAAAAATGGCTGGGTTCAAAGTTACGGAAGCCGTTGTGTAAAACCGCCAGTTATTTATGGTGACGTTTCAAGACCAATTCCTATGACTGTAAAATGGTCTAAATATGCGCAGTCTTTAACTTCAAAATGGGTAAAAGGAATGCTTACCGGTCCTGTAACAATTTTGCAATGGTCATTTGTTCGTAACGACCAGCCGCGTTCTGAAACTTGTACACAAATCGCATTAGCAATTCGTGACGAAGTTGTGGATTTAGAGAAAGCCGGAATCAAAATTATCCAAATCGATGAACCCGCAATTCGCGAAGGTTTGCCTTTACGAAAAGAAGAATGGGCAAACTATTTAGATTGGGCTGTAAAAGCTTTTAGAATTTCTGCAAGCGGTGTAAACGATGATACGCAAATTCACACGCACATGTGTTACAGCGAATTCAACGACATTATTCAGAACATTGCAGACATGGATGCCGATGTGATTACAATCGAGTGTTCTCGTTCGCAAATGGAGCTTTTAGATGCATTTGCTAACTTTAAATATCCAAACGAAATTGGACCTGGAGTTTATGATATTCATTCACCTCGAGTGCCATCAAGCACAGAAATGGTTCGTTTGTTAGAAAAAGCTTCGGCTGTAATTCCGGTAGATCAGCTTTGGGTAAATCCAGATTGCGGTTTAAAAACTCGTCATTGGGATGAAACTAAAAAAGCTTTGATCGAAATGGTTGCTGCTGCTCAGGAAATGAGAGCTGCTGTTGAAAATCCTGTTGTGTAATAGTTTTACCTAGAATATATTTTTGTTTTTTATGCCAGTATGTGAGACCGAATTTAGTTATGATTCGTTTCGGTTTCACTTTTGCTGGCATTTCTATTTAAACAAAAAAGCATCCGCCGCGACGGATGCTCTTCTCGAAATTGAATATATATATTTCAGATTAGAAATTCTTTGAAATTCCCACAGAAAATGCTTTTCCGAAAGTGAAATTGAAGTTTTTAACATTGTCTCCATTTCCATTATTTCCGTCATAATTTAAAGTATTGTACCCTAAACCTCCAATGTTGAAGTTTAATCCAAATCCTTTATTTACATTAATAAAAATCGCCGGTGTAACTCCAATATAAAAACCGTCACCTTCATTTATTGTTGATAATGGTCCAACAGAGTTTGTTGTTTTTCTATTTTGATACCCAACTCCTAAATCAGCATAAGCAGAGAAAGTTTGGTTTAATGGTTTTGAGTAACGTAAAAAACCTCCTAAAGAGAAACTATTTAATTTGCTCTCTGTATTATTACTAAACTCTCTTTTAGCAGTACCAACTCCAGCTTCGATACCCGCTGTCCAGTTTTGGTGAAATTGATAACCTACTTTAGGCGAAAAAGTAAAAGAATTAGTTTTGTCTTCTGATCCAGAATTTGAAACGTTTTGAGAATTATACTCAATACTTCCCATTACTAAAATGGATCCTTTTTTTTGTGCAGTTGCAAAAGTGCAGATAGCCAAAGCTGCTATCACTAAAAATTTTTTCATGATTTGGGTTTGTTTTAATTTAGCATTCCTTTAACAACAACAATGCCGTGAATCTATTGGGTTTTATTTATTTTATGGTTTCTTTAAAAGACAAATTTTAGCAATCAAGATTATTTCTGTTTACTTTTGTAGCAAATAAAAAGTCTATGTCGATCGAAGTTAACAACATATCAAAAAGTTACGGAACTCAAAAAGCACTGAACGAAATTTCATTCTCTATTCAAAAAGGAGAAATCGTTGGATTTCTTGGTCCAAACGGAGCGGGAAAATCTACTTTAATGAAAATTTTGACTACGTATTTACTTGCCGACGACGGCTCAGCCCTTGTAAACGGTCACGATGTCATGACGAATGCAAAAGCGGTGCAGCGTTCTATTGGATATTTACCAGAACACAATCCGTTGTATTTAGATTTGTATGTTCGTGAGTATTTGGCTTTTAATGCCGATGTTTATCAAGTTGCAAAATCAAGAATCGAAGAAGTAATTCAACTGACAGGACTGTCAACTGAAAGCCATAAAAAAATAGGACAATTATCAAAAGGATATCGCCAGCGTGTGGGACTTGCCAATGCTTTACTGCATAATCCTGATGTTTTAATTTTAGATGAACCAACTACTGGTCTAGACCCTAACCAGTTAATGGAAATACGAAATGTAATCAAAAATGTTGGTAAAGATAAAACTGTTTTTTTATCAACTCATATCATGCAGGAGGTTGAAGCTATTTGTGATCGTGTCATTATTATTGACAAAGGAAATATTGTTGCTGATAACAAATTAGATCATCTTGTTTCTACAAATAAAGAGCAAGTTATTGAGGTTGAGTTTGATTATCAAGTTGAAGAGCAGCTTCTAGCAAGACTTGAAAATATTGCTTCGTACAAAAATACGCATGACATGACGTGGGAACTTACTTTTGTTACTGAAAAAGATATGCGCCCTGCCATTTTTGATTTTGCCAACGAAAACGGCTTAAAAACACTGCAATTAAATCAAAAAAATAAAAACTTAGAAGCTGTATTTAGAGAAATTACCAAGTAGTTTTCGATCTCGGTTTTCAGTTTCAGCTTATCAACAAAACCAGTTTATTCTTGTACAGAATAGACTGGTTTTCTGTTTTATAAAATCTTCAAAAGAAACTATTAACAGTTCTAAAATCATTATTTATACCTTCTGAGTCGCAAAAACAACATTGAAACCCAATTCATCTTCTCTCGTTATCAATGGTTTACAATTAAAAGTGCCAAATTTGAATTATTTTTATTTAGACTTGATATAAATAGTGTTATATTTGCAGGATCAATCTCAATAATACTGCACAAATGCCACATTTATTTCACTTCATAATGTCTCTTTTTTATTCCTTTTATAATTACGTTGAACGTTTCAAGAAATTACTTTCAGATAAAATCGAACAAATCGTTTTACATTAAAAAAACAACTCATTTATAAAAGCACAAAACGACATGAAGAACATTTTAACCTCTATTATGCTCGCGTTTTCCGTATATTCCTATTCACAGACAGAAAAAGAAAAAGACAGTCTGGTTGAAACATCTATCAATGTTTTAGATGAAATTGTAATTACAAAAAAGAAAGTTTTATATACTCAAAAATCAGATCGTCTGGTTTTTAATGTCGAAAACAGTATTGTATCTGAAGGTGGTACAGCGCTGGATGTTTTATCTCGTGCTCCTGGAGTAGTAGTTTCTCAGGACGGCGATTTGTCTATTCGAGGACAACAGGGTGTTGCTGTTATGATTAATGGTAAATTAACACAGCTTTCTCAAAAAGAATTGGCTAATTACTTAAAATCAACCACTTCTTCAAATATTAAACAAATTGAAGTTATAACGAATCCTTCTTCTAAATATGATGCAGCCGGAAAAGCCGGAATTATAAATATTATTCTAAAAAAACCAAGTACTTCGGGGATAAAAGGAACTGCGTTTGCGAGTTATGGCCGCGGACGAAAAAACAGAACTAATTCTGGAGTTAACTTAAGTTATAATAAGGACAAATTTGGCGTTTATGGTAATTACAGCTACACTTTTAGAGGTGAAGAGGAACGCAAAGAATTTAACCAAACGCAATATACAGATATAACGCGTCAGCAAATTGACACTAAAAATTATCAAACCTCAACTACAGACGAACCGCTTACTTCGAATAACTTTAAAATTGGAACTACTTATGAAGTTTCTCCTAAAACGAATTTAGAGTTTTATGTTGATGCTAAATTGGGGCGTTATGAAAATATCGCCAACGGTCGAAACTCTTTGAGCAATGCCCAAAATCAACTGCTTTTTGATGCTTCAACATACAACGACAGTAAAGAAAAATGGAATGATTACACGTATGCGTTCTCTGGAGTTCATAAGTTTAATACGGAAGGAAAAAATATGTCTTTTGACTTTGAATACGAAACTTCAAAATTTAGATCAAATCAATTTCAGAGTGCACAAAATATAGATCCTTCAAACCCAAATGATATTAATGATAGAAGAGGTTTTATTCCGTCACAATTAAAAGTTTTTACAGGAAAAGTAGATTTTACTAATCCATTAAAAGAAAAACAATCTATTGAATGGGGTTTTAAAGCGAGCTTAAAAAACAATGATAATCCATCGGTTTATGAATATAATGACAATAACCAATGGATAATTGATCTTAATTCAACCAATCATTTTGAGTACAAAGAACAAATTTATGCGGCGTATGCCAATTACAAATATCAAATTGGAGATTTAAACATTCAAGGTGGTTTACGTTCTGAATATACGGCAATTAATATCTTACAAAGAACTTTAAACGAGGAGCACAAAGACGATTATTTAAAATGGTTCCCGAGTCTTTCTTTAAAATATGAACTTACAAGCAATCATTCTGTTCATGCTTCTTACAGCAAAAGAATAAACAGACCGAGCCAATTTGATTTGAATCCATTTCGTTTTTATGATGATTCATTCAATTACTCTCAAGGAAATCCAAATTTAGTTCCTGAAATTACGCATGCTGCCGAAATTGGATATGCTTGGAAAAGCAATTTCATGTCTTCATTGTATTTCAACAGCACTAAAGATGTTTTTACGGAAGTTTATACTTATGATCCGGGTAATAACACAACTGTTACTTCTCAGATAAATGTATCAAAATCTTATAATTATGGAGCAAACATTACTCATACAGCGGAACTTTACAAGTTTTGGTCTATAAATACTCTTTTCAATATTTTCGAAAATAGATTTATGGGCAACATTGTAAACTCTGATACTATTGACCCAATTGTTACGCTAAACTTAAGTGTACAAAATTCGTTCACAATAACTGAAAGTTTGAAAGCTGAAGCTAACGCACAGTATCAATCAAAATCGAACCTTGGCGTTTATCAACGTGACGGCTTTTTTGATTTCAGCATTGGAATTTCAAAACAAGTTCTGGCAAACAAAGGCAGTATAAAACTAAATGTTACTGATATTTTTAACACTAACAATTTTTATATTAACTCAACAGTCGGGCAGACTGCTATTAATAAACGATACGATCTAGATAATCGCATTGCGACATTATCTTTTACTTATAGAATTTAAGATCCCTTGAATTTGTTTTTGTTTTTTATTTTTTTTTGAATGAGAGGAGCCTGCTTTTAGCAGGCTCTTTTTGTTTTTAAAGATATTATGCAAAGCAGTAAATAATCACACATTTATAAGGCCGAACGAAGTCAGAGTTGTCATACTGAGCGAATTCGAAGCTCACATATACTAAATCACTTTGCGGGGCTTCGAATTCGCTCAGTATGACAATATGATTATTTATTTTCTTTATTTTAAAACAAAAAAAAGTCTCTTGCAGAATATTATTTCTTGCAAAAGACTTTCAACCAACTAACCAAACAAATAGAAACTTAAAAAGTACTCAATGTTATTTTTTTTGTTTTTTCTTTCTTCCCCACCAGATGTAAAAACCTGTAACAGGAAGACTTGCGCATATTAAACTTGCTGTAAAATAAATAATCTTTGTAGTCAATCCGCCTATTGCGCCAATATGAAGACTATAATTTGATCGCATTAACCAATCTGAGAATCGTTCGTCACTAATGTATTTTTCAGATTTTGGAAGTAGTTCTAATGTTTTAGAATCAAAATATAAATCCCTCCAAATTCCTTTATACATATCTGTGCAAGCATAATAATCGTCTTTGGGCTCATCAGGAAAATGAATGATAACAGCTTCTTTATTTTCCTTAGCAATTTCTGTCCGCACCTTTTTCCAGATAAAATCGGCTCCAGCCAGCTTATCGATTTGCTGTTTAGAAATTGTATCATTTTTAACCGAAACAATCTGTTCTTTTTTGTCCTTTTCATCAGCCCAGCCTCCGCTTATCCAATAAGTGCTTTCGCGAAGCCAATGAAAGCTCATTAATAATCCTGTAAAAGAAATCAGTAAGGCTAAAATGACGACATAAAATCCCATAACGTTATGCAAATCATAATTTAGACGTTTGATTTTGGCGCTCCATTTTATTTTAAAACTGTTGTTAACCGTTGTTTTATTCCATTTTTTTGGAAACCAAAGTACAAGTCCGCTTATCAATAAAAAGAAAAAAATGAAAGTTGCCCAAGCCGTTATCTGCGCTCCTATTTCACGCTCCAGCCAAAGATTTCGATGTCCTTCATCTATGATGTGAAAAAAATCTTCGTGATCGACCATTCCCGTAATTTTGCCGTTATACGGATTTACATAAATCAATGAATCAGATTCAATATCAACTTTAACTGATTTGTCTAAGCCGCTATACCATACTCCATGAATTTCTTTATTTGGCAGTACTTTTTGAACGGCAGCGTAAATTTTTGAAGGTGGCAGGAGTTTTTCCGGACTTTGTGCTTCAACATTTAAGTATGGTGAAGTCAACTCTTTTATTTCGTGTTCAAAAACTAATATGCAACCTGTAATTGCCATTATGAACACAATTATTCCAGAAGCAAGACCCAGCCATAAATGCAGCCAGGCATTAATTTTACTAAAACGTGATTTTCCTTTATTTGGCGGTTTACCCGTTCGGCTTTTAATAGCAGTCATTGAAATTATAATTTAATAAAAATAAAAAAATGGCTTGAGCATCTTTTAAGATACTTCAAGCCATCTATAATAGATTAGAATTTAGAAAGTAAGTTTACCAATTGTTGGTAAATAAAGACCTTCTTTAATAAGAGCTCCAGCTTTTGCATTACCTGTTGCAATATCAATTTGATAAACACGAGCTTCATTGCCGGTTACGAAACTTTTGTAAGCTTTACCGTTTTCAACAAACAAACTTCCAACTCCAAAAAACTCATCACCACCATGATCAGGTAATCCTGTAACTGCTAAAACAGTTTTTGCTGATAAGTCAAGTATTGCTGACTTGAATATGGTTTGTGTGCTTAAGAAACTATAAACTGATTTTCCTGGATCAACAGAAGCAGGAATATAAGAGATAAAAACTTTCTCTCCTCCTAATGGATAAGCTGCTAAAACTTTTCCTTTAATAGTACTTGCCTCAAGATCAAAGAAATATCCTGGGTCAAATTTAGCATCTCCTTTTTTAATACGTAAAACTCCAGAAGCTGCAGCTGTAACTGGATAACCTCCTGCACGTGCATTAGATGAAAAAGTATAGATATCTCCAGATTCAGTTTGTACAATTCCTGTATTAGTATAGTACATTCCAATTGCAGTTGTTCTAGTATCTTTTATTGTTGTTACATATTCTAAAGAAGGGTATTTGTAAACTCTCACAACCGCATCTGAAGATAATACTACATTTTTCTTCTCGCTGACATCTTTAGTATAAACAGGAACAAAAAGTTTGTCGCCAGAAACCGCAGCTCCAGTTGGCCAATATAATATATTTTTATTTCCAGGAGTTACACTAAAGTCATTAAACTTACGACCATCGATTGAAACCGTTGCTGGATTGTAAATCATAAGTTCGTAATCAGACGAACTTCCGTCCCACGTAGCACCAATATTGATCATTTTTTTATCATCAGTATAACCTACAGCGTAAGATGATTCGAAAGCTAGTTTTCCGCCTTGAACTAGTTTTCCTGCGCTGTTAAGATGAAATGAAACTGATCCTTCATCTCCTGTACTCAATGCAAAAAAAGTATTTTGCACTGGAAAACAGCTTCCTTCTTGCTCAATTCCAACTCCTTTAGCACTGATTTCGCCAGTCATTAATTGATCTGTAGAGTTAAAATCTAATATATATTGTGTGTAATCGTCTAACCAATATGATGCAACGTATTTTGCACCATTTACAGCTGGTTCCTCTTTTGAAGATGAATCATCGCTGCTGCATGAAAAAATAGATAATGACAGAAAGCCCAATGCAAAGCATTTTGCGAATTTGTTTACTAACATGATTATAATTATTAAGGGTTATTATTAAAATTTAATTACTGAAGAAAATATCTGAACTTAACAGCAAAAGCACGTCCCGGCTTTTGAACTTTAAAGTAGTCGTAGACTTTAACATCAGTAATATTTCTACATTCGAATGCGAGATTGTATTTTCCTTTTAAAAATGAATAGGCAACCATTGCATTCTGGGTAAATTGTTCTGGAATTGCTTTTTTAGTTTCTAACTCCCCTAAAACCGGCCAAGTCAAATAAAATGCATCGATATAATTTGCGCTCACATTCAAAGAAAGTTTGTCTCCTTGATATTTGACATTTTTAAAATTAAAAGTCAAATCAGCATTTCCATAAAAAATTGGAACGTTTGGCAACTGCGCATCATACAAAGCATCTGGACTTGTTGTTCCTGTTTTGTATTTGTTTTTATTAAGGCTTTTTTGATATGTTGCATTTACCTCGAACGTAAGTAAATCTGTGTAACCATATCTAAGAACTCCATCAATACCTGATACTTGTACATTTTGCAAGTTTTCATATACCGTTTTATCACCATCTTGTTTTTCTCTAATAAAATCTTTTGCTTCTCTGTATATTAAACTAGTCTCAGCATTAAAGTGATTTTTTTCTTTTTGAAGAATAAAAGCAAGTCCTAAATTTGCGTTGTCACTGCTTTCTGGTTTTAAGCCAATGTTACTGTTTACTGTTAAACCATCTCCAAGCATTTCGATTGCAGCCGGCAAACGATAAGCATGTTCATAAGATCCTTTTATTTGTAATTTATCCGATAAATGATAAGCTGTAGTAGCTCCATAACCGTAATTAGTCGATGTTGTTGATTGCGTTATTCCGCCAGAAAGCATTTTGGTTTCTAAATCAAACATTTTTCCAAATGCAGAAATTGCCAATCGATTATCTAAACCGCTGAAGTTATAACCCAATCCTAGAATGTTCTTATTAATTGTAGGCTCTCCAAGTTCAATTACAGTTAAATATTCATCTGTTTCTTTACGTTTATAGCCTAAATAAGAATAATTTACTGCCAGCGAATGCTGTTCATTCAATTGGTATTTTAAATTAGTAGTCAACTGGGCATTTTCTTCATCATAAACATAAATACTCTTGTTTCCCAGCTCTCCTTTATCACTGTTTCCTGCAAATTGCCTGTAAACATAATTCCCTGTCCAATCATACACTCTTGAAGATGTATCTACAGATCTGTTGTTTACCAAAGCGTATGTACTGTTTACATTTAGTGATAATCCTTTAGTAAAAAGATTATCTTTTTTATATTTTAAAGAAGTAATAAAACTTTCACTGTCTGTAAATGCTTGTCCAACCACTTTTTGCATAGATCTTCCCTGCTGAATTTCCTTTTTATTGCCAGACATAGCAAAACCAACAAGCAAATAATCGGCAAAGCTTTTATTCTTAAATCCCGCTTCGGCCATTATAGTTCCAGACTTGTAACCATCATGAAAGTGTTTGTATTTTTGTTCTGGTAAAAACTTCGAGGTATTTTTATCAACAACACTTACGTCTACTTTATAATCGTTATCTGAGTAATTTGCAAAAGCATTAATATTAGCAATAAATCCATCTTTACCCGAAAACCTTGTGTTTACGGCCGCTCTATGAGTATTAAAAGAACCATAACTGTAAGAAGCATCAATATAGCGGTTTACGTTTTTATTCGTAATAATATTTACTGCGCCTCCCAAAGCGTCTGCGCCCAATTCTACAGGAACAACACCTTTGTAAACATCGATTCTTTCAGCCATATTTACCGGAATATTATTTAAGGTAAGTGACGAACCATAACTATCCATAGGTACTCCGTCAAGAAAAAATTTAACCTGATTTCCAGAGAAACCGTTTAATGAAAAGTTAAACGCAGATCCCAATCCTCCATATTCACGAATACGTACACCTGTAGTTTTATTTAAAACCTGATTTAAATCGGCAGTTGTATTGTATGTTTTTTTAAGATCTACAGAAGTAATATTGTACGCCTGCTCTCTGGCACGCTGTACTTTAGATTTTCCTTTTACAGCAACTTCATTTAAAGCAGCCATATCCTCCTCTATCGTAACATTCTGAGTTGGTTTGCTTCCTTGTTTAAGCGAAACTGCGGCTTCTATTGTTTTATAACCAACATGAGTAATCAATAAAATATAGTCTCCGCTATCGCCGCTAATTTTATATTCTCCTTTGTTATTAGTTAGTGCTGCGTAAACGGTTCCTTTTAGTGCTACTGAAACTCCTTCAGCTGGTTTGCCTTGATTTGTTAAAATAACTCCGGTTAAGTTTACTTTGTTTTTTTGTGAGTACCCTTGAAGTGAGGTAAAAATAATCGTGATCAAGAGTAATAATCTACTTATTTGCATCAGATAAATATGGTTTGAAAATTAAATTGACAACAAACTTAGACTCTTTCAACAGCTTTTCCAAACTATTTTTAATTATTCTAAATAAGAATAATAATTAACTTTTAAACTTAAGAATCAATAAAAAAAACAGCATTCCTTAATCAATAATTAACTTTAGCTTAAGATTTGATTAAGATTTTTAATCATAAAAGTTAAATTACAGAACACTTTTTTAAGGAAAAACAGCGTTTAGCGCATAAAAAAAGCCCGCTTAATACATAAACGGGCTTCAAAAATTCTATTTTAAGACTTATAAATCCAAATCTGAAATTATATTTTTCATTTCTTCTATTACAATTTTAATATCTTCTTCGGCAGTTCTCCAATTTACAAATGATGCTCTGATACCTTTTTTGTTTTGATAAACAGTTGGTGTCATAAATACTTTTCCTGTATCATTTAGCTGCGTTAAAAATTGAGCAACTTTATCTTGATTTTCATCTCCTTTTAAAGTAAAGCAAACATTATTTAACCGAATTGGAGCAAGAAGTTCAAAACGGCCGTCTTCAATAAGCTCATTTCCAAAATGCAGCGCAAGTAAAGCACTTTTTTCAATAATATCGCAAAATCCTTCTTTTCCGTAAGCCACTAAAGAAAACCAAACCGGCAAAGCTCTTAAACGACGTGAGTTTTCTGGAAGAACGTTTAAATAATTAAAATTTTCAAGCGCATTTCCTAAATAAGGAGCATTCGAATTTTGAAACGTTTCGATTTGCAGATTAATATGTTCTTTTTTAACCAAATAAAATGCGCTTTCGTAAGGAACATTCAGCCATTTATGACAATCAACAGCAATACTGTCTGCACCCTGCCAGCCTTCTACATAATGCTTATATTTATCTGAAACTGCAGCGAAACCACCAAAAGCCGCGTCGATATGCCACCAGAAATTATATTTTGATCTAAGAGCTGAAATCTCTTTAAAATCATCAAAATCTGCTGTATTTACAGTTCCCGCACTAGAAATTAAGATGAAAGGTTTCCCATTTAATTCTTTTATTTTTGTTTCTAAATCAACAGTATCAATTGCTTCACGGTTACCTTCAATTGTTTTTACAACTGTATAATTCTGGCTTCCAATTCCTAACATTGATAATGTTTTTAAAGAAGACGAATGCGGCATTGCTGTCAATATATTGATCGTTTCTGAAATTCCATTCTTAGCAAAATCTTTACCCAATTGTTTTCCAAACCATTGTCTCGCTACTCCTAAACAAGTAAAATTTGACATAGTTGCTCCAGTAACAAATCCGCCCATGAATGTATCAGGAAGTTCTAGTAATTGTAGTAATAAATGAATGGTTTCAAATTCTATTAATGCCGAATTTCCGCCCTGTGCCACAACCGCCTGCGTATTCTGATCGTAAATCGACGACAGCCAATCGCCTACAATTGAAGCGGGAGTCGATCCTCCAGTTACAAAACCCCAATAACGCGGACCTGGCGAAGAAACTAATAAAGGAACTAGTCTTTCATTAAATTCTATTAAAGCCTCTTCAGAGCCCAAACCTAATTCGTTTAAAGCACGGTTTGTATCTACTTTATTTTTGCTTGAAGTTGGAATATTCTCAAGATTGTTCAAGAAATCAATTCCTTGTTGTTTTGCTTTTTCTAAGATAACTTCGAAATTTTTTAGATCATGCTGCAGTATTGAATTCATATTATATAGTATTGGTTTTCGTACTGATTTTTCAGTAGAAAACAGGTTAATTAATATTTAATGTGAAAATGTAAAACTTACCGTAAAGCTACCATTTGGTCTTTTCAGAAAATCTGGAAACCATCATAGAACAAATTACGTCTCCATTTGCATTTAGTAAAGTAGCAATTGGATCAACCAGAGTTCCTAAAATCATGGCAACCGGTAATGCCTGTTCCATTGGAAAACCATAAACGGTGATAGCTAAAACTTCTCCTATATAACCTCCGTTTGGAATTCCGCCTTCGACAATCGAAACAATAATTGTAATTCCGAGTGCCAAAAGTATGGTTGAAGGTTCTGTAAATTCTTTTCCAAACATGGCAAATAAAAAGGTTATTTTTAAAATAGATGACATACTCGATCCATCTTTATGCAAAGGTGCTCCAAGTGGAATCACCAAATTACGAACATGTGCCGGAATTCCCATTTTTTGCGCAGCATCGAGATTTGCAGGAATCGTTGCAATACTGCTGCAAGTTCCAACTGCAGTTAATGAAGCGGTTACATTATTGCTCCAAAAAACTTTGAAAGCTCTTTTTCCACCGGCAACAAGTGCATACAAACTAAAAAATACAAAGAAATAAAAGATGCAGGCCGCATAATAAACAGCCATAGGTTTTGCATAAACTCCAAACAACTGCGGTCCAAAAATACCAACCTGATAAGCAAAATAAGCTCCTAAACCAATTGGAGCAAATTTCATTATAATATTCAAAAGCTGTTTCATTACCTCGTTTCCTGAATCAAGAAAACTTTTGAAAGCATTTCCTTTTTCACCAGATTGTAATGTGGCAAAGCCGATTAAAAATGAGAATATAATAAGTGCCAGCATGCTTTTTCGAGACAATAATTCGAAGAAATCATTTGCTGTAAGCAATTTTGCGATTTGATCTCCCGCCGATCCAGATTGAATGTTTTCAAACGGAACTTTGGTAATGGCAATATCCTGATGAATTGGAAAAAGATAAACGGCACAGATCATTACAATGCCAGAAATTAGAATTGTCGCGAGAAAAACCAATATCATTATAACAAACAGTTTTCCAAGTTTCTCTGTTTTTTCCAAATTGGCAATTGAAGAACCAATCGTAAAAAAGATAAGCGGAATAATTGCCGTAAAAAGTAAATTCAGAAATATATCACCAATCGGTTTTATGATCAAAACTTTTTCTCCAAATACCAATCCTAAAACACTTCCTATAATAATACCGCCAAGAAGCAAAAGTATGCTGCTGTAACTCTGTAAAAAATTGATTTTCTTAACTTCCATAATTGTAAAGGATTATAATTCCGAAAGATTAATAATAAAAAACGAAAGCACTTTAAGATCTGCTATAGTTAATAATTCTGCCACAGATTTAAAAGATTTTTTTAATCTGTGTTAATCCATTTAATCTGTGGCAAAAAAACTTTTATTTTTCTAGAACTATAGTAGTAAAAGCTCTATCTACTAATTCGCCTGTTTTACTCTTTACTTTTTCAGTCTGTGTTTCTGAGTAAACAATTTTAAAAGGCGATTTCTTAATTAATTCTTGTGCTTTTTCAGTACTGTATAATTCGAATTCAAATTGAGTAAATGGAAGCTTCTTCATGAAATCTTCTTCCGCAAATGTTAAGCAGAAATTCCCATTCGGCTTTAGTACTCTGTAAATCTCTACTAATAATTCTTCTGGCTTCTGCCAAAAATAAATTGTATTTACCGTAAATATTTTATCAAAAAAATCATTTTCAAACGGAATTTTATTTCCGTCATAAAGCGAAAAGAAAGCTTGTTTTTGAGAAACAAAATTTCGATTAGTCTGGCGTGCTTCCTGAAACATTAGTTCGGACATTTCCAGTCCGTAGTATTTCAGATTTTCAGCTTGTTCGAATAAAAATTCTACGTGTCCCGCATTTCCGTGACCCAATTCTAGAATTTTATTTTCGTTTGATATATTCAGATTTTGAATCGAATGGCGTGTCATATTGATGTTCGTTTCGTTCATCATATTTCCCATTTCGATTCCTTTTTCTCCTATTGGAAGTTTTAATTGAGAGGCTATGGCTTGTAGTTCTTCTTGTTTCATTACACGAAAATTTTAAACTTCTAAATTAAACAAAATCCTTCAGCATTATTATCATTTGGAATCAGATTTCCAACTAACGCTTAGTTTGTCATTTCGACGAAGAAGAAATGACAAACTTGTGTTATATCTAATAGAAAACTCTTAAAAAACCTGACTTGCGATCTGACGAATATTCTCTGATTTACCCATTGAATAATAGTGTAAAACAGGAACTCCAGCAGCTTTTAATTCAAGTGACTGCTGAATCGCCCATTCGATTCCGACTTGCTTGATTTCAGCGTTATTTTTGCATTTATAAACTGCATCGATTAAATCTTCAGGTAAATCGATTCTGAAAATTTGAGGCAGAATTTGCAAATGTCTTTGTACTGCAATTGGTTTAATTCCTGGAATAATTGGGATTGTAATACCTATTTCTCTCGCCTTTTCTACAAAAGCAAAATATTTCGCATTATCAAAAAACATTTGTGTTACCACATAATCTGCTCCCGCATCTACTTTTTCTTTTAATCTTTTTAAATCAGATTGTAATGATGGTGATTCTAAGTGCTTTTCAGGATAACCTGCAACACCAATACAGAAATCAGCCTTGTTATCAATATCCATCACTTCATGAAGATATTTTCCACAATTCAAATCATTAATTTGTTTAACCAAATCAATCGCAAAATGATTTCCGCCAGCTTTTGGCACAAAAGATTGTTCATCTTTCATGGCGTCACCACGAAGCGCCATCACATTATTAATTCCCAAATACTGACAATCAACCAGCATATATTCGGTTTCTTCCTGTGTAAATCCGCCGCAAAGTAAATGCGGAACGGTGTCTACGTTGTATTTATGTTTTATAGAAGCACAAATTCCAAGCGTTCCCGGACGCATACGAGTCAGTTTTTTATCTAAAAGTCCGTTGCCTTTGTCTATATAAATATATTCTTCACGCGAAGTTGTTACGTCAATAAACGGCGGTTGAAACTCCATTAACGGGTCAATATTATCGTATAATTCTTGAATACTCTTCCCTTTTTGAGGCGGAATAAGTTCAAATGAGAATAATGTTTTTCCTTTGGCGTTTTCTATATGCTCTGTTACTTTCATTTCTTAAGTTATGAGTTATGATTATGTTTTTGAATCGTTTGTGTAAAAAATCTGAAATCAAAAACTTAAATCAAATATTTGTTGTTTCAAGTTTAAAGTTCCAGGTTTCAAGTTGCTGTACAGAACTTGAAACTTTAAACCTGAAACCTGAAACTTCTTTGTTAATCTGCTATATTAGGATTTAACCATTTCATGGCATAATCCGTTGGGACATTGCGTCGTTTAGCGTAATCTACTACTTGATCCTCTTTTATTTTTCCGAGTCCGAAATACCTGCTTTTCGGGTTTCCAAAATAGTATCCTGAAACCGATGAAGCCGGCCACATTGCCATGCTTTCCGTTAAAGTCACTCCAATTTCTTCGGCTACATTTAAAAGCTTCCAAATTGTTGGTTTCTCTAAGTGATCAGGACAAGCTGGATAACCTGGAGCTGGACGAATTCCTTTGTAATTTTCTTTAATCAATTCTTCATTGGTTAAAGCTTCTTCTGAATCGTAACCCCAAAAATCTTTACGTACTCTTTCGTGAAGATATTCGGCGAAAGCCTCAGCAAAACGATCGGCAAGTGCTTTAACCATAATCGAATTGTAATCGTCTAAGTTCTTCTCATATTCCGCTGCCCATTCATCTACACCAAAACCTGTTGTCACACAAAAAGCTCCCATATAATCTGTTATTCCGCTTTCTTTTGGCAGAATAAAATCAGATAAAGCGATGTTTGGAGCGCCTTTTGTTTTTTGTGACTGCTGACGAAGTGTTAAGAATTTCTCCAAAACTTTTCCGTTTTCGTCACGCAATTCGATATCGTCATCATCAACCTGATTCGCAGGGAAAATTCCGTAAATACCTTTTGCTTTTAGTTTTTTCTCTTCTAAAATAACTTTCAGCATTGCCTGAGCATCAGCAAAAACAGAAGTTGCTTGTTCGCCCACAACCTCATCCGTTAAAATCGCAGGATATTTTCCGTACAATTCCCAAGTCTGAAAAAATGGCGTCCAGTCGATGTACGGAACCAAAACATCTAAGTCAACTTCGACAATTTGTTTACCAATTACTTTTGGTTTAGTCGGAGTATATTCTGACCAATCCAATGGTAATTTATTTTTACGGGCATCTTCAATCGTAAGGAAGTTTTTGTCTCTTGAACGATTTAAGAATGTTTCTCTAAATGAATCGTATTCGGCACGAATATCTGCTGCATATATTTTTCTATTATGATCTAACAGATTTCCTGCAACAGTAACAGCTCTCGAAGCATCGTTTACGTGAATTACAGTTTCTTTGTACTGTGGTGCAATTTTCACGGCAGTATGCGCGCGCGAAGTTGTTGCCCCGCCAATCATAATCGGGATTTTAATATTTTGTTTGTCTAATTCTTTGGCTAAATACACCATTTCGTCAAGCGAAGGCGTAATCAATCCGCTTAATCCAATAATGTCTACTTCGTGTTCAATAGCCGCTGCAATAATTTTTTCCGGAGGCACCATAACACCAAGATCGACAATCTCGTAATTGTTACAAGCCAAAACCACCGAAACGATGTTTTTACCAATATCATGAACGTCGCCTTTTACAGTTGCCATCAGGATTTTTCCGTTTCCTTGTTTGTCTCCAGCTTGTTTGCTGGCTTCGATATAAGGCAATAAATAAGCAACGGCTTTTTTCATTACACGAGCTGATTTTACAACCTGAGGCAGGAACATTTTTCCGCTTCCGAATAAATCTCCAACGACATTCATTCCCGTCATCAAATTGATTTCGATAACTTCAATTGGCTTTGTTGCCGCCAAACGAGCTTCTTCAACATCTTCTTCAATAAAAGCATCGATTCCTTTTACTAACGAATGTGTAATACGCTCTTGAACTGTTCCAAAACGCCATTCTTGAACGGCTTTTTCATCTGATTTTACTTCGCCTTTTACGTTTTCAGCAAAATCCAAAAGTCGTTCTGTAGCATCGTCGCGTCTATCTAAAATTACGTCTTCAACGTGTTCTAATAAGTCTTTCGGAATATCATCATAAATCGTCAACATTTCTGGATTTACGATTCCCATCGTCATTCCGTTTTTAATCGCGTGGTATAAAAACACGGAGTGCATCGCTTCACGAACGGTATCATTTCCTCTAAAAGAGAACGAAACGTTACTTACTCCACCGCTAATATGTGCGTGCGGAAGGTTTTCACGAACCCATTTTGTTCCTCTAAAAAAGTCCAAAGCGTTTAAGCGATGTTCTTCCATTCCCGTTGCAACTGGGAAAATATTCAAATCGAAAATAATATCCTGTGGAGGAAACCCTACTTTGTTCACCAAAATATCGTACGAACGCTGACAGATTTCAACTCTACGATCGTAATTATCGGCCTGACCTACTTCGTCAAAAGCCATGATAATGGCCGCCGCTCCATAACGTTTGATTAGTCGAGCATGATGAATAAAAGCTTCTTCCCCTTCTTTTAACGAAATCGAGTTTACAACGCTTTTTCCTTGTACTACTTTAAGACCTGCTTCGATGATTTCCCATTTCGAACTGTCGATCATAATCGGCACTCTCGAAATATCTGGTTCTGCAGCAATTAAATTCAAAAATTTAGTCATCGCCGTAACACCGTCAAGCATTCCTTCATCCATATTAATATCGATGATCTGTGCTCCACCTTCTACCTGCTGTCTTGCAATATCAAGCGCCTCGTCATATTTCTCTTCCTTGATTAATCTCAGGAATTTTCTTGAACCTGTTACATTTGTACGTTCCCCAACGTTTACAAAAACACTTTCGGGCGTAATAATCAACGGTTCTAATCCTGCTAATACAAGGTCTCTTCTTTTTTCTGTCATTTTCTTCAATTTTCAACGGAATAAATTCCGTTGCTACAATATGTTTCGTTCCTCCGGAACTTTTATTTTTTAATCAATAAAAACATGTTTCTCAAATCCGCCATAAAACACCTTTTCTATCCATGTCTTAAATTCTAAATTTGTCGTAATATGATATATTTTACCGTTACTTTCTATCTTGAATTTTTCGTTATTGTCAATCTTACTTTTAATACTTTTCAATTCAGAAACACAATATAAATATGGACTCATTGTATCGTACCAATTTGAATTTAGAAAAGCTTTAAAAACCTCTCCATCTTCAGAATAAATAATATGCTCTCCATCCATTTTTGATATTGTCATTACTGCATTTACATCTATTGAACAATCTCGTTTAATGATCGAAGTAACTCATTTATATTATTTTTTGCCGAAACTTCATTCGCTAAGCGTAACCTTTTTACTCCTAAAATTGCATCTGAAGTTGTAGCACTTCCGGATTGTTTAATATTCTTGCTAAACCTCAATTTATTTTGATAATACAATTTATATTCTATTGTAGTTTTGACCGTAAAGGTCAGACCAAAAAAAGGCTGATCAACAGAAACTAAATTAATTTCAAGAACCCAATCCTCGTCATTTGTAATCGAATCTATTTTCGAAAATACTTCAGATTCAATAACAGATTTTTTAAATGCTTCTCCAAAATTTTCATTAGAAATCTTAGATGTCCATAATGGATTTGTTTTTTTTCCACCTGTAACAGATCTAATGAAAATTTTATCTCCAATTTTCTTTTCCGCTTTATAATCTTTAACCGTCATTCCTTCGATGGTCGCTGACGAAGCACATTGTGCAAGTAAAGTTGAAAGAAAAACTAATAAAACCAGATATTTAAATTTCATATAATATTCCAAAAAATCACACTATACTGTTACTGGCGCCACGCGTGGCTTATAATCTTTTGCAACTTCAGCCATTAATCGAATATGATCTGGAGTTGTTCCGCAACAGCCACCGATTATATTGATTAAATTATCATCTAAATATTCTTTAATAAAAGCCTGAGTTTGTTCTGGTGTTTCATCATATTGTCCGAAAGCATTTGGCAATCCTGCATTGGGATGTGCCGAAACATTAAATTGTGTATGCTGAGATAATGTTTTTAAATACGGTTTCAACAAATCGGCTCCAAGGGCGCAATTGAATCCCACGCTTAATAACGGAATATGCGAAACTGAAATCAAAAATGCTTCTACAGTTTGTCCTGAAAGTGTTCTTCCAGAGGCATCTGTAATCGTTCCTGAAACCATGATTGGAATATCAAGATTACGTTCTTCTTTTACTTCTTCGATCGCAAAAAGTGCTGCTTTTGCATTTAAAGTATCGAAAATGGTTTCTACTAAAAGTAAATCACAGCCACCATCCATTAAAGCTTCTGCTTGTTGTTTGTAAGCGATTCTCAAATCATCAAACGTTACGGCTCTGTAACCTGGATCATTTACATCTGGTGACATACTTGCCGTTCTGTTCGTCGGTCCGATTGAACCGGCTACAAAACGAGGTTTTTCTGGATTTTTCGCGGTAAACTCATCAGCTACTTGTCTTGCGATTTTTGCTGATTCGTAGTTTAACTCGTAAACCAAATCTTCCATGTGATAATCGGCCATACCGATTGTCGTTCCTGAAAAAGTGTTAGTTTCTACAATGTCAGCGCCGGCTTCGTAATAAGCGGCGTGGACATCGCGGATTGCATGTGGTTGTGTTATGGATAGTAAATCGTTATTTCCTTTTAATGGATGCGGAAAATCTTTGAAACGTTCGCCACGAAAATCTTCTTCTGAGAAATTATAGCGCTGCAACATCGTTCCCATAGCTCCATCAAGGATTAGGATATTTTTTTTTATTGCTTCTTGTATTGTAATTGCCATATTTTTTTGTTTTAGCTGCTAAGACGCTAAGGTTCTAAGATGCTAAGTTTTTTTATTATGATTGTGAAGGCTCTTTTAGACCCGGCAGGTTTAAAAAACCTTTCGGTCTAGCCTTCGATATTTTTTTACATTAATTCCAAAAGTGCACTAGTGCTGGCTCATTAGCCCCGATTGAGCCGGTATCCTCGCAATGAAATGGAGAGATATAGGCGAAAGCGGGAACTATTAACTGCAAAAATGCGCCAATGATTCGCTCCTGATACAGAATCTGTTTCAGTAAATATTATATGTTATCGAGAAAAGTTTTGAGAAATACGAGTATGTATTTGTGTTATCTATCTTTAATACTGGAAAATGTAGTATAAAGTAGAATTTAGCACCTTCTTTATGATAAAGGGTTGCTAAGGTTTCATCGGGTCTATCCCTCCGCCTTTCGTGATAACTGACAATAATTTTAAGAACAGTGCAAAGGTATGAAATAGGGTTTCGATTTGCAAATGTTTTTTTTCTAAGGTGCTGAGCAGTTAAGATGCTAAGATTCTAAGGCTTTGACCTTTTACGTGATTTAGATCCAGGGGAGCATAATATTTATAGAAAAACATTCAGCAATCAAACTAAAGCTCCAGCGGAGCGACACATCTCAAAGATGTTGCTCCGCTGAAGTTTTTTACAGACGGAATTATTTCTTTTCTGTAAATATTTCATCCCTCTGGGATTCTGCGTGATGAAAAAAAAGCCCAAACTTTTAAAGTTTGAGCTTTTGTATATAAAAACCTTAGCAACTTAGACTATCGCTTTCACAACTGCTTTTGGTGCTTCTTTACGAGTTCCGTCGAAACCATCTACACCAGAAACTGTTGTATATTTCAACACATATTTTTTACCTGGATTGATGATTTGGTACGCAGCTTGGCACATTAATGTTGCTTCGTGGAAACCACAAAGGATCAACTTTAATTTTCCTGGGTACGTGTTTACGTCTCCAATTGCAAAGATTCCTGGAATGTTTGTTTGGTAATCTAATGCATTATTTACTTTAATTGCATTTTTCTCAATTTCTAGTCCCCAATCTCCAATTGGACCTAATTTTGGAGTTAATCCAAATAGCGGAATGAAATAATCAGTTTCGATTTTACGGTGTGCTCCGTTTTCTTCGATATCTAATGACTCGATGTGTTCAGCACCATTAATTCCGATAACTTCTGCCGGCGTAATTAATTTAATTTTTCCTGCAGTTTTTAATTCTTGTACTTTTTCTACTGAATCTAAAGCACCTCTAAATTCGTTTCTTCTGTGAATTAAAGTAACTTCTGAAGCTACATTTGCCAAGAAAATACTCCAGTCTAATGCTGAATCTCCTCCTCCTGCAATTACAACTCTTTTGTCTCTAAATTTTTCAGGATTTTTGATGAAGTATTTTACCCCTTTATTTTCATAAAACTCTATATCTTCGATAAGTGGTTTACGAGGCTCAAAACTTCCTAAACCTCCAGCGATTGCAATAACCGGTGCATGAAATTTAGTTCCTTTATTTGAGGTAACAATAAAACTTCCGTCTTCTTGTTTTTCTATTGTTTCAGCACGCTCGCCTAATGTATAACCTGGCTCAAATTGCTTAATTTGTTCTTGTAGGTTATCAATTAAATCTCCTGCTAAAACTTCTGGAAAACCAGGAATATCATAAATAGGTTTTTTAGGATACAATTCTGATAGTTGTCCTCCTGCTTGTGGAAGAGCATCTAAAATGTGACATTTTAATTTTAATAATCCTGCCTCGAAAACGGCAAATAAACCTGTTGGTCCTGCTCCAATTATAAGTATATCTGTTTTAATCATTATGCTTGTTGTTTATAATCATTCTTAATAATACAAAGAAACGAATAATTTATTCTACTAACAATGATTTTTATCATTATTCATTTCTCCTCTTTCGTCCATCGGGTTAAAACCCGATGCTACAATATAAATTGCTCCTTCGGAACTTTTTATTATTCTTTATTTCTTAATGAATCGGTTATCTCGTTCATTCTTTTAACCTTTTCTTCAAAATTACCTTTTAAAGTTTTTCGATATTCATTCAAATTTTCAACCATTTGATTGATATCCTCTGGAATTACTTCTTCGAAAAACTCCCTAAGCCTTTTTGCCGTTGTCGGCGATTTTCCGTTGGTCGAAATTGCAATTTTCACATTTCCTTTAGTTACGATTCCGCCTAAATAATAATCACATAAATCGGGCGTGTCGGCAATATTGCAAATCAAATAACGTTTTCTGGCCAAATCGTAAACTCTTTTATTCACTTTTAAATTGTCTGTACAGGCAATTACCATGTGACGCTTTTTGAGCATTTTCTTTTTGAACTTCGCTTCCGTCAATTTAATTGAAGGATGGTTTTCTGCTAAAACTTTAATTTCTAAATGAAAATCAGGCGCTACAACCTCAACATTCGCATTTGGACTTGACTTTAGCAAGAAAGAAAGCTTTTCCAAACCTACATTTCCTCCGCCCACAATTAAAACATTCAGATTATGAAGTTTTAGGAATATGGGATATAATTCGTTCTGTTCCATTTTAATTTAATTACATCCAATCAAAATTAGATGATTTTTTAATGAATATTGAATTAAATATCCATTCGTTCTCGAGGTTGAAACCTCGGGCTATGTTTTCCAATCTTTCGTTTTATTTCCCAGATTAAAATCCGACGTTATTACCATGCGTACATCGGGTGAAACCCGACCCTACAACATGAATTGTTCCTTCGGAACGCTATTGTTATACGAATGGTTCCTTCGGAACTTTATCTTGCGATTTCCTTTGATAGAAACTCTTCGTAAAATCCTTTTAATTTATTGCTTTCTCTTACAACTTCTCCAAGAACAATAATCGCTGGTGAACCTAATTCTTTTTCTTTTACAATATTTAGAATCGAATCTACTGTTCCAACTCCAACTTTTTCCTCCGAAGTTGTTCCGTTTTGAATAATCGCTACAGGCAGATTTCCTTTATCTTCTTTTTGAAACAAATCGATGATTTGAGGTAATTTGTGCATTCCCATTAAAATCACGACCGTTGCCGAAGATTGTGCCGCTAAAGCTACATCTGAAGATAATTTTCTGTCAGAAGTTGTTCCGGTAATCGCCCAAAAGCTTTCTGAAACGCCTCTTTTTGTAATTGATATTCCCTGACTTGCAGGAACCGAAGCAACTGATGAAATTCCAGGAACTACAATAGTTTCAATTCCGAAACTTTCTGCAAATTCTACTTCTTCGCTTCCTCTTCCAAAAATAAACGGATCACCACCTTTTAACCGAACTACATTTCCATATGTCAGCGCATTATCCACAATCAATTGATTGATCTGATCCTGCGTATAAGCATGATTTCCGATTCTTTTTCCAACAAAAATTCTAATTGCATTTTTGGGTGCATAATCCAGAATTTCTTCGTTAGCCAAAGCGTCGTATAAAACCACATTAGCTTCAGCCAATGCTTTTACAGCTTTGAGCGTAAGTAAATCAGGATCACCCGGACCTGCACCAACTAAAGTTATTTTGGGTTTTATATTAAGCATTTTCTAATTCCTGAGCTCTGAAAGTTTCGATTTTATCAAAGAAAACTACCGCTTGAGCGATGTAATCTTTAGCGAAAGCTTCTGATGGTTCATTTTTATTGATTTGGTAAACCAAGTCTTTAAAAGTTGAGTTTAATTCGATTTTATTATTTTCAACAAAAACAGTATCAAACAGGTCTACAATTCCTGCGTGATGATTTGTTTTTTGGTTTTCTGACAACAACAAAGCTTTTGCTCCATTTACAAATCCTGCGTAAGCATGATAAATAGCGTCTGACCATTTTTCGTTATCAAAAGATTCCTGAGCTAGGATTAATTTCTCTTTAGCTTCAAACAATAAAGTCGCTACTAAATCGATCACAACGCCGGCACATTCTCCAACTCCAACTGCTTTTACATAATTGTCTGCATTACCCCAATCCACAAAATCAGCTTCTGTTAAATTGGTTACGTCTGCGAAAGGTTTTAAAATTTCATAGAAATACTTCTCTCCTTTTACATCGTAATAATTAAGGAATTTTTCTCCGTTTGCATTCGCATCAAAATCGTTTAAAATTGTGCGCAAAGCATCTGGTCCTCTACGGCTTGGAATTTTAATTACTTTATCCGCAAAACGTCCTGCTCCATTTCCTAATCTTCCTCCTCCTAACAAAACTTGTAATGCCGGAGCAACCAGTTTTCCTGAGTTGATAGACATTCCCTGGAATCCAATTGCAGACATATTATGCTGCCCGCAGGCATTCATACAACCTGAAATTTTAATTTCAATTTCCTGATTGTTTAAATACTGAGGATATTCTGCACTTAAAACTCTTTCTAATTCTTCTGCAATTCCGGTACTACTTGCAATCCCCAAGTTGCAAGTATCTGTACCCGGACATGCTGTAATATCTGCTGTCGAATTATATCCTAATTGAACAAAATCCAATTTGGCTAATTCTTGATAAAAGAAAGGTAAATTCTCTTCTTTTATATTACGTATTACAATATTTTGACGCAATGAAAAACGTAGTTCATTTGCTCCGTAATTTTTTATTAAAGCTGCTAATAATCTTGCTTTATCCGTATAAAAATCACCTAATAAAACTTTGATTCCAATAGCGTAATAACCGTCTTGTTTCTGCTTGATTACATTCGATTTTTTCCACGTTTCGTAAGCTGCAGTATCTTCGATCGTAACTAGCGGAACTTCTAATAACGGCTCTGTAATTGGGCCGTCAAAAGCCGTTGTGTCAATTTCGTATGTTTCAAATGCGATGGCTTTTTTCTCTTTTTCAACTAAATCAAGGAAAACATCTCTTCCCATTTCTTTGATTAAGAATTTCATACGCGCTTTCATTCTTTTTGCACGT
This sequence comes from Flavobacterium plurextorum, assembly GCF_002217395.1. GTDB lineage: Bacteria > Bacteroidota > Bacteroidia > Flavobacteriales > Flavobacteriaceae > Flavobacterium > Flavobacterium plurextorum. The sequence goes on along the minus strand of NZ_MUHD01000014.1, from coordinate 225,160 downwards.
TCTCCGTATCTGTCGAAAATACGAATGATTCCTTCTGCTGTTGGAATGATTTCGTTTACCGGAACAAACTCCGAAAGCAATTCGGCATGCGCTGGCTGAGATCCTAAACCTCCTCCAAACATGATTTTGAAACCTTTTTGTCCGTCTTTAATTTTTGGAATAAATCCTAAATCGTGTAAATAACTCAAAGCAGTATCTTCGTCTGAAGAAGAAAACGAAATTTTGAATTTACGTCCCATTTCCTGACAAATTGGGTTTCTTAACAAATATTGAAAAAGTCCGTGTGCATAAGGTGAAACATCAAATGGTTCGTTTACATCAACTCCAGCCAATTCGCTTCCTGTAATATTTCTAACCGTGTTTCCACAAGCTTCACGAAGCGTAATATCGTCTTTAGCCAAATCTGCCCAAAGTTCTGGTGTTCTGTCTAAACTCACATAATGAATCTGGATATCCTGACGTGTTGTAATGTGTAAACGTCCTGTAGAATACTCATCAGAAACTTGCGTGATACGCACTAATTGCTCGCTGGTAACTTTACCATAAGGCAATTTGATACGAATCATCTGAACGCCTTCCTGACGTTGCCCGTAAATTCCACGCGCTAAACGAAGACTACGAAAACGCTCATCATCAATTTTTCCTCCACGGAATAAATGAATCTTTTTTTCTAATTCGATAATCTCTCTTTGAACTACCGGATTTTCTATTTCTGTTCTAAAACTTTCCATTTCTCTAAGTTGGTTGTTTATAGTTGGTTGTTTATAGTTGGTTGTTGACAGCAGAACTATCAACTAAAAACCACAAACTATCAACTACCTGATGAATCCTACTCCTGCTGTTGTGTTTGTTGCGGTATCAATTAAAATAAAAGCTCCATTTGATTTATTGTCGTTGTAAGCGTCAAAATATAAAGGCTTGCTTAATTTTATGCTTACTTCTCCGATTTCGTTGATCGCTAATTGCGAAGCTTCTTTTGTTCCAGAATAATCAGTTGAAATTGTATTTTTGATACTTTCTACTTTTGCTAAAACTGAATTTGTATTGTGCTGCACAATGTATTTTGTTCCTGCAACCAATTTTTTACTGTCCATCCAACAAACTGTTGTTGTGATTTCTTTTTCAATTTTTGGAAGTTCATCTGATTTTACAATCATATCACCTCTCGTTACATTGATATCATTTTCTAATTCGATTGTAATTGAAGAACCTGCAACGGCTTCGTCAAATGTTTTATCGAAAAAGTGAATTTTAGATACTTTTGATTCTGTTAAAGAAGGAAGAACTGTTACAGCATCTCCAACTTTAATTGAGTTTCCGTATAATTTTCCAGCGTAACCTCTAAAATCGTGGTACTCTTCTGTTTTTGGGCGAATTACGGTTTGAACTGGGAAACGTGCTTTTCCTGCTTCAAAAACATCATGAGAATGTAATCCTTCTAAATGTTCTAAAACGGTTTGTCCATCATACCAAGGCATATCTTTTGACTGATCAACAACGTTTCCACCGTTGATTGCGCTTAACGGAATATAGCTTACGTTTTGTTCTTTGAATGTACTTTTTGCATTTAACGCCTGAAAATCGGCTTTGATTTTATTGAAAACTTCTTCTGAGTAATCAACTAAATCCATTTTATTAATCGCAACAATTACTTCTTTTACTCGCAATAAATTATTGATAAAAAAGTGACGGTATGTTTGCTCAATTACACCTTTTCTGGCATCAATTAAAATGATAGAAACCTGAGAAGTCGAAGCTCCTGTAACCATGTTTCTCGTATATTCTACGTGACCCGGAGTATCGGCTATAATGTAACTTTTCTTTGCAGTCGAAAAGTAAATATGCGCAACATCAATCGTGATTCCTTGTTCTCTTTCTGCTACTAATCCGTCAGTCGCTAGTGAAAAATCAAGATAATCATATCCTTTTTGTTTACTGCTTTTTTCGATTGCTTCAATCTTATCAGTAGTCAATGATTTTGTATCGTACAATAATCTCCCGATCAAAGTACTTTTTCCATCATCTACACTTCCCGCTGTTGCTATTTTTAAAACTTCCATTCTTAATATTTTGTTTCAGGTTTAATTTTTGTTTCAAGTTTCAAGTTGCTTTCCCTTGAACTAAAATTTAAATCTGTATGTTTTTGTTTTCTTGATTCTAACTTTTAATTTTTAATTCTCAATTTTTAATTGAATTAAAAGTATCCTTGTTGTTTTCTCTTTTCCATTGCGGCTTCAGAACGTTTGTCATCGATTCTGGCTCCTCTTTCAGAAATTGTTGATTCTCTGATCTCTCCAACAACTTCTTCGATTGTTGCTGCGTAAGATTCAACTGCTGCTGTACAACTCATATCTCCAACGGTTCTGAAGCGAACAATTCTTTCTTCGATTTGTTCGTCTTCTTCTTGGTACACAAAAGGAGAATGCGACCAGATTAAACCGTCTCTCAAAAAAACTTTTCTTTTATGTGAAAAATAGATTGATGGAATCTCGATATGTTCTTTTTCGATATAACTCCAAACATCTAATTCTGTCCAGTTTGAAATTGGGAAAACACGAACGTTTTGTCCGTTTTCGATTTTTCCATTCAAAATATCAAATAACTCAGGTCTTTGATTTTTTTCATCCCATTGTCCGAAATCATCACGAACAGAGAAAATACGCTCTTTTGCTCTTGCTTTTTCTTCATCACGACGCGCACCACCAATACAAGCATCAAACTTAAATTCTTCAATTGCATCTAAAAGTGTTGTTGTCTGCAGGCTGTTTCTACTAGAATATTTTCCTGTTTCTTCAACCACTTTTCCTTCATCAATAGCATCCTGAACATTACGAACGATTAACTCTAAACCTAATTCTTCTACCAATTTATCTCTGAAAGCAATAGTTTCAGGGAAATTGTGTCCCGTATCAACGTGTAATAGAGGAAACGGAATCTTAGCAGGGAAAAATGCTTTTTGCGCTAAACGCACTAATGTTATAGAATCTTTTCCTCCTGAGAAAAGTAAAACTGGTTTGTCAAACTGTGAAATTACTTCTCTGAAAATATATATCGCTTCACTCTCTAAAGCGTTTGTTTTTAATACTGAACTCATTGTTTTTTTGTTTGATATTTTTTAGTTTCAAGTTTCAGGTTTTAAGTTGTGAGTTACTCTAAAACTTTACGCTATTTATTCTGTTTTCTTTATTCTCCACCCGGATTAATCCCGAAGCTTCGGGACGGCTCTACAATATGAATCGTTCCTCCGAAACTTTAATCCATATTCTAAATCTATTTTCTTGCTTCTTACCTCTAACTACTCTTTTTTAGCACTATGCAAACCACACTCTTTATGGCTCGATTCCCAATACCATCTTCCTGCTCTAATATCTTCTCCTGGAAAAATTGCTCTAGTACAAGGAGCACATCCAATACTTACGAAACCTTGTTTGTGCAATGCATTTTGAGGAACATTGTTCTCTTGCAAATATGTTTCAACCTCTTCTAAAGTCCATTTTAGCAACGGATTGAATTTTATAATTTCGAAGTTTCCATCATATTCAAACAAATGTAAATCTTGTCTGTTTTCTGATTGTTCAGCTCTTAAACCTGTAATCCAAACTGAATTTCCTGCTAAAGCTTTTCTTAACGGAACTACTTTTCGAATAAAACAACACTCTTTTCTATTTTCAACTGAATCGTAAAAGCTGTTTGGTCCTTTTTCTTTTAGTAAATTTTCTACAGCTGCAGCTTCCGGAAAATAAACTTCGATAGGTCTTTTATACTTTTTTAATGTTTTGTGAAAAACGTCGTAAGTTTCCTGAAATAATCTTCCCGTATCTAGAGTAAAAACAATAATATCAGTATTGCTTTTTGCAATAAAATCTGTAATTACCTGATCTTCCTGTCCAAAAGAAGTCGAGAAAATTACTTTCCCTGGGAATTCTTCTGCTAAAAAAACTAAGGTTTCGTCAAGCGAAAAAGCTGCAGTTTTCTCTAATAAATCTTGTACAATAATCGCACTCATAATCTCTCCTTTCTAAAATTATTACTTACAATAATTTAGATAATGTTTTTAAACTCAATAATATAATTAGAATTCCAACTGCAACCATCATTGGTTTTCTTTTGATTTTATTTACCAAATATGCTGCTAATGGCGCTGAAATAACTCCTCCTAAAATCAATCCGATGATTACCTGCCAGCCATGAATTCCTCCAAAAAGCATAAATGTTATACCGCTTGCAAATGAAATTGCGAACTCAGCTGCATTTACGGAACCGATAGTATATCTTGGATTTCTTCCTCTTCCTAGTAATGTTGAAGTCACAATTGGTCCCCAGCCTCCGCCGCCAACCGAATCCATAAAACCACCGAAAACAGCTAAATAACCAAGTTTTTTAGTTTTCTTTTTTACAATACTTTTCTTCAAGGCTTTTTTAATAATAATGACTGCCAAAACAATCATATATACTGCAATAAATGGTTTAATTATATCTCCATTAATAACATCTGCCAATAAATAAGCTCCTGTAATTGAACCTAAAACTCCTGGAATCAATAAATGTTTAACTAACTTTTTATTGATATTTCCAAATCGGTGATGTGAAAGTGCGGAAGCTCCTGTTGTAAACATTTCAGATACGTGAACCGCAGTACTGCTTACAACTGGTGGAACTCCATAAGCCAATAAAAATGACGTTGAAGTCGCTCCGTAACCCATTCCTAGAGTACCATCAACCAATTGAGCAAAAACTCCAATAGCAAAAAACACTAAAAATTCCTGATTGAATCCCGCTATAAAAGCATCTACAGAAAAATCAGCATAATGATTGTAAATCAAGGTTGATAGTAAACCTACTAATAAAACAACTGGTATTACAACCCAAAGCTTCTCTTTTAATGAAGCTTCAGACTTCACATCAATACTATTTATTTTCAGTTCTTTCTCCATATTAATACTATTCGATTGATTTTCAAATCCTATTACCCTATCGGGTTAATAGATTACTTTGCAAAAATACTACTTATTTCTAAAAATCAAAACAATATTATCTTTTTTTTAAAGCTCTAATTATCTAGAAATTACTGTCGTAATGTTTCAACAAATTAATTTAACAAATGAAATTAAAACTCATCTTATTTAAACAACATCTGCCTTGTAATCATTTGTTTTTTAAATACATTTTTAATCTCTACAAAATCTATAGGATAATTATAAAATTGTTATTACTTTAGCGCCAAATTTTTTTTAATTATGGATTTTCAAATAGGCCTTGTAATTGCAGGTTTAGTCGTTGGCTTTATAGTAGGACTAACCGGAGTTGGAGGCGGCTCTTTAATGACTCCCATTTTATTGTACTTTGGCATTCCACCAACTACTGCAGTTGGAACTGATTTACTTTACGCCGCATTTACTAAAGCCGGCGGAGTATTTGTTCATCATAAAAAGGGAAACATAAACTGGAAAATTACTGGCTGGCTGACTCTAGGAAGTGTTCCTGCTGCTTTGCTGACTTTATGGATATTAAACAGTATAAAAACTGATATTTCTACTATAAATTCTGTAATAAAATACAGTTTAGGCTGGGCACTTCTTTTTACATCTGTTGCAATTTTATTTAAGAAAAGGCTGTTGCGATTTTCTCAAAAACATGCAGGCGATAAATTTCACAGCGAGAGTCAAACTCAAAATATGCTGACAATTGGTATTGGAGTTTTACTTGGCGCAACTGTAACCTTAACTTCAATTGGAGCTGGAGCTTTAGGCACAGTAACTTTATTTTTCTTGTATCCGCTTTTACCAACGCCGCGTTTGGTAGGAACTGAAATCGCTCATGCCGTTCCTTTAACTTTGGTAGCCGGAATTGGTCATGCTTCGATGGGAAACTTAGACTTATTTTTATTAGGTCAATTACTTTTAGGATCCCTTCCCGGAATTTTTATGGGAAGTATGTTAAGCGGAAAAGTGCCTGATTTGTTTTTAAGAAATGCCATCGCTGTTATGCTTTTTATGGCGGGATATAAATTGATATTTTAAGATAAAACAAAAAAAGTCCTTTTCAAAAATTATGAAATGGACTTTTTTTTATATCTAAACTAATATGTATTAAAATGCAATATCTGCTAAAGAGTTACTTTCTAATATTTTAAGTGTATTATCTCTAACTTCAGTCATTAAACGTCGGGCAGCACAAGAATCCTCATCGTCACAATCGTCGCATTTTTCATAAAAATTATGACTCGCACATGGCAGCAATGCAATTGGACCTTCAAGAATACGGTACACTTTAGCCATGCTGATGTCTTTTGGATCTTTGATTAGATAATAACCTCCGCCTTTTCCTTTTTTAGCACCCAAGAAACCTGAATTTCTTAAAAGTAATAAAATACTTTCCAGAAATTTAATCGAAATATGTTCGCTTTTCGCAATTTCGGCAATTTGTACAGGTTCGTTATTCTCGCGTCTTGCCAAATAAGTTAAAGCTTTAATTCCGTATTTTGTTTTCTTTGAAAGCATTTTTAGATTTTTGATTGCTGACTGTTTATTTTACATTCTCACTAAAATAAACAATCTTCATTGTTTTTCTGCAACAAAAATAGACTTTTTGAACGAGAATACTAACAGAATAGAAAACTATATTCTACCAAATTAGTATAGTTTTATTGATTTACTTCCTGAACTCCAATTAAATTGAACTCATGAAAGGATTTCACTTCTTCATCTAATGCTTTTTTACTCACAACATAGGTTCCAGATAATGAATCATGCCAACCTCTAGAACCTCCCAAAAAAGTAAGTGCATCAAAAGGAATTAAACGACAAAAACTTCTTTTTACAATAGTTCCAAAATCCGGTTTCTGACCATTTTCATCCACTACAATACTGCCTGTAATGTATTTTCCTATTGTTCTGCCTAATAATCCTTCCATAGCAATATAATAAATTAACGAAACTATAATTGCGACAAGATTCCATCCTAAATCACCTAAACCATTCATCCAATCAGACAATGCAGTAACATCAAGTAAGGCAGAAAGAACACCGATTGCTGCTCCAATTAGGATTAAAATGACAAAAAAGGCAAAAAGATCAATTATATAATGTAAAAAACGTGCTCCAGCTGACACTAATAATTTATCGTCTAAAACGTAAGTAGAATTGCTCATTTGTAATGTGGTTTAGTAGTTGATTATTAATAACTTTTGATTTTTTAATTAACAAAAATATACTTTTTACTGACATCACAAAAAAAAAGAAAGATCATTTTTTNNAAAAAATGATCTTTCTTTTTATATTCTAAAATCTTGATTTTAATCAAGCGCTTGCTTTAAATCGGCAATTACATCTTCTACCGTTTCTAAACCAACTGAAACACGCACTAAACCTTGCGTAATTCCAACTGCTAATTGATCTGCTTCAGATAATTTGCTGTGCGTTGTTGATGCTGGATGAGTTACAATTGATCTAGTATCTCCAATATTAGCAGATAATGAACAAAGTTTTATTGAATTCAGGAATTTTCTTCCCGCTTCAATTCCACCTTTAATTTCAAAAGCAATAATATTTCCACCTAATTTCATTTGCTTTTTGGCAATTTCATATTGCGGGTGCGATTTCAAGAATGGATATTTTATGCTGTTTACATTTGGATGCGCTTCTAGAAATTCGGCTACTTTTAATGCATTTTCACAATGCTTCTCTACACGAACTGCCAAAGTCTCTAAACTTTTAGATAAAACCCAAGCATTAAACGGCGATAAAGCCGGCCCTGTATTTCTTGAAAACAAATAAATCTGTCTGATTAAATCTTCACTTCCAACCGTAACTCCACCTAAAACACGTCCTTGACCATCAATCAATTTAGTTGCTGAATGTACTACCAAATGTGCTCCAAATTTAATTGGCTGCTGAATATATGGCGTTGCAAAACAGTTGTCGATAATTAAAATCAGATTGTGTTTTTTGGCAATATCACCCAACAATTGCAAATCGATTACATCAACTCCAGGATTTGTCGGTGACTCAGCATATAATATTTTTGTATTTGGCTTAATAAAACTTTCAATTGTTTCTGGCTTATTAATTTCAAAATAAGAAGTTTCAATGTTCCATTTTGGAAAATAAGTCATGAACAATGCATGCGTAGAACCGAAAACGCTGCTTGCAGAAACGATATGATCTCCTGCATTTAACAAAGCTGCAAAAGTCGAATAAACTGCTGCCATTCCAGTTGCGAATGCATAACCAGATTCTGCACCTTCCATTTTGCAGATTTTCTCTACAAATTCAGTTGTGTTTGGATTGCTGAAACGGCTGTAAATATTTCTTTCTTTTTCTTCTGTAAAAGAAGCTCTCATATCTTCGGCATCTTCAAATACAAAGCTTGACGATAAGTATAATGGCACTGAATGCTCTAGATACTGAGATCTTTCTAATTGTGTTCTTATGGCTTGTGTTTCAAAACCAAATTCTTCTGTATTCATTGTGTTGTTTTGTTTTTTTGTTTAAAGTTTAAAGTTTCAGGTTATTACTGAATTCAAAATTCAAACTGTTTAGAGAAATTATCAAATTCTCTAATTGACTAATTATCTAATTTTACAAAGCTTCGTTGTTCAAGACAACTTTATACTTAATTGTTGCTGTTGGTTCTACAGTTTTGGCTACAGAACAGTATTTCTCAAAAGAAAGCTGTGCAGCACGCTGTGCTTTTTCGGGATTGATATCGCCTTCTAAATAAAAAACGACATTAATTTCTTTAAAAGGTTTTGCTTCACCAATTTGCACGCGCTCACCTTCAACCTCAGCATTAAAAGATGTAATTTCTTGACGCTGCTTTTTTAGAATCGAAATCATATCAATCGCACTGCATCCGGCAACGCCCATTAAAACTAATTCCATTGGACTAGCTCCTAAATCGCTTCCGCCAAATTCGGCTCTGCTGTCAACATCAACTACATGACCTCTTTCATTTTTTAATTTAAAATGAAACGCGTCGTTTACTCTGTTTAACGTTACTTTCATGGTATTTTTCTTTTTTTTATTCTATATCTAAATCAACATTTCTTGCTTCTAAAACATTGATTTTACTTTCTATATCTATATGAAAACAATTGCTAAATAAAATCGCGAAGCCTGCAATCCATATTATAAAAATAATCCAAGTAGCTTCTTTTGCTGTAAATCTAGGTTCATTATTTTCGTCAACACCTTTTATTACAAAAGGAAGTATGCCTAAAACTACAATAAATGAATTCCATAATATTGTAAAAATTAATAAACCAGTAATCGAATCATTCATTCCTGGAACGATCACGCTTTCTTCGTTATTTGAAGGATTCACGTAAACCAAGACTTTTTTACTGTTTTCTAATTTAGAATACAATCCGTCATGATCATCAATATTGTTCATACCATAACCAAATGCAATTCTTTTTCCTGAATACTTTTTCCCTTCAATAACATAAAGATACCTAACAATAACTTCATGCGATATTGTACCTTTATTCGAATGGGAAGTAATATCTGTTTTTTCAATATTGGCAGAAACTGGAGTCCATCCTTTAGCTTGTAAAGCTTTAAAAATATTATACGAACTAAACGATAACGTTCCCAATCCTATCAATAGAAAAGGAATAATGAATATTAATCCACAACCCCAATTTTTTAAAAACTTTTTAATATTTATTAAATTTAATATTTACGCCTAAAAACAAATACAGATCTTAAATCACTTATCTCTTTTATCTAATTTACTCCAATATTCTAATACTTGTTTTTTAGAATCTGCATCTAATGATTTAAAATTATCCGAGAATTTATCAGTCTTAAAATCATCAGAAATACTTGACTCAATGGTATAGAACTGATCTTTTTGTGAAAAAATCAAATGAACCGACTGCTGTTTGAAAGCGGCATCATACAATCCGTAAATAAAAAGAGCGTCAACACTTTTATCTTTATTATAATCGCCAAAAGCTTTTCGGCTTCCCCAAGCTGAAATGATTCCGCTGTGATTAACTTCAAGAATAGCTTTTACAATCCATTTATCATTGACTTTTGTAAATCTCTGAAAATACATTTTGTCAGGATTGGCATTTTTTTCAATTTTCGAAAAAATAAAAACATTGTCTTCCTCTCCTACAACACTAACTTCATCTATTTGAATTGCCCGAACTCCTTTGTAAGGAAAAATTTCTTGTGTATAACTATCTTTATTTCTGACAACATTAGAAATCTGAGCGGTCAAAATATTCGATAAAAACAGTAAAATCAGTAATTTTTTCATTCAATAAATGTTCATTAATCGGCTTCTAATAAATCTAAAATCAAATTATCCTTTATCAGACAATCTCAAAATATCACCAAAAACTCCTCTCGCTGTTACTGCAGAACCTGCACCGGCTCCTTGAATAACGATTGGACGATCTCCGTATGATTCTGTATAAATTTCGAAGAAAGAATCTGAACCTTTCAATCCGCCTAAAGCTGTATCTGAAGGAACTGAAACTAATTTTACTTCTAGGTTTCCTTTGTCATTTTGCAAATCTCCAGACAATTCACCAATATATCTTAATACGTGATTTGGTTTCTGATCCGCTTTTATTTTGTCGTAAATTGGGTCAAATTCTTTTAGTTTCGTTAAGAAATCAGCAACATTTCCTTCACGTAAATGTTCTGGAATTAAATTCTGAATTGAGATTTCTTCAAACTCATTTTGTAAATCTAATTCTCTTGCCAAGATCAATAATTTTCTTCCTACGTCATTTCCGCATAAATCTTCACGCGGATCTGGTTCTGTATATCCGTTATCAATTGCTTCTTTCAGAATTTCGCTGAATGGAGCATCTTTAGCAGAGAAATTATTAAATAAATAACTCAATGTTCCTGAGAAAACTCCTTTTATTTTTGTGATGTTTTCTCCAGAAAGGTGCAATAATTTGATCGTGTCAATTAATGGTAAACCTGCACCAACATTGGTTTCGTACAAATAGTTCTTTTGATTTTCGGCTAGCGCTTTTCTTAGTTCTTTATAAAAACCATAGCTCAATGTATTAGCTACTTTATTAGACGAAATTAAATCGAAACTGTTTTCTACAAGCGGAATATAATTTTCGACAAAACTCGCACTTGCAGTATTATCAATTGCAATTAGATTCTCTAAATGATGCTCATTTGCATAAGTGATAATATCGTTTATGGTGTAGTTTTCTCCTTTTGTCTGAATTTCATTTTTCCAGTCTGAATTTACGCCATTTTTATTTAAAAGCACTTTTTTAGAATTTGCAATTGCAAAAACGTTCAATTTAACATCTTTACGCTTTTCGATTGCTGATGCCGATTCTAAAATCTGATTGATTAAAGTTCCGCCTACTAAACCGTGACCGATAATAGCAATATTGATTTTTTTAGAAACTCCAAAAATCTCACCATGAATTACGTTCAGCGCTTTATTAAGTTCTGATTTTTTTACAACCAAACTTACGTTTTTACCTGTAACGGTATTGTTGAATAATATTGGAACTATTTTGTTTTTTATTAAAGCAGTGTAAGGTTTATGAAAAGTACTTAAGTCCTGCCCGATAATCGAAATTACCGAAACATTATCTGTTACTGTAATCTGATTTACATCTTTTGAATAAAAGTCGTTTTCGAATTCTTTTTCTAATTCAACTACAGCAGTTGTAGCTTTATCAGTAGCAACAACAAGTCCAATTCCTCTTTCTGAAGAACCTTGTGAAATAATGCTGACACTGATATTATGATCGCCCATTACTTTAAAAATTCTGGCATCAACTCCAGATTTCCCAAGCAATCCGCGTCCTTCAAGATTTACCAACGAAACGTTTTCTAAAACTGAAAGTGTTTTAATTCCTTCTTTGGCAGAATCTGAAGTAATTAATGTACCGCGATTTTCATGATTGAAGGTATTTAAAATACGAAGCGGAATATTTTTTTCTAATAATGGAATAATCGTTTTGGCATGCAGAATAGTGGCTCCAAAATTTGCCAGCTCATTTGCTTCGTTAAACGACAAATATTCTATTTTCTTAGCATCGGCAACTAAATCTGGATTTGCAGTGTAAATACCGTCTACGTGCGTGAAATTTTGAAGTTCTTCGGCATTTAGGTAATTTGCAATTAATGAAGCGGTATAATTACTTCCGTTTCTTCCTAGAGTTGTTGTATCGTTATTGTTGTTTGAACCTATGAAACCTGTTACAATATTAACAGTTGAACCATTATGCTCTTTGAAATAATTGATTACATTTTTCTTTGAAAGCTGTTCTAAAGGCTGAGCATCTCCAAATTTTGAATCGGTTTTAAGCAAATCTCTTGTATCAACGAAATTGGCAGGAATTCCTTTTTCAAGCAAAATAGCCGTCAATAATTTAGCCGAAAGCAATTCTCCTTTAGACAAAATTTGATCTTTAATTTTTTTGCTGTAATCACCAATTAAGCTTACACCTTCAAAAAGCTTATCCAAAACATTAAATTCTTCAGATAAATCTACTTGTGGATAATCTGATATTTGATATTTTTTAAAATTCTCTAATAGTTCTTTATAGCTTCCGTTTTTGGCAGCGATGCTTAAAATAAATTCTAACTCGTCTGTTGCGTTTCCACGAGCTGATACCACTACAGCAATATTTTCGCCTTGACTTACTTTATCAGAAATGATTGAAACAACTTTATTAAGTCCTTCTCCGTTTGATAATGATTTACCTCCAAATTTTAATACTTTCATTTTATTTTGCTATTGTTTCTGCCTTAAAAATATCGGCAAGTAAATGATCTAATTGTTTGTACTCTATTAAAAAAGCGTCATGTCCGTGAACAGAATCTATTTCGCTGTAGGTGACATTTTCTTTAAACTTTTTTAATTCATTATAAGTTTCCAGATTTTCTTTTGGTGTAAAAAACAAATCTGAATTGATTGCTACGATATGAATCGCTGCTTTTGTTTTAGACATTAAAGTTTCAAAATCTTCACTGTCTCTAGTAATATCGATGGTTTTAAGCAGCTGATTCATCAGTTTATAAGATGACAATTGGTATCTCTGCTGCAGTTTTTTACCATGATGCGCCAGCCAACTTTCTATATTAAAAATCAAGAGATCTTGATTGATGGTGCGTTGAAATTTTTCTTTGAATGATTCTGGAGAGCGATAACACAACATTGCATGAATTCTGGCATCTTCTATAGGTTTTGAAGAATTGTTCAGGATTTGCTCTTGCAGATAGCAATTTGCGATCATCCAGTCTGTCGACTTCCAGTCAGTTGCTATCGGAATTAAATGTTCTGTGATATTTGGTTCTAAAGCCAAGATTTCCCAAGCAATTCCTCCTCCAACAGAGCCGCCTATTATTGTAAATACCTGTTCAATATTTAGAGCTTCAAGTCCTTTTATAAAAATTCGGGCAATATCTCTAGTGGTAAAGTCTTGATAGTTTTCGATTATAAACGAATCGTTTCCGTTTCCTGGAACATTAAAGGCCAGAACGGTGTACTTGTTAGTGTCGATTGTTTTTTCTTCACCCACTAAATCATTCCACCATCCATTTTTTCCTGTAACCTGTGCATTTCCTGTTAAGGCATGATTTACCAAAACAATCGGAGCAGTATGCAAAGGCCTGCCAGAAAGCGTAAAGCTTAACGGTAAGGATGAATAAAGTGCACCACTTTCTGTGATGAAATCTTGAATTATAATGGGATTGGGTCTATTTTCCAATTTCAAATCTTTTTATTTTTGATTTGTATGTGGAAATATTAGAAAGAAAGTCTAGAGTGAAACTAGAAAAATTCTTGTTGTTATCTTTCCACGTTTGGGCGTGGTAGAATGCAGCACCTTCTTCGATTTAACGAAGGGTTGCTAAGGATTCATCGGGTCTAATCCCTCGTCCTTTCTTTATAACATTTTCAATACGTTTTTGAACTTAAAGGTGCAAATTAACTACTAATTTCTTAAACAAGCAAATTTTATCGAAATTGATTCTGCAATTTCTTAAACATAATTCAACAAAACTATTGTACGCAAAAAATTACCGAACAAACTGCTCAGTAAGTTTATGCAGGTTTTACCCTATTTTATAACACTTTTTGATTTAGATAAAAAGCGTTTCATTTTCTTTTGAATACATCAAAAACAATAATGAGTTTGGATCTTTTTTCTCCGTTTTTTTATCTGTCTCGTTTATACCGAATCTTGGATGTACCAATTCATTTGTCGGCGGCGGCAAATTGTTTCTTTTTGTTCTTATGCTTTTCAACGTTCTTGTTAAGTAGTTTAATGTGCTCATGATATTTAAGTTTAAGTTAGTTTGCGTTTTATAATCTTTACTTTTTCTTTAATTCTTTGTTATGGTAACCAAATGGAATAAAAAAACCCTTTTGGGTTTTTAATACCAAAAGGGTTTAAGTTTTATTAGAACTTATATATACTTTTAGTATCAACAGACGCATACACAAATACGTGCGACATTAAACATCTTGTTCATCTGTAGTGACTTATTCATTTGCGATTTGACTGTTATTTTAAAAAATTCTTGCATTTGTTTGTTTTTATAAGCTTCTCGAAACTGCTGAAAATACTTCTATTGATTTTAAAATTTATTCAGCGGCTTTAACCGATGTGCATAACTATTAATTAGATTGCTAACTAATTGTATTTGATAGTATTTAGGGTCATACAAATGTGCGAATATTTTTTCAATATCGCAAACATTTCAAAAGAAAAAAGTCTTAAAAAACGTTAAAAAACAACCTTTTATCGTTAAAAAACACCCTACAAAAATGCGTTTATACAATTTACAGGTTTAATCTTACAAAAAATTAACTAACTTTTCTGTTTCAATCTATCAAAGAACTATCTGCTAACATTAACTTCACCTACAGCCAAACGGCTTCTTTGTTTTTAATTTTCTCTGATACTTTCAAAATATCTGTAATTATACCTCTAGAAATTGCCTGTCTGCATGGCGCTGCACTTTGTATTACAATTGGGGTATTTGAATAGGATTCTGTATAAATTTCAAAAATAGTATCAGATCCTTTTAACTGTCCTATTGCAGATGTTATTGGTTCTGAAATTAGTTTTACTTCTAATATGTTTTTCTCAACATCATATTCGCCAACATATCGTAAAACATGATTCTCGGCTTGAGCGATTTTTTCTATTCTAAAGGATTTATCAATTGCCTCTCTATTAAGAACTCCATTTTTCTCTAGATGTTCTTCTTTTATAAGTGGGTCAATCTTTATATCTGAGAGTTCAAATTCTTTTCCTATTTCCCTAGTTAAAATCAACAGTTTTCCTGCTGTATCATTTCCTGACAAATTTTCTTTAAAAGTAGAACGCATTAATCCTAACAAACCTGCATCTTTTAAAATGGAAGAAAATGAATTATCTTCTATCGAAAATCTATTAAACACATAACTAAGGTTATCTGAAAATACACCTCGAATTTTCGTGATCTTTTCTCCTGAATAATAAAGATCTCTTAATGTCTGTAAAACAGGAAAACCAGTATCAACGGAGGTTTCGTATAAAAATTCTTTATCGTATTTTTTAAGATTTTCTCTAATTTGTTTGTAAAGGTCTATTGAGAGTGTATTTGCTTTTTTATTTACCGCAACAATATTAAATCCGTTTTCGATCAATGTATTATAATGACCAATAAGTTCATCGCTTGCTGTAGCATCTACGGCAATTAAATTCTCAAATTCATTTTCCTTTGCAAATTCGACAATATCTTCAACTCTAAAAGGAACTGCCAATTCTCTAAAATTGGTTTCCCAAGCATATCCAACGCCTTCTTTCTCGAAAAAGGCAACTGTAGAATTGGTAATAATTGGAAAATGAAAATCGATATTTTTACTCTGAAGAAAAAACTCCTGACTTTCTATAATCTGATTGATTAAAGTGCTTCCTATATTTCCTATTCCAAATAGAATAATATTTATTTTAAGCTTTGACATAATTTTTAGTGTTTTAAAACTATAAAGAGATTTTATTATAAAAAATCACCTCTAGCAGAACTCACGCTGCTAAAGGCAATTTTTCAAACAAAAAACAAAAAAACCTAATTTTTACTGATATTGTACTGAGTTTTAGCTGCGTTTTCAAAAACCGATTTTAAATCGGCAATCAAATCCTCAATATCTTCTATTCCAACAGAAAGTCGGATTAAATCTTTTGAAACTCCAGTCGATAATTGATCTTCTTCAGACAATTGCTGGTGTGTTGTGCTTGCAGGATGAATAATCAATGATTTTGTGTCACCAATATTTGCCAAAAGTGAAAACAGTTTCGTTTCGTCAACTACTTTTTTAGCTGCTTCGAAACCTCCTTTTAATCCAAAAGTAACAACACCGCTTTGTCCTTGCGGCAAATACTGCTGTGATAAATCATAATATTTACTTGATTTTAAACCTGGATAATTTACCCATACAACCTCATCTTGTTTTTCTAACCATTCGGCTAAAGCCAAAGCATTTTCGCTATGTTTTTTAATTCGAATTGGCAGAGTTTCTAATCCTTGAATAATTTGAAAAGCATTGAATGGACTCAAAGCTGCTCCAAAATCACGCAATCCTTCAATTCTTGCTTTTGCAATAAAAGCAGCATTTCCTAAAGCTTCGTGATACACAAGTTCGTGGTATCCAGCAGAAGGCTCTGTAAATTCAGGGAATTTTCCGTTAGACCAATCAAAAGTTCCAGCATCAATAATAGCACCGCCTAATGAAGTTCCGTTTCCGGCAATATATTTTGTCAGGGAATGAATCACAATGTTTGCTCCATGTGCAATTGGATTCAATAAATAAGGTGTAGCAACTGTATTGTCTACGATAAAAGGAACTTTGAAGTTTTTAGCTTCCACCGAAATTCCTTTTAAATCTAAAACATCCAATTTTGGATTACCTAGAGATTCTACAAAAAATGCTCTGGTAATTTCTTTAGCTGCTTTTGTAAAGTTTTCTGGTTTTGAAGGATCTACAAAAGTTGTTGTAATTCCTAAACGCGGTAATGTTACACTTAACAAATTATAAGTTCCGCCATACAAACTATTTGAAGCTACAATGTGATCGCCGGCTTTTAGCAGTGTTAACAAGGCTGTAGAAATTGCTGATGCTCCCGAAGCTGTTACTACAGCTCCAATTCCGCCTTCAAGTGTCGCTAAACGCTGCTCTAAAACATCGTTTGTTGGGTTGTTTAATCTTGTATAAATAAATCCTGCTTCGGCAAGACCAAATAAATTGGCCGCATGATCTGAATTATTAAATACATATGATGATGTTTGATAAATTGGCACTGCTCTTGTTCCTGCGTTTTTAGTAACATCGTGTCCTGCGTGTAATGCGTTTGTTGCAAATTTTTGTGTACTCATGATTTCTTAGTTTTTTAGGTATTGTTAATACTATTATATATTGTTATTTGATTTTGAAATTGTAATTTAAATAAAAAGATCTTCATCTTCTAGATCATACATTTGAAACAGCAGCGATTTTTGACTTTTTATATTCTGCTCTGTATTTATTCTTACAACTTCTTTTGTTATTTCTTCTGATATACTATTGTTATTTTGAGAATCATTTCTCAACAAATATTCTATTGCGATTGAATTTAGTGTTTTCATAATTTTAATTTTAAATGTGTGAATTAAAAAAAAGCCCTTTCGGATGGCGACCAAAAGGGCTTATAGTTCTAACTATAACAAAGATTTTATCTTTCACTTTTGGCAACAGCAAGTTGGGATGCACATTTGCATCATACTACAACACATCATATTTTTTCTTGCTATTGTTTTCATTTTAATTAAAATTTAAGTCTTATTTTAAATTCTACTAATTCGATAGAGTAAATGTAATAAGTATTTATTTAACTACCAAATTAAAAATTGATATTTTATATTTTTTTTTCTTTTTGCGCTGAAAATCAAATAATCAGCATTAAAAGTCAAGATTAAAAAGTTTAGCCGCTCGCGATAGCTGTCGGGATAACAGATTACAAAGATTCAAAAAAATCAATGCTAATTCGGTTAATCCGTATATCCCGACAGCTATCACGAGCAGCCGACTCTTTCAACTTTTAAAATTTAAAGCTCAAACGAGCAAAACCAAATCTACCGTTTAATCCAAATTGAGATACGGCTCTTGAGTAAGCAAATTGATTTGCATTGCTCAAATCTGTACTTGGCACAGGTGACAATGTTGGAGTTGTATTTGTAAATGTGGGAGTTGCAGGATTATTTCTATCTGGATAAACATCTCCTATATTATTAAAACCAATTGTTGCTCTAAAATGTTCATTGATCTGATATCCTAAAGATAAGTCTGTAACAAGTTTTGCACTATATTCTGGATGTTCATATACTGATGAAAATCCGTCTAAGTTTACATCTGTTGCTCCTGGATCAGTAACTTTTCCAAAATAGCTGTTTCTTAAATAAATATCTAATTTCTTAATACTGAATGTTGTCATTAAATTTGCTTTCAACTTCGGAATTGCTTCTTCTAAATAAATTCGGCTTGATTCAGGAAAAAATGAATATTTGTAAGGCTCTCCTCCAGCATCAATAATAGATTGCGGTACATTTAAATCTCCAACTCTCTTGGTTTCATTATAACTTAATGCTAAGTCATTTCGAATGATGAAATCCTGAATTACATCGTATTTTTGAGAAATTACTAAATCAATTCCTTTCGTTTCAGAGTCAATTCCGTTTGTCCAAAACGAAGCTCTTTCTACACCTTTAAGGTCAAATGCTTGTTGAAACAATGTCAAGGCGTCTTTTTGACTTTGCGAAGTTGCTGCATTTATCTGCGCATCTGTTGGTCTTGCATATTGTCCTGACAACACAACTCGGTCATTAATTCTGGTAAAGTAAGCATCTGTTGCAATTGTAATATTTGCTGCAGGAATTTTAAATGTAAATCCTGTACTGATACTTTTTGATTTTTCTGGTTTCAAATTTTCAACTCCAATGCTTTTTGCAGCCTGTGAATCATTTGTAAAATAACCAACTTGATATGGTGAGCCATTAATAAATTGCGTTGAACTTGATTCAAAATATTTTTGTTGTAGCGAAGGCGCTCTAAAACCAGTTTGCCCAGAAATTCTCCAATTTATGTTTTCATTTAATTTTAAAAGAGACGCTAATTTAAAAGTAACCGTACTTCCAAAATCTGAATAGTTCTCATAACGTGCAGCTCCGTTTACAAGCCATTTTTCTGAAGCATTCAATTCTAAATCTATATAAGCCGCTCCACTTTTTCTATCTCTTTCTTTAGCATCTGAAGGTTGAAATCCAGAAAAACCTTGTGCTCCAGCACCGCGTTTGTTGCCAAAAAAATCAGTAACAATTAAAGGTGAATTACTTGGAAGAATTCCAGAAACTACATTTCCGTTTACATCATACAATCCGTATGAAGCTTCTTCACCTTGTTTAATTTGGTAATTCTCATATCTAAATTCTCCTCCAAAAGCGACATTTAAACCTGCCAGAACATCATACTTTCTACTAAAATCTAAATTCGTTGTGCTTTGTAAAAACGAAACTTTACCTGCATCGAAACTAAATGGCGAATTGGTTCCCAAAGTTGCATTAATAGTATTGTTTACATCATACTTAAAAGAGTTTGTTCCAAGGTTTGAACTCAAATCTGTATCAAAACCAAATAATTCTGTAGTAACACCTACTGCAGCCGAAGCATCTAGAATGTCTGATTCTATCTCAGGCAAGAATCCATTTTGGTACACTTGTGTAAAAGTTCCTGCACCATTTGGAAGTCTGTTAAAAGCATAGGATTTACCATTTCTATATGAGATTCCACCAAATGAATATAAAGATGTGATTTCGCTTAAAGGATATTTTGCATTATAATATGCCTGTCCAGAAGCCAGTTCTGACTGACCAACACTCATATTATAATCGCTTCTTTGCTGACCTCTGTATGCCAATTCATTATTAGTTACATCAAAGTTCAAAGCAGTCTGCATTTGCGTAAGCGTTGATGCCGAAGCAATAGCGCTTTGCTGTGCAGGCGTAAAATAACTTACTTGCGGCGCATATTGTTTTAATGATGTCAAAATTTGCGTTGAGTTTGGAGTTGTATTTATGTTACTAAACAGCGAGTTAATTTCAACACCATTTTGTGCAGCTCTGTTCTCTACAGCATTATAAGCATTAAAAATAGCATTACTTCTAATTCCTGCTCGGCTGGTTGCTTGTCTAGTCACAGCTGTACCAGTAATATTTAAGAAACTTCCTGGTTTTCCTAAAGAAGTTCCATAATTTAAGTCAACCTGTGCAGTTTGTCCGTCAGCGCCGCCTTTAAAGTTATTAGATCCCGAAGATAAATTTGCACCGTACTGAATACCTCCTGTTAGATAATTGGCATTCTTTTTAAGTACTATATTAATTACTCCGGCAATAGCATCTGAACCGTATTGAGCTGCTGCACCGTCTCTTAAAACTTCAATTCTCTCAATTGCAAAAGATGGGATTGCATTTAAATCGGTTCCTACTGAACCTCTTCCTGGAGATCCGTTTATATTTACTAAAGCACTTGTATGTCTTCGTTTTCCGTTTACCAAGATTAAAACCTGATCTGGCCCTAAACCTCTTAATTGAGCAGGATCAACGTGATCTGTTGCATCTGCTGTAGATGTTGCATTACTGGTAAACGATGGTGCAACATAATTTAATATTTGGGTTACGCTGGTTTGCGGCGCACCTTTTGTTATTTCAGATATGTTAAAAACATCAACCGGAACTGGTACATCTGTTTTAACTCTATTTTTACTTCTTGAACCTATAATAGTAACTTCTGACAACTCATTGTTTTTCAAACTATCCTGCTCTTTTTTATTCTCCTGAGCATGAATGCCTGAAAAAGTCAGCAGACCTAAGGCGATTAATACATTTTTTTTCATTTTTTTTCTGATTAATTAGTGTTTTGTTTGGTTTTAAAAAAGAATTACAGTCGTTCTTGTGCAAAAAAAAACCTCTGCAATCTGCAGAGGTTCTATGTATATATTTTTGAAAAAAAACTACAATAGTATCTCTGCGGATAACTCCGGCATCTTACAAGACATCATATTGCAAACTGTTGTTTTCATTTTTTTGTTATTTTGATGGGGCAAAGTTGCAAACTATTTTTGAATCAACCAAACAAAAACAGAAATAATTTCTATTACCCTATCAATTTAGTATGTTATGTTAAATTTATACCTAAAAAAACAAAAAAATCAAAACTTTGATTTGCAAATCAAAATGGTTTTATACCTTTGCACGCGAATACAGAGGAAAAATTTGAACTGATTGCAACCTCTTCATAATGAAACGGTTCGTTATGGATGCTGAAACAAATATTTCAGTAGTAAAAAATGCTAAAGCAGAAACTCTCCTTTAGCCCTTTTTAGCAATTATTTTTCTCGCTTAATTTTAAATTTAATACATTATTATGGCTTATTTATTTACGTCAGAATCTGTTAGTGAAGGGCATCCAGACAAAGTTGCAGATCAAATTTCGGATGCATTAATTGATAACTTTTTGGCATTTGATGCTGACTCAAAAGTAGCTTGCGAGACTCTTGTTACAACAGGTCAGGTAATTTTAGCTGGTGAAGTAAAATCGAATACTTATCTTGATGTACAGCAAATTGCACGCGACGTAATCCGTAAAATTGGATATACTAAAAGCGAGTACATGTTTGAAGCAAATTCTTGTGGAATTCTTTCTGCAATTCACGAGCAGTCTGCAGACATTAATCAAGGGGTTGACAGAGCTAAGCCAGAAGAGCAAGGTGCTGGTGACCAAGGAATGATGTTTGGTTACGCTACAAACGAAACTGAAAACTTCATGCCATTGGCGCTTGATTTATCTCATAAATTATTACAAGAGTTAGCAATTTTAAGACGCGAAAATAACGAAATCACTTATTTACGTCCAGATGCTAAATCTCAAGTAACTTTAGAATACAGCGATGATAACAAACCAACTCGTATTGATGCGATTGTTATCTCGACTCAACATGATGATTTTGATGAAGAAGCTGCAATGCTTGCTAAAATCAAAAAAGATATTGTTGAAATTTTAATTCCAAGAATCATTGCTAAAAATCCAGCTCACGCTCATTTATTCAATGATAAAATCAACTACCATATTAACCCAACAGGAAAATTCGTTATTGGAGGTCCTCACGGAGATACTGGTTTAACTGGAAGAAAAATCATCGTTGATACTTACGGTGGAAAAGGTGCTCACGGTGGTGGTGCATTCTCTGGAAAAGATCCAAGTAAAGTAGATAGAAGTGCTGCTTATGCAACTCGTCATATCGCTAAAAACTTAGTTGCTGCCGGTGTTGCTGACGAAATCTTAGTTCAGGTTTCTTACGCTATTGGAGTTGCTGAACCAATGGGAATCTTTATTGATACTTACGGAACTTCTAAAGTAAACTTAACTAACGGTGAAATCGCTAAAAAAGTAGAAGCTATCTTTGATATGCGTCCTTACTTTATCGAGCAGCGTTTGAAATTAAGAAATCCAATTTACAGTGAAACTGCTGCTTACGGACACATGGGACGTAAACCAGAAACGGTTACTAAAACTTTCTCTGCTCCTGGAGGAAACACAAAAACAGTTACTGTTGATTTGTTTACATGGGAAAAACTTGATTTTGTTGACCAAGTAAAAGCTGCATTTGGATTGTAATAATTCAAATTCTTAAACATAAAAAATGGCTGTCTATTAATTTAGACGGCCATTTTTGTTTTACAGCGTCTGTCAATTGGACGCGGATGACACGGATTCGTTATCACGAAAACGCGGATGACACAGATTTTTTCTTTGTTTATTTTCTACTTTGAGTAGAATATAAAATAAAATCCGTTTTCATCCGCGTCTTTACGAAGTAAATCCGTTTCATCTGCGTCTTATTTTCAATACAAATAAAACAAATCTATAAAATTCTTTATCGCTCTAATTGCACATTTGGCAACGTTTTAGGACGATTTGCATCATTTGATAAAATCCAACCTGTACGATACATCCATTCTGTCATTTTGCGCAGTTTTACATAATCAATATTTTCAGACTCATCCATTGGAGTATGATATTGACTGTGCAGTACGCTTGTAAAAAAAACTGCAGGAATTCCTTTTCTCGCATAAGGCAAATGATCGGAACGGAAGTAAAAATACTCCGGATGTTCTGGTCTGTCCCAAAGTTTATCTAAATCAAATTTTGGTCCTTCGTCATTTGCTTTTTTTGCAATAGCTACCAAATCAGATGAATTTTCATGAGGAGAACTAGAACCAAGCAATGCTGCCTGATTTACATTGTTTCTTCCAATCATATCACCATTTAAAACTGCTATAATGTCTTTTTCAGGAACAGTAGGATGCGCTGCATACCATCTTGAACCTAACAAACCACGCTCTTCAGAACCATGAAACACAAACAAAGCTGTTCTTTTTCCTGGCTGTTTTTTATACGCCCTTGCAATTGCCAGCATTGCTACACAAGTACTTGCATTATCATCTGCTCCATTATAAATAGAATCCTGCCCGTATTTTTGACGTACCCCGTCATGATCTTGATGTCCGCTGAAAAGTACATATTCATTTTTCAATTTAGGATCAGTTCCTGCAATTGTACCTACAACATTTACTGAGGGATATTTGTAAGTTTCAGAAACCACTTCTGTTGACAAAATATCTTTAGTTGTTTTTAAATATTCTAATTGATCTCCGTGAACCCAAAAAACAGGCATTGTTGCACCTATTTTGTCACGAAAACCTTCAATTCCGTAAATTCCTCTTGTCATTTGCGGTTCAACTTGAGACCAGCTTTGTTCTGCTAATTCGTCAGCAACCATAATAAGTGCCGCGGCGCCTTTTTTTACAACAAGGTCATAATATTTATTTCGAACTAAACCTGGATATCTTCTATCAAAAAGTGAAATATCGTCAGCAATTCCTTCTTTTGAAGCCAATAAAACAACCGCTTTCCCTTTAATGTCGGCCTTTTCAATTTCTTCTTTTGTTGCGGCTCCTAAATACACTAAAGAACCTTCAACTTTTATATTTGTTGTTTCTGCAACCAGAACATCTTTCCATAATTTATACTCTTTCTTGCCAATTTTGAACTTTGTATTTGGCGTAACCTGATGTCTGTACAAATCAAAAAACTGAAAATAAGTTCCATCATCACCTGCTGGAGCCATTCCTGCCTCTTTAGCTTTATTTGCAAGCCACATTGAAACTTTCAATTCATCAAGCGTTCCTGCTTCACGACCATTAAAATGATCTCCAGCCATTTGGTACATATCAGTTCTAAGATCTTTATCAGTTATTGCCGAAACTAAAGGTTTTTTAACTGCCTGTGCAAAAGTCAATGCACCAGAGGCAAGTAAAACAAGGATCATTTTACTTTTCATATATTTAATTTTATAATTCAAACTTAATCATTTAAAGCCAAAATTTTTGATTTTTTACAGCAAAAACAGGAAATAGCAACGATTAACAAACAAAAATGGCTGTCAATATAGACAGCCATTTCATTTCTCTCAACTAATAATTTTAATACGTTCCGTTTTGCATTTTAGTTAATGTCTCTTTAATTTCCGCAGCAGTTTCCGCTTCAACTGCAGCATTCAAATATTTCACAGCCAATGTTTGTGTTTCGATTGCTTTTTGTTTCTGCCCATCTTTATAATATAATTGCGCTAAAGTGTCTAAATAGTATGGATTATTTTTGGTTACAACCAAACTATATTCTGACCAATTAATTGCTGATTTAATATAATCTGCATTTTCAGGCTTTAGAACAACTGCCCAAGCTGCCGAGTTGCAAAGGTTAGAATTATACTCTTTGAATGAATTCCATCCATTATAAGAGTAATCAGAATTATAATCGATTGTTGCAAATAAATCATCTAATCGCTGAATAGCATTTCCTTTTTCTGTTGACAAATAAGTATCAAAATAAACGCCGAATTCTTTTAAAAAAGCAGCATCATTACCACTTGTTTCGGCCTCTTGACTCAAATAATTTAAGTAGTTTTTATAGCAGTCAAAACCACCTTTTCCTGCTGCAATTAACTTTTTATAGACTGCAATAGCTCTATCTTGACTCGCTTTTCCGTCAGTTTCATCTTGCGCTGCATAAGTATCTTGCTGTAAAGCAAATGAAATTTCTGCACTTAGATTCCCTATTTTCGTTCCGTTCTCTGATTCGATTGTACTGTTTTCAGTTTCTTTATTTATTTTTTCAATAGCATCATAATGTTTTATCAAATAATCTATAGCTAAGAAATCAGTGTCGTTAAGAATCTTTTCTTCCTTGAAAAATTGTTTTGAAAATCCTTGATCTTTAATTTCTTTTATAATCGTTTCTACCAAAAGCATATTTGGCTGGGTATCTTTTTGATGTGCAGCAATCAGTTTTTTCCAAACTTTTTCTATCTCTTTTCTATCAAGAACTGATTTAGTTACTGCAAAATCTGTTGAACTAGGATCTGCTGCATCAATAGTCTCATAATCGTATGAAACCTCTAAAGCTGAAACTTTATTAAAAGCACTTATCAAATCTGCATCAGTTGCTTTTTTGTTTTTTAATACTTTATCAAAACTCATAAATGCATCTGCACGCTTTAGCTGACGATAAAAATCGTTGTAATAACCCAGCTGATATTCCTTGCCTAATAAATCTGATTTTGCCTGTGCCAATATCTCTCCATTGCCATTCAAAACTAATACTGCAGGATCGTTTACAATCTTATTGCTTTTCAGCCATTTTTTATCTTCGGCTCCTGCCAAATAAAAATTGTATACATCGTATTGCGGATTATAATCACTATACATATTATACCCAATCTGCGTTTCCTGATCTTTTATAAAAGTATCAAAATCAGTTTTTGCCGAAGCTTTACCATTCACAACAACTACTAAAAATTTATCTTTAACTTGTTTAGTTGCTGCTAGGGCATTTTTTAAATTATTCTCGATCTTTAATTTAAAATCTACCTTGTTTACTCCTACAATACTGTCAAGTGAAGAAAGTTCGGCAACGCTGTCAGCCGCAACAGCAGATTCTGCTAAAGCTTCTTGTTTTCCTGGATACGTCCAATTAGATACCAGTTCACTTTCGAGAGGAACAACTTTTTGAGATTTCTCTGGCTGAGCATTTTTTTCATTAAAAAATGTCAACGGATTTTTTCCTTCTTTCTCAGAAATTTTCAACCCGCCAATCTTTTGATCAAAAAAACCAGATAGTTTTAAATCACCTAAAACTGGTAATTCGTATTTAACTGTTATTTCCGAAACTTCTTTTGGTAATGCATATTTATAAACATTACTACTTCCTTCATATCCTTCATAAACTAAATATAAAAAATCGGCTTTGTCAATCTCAAACTCTAAGTCTGCTTTAATCCAATTAGGATCTATTTTAGTTTTAATATCAATTACACTTTGGTATTGAACTAAGTCTGATCCTTTTTGAGTTCCAATATAAAAAGGAAAATAGGCTGGATCTATAAATTTTACTTTAACTTTTTTCGCTTTATTATTGTTTACAAAAGAAAGATTAAAAATATTTCTGTCCTTTCCATTTTGTATAAAAAGTAATGAATCTCCTTTGATTTCATAATCACCAGAATATAGAATCAACTCATATTTATTATTATCCAATAAATTAAGCTTGATTCTTTGACCTTTATCTGTGGATAGATACGATCCTTTTTCAATTGTTTTTGTCTGGGAGAACGCAGACATTCCGATAAACAGGAGCATTACACTCCAAATAAGATTGCGCATGACTAAAATTTTGTGGTTAATTTTGTTGCGCAAAGATATTTCTTTCTTGTCTGAATCGGAACACTTAAAACTAAAATAATGTAACTAAAATACTATAAATTGTATTTCATTGAGAATATGATATATCTTGGTTGTACAGTATATTGAGAAACCCTTGTAGAAAACTGTGAGAAACTGTCGTCGTTAAGATATTTTGTATTTAATAGGTTTGTTGCAGACACTTTATATTCCCATTTACTGTTCTTTTTTTGATAAATCAAACTCGCGCTCAAAAAATCATATTCGTTATCTACGCTTTTATTTCCATTATAATAATGATAGAATTCATATTCTGAAACGAACGAAAAACTATTTAAAAAGTAATAATCTAGTCGAGCAAAAGGTTTGTCTGTATAATAAGTAGAGCCACTGTATTTATTGATTAAGGCATTATAACCAAATTCAATATTAGGGAAGTTTTTATAATTTGTTGATGCTTTTACGGTATAACTCTGAACGAAACTTTCTGTCGTTGCCAATTTATCATTCTGAATATTATTGAATTTCGACCAGTTTAAACTTGCGCTTGCCGACGCTTTATATTTTTTTAAGAAGGAACGCCCGTAAGTTCCCATTCCGCTAAAAGTTTCATCGGCTAAATTGGAGTTATATGGCGATGATGATTGATTAATTCCTTCAAAATCGGCTTTAGTTTTTATGGCATCTACTTTTTTTGTGTAAGATGCATTGGCAAAAATATTCTCAAAATTAAACATGTTATATTTAAAGTAACGCAACGAATGCACTTGCGAAGTGGCGTTTTCCAAAAATCTATTACCGCGGAATAAACTGCTGTAATCAGACAAAACATAACCTGCCGCTAACTGATTAATATCTGTAAAATCATTTGTTAAAGAGAAATTATAGGTCAGCGTTTCTGATTTTTTGATTTGATATAAGGCGAAGAAATCAGGCAGTACTTTTACGAAATTTTGCGAATAGTTTGTCCCTAATTGTGTATTAGTCATTTGGTATGAATGCACGCTTACTCCGGGAGTCAAAGTAAATTTTCCTGTTAGAATTTTATAATGAAAACCTAGAAAAACATCATCAAAATTATAATTTACATCATTATTATTGGCTGTGTCATTCAAATCATTTTTGTCTCCATTATCCAACATCTGAAAAATATGAGAATTAAAATCTTGATACGAATACGTGTTTCCTAAAGTAATATTGATGTTGCTTTTTGGCGTTACCATATAATAATAATCCAATTTAGCATCCAGTTTATTAGTCTTTACAAATCGGTTTTGATTGAGATCATTCCTTTTTTGACCAGAAATATAACCTGACAAATCAAATGGCTGCGTACGCAAATTGGCATTATAAAACGGATTTTCATCTTGATATAAATGCTGCATTTCAAAGGCAAATATATTCTTGGCACTTTGTGTATAATACAAACTCAAATTTTGATTTATTGAGGTCGGATCTTGTTTTTTACCTGTCAAAATAGTTTCAACTGTTGAGGCATTATTTACAATTGATTCGCGCAGCAAATCAGTATCTTCATTTTGCTTTGACAATTTGGTTAAAATATCATAATCAAACTGAAATTTATCATTTGGTTTATAGGTTGAACTTAATTTAAAAAGTCCTAAATTATTCTTTTGATGTGTTAACTCATCGCGTTTTTGCTGATCTCCAGAATCAAGAATTGTAGTCTGCGATTTGGTTTCAAGATCTGTTTTTGAGGTCGAAAGTATTCCAAAACCGCTAATATTCCATGCTTTTGAAACGGAATAGGCGAAGTTTGTTGCTCCAAATTTGGTTTCAATTTCTTTGGCGCGATTATTTCTTAAAATAGAAATTCCTAAATCATTTGAAGAAACATTAAAAGAGCTTCCTCCCTTTTTCATCATATTTTTAAAACCGCCGGTAAACTTAAAATAATCCTGTGCTGTAAGCGGCAGTTCTCCAATATTATTAAAATTGGTGATTAAATTAATGCTGTATTTTGGACTGTAATAAAACAACTTTGGGTTAATAATATATCGACTGTCTAATTCTGCAACTCCAATTCCCGCAGTAACATCTCCAAACCAAAAGTTTTTCTTTCCTTCTTTTAGTTTGATATTCATTGCAACATTATCTTGATCGTTTTCTAAACCTTTTAAAGCACTTACTTCGTTATAATTTCTAAGAACCTGCACTTTGTCAATGGCATCAGCTGGGATATTTTTTACGCCTAACTTGGTATCACCGTCAAAAAAATCTTTGCCTTCAACCATCAATTTACTCACTTTTTTCCCTTCAACTTCAATTTCTCCATCGGCATTTACTTCAACTCCCGGTAACTTCTTCAAAACATCTTCGAGTTTTTTTTCTGTTCCAGATTTAAATGAATCAGCGTTGTAAACAATTGTATCTCCTTTTATAGAAACCGGCATTTCACGCACAATTTCTACTCCTTCCAATTCAATTCCTGCTCCATCTAAAACAATATTCTGGCTGATGTTTTCAGTTTTGACCGAAACGGCAATTTCCTTAGATTTCATTCCAAGATAACTTACTTTGATTGTATAAGAAGTATTTGATTTTAAAGTAAGCTGAAACTTCCCTTTATCATTAGTAATCCCATAGGAATCCATTGCTTTT
Source organism: Flavobacterium plurextorum (assembly GCF_002217395.1). Lineage (GTDB taxonomy): Bacteria > Bacteroidota > Bacteroidia > Flavobacteriales > Flavobacteriaceae > Flavobacterium > Flavobacterium plurextorum. The sequence continues at coordinate 195,716 of NZ_MUHD01000014.1, read as the reverse complement.
GTCCCGTTGTTAACCGCCATAATATTGGCCATTTCCAACGGATTTTTTTGTTCATCCTGAATAACTCCATCAAAACGAATACTCTGAGAAAAAGATATAGAAGTAAAAAATAAGGCGAATAAAAAAAGCGTCTTGTTCATCAAGAAAATAATTAGGATAAATATTTTAGAGTTAGCGTTTTATCGCCTGATCATTATTGTATTTCCTCCACCTGGACCACCTTCGCGTCCACGATTCATTTCTCTAAATTCTTCCATTTTTTTAATCACTGTTGCGTCATACTCTTTTTGAGAAATAACTTTTCCTTTTTTCGATGGTTTTATCTCCACTTTATCTTTGGAATTCAAAACTATTTTGGAACACAAAATTGTAGTTTTGCCATCATTTACTTCTAGAATCAAACCCGGAAGTCCCCAATAATTTTCTGGTCCTTGATTAACTGGAATTTCTGGTGTGTACCAAGCGGTAACTATGATTTGCTTAGGGATTTCAAAATTGTCTTCAAAATTTGTTTTAGTTTCTCCTGAAGTCTTTTTTACCTCATCCTTTTTGTCATCATTATTTTTAGGTCTGAAATTTCTAAAATCAGTTTTACTAGCTTCTTTAACCGCAGTTGCTTTAAAACAATTGTAACCTCCAATTTGCTTGGTTTCCTGTTCTAGTTTCCATTCTAATTTTGGAAGCGAATCTACAACTAGAAACTCTTTTCCCATGAATTCCTTGTCAACAGTATACGATTTTGTTTTAACGTCTTTATAAAAAGTGCCACCGCCACCCATAAACGAATTCATCATAACTCGCATTCCGCCGCCTTGCTGTCCGGGAGTTTCCAGTTTTTCTTCTTCTTTATAAATTGATGCCGATTTGTCAAAATTTAAAATAAATGTTTTCTCAAGCATTTTTTTCAGACGCTCTTCCATACTTTTTTGCATTTCTGGCGTTATATCGCGATTTCCAGTTCTCACACCTTCAAATTTAGGCGCTTGAGTTTTAGATTCGTAAACCGCTAATCCTTGAAAATCTTTTTGTGCTTGTACTTGATTAAAAACAAGAATCAAAAGCAAGTAAAATCCTTTTTTCATTTCTTTCTTTTTGTAATTCGGTAAGCTTTTCAAAACTTACACTCAAATGTATTATTATTTTTAAAATACTGAAAATTAAATATATCAATCTTAGAATGTCATCGACAAAATTAAGTTTTTGTAAGACTATTAGAATTTAGAAAGGTTTAAACTATAAAATGACTAAAACTCTAATTTTAAGAGTTTCTTTTACGCGGTTTTTGTACTTTGGCATTTCGAAACCAAATCTTTTATGAGCAAAACATATCGTCATATTTTTTTACTGCTGTTTATTTCGTGCTCGTTTTCGACTTTCTTTGGGCAAACCCAAAAATTAAAACCTGATGTTGTTTCTAGATTTATAGTTGATATTGACGATTTTATCGGCTTTGATTCTTTTGGATATGGTTATGACATAAAAAATAACGTTTTTAGAAAAACAAAGGGCCGTGAGATCTTTGAATATAAAAATGTCGCTTTAGGAAACATCAGTAAAGTTGACATTCAAAATCCGCTTAAAATTTTATTATACTACGAAGATTTTAACAGCGTTGTTTTATTAGACAATCAATTAAATAAAATGACGGAGATTAATTTTTCTCAAAATTCAATTCCAATAATAGCTGGAGCAATGGGAATGTCAACTCAAAATCAGCTTTGGATTTTCAATACTTTAAATCAGCAGATAGGTCTTTTTGATTATTTGAAAAATGAATACAAAACAGTTTCAATTCCGTTGACCGAAAGCATAAAGTATTACCAAACTGATTTTAATACTTTTTACTGGATTGATAAAAAAAATAACTGGTTTTCATGTGATATTTTCGGGAAAATTTCAAGTTTGGGAAATGTACCAGACTTTGATAAAATTGAAATAATAAGCCCTCAAAAATACATTTACAGCAAAGCTAATTTGTTGTTTTATAAAGACATTAGTAAAGTAAATACAGCCAAAGATTTTGAAATTGAAATTTTAGAAAAAACGTTTAATAAATTCTATTACAAAGACCAAATTTTATCTATTTTTACAGCTAAAGAAATTGCAAATTATAAAATCGTAACACCGTAATGCACATAGCAATAGCAGGAAATATAGGCGCAGGAAAAACTACTCTGACTAAATTATTAGCGAAGCACTTTAAATGGGAACCCCATTATGAAGATGTTGTTGATAATCCGTATTTAGATGATTTTTACCATCAAATGGAACGTTGGTCATTTAATTTACAAATATATTTCTTGAACAGTCGTTTCCGTCAGGTACAGCAAATTAGAGAAAGCGGAAAAAAAATCATTCAAGACAGAACGATTTATGAAGATGCTTACATTTTTGCTCCCAATTTATATTCGATGGGATTAATGACAAGTCGTGATTTTGAAAACTATACGTCTTTGTTTGAATTAATGGAGTCTTTGGTAAAAGCACCAGATTTATTGATTTATTTAAGAAGTTCTATTCCTAATTTAGTAGGACAGATTCACAAACGCGGCCGCGAATATGAAAACTCAATTTCTATTGATTACTTAAGCCGTTTGAACGAAAGATACGAAGCGTGGATTCAGACTTATACTAAAGGAAAATTATTAATTATCGATGTTGACAATATCAATTTCGTTGATAATCCTGAAGATCTAGGAAACATTATCAATAGAATTGATGCTGAATTGAACGGGTTGTTTTAGAACACGAATTGCACAGATTTACACGAAATAAAAAATGCCTCTAATAATATTAGAGGCATTTTTGTTTTTAAGAAACTTTGACAAAGTTCTTAATGTTCTTTATTTTGCAGCATCAATTTTTGCTTGAACTTCTTCTTCGGTTCCTTCATAAACTTCTGTGGTTGTTTTACCATTTTCGGTTTTAGTTACAGTTCCTTTAGTTTTTCCGTTTACGTTTGTAATTTCAACTCGAACAGATTTTTTCTCATATTTACTAGTATCAAAACAATCTGTTTTTTGATATTTACCTTTTTGATCAAAATGAGCTAAGCATTTTGCTGTTTCTTCTTCAGAGCATCCTTTTTCTTTGCACATTGCAATACATTCTTCTTTTGTCATTCCAGACATATCACCGCACTTAGAATTTACACTTGCATGCATTTCTGTTTTAGCGCAGCAAGAACCTTTTCCTGCCATTCCAGCATCAGCGTGTCCTGCTCCTAAAATTGGTGCAATTACCAAACCAATTAAACAAGTTAACTTAATAAGGATGTTCATTGACGGTCCAGATGTATCTTTAAACGGATCTCCAACTGTATCTCCAGTTACCGCTGCTTTGTGCGCATCAGAACCTTTATAAGTCATTTCGCCGTTTATCATAACTCCAGCTTCAAAAGATTTTTTAGCATTATCCCAAGCTCCTCCGGCATTGTTTTGAAAAACAGCCCAAAGAACTCCAGATACAGTAACTCCTGCCATATATCCTCCCAACATTTCAGCTATTAACTGATTATTGTCTGCGTAAACTAATTTTCCTAAAAGTACAATTGCAATTGGAAAACCAATTGTCAAGATTCCCGGAAGCATCATTTCGCGTAAAGCTGCTTTTGTAGAAATCTCAACACATTTTCCGTATTCAGGTTTTCCAGTTCCTTCCATAATTCCAGGAATTTCTTTAAACTGGCGACGTACTTCATATACCATATCCATAGCTGCTTTTCCAACAGAATTCATTGCTAAAGCTGAGAATACTACCGGAATCATTCCGCCGACAAATAACATGGCTAAAACTGGTGCCTTAAAAATATTAATTCCATCGATTCCTGTAAAGGTAACATACGCTGCAAATAACGCTAATGAAGTTAATGCCGCAGAAGCAATTGCAAAACCTTTTCCTGTCGCTGCAGTTGTATTACCTACAGAATCTAAAATATCTGTTCTTGTACGTACTTCTTTAGGCAATTCACTCATTTCTGCAATTCCACCCGCGTTGTCTGAAATTGGTCCAAAAGCATCAATTGCTAATTGCATTGCTGTTGTAGCCATCATTGCCGAAGCCGCTAAAGCAACACCATAAAATCCTGCCAAAGCATAAGAAATCCAAATGGCACCCGCAAACAATAATACAGTTGGAAAAGTAGAAATCATTCCGGTTGCTAAACCAGCAATTACATTTGTTCCCGCTCCTGTAGATGATTTTTGAACAATTGCCATAACAGGTTTTGTCCCTAATCCTGTATAATATTCAGTTACCGACGAAATTGCTCCACCAACAACCAAACCAACTAAAGTAGCATAAAAAACACGCATTGAAGATATTTGCTGTGCTCCTTCTCCAAAAAATTGCATTGTCATTACTTCTGGAAGCATGTGTCTTACCAAGAAGAAACAAGCAATAGCTGTTAAAACAATAGAAACCCAGTTTCCTATATTTAATGCTTTTTGAACTTGCGCTTCTTTAGCATTATCATCAGTAATTTTAACTAACATTGTACCAATAATCGAAAACAAAATTCCAAAACCAGCAATTGCCATTGGAAGTAAAATTGGTCCAATTCCGCCAAAAGCATCATTGATACTTCCGCCCATATCTTTAATAACATAATTACCAAGAACCATTGCCGCTAAAACGGTTGCTACATAAGATCCAAACAAATCAGCTCCCATACCTGCAACGTCTCCAACATTATCTCCAACGTTATCTGCAATTGTAGCAGGATTACGAGGATCATCTTCTGGAATTCCAGCTTCAACTTTACCTACTAAATCAGCTCCAACATCGGCAGCTTTAGTATAAATTCCGCCTCCAACTCTTGCAAATAAAGCAATCGATTCAGCACCAAGTGAAAATCCGGCTAATGTCTCTAAAACAACAGTCATTGTTTCAGTATCTTTCCAAACTCCGTCAGAGAAAAGATTAAAGAATAATATGAAGAAAGCTGTTAAACCTAAAACCGCTAAACCTGCAACTCCTAATCCCATAACAGTTCCGCCTCCAAAAGAAACTTTTAATGCCTGAGGTAAACTTGTACGAGCTGCTTGAGTAGTTCTAACGTTTGTTTTAGTCGCTATTTTCATTCCAATATTTCCAGCATACGCAGAAAATAAAGCCCCAAAAATAAATGCTATTACGATTAATAAATGAGTTTGTACTCCTGGAATAAAAGTAATTCCTGCCAAAGCAATACTGGCAATAATTACAAAAATGGTTAATAATTTATATTCAGCTTTTAAAAAGGCTAATGCTCCTTCATAAATGTAATCTGAAATCTCTTTCATCTTACCGTCGCCCGCATCTTGTTTTAAAACCCAAGCCCTTTTTATTCCCATGAAAAGTAATCCTAAAATTGCCATAACAATTGGCAGGTAAATCATAAATGAATTCATAATATAGTAATGGTTTTTGGTTAATAGTCAACAATCTAACTAAAACGAATTTAAACAAAAAAGCAATACTCCTGACGGTAGTATTGCTTTTTTTATATTAGAAAAGGGTTAAAATTATTTAATGCTAAATAATCCCTCTGGTTTATTTTCAATATCATCAAAACGTTTTGTACACTCAGCAATAATTGCATAAGCTTCGTTTACGTCTCCCCAACCTTCAACATCTACTTTTTTGTTTTCAAGATCTTTGTACACTTGGAAGAAGTGCTCGATTTCTTTAACTAAGTGAGGGTTAATATCTGATAAATCAGTTAAAGAATTCCAGATTGGATCTGAAACTGGTACACAGATAATTTTTTCGTCTGGTCCTTTATCGTCTGCCATGTGGAAAACACCAATTGGTTTTACTTCCATAACACATCCAGGAAAAGTTGGTTCGTTTACCAAAACCAATACATCAAGAGGGTCACCGTCAAGAGCTAAAGTTTCAGGAATAAATCCGTAATCAGCAGGGTACATCATTGAAGAGAATAACATTCTGTCGAAACGCATTCTTTTGATTTCAAAATCGTACTCATATTTATTTCTGCTTCCTCTTGGTATTTCGATTAATACATCGAAAGTTGTTAGTTTGTCTGCGGTCATTTTCGTTTTTTATTGTTTCTATAAATTCGGTTGCAAAAGTAACTAAAGAATCCTTTTTTCACAATAAAAAACTACATTAATCTGCCTAGTTTTGTTTTAAAAAACAGGCAGTTAATAGGTAATCTTACGATTTCGTTTATTTAAGTAATAATGCCATAGTAAATATGTTGCATAAGATCTGTACGGACTCCATTGCTGGGCATGAATTTCCATTTCTTGTTTATCATGAATATCCAATAATTCTTTAATCGTATTAATTACTGCAATGTCTCCAAGCGGAATTAAATCAGGCTCTTGCAAACAAAACATTAAATAAATATCGATAGTCCAATTTCCAATTCCTTTTAGTTTTATGAGTTCTTCTCTAACTTGAACCGCAGTTTTTAGAGCTAAACTTTCAATATCTAATTCTTTGTCTAAAACTGCATCAGCTAAAATTTTAATGTATTTGGTTTTCTGACGACTGACACCAAGATTCCGAAATTCTTCATCTGATAAAACCGACATCGTTTCTGGATTACACGTTGTATAGCCTTTAATTTTTAAGAATGTGGCTTTCGCCGAATCTATCGAAACTTGCTGCTCGAGAATAAGCAATACCAATGTCTCAAAACCTTGCGGACGTTTTGGAATTGGCGGCAATCCATATTTTTCAATAATTTGATGAAATATTGGATTTTTATCAGATAGAAAATCAATGGCTTCTTGCATAAATTGGTTTTAAGTCCATTTCAAAATTAAGCAAAAAAGAATCTCACAAAGGTGCAGATACGCAAAGTTTTAGTTCACGCAGATTTAAGCTGATGAAAGCAGATTTTACAATTTTTAATTAAAAAAATCTGCGTAAAAAACATTTAAGAAAAAAAAGCCGCAAAGATTTTAAACCTTTGCGACTTTGCAACTTTGATGCTTTACATCTTATATCATTAAAAATAGAATCCGAAAGATCCTTTTACTGCAAATTTATTAGCATCTGGAGTGTTTAAATAACTTCCTCTCCAAGAGAAATCAATTCTAAATACTTTGAAAATATTCCCAATTCCTGCATTATATTCCCAATATACATTTTCTGGTGCATTATAAGGCTGACCTGAAGCATTTATAGCGCGATTCGCATCTGAAATGGTTCCGTGTACTGCTTTTATACCAACAAATTCTCTCCAATTTAGTTTTCTCATAAAAGGAACTCTGGCAAATAACCTTCCTCCAAAATCATGATTCCATTGCAAAGTAGTATATTGATCGGTAATGAACTCATAGAAATTCAAGTTACTAAACGTATTTTCAATCGTGAAATAGGTCTGGTTTCCAGGAATTACACTCATTAATCCCAACGGAATTGTACCCCATGTTTTTCCAGTTTCAAGAATAATATTTGACCTTCCTAATGGCCCGATAATAATCGGCTGTTTATAAAACAATTGAATTTTTTCGTAAGCAAAATCACTGTCAAAAACGCCTTTAATACCATAACTAAAGTTAACAAAGAAATGACTAAAAGGACTGTCAACTAAGCTGCGTTCAACTCCATATCCAATTGTTTTACGGTTTGGCATATATTCAAACTGAATATTTGCTTCTGACTGTTTTACCATACTTTCGACCACGCCGGCAGGATTTGCAGTACTTGGTAATGTTGTATAATAATCTAAACTAAAAGTCTTTGAAGCTGATTCTAATGTTCGATAAGAAAAACCTGCTTGAACAATAAAATTCTTTTTAGGCTCCATTTCAAAGGAAACATTACTCAAATTAATGTTGGTTAATTTTCCGTTGCTTCCTGTCGTAAATAATGCTGACGATGCAAAACTTCGTCCTAAAATATCATTTGTTGTGGTTAAACTGGCTCCAATTTGTTCAATATCGCGCCTGTTTCCTCCTGAAATAATGATTCTGTTTTTTTTGTCGATCATCCATTTTCCTGAAACACCGTATTTGAATTTATTATCGTCAAAACCATAAGCTGTATAAGCCTGAAGACGCCAAGGGTCATTTGGTCCAAAATAAGTTCTTCCTCCAGCTCTTATTCTTATACCTTCGACTTCATTGTAGCCAAACGTAGAAAAAATAGGTCCAAAATCGAAGTTTTTAAATTCGACGTAACCGCTTCCTAAAATCGAGACGAGACTATACAACTGCTTAAATCGCTTGACGGTTTGCAATGTATCAAGCATTTTATAAATACCTGCTTCATCTTTATTTAGTTTCTCAAATCGATTTTCTTCCCAAAATTCAGGAGGTCGCTCATAAACAGCATTGTCTACAAAGTTGACTTCTTCTTTGTAAAATTTCTCGGGTTTTTGAATATTGAATTTATGGTTGCGATATAAAGTGGTTCGTTTTCCATAAACTCCTTTTGATTTTTCTTTTTTATTTAAAGCAAAATCAGACATCATATAATCACGAGTTAAAAGAAAAACAGAATCGTTTTCTACCTCAAACTCTTGTTCAATATAAATATCTTTTACCCAGTTAATATTGGCACTTTTAGTAACGCCCATATTAATTTTCTTAATCGCAAAAGTAGAATCGTTGACCCAAAAATCTCCTTTAAAAGTTAATTCGTTTTTACGTCTTGGGTAAAAAACAATATTATAACACCATTTTTTGTCAATATAAGCACTGTCTTTCAAGACATAATTATAAACATCAATTCCAGTTTTAGAAAGCGGACTCGTAAAACTTTTATCAAAAAACTTAAGGTGATTATCGTAAATATTATAATCTGAATAAAGATCTTTTACAAATGATAAAATCTGCTGATTACCATTAAAACCAGACATTTTATTTCCGGTAAGATTTTCTTTTACTTTCTTTATTTTATTATCGCCGTAAACATCATAAACTGATTCATTGATAAAAATTGGCAGATAGGTTTTTCCAGTAACATCTGATGTATCAATATGATTAAAAACAAACTCCATTCCTTTAAAGAGTTTATTTTTCATAAAAGCACTATCGATTGTGTTCATGTCGAACTCAACTTTCTCGTACTTCTGCATCTGATATTGATTGAACTGATAAAGTCCGTTTTTACGTTTTCGTTCCCATATTTTTCGAAGAATGTCTAATGCGGGATTATTCTTTTTGGAAGTTTTTCCGGTATAAATTACAACTTCATTAAGTGCTTCGGCTTCACTTAAAACAATTTTAAAATCATAATTTACTGCTTTTTCCAAAGGTACTTCACGATCCGAAAATCCTGCAGAAGTAACTAATAAGGCAGTATAAGTATTTGGAGATTCTAGATAAAAACGACCATCTTCATTAGAGACTATTCCTGTATTTGATCCTTTAAAAACAACATTTGCAAACGGAACCGGCTGATTAGATTTATCTAAAACAATTCCACTCACTTTTGTCTGTGCAGCAGCAATATTTACAAAAGCAAATACAAAAAACAGGCTGAGTAAAATTATTCTTTTCATAATCTGGCAAAAAAAGCTTCATCAATAAAAAAGCTTCATCAATAAATATGACTGATGAAGCTTTATGTGTATTTTATATGTGTATTATTTGTACAATACTTTTTTAACTGCTTTTACTACATCACCTGCATTTGGCAGCCAATCTTTTAATAAAACTGGAGAGTAAGGTGCTGGAGTATCTGCTGTTGTAATACGCTGAATTGGCGCATCAAGGAAATCGAAAGCTTGCTCTTGAACGATATAAGTAATCTCAGAAGAAATACTAGCAAACGGCCAAGCTTCTTCTAGAACTACTAAACGGTTTGTTTTTTTAACCGATTTAAGAATTGCATCTTTATCCATAGGACGAACTGTTCTTAAGTCGATAATCTCACAAGAGATTCCTTCTTTAGCTAATTCATCAGCAGCGATAAAAGCTTCTTTGATGATTTTACCAAAAGAAACGATAGTTACATCTGTTCCTTCACGTTTAATATCTGCAACTCCTAATGGAATAGTGTATTCTCCGTCTGGCACTTCACCTTTGTCACCATACATTTGCTCAGATTCCATGAAAATTACTGGATCATTATCGCGAATTGCAGATTTTAAAAGTCCTTTTGCGTCATAAGGAGTTGACGGTACAACAACTTTAAGACCTGGAGTGTTTGCAAACCAGTTCTCTAAAGCTTGAGAGTGTGTTGCTCCTAATTGACCTGCAGAAGCTGTTGGTCCACGGAAAACGATAGGCACATTAAATTGTCCTCCTGTCATTTGACGCATCTTAGCAGCGTTGTTTATAATTTGATCAATACCAACTAAACAGAAGTTGAAAGTCATATACTCTACAATAGGACGACAGCCGTTCATAGCTGAACCTACTGCAATTCCTGTAAAACCAAGCTCAGCAATTGGAGTATCAATTACTCTTTTTTCGCCAAACTCAGCAAGCATTCCTTTTGAAGCTTTGTATGCTCCATTGTATTCTGCAACTTCTTCGCCCATTAAATATATGGATTCATCGTGACGCATCTCTTCGCTCATCGCTTCGCAAATGGCCTCTCTAAATTGTATTGTTCTCATATTTATATTGTATGTTGAATTTTCTGAAGAGCAAAAATAAATATTTTAAATCACTTAAAAGCATAAATTAAGTTTAAAATCGCATGAACTTCTTTCTCTCTATAGGTTTTAACTTTTTTAGCTTTATTGTGATATTTACGAAATCGATATAATACGCGTAAAATTAACACTTAATCCTTGTAGAACTCTTTTTAGACAAACTATCGTTTCATCCTCCATTTTCCTTTTCCCTTTCAAACTCGATTACACAAGAACAGAACAACAATACTCAGGAGGAACTGCGTTTTTAACAGCATCTTTGTTAAATACTAAAAAAATAGCAAATAAAAAACACAAAAAAGCTGCTTTTTTTATATTGCTTTGTAAGCATTAACCTATTACGTCATAAATTATGAAACGCTTTTTTTTACCGATTGTTGCTTTAGTAACATTTTCAAGTAATGTAAAAACCAATATTGAAGTAAAAACAGTAAATAGCAGTATCAAATATTTTAAATGAAACTCAATCCAAAACACTTAAAGTTGGTATTCTGTTTGGTTGTTCAGCATCTAATACCACAACAAAAAACGTAATAAACGTTGACACAACCACCTCAAAAACCTGCCAATGCATTATGACTACATTATGACTATGATTAAAATTCCAAATTTATACAGCTTTTTTAACACTGTATATTTCTTTTAAAAATGCATAAAAAACAACTTTAACATTAAAAAACACGCATGAAAACAACTATAACTTTACTGCTTTTCATATTATTTTCTTTTCAAAATTACTCCCAGAGTCTTAAAGGAATATACACTAAGCAAACATTAAAATCTACTAATGGTGCTTTGCTTGAAACAGCAAAAAAACCAGAAACCTTTAGCTATGTTTATTCTCAAAAAAAGTCAATTCAAACACTTATAAGTATTCAAAAGTCCTACACAGACACGACTTATATAGAAAAATATGGAGATAAAATACCAACCACAGCTACAATACGTTTGTCCTCTGCCGTAATTAATTACAAAGATTTTGATTCAAAAATATACAAAGTCCTTCAGACAAATGATGGAAAAGATGTAAATGTAAAAACAGACCTTCCTACTCAGAATTGGAAACTACATCCCGAAAGCAAAACTATAAATGGGTTTCTTTGCAAAAAAGCAACAACAAAAAACACTTCTTTTGGTGCAAACCAGAATATTACAGCATGGTATTCTGAAGAAATCCCAGTAAGTGACGGACCAATGTTTTACAGTGGATTGCCTGGTTTTATAATTCAGTTAGAGCTAGATGATAAATCAATCTTAGTATTTCAAAAATTAGCTTTCAGTGATGAAACCACTACTATTGAAATCCCTAATAATACAGCCAAGGAAATAAGTTTTGAAGAATATAAAGCACAACGAAAATAAACTATGCTTTTTATTATATGCCAAAATAAATTTTACTTAAAAAAAGCAGTCTACCTGCTTTTTTTGTTTTTCACTATAACATTACAATCCCAAAATATTATTACAGGAAGAATCATAAACTCTAAAAACATTCCTGTTGATCAAGCAACTGTACAAATAAAAAATGTTCAAACAGACAATACTCTGGCATTTATTCAAACTGATAAATTAGGTTTTTTCAAGTTGGAAGTAAAAGAAAAGGCAACCTATAATCTCAAAATAACTGGGTTTGGTTTTGCTTCGTTAATAAAAAAAATTGAAGTAAGTGATAAAATCTTAAATCTTGGAAGTATAACGCTGCATGAAAACCAAATTGAACTAAAAGATGTAATCGTAAAAAACGAAGGAAAAGGCGTTACTGAAATTGGAGATACTTTGAGATATAGAATAGAAAAGTTCATGAACGGAACAGAAGAAACGTTAAAAGATGTTATCAAAAAACTTCCAGGACTTGACATTGATCAACAAGGAAAAATTAAAGCAAATGGCAAAACGGTTGACAAACTTTTGATTGATGGTGAAGAATTTTTTATAGATCAACAAAAAATTGCAACCGAAAATATTGGCTCGGAAATGATTAAAAACATAGAGCTTATCAAAAATTATACTGAATTTAAAAATCTAAAAACAACTGAAAAGTCAGATATCACAGCATTAAACATAAACATCAAGGAACAATTTAAAAATAAAATAACTGGAAATGTTGAAGCTGGAATTGGAGACAATGCTAAATATAGATTACACACTACTTTATTCAGCTTCAGAAAAAAACTATTGACTAGCTTAATTAGTGATTCAAACAACACAGGTCAACTCGCTATCTCTATAGATGATTATATGAATTTTATAGCTCAAAAAGAAGGAAACACTTCCCGAGAAACCACTTTTTCAAAAAATGAGGATCTTCCGAGATTTTTAACTATTGGAAATAGTGTTAAAAACAGATCTTCTTATTTTACTGGATTAAATTTAAAGTATTCTCCTTTAAAGAAAATGCAGATCAATTTTTACACTATTTTCAACAATACAGATCAATTAGAACAACAATCCGTTACACAAGAATATTTTACAGAACCAAATCCAATAATTAATAAAGAACTAAAAGACATAACTGAAAAAACAAAAATCAATATTTCGTATCTGGATATTGCTTACAAGTTTACCGAAAAATCATTATTAAACTATAAAGCTTCTTTTTCAGGCTTAGATAAAAGCAATAAATCTGACATTGAAAACAATTCAAATCTTATCCTTAACCAAATAGCATTTTCTAATTTTGATTTTAATCATCAAATAAACTTCAACAATCTTTTCAAAAAAAACAAAGGTCTAAACATAACATTTAAACAAAATATTCAAGAGTCATCGAACAACTTAAATATAAATTCCAATAACGAATTTCTAGATTTATTATTTGAAGATTCGAACTATGAGATTTTTCAAAAAACTAAAATCCATAAAAACGAATTTGCTCTTAAGGCTGATTATTTTTTCAAAATAAAGAAGGTTAATTTTAGTTTGTTCTTAGAAACATTTGAAAAAAAGGAAACATTTCTAAACAGTGAAATTCAATTCTCGCAATTTGAAAACGACCTAAATTTTAACAAAAAAAGCAACAGTTTAGGTTTTGACACTAAATTTAAATTATCTCAAAAAGCTTCTTTTACTTCATCACTAGTTTATTCTAAAATCAATTATACATTTAATGGCGAGTTAAGCTCAAGAACGTTTTTTGCGCCAAAATTTATGTTCAAAAATGAGTTTAGTTCAAATCATTACATCAAATTATCTTACAGCAAGAATAATGATTTGAATAAAGTAGAGAACTTACTACAAAATCAAGTTATTGGCAACTATCGAACAATTTTTAAAAATCAAGATATATCATTTGATATGGTATTCCCAAATCAACAAATAGCACTGGATTACTTTTACTTTAATTCAGAAAACAAACTATCAATAGTCTCCAATTTCTCCTATTTCAAAGCAAAAAATATACTTTCCAGCAATTCCGTTTCTAGTTCTACCTTAAATACCATCTCTTATAAATTAGCTCCATTTGAAGATCGATTTAACTCAATGTTGTTTTTAGAAAAGACATTTTCTAAAATCCCATTTTCGGCACGAGGAAGTATTTCTTATTCTGATAGCAACAAAACTTTTTTCTCTAATAACGAAGATCAAAACTTAAACACTAAATCAATATCGGGCTACTTTTCTTTTCTTTCGAGATTCAAAAAAACTAGTTTCCAGATAGAAACAGGTATTTTATTTGCAAAAGATGACTACAAAGATGAATTGTCTCTAAATTATTTATCCGTCATAAATCCCTTTACCGAAGCAAGTTTTAAACTTTCTAAGAACCTTTCCTTTGTCAGCAAGTTTTCGTATAAAAAATTCATCTCGAATACTTCATCTAGTGACCTGTATACGTTAAGTCCAAAATTTAGATATGTTTTTCCAAAATCTAAAGCAGAAATTAGCCTGATAGGCAATGATATTCTAAATCTTCAAAACAATCAACAAATTTCTATAACACGATTTGACAATTTTACAGAAGAAAACGTATATAAAATCCTTCCAGGCTATTTTCTTATCAATTTCAAGCTAAAACTCTAAATCTTCGAAATCGTAATAGTTTTTAAAAATATTATGCATGCATAGTATAATTATTCCAAATTAAATTCTAAATTTGTAAAAGCATATTATAAATCCAAAATATATACTTATGAAAATATTAGTTTGCATCAGCCATGTACCTGATACTACTTCAAAAATTAACTTCTCCAATGGTGACTCTGAATTTGATACCAATGGTGTACAATATGTAATTAACCCTAATGACGAATTTGGATTGACTCGTGCAATCTGGTTTCAAGAGCAGCAAGGCGCAAATGTAACAGTGGTAAATGTTGGAGGTCCTGACACTGAACCAACTTTACGTAAAGCTTTGGCAATTGGTGCAAACGAAGCAATTCGTGTAAACGCAAATCCAACTGATGGCTTTTTTGTAGCAAAACAATTAGCAGAAGTAATTAAAAACGGAGGTTATGATCTTGTAATTGCAGGAAAAGAATCTTTAGATTATAATGGAGGAATGGTTCCAGGTATGATCGCGGGAATTTTAGGTTACAACTTCTTAAACTCTTGTACAGCCTTAACTGTTGATGGAAGCAATGTAAAAGCTGTTCGCGAAATTGATGGTGGAAAAGAAACCGTAGGCACTACTCTTCCTTTAATCATTGGTGGACAAAAAGGCTTAGTAGAAGAAAAAGATTTACGTATTCCGAACATGAGAGGAATTATGACAGCAAGAACTAAGGCCTTAACCATCCTTGAACCTGTTGACGCTCCTGTAAATACAAAAGCAGTTAAATTTGAAAAACCAGCTCCAAAATCAGCAGTAAAATTAGTTTCTGCAGATAATTTAGATGAGTTAATCAATTTATTACACAACGAGGCGAAAGTAATCTAGTAATCAGTATTCAGTCGCAGTTTTCAGTTTGCAAAACTTGAAACCTGAAACTTTAAACTTTTAAACAAAAAATTATGTCAATATTAATATATGCAGAATCTGCAGAAGGAAAATTTAAAAAAGTAGCTTTCGAATTAGCTTCTTATGCTAAAAAAGTAGCCGAAAGTTTAGGAACAACCGTTACAGCTTTAACTGTAAACATCAGCGATGTAAGCGAATTAGCTAAATACGGCGTTGATAAAGTTCTGAAAGTAAACAACGATAAATTAGCTGGTTTTACTGCTAAAGCTTATGCTGATGTAATTAAACAAGCAGCACAAAAAGAAGGAACTAAACTAGTTTTACTTTCTTCTACAACAGACAGCATCTACCTTTCATCATTAGTTGCAGTAGCTTTAGAAGCTGGTTTCGCTTCAAATGTTGTTGGATTACCTGTCAGCACATCTCCATTTCAAGTAAAAAGAAATGCTTTCTCAAACAAAGCTTTCAATATTACACAAATTGATACAGATGTAAAAGTTCTTGGTTTAGCTAAAAACTCTTACGGAATTTTCGAAAGCGCAGGATCTGCAGCTGAAGAAGATTTTAATCCAACAATTGGAGACAATGATTTTGGCGTAAAAGTAGAATCTGTAGAAAAAGTAACAGGAAAAGTATCTATCGCTGATGCTGATATTGTAGTTTCTGGAGGACGAGGATTAAAAGGTCCAGAAAACTGGGGATTAGTTGAAAATTTAGCAGCTGTTTTAGGCGCTGCAACGGCATGCTCTAAACCAGTTTCAGATTTAGGATGGAGACCTCACAGCGAGCACGTTGGGCAAACAGGAAAACCAGTTGCAACAAACTTATATATTGCCATTGGAATTTCTGGCGCAATTCAGCACATTGCAGGTATCAACTCATCAAAAGTAAAAGTAGTTATCAATAACGATCCAGAAGCGCCTTTCTTTAAAGTAGCTGATTATGGTATTGTTGGTGATGCATTTGAAATTGTACCTCAATTAACAGAGAAATTAAAAGCTTTCAAAGCGCAACATTCTTAATTCAAGAATTCTCTTTAAAAATATAGCTGCCTAAAAACAAGATAATCGTATCTTTGTTTTAAGGCAGCTTTTTTGTTCCATATTTTTTGATTAAAATTGCACCTTTATTTTTCAATCAAAAAAAGTATTAAAATGCGGTGCTAAGTGCCCGTTTTACAAACATATATGAGTCTAGTAAAATTATCCATAAAAGGAATTTCATACAGTCAAACTCAAAATGGCGCGTATGCCTTGATTTTGAATGAAGTTGACGGCGAACGAAAATTACCTATAGTTATTGGCGCTTTTGAAGCCCAGTCAATTGCTATTGCCTTAGAAAAAGAGATAAAACCTCCTCGTCCATTAACTCACGATTTATTCAAAAACTTTGCTGAAAGGTTTGACATTGTTGTAAAACAAGTCATCATTCACAAATTAGTAGACGGAGTTTTTTACTCAAGTTTAATCTGCGAAAGAGACAAAATTGAAGAAATTATTGATGCTAGAACATCAGATGCTATCGCTTTAGCATTACGCTTTAATGCTCCAATTTTCACTTATAAAAACATTCTGGACAAAGCTGGGATTTATTTAAAATCAAATACAGCCGAAACAGATCAAGGCTCTCAGGAGATTGACGATGTGCTTTCTAACCCAGAAACATTTGGACATGAAGAGGAAAGTAATCAATCTGGAGATGTTTACGCAAAACACAGTTTACAAGAACTAAATGAACTTTTAGATCAGGCGGTTTCTCAGGAAGATTATGAAAAAGCTGCAAAAATTAGAGACGAAATCTCGAAAAGATAAATTTTAATGGTTAATCGAAACTGTGTATTTGTTAAATCAATCTAACGACTAAACAAATCCATGATTAAACAAATAAACAAACAATGAAACAGTACTTAGATTTAGTAAAACACGTTTTAGAAAACGGCTGCCAAAAAGGAGACCGAACTGGAACTGGAACCAAAAGCGTTTTTGGATACCAAATGCGTTTTGATTTAAGTGAAGGTTTCCCAATGGTTACAACAAAAAAATTACACTTAAAATCGATCATCTATGAACTGCTTTGGTTTTTAAAAGGTGATACGAATATTAAATATTTACAAGAAAACGGAGTAAAGATATGGGATGCTTGGGCAGACTCTAACGGAGATTTAGGACCTGTTTACGGACATCAATGGCGTAATTGGAACAGCGAAGAAATTGATCAGATTTCGGAATTAATTACCGAATTAAAGACTAATCCAAACAGCCGCAGAATGTTGGTTTCAGCTTGGAATCCATCTGTTTTACCAGACACAAAAAAATCTTTTGAAGAAAATGTAGCCAACAATAAGGCAGCATTACCTCCTTGCCATGCCTTTTTCCAGTTTTATGTAGCGACACCAGATGCCGAAAAAGGAGAAACTAAAGGAAAATTGTCTTGTCAATTGTATCAACGAAGCGCTGATATATTTTTAGGAGTTCCTTTCAACATTGCTTCTTATGCACTATTAACTATGATGATTGCGCAGGTTTGCGATTTAGAACCAGGCGATTTTATTCATACTTTTGGTGATGCACATATTTACAACAATCATTTTGAACAATTGCAATTACAATTGACTCGTGAGCCAAAACCGCTTCCAAAAATGATTCTAAACCCAGCTGTTAAAAATATTTTCGATTTTGACTATAATGACTTCACACTTGTTGACTATGAACCGCATGCGGGCATAAAAGGAAGTGTTGCTGTATAAAAACAAAAAAAATCCGCTTAAAATTTTAAGCGGATTTTTTTATACTACTAAAACACTGTTTTCACTACCGGCGAAATCATTCCACTTATATGAATCTGCTTCAGGATCATTAATGTAAATACCGTCGATTACATATTTGAATTCATAAATGGCGTCTTTTACTAAGTCATACGTAGCTTTGAATGTTCCATTCTTTAGTTTACTCAAAGTTCCTTCTTCAGGATTCCAGTTATTAAAATCTCCAACAACTGCTGCCGAATCAGCATCTTTGGCATCTATAGAAAAAGTAACTTTTACAACTGGTTTTGTTTTGATAAATTGTTTCTTTAAAGACATAACTATTTAGCTTTTAGATTTATAGAAAATAAAATTACATAAATTCAACTAAACTTTTCACAATACAATTCCGATTTGTGATAATAGCAAAAACAGTCCGTTTTTTTAATTGCATCAACAATTTAAAGAGTATATTTTTTTTGTATATTTATTTACAACTCATTTTCAAACAAATATTCTGCAGTCAAAATACGGTGTTTTAAAAATAAATTCTAACTTTATAATCTCATTTATATCGGTATGGAAAAAGAAGTGCACGAACAATACGAGTATGCAAGAAGACGTATAAGACAAAAAAAAATCCTTTATTTTCATTTTGTACTTTTTCTACTGGGAAGTTTATTTATTTTCATTGCAAATAGATTTTTTGGTTTTGGAGCTTCAACAGAGCAAAATTGGTGCTTATGGGGCATTACCATATGGTTCTTCATTTTTATACTGCACTTTATAAAAGTTTACATCACAGATCGATTCATGAACAAAAAATGGGAAAGAGAACAAATTGACAGGTTAGTTGCTTTACAGCAAAAGAGAATAAGTCAATTAGAGTCAAGGATTAATGAGGATACCGAAAATAAAATTTAGTTTAAGCATATTATGATTATAATGATCGCGGCTGTAGCCGAAAACAATGCTCTTGGAAAAAATAATGATTTAGTATGGCACTTGCCAAATGATTTTAAAAGATTTAAGTCACTAACAACAAATCATCATATTATAATGGGAAGAAAAACATTTGAAAGCTTCCCTAAACCATTACCGAACCGAGTACATATTGTTATAACCAGACAAAAAGATTATGCACCTGAAGGCTGTATAGTTGTAGACAGCATAGAAAAAGCTATCGCATTATGCCCTGAAAATGAAGATTCATACATTATTGGAGGAGGCGAAATTTACAATCTGGCATTGCCTTATACAGATATAATCGAAATAACTAAGGTACATCACACATTTGATGCTGATACATTTTTTCCTAAAATCAATAAAAGCGAGTGGTTACTAGTAGAATCTGAAGAAAATTTTAAGGATGAGAAACATCTTTATGATTACACTTATGAAACTTATATTAAAAAATAAATAAAAAAACATCCTCTTTTGAAGGATGTTTTTTAAAAATGATCGATAGTTTGTCCTGACTCATTCAAGAAATAGTTTTTGTAAAAATCACAAATGCAAAGTGCACTTGAAATAACTGAATAACATTTACTGTTAATTGAGAACGAATCTCAATACAAGCCTTTAATAACAAATACCACTAAGATATTAAAGGCAGAAAATTAAAATTTCCAAAAACAAATTTAATCCTAAGAACGTATTTCGCACTTTAAAAATAGTATCCCCCCAAGAACAATACTTTTAAAACTACTTACTTGAACAAATTAGCCGTCAGTGCAAAAAAACAGCTGTTTGATTAAGTCAATATGATAAATCAATCATTAAATTTTTATCATTTTTACTTTAACAAAGTTGTATATAAAATCCACATCTCACAATACCCACTTTTAGTGATTTTTTAAAAATACCCACTTTTGGTGATGGTAAAAACTTTTACTAAAAGTGATTTTCATCCCCGATTTCAAAACATTTAATTTACACTTTAAAAAACTCAACTACAGTTAAAGCAGATTGTTTATATTTGCGTAAATAAAAATAATGTCTGAAAAAATAACCCCATATAAAGATTCTTCTTTAGGTAAAAAAGAGCAGGTAGCCCAAATGTTTGACAACATTTCTGGGAACTACGATAATTTAAATCGCGTAATCTCATTTGGTATTGATGTCAAATGGAGAAAAAAAGTATTAAAAATAGTTTCAGATACTAAACCAAAAGTCATTCTTGATATTGCAACAGGAACTGGTGACTTAGCCATTTTAATGGCTCAAACTAAAGCAGAAAAAATTATTGGCCTGGATATTTCTGCAGGAATGCTTGAAGTTGGAAAGAAGAAAGTTGAAGAAAAAAATCTGTCTTCTGTTATAGACTTAGTGTTAGGAGATTCTGAAAACATTCCTTTTGATGATAATTATTTTGACGCAATAACCGTAGGTTTTGGTGTTCGTAATTTTGAAAATCTAGAAAAAGGCTTTTCTGAAATTTTACGAGTTTTAAAACCAAATGGTGTATTTGTGATTTTAGAAACTTCAGTTCCTGATAAAACACCATACAAACAAGGATATAAATTTTACAGCAAAAATATATTACCGGTTATAGGGAAATTGTTTTCTAAAGACAATTCAGCATACGGTTATTTATCTGAATCTGCTGCGGCTTTCCCATATGGAGAAGCATTAAACAATATTTTAAGAAAAACTGGGTTTATAGATGTTGTAGCAATGCCTCAGACTTTTGGTGTAGCAACCATTTATTCAGCATCTAAAAAGTAGTATGAAAAAAATTGTAATCTTATTTTTATTAGTCTTATCGACAAAAGGATATTCTCAATTTGCTAAAAGCATGTTTAGCAAAGATCCTATTATAAATCTTGAAAACTGGCAAAAGCAACGTGTTTACTTTGGTTATTATTTAGGTTTCAACAGCTTTGACTTTAAATTTGATTACAAAAATGTAGTAAATCAAGATATTCAAGTAAAAAAGACAACTGGTTTTAATGTTGGTGTAGTTGCCGATTTAAGATTGCAGGAATACATTAATTTGCGTTTTGAGCCTGGTTTATATTACACAAAACGAGATTTGTACTATCCTAATTTTACTTCTAAAACTGATTATTTGAGAGAAGTAAACAGTACTTACATTCATTTTCCATTGTTATTGAAATTTTCTTCATTGCGTACTGGAAATGTCCGTCCGTATTTAGTTGGCGGAATGTCCACAACATTAAACTTGTCGAGCAACTCTAAATCTACGGATGACAATGCTGAAGGAAAATTCAGAGTAAAACCATGGACTGCGGCTTATGAGCTTGGCTTTGGAATAGATTTCTTTACGGAGTATTTTATTTTCTCTCCTTCTATTAGAGGTATGTTTGGCATTACAAACGAATTAGTACAAGACAAAGATCCATTAAGCCCTTGGACAAGTAACATTGATTCTATGAAATCAAGGGCTCTTTTAATAAATTTTACCTTTCACTAAAACAAATTCTTAACTATTTCGTTTAAACTCACTAAGAATAATCGCGGTTGCGGTTGCTACATTTAAACTTTCTGTTTTTTGAAGCTCTCCAAACCTAGGAATTGTTAGTCGTGTGGTAACCGTTTTTTCAATTTCTGCCGAAATACCATTGGCCTCATTACCCATAATAATGATTCCATTTTCAGGCAGATTTTTTTTATAAATAGTTTCGCCATCCATAAATGTTCCAAAAACAGGAAGTTTTGTTTGACTTAAATAAGTTTTGAGATCAACATAATTTACGTTTACTCTGGCAATAGATCCCATTGTGGCCTGTACAACTTTTGGATTGTAAATATCGACGGTTTCTTTAGAACAAACAATTTGTTTAATTCCAAACCAGTCACAAAGACGCAGAATGGTTCCTAAATTTCCTGGATCACGAATGTCATCTAAAGCGAGGATTAAACCCGTAGAATTGATTTCGTTTTCGACAGGCATTTTAAAAACTGCTAAACAAGAATTTGGAGTTGTCAGCGCGCTTATTTTTTTTAGTTCTTGGTCATTAATAAGAGTTCGCTTTGAAGTTTGAACTTCTTGAAAATCATTTATTGTGGTGTATAAATGCTCTAATTCAAAATTGGATTGCAGTAATTCTTGAATTACCTTTACCCCCTCGGCAAAAAACAATTGATTTACAAAACGCTGCTTTTTTTGATGCAAACCTGAGATAAGCTTTATTTGGTTTTTAGTAACCATAAAATAATGTACTTTTGAATTAAATTTTTAAAAACACTTGAAAAAGAATTCTACAAAAATAATAGCATTTATTCTAATAGCAATACTTATTTGCGCTTGTAATGCTGTAAAAAGAGTTCCTGACGGAAAAAACCTTCTTGTAAAAAATAATATTCTTGTAAACGGGAAATCTACAAATGACGAAACAGCCTTAAATCAGATGTATCAAAAACCTAATGGTAAACTGTTAGGGTACAAACTTCGTCTGAATTTATACAACTTAGCAAACTTAAATCCCGATTCAACTTATAAGGCTCAATTTATCAAACATCCACATAGATATGAACGTTGGTCAAAAGTATTATCTGCAAAGCAAGTTGATCGACTTGGACAATCTTTTTTAAACAAAGGACTTAATGAATTTTTAAAAAACACCGGTGAAGCACCAGTAATAATTGATACTTCAAAAACTAAAAAGTCATTGTTGCGTTTAAAATATTATTATTTTAACAATGGTTACTTTAATGTTTCTACAGATTATACTATTGACAGTATTGCTCGAAAAAAAGCACAGGTAAATTACAAAATAACTACTGGACCTGGTTATATTATAGACACTATTCGAACTAAAATAATGACTCCTGCCCTTGATTCATTATACAAAAACAATCCCGAGGCTTCTCTTTTAAAATCTGGAAACCAATACAAAACCACTGATTTTGAAGAGGAAAAAAATCGTATCACGACTTATTTTAGAAATCACGGCGCATACTTTTTTCAACCTACGTACATCACTTTTGACATTGATACTATTGGCAAAAAAAACAAAGCCGATGTAACTCTTATTATCAGCAATAATAATATACAGGAAAAAGACTCCAGCCGAACTGAGCCTTTTAAACTATATACAATCAGCGATGTAAACATTTTCACCGATTACTCTGCTGCAAATGCTAAAAACAAAATCAGCGACAGTACTACTTACAATAACTTCAATTTATATAGTTATAAAAAACTAAAATATAAGCCTCGTGCCATTACCGATGCTGTTTTTATTAATAAAGGAAGTACTTTTTCTGACACCAGAACAACACTTTCATCTCGATATTTAAACAATCTTAAAATTTTCAATTACCCATCAATACAATATGAGGTAGATAAACGTGACTCAACAGCACAATCTTTAATTGCAAAAGTCTATTTAACGCCTAGAAAAAAATATAGTTTTGGTACAACTTTAGATGTAACACACTCAAATATTCAAGACTTTGGTATTGGAGCTAGTATATCTGAAACTATACGAAATGTATTCAACAGAGCTGAAACTTTAGAAATCTCAACCCGTTTAAACATCGGTTCTTCTAAAGACATGGCAAATCCTAACGATAACTTTTTTAATGTTTCTGAATATGGAGTTGACTTAAAGCTTAATTTCCCAAGAATCCTGATGCCTTTTGGTACTGAAAAGATTATTCCAAAAAGAATGATTCCATCTACCAGTATTTCGGCAGGTTTTTCAAAACAACGTAATATTGGTTTAGATAAAGAAAACTTCACTGGAGGAATATCGTATAACTGGTCACCAAAACGTCACAATACTGTAAAATTTGATCTGCTTAATGCTCAATTCGTAAGAAATCTAAATCCTAACAATTATTTTAACGTTTATACTTCTTCTTACGATGAATTGAACGGAATTGGTAAAGATTATAACATTAGACCTATCAACTGGGGAGATACGCCAGAAGAACAGATTAGAAAAGACCTTACTATTCCAAACGGAACAACAGGTTTTACTAGTGACGTATTAAGCAATAAGACAGCATTACTGCCTGGAGATCCGCAATATAAAGATGTAGAAAGCATCGAAGAAAGAAGGGTTCGTTTAACAGAAAACGACTTTATTCTAGCAACGAGCTACACTTTTACTAAAACGACTAAAAAGGATTTAGCCGACAATACTTTTTATCAATTCAAAACTAAAATAGAATCTGCAGGAACTTTATTATCAGCGATTTCAAGTTTAGGAAATCTGCCAAAAAATGCAAATGGTAATTACGAAATTTTCAACTTAGAATACTCAGAGTATATCAAAACTGAATTTGACTATATTAAACACTGGGATTTTGGGAAAGAGAAAGTATTAGCCGTAAGAAGCTTTTTTGGAATAGCAGTTCCTTTTGGAAATTCAAATTATATTCCTTTCTCACGAAGTTATTACGCAGGAGGATCAAATGACAACCGTGCTTGGCAGCCTTACTCACTTGGACCTGGAAGCACAAATGCCGTAAATGACTTCAACGAGGCAAATATGAAAATTGCTTTTAGTGCAGAATATAGATTTAAAGTGTTTGGAGATGTTAAAGGAGCCATCTTTGCAGATGCCGGAAATATCTGGAATGTGCTCGATAATGTCATCGATGAGAAGGCAAAATTTTCTGGCGTAAACGATTTAGCTGAAATTGCTTTAGGCTCAGGATTTGGTTTACGATATGATTTAAGCTTTTTTGTTATTCGTTTAGATTTAGGCTTTAAGACCTATAATCCGGCGCATGAGAAGGGTGACCGTTGGTTTAAAGAGTACAATTTTGGGCACTCGGTTTTAAATTTTGGAATAAATTATCCGTTCTAATGCTAATTAATTCTTATTTTTGCAACCTAAAAACTAAAAACAACTATAAAAAAAATTACAATGGCACACAATATTAAACCCGGAGTAGCTACAGGAGATCAAGTACAGGAGATTTTTAATTATGCGAAAGAAAAAGGATTTGCTTTACCTGCTGTAAACGTTACAGGATCTAGTACAATTAATGGAGTATTAGAAACTGCAGCAAAATTAAACGCACCGGTTATCATTCAATTTTCTAACGGAGGAGCACAATTTAACGCTGGAAAAGGTTTATCTAACGCAGGCGAAAAAGCAGCAATCGCTGGTGGAATCGCTGGAGCAAAACACATTCACACTTTAGCTGAGGCTTACGGTGCAACTGTAATTTTGCATACTGACCACTGCGCAAAAAAATTATTGCCATGGATCGATGGTTTATTAGATGCTTCTGAAAAACATTTTGCAGAAACAGGAAAACCA
The DNA here is from genome assembly GCF_002217395.1 of Flavobacterium plurextorum. Taxonomy (GTDB): domain Bacteria; phylum Bacteroidota; class Bacteroidia; order Flavobacteriales; family Flavobacteriaceae; genus Flavobacterium; species Flavobacterium plurextorum. The sequence continues at coordinate 170,268 of NZ_MUHD01000014.1, read as the reverse complement.
TTATTTAGTTCTCACATGATCGATTTGTCTGAGGAGCCAATCGAAGAGAACATCGAAATCTGCAAAGAATATTTAGCTAGAATGAGCAAAATGGGAATGACATTAGAAATCGAACTTGGTATTACAGGTGGTGAAGAAGATGGCGTTGACAACTCAGACGTAGACAGCTCAAAATTATATACTCAACCAGAAGAGGTAGCTTACGCTTACGAAGAATTATCTAAAGTAAGCCCTAAATTTACAATTGCTGCTGCTTTTGGAAACGTTCACGGTGTTTACAAACCAGGAAACGTAAAATTAACTCCAAAAATCTTAAAAAACTCTCAAGATTTCGTTCAAGACAAGTTCAAAACTGGTCACAATCCAGTAGATTTCGTTTTCCACGGAGGTTCAGGTTCTACACTTGAAGAAATTAGAGAAGCTATTGGATACGGAGTTATCAAAATGAATATCGATACTGATTTACAGTTTGCTTATACTGAAGGAATCCGTGATTATATGGTAAACAATATTGAGTATTTAAGAACTCAAATTGGTAACCCAGAAGGAGCTGATGTTCCTAACAAAAAATATTATGACCCAAGAAAATGGGTTCGTGAGAGCGAAGTAACATTCAATGCAAGACTTGAACAAGCTTTTGCTGACTTGAATAACGTAAATACGCTTTAAAAAGTGATCAGTAACAGTTTTAAGTATTTAGTTCATAATTGAATACTTAAAACTGATTATAAAAACTGAACACTGAAACTGATTACTGAACACTGAATACTAGAACAAATGGCTTGGTTTAAAAGACAAGAAAAAGGAATTACGACCGCGACAGAAGATAAAATGGACGTTCCGAAAGGATTGTGGTACAAATCTCCTACTGGAAAAATTATTGATGCTGACGAATTAGCAAGAAACTTATTCGTAAGCCCTGAAGATGATTTTCATGTTCGAATTGGAAGCGCAATCTATTTTGAAATTTTATTCGACAACAACGAATTTGTTGAGTTAGACAAAAACATGACATCAAAAGATCCTTTGCATTTTGTTGATACAAAAAAATATGCAGAAAGATTGAAAGATGTAATGGAAAAAACTCATCTTAAAGACGCTGTACGTACGGGAGTAGGAAAATCTAAAGGAAAAGAACTTGTAATTTGCTGTATGGATTTTGCTTTTATTGGTGGATCTATGGGAGCTGTTGTAGGTGAAAAAATCGCAAGAGGTATTAATCACGCAATCAAAAACAAACTGCCTTTTGTAATGATTTCTAAATCTGGTGGAGCTCGTATGATGGAAGCTGCTTATTCTTTAATGCAATTAGCAAAAACTTCTGTAAAACTAGCTCAATTAGCTGAAGCAAAATTACCTTATATCTCACTTTGTACAGACCCAACAACGGGTGGAACAACTGCATCTTACGCAATGTTAGGAGACATCAACATCTCTGAGCCAGGCGCTTTGATTGGTTTTGCTGGACCGCGTGTTGTTCGTGACACTACAGGAAAAGATTTACCAGAAGGTTTTCAAACGGCTGAGTTCTTATTAGAGCACGGTTTCTTAGACTTTATCACGCCTAGAAAAGAATTGAAAGATAAGATCAACTTATACATCGATTTGATTCAGAATAATGATATTAGATAGTTTTCGGACTTTCTAAAAGCACAAAATCCCAAGAATTGCTTCTTGGGATTTTTTTATTTTAAACCATTTAAGTCTTATAAATACATTTTAATCATCCTGCAAGTTTTTCAAAACCTTGTAGATTTCAATTTTAACACTATGATCATTAATCCATTAAAGCCATTGAAACACCTACAAGGTTTTGAAAACCTTGCAGGAAAGTAAATAAATTGTTTGTTTCTATAATTCAACAATACTTGTCTGAAAAATTGTATTTTTGTTTTCCAATAATAGTTTTATCCCAAACGAACTATTAAAAAATGTATCTTACAGAAACGGACTTGTTTTTTACCTAACCCACTTTTTATTAAAGCATTATAAATATCTTTGAATTATGAGCACAGCAACAAAACAAAACCATATAGGACGAAAAATAAGCCGTATTCGCGAACTTAAAGATATGAAGCAGGAAGCTCTCGCTCAAGCTTTAGGAACGTCTCAACAAACTGTATCTGCAATAGAAAATAGCGAAACCATAGATGATGCAAAACTTGAAGAAGTAGCAAAAGCACTTGGAGTAAGTGCTGAAGCCATTAAAAACTTTACCGAAGAAAATATGATTAATTATTTTAATAGTTTTTATGACAACAGCACCAGCACTGGAATAAATGGAATTTTCAACCCAACGCATTGTACATTCAACCCATTAGATAAAGTTATTGAACTTTATGAGCGTATGCTTCAATCAGAAAAAGAAAAAGTTGAATATTTGGAGAAATTATTAAAAGAAAAATAGGATTTTCAATCCGTTGTGATATAAAAAATTCCCAAGAATTACTTCTTGGGAATTTTTTTATATCATACTGCAAAATATATGATTAAGGAATTTTAAAAAATAAGATCTGAACTTCTTAAAATCTCAGAACCCAAAAAACCTTTGCCTCTTTTTTCTCTCTGAACCTTTGAACCTTAAAAAAGACCTACATTCCTGTTCTAATTGCTTCAACAGGATCTAAATTTGCAGCTGAAATTGCAGGTAAAATTCCTGAAATTAATCCAATAAGTGCCGCTAAAGTTGTTCCTAATACAATATTTCCAAAACTCAAGACAAATTCAAAATCGAGTGCTTTTGTCAAAATAAGAGCAATTCCCCAAACCATCAATAAACCAATAATCCCGCCAATTACTGAAAGAATTATAGCTTCAAATAAAAACTGAAATAATATGAATCTGTTTTTTGCTCCCAATGATTTTTGAATCCCAATTAAATTCGTTCTTTCTTTCACTGAAACAAACATAATATTCGCAATTCCGAAACCGCCGACTAAAAGAGAAAATCCGCTGATAATCCAGCCTACAACATTCATCTGTCCCAGAATTCCGTCGATAAAATCAGTAAAACCAGAAAGAACATTTACAAAGAAATTATCCATCTCTCCTGCTTTCATTCCTCTAGTTGCTCGAAGTTTTTGCGCAACTTCAGCTTTATAAGCTTCCACATCAATGCCTTTCTCTGGTTTCAAAACAATTACCGGAGTCATTGCATCGCTGTCGCCATACATTTTACGCAAAAAATTAGCAGGCAGATAAACTGAAGTATCATTACTATCTCCAAAAAAACCTGCACCTTGTTTTTCAATTACACCTATTACAGTAAAACGCTGACCATAAAGCCGTATGTTTTTACCAATAGGATCACTGCTTCCAAAAAGTCCTTCGGCAATATCATATCCTAAAACAATTACAGCTGTTCCTGAATTCGATTCAGATTCATTATAAAATCTTCCTTTATCAAAACTCAATCCATCAATATCGACCATTTCACTTGACGACGGCACAATATTCACATCACTGACAGTTTTTGAATCGTATTTTAAACTTTCATGATTTACAAAAAGCTGGTAAGCAACCTGATCTGTATTATTAAGCGAATTTTTTAAAGCGATATATTCATCATATTTCACATTTGGAAACTGCTCTCTCTTCCATTGTGGAATTTCGGAAGGTCCAAAACAGTATTTCATTAAATAAATCGTATTTTTATCTAAACTGCTCAAATCTTTTGAAATTTTTCTATCCAAAGAATCAACAGCAGCTAAAACAGCGATAATTGAAAAAATACCAATAGTAACACCTAAAAGCGACAATAAAGTTCGTAGTTTATTATTTCGCAGAGCGCTTATAGCAAAGCTTAAACTTTCTTTTAATAATCTTAGATAAAGAAGCATATAGTAGTATTTTTCAACAAAGTAAAATTCAATAATTTAAAAACAAAAACCTAATAAAAGTTAACTTACTCATCAGTAGTTTTTTTTAGCATAATGTTACATTAATTTTCTTTAAAATAATATATAAAAAAACTACTTTTGCAGTCTCAAAAATCATAACTACACAATGAGCACAACTAAAAAAATACAATCGGCATTAATTTCTGTTTTTTCTAAAGATGGATTAGAACCAATCGTTAGAAAATTACACGAACAAAATGTTACACTTTACTCTACTGGAGGAACTGAAGATTTCATTAAAAACCTTGGTATTCCTGTAGTTCCTGTTGAAGACATTACTTCTTTCCCTGAAATTCTTGGAGGACGAGTAAAAACTTTACACCCAAAAATTTTTGGAGGGATCTTGAATCGTCAAGATAATGAAAGTGATGTCCAACAAATGAAGGAATTTGATATTCCGCAGATTGATTTAGTAATTGTTGATTTGTATCCTTTTGAAAAAACAGTTGCTTCTGGTGCAAGCGAGCAAGATATTATCGAGAAAATTGACATTGGCGGAATTTCATTGATTCGCGCTGGAGCAAAAAACTTCAAAGATACTGTGATCGTTGCTTCTGTTAATGAATACAGTTTGCTTTTAGATATGATTACAGAACAAAATGGTTCTACAACTCTTGAAAACAGAAGATTGTTAGCTACAAAAGCTTTCCACGTATCTTCTCATTATGATGGAGCTATTTTTAATTATTTCAATACAGACGAAACTATCTACAAAGAAAGTATTGACAATGGTCAGGTTTTAAGATATGGAGAAAATCCACATCAAAAAGGCTTTTTCTTTGGCGATTTTGACGCAATGTTCAATAAAGTTCACGGAAAAGAGTTATCATACAATAACTTACTTGATGTTGATGCTGCAGTAAATTTAATTGCTGAATTCAAAACTGACGGACCAACATTTGCAATTCTTAAACACAATAATGCTTGTGGTTTAGCGTCAAGAAAAACAATCAGCGAGGCTTATTTAGCTGCTTTAGCTTGTGACCCAACTTCTGCATTTGGAGGAGTTTTGATTTCAAACACTAAGATTGATTTGGAAACTGCACAAGAAATCAACAAATTATTCTGCGAAGTAGTTATTGCTCCAGCCTATGACGATGAAGCAATTACAGTTTTACAAGAAAAGAAAAACAGAATTATTTTAGTCCAAAATGAAGTTGAATTACCTTCAAGACAAGTTAGAACATGTCTTAATGGTTTGTTAATTCAGGACAGAAATAATATTACAGATAATAAAGAGCATTTAAAAACCGTTACAATTACAGAACCTACTGCTCAAGAGATAGAGGATTTGATTTTTGCATCAAAAATTTGCAAGAACACAAAATCAAATACTATTGTCTTTGCAAAAAACGGAACTTTAATTTCATCTGGTACAGGTCAAACGTCGAGAGTTGATGCTTTAGTTCAAGCAGTTGACAAAGCAAAAGCTTTTGGATTTGATTTAACTGGCGCTTCTATGGCAAGCGACGCATTTTTTCCATTTCCGGATTGTGTAGAATTAGCCAAAAAAGCAGGAATAACTGCTGTAATTCAGCCAGGAGGCTCAATAAAAGACGAATTAAGTATAAATTATTGCAATGAAAATAATGTTGCAATGGTATTTACAGGAACTCGTCATTTTAAACATTAATTTGTTTAACTTTGTTCGATAAATAATTTATAACATTTTAAACCCCTAAAAAACTTATGGGATTTTTTGATTTCATGACCGAGGATATTGCGATAGACCTTGGTACCGCAAACACTTTAATCATACATAATGATAAAGTTGTTATTGATAGTCCGTCGATCGTTGCACGTGATAGAATATCAGGCAAAATCATTGCTGTTGGTAAAGAAGCCAATATGATGCAAGGTAAAACGCATGAAAACATCAAGACCATAAGGCCTTTAAAAGATGGTGTAATTGCTGATTTTGATGCTTCGGAAAAAATGATCAACATGTTCATCAAAAGCATTCCTGCATTGAAAAAAAGAATGTTTACTCCAGCTTTACGTATGGTGGTTTGTATTCCTTCTGGTATTACTGAGGTTGAAATGAGAGCGGTAAAAGAATCTTGTGAAAGAGTAAACGGAAAAGAAGTTTACTTAATTCATGAGCCTATGGCTGCCGCAATTGGTATTGGTATTGACATTATGCAGCCAAAAGGAAACATGATTGTCGATATTGGAGGTGGTACAACAGAAATTGCTGTTATCGCTTTAGGCGGAATTGTTTGCGATAAATCTGTAAAAATTGCAGGTGACGTATTCACAAATGATATCGTTTATTACATGCGTACACAACACAACCTTTTTGTAGGAGAAAGTACTGCTGAAAAAATAAAAATTCAAATTGGAGCGGCTATCGAAGATTTAGACGGCCCACCAGAAGATATGTCTGTTCAAGGTAGAGACTTACTTACAGGTAAGCCAAAACAAGTAGATGTTTCTTACCGCGAAATCGCAAAAGCATTAGACAAATCGATTCAACGAATTGAAGATGCTGTAATGGAAACATTATCTCAAACACCTCCTGAATTAGCTGCAGATATCTACAATACAGGTATTTATTTAGCTGGTGGAGGATCTATGTTAAGAGGTCTTGACAAGCGTATTTCTCAAAAAACAGATTTACCTGTTTACATTGCAGAAGATCCTTTAAGAGCGGTTGTTCGTGGAACTGGAATGGCACTTAAAAACATTGCAAAATTTAAAAGTATCTTAATCAAATAAGATTCAAAATAGTAATCAATTTACTTTTATTAGAGTCAAATTTCACTATTTGACTCTAATAAAATTTGAAACCAAAAGCATATCCTGAAACAAAATAACCAAACAAGAAATGCAGCAAATTTTTAATTTCATTTTAAGAAACAGTAATCGATTGCTGTTTTTGCTGCTTTTAGGTATTTCGTTGACGCTCACAATTCAGTCACACTCCTATCACAGAAGCAGAGTAATCAGTTCCGCAAATTTTTTAAGCGGAGGCGTTTACGAAAGAATCAATCACATCAACGAATATTTGAATTTAAGATCTGAAAATGACGAACTTGTACTTGAAAATGCAAGATTAAAAAGTCTTTTATTCAACAAAGAGGATACTACCAAAATACCTTTGGCCGATAGTATAAAAGGAGTAAAACCTGCAGATATTATTGTATCAAAAGTAATTCACAACTCTTATAATACTCATGAAAACTATATCACCTTAAACTCTGGAGCAAACGATGGAGTTAAGCAAGATATGGGAGTAATTAACAGTTTAGGTATTATTGGAGTTGTAGATAATACATCGCCGAGATATTCGACTGTTGTGAGTATTTTGAACATGAAATCTCAGATTAATGCTAAAATCAAAAAATCAAATCACTTTGGTTCTTTAACTTGGGACGGAAAAAGCACTGGTTTTGTTCAACTTGAAGACGTTCCAAGATTAGCTTCTATTAGAAAAGGCGACACCATTGTTACCGGCGGGCAATCAGTGATTTTCCCTGAAGGAATAAACATTGGAACTGTAGATAAAATTTACATCAAAAAGAACACAAGTTACTATGTTATAAACGTTAAACTATTTAACGATATGACAAATCTAGGACATGTTTATATTATCAAAAGTAAGGACAGAGAAGAACTTATTAATTTAGAAAACAAAAACAAGGAAAAAGATGAATAGCGCTTTATTAGTCAATATTCTTCGTTTTATTATTTTACTAGCAATTCAGGTTGTTATTTTCAATAATATGAATTTTTTAGGGTACATAAGTCCCTTCCCATATATCTTGTATATTATATTATATCCTGTGAACAGTAATAGAGCAGGATTAATTATTTCTAGTTTTTTATTAGGATTGATGATGGATATGTTTTGTAATTCTGGCGGAATTCATGCAACTGCTTGTGTAATTCTAGCCTATTACAGGCCTTATATCTTTAAATTTTCATTCGGTTTAAGTTATGAATATCAAACTATTAAACTAAATGAATCTTTAACACCCGAAAGGTTTTCATTTATTCTAGTATCTGTTTTATTGCATCATATTATACTATTTACATTAGAAGCTTTTCAATTTAAATTTATACTAGACATTTTACTGCGAACCTTGTTCAGCACCATTTTTACAATAATCACTTCAATTATAATAATTTATCTTATTAAGCCCAATAAACGATGAGAAAAGTTCTGCTGCCCTCTTTAATTATTATTGCAGCATCTTTGCTAGTAATGCGGATATTTTATCTGCAGATCATTGATGATTCGTTTAAATTGAAATCAGAAAACAATGCCATTAAAAAAGTCTATGATTATCCAGAAAGAGGATATATCTATGACCGAAATGGCAAATTACTGGTTGCCAATCAGGCTTCTTACGATATCATGGTAATTCCTAGAGATATTAAAGAAAATCTGAACATTCCAGAGTTTTGCGCATTACTAAACATTACTCCCGAAGATTACGAGAAAAGAGTTGCTAAAGCAAAAGTTTACAGTCCACGATTACCATCAGTATTTTTAGCGCAGTTAAATAAAAATGAATTTGCTGCTTTCCAAGAGAAAATCAGGAAATACGAAGGTTTTTATTTTCAAAAACGTTCTCTTCGTGATTACGAAGTCGATTATGGCGCCAACATATTTGGTTTTATTACACAAGTAAACGAGGCTTTAATTGCAAAAAACCCTTATTATAACAGTGGTGATTTAATTGGACAGCAAGGTGTTGAACAAAGCTACGAAGAAGTTTTACGCGGTATAAAAGGTGTGAAATACATTCAGAAAGACAAATATAACCGTGAAATCGGCTCTTATAAAGAAGGTAAATACGACACGATCGCTGTTGCTGGAGAAGATATTAATTTAACAATCGACGCTGAACTTCAAAAGTATGGCCAAGAGTTAATGATTAATAAAAGAGGAGGAATTGTTGCTATCGAACCTAAAACGGGAGAGATTTTAGCATTAGTAACCGCTCCGTCATATGACCCAGGAATCCTAGTTGGAAGACAACGTTCTAAAAACTATACTCTTTTATATCATGATTCGATTGCAAAACCGTTGTATGACAGAGGACTTTTAGCCGAGTATCCTCCTGGTTCTCCGTTTAAAATCTTAACTGGTTTAGCAGCTCTGCAAGAAGGCGTTATCAACGAACAAACTACTTTTATGTGTCATCATGGATTTAGTTATGGACGTGGCCGCTTTATGAAATGTCACGGATTTGGACCTCATCAATTGCATAACGGTATTTATAATTCCTGCAACACTTACTTTGCGCAAGCATACATGTTAACTATTAACAAATATGCAAATCCAGGTAAAGCTGTAGATGTTTGGAGCGATCATATGAGAAGTTTTGGTTTAGGTCAATTTATGGGATATGATTTACCAACAGGAAAAAGAGGTAATATCCCAAATTCTAAAACCTATAAACGAATTTATCCTAACGGAGGCTGGAGAAGCACAACAATTGTTTCGAATGCAATTGGCCAAGGAGAGGTTTTAATGACACCTATTCAGCTTGCGAATATGATGGCAACTGTTGCAAATCAAGGATACTATTACACGCCTCATATCATTAAAAAAATTGAAGGTGAAAAAATTGATCCAAAATTTACAACTAAACACACTACTTCTATTGACCAAAAATATTTTCCGCCTGTTATAAGCGGTTTATTTGATGTGTACAATAAAGGTACGGCACACGCCTTAAGAGTTGAAGGAATTGATATTTGTGGAAAAACGGGTACAGCTGAAAACTTTGCAAAAATTAACGGTAAAAGAACACAGCTTAAAGACCACTCTATTTTTGTTGCATTTGCACCAAAAGACAATCCAAAAATCGCGATTGCGATTATGATTGAAAATGGAGGTTTTGGAGCAACAGTAGCTGGTCCGATTGCGAGTTTAATGATAGAAAAGTATTTAAGAAAAAAAATAACGAGAACTGATTTAGAGATTCGTGTTTTAAATAAAAGTTTAGCGAGCGAATATGCCAAACTAGGAGGAATGAGCGAAGCTAGTAAAATCGAATCTACACCAAAAGATTCCATTTTAAAAGCTAAAATTATTACCCCAAAAACGACAGCTCCAAAAACAGAAGTTAAAAAAACAACAATAGACACTACTAAAAAGAACTAAGAAAGATTATTTCAAATGAAAAATCAAAGTGTAAAAAATAACATTGACTGGATAAGTGTCTTTATCTATATTGCATTGGTAATATTAGGGTGGCTGAATATTTATTCGTCATCACTATTATCAACGGATGGAACTTACCAAAAGCAATTAATCTTTATTGGGTGTACTATTCCTTTAATTTTTGTTGTGCTTTTTGTTGATGGAAAATTTTACGAAAAATACGCCAGTATAATATTTGGAGTATCTCTGTTATCATTAGCCGGATTGTTTCTTTTTGGAAAAACTATTGCAGGACAAAGATGCTGGTACGCTATTGGAAGCTTCACTTTGCAGCCATCTGAGTTTGCAAAAGCTGCTACATCATTAGCATTAGCTAAATATTTAAGCGATACCCAAATTAACCTTAAAGAAACGAATAGACAGCTGCAGGCATTAGCAATCGTTTTTTTGCCAGTAATGCTGATTCTGCCTCAACCCGATCCTGGAAGTGCATTAATATATAGTGTTTTCATCCTTGTTTTATTTAGAGAGGGACTTCCATCTTGGTACGTTTGGACAGGTTTTATTACCATCCTTTTATTTGTATTAACTCTCGTTTTAGAGCCCTATGCCGTTATTTTGATTGCGTTAGGAGTACTTATTATTATACATTTTAAAGGACGAGCAGTAGATCGAAACATTATTTTAAGCGCTATTTTATTAGCAGTAATGTCAGGTTTCGTACTTTCTGTTGATTATGTATTCGATAACGTTTTTAAACAACACCACAGAGACCGTTTCAATATTCTTTTAGGAAAAACTGTAGATATGAAAGGTATTGGTTATAACACCAACCAATCTGAAATTGCAATTGGATCCGGAGGATGGATAGGAAAAGGCTTTTTAGAAGGCACACAAACTAAAGGAGGATTCGTTCCTGAACAACATACCGATTATATTTTTACAACTGTAGGTGAAGAATGGGGATTTGCTGGTTCTTTAGTAGTTATTTTACTTTTTGTGGGCTTATTTTTGAGAGTAATTTATTTAGCTGAAAGGCAAAAAACCAAATTCAGCCGTGTTTATGGCTATTGCGTTGCAGGAATTTTATTCACCCATTTCTTTGTAAATATTGCCATGGTTATTGGAATTTTCCCAACCATTGGAGTTCCTCTACCCTTCTTTTCGTATGGAGGTTCTGGTTTATGGGGATTCACTATTTTATTATTTATTTTCTTGAAGATGGATGCCAATAAAGTAAATGAATGGTAAGATTTAAGTCTTCCATTTTTTTTAATCTCAAAATACCAAACGTAGAAATATCTTCTATTTCAACAATAAAAAATTAATATAAACTGCAACTCAGCTTTTTCAAACTGATTTGCAGTTTTTTTATATCATCACTTTATAACTATCAGTAGTTTCTAGTACTGAGACATAATACAGCATCTCTATTTCTTTGATTAAAACGCAAGGAAACAAAAAAACACGATCTTCTATACTTGTGTTGTCGTTCCAAGAATGATATCTTATAGAGTAATCTTCATGCCTTAATTAGAGACATAAAAAAAGTCCGAAGTTTAAACTTCGGACTTTTTTTTATTTATAGATTTTCTTTAGATTTTCTCAGCTGGTCTTTTCTTTAAAAGCTTAACCAAAACCGGGAAAGTAGAAATGACAACAATAATAATGATAATGTATTCAATATGGTGCTTTAAATCAATTCCTTGTTTCAAGAAGACACCGTATAAATAATGTCCTGCAAAAATCAAGATAAACGACCATAAGAAAGAACTTAAAATATTGTAAAACATGAATTTCTTTTTATCCATAGAAACTATCCCTGCAACAATTGGCGCGAAAGTTCTAAAAATTGGCAGAAAACGAGCATAAATGATTGCTTTACCACCATACTTTTCAAAGAAATCTTTTGACTGCAACAGGTATTTCTTTTTAAACCAAAAAGAGTCTTCTTTCTTAAATAAGTAATAACCGCTTTTGGCACCAAACCAATAACCTGTCATATTACCCAAAACCCCCATTACAGCAACTCCCAATGCAAGCAAAAATACATTTAAAAAGTCGCCTGGAATATATGCCACATTTTGAATTAAGTCACGGCTGTAAATACCTGCTAAAAAAAGTAAACTATCTCCTGGCAGAAAAAAGCCTGCGAAAAGTCCTGTTTCAGCATAAACTATAAACAGAACAATAAATAACCCAATTTCAAAACCTCCGATATTTAAAGTTATATAAAATTCAGGGTTTATTAACTGTGTCCAATCAAAATTATTCATAAAAAGAATTTGGTTATACTTATAAGTTCGTGAAATTAACAATAAATTGTTTTAACCACAATTAAATGCCATATTTTAAAGATAAATTAACTATTGAAAAGCCCAAGGTTCACTTGGGCTTTCAAAAGGCTCTGTTATTCTCTTACATACTTGCAGCAAGAATGCAAAGCTTCATAATCAGCATCTGTTGCTTTAACTTCTTTTGTGTCATGCCCAACCTTTGCAATAGCAGCATTTAAATCTGCTGTTGATGATTTCTCTTCGTTTAAAATCACAGCAAGTTGATGTGAACCAATATCCCAAGTCGCCGTTTTTACACCAGGCACATTATAAGCCGCTTTTTCAATACGTTTTTTGCACAGTTCACAGCTGCCGTTAACCTCTGTTGTGTATTTTAAATTCTTATTCTTTTTAGATTGTGCCTGAGCTGAAAAACCTAAAAAAACCATCATTGCAATTAACACGATATTTCTCATTTTATTTATTATTTATATTAAAATTTATTTTATTCTAAAACGTAATCCAGCGTAGTACATTTGCCCAAAAATTGGCGCATATGCAATAGAAGCATCAAAATTTGGTCCAAAAGGATCATTGGCACCAAGAATTGCTTTTTCTTGTTTATAATTTCCAATGTTTTCACCACCTACATATACTTCAAATACAGGAGAAAAAACTCGTGTTACTTGAACGTTCATTACTGCATAAGAAGGCGAGTAATTAGGAAATTGATCGGCAGTTGGATTTGATGCCGTATAAGGTAATTGCTGTTTACCTGACCAATTGAAAGTGTAATCGAATTTCCATTGTTTATTATTATTTAAATTAGTTTCGTATTCAAGATTCCCTAAGAAACGATGTTTAGCTTGAAGGGGACGTTGAAATGTACCTCTCAAATAATCTGTTTGAATATCATAATATTTATAAGCTGTTCTTAAATTTAAATTATGAATCAGCTCATAATTAAATTCAACTTGAAGACTGTTTGCAAATGAACTTCCCTTTAAATCATAAAACAAAACTTCTTGCGGACTCTGCATTAGGTCAACAACTGCCTGATTCTTAAAATCGGTACGATAAAGATCAAATCCTGCTTCTGCATTTTTATTGAAAAGACGGAATTTTTGTGAGAAACTAACACCGTAATTCCAAGCTATTTCAGGATTTAAACCATAGATTTTCCCGCCGTTATCTAGAATCGAAAATGTTCTTGAACTTGCAAAAAGCTGCTGATTCTCTGCAAAAATATTAGCCGAACGTTTTCCTCTTCCTGCAGAAAAACGAACTACTCCATTTTTCCAAGGGTTATATCTCATATGTAATCTAGGTGTTACAAAAAAACCAAGTCGATTATGATTGTCAACTCTTCCTCCTAAAACCAAACTAAAATTATCAGTATTATCATAAGTATACTCGAAGAATGCCCCAACTGAATTATCTATACGGCTGTAATCATTTACATTTACAAATTCCTGATATTGATCGTAAGTAAAATTCAATCCTGTTGCAAATTTATGCATCGTATTGCTGATAATCGAATTGAAAATTAAATTAGAGTAAAAACTATTCTGCTTAATATTGTATTGATTTAAACCAAAATAAGAGTTTTGATTATGAGTATTGAAAGCGTTTTGAAAACCAATACTTTGATAAGGCATGTCTTTAAAAACATATCCAACTTTTGTAGAAACATCAAAACGCTCTGTGTTGATCTCTGATCCCCAGTGATTTTTTGTTCCACGATCTGTATCCTTGTCAAAATCCAATTCGCCGGTTTGTTTTTTATCATTCATATATCTAAAATTGATAAAACTAACAAAGCCGCTTTCTGGATTAAAATATTGATAACGATTTAAAACATTGATTTGTTTCCCCAGCGGATTATCTAAAAACCCATCGTTATTCATATCATTTTTAGCAACGCGCGCATTTCCATGAACAAATAAACTAGTTGCCCATTTATCGGATATTTTTTTATTAAAATGAGTATTTAGTTCAAAACGCGCATCGGTAGATCCGTAAAAGTTTAAAAAGAAAGGATCGTCATTTAACGGTTTTAAAAGCTCGGTATTTATTTGTCCCGAAATACTTTCAAAACCATTTACAACGCTTCCTGCTCCTTTTGTAATTTGAACACTTTCGATCCATGTTCCCGGCGTAAAAGATAATCCGTAAGCCTGAGAAGCACCACGAACTGAAGGAACGTTTTCCTCAGTAATCAATAAATAAGGACTCGTTAAGCCCAGCATTTTTATTTGTTTAGTTCCTGTTAAAGCGTCCGAGAAATTAACATCAATTGATGGGTTAGTTTCAAAGCTTTCTGCCAAATTACAGCAGGCCGCTTTTAAAAGTTCTTTACTTGTTATTAATGATGTATTTGCGGTAAGAGTATAAGACTTTTTAAGTCCTTTTTGCTTTTTTGTAATTTTTACTTCCTCAAGATTTTCCTGCGAAAATGCAGAAACAGAAAGCAATAACATCACAAAAAGCGTGATATTTTTTTGCATAAAAAAAGATTTTAATATTATTTAGAAATTTCTGTTTTAGCTTCAACACGAAACAATAAAACAGGGCACAACAAGCCAGAAAGGCTTGATTCTAAATATTAAAATCAGGAATAAAAAATATATTGATTATATAATTTAAATAAAGGGGGCGCATTAGCATCAGAATAATAAGAAGTAATCTGATTGCTTTTGAAATTTGGAATAGACAAAAATACAATTGGGTCATATTCTTGAATTACAGCAGGCGCTATAAGCTGAAAAAAGAAAACTTTGAAAGTTGCATTGTCAGATTTTTTCTCAAAATGAACAACTTTGTCTTTACAACAAGATGATTTTTCTTCTTTTGTTTCACAACATTTCTTTTGCGGTGTTGCAGAAGCAGTAGTATTTAAAGATACTGAAGCTACCTCTCCTCCACAATAGTGCACATCAAAAGCAAAACCTGCGTTGGAAACCAACAACAAGAACGCTAAAAATAATACTGTGCACTTTTTTAAATTCATACTGCAAAAGTATCCAAAAACTCTCAGATTAAAAACTTAATAAAATGTTATTTTTTTAAATTTTGAAGCTGATAATAAAATGCAGGAATAAATAACAATACTAACAATGGCTGAATAATAAATCTTCGCACATAAAATAAAGCCCAACTGCTATCTTGAAAATATTGAATAATTATAAAGAACATTGAAAAAAGAATTAGAAAAAAAAACAAAAACAAATAACCCGTAAACTTTAGAATTTCTAAATCTTTAAACAATACATAAATAAGCATTAGAGACAAAACTGTATTTAGAGCAAAACGAAACAGCAAATTGCAAAACAATCTAAAAACATCAACATTAGGAAATGGTACACCGCTGAAATCGGCCTCGAAATACTGCAAAAAAGGATCATAAAACAAAGACGTTTCTAAAGCTCGTATTAACACAAAGCATAGTACAATAATGATGGAAGCGAATATTTTAATTCGATGCTCTTTAAATCTATTTAGCATATTTAGAAAATTTGTTTACCCAAACAAACCATAAGATAAAAACAGAACTGTAGATAATCAACGGAAAAAGAACCCCATGCAAAAAATGAGTGTATTGAGAAAAATGAAATAACAAAACCGTTAATACCGCAATTCGCAAAACATTCAAAATGTAAATTAATGTAACTCCAAACAAAACATAAAGCAGTGTCGTCTTGAATTTTCCGGAAAATGCAATTATAAAGGAAATAAAAAGAATCATAATACTTACAGCATTACAACCTTCAATAATACGAACTACATGTTCATTATTCAAAAAAACTTCTAACCAAGAATCTGTAGAATTTCCCTGAACTTCTACATCATAATTAAATCCCTTCAATACTTGTTCAACATTGCGGCCAACAAAACTGGTGATTCCGTCAACTTCATAAACTTTAAATCCGTCCAAATACACTTTATACAATAATGTTAATGCAATATAAACGAAAAAAAAAGTGCTCAAAAAAACTAAAAAAGGCTTGAACTGGATTAAATATTTTTTCAACGGATTTTTTTTTCAAATTTATATATTTTTTGAGTTCAGCTTTAAATACTTTTGTATAAAATTTTCAAATTATGACTTTTCAAGAATTACAACCAAAAATAAGCGCTATAGTATCTGACAATAACCTTGTTAGAGACGAAAAACTGTTGGCAATCTGCCAATTATTAAATGAAAATGTAGAGTATTACAACTGGGTAGGTTTTTATTTTGCAAACCATGAAAACAAAACACTGCATTTAGGCCCATATGTTGGTGCTGAAACTGATCATACTGTAATTCCTTTTGGAAAAGGAATTTGTGGACAAGTAGCGGAAAGCAATGCTAATTTTGTTGTGCCAGACGTAAAAGCACAGGATAATTACATTGCATGCAGTTTTACTGTAAAATCTGAAATTGTAGTTCCGTTGTTTGTAAACGGAATAAATATTGGACAAATAGATATTGACAGCCATGTTATTGATCCATTTACTGAAGCTGACGAAAGATTTTTAGAATTTGTAAATCAAGAAGTCGCTGCTTTATTTTAAGAAACCATTTAAATCAAACATTTGCCTTAAACTTTTATGAAACGATTTCTACATCTTTTACTATTTCTTTTTACTGCGGCAAATATGTTTGCTCAAAACACTATTTCGGCTAATAAATTAATTTATCTCGACTCTTTGTGGACGCCAAGCTCTCCCGAAAATTACAAATACACAAGACTCGTTGTAGGTTATTATTCTGAAAAAAAATCCTATGTCTACAAAGACCATTATAAATCTGGTGCAATAAAATATATTGCAAATACAACAGATAAAGATGTCATGATAAACGAAGGACAATCTGTTTCTTATTATGAAAATGGAAATAAAAAAACCACAGTATCATATGTCAATGCCAAAAAATCTGGAAGAGAATTTAATTGGTATGAAAATGGAGATTTAAAATCTGAAATTGAATATACAGTAGACAAAAAGGGAAAAGTTGAGCGTAAAATCAATAATTTTTGGAACCCACAAAAAGAACGAATAGTTATTGACGGAAATGGAGACTATGCAGATAAAACCGAAAACTACGAAGAAGAAGGCAAAATGAAAAACGGTCAGCCTGATGCTGATTGGAAAGGAAAAGACTTAAAGAAAAAGTTAAGTTTTATCGAAAAATATGAAAATGGAAATTTAATTTCGGGAGTAACAACCGATTCTTTAAACGTAGAACATTTTTACACCACAAAGCAACAGCAGCCTGCTCCTAAAAAAGGAATCAATTCTTTTTATAGTTATGTTGCAAAAGCAATGCGTATTCCTGCAGAAGCAAGAAATAAAGTTTCGGGAAAGATCTATATGACTTTCATTGTAGATGAAGAAGGAAATTTAGTTGAACCAAAAGTTATAAAAGGTGTTGGTTACGGATTGGATGAAAATGCAATTAAACTCATTAATGAGGCTCAAAAATGGAATCCAGGGATATACAGAGGTATTCCAACGAGAGTTCTTTATAAGCTTCCAATAACAATAATTACAAAATAAGATTCAATACTATTTATTTTTCAAAAAAAAGTTGTATTTTTGCACCCGTCTTACAAAAGTTGTATTGACATACATAAAAATCATTAAATAATATTGGAATGTATTTAAGTAAAGAAAAGAAAGAAGAGATTTTCGCACAACACGGTGGTGCAACAAACACTGGAAGCGCAGAAGGTCAAATTGCATTGTTCACTTACAGAATTAGTCACTTAACTGAACACTTGAAAAAAAATCGTCACGATTACAACACTGAGCGTTCTCTTGTACTATTAGTAGGTAAAAGAAGATCGTTGTTAGATTACTTGAAAAAGAAAGAGATCAACAGATATCGTGAGATTATCAAAGTATTGAATATCAGAAAATAATCAATATAGAAAAGAGGTGCGAGAGTGCCTCTTTTTGTTTTTTACAGAATTGTATTTAATTACAAGCATTTATAAGAAAAAAAGTTTGGTTTTTCATTGGGTTTTAGAAACAACAACTACACACAACAACAACTACAACACAACTAAAACCCATTGTATAACCAATAAGGAAAAATTATGATTCCACAATTATTTGTAGAAAAGATCGATTTAGGTGATGGCAGAAGCATCACAATCGAGACGGGTCGTTTAGCAAAACAAGCTGACGGTTCGGTAGTAGTAAGAATGGGCGACACAATGATTCTTGCAACAGCAGTTTCAGCTCGCACATCAAACCCTGGCGTTGATTTTTTACCATTAACGGTAGATTACCGCGAAAAATTTGCAGCAGCAGGTCGTTTTCCAGGAGGTTTCTTTAAAAGAGAAGCACGTCCAAGCGACAGCGAAGTATTGACAATGAGATTAGTTGACCGTGTTTTACGTCCGCTTTTCCCAGACGATTACCATGCTGAAACTCAAGTTATGATTCAATTAATGTCTCATGACGAAACTG
Source organism: Flavobacterium plurextorum (assembly GCF_002217395.1). Classification (GTDB taxonomy): domain Bacteria; phylum Bacteroidota; class Bacteroidia; order Flavobacteriales; family Flavobacteriaceae; genus Flavobacterium; species Flavobacterium plurextorum. The sequence goes on along the minus strand of NZ_MUHD01000014.1, from coordinate 151,516 downwards.
TTATGCCGGATGCTTTAGCTGGTTTAGCTGCATCTGCAGCATTAGCTGTTTCAGATATTCCATTTTACAACTTAATTTCTGAAGTTCGTGTTGCACGTATCGATGGAAAATTAGTGATCAACCCAAGCAGAGAAGAATTAGAAAAATCTGATATCGATATGATGATCGGAGCTTCTATGGATTCTGTAGCAATGGTTGAAGGTGAGATGAAAGAAATTTCAGAAGCTGAAATGATCGAAGCTATTAAATTTGCTCACGAAGCTATCAAAGTTCAAATCCAAGCACAATTACGCTTACAAGCTGCTTTTGGTAAAAAAGAAATTCGTACTTACGAAGGTGAGAAAGAAAACGAAGAAATTTACAAAAAAGTAAAAGCTGCAGCATACGATAAAATTTATGCTATTGCAAAAGTTGGTTCAGCTAAACACGAAAGAGGCGCTGCATTTGCTGAAGTAAAAGAAGAAGTAAAAGCTTTATTTACTGAAGAAGAATTAGCTGCTGATGGTGATTTAGTTTCTAAATATTTCTACAAAACAAACAAAGAAGCTGTTCGTAACGTAGTTTTAGAATTAGGTGTTCGTTTAGATGGTAGAAAAACTACAGACATCAGACCAATCTGGTGTGAAACTGATTATTTACCAAGAGTTCACGGTTCATCTTTATTTACTCGTGGAGAAACTCAAGCTTTGGCTACAGTAACTTTAGGAACTTCTAGAGAAGCTAACCAAATCGATTCTCCATCTGAGCAAGGTGAAGAGAAATTCTATTTGCACTATAACTTCCCTCCTTTCTCAACTGGTGAAGCAAAACCATTAAGAGGAACTTCAAGAAGAGAAGTTGGTCACGGTAACTTAGCTCAAAGAGCTTTAAAAAATATGATTCCTGCAGATTGTCCTTATACAATTCGTGTTGTTTCTGAAGTTTTAGAATCTAATGGTTCTTCTTCTATGGCAACAGTTTGTGCTGGAACAATGGCTTTAATGGATGCTGGAGTTCAAATGGTAAAACCAGTTTCTGGGATTGCTATGGGATTGATTACTGACGGAGAGAAATTTGCTGTATTGTCAGATATTTTAGGTGATGAAGATCACTTAGGAGATATGGACTTTAAAGTAACTGGAACTGCTGACGGTATTACTGCTTGTCAAATGGACATCAAAATTGATGGTTTACGTTATGACATTATGGAGCAAGCTCTTGCACAAGCACGTGATGGACGTTTACATATTTTAGGAAAATTAACTGAAACTATCGCAACTCCAAGAGCTGACGTAAAAGCACACGCACCAAAAATCATTACCAGAACTATTCCTGGAAACTTTATTGGAGCATTGATTGGACCTGGTGGAAAAGTAATTCAAGAATTACAAAAAGCTACTGGAACAACTATTGTAATCAACGAAGTTGATGAGCAAGGTGTTATCGAAATTTTAGGTACAGATCCTGCTGGAATTGAAGCGGTATTGGCAAAAATCCAATCTATCACTTTCAAACCTCAAATGGGAGAAGCTTACGAAGTGAAAGTAATCAAAATGCTTGATTTTGGAGCTGTTGTAGAATATACTGCTGCACCTGGAAACGAAGTATTACTTCACGTATCTGAACTAGCTTGGGAACGTACTGAAAACGTTGCTGACGTAGTTAAAATGGGAGATATTTTTCAAGTGAAATACTTAGGAGTTGACCCTAAAACTAAAAAAGAAAAAGTGTCTAAAAAAGCACTTGTTCCAAGACCTCCACGTGAGGAGAAAAAAGAGTAATCAGATCTTAGTTTACTAAAGGTTTATTCATAGAAAACCCCGATTCATTTAGTTGAATTGGGGTTTTTCGTTTTTTACCCCATAACTAATCCAGTTTCATAATTGCCTTTTCAATAAAAAAGTCATGCTCCTAAATATTTTAATGAGCAAAAAACAAAAACAAACTAAAAAACACCTCTTTTTTCTCACTTTATTAAAAGAAAAAAAATATCTTTAACTACCAATAACAAATAATTAATCCTAAAACCATAATTATGGCCTATAATGTAATACAAAACACCAGAATTAATTCTCAAGATTTTATTTTTTTAGATCCAAAAAATGTTACTTATCCGGTTCCTCCTTTAGTTTCAGTAAAATTATATGAACCAAATGGAGTACCTACCTTAAAAATTAGAGCTACATTATACATCAATTCTCTAGACCCGAACAATCCAACTGTAGAAGAACCTACTGAAATTGAGGATGCTTTACAAATTTATTTTGATTACGATTTCTCTGAAGAAACACCTGAAAGCTGCGACGTTTGGTACGTTGAATTAGATTATACCTCAGATACTGTAACCAATATTACAGAGGTAGTTTCATACTTAAAAGACATTGATCCTGAAACTTCGCGAGGTACCGTTACGGGAGTAGGAAAATAATTCATTTATAAAATAAAAACTTCAACATCGTTTATCAAACAATAATTACTTATTGCTTCTTAAACGATGTTATCTTACTTAAACCAGTTAACAAACAAAAAATGCAAGTAAGTAAATTCTTTTCAATTTCGATATTCGTTCTCTTCTCATTACAATTGTTTTCTCAAGATCAAAACAACCTATTAGAGCAGACGTTAAACAAAAAAATAATTGAATTCGAAAATGAATTTAACTTCAATAAAGCTTATCTTTTTTTCAAAAAAAAAGATTGGGATTCTACTCTTGTTTACTCAATGAAACAACTAAATTCCAATACAAACAAAGAAGTGTCTGATTACTGTCATCTCTTTAGAGGGTTTAGTCTTATAGAAAAAAAATTATTTAAAGAAGCTCAAGCAGAATTAAAATTAATCTCTAAAAATTTTATTCTGTATCAATTAGTTAATAAAAACCTAGGGCTTACTTCTTTAGAACTTCGAGAATTTGAAAAAGCCATATACTATTTAAAAGAAGCAGAAAAGAGCCCTATAAAAAACAATCAAGATTACAGAATTAGCATTATTTACCAAAACTTAGGAATATGCTATTTACATCTTAACCAATTTAATGAAGCCGAAAAATACCTTTTTAAAAGCAAAATTTTACAGGAAAAAGAGAACGACAACACATCTTTGATATATTTATATATGAATATTGCTAATTTGTATTATGTCCAATACAAAGACAAACAAGCAATTCCTTATTTCGAAAAATCGTACTACTTATCTAAAAAAATAAAAGATTTTGACAAAAAAAGAGATGCTTCTTTAAATATGGCAGTTGTTGAAGAAAATAGAGGTAACCATAAAAAAGCTTTAGAGTACAGAAAGGAATCTGAACAATGGAAAGATTCTCTAAATAATCAGAGTAAGATTTGGGCAGTCGCTGATTTTGAAAAAAAGTTTGCTGTAGCTCAAAAACAAAAACAAATTAAAGTACTCGAGATCGAAAACAAACTAAAAGACTCACAGCGTAATGGTTTGTTTTTCTCTGCAATTGGCCTTCTGTTAATTATAACCGGAGGAGTTTATCTCTATGCCCAAAAAGTAAAAAACAGTAAAATCATTTTACTGCAAAAAAACAAACTTGATGAATTAAACGCAGCTAAGGATCAACTATTCTCAATCGTGAGTCACGACTTGCGTTCATCTGTAAATGCATTAAAAACTAGTAATTCTAAATTATCTGCGACATTAGAGTCTAAAAATTACGACGAGTTAAATCAATTAATTATCCAAAACAGCAGCATCGCAAACGGCACTTACAGCTTATTAGATAATTTATTACACTGGGCATTATTACAAACAAAACAATTGTACTTTCATAAAGAATCAGTTCATTTATATTCGATAATACAACAAATAGAATATAACTACAAGCCTTTACTTTTAGACAAAGCAATAACATTCGAAAATTTGGTTTCTAAAAATATTTTTCTATTTGTAGATCTTGACTCATTAAAAATTGTATTTAGAAATTTATTAGACAATGCAATTAAATTTAGCAATCAAAATGGTCAAATTAAATTTTATACTAAAGAAATAGATTCCGAATTTTGTGAGATTATAATTGAGGACACTGGAATTGGAATGAGCCAAAATAGTATTGATGAATTACTTCAAGATAATGACTTATTATCTAAAAAAGAGAACTCTGAAATTATTGGAACTGGTTTAGGTTTACAATTATGCAAACAAATGATCAAAAAAAATGGAGGTACTTTTTTTATTGAAAGCGAAATCAACAAAGGAACCAAAATGATAATGACATTACCTAAAACAAAATAGTATGGACAATATTAATGTTTTAATTATAGAAGACACTCCGGAACAAAGTGACGCTTTAATAAAAGTACTGCTTGAAAACAATTATACAATTGCGGGAGTGGCAAGAAATTTTACAGATGCTTTAAAGCTTTTTTACGAGAAAACGGTCGACATTATTGTGATTGATGTTTTTCTAGACGGAAAACCAGACGGAATTACTTTTGCAGAGTCAATTAATATAATTCCAAATGCATCGAAACCATTTGTGTTTTTAACGAGCTCTCAAGACCGACAGATTTTTGAAAGAGCTAAACTCACAAAACCTTTTAGTTTTTTAATGAAACCTTTTAACGAGCTGGAAATTCTATACGCTATAGAAATGGCTGTGGAAAAGTTCTACGACCAAACGAATGTTTTTTTGAGCGAAGAACAAGATACTGTAATCAGCAACGATTTTTTGTTTATCAAAAAAAAGAACACTCTCAAAAAAGTTGCTTTAAATGACATTCTCTATATAGAGGTTGAAGAACGTTACTGCAATATTATAACCGAAAAAGAAAAATTTGTAATCCTGATTTCGCTTACCAAAATCAGTGATTTATTAGATAAAAACAAATTCATAAAAACGCATCGCAACACAATTGTAAATTCAGAAAAAATAGAAGAAATTATTCTTGCCGACAATCTGATTATTCTAAAAGGAAATCATAAAATAACCTTGAGTGATACCTATAAAGATTTCATAAAAAAGATGAACGTTTTATCCTAATTGAAATTTTCCTAATAAATATACCATTCTAAAATCCTCTTTAAATAAAGAGGATTTTTTCGTTTTTACTGCCTATTATTCATTCGAAAACAAATACTGTACTTTTCATGACAAGAAAAATGGCTTTCATGACATTTTCAAGATAAGAGTTTGAAATCGAAATTACTTTTACATCAAGAAACTAATAAAAAAGTAGATGAGAATCACGCTAAACCAGAAAAACGAAATGAAACTTTTACCAATCATAAAAAAGCTAGTAAAAAATCCTTGGATTGGGGTTGCAGTTTCTTTAGTCATTATTATTCCCAGCTTGTACAAAATTCTAGACGATATAACTGTTTTAAGAATAGAATATCTATTGCTGGCATTTTCATTCCCTCTTTATTTAAAATCATTAAAGAAAATATTTGATGAAATCCTAGACAGCACAGACGATTCTTACGAATAAACCCTTTTACAACATAATTTTTGCCCTCAATTCATTTATGTCAAAAAACCCTAATTCATTAGCTTGATTAGGTTTTTTGTTTATGGTCTATGTCTTAAAAAAATTGTTATAATATTCTGCAAAATCACAAAAAGTAAATAAATTATCACAATTTAACAAAAATTCTAAAAGGTTAACATATTTTTTTTGATATATTTGGCTCCAATCAAAAACAAATCATCAAAACCACAAAATCCTTTGAAAAATCATCAAAAAAAGGCTTTTTATCTACTGATATTAAGCATATTACTAAACACTTCTTATTCATATTGTCAGTCCAACGACCAATCATCATTGTATGATTATTTTGACAATGCTGTTGGAAAAGACAACTTAAACATTAATAACGGAGTTTTGCACAGCGAGCCATTTCGTCCAATTGCAAATAAACACAGATACTATATCGACGAATTTACAGTAGGCGATATAAGCTTCGAAGAAGAGATCTATTCTAACTCCTATCTTAAGTACGATATACTTGAAGATCAGGTAATTTTCAAGCAAAAAGGTCAAACGGACAACTTAGCTATGAATATTGTCAAAGACAAGGTTGATTTTTTTTATATCAATAACAAAAAATTCACCAATCTAAAATCTGAAAGTATTGAATTTCCAAATATCGTAAAAGGTATTTATGAAGAAAACTACGTTGGAAGTGATGTTTCGCTTTACACTAAACACTACAAAGAGAAAATAAAAGTTTTTCAGACAGATGGAGTTTATTACAATTATATTGAGAAAGTAAATTACATTCTAAAATATAATGGATTTTTCTACAAAGTTGATTCGCCAAAAGAATTAAAAAAAATCTTTCCGTCATTTAAGAAAGAAATCAATGATTACTACAAGACAAATAAAAAGTTAGTACGATCAGATAAAAGTCAATTCATGGAAAATCTAACGAAACAAATCAATAGTTTTTTTAAAAAAAGTTCTAACTAAATGAAAAAAATTACTCTCCTATTCTTTTTATTAGCCTTTCAGTACAATATACATTCACAAGTCATTAGTGATAAAGTTTCTGTTGAATTTAAAAATGCTAATCTTAAAACCGCAATTCAAAATATAGAACAAACGTCATATTTTAAATTTTACTATGACGAAAAATGGCTGGAATCTGACAGTACGTCTATCACAAAACAGTTTAAAGAAGTTCGCATAGCCGAAATCCTTGATGATGTTTTTCAAAACACTAACATCAACTTTTTTGTTGCCGAAAACAAAGTCATATTAACCAATAATAGCATCATATATAATGAGCTGCCTGATGATTACTTTGGAATTCCATTAGAAAGAGATGAAAATGGCTTAGCATTAGCTCCTATTTTTTATCAGCAATTTGACTCGGTAAAAAAAACAAACTCTCGTAATCCTAATAAAAACATTAAGGATATTATTCTTATTGGTAAAGAAGTAAAAAACCAAAAAAAGAAGAGCTACATTCTTTCAGGATATGTTAGAGGTGGAAAAAACAAGGGAGGAATTCCTAACATCGTTGTAAAAATTCCAAATACTGAGTTTTCAACTATAACGGACAAAGACGGACATTACAAATTACAAGTGCCGCCAGGCATCAGTACAGTGGAAACAGAAACTTTTGCTTACGACAAAGTATCTAAAAAAATCATGGTTTATAATGACGGCTCCCTCAACTTTGCCGTTACAGACAACATAAATCAGCTTGATGAAGTTTTAATTAATACAAATAAGAGTAAAAATGCAAAGGCTGCAATTACTGGAGTTACCACTATTGATGCGGAAGGAATTAAAAACGTTCCTTTAGTTCTTGGTGAACGTGATATCTTAAAAGTTGCATTGACTCTTCCGGGTATCAAAACAGCTGGAGAAGGTTCTTCTGGATATAATGTTAGAGGAGGAAAAGAAGATCAAAACCTATTTTTATTAGACAATGCTGTTTTGTATAATCCATCTCACTTTTTTGGTTTCTTTACAGCATTAAACCCATACACAACAAAAAAAGTAGATATTTATAAAGGAAGTATTCCTGCTGAATTTGGAGGAAGATTGTCATCTGTTTTTGACATAACTTCTAAAACTGGAAATTTCAACAAATTTGAAGGTGAAGCCGGAATTGGTCCTGCAACTAGTAACATAATGATTTCTACACCAGTTGTAAAAGGAAAATCAAGTCTTATTGCAGGAGGAAGAGCCAGCTACTCTGATTGGATTCTAAGAAGTTTAGATGATGAAAAATTAAAAAATAGTCAGGCATCATTCTATGATTTAATTCTAAAATACAACCATAAAATAAACGCAAATAATGATATTGAAGCTACCGCTTATTACAGTCATGATAAGTTTAGTGTTTCATCAGACTCATTGTACAAATACAGTAATAGATTAGCAACTTTAAAATGGAATCACACTTTTAATGAGAAAAACAAAGGTTCGCTTCTCTTTACCAATAGTGAGTATAGATTTAATATAGATTACCAGCCTGAGAACATAAATGCTTTTGATTTTGGTTATAAAATCAACGACACTCAGGCAGCTTTAAAAATGATTTACTTATACAGTGAAAAGCATAAAATTAGTTACGGTATCTCAAGCAAATTGTACGGTATTAATCCAGGATATTTAAGACCTGAAAATCCAGAATCTACATTAATTCCTATTGAAATAGATAAAGAAAGAGGTTTAGAATCTGCTATTTATGTTGGTGATAATTTCAAAATTACTGATAAGTTTTTACTTGATTTTGGTTTAAGATATTCTTCATTTGCTGCGTTAGGAAAATCTACTCAGAGAATTTACGAAGAAAATCTTCCTATAAGTGATGCTACTGTAGTTGAAACTAAAACATACGGCAATAACGAAGTAATTAAAAGATATGGCGGATTTGAACCTAGAGTTGCTGCACGATATTTTATAACAGATGATTTTTCTGTTAGAGCCAGTTATGACAAAACGTATCAATACATTCATCTTTTATCAAATAACACCACACAATCACCAACGGATATTTGGAAACTTTCAGATTTAAATGTAAAACCAGAAAGTGCTCAACAATTTTCTCTAGGTCTTTATAAGAATCTAAAAAATGACGAATTAGAGTTAAGTGTAGAAGGTTATTTTAAGAAATCAAGAAACATATTAGATTATAAAGTAGGCGCTGATTTATTGCTTAATCAAAATATTGAAACTGAACTTCTTCAAGGTGACGGAAAAGCCTACGGAATCGAATTCTTATTAAAAAAGCAAGTAGGAAGACTTAATGGATGGTTAGGTTATACTTATTCAAGATCATTAATTAAACTAAACAGTCAATTTAATGAAGAGAAAGTAAACGGCGGTAAATTCTTTGCTTCTAATTTTGATAAACCTCATGATTTTAGTGCTGTATTAAACTACAGAATTACAAAACGATACAGCTTCTCCAGCAACTTTGTCTACCAAACCGGAAGACCAATAACATATCCTGTTGGAAAGTATGATTATGGAAATGCACAATATACTGTTTACAGTGATCGTAATAAATTTAGAATTCCAGATTACTTTAGACTTGATATAGGTTTAAACATTGAAGGAAATCACAAAATCAAAAAATTCGCTCATAGTTTTTGGAACATCTCAGTTTATAATGTTTTAGGCAGAAACAATCCTTATTCGGTATTTTTTGTAACCGATAAAGGACAAATTAAAGCCTACAAAACTTCAATATTCTCTATTCCAATTCCTAGTATTACTTATAATTTCAAGTTTTAATAATTATGAAATATTTTAAATTAAAAATCTCCGTTTTTCTTCTACTATCGCTTGTTATAACAAGTTGTACAGAACAATATGCGTTTAAAAATACCGATTTTGAAAGCGCAATGGTTGTCGAAGGAACAATCACAAACGAACTTAAAAATCAAACTATAAGAATTTCTCAAGTTTATCAGTTAGAAGAAACTGGTCCTAGATTTGAAAAAGGGGCTAATGTTTTTATCACAGATGACAAAGGAAATGAGTATCAGTTTAAAGAAAACGACAGCCTTTATGTTTCGCTTACACAATTTAAAGCAGAACCAGGTACAAAATACAAACTAAACATTAAAACTAGAGAAGGAAAAAACTATACTTCTGATGAGCAGGTTCTAACAACAGAAACTAAAATTGACAATATGACTGCTACTGTCGAAAATGTTAATGGGCAGCGAGGCGTTCAAATAAATGTAAATAGTTACGATCCGACTAATACTTCAAAATATTACAGATACGAATATTATGAAACGTACAAAATCATAGCGCCAATGTGGTATTATGAAGAAGCAAGAGTAGATGTGATTCCGCCAAATCCAGGAAACCCTGTTCAAGACATTCCCGCTACTCCTGGCAGGGAAGAGATTGTGGTAACTCGTAGAATTAAGGAAGTTAAAACCTGTTATTCTTCTAAAGCTTCTGACGCTATTCTTCTTAACAATACTAACAGCTCAAGTGAAGATCGTGTACATTATCCGGTACGCTTTATTAGCGATCAAAATTATATCATCTCGCATCGTTATAGCATTTTCGTAAAACAGTATGTTCAAAATTTAGCCTCTCATACTTTTTATAAAACTTTAAGAGACCTATCTACCTCTGGAAATATTCTTTCTCCAAAACAGCCAGGGTTCTTTTACGGAAATATGAAATCTGTAGAAAATCCTGATGAGAAAGTACTTGGCTTTTTTGAAGTTTCTGCTGTTTCGTCAGATCGAATTTACTTCAATTATCGAGATTTGTTCCCAGGTGAACGCCTGCCGCCATACTATGTGACAGATTGTGAACCAGAAGAATATAAAAGCTGCGACGGTAACCTTCCATGCAGAGGATCAGCATTACGTTCGTTAATTCGTACTAGAGCTAGAGTAATGTTTTCATGGAACCATGACGATACTTTCTATATGGTAAAAGCACCTTGCGGTGACTGCACGACTTTTTCATCTAACATCGTTCCTCCTTTTTGGGTAGAATAATTCTTTTCTCTTATCTATGAAACAACTATTAATCTATAACCAGACCCATATTTTGGAAAGAATTAAACAATTATTGGTTTTAACACTTTTGGTTGCAAACAGCTTATTTATCTCTGCGCAGCAAAACAAGAACAGTAAAGTAACCACATCATCGCAAGAAACTATTTTTCTTCATACAAACACAACTACTTTTTTAACAGGCGAAACTTTGCTTTATAAATTGTATTGTTTGAACCCACTTAATAACAAACCAAGTTTAGTAAGCAAAATTGCTTACATAGAACTTGTTGACAATGGAAAACAATCTTTTCAAAAAAACAAAGTTTATCTTCAAAAAGGAATTGGAACAGGGGATTATTTTATACCTACAACATTAAAAACAGGAAATTATAAATTAATTGCCTATACAAAATGGATGTTAAACAACCCTAAATCTCAAACATTTGAAATAGATTTGTTTATTATCAATCCATTTCAAACGCAAGAGCCTAATGCTAATGTAACTTTTGACAATACATTAAAAAATAGTGTATCAACAACTAAAACTTCCTCCGACTCTAATCTAGACAACGAAAAAAGAATCGAATTAGAACTAGATAAAGACAGTTATTACACAAGAGATAAGGCAAATATCAAAGTAAAATCGCTTACAGAAACAATTCAAAAAGGGAATTATTCTATTTCTATTCGAAAAAAAGATCAGATTCCTACTTTAAAACAAACAACTCCACAGGAGTTTGCAAAAAAAACAGCCAGTAATTACAGTAATTATTCTTCTACTTCATTTCAATTTGTTCCAGAACTTCGAGCAGAATTAATTACGGGTTCAATTGTATCAAAAAGCAATCAAGATTTAAACAATAAATCAATTTCGATGTCATTACCTGGAAAAGAGTATGTTTTAAAAATAGTTAAAACAAACTCTAAAGGGAAATTTACATTTTTATTAGATCGATTTCCAAATTTCTCAAATGCTGTTATTCAAGTTCTTGATCAAAACCCTTCGGATTTCACCGTTACTTTAGATCCCTTACCAAACTTTGATACTTCGGGACTGCAGTTTTCGTCGAAACTTAATTTAACTGAAGATCTTAAAAAAGATATAGAAGAGCGTTCAACTGCCAGCCAGATCCAAAATGCTTATTATCAAATAAAAAAAGACAGTTTAGTTCAAGAAGCAGTTATCAGCCCGTTTTTTAATAGTATCGAAAAAGTTTATGTACTTGATGACTATACTCGTTTCCCAACTCTAAAGGAAAATGTAGTAGAAGTTATAACAGAACTTTATTACAGACGTGTTAATGACAAATATCAATTGTATGTAAGAAATAATAAAAAAGATCTAAACTCTTACGGGCCGCCATTAATAATTGTTGACGGTCTTCTTATACAAGATTCAAGCGATTTATTTGACTACAACATGGCAAATGTTAACAAAGTCAGTCTTATTACAGAACCTTATGCTTATGGCCCAAATTTATACGGAGGACTTATCAGTTTTGAAACCAAAAACAGTGACTTCGCTGTAAACTATGTTAAAAAATACATGAAGCCAACCGACGTTCAAAGGCCAAATCCTGCAAAAGTTTATTATAATCCTGATTATAGTTCGGGAAATAATTTGAAACGAATTCCAGATTACAGATACCAATTATTTTGGGAACCAACTTTATCTTTAGACAAAAAAGAAGAAAACCTATCTTTTTATACTTCAGATCTTAAAGGTGATTTTGAAGTTGTTTTAGAAGGTTTTACAGATGACGGAAAACCAGTCTATATTACAAAAAACATTACTGTAAAATAAACATCAAAAATCGGTTCAATTCTTGAACCGATTTTTTTTTGATCTAATTATTTAAAAAAATAAAATTATTTTCATTTAATTGTAACCTTTTTGAATCTTCATACGTATAACCATTTGTACACTTAAAAATTGAGGACACAAATAACATGAGACAACTTAAAATCACCAAGCAGGTAACCAATCGTGAAACTGCATCGTTAGATAAATATCTACAAGAAATCGGAAAAGTTGACCTAATTACCGCTGATGAAGAGGTAGAATTAGCACAAAGAATTAAAGCAGGTGATCAAAGAGCATTAGAAAAATTAACAAAAGCCAACCTGCGTTTCGTTGTATCGGTTGCTAAACAATATCAAAATCAAGGATTAACTCTTCCTGATTTAATTAATGAAGGAAACTTAGGTCTTATTAAAGCGGCTCAACGTTTTGATGAAACTCGTGGTTTTAAATTTATATCTTACGCTGTATGGTGGATTCGTCAATCGATTCTTCAAGCATTGGCAGAACAATCTCGTATTGTTCGTTTACCATTAAACAAAATTGGTTCTATCAATAAAATCAACAAAATGTATGCGTTATTAGAGCAATCTAACGAGCGTCCGCCTTCTGCTGAAGAAATTGCAAAAGAACTTGACATGACAGTAAATGACGTAAAAGAGTCTATGAAAAACTCTGGTCGTCACTTATCAATGGATGCACCTCTTGTTGAAGGTGAAGATTCTAACCTTTATGACGTTTTACGTTCTGGAGAATCTCCAAACCCAGACAGAGAATTAATTCACGAATCATTACGTACTGAAATTGAACGTTCATTAGAAACATTGACTCCAAGAGAAGCTGATGTTGTTCGTTTGTATTTTGGTCTTGGCGATCAGCACCCAATGACTTTAGAAGAAATTGGAGAAACTTTCGACCTAACTCGTGAGCGTGTTCGTCAGATTAAAGAAAAAGCAATCCGTAGATTAAAACATACTTCAAGAAGTAAAATTCTTAAAACTTATCTTGGGTAATCACCCAAAAATCCAATATCAACAATTCCAAACTCCAAATGTTATTGGAGTTTGGAATTTGTTCTAAAATTTCGTATATTGGGTATTAAAGCAAACAACAGTTTGATTGACTGTTCGTTTTTTGATTGATGATTGAAACTCCGGCTGATTACCGGAGTTTTTTATTTTACTTGTTTTTTAAGCCCAACGTTCGCAAGGTTTTAGCCATAGATATCACAGATCAAAATGATTAAAAATCTTCTCGCAGATCTTGCAGATTTAGCAGATTCATTTTGCTGAATTTATTGCGAGTAATTTAATCAGATCTGCACAATCTGTTAAATCTACGTAAAAAAAACTTAGCGCACCTTGCGTAATTCTTTGCGCTCTTTGCGGTTAAAAAAATTTATCTTTGTAAAAAAAAACAACACACTACAATGAAAAATACACTTATTGCTCCTTCTGTTCTTGCTGCTGATTTTGCTAATTTACAACGTGATATCGAAATGATCAATAACAGTCAGGCTGACTGGTTTCATATTGATATTATGGATGGCGTTTTTGTTCCGAATATTTCTTTTGGAATGCCTGTTTTAGAAGCAATTTCAAAACACGCAAAAAAAACAATCGATGTACATTTAATGATTATCGATCCAGATCGTTACATCAAAACTTTTGCTGACTTAGGAGCAAATATTTTAAGCGTGCATTATGAAGCTTGTACACATTTACACAGAACTCTTCAAGCAATAAAAGCGGAAGGAATGAAAGCAGGAGTTGCCATAAATCCGCATACGAACATTGATTTATTAGAAGACGTAATCAACGATATTGATTTAGTTTGCATCATGAGTGTAAATCCTGGTTTTGGAGGTCAATCGTTTATCGAAAACACTTATGATAAAGTTAGAAAGCTTAAAGCTTTAATTACACGCAAAAACGCTTCGACGATTATCGAAATTGACGGCGGTGTAACAAATAAAAATGCCAAACAATTAGTAGAGGCAGGCGCAGATGTTTTAGTAGCAGGAAGCTTTGTTTTTAAAGCTGAAAATCCAACAGAAACAATAGCTGATTTAAAAAATCTTACTACTTTTTAAATTTCAAAAACAAAAAAGAAAAGTCCAAAATTATTTTTGGACTTTTCTTTTTTTAGCCAAAGCCTACTTAGGCTCAATCCAATAAGGATTTGCTTTAAGTTTTTCTACAACATATTGAATGACTTTCTGAGCTTTCAAACTATTTCCAGCGTTGTCTAATGGCGGCGAAATAACAGCAATTCCAAATTTACCTGGACACACTGCTAACATCCCTCCTCCAACGCCGCTCTTTGCTGGAAGCCCAGAATTAAACAGCCAAATTCCAGAATTATCATAAAGGCCCGCAGTTGCCATTACAGGTAAGGTATACATCACGGTCGTTTGGCTAACCACCTTATTCTTTGTTATAGGATTAACACCTCCATTTGCCAATGTGGCCGCCATTGTAGCAAGATCCTTTACATTTACATTCAATGCGCATTGTTTCGTATAAATATCTGTTGCTTCTATCGGATCGAAATACATTCTATTATAAGCCAATAACAAATGTGCAATGGCTTGATTACGCAAATTATCACCAGCCTCACTTATATAAACAGGACGATTAAGAGAGAGTTCCCTTCCCGCAAAATCACTCTGAATTTTCTGGATTTCTTTCCATTTTGCTATAGAATCATTACCTCTAATAAGACTTGTGGCCGCAATAGCTCCAGGATTTACAAGAGGATTAATTTTATCTCCTTTATTCATTTCTACCGCAACAATAGAATTAAATGGCAGCCCAGTTGCATTCACACCTATTTTGTCTTGCAAAAACTGAGGTCCTTCTTCTTCAATTACTTTTGCCATAGTAAATACTTTCGATATACTTTGAATTGAAACCATTGAGGTTATATCACCTTTTGTGTATACCGCTCCGTCTGCAGTAACAAGTGCAATACCAAAAATATTGGGATCCACATTAGCCAGCTCTTTAATATAGTCTGCATTTTTTCCTTCTTTTAAATCTTTAAATTTATTGAAGGCTTCATTAAGTGTATTTTCTATATTTTTTTTATTCAGTATTGTTTGGCTATAGCCTTGGTTTATGATAAAAATGATCATTAAACCAACAAAAATCATTTGTTTCTTCATTCTAAAAAATTGCATTCTTATTTGTATTCTATATTAATTTATAACAGGACAATATTTAATTAAAAGTCCTTACTGCTTTTTAGATTTTTCAAATGAGGAAAAAAATCAATTCCAGTCATTTTTTCTAAAGTTTCAATAGGAACTTCAAAATCATAAATCGACTTATCGCTATCTTCATTAGGAACCAAAAAAGCAATTGCTTTGTGTTCTTTTCCTGATTTAGCCAAGACAATTTTATAAAAATATCTAGGTACAGAAACATTCTCTGTTCCTATTTTTTTATCCGAATCTTTCAAAATACCTCCGGTGACAACATAAATATCATTGTATTTCCCTGCCCAATAACGTGTTTTTTGCTCTAATCTATTCCAAATCCCGCTATTGAAATCATGCTTTTGCGGAGAAATATTCGACGTATAAAAAGTATCGTTATAAGCCTCTTCGCTAAATTCCATATCTCCTGCCGGACAAAGATGACCTTTGTCGTAACCTGATTTTTTATAATTTCTCCAGTCTGCAGAACCTGTAGTAACTTTTGGGTCTTCTATAAAATAAGGACGTTTATAATCGCCGTTTTTCAAATATTCTTTTTTTAATTCATACGCGACCCACTCTGCCTGCTCAAATTTTTCATTATAAGATAATGTGTAATATTTATGCTTTACAATTTGATTGGTTGTTGATGTTGGCAAATAAACTGCCGTATACAAAGAATCTGTTGTGTTTTGAACTGGAGCAAAAGAAGTTTGTTTCAGAATTGTTTCCTTTTCGTCAATATTCTCTTTTTTACACGCAAATAATACAATCCCTAATAAACCTAAAATAATATAATTCTTCATTGCTGTACAGTAGTTATTTTAAAATAAACTTACAAAAAACGCTCCATAAATATTAAATCTATGGAGCGTTTTTTAATAACAAATTAATTCTATTGAGAACTAAGATTTTACCAATTTATCCTTTTTCATTTTTGGAGAAACTGTATTTTTCACATAACCTTTTGGCGATTGTAAATCATCTAAAACATTCAAAGCTTCTTCAACATAAACATCTTTAGCCAAAGCTTGATGCCAAACATCTCTTTTCTCTTTCAAAGTTGCGTCGCTGGTCATTTCAGCTTCTTCATAAGGCAGCGATTTGAAAACTAAATTGTTTTTATAATCAGAAATTGGTTTGTATTTTTTTCCTTCATTTTCAACTTGCTCTTGAGTTTCTTTAAAACTCTTAATATTCAAGCTGTATGTGTTTTCTTTATTTTTAACATCAATCCATTTTGCATTATCTTCAATTAATTTAAATTGAGGACTTTGTGCAATTCTATTTTTACTATTCTGAATTGCTTTAGTAAAATTCTCGTTAGAAGTCCAAGTGCTGTAATCAGCTGGATCGATTTTATCCCATGGCATTGCATTATCAATATCGCGCTCTCCCATTTTAAGATAAGCATAACGATCTGGCATAACAACATCGCTGTGAACACCTTCTAACTGCGTAGAACCTCCATTAATTCTATAGAATTTTTGACCTGTAATTTTCAACGCTCCTAAGTCTCCGTAATTTGCGTTACGAACAAACTGATTCAAATCAAGTACATTTTGAACTGTTCCTTTACCATAAGTTTGTTTACTTCCTATGATAACGCCGCGTTTGTAATCTTGAATTGCCGCAGCCAAAATTTCAGAAGCCGATGCAGAGAAGCTGTTTACCATAATTACTAATGGTCCGTCCCACTCTATTTTTTTATCTTTATCGTATAAAACTTCTTTCTTTTTACCTGCAGATTTTACCTGAACAATTGGTCCTTCTTCAATAAATAAACCCGCAATATCAACAACTGTAGAAAGTGATCCTCCGCCATCATCACGAACGTCAAGAACAATTCCGTTTATGTTTTCTTTTTTCAGTCTTTCTACTTCAAGAGCAATATCTTTTCCTGCATCACGACCGTCTTTGTTTTCAAAATCGATATAAAATTTAGGCAGATAAATAACCCCGTATTTTAGTCCGTCTTTTTCAACAATACTAGATTTTGCATACGTTTCTTCGATTTCGACAACATCTCTAATAATCGAAATAACCTTAATACTTCCGTCTACTTTTTTAACCGTTAGTTTTACTTCAGTTCCTTTGTGTCCTTTAATTTTTTTCACAACATCGTCAAGACGCATTCCAACTACATCAACCGGCTCTTCACTTCCTTGAGCAACTTTCAAGATCAAATCTCCTGCTTCAAGCTGTTTACCTTTCCAAGCTGGTCCGCCAGAAATTAATTCATCGATTTGTGTGAAATCATTTTTCTTAGTTAATCTTGCTCCAATTCCTTCTAATTTTCCACTGATATTTACATCAAAACGATCTTTTTCTTCTGGTGCAAAATAACTTGTATGCGGATCAAAACGAGCCATAATTGAATTCAAATACACTGAGAACCAATAATCTTTATTCAAATCTTTAATAACACTAAAATTGTCATCTAAAGATTTTAAAGAACTATCGCGAGTTTCTTTCTCTAAAGTTTCAAAAGTTTTTTCTTTGTAAGCTGGATCTTTTTTCTTTTTTTCCTCTTCAATTTTCTGTTTTGTAACTAGAGATGAAAGTGTAGATAACTTAATTTGTTTTCTCCATCTTTCATTAATCTCTGTTAAATTTTTCGCATAAGGAAGATGCTCATAATCTGAATTAAAAGTCTCGTCAGTGTTATAATTAAATGGCTGCGCTAAAATCGTTTTGTAACGTTTTTTACTCTCTTCCATTCTTTTCATCAGCCTTGTGTACGTCAAATTAAAAAACGTCAAATCTTTATTCAAAAACTGATCGTCAAGCATTAATTCATATTGCTTAAACTCATCAATATCTGATTGAAGAAAAAACCTTTTAGAAGGATCTAATGCTTCGATATAATCTTTAAAAATACCTTTAGAAAATTCGTCATTTATTTCTGCCGGGCTGTAATGTCCTTTTTCAATAACAAACGCTAGTAATTCTAGAAGTGTTTTATCTCTATTTGGATCCGGATCGCCAGATTTGTCTGCATTTATTTTAAAAGCAAACAAGGTCAGAGACAAGCATAATACGGCTATAAGGATTTTATAATTTCTTTTCATAAACTTAATAATAGCATTCATCAAATTTTTTAATCTAAGTTACGGTAAAAACTATGCCAACATGCCAAGTTCACTATAATTTTTTGTTAAAGATATAAAAATGTTTGATGCGCAAAAGTCTTCCCGAATTTAGTTTACAATTTTTATTTATTTGTTAGCATTCTACCAAAATCTGTTACTACATTTGTTTTAATAAGCTTTAATTTTGATAAATTAAAAATACAAATCACAGCATGAGTACTCAAAAACCTTTAATATTAGTAACAAACGACGACGGAATTCTTGCTCCAGGAATAAGGGCTTTGATAAGTGTAATGGAAACAATTGGCGATGTTGTTGTTGTTGCACCAGACAAACCTCAGAGCGCTATGGGACATGCTATTACCATAAATAACACTTTATTTTTAGACAAAATTTCTAAAGATGGAGATACAATTACAGAATACAGCTGTTCTGGAACGCCTGTTGACTGTGTAAAACTGGCTGTAAATGAAATTTTAAAAAGAAAACCTGACTTATGTGTTTCAGGAATCAATCACGGATCTAATTCGTCTATTAATGTGATTTATTCTGGAACTATGAGCGCAGCTGTTGAAGCAGGAATTGAAGGCATTCAAGCAATTGGTTTTTCTCTTTTGGACTTTGATTGGAATGCCGATTTTGAACCTGTCAAGGCTTTTGTAAAGAAAATAACTTTAGAAACTCTAGCTAACAAACTTCCAGAAGGTGTGGTTTTAAATGTGAATTTTCCAAAACTAAGTCAAAAAGAAATTAAGGGAATAAAAATCTGTCGTCAGGCAAAAGCTTTCTATTCTCAAAAATTTGATAAAAGACAAACTCCATTTGGAAAAGATTATTACTGGCTTACAGGTAAATTTGTAAATGAAGATAAAGGCGAAGATACTGATGAATGGGCACTGGAAAACGGATATATTTCGGTTGTTCCAGTACAATTTGACTTAACCGCTCATCATTCTATGCAGCAACTTAATACATGGAATTTAAATGAGTAAAAAAGATTTTATCATTGGATTTATTATCGGAATCTTGATTTCTCTTCTTGGAAGTCTTTTATTCATTAAAATCTTTACTTCACTTGATCTTTCAACAGGAATTCAAACTATTAAACAGCAAGGTTATTTAGGAAAAGTAATTACGATTGGCACCACTTTAGATCTTGCCGTTTTTCTAATTCTTTTAAACAGAAACAAAGAAATGATGGCAAGAGGCGTAATTTTGGCGGTGATTGTTTTAGCAATTTCAACTCTAATTATTTAAAAACCTATCTTTGCGCAGCAATAAAAATTGGTTAACATGAAATACTACATAATAGCTGGTGAAGCTTCTGGAGATTTACACGGTTCAAATTTAATGAAAGCATTGTATGAGGAAGATCCTCAAGCTGACATTAGATTTTGGGGCGGCGACTTAATGCAAAAAGCCGGTGGAACATTAGTAAAACATTATCGCGAATTAGCTTTTATGGGATTTGTTGAAGTTATTTTTAACTTAAAAACCATATTAAATAATATTAAAATCTGTAAAAAAGACATTACTGAATTTCAGCCTGATGTTTTAATTTTTATTGATTATCCGGGTTTTAATATGCGTATTGCAAAATGGGCCAAAGCGCTTAATTACAAAACACATTATTACATTTCTCCTCAAATTTGGGCTTGGAAAGAAAACCGTATCAATGCCATAAAACATGATATTGATAAGATGTTTGTGATTTTACCTTTTGAAAAAAGTTTTTATGAGGACAAACATAATTTTCCTGTTGATTTTGTCGGACATCCTTTGATTGATGCTATTCAGAATCAGCCTTCTTTTAATGAGACTGCATTTAGAACAGAAAACAATCTGGGGGAAAAACCAATTATTGCCGTTTTACCAGGAAGCCGTAAACAAGAGATAACAAAAATGCTGAGTGTGATGCTGAGTGTTGTTGACGATTTTCAAGATTATGAATTTGTTATTGCTGGTGCACCGAGTCAAGATTTTGAGTTTTACCAACAGTTTATAAAAAATAAAAATATAGCATTTGTTTCAAACAAAACATATGACTTACTGCGTTCTTCTACAGCCGCTTTAGTGACTTCGGGAACTGCAACTTTAGAAACGGCTCTTTTTAAAGTTCCAGAAGTTGTTTGTTACAAAGGAAGTTCCATCTCTTACCAAATTGCAAAACGCATCATTACTTTAAAATACATTTCGCTTGTTAATTTAATTATGGATCAAGAGGTTGTAACTGAATTAATTCAAGGTGAATGCAATACAAAACGCATAAAAGAAGAGTTAAACAAATTACTGGAACCTTCTTATCGTGCCAAATTGCTTAACAACTATGATATTTTAGAAGAAAAACTTGGCGGAGTTGGTGCCAGTAAAAAAACAGCTAAACTTATTGTTGCCGATTTAAAAGCCTAATTTTTTATTTTGAAAAAAATACTTATTTTCCTTCTTCTTTCTGTGCTGTTTGCTTCTTGTAAATCAGCCTCTACTGCTGTAAGTAAAAAAGAATCGAAACGAGAAAATAGATATATTGTAAATAATTTAATTGAAAAAGCAACAGATAATATTGGTGTTAAATACAAAGCTGGAGGGACAACAAGAAGTGGTTTTGACTGCTCTGGACTAGTTTTTACTACATTCGAATCTGAACATATTAAGCTTCCTAGAAGTTCTTTTGAGCAAGCTAAAATTGGAATAATAATAAAATTTAATGATGCCCATAAAGGTGATTTAATATTTTTTAAGACCAACAGAAGCAGGCAAATTAATCATGTAGGACTAATTGTTGAAGTCAGCTCAAATGAAATAAAGTTTGTGCATTCTTCTACTTCAAAAGGTGTCATAATTTCATCTACCAAAGAACCATATTACCAAAATTCCTTTGTACAAATTAATCGAGTAATAGAATAACTTTAATATTTTACATTCTTTTTCTTACATAAATTTAATACTTTTAAACCATGAAAGTATTAGATTTTCCTTTAGTTAAAATTACATTATGCTTTATTTCGGGCATAATAATCTCTTATTATTGTCAGCCTTCTATCTCAACTGCTTGCACATTTCTTCTTTTTAGCACGTTGCTATTTTGTCTGCTTTATTTTCTAGTAAAAAATAATACAAAAGCAAACTCTTACTTTGGATTAGGCACTTATCTAATTTCGCTGTCTACAGGAATATGTGTGTTGATTTTTCACACGGATTCTTTTGACAAGTCGAATTATATACACTCAAAAACTGCATTCGAAAAACCGCACTTTATAACTTTCATACTTCGTGAAAAACTCAAAAGTAATAATTACAGTGATCGTTACATTGGACTCATCAAAGAAATTGACAACAATGTTTATTCAGGTAAAATAATAGTAAATATTCAAAAAGACAGTTTGCATAATCCTTTGATTATAGGAAATATAATTAGAGTAAAAACTACTTTACAGCGAACTCCTTCTAACAAAAATCCGAATCAATTCGATTATTCTAAATACTTATCAGACAAACAGATATATGCACAATTATACTGCGAAAAATCAGAAATCTCAGTAAGTAAGACAATCAAAAAAGACATTTGGTATTATTGCGGACGCCTGCATTCGACTATTCTAAAAAATCTCGAAAGTGCTCATTTCAATAAAGACGAACTGAATGTTGCGCTTGCATTAATACTAGGTCAGCAGCAAGAAATTTCATCAGATATAATTAAAGATTATCAATATTCTGGGGCGACACATGTTCTTTCGGTGTCCGGATTACACGTTGGTTTTATAATGTTGTTTATCGCTTTTATTTTAAAACCCATTCCTAACACTCGCAAAGGTTCTGCGATTAAATTAATTTCAATTTTAATATCATTAGCTGGTTTTGCAATAATTTCTGGTTTATCGCCTTCTGTACTGCGTTCAGTTGTAATGTTTAGTTTTGTAGCAATAGGCAATCATTTGCGTCGAAGCGGAAATATTTATCATACTCTCCTAGTTTCTATGTTGCTTATATTACTATTTGAACCTTATTTTTTGTTTGATGTTGGTTTTCAATTGAGTTATTTAGCGTTGTTGTTTATTGTTTGGCTTCAACCGGAACTAAAAAAAATATGGACTCCTAAAAACAAAATATCAATTTATATCTGGGATGCATTAACCGTTTCTTTTGCTGCTCAAATTGGCACTCTGCCTTTATGCCTTTATTATTTTCATCAATTTCCGGGTTTGTTTTTTGTAACTAATATTGTTATTCTTCCCATTTTATCTTTTATAATGATTGCTGGAATAATTGTTATGATAATTGCCATTTTTATAAGTCCTCCAATATTTCTAGTTGAAATCTTTGAAAAAAGCATATATCTTCTAAACCTAACTATTCATTATGTTGCATCGTTCGAATCTTTTGTTTTTCAGAATATAAGCTTTAACTCCTATTATCTGTTTTCGCTTTATTTTCTAATTATCAGCTGTATTGTTTGGTCAAAAAACAGGACTTATTCTCATTTTATTGCGTTTGCGCTATCCATAATTTCCCTGCAGTTGTCTTTAATTTATACTAAAAAAGAAATCACAAATCAACACGAATTAATTGTTTACAACGTAAAGAAAAACACGCTGATAACCACAAGAGCAGGAAAAAACATTACATTTTATGCTGCAGATACTATTTTAAAATCAAGTACAAGAAACTTTATTCTTAATTCTTATTTAGTGGGAAACTTTGGAATATTGAATGAACCCAAAAAAATCAAAAACACGCTGTTTTTTAATGGTAAAAAAATTCTCATTATAGACAGCACTGGAATTTACGTTGATAAATTACAACCCGATATTCTAATTTTAACGCAATCTCCAAAAATAAATCTTGATCGAGTTTTAGCAGATCTTCATCCCAAAATCATTGTGGCTGACGCTTCTAATTCATACAAAATTCAAAAAATATGGGAGGCAAGCTGCGCTAAAAAAAATATCCCTTTCCATGCTACTGCCGAAAAGGGATTCTACAAATTAAACTAAGAAAAACTTAATTAAATTCACTATTCACTTGGGTGCAAAATATTATTAGATTCAGCGATCCATGCTTTTGCACCGCCGGGCTTGTAAGCAATCTTGCCTAAAGCACTAAAAGTTGTTTTATTTTTTCTTACTGAAGCTAATGCAAAACAAACTTCAGGAAGATCTTCAACGCCGAAAGCATTTTTCAGCTTAATATTTTGCTCTTTATCAGTAGCAGAAGCTGAAGAATCTGAAAGGTCTAATTTTACTAAAATCACATTATCTCGCGACCAAACAGCGAAATCCGGGGTTCTAAAAATTTCATTTTGCAAATTTTCTGATACACCTGAGGCTGTGAATAAAATTAACATTGGTTTTTTTTGTTCATTACTGATTGCAATAGCATCTGTCATGTTTGTCCGCCAAGCCAGATTTTGCGCCTGCATGAAAAATGAACCTAAAAAAAACAGTAGGATAAGTAGTTTTTTAGTCATAGTAGATTGGTTTTTTGGTTAGTTAAGCGTGACGAAATTAACATAATATTTTAATTATCCAAATTTAATAAACACAAAAAATAAATTATATGTTTTTTCATCAATGATTAAGCAACAAACCATTAATTACTGCCGAAATAAAACCATTTTCTAACTCATAAAAAAACTCCTTACATTGCTGTAAGGAGTCTATATTTATAGGAATCTATTTTTCTTTTTTAGGACTTTTTAGGATGAACAATTTCTTCCGCTACAGTTAACCAAGCTGAAGGTCCGCCCGCAACATAACCTGTTTTTCCAAGACCTTTAAAATTAATTTTTCCGTCTTTAGATTCTGCGCTAGTAAAAAATACGGTAGGAAATCCTTGAATTCCAAAAGCCTGTTGTAATTCATTATTCTGATTTTTCAATTCTGGCGTCTGTGCAACACTTCTTGGATAATCAAGTTCTACCAAAACAACATTATCAACTGCCCATTTTTTAAATTCAACAGTTTTCAATACTTCATTCTGCAAACGAATACACCATCCGCACCAATCACTGCCGGTAAAGAACATCAACATTGGTTTCTTTTCTTTATTACTTACTGTAATTGCTTCCTTAACATCTGTGTACCACTTTAACTCTTGGGCTTGAGTTGCAAATGCACCAATCAAAAACAATGTTATTAAGAATATCTTTTTCATGTTCTTTTATTTTTTGACAAATTTAATCAAAAAGTCAATAGTAATTAACTATTTAACTTCTTGCATTAATTTTCTAATTAAAGGAGAAATAGCAATTAAAATAACGCCGGCAATAAGCGAATAAATTGCCAATTGATAATACCCTTCTGTATAAGACTGCAATTTAGAAACTAAAGTATCTCCTGTATTTGATCTTGAAATTTCAGCTCCTAATTTCCCTGCTGCCAACTGCCCAAAAGCACTAGCTAAAAACCACAATCCCATCATCATTCCAAACAATCTTTTTGGAGACAACTTTGTAATAATCGACATTCCGATAGGCCCTAAACAAAGTTCTCCGATTGTTGTTACTAAGTAAGCTAAAGTAAACACGTTTAGAGATGCTATACCTTTTGAATCAGCAAAAAATCTGGTAAGATAGAAGATATAAAAAGAGGCTGCTAGAAATAAAAATCCGATTCCGAATTTAATCAATGTATTCGGCTCTATTTTTCGTTTTCCTAACCAAATCCATAACAGTCCAATAATAGGACTTAAAACCACTACAAAAAAGGTATTCGAACTATTATTAACAACATTTGGGTCTATATTAAAGAACAACAATTTATTGTTCAAGTTATCTTTCGCAAAAAGAGATAATGAACCACCACTTTGTTCGTAAATGGAATTAAACAAGAAATAGAAGAATACAAATAGGAAAGCTGCAAAAAGCTTCTTTTGCATTTTTACATCACCAAGTTTAATCAATTCATACACAAAATAAGAAACGGCAACGATACCAATTGTATACATGAAATAATCTGTATAATCAGTATTTTTTACCATTATAAAAATAAACGGCAAACTTAAAATTGATAAAGCATATACTGCTA
Organism: Flavobacterium plurextorum; assembly: GCF_002217395.1. Lineage (GTDB taxonomy): Bacteria > Bacteroidota > Bacteroidia > Flavobacteriales > Flavobacteriaceae > Flavobacterium > Flavobacterium plurextorum. Next base: position 125,973 of record NZ_MUHD01000014.1, on the reverse strand, counting down.
TTTCGCGAATTCGTCTTTTACCAGGCTCTAAGTTCAACAATGGAGAATCTCCAATTGGCCCTAAATATTTTTTAGTGAATAAAAATGTGATTAAACCTAAAAACATTACTATTGCTGCTGACAAAAAGCATAATTGCCAAGAATAATATTTCCCTAAATAAACACATAAAGCACCTCCAAAAAGACCTCCTACATTTATTCCGGCATAAAACATTCCGTAACCAGCATCTCTACGTCCGTCACTTTCGTGATACAATTCTCCAACCATTGATGAAACGTTTGGTTTAAAAAAACCTGTTCCAATAATAGAAAAAGCGATACCATAGTAAAAGAAATCATGAGGAGAAACGGCGATCAGAAGATTTCCAAGAATCATAACGATCCCGCCAAAGAACAATGATTTTTTAAATCCTAAAACTTTATCGGCAAAAATACCTCCAATAAAGGTAAAAGCATATACAAAAGCCTGAATAGCACCGTATTGCAAACTAGCATGATCTTCTTTCAAAAAAAGCTGATCTACCATGAAAATAACAAGAACTCCGCGCATTCCGTAAAAGCAAAAACGCTCCCACATTTCAACAAAAAACAAATACCACAATTGCTTTGGATAGTTGCCCTTAAAATTTTGTATTTCCTCTAAAGTAATCTTTTGCTCCATTTATTTATTTATAATTAATTGATTCCTCTTTCTTTCATCACCTTGTTAAGTTGTTTTACTAAAGCAAACATTAGTACGGTGGCAAACATTAACAATGCAAAATTAACCCAAAAAAAGTTAACTTTATTATCATACGTATCCCACATACTTGCTAAAACTCCGCTCAACTTATTTCCTATAGAAGTCGACAAAAACCAACCTCCCATCATCAACGAAGTGATATTAACTGGACTTAATTTAGATACTACAGATAATCCCATAGGACTTAAAAACAGTTCTCCAATTGTGATTATTCCGTAATTTGCTACTAACCACCAAACGCTGACTTTCTCTGTTCCGTTGCCGCCAATTTTCACTGCTGCTATCATAACCAAAACAGACAAGGCTGAAATTAACAATCCAAAAGCAATTTTTGTTGGTGTTGAAGGCTCTTTTTTTCTCGCTCTTAAAAAAGAGAAAAATGCAACAACCAAAGGTGTTAATATGATTACCCAGCCTGGATTAATAGACTGACTTAAGTTTGTAGCCCATAGATGCACTTTACTGCCTTCGGCAGGCAATTTTTCTGGTGCAACATTTCTAAAATACAACGGATAATTCTCCTCTTTTTGAACAACTCCGTTTACTTTTTGCAAACGAAACTGATCATCATAAAGCTCTGTTGATTCCTTTTTATATTCGACTTCTTTTGCCAATTTTATTTTACCAACAACCTGACCGGCTGTTCCAGTTACTTCTCTATCTGTATAACGATCTGCCCAAGTAGTAAGTGCTGAACCATTAAGTTTAAAAACACCCCAAAATAAAATTACTACTCCAAAAATAGCTAGTAAAGCTCCTATCGAACGTTTATCTTCTGCTTTGGCTCTAACATAAAGCGATCCATAAAACAAAATAATCGGAATACAAGCAAAAATAAAAGCATCTGTACTATCCGAACCAAAGATTGAGCTGTTCAAATTAGTCTCTGATGCAACTCCTTTTATCAACCAGCCAATTGCTCCAAAAACAAATGAAGGCAATAAAATAAAAAGGATGATTTTATAAAATGGCATATCGCCTTCCTGCACACCTTTTTTCTGATCGTGTCCTACGTAATGTTTGGTTCCTAATAAAAACACTATTACACCTATGAACATACCTACACCTGCAGCCATAAAAGCCCAATGCCAACCTAAAAGAATCTGCAAAGCAGCACCAAAGAAATTACAAATAAAAGCTCCAACATTTATTCCCATATAGAAAATGTTGTAGCCTTCGTCCTTTTTATCTTTATATTCTTCATTGGTATAAAAACTTCCTAACAACGTAGAAATATTGGGTTTGAAAAAACCGTTCCCAATAATTACCAAAGTCATTGCAATATATAGCACGGTAAGATCATGTACGCCCATTAAGAAGTAGCCAATACCCATTAAAATCCCACCAAAAACAATAGACTTTTTATACCCTAAATATCTATCAGCAACTAAGCCGCCAATAAAAGGAGTAAGAAAAACTAGTGCGATAAAGGTTCCGTATAAATCAGAAGCCTCTTTCTCGGTCATGGCAAAACCACTTTCTACATCTTTAAGATATAAAGTAAAAATTCCAATCATTAAATAGTAACCGAAACGTTCCCACATTTCAGATAAAAACAAATAAGGCAATGCTTTTGGGTGCTTATTCCACATACTTAAAAACGCTTTAAAATTAAAAATACCTACAAGCCTAAACCTGTAGGTAATTTTCTATATATTATTTTGATTAATTATCTAACACCATGCATCATTTTCTTCAAAAATGGAGTCAATGCAAATAATATGATTGCTGCGATTCCAGTAAGAACAACAAACACCATGAAAAACTCATATAAATTATGAATCTCGAATCCTGCAAAAAAGTGATTTGCAGCACTAATTTGATGTTTGTCTAAAAGAGCCAGCTGCTCAGCTGTTGGAGTTACTGTTTTATCTAAAACTGCTTGAAGATCGATACCTAATTCCTTAGCTTTTGCAAATTTATCTCCTGTTGCCGGCAAAATTGAACCTAAAGTTCCACCTAAAGCATATCCAGAAGCATTAGACAAAAAGAATACTCCATATAACAATGAAGCAAAACGTTTTGGAGATAATTTACCAACTAACGATAGTCCAATTGGAGATAAACACAGCTCTGCACATGTGTTTAAGAAATATAATAAAATAAGCCATTTAATAGCTAATAAACCTGAAGTTCCAATGTATGAAACCTGAGTCGCTATCATAAAGAAACTTATAGAGATAACAACCAATCCAACTGCTAATTTCACTGGAGAAATTGGTTCTTTACCTTTAGCTCTCAAAGTATCCCAAATTATACTAAAAGGAACAGCCAAAGCTACAACGAACAAACCATTAAAAATTTGCACCATAGAAGCTGGCATTTGGAAACCAAAGAAATTACGATCTGTTTGATTATCTGCAATAAAAGTTAATGAAGATCCAGCTTGTTCAAATGCAGCCCAGAAGAAGATAACAAAGAACGAAACTATATAAATTACTATAATTCTATCTCTTTCAATCTTAGTAAGTGATGAATCTGAAACAATTAGTCCTGCTAACGCAATACCACTAGAATAAATTAAAGTATAAATTAAATTCTGCCCTACTACATAATGAAAAAAGAATCCTAATGCAATAAATGCAATTCCCGCAATAGTCAAAGCTTTATTCGAAAAATTAGCTTGCTGTGCCTCTCCTTCTTCAAAATCAGCTGAAACATTTTTCGATGGTAAACCTCCTAAAGGTCTTCCTTCCGGCGATACAACATATTTATTTTTTAAGAAGTAAAAAAGAGTTGTTCCTAAAAGCATAGCGATAGATGCCGCTAAAAATCCCCATTTAAAAGCATGAATATCACGAACACCTCCAGAATCTTTAACATCTCCTAAAATTGGGCAAATGTATTGACCTAAAAATGCTCCTAAATTAATTCCCATGTAGAAAATAGTAAAAGCCGTATCTAATTTTGTCTTTTCTTGTTTAGGATACAGACTTCCCACCATACTAGAAATATTCGGCTTAAAGAAACCGTTTCCAAAAACGATTACAGCCAATCCAGAATACATTATAGTTTTAGCTAAACCTAAATTTGCGTCAAAAACAGTTGCGCTTGTAAACAACAAAAGCTGTCCAATCGCCATCATCAATCCACCTAATAAAATACAATTTCTGTTTCCAAAAAAACGGTCAGCAATAAAACCTCCCAACATTGGTGTTAAATAACAAAGTCCAAGGAAACCTCCATAAATTAAAGAAGCTTCTTCTTCTTTCATCAATAATGAATTCACAAGAAATAAAGTTAACAAAGCGCGCATTCCATAAAAATTGAATCGCTCCCACATCTCTGTTCCAAATAATACCCAAAGACCTTTTGGATGCGCAGTTTTTACTTGAGTTTCTCCCATATTATTCATTATTATTTTAGGTTAATATATTTTTAGATTATAAATTTTCTTTGATAAAGTTAGTCATTTTATTATAAAGCTGAATTCTGGTTTTGCCTCCAAAAATACCATGATTCTTGTCTGGATAAATCTGAGAATCAAACTGTTTATTTGCTTGAATTAACGCTTCCATCATTTGCATTGAGTTTTGAACATGAACGTTATCATCAGCAGATCCGTGAATCAATAAAAATTTACCTTTTAATTTATCAACGTGATTTATTGGAGAGTTTTGATCGTATCCGCTTGCATTTTCCTGTGGAGTCTGCATGTATCTCTCTGTGTAAACGCTGTCATAAAATCTCCAGTTTGTAACCGGCGCAACAGCGATTGCCATTTTAAACACATCATTTCCTTGAAAAATACAGTTCGAAGCCATAAATCCGCCATAGCTCCATCCGAAGATTCCAATTCTTGAAGCATCAACATAAGGATAAGCTCCAATTACTTTTGCAGCATCGATTTGATCTTCAACTTCGTATTTCCCTAATTCTTTTTGAGTCACTTTTTTGAAATCAGCACCTTTAAAACCAGTTCCTCTACCATCAACACAAGCTACGATATAACCTTGTTGTGTTAAAGAAGCAAACCAATAATCATCAGAGTTGTTCCAGTCGTTATTTACTTGCTGAGATCCTGGACCAGAATATTGATACATGAAAACAGGATATTTTTTTGAAGCATCAAAATCCTTTGGTTTCAAAATCCATGCATTCAATTCATTTCCTTTTGCTGTTTTTAAAACAAAAAATTCTTTTGCAGGAAGATTGTATGCTTTCAATTTATCTGAAAGTGCTTGATTGTTTTCTATTACTTGGATTTCTTTTCCTGCTTTTGCCTCATTTAAAGTATAAGTTGTTGGCTGAGAAGCGCTAGAATAAGTAGTGATGAAATATTGGAAATTAGGACTGAAAGTAGCCGCACTTGTTCCTGTTTTTGAAGTTAAACGAGCTTTGTTTTTTCCGTCTAAACCAATTCTGTAAACATCTCTATTGATAGAACCATTTTCTGTAGATTGGTAGAAAATAGTTTTTGTTTTTTCATCGAAACCGTAGTATGAAACCACTTCCCAGTTTCCTTTTGTAACCTGATTTTTAAGTTTTCCAGTTTTATCATAAAGATAAATATGATTGAAACCGTCTTTTTCGCTTGTCCAGATAAAACTATTATCTTTTAAGAATGTTAAGTTATCCGTAACATCAACATAAGCTTTGTCTTTTTCATTTAAAACCACTTTTGCGGCAGCTGTCGTTCCGTCAACAAACAACAAATCAAGATTACTTTGATGGCGGTTTAAAACCTGAGCTGATAAAGTATTATTATCATTTGTCCACTGCAATCTTGCAATATAAAAGTCATTGTAATTTCCTAAATCTACTTTTTTAGACGTATTTCCTGCAGCATCATAAATATGTAATGAAACTACCGAATTTTTTTCTCCAGCTTTAGGATATTTAAACGTTTCAATCGTTGGATATAAATCTTTGTGAAATATCGACATAGAGAACTCAGGAACCTGACTTTCGTCAAAACGAATAAAAGCTATTTTCTTACTGTCTTTACTCCAGTCAAACGCACGTACAAAAGCAAATTCTTCTTCGTAAACCCAGTCAGTGATACCGTTTATAATTGCATTTTTCTTTCCATCAGTAGTTATGGCTGTAGATTTTTTTGATACTAAGTCGTAAACGTATAAATTATTTTCTTTTGCATAAGCAATCTTAGTTCCATCAGGAGAAAAAGTTGGCTCTTGAATTTGAAAATCGACAAGTTTTGTTAATGATTTAGAAGCAATATCGTATAAAAAATAATCTGCTGTAAAAGAGTGACGGAAGATTTTTTTAGAATTGCAGGCAATTAAAATCTTTTTTTCTGAAGCATCGAAAGTATAGCTGTCAATTCCGTCTGAAAGTGCTTTATGGTTTTTAGTATCTATTAAGTTTGATACTTTTTTTAGAGTTGCAAAGTCATATAAATCGATCTGCATACTCCTATTTACTTGGTCAACATTTAAAACCGTATATTGGTTTGTATTTTTTAAAGATTGCAATGCATCCATCCCTTTTGCCCGAAATGCCCCGCCATAGATGTTTTCAACCGTAATTTTTTGCTGCCCAAAAACTGTCGCAACTATTAACAAAAGCACAACAGTAATTTTACTTGTATTCATCAGAATTATTTTAAATATAAAAAGAGCCCAATTTTAGTAAAAAAAATAAACATAATACACATTTTAAGTGTTAAATGTTAAAAAAAATAACGATTGCGTATTTTCAAGTTTGAAATACATTGCAAACAAAACTCTTAAAATAGTATCTTTGCCGCAACAATATTATTTAATATACTGAGAATGAACAACGCTGTTGCCGGATTTTCTAAATTATCCAAAAAGGAAAAAATAAACTGGATTGCAAACGAATATTTTTCAACGCCTGAAGAGGCCCTAAATATTATAAGAAATTACTGGAATTCAGACGAAAAGCTCCAACAATTACATGATGAGTTTATTGAAAACACGATTTCAAATTTATATATTCCACTTGGAGTTGCTCCAAACTTTTTAATAAACGGAAAATATAAAACCATCCCAATGGCAATTGAAGAAAGTTCAGTTGTTGCAGCCGCATCAAAAGCCGCAAAGTTCTGGTCGACACGTGGAGGTTTTAAAACAACAATTATTGATACTGAAAAAATAGGTCAAGTTCACTTTACTTATAACGGAGATGTTGAAAAACTTCAATCTTTCTTTCAAGAAATAAAACCAAAATTTTTCTCTGACACACAAAGCATTACAAAAAACATGCAGCAGCGTGGCGGAGGAATATTAGATATCCAGTTAAAGGATAAAAGAAGTCTCCTGGAAAATTATTTTCAACTTCACGCCACTTTCGAAACAAAAGACAGTATGGGCGCAAATTTCATAAACTCTTGTTTAGAACAATTTGCATCTACTTTAAAAGAAGAATTTCAAGATTCTGCTTTATTTTCTGATGAAGAAAGCTTGAAAGTAATTATGAGCATTTTATCTAATTATGTTCCAAATTGTGTTGTAAGAGCCGAGGTTTCTTGCCCAGTTGAAGATTTAGCTGAAAAACACATTCAAAATCCGCTGGAATTTGCAGAACGTTTTGTACAAGCTGTTCAAATTGCCGAAGTTGAACCTTTTAGAGCGGTTACACACAACAAAGGGATCATGAATGGTGTAGACGCTGTGGTTTTGGCAACTGGAAATGATTTTAGAGCCATCGAAGCCGGAGTTCATGCTTACGCATCAAGAAACGGACAATATTCAAGTTTATCACATGCTAAAATTGAAGACGGAATTTTTACTTTCTGGCTGGAAATACCTTTGGCTTTAGGAACCGTAGGAGGACTAACATCTCTTCATCCTTTAGTAAAATTGTGTTTAGAAATTCTTCAAAAACCTTCAGCGAGAGAATTAATGGAGATTACTGCCGTTGCAGGTTTAGCGCAAAATTTCGCTGCATTACGTTCTTTAACTACAACTGGAATTCAGGAAGGACACATGAAAATGCACTTAAACAACATTATCAATCAATTTGAAGCTACAAGCGAAGAACGTCATCAAATCAAGTCACATTTCAAGAAAACTGCCGTTTCTCATAGTGCTGTAGTTGAATTTATTGAAAACTTAAGAAAATAATAAAAGCTTCCCGATAATTATCGGAACCTGATATCTGTTGTAAGCTCAAAAACATAGTTTCTCATTTTTTATCAGGACTAAAAAACCACGTATGTCAACAACCTTTTACAGCAACGGAAAACTACTTATCTCTGGAGAATATTTAGTTTTAGATGGTGCCGATTCATTTGCGCTTCCAACAAAATTTGGTCAAAATTTAGTTGTCGAAAATAGAGATAATAAAATTATCGAATGGAAAAGTTACGACTACGATCAGGAACTTTGGTTTGAAGACACTTTTACATTTGAGGAAATCACAACCAATGTCGATTCAGAAATTGAAACCGTAAGAACAACTTTAATTGATATTCTTCACGAGGCATTCTTACTAAATCCAGATTTCATTACGCAATCTAATGGGTACAAAATCACCACACATCTTACTTTTCAAAAAAATTGGGGACTAGGAACATCTTCTACTCTAATCAATAATATTGCTCAGTGGACAAAAGTTAATGCTTTTACATTGCTTAAAAACAGCTTTGGAGGTAGTGGTTACGATATTGCCTGTGCTCAAAATAATACGCCGATTCTCTACAAAATAGAAAATAACAGTGTAGAACCAGTTTCATTTAAACCTGATTTTACAAAAAACATTTTCTTTGTTTATCTAAATAAAAAGCAGAACAGCAAAGCGGCAATACATGCTTACAATAGACATAAAGATCAAAATTTAACCAAGAGCGTTGCTGAAAACAATAAAATCACTAAGGCAATCTTGAACGCTAAAACTCTTAAAGAGTTTGAATATGCAGTCGAAAAACACGAAATCCATTTAAGTAATATTCTTGAAATTGAAACTATTAAAGAGGTTGCTTTTCCCGACTTTAACGGCACCATTAAAAGTCTTGGCGCTTGGGGAGGAGATTTTGTAATGGCAGTTTCAGAAGAAAATCCAAAAGATTATTTCACATCAAAAGGATATAATACGATTCTAACATACGACGAAATGATTCTTCAAGAATAGAAACAATAAAGCGAACTAACCGTTTCTTATTTTACACTTTTTGTTCATTCTCTTCATTTAAAATATTATTGCCAAAAACATTTTGTTTATTCTTTACTAATTACAAAACTGGCAGCTTAAAACACTATTAAACAAAAAACCCGAAGTATCCAGTAGAACACTTCGGGTTTTATATTTTCAAATTTAATTACTAAATACTAGTAGTTAAATTGTAATCTGTTGTCTTCAATTTTAGCACTATTTTTTAATGCTGGTAAAATTCTTCCTGCATCAGATGCGCTTTGAGCTTTTACTTTAGCAATATACTCAGCATGATTTGCAAGAGCTGGAGCTTTAACTGTGCTTATGTTTTTCACTACATAAACTCCAGTATTTCCTTCGATTGGAGCAGAAATTTTATTAGCAGCTAAAGCGAATGCATTACCTACAACTTTAGGCTCTTGTCCAACTCCTCCAGGTAAAACTGGATTCTCTAAAGTAACATTAGCAGCTTGTTGTACAGCTACACCAGCACTTTTAGCGATAGCTTCAATACTTGAACCTGTCATTTTAGCTTTCAACATCTCAGCTTTTTTCTTGTTTTTCAAGATTGGCTCAACATAAGGTCTAGCCATAGTAACAGAAACTAAACCAGATTTGTTTTCGCTTTTGTATTGAGCAATTACGTGACCAATATTAGCAATTTCAAAACGTTTTACATCTCCTGTACTAGTTTCTTTGTCAAATGCCCATCTAATGATGTTTCTTTGATTTCCTAACGGACCAAATGCTTCATCCATTGCTTTTGCAGTAACCGGCGCAGCAACTTTTAAACCTAATTCTTTTGCTGTAGCAGCAAAATCTTTATTAGCAGCATCCATTTCAAATTTAGTTGCTAATGTAAATACTTTATCAGAAGTAACTTCAGATGGCTCAATTTTTTGAGCAATTGTAGCTAAACGAATACCGTCTTGTTTATCTGTAATTTTGATAATGTGGAAACCGAATTGAGTTTCTACTAAACCAACTTTTCCAATTCCGTTGTTGAATACAAAATCATTGAATGGTTTTACCATTTGACCTTGACCAAAATATCCTAAATCACCACCTTGTTGTGCAGATGAATCATCAGAACTTGTAAAAGCAAGCATCATAAAACTATCTGGATTAGCTTGAACTTGAGCTAAAATTTCTTCAGCTTTAGCTTTTGCTTCTTCTTTTGTTCTTTTTTCTTTTGGACTTGGAGTTTGAGATCCTTCGTAACCAATTAAAATATGACTAGCTTTTGCATTAACACCAGCTTTAAATCCTAAAGATTTAGAAATAGCGTAATATCTTCCGTAAACATAAGGACCGTAAATAGAACCAGCTGGTAAGCTGAATAATTTATCAGCATCTACTGCTGGAAGATTGTTTTTAGCAACATAAGTAGAATCGTAAGGAACATCAGAATTTGCGTTTACAAATTCAGCAATGTTTGTAGCATTTTTGAAACCTGGCAATGTATCGTTTTTACCAGTTTTTGCATTATACTCAACTCTTCCGTTTAATAAAGCAGTTAATTTAGCTTTAATTTCAGCTTCGTCTTCTTTTGAAGCTTTATCTTCAACTAAAACATATTGAATCTCACGAGTTGCATCAGCTTTGAATTTTTTCTCGTTTTTCTTCATGTAAGCTACGATTTCATCATCAGAAATTTTCACATCACTATCTTTTATAGATGAATATAAAGCAGCAGCATAAGCAAAGTTTACTTTGTTTGCTTCCATTTCATATTTCAACTTTCCTTCACTAGCAGTTGTGTAAAGTCCAGATTTTACTAAAGTATTGTAAATTTGAAATTTTGCGTTTAACTCGGCGTCTTTTTCTTTTTCAGAAATAAATTGAGCCGCTTCAGGATTTGCTTTAAAGTAGTCTTTAAATTTTACTACATCAAACATTCCTGCTGCATTCAAAAACATTGGGTTTTTACCAATATTTGGATCTGCTTTCAAAACTTCAATTAAATGTTTTTCACCAACTCTCAATCCTAATTTATCAAATTGAGTCGACAACAATGCGATTGAAACTTCTTGGTCCCAAACTCTATTTGCAGCTTCAGTGGAAGTAATTCCTTGACCACTTTTTTCAACATTACTAACTTTAACTCTAAAGTCTTCAAATGAAATATCTTTTCCATCGATGCTTCCCACATCTTTTGAACTTTGACTAAATGTTCCTTTACCGATTAGATCTTGTATTATAAATGCAAATAATGCAATTGCAATAACTCCTATCAATAAAGCGGAACGCTGTCTAATTTTTGCTAAAACTGCCATTTTTAATTATCGTTAATTTTATATTCAGTTTGCGAAAATACAATTATCTAGTTAATAACAATACAACTAGGGTTTTATTTTACACAATTTTTTTCAATTACTAAAAAAATCACTCTTTTATTGTCATTTTGACCAACTCGATTTTCTTGTTTGATGCTTGTTCTATCACAAAATGATACTTGTCGATTACAATTTCATCACCTTTTTGAGGAATTTCTTTTGTATGATTTACAATAAAACCGCCTAATGTTCCGTACGAATCTTCTTCAGGAATCATAAGTTTGTAGGTTTCGTTCAAATACTCAACATCCAATCTTGTAGAAAACAAATATTTCCCTTCACCCAATTCCTGCTCAATCAATTCTTCATCTAAGTCGTGCTCATCTTCTATTTCTCCAAAAAGCTCCTCCACAATATCTTCAATAGTAATTATACCCGAAGTTCCTCCATATTCATCAAGAACAACTGCCACATTTTTTCGCTTTTTTATCAAAATATTCAGTGCGTCTTTTATCAATATTGTTTCTGGAACATACTCCACAGTCATCAAAACTGATTTTATTGTTTTTGGTTTTTTAAACAAGTCAAATGAATGAACATAACCTACAATATCATCTAGAGAATTTTGACTTACGACAATTTTCGAGTATCCTGTTTCGATAAATAACTCTTTAAGATCTTTTATACTGTCAAACAAATCGATATCGACTATTTCTGTTCTTGGAGTCATAATATCACGTGCTTTTACACCTGAAAACTCTAACGCATTTTGAAAAATCTGAATCTCAGAATCTACCTCTTCATCATCTTCAACCGAACTCATTTGTTCTGTGATATAATTCCCCAATTCAACTTTACTAAAATACAATTGAACTTGATCTCCTTCTGTTTTAAAAAACTTTCTTAAAACAAAGTCTGAAATCCAAATAAAAAAGGTAGACAAATAGTAAAACAGTCTATAAAAAAGATATGCCGGCACAGCAAAAACCTTAATTAGTGTATTGGCATAAATTTGAAAAAAAACTTTGGGAAGAAACTCAGCAGTAATTAAAACTATAAAAGTCGAAATTAAAGTTTGAAGTAAAACTGTTGTCAGGGCAGAAAATTGAAAACCAAAACTTGCTATACAGCCAATAATCAAATCCCCCATATAAAACCCATAAATTACTAATGCTATATTGTTACCAATAAGCATAGAAGCAATAAACTTTGATGGATTCTCTGTAAGTTTAGTTAAAATTTGCGACAAGAAATTATCTTGTTTTTTCTCAATTCCAAGATAAATTTTGTTTGAGGAAATAAAAGCTATTTCCATTCCTGAGAAAAAGGCTGATAGTATTAAACATAATATTATAATACTAATTTCCATTTTTATTGTTTTTTATTACGATCGTCAAATTTCTTGACAAATCTTCTTCTAAAGAAAAACATAAACACAGCCATTCCGGCAATAATCAAACTCATCGGATAACTTTCGTTTCCTTCGTTTAATTTTGTCACACCGTCATAAATAAAGAAAACAGCAAAAACTATGTAAACGTATTGTGTATATTTTAAATAACCCATAATTATATTTATTCATTCGATTCAATTTCGCCGCTTATTCGCTGCGAATTAATCACTTTAAAATCTTTACTAAAATCGATTCCTTGTCCGTAAGAAACTCCTTTAGCATCTGTAAGCTTAAATTTTCTTTCGGTATAAAACCATTCGTTTTTCTGATCAAAATACAGCTGCTCGGTTTCTAAAACCTGACCTTCCTCTGATGTTATTCGCACTTTTCCCTGCAAATCAATTATACTGGTACTTTTATATGAAACGGCATAATTTGATTTTATAAAAGTACGCTTTTGTTTCTTATCGTATAAAGTAACATCAATTCCTTTTGGAAATTCTGTAAACGGGAAGTCAAGGTTAGAATAATCTAACATTTTTGAACTTATCAAAACTCCTGTTATGCGTCCTGAGTCTGTATATTTAATATTTACCGTATCAGCATCACTTGCTGGAACAAACTCAGAGAAGTTGATTTTTTGAACTTCTTTAAAATTGCTTTCACAGCCAAAAAAAAGTGCTACGACAGCAAATACAACAACAGGAACAATATATTTCTTTGGTAAAATCATTCGCCAAATGTAGTAAATTGTAATGAGCTTAAAAAAACATTAGACTATGCTTAATTAAATTTGCTCTTCACAAACCATTTATCATTAAATGAGAAACTCGCACTGAAGTTAACATAGTTTTCCTGAATCAATCCCGCTGACATTGTCCCTCTTTTACCAAATTCAACTCCGATATTTACATTTGAAAAATATCCAGGAATTGGAATTCCAGCACCTAAAGTCATTCCGATGTCGTTTATTGACTCATTATTAACTATTAAGCCTAATTTTTCATATTTCAATCCGGCACGGTAAGTAATTCTGCTCAAGTAACTTGTAAATGAAGTATAATTTGGAATAAAATATCCTCCTAAAGCGTACTTAGCATATTTTTCGTAACGAACATTAGGATTTGCGTTGTAATAATTTGCAAATTCTCCGTTTCCTTGAAAAGCCATTGTTGTTCCTACTAACCATTTTCTAGCTTCACCAATACCAGCTCCAATCGTTAACTTGTTTGGTAATTTTAAATCTTCTGCATCTGGATTATAAACGTAAGGATCTGGATCACCGCTTACCGTAATTTCTCTAGTATTATTAGATCTTAATGTACTTGCAAAAGTGTAATTCAAACTCGTAAACAATGAAACTTTTTTATAAAGTTTTGTTTGATACATTGTACCAATGTTAAAATTCACACCAGATAATTCAGAAGTATTTAACTCTGTAGTCGAGTTTTGCACACCACTTACAGCTTCTATACTTGTTGTTTTAATTGTTCCAAAATTATACTGCATATCGGCACCAATATTCCAGTTTGGTTTAATTTTATATCCTAAACCAACATAAGCTTTATTAATACCTCCTTTACCACTAAGCTGTGTACTTGTTGCTCCAGGAGTTGCTGTATTATCATTTAAAATTTTATATCCAACTGAAGATAATGGAACTAAACCAAATGAAGCTCCAAATTTTCCCATTGGAATTCCAATCGCCAAATAATCAAAAGTGGCTCTTTGTGCTTTTGCCGATTCTGTATCTGTTTTTAGAGTAGAAGTTCCAAACGACCCCCCAACTGTAAATGTTGTCTGCAATAAACTCGCGTAACTCGCAGGGTTTTCAATATTCAAATGAATACTATCCTGTTCAACCGCAACTCCTGCCATAGACCTAAATTCCTGAGTTCCTTTAAATCTAGTATCACCAATTCCATAAAAAGAATATGGGGAAGCAGTACCTTGTTGAGCGAATGAAACGAACGATATAAGCAAACAAGCGCTTATTATAATTTTTTTAATCATTGTTGATTTTATATTGAAATGTTTGGTTCAAACTCTCCAAAAGGAAATTTGAATTGGCAAATATGGTATTTTTTAATCGTTTAGCCAAAAAATCTGCATCTCCTCCCGTTAAAATTATTATAAAATTTGAAAAGTTTCCACGATATTCATCGATAAAACCATCAATCTCATAGACGAAGCCGTTTACAACTCCTGAATGAATTGCCTGCATTGTCGTGTTTCCTATATATTGATCTGGTTCTTCGAAAGTCAGCAAAGGCAGTCTGGCTGTATAATTATGCAAAGATTCGTAACGCAGACGAAGTCCCGGAGAAATCGCTCCTCCCAAATAATTATCATTTTCGTCGATGAAATCGTAGGTTATACAAGTTCCAGCATCAACCACTAATCTGTTTTGTTTGGGAAACTGCAAAGTTGCCCCTGCAGCCAAAATCATTCTATCTATTCCTAAAGTTTTTGGTGTTGCATATTTATTATGAAAAGGAAATTTATCTTCATGAGTAAAAAAATGAACATTTAACTGCTCTTCAAAAATCAAAAAAGATTGTTTTTCTACATTTCCTACTGAGGCTACTACCAAATCAGAGCATTTTTGATAGTTGTCTAAAATTTTTTTAATTTTTTTTTCGAGCTCTTTTTTCTCAAAAACAAAACTCTCCAAAACGGCAGTTCCCTCAAAAACAGCTGCTTTAATTCGAGTATTTCCAACATCAACAGTTAAAATCATATTTCCTTTTTGTTTCTGCGAAGATACGAATTGATTTTTTTTTTAAAATGTTTTGGATAAACGAAAAATGATTCTATCTTTGCACCCGCAATGTGCACAGCACGGTACCTTAGCTCAGATGGTAGAGCAATGGACTGAAAATCCATGTGTCCCTGGTTCGATCCCTGGAGGTACCACGAAACCCACTCAACCGAGTGGGTTTTTTTGTTTTCTATACTTTTCTGTTTTTTTTTAAGCAAAAGTACTACAGGTATAAAAAACTAAGATTTAAGAATCCTTACATTTTTTCATTGTCTTTTTAGCGTTATACTTTTATAATAATTTCGATCCATTATACTAAAAATTTCCTTAATCAAATTGATGTTCGTATCTGACGTTTCTATTTCATATAGATTAGTCTTTGAAGAATAATACTGAGCCTTTACTTCATTATTACATCTTACAATCAATATATATAAAGTACTATGACCATGATCTTTTAGACATCGCTGATAGTAACTCTCTTTTTCTAAAATTTCTGAAATAAACTTCATCTTTTTTTTATCCGCTGTAGAAAAATCAACTTTCTTGACAAACTCTTTTGTTCTTATTGAAGCATTAAAGTTTTCATCAAAATCAACTGTGAAAAAATTATTACTTCCGCTGCCTTCTTGCCATCTATAAAGTAAGACTCCATTTTTTATTCTCGCAAAATTTGCAAATTGACTTTTATAAAAGACAGAATCTTTCATAAAATTAAGATACTCCCACTGAAGAGTTTCCGAAGGCGTTAAAACTGCTTGGCATTTCTTTTCATTAGAAACTTTTTTTTCCTGACTTTGGCAAACCGCAAAAATCAAACAGAGAAATAACCCAAAAATCTTCTTCATATAATAAGATATGACAAAAAAATACACTTCAAATATAAATACATTTCCCTATCTTTAAACTGAACGAAATCACATTAACACTAAATGTCAATAAATAATTAGTTTTTGTTAAAAAAGTATTAAGTGAATAAAAAAATATCTTCTATATTCGTAAAACTATAATTTTATCTTTCATTTACTAATAAGATTTCAAAGCAGTTTTATGAGCAAAACTTCTACTAAGGGCATTTGGAAAGTAATTTCTGCCTCTTCCATGGGAACAATGATTGAATGGTATGACTTTTACATTTTCGGAAGTTTAGCCGTTGTAATTTCAACTAAATTTTTCCCAAGCGACAATCCTACTGCAGCATTTTTATCGACTTTAGCCACTTTTGCCGCCGGATTTGTTGTTCGTCCTTTTGGGGCACTATTTTTTGGCAGACTTGGTGATATTATTGGTCGAAAATACACTTTCATGGCTACTTTATTATTAATGGGCGGTTCTACTTTTTTAATAGGCTGTATTCCTAGTTACGAAACAATTGGTTTTCTAGCTCCTTTATTAGTTTTAATTTTACGTTTACTGCAAGGATTAGCACTTGGCGGTGAATACGGCGGCGCAGCTACTTATGTTGCAGAACACGCTCCTGCAGGTCAAAAAGGATATTGGACATCTTGGATTCAGACAACTGCAACTGTTGGTTTGTTCATTTCATTAATGGTAATTCTAGCCACTAAAAATGTACTTTCGAGCGAGGCTTTTGATTCATGGGGATGGCGTGTTCCTTTTTGGGTTTCTATTGCAATGGTTGGCGTCTCTTATTTAATTAGAAAAAACATGGACGAATCTCCTGTTTTTGCTAAAGCTAAAAAAGAAGGAACTACAAGTACAAATCCGCTAAAAGAAAGTTTCGGAAATCGATACAATTTAAAATTTGTTTTGCTGGCATTATTCGGTGCGACAATGGGACAAGGTGTTGTTTGGTATACTGGGCAGTTTTATGCTATGAGTTTCATGAAAACTGTTATGAACATAGATTCATCACAAGTTGATGGATTACTGGGAATTGCTTTATTAATAGGAACACCATTTTTTATTGTCTTTGGATGGCTGAGCGACAAAATTGGAAGAAAGTACATTATGATGACTGGAATGCTTTTGGCTATTTTATTCTATAGACCAATTTACAAAATGATGTACAGTACTACTGATGTAAGTTACAAAACCGAAATCACAGAAAAGACAACACAAAACACTGAAACAACAGCCGACAACAATACAATAACTACAATCTCTAAAACATATACTGACGGAACATCTTATGTAGAGAAGAAAACTGATTTTGCTGATAAAAAAGAATCTCAAAGCAGTATTTCGATCAATATCAATTCAAGCGACGAATGGACTTTGATTTTTCTAGTTTTCATTCAGGTTTTATTTGTCACTATGGTTTACGGTCCGATTGCGGCCTTTTTAGTTGAGATGTTCCCTACTAAAATCAGATACACTTCGATGTCTCTTCCTTACCACGTAGGAAACGGAATTTTTGGAGGTCTGCTTCCTGCAATTTCAACTTATTTTGTAACTCATTCAAAAGCGGCCGGAAAAAGTGATTTTTACCTCGACGGACTTTGGTATCCAATTATCATTGCTTCTATATGCTTTGTAATTGGAATGATTTATATTGACAACAAAAACAAAACTAACCACCTTTAATAAACTACTATTATGAATGCTATTAAACAAATTTTAGGTGTTTTATGGATTGTGCTTTCCATTGCTGCCGCCTATTTCTGCGTATTTGAATTTGGCTTGCCCAAATTGCTCTCAGACAAACAAGACGATTTGGTCTTTGGCATTATTATTCTTTTTATTCTTACGCCGTTAATTGTTTTAGGTCTTGGCACATTTGGCTACTTTGCTTTAATTGGAGAGTACAACGATAAAAAGAAAGCATAATAATCATCTATAAAAAAAGGGCCTTCTATTGCTAGAAAAGCCCTTTTCACTACTAACCAAACCAAAACTTAACGCTGTTTTTAATTGAATTCAAATACAATAAAAGAGATCAATTAAACACTACTTTTTTATAAATTTCATTACCTGAGTTTTCTTATTTTCATCCATTGCTTTCACAATGTATAGTCCTGCTTCTAAATCACTCACCTCAAACTGAAAATCTATTTTTCCATTTGCATTAAAGCTTTTTACTAATTGTCCTGATATATTATAAACCTGCACTTTTGCTGTCGATATGTTTAATGTAAAATAATCTGAAACTGGATTTGGATATAAATTGACTGTTGCTCCTTTTTCGAAATCGGCTATAGCCAAATTCGCAACTTTGTTTCCATAAATTCTAAATTCTCCAGCGGGAATATTTATTAAGGCATAAACATCAGAAACATTTATTGTAGTGTTATCCATTAAATTATACCATGTTCCAGTATATTGAAAACCTGTTGGTACATTTTGCGCTGTCACATCAAAATTCGCCAAAATCAATACGTCTTTTAACTGAGTAGCCGCCAAAGCGCTGTTTGTAATTTTTATGTTGACCGAAAGTGAATTAGCACTTGCAACTGTTGCGGTTCCTAAAAATACAGGCTCCGTTATTTTAAGATTAATTATTTTTGCCCAGTCGTAATAAATTTTATTTCGATTGGTATTTCCTAACCAATTATTTGCCCATTGAGGCTGTGGTTTTGTATCTAATTTACAATCGCCAGAAGCAGCATCTGTATCTGTATTTACTGTATTATTATTACAAGTAAAAATTGAGCTGTCCCAGCCTAACTCTCCAAAATGCCAAATCATTTTTGGCCCTGGAATCAATAATGAAACAGCACCAATTGCTGACATTCTTGACAAGGCTGTGTTTAACGTTTTTACATCATAAGTTCCGCCCGAAGCTCCATATTGTAAATTTCTATACATTAAACGTTCTTCATCATGACTTTCTGCATATCCCATTAATCTGTTTGCTGTAAAACCACGGCTTGAACTTGTCATTCTTGAAATATTGCTGTTTGATGCATATCCCATTGCCAATTGACTGTACTGATCTGTCATTTTTCCCCACATCATCACACCTTTACTAACAGGATCATTTACTCTATAATTTGCCCATTCTTTTTCCTCTGTATCAGATCCTAAATGTTCAAAAATAGTATAGTGAGTAGGATCTAAACTCCACGAATAATCCGCATATTTCTTTAAGATATCAACTCTATCCTGCTGATAATTATTGGTACAAGTTTGGTCTGATGCTGTACAGGCTTGAGTAAATCCTTTGGTTAAATCCCAACGAAAACCATCAATTTTATATTCTTCAATCCATTGTTTAATGACACGCTCTACATAATATTGTGTTTTTGCAGATTGATGATTAAAATCTTCTCCTACACTAAAAGTATGTTTTGCAACAGTATTAAAATAAGGATTTTCAGTCGTAGGCGAACCAAAACCATCTCCATCAGGATCATTCATCCACATTCTCACCATCGGATTACGTCCAAAGGCATGATTTAAAGCTACATCTAGAATTACGGCAATTCCGTTTTGATGACATAAATCTATAAGTTCTTTTAATTTATCTGAAGTACCATAGAATTTATCTAAAGCCATATGAAATGAAGTATTGTAACCCCAACTTTCATTGCCTTCAAATTCCATTATCGGCATCAATTCTATTGCATTTATTTTAAGCGTTTTAAAATAATCAATCTTATCAATTAAACTTTGATAGCTGCGAGCGGCATCAAAATCACGAACTAATACTTCATAAACAACTAACTTGTCTTTTTCTGGTTTTGTAAAATTAGTAACCTGCCAATTATATGGTGTCTTTCCAGTTTTAAGTACCGTAACTTCAAAACTCTGTCCTGTTGGATAAACCGGCATATTTGGATAAGAAGCTGCAGGAATTGAAGAATCATCATACGGCGACAATACTAAAGTTGAATAAGGATCTGCCGTTTTTACCATTGAAGGTGAATTGGCCAACGGAGTTTTATCAACAACCCAATATTGATACGTATTATTTTGTCCAGAAACCAATCCTGTCAATTCTAACCAAAATTTACCTGAAACAGGATCTTTTTTCATGGCATACGCCGATGTTGGCTGCCAATTATTAAAACTTCCTGCAACGTAAACAAAATCTTTCAAAGGAGCATCTAATACCAAAGTTGCTTTTGTAACATCAGCATTGTAATTAATTCCTTCTGTCAAGCCTGCAGGCATAGCTTCAGAAACGGTATTAGGATCAACAATCGCAGTAAATTTTTTAACTATCGTTGTTGATGCCTGAGTAACACTCAATTCATAACTTTGATTGCCTGTAATGTTTACATGATTAAACGAATAACTGGAAGTACTAGAATTAGAGTCTATTACGACTCCATTTGATTTTAATGTATAACTCGCTGTTCCATTTGTATTTGTTGCGGCAATATTTAAACTTCCACCGTTTGCAATAATTGTACTGTTGTTCTCTGCAGGAGAAGTCAATGTTACCTGAAAGGAACCAACCTCAACCAAAATATCTTGTGACTGTTTAGCCCCCGTACCATCCTTAGCTTTAACTAGAAAACCAAATTTTCCGATTCCGTTTCTATTAAAATAGGCAGACGGCGTAAATGTTTTTGTGTAAGTATCTGTTCCTGCATTATAAGTAAATTTACCCGCTTCAGCCGAAGCCGTCCAAGATCCATTAGAAGGCGAATCCAGTTGATTGGCATCATTTACATCATAAGACCATGACCAAAGATACAGTGCATTTCCTGTTACTGACCAAGCCGATTCGTTTATACTATTTCCATTTATTGTAATTGTAATAGAGGTCGTGTCCTCAAAAGTCGGCGGATTTATAGAATAAGTTACGGTTTGATGCTGTGCAAAAATAACGGCAGATAACAATAGAAAAATTAATAGTAAAGTTTTTTTCATAGTTGTGGTTAATGGTTAGTTAGATTAAAAAAGGGCTACCTTATACAGATAGCCCTTTAATTATTCATGCTAGAACTAATCTACTGTTATAGTTTTTGCACCATTGTCAATTGTCAAAGTTCTTAGTCCAGTTGGCCCAGTGTATTTAAAGTTACTATCACCATCACCAGCATTTACTAATTCTGAATCTATAGTATAACCTAATCCAGAATAGTAAGGGAAGTTACGGCTGTTACTAGCACCCCAGTTACCACCGCTTGTAAAGTCATTTGATAAAAACTCTCTAAATGCTTCTCCGCTTTTAAGAACAACTTTTACTTGGTAAACATTTGTTTTTCCAACTACTAATGGGAATTCTGTTTCAGCATCACCATCCCATGACCATCCACCTGGAGTAGCTGCTCCAACTAACCAATGAGAACTTGCCAATGGCACGTGGTATGGAGTAGCTTTAATAGTATAAAAATTAGAGTATTGCGCTTCTGCACCTGTACCAACTGTAGATTTAATACGAATATCAACACTGTTTTCTTGTTTCTCAACAAAACCTCCGTTTACTAAAGCTGAGTTCAATTCGGCTACTGTTAAAGCTTTGTAACGAGCTGTAGTTGTAGTTACTGATATAGGAGCAGCAAATTTAGTTCCTGCTTTTGCGATTTCAATAGTATAGTTTACCACTGTTGCTGTACCATCGTACTTAGCATCGTTCCAGATTACAGTTGTTGCAACATTTTTTTCATTGTCTTTAGTCAAAACGATGTTAAAATCATTTTGAGGATTAAGTAAAACTGGAGCTGTAACTGGCTCAATTACTGGTCTCTCTTCTACATC
Organism: Flavobacterium plurextorum; assembly: GCF_002217395.1. GTDB lineage: Bacteria > Bacteroidota > Bacteroidia > Flavobacteriales > Flavobacteriaceae > Flavobacterium > Flavobacterium plurextorum. The sequence goes on along the minus strand of NZ_MUHD01000014.1, from coordinate 104,113 downwards.
ATCAGCATTACATGACACTGCTAAAACACCAATGAATGCGATTAAAATTTTATATATGTTTTTCATTTTATTATTTTTTTATATGGTTAGTTAGTATCCTGGATTTTGTTTTAAAGTTGGGTTCGCCTGAATAGTTTTTGAAGGAATAGGCATTAAATTTCTGAACTCTTCCGTTCCGCTTCCGTTTTTAACGCCGCCTTTCCATTGCCAGATTTTAGCTCCTCCTGTAAATTTTCCAAAACGAATTAAATCTGTTCTTCTGTGACATTCCCAAAACAATTCTCTTCCTCTTTCATCTAGAAGAAAGTCCAGAGTTAAGTCAGAAGCTGTAATAACACCCGCTTTAGCTCTAAGTCTAATTTTATTTACATACCCTAAAGCTTTTGTAATATCACCTGATGATGCTCCTCTAAGTGTTGCCTCAGCATACATCAAATAAACATCTGACAATCTATACATTGGAAAATCTGTATCTGGCATATCATTTCTTTGCGCAGCAGTACCATCAGAATTAACGTTGATAAATTTTGTCACCGCATATCCATTAGTAAATACTCCATAATCAGCGATATCTAGAGTTTGCCCGTTAGTATAAAAAGTACCTCTTTGATCAGCAGTTGCTGTTGCATCAGGAAACAATTTAACAAATTCTGGTCTTGCTCTTGTTCCTGACCAGCCTCCATCCATACCTTGATTAGCTCCTACCATGCTTCCTCCAATAGACGCATGAATAATAAAACTCATACCTCCACCTATTGCTCTAATGGCATTACCATCTCCAACAATTGGGAAAATAAATTCACTTTGCGCTCCGTTTCTATTATTATCAGCAGAGAATAAATAACGATAAGGCACGTCTGCAAAAGTATATGCAGAACCTGTTATAATATCATTACAAACAGTAGCAGCATCATTATATCTCTCAGTTCCTGTGTAAACTTTAGAATTTAAATAAATCTGCGCTAATAAAAATTTAGCCGCTGTTTTATCAACCCTTCCATATTCATTAGCTTTAGAAGGCGCTAAAGTATTGTCGATATCTTTTAATTCTGACTCTACAAAAGCAAAAACTTCTGCTCTAGTTTTTTGTTCTGGATAAAAGAAACCAACTGGATCTTTTTCTGTAGTAATTGGCACATTCCCAAACAAATCCATTAAATTAACGTATGAAAATGCTCTTAAGAAACGAACTTCTGCTCTAAATTTCACAATTTCGGCTTTTGTAGCAGTATCAATACCACGCTCCGTTAATTTTTCATCTGTTGTTTGTCTCAAAAACTCATTAGCAACACTAATTTCATAAAATGCTCTTGAGAAAACTCCGTATAAAAACTGGTTACTCGGACTCCATTTTTGTCCATTTATCGCAGGCAAACCATCATCTGACCAAGCTATAATAGCTTCATCTGTTGGAAACTCCTGTGTAACAAATAACAATCGCAAGTAACTGCTAAAGTCACCACCAATACCTGCAATATCACCAGATGGGCTGTTAGGATCAGTATCACCATCATTCCCTCCTACATACAAACCAGCATATAGTTTTGCCAATACTTGTTTGTAAGATGCCGGATCTTTGAAAAAGTCATCAGAAAGAAACTCATCATCATCTGTCGGCTTCACATCTAAATCGCTCGTACACGAAGTAAGTGTCATATTTAATCCTAAAATGAATAGGAGAAAATAAGATATATATTTAAATGATATTTTCATTTTATTTATTTTTTAAATTTTAATTTTCAATGTACTATTAGAAATTCGCATTTACTCCAAACAAGAATGTTCTAGCTCTTGGATAAACGTTATTGTCAATTCCGTTGAATTTCTCTGGATCTAAACCATTGTATTTCGTAAGAACAAAAACATTTTGAACTCCAGCAGTAAATCTCAACGTTGCCGCTTTTAGTACCTTCTTATTAATAGTGTACCCAAATACGATGTTATCCAACTTAATGAAAGAAGCATCTTTTACAAAGTAATTTGAATAGTTACGCTGCGTTCCATTAGAGTTACTTTCAGTAGTAAATCCAGTATTAAAATAATCTGTAGTAATGTTAGACAAATCAGAGTCTCTTCTTAAACCTGCTTGTAAATATCCTTTATCAGAACTTACGTTATCAAAAATGTAATTTCCTAAACTAGCTCTCCAGTTCATTGTGAAATCGAAATTTTTGTAATTCAAAGTAGAAAACAATCCAAAAGTATAGTCTGCTGTTGGCTTATGGTAGATATAACGATCCGCATCTGTAATAGCGCCGTCACCATTTCTGTCTGCATAAGCACCTTGAATTGGTCGTTTGTTTGCATCGTACAATTGTTCAAATACAAAGAATGAATTTGGAGCAAACCCTTCAGAATGTATCAACACTTGGTTTCCTGTTCCTCCTGCAATATTATCTCCTGTTAAGTATCCTTGAAATCCTGGAACTGTAGTTCCTAAATCAGAGATTTTTTGATCAATATAAGTAGCATTAACAGCAACATTCCAAGTTAGTTTGTCATTTTTAATAATGTCAGACTGAAGGCTGAACTCTACCCCTTTTGTTCTTACACTACCAATATTGCTGTAACCTTGATTTCTAATATTTGCTCCATCTGGAACTGGAATATTTGCTAATAAATCACTCGATTTTTTATCAAAATAATTAACTGACCCTGTGATTCTTTCATTAAGAAATCCAAAATCTACTCCAAGGTTCATCTCAGCTAAATCTTCCCATTTAATATCTTCATTATATCCTTCTGGTCTTGCCGCTTTAGAAATAACACCATTAAAAACATACTGAGTATTAAGTGTTCCTAAAGTTACACGACGTAAATAATCGTATGCAGGCGGAATATCTTGCTGTCCTGTAGTTCCGTATCCAACTCTTAATTTTAAACTTGACAAAGTCCCGTTGTCCTTTAAGAAATCTTCTTCAGCTACATTCCATGCAAAAGCACCTCCGGCAAAATTACCCCATCTATTTTCTTTAGAGAAACGTGAAGTTCCATCTCTTCTATAATTTACTGTCAACAAGTATCTGCTGTCGTATCCTAAATTCAAACGTCCGAAATACGATTGTAAATTAACATCTGGATCTGTAGTAACATCCGACGGTGGGTTTGGTCTCATGACATCACCAGAGTTATACCCCTCACGTTGAAACAATTGGTAGTTATACCCCGCTGTAGCATCAATTTTAAATTTACCTAAATCTTTAGTATAGTTAAAATAAGTATTTAAGTTTTTATTTTGACGGCTGTCTGTATAACCCGTATATCCTCCTAAATTAGTCCAGTTTCCTTTATCAAATGTAGTAGGCTGATATCCTGTAATACTTTCAGTACTTACTCTTGTATAACCATTACTATCAAATTTATCGATACCTGCTTCAGCAACAATTCTTAAATCTTCGAAGAAATGAAATTTATAATCTAATCTAATATTACCCCATTTTCTAGTAGAAGTTGCTCTACGCTCATCTTGATTTAATCTTGCAACAGGGTTTCTTGCTGGTAACAATGGTACATTACCATTTGCTTCTAACCATTCAAAATAACCTCCGTAACGAGAACCTGCTTGGTAAACTGACTGCGTTGGATCAAATATAATAGCGCTGCTAATTACTGGTCCTTCATCTTGAAATTGATTTTTTCCAAAAGCTAAATTTCCAGTAATGTCAATTTTTAAATGATTATCAAATAAAACTGGATTTAACGATAACGATGTCGTTGTTCTTTCAAAAGAAGTGTTTCTTAAGATTCCAGGAGTATCTACATTTCCAACAGATAAACGTACTGGCAATTTATTAAACAATGAACCACTTACAGATATATTGTTGTTTGTTGTTAAAGCAGTACGGAAAATTTCATCTTGCCAATCAGTATTTGCTGTTCCCAATAAAGCTTTTTGAGCAGCAGTCCCTTTTTCATTTACTAAAGCACGATATTGATCTCCGCTTAAAACATCTACTGTATTAGCAACAGTATTAATACCTACTTGAGAATTAAAGTTAACTTTTACACCGCCTTTTGTCCCTTTTTTAGTAGTAATTACAATTACACCATTTGCAGCTCTAGAACCATAGATTGCAGCTGCAGAAGCATCTTTCAATATTGTAAAAGATTCGATGTCATTTGGATCAATTGTAGACAAAATACTAGTTGATCCACTAGGAACCGCATTACTCATAGGAAGTCCATCAACTACAATTAATGGCTCATTTGATGCACTTAATGAAGATCCTCCACGAATTCTAATATCCGCTTTAGCCCCCGGAGCACCTCCTGTAATAACATTTACACCAGCAATACGACCACTGATCAAACTCTCTGGAGTAACGTTAATTCCTTTATTGAATTCTTTAGCCGAAATTTGAGAAACAGATCCAGTTGCGTCTTTTTTCTTAACAGTACCGTAACCTACTTGCACCACAACTTCTTTAAGCTGATTAGTATCTTCTTCTAAAGAAACATTTAATGTTTTTTGTCCATTATAATCAAGAATTTGAGTTTTGTATCCAATGAAAGAAACAGAAATTTTGCTTCCGCTTTTAACATTAGGTAATTGGTAATTACCATCAAATCCTGTCGATGCACCAGTTGGAGCACCTTGTACATTTACGTTTACTCCTGGTATTGGCTGACCTGTTGCTTTATCGACAACAGTCCCACTTAAAGTGCTTTGAGCTAGCACCGTAAATGGCAACAATAGGAATAAAAATAACAACTTTTTGTAAATTGTTTTCATACTTTTTGTTTAAATTAGTTTGAGTTTTTGATTGTTAGTTAAGTTTTTAATTTTACTTCGAATTTCAAAATTATGAATTAATTAACACGCTCAACAAGAGGCATTTTTAATTGGTTTACGAAAACGTGGTAGTGTTGAAAACTTTCTATTTTTTGTAATCTTTTAAGTCAAAAATTGTCAATCCCAAAAATATTATTCACCTTTATTGTCAATTAGATTTTTTTCAAATAACTACTATGAAACGTAAAATAACACTAAAACAAATTGCAAAGGAACTCGATGTATCTATTTCAACTGTCTCGAAATCACTAAGAAACAGTCTTGAAATAGGAGAAGAAACACGCTTAAAAGTGCAGGCATTTGCAAAGTTTTACAACTATAAGCCCAACAATATTGCCCTTAGTTTAAAAAATCGGAAAACCAAAAGTATTGGTATTATCATTCCGGAAATTGTACATTATTTTTTCTCTACTGTAATTAATGGAATCGAACAAGTAGCCAACGAACATGGTTACAGTGTTGTGATCTGTTTATCTGATGATTCTTTCGATAAAGAGGTACTGAATATGGAAATGTTAGCCAACGGAAGTATTGATGGTTTTATCATGTCACTTTCAAAAGAAACACAGTTCAAAGGCGATTTTCATCATATTACCGAAGTTATAAATCAAGGAATGCCGGTAGTAATGTTTGACCGCGTTACCAACGATATTTTATGCGATAAGGTTATTATTGACGACAAAGCCGCTGCCTACGAAGCTGTACAAAGCTTAATCGATAATGGTCGAAAAAAGATTGCTCTCGTAACCACCGTTGATTATGTAAGTGTTGGGAAATTGAGAACTGACGGTTACGAAAAAGCACTTCTAGATAACGGAATACCATTCAATGAAGATTTAATTATTAAAATTGAAGACGTTGACACCTGCGAAATCACTATTGGACAACTTTTAAATGATAGAGCTTTTGATGCTGTTTTTGCGGTAAACGAGCTTTTTGCTGTAACAATAATTAAAACCGCTTCGAAAATGGGATTAAAAGTCCCTGAAGATTTAGCGGTAATTGCTTTTACTGACGGAATTATTTCGAAATACTCTACTCCAAGTATTACAACAGTAAGTCAAAGCGGCGAAAAAATGGGAAACAAAGCTGCTAAAATGTTGATCGAAAGACTCGAAGCCGAACATGATGATGACGAAGAAGAAAACGAAAATTACACTACAGAAGTGATAGAAACACATTTAATAGAACGAGAATCTACTGACTAAAATTCTTAAAATCAACCTTTTCTAAAGCCATAAAAAATATTTATGGCTTTTTTGTTAGCATATTTAAAAAAATAATTAATACTTTTACGCCTGCTCAAAGCTTTTACTTTTACTTCGAAAAAAATAGTAAGTTTTGATAAGCAAAGCGCTTATCGTCTAATTAATTCTTTAATTACGATAATGGAAAAGCGTAAATTAAGTTTCTGGGAAATTTGGAACATGAGTTTCGGTTTCTTAGGAATACAAATGGGATTTGCACTTCAAAATGCAAATGCCAGCAGAATTCTTCAAATTTTTGGTGCCGATGTACATGAACTTTCGTGGTTCTGGATTATTGCTCCCCTTATGGGATTAATAGTACAGCCTGTTATTGGTCACTACAGTGACAAAACTTGGGGAAAATTCGGCAGACGAAAACCTTTCTTTTTAGTAGGTGCAATTTTAGCTTCGGTAGGATTAATTTTAATGCCGCAGGCTAATATTTTCATTTCCGTTTTACCTGCTTTATGGGTTGGAGCCGGAATGCTGATGATCATGGACGCTTCTTTTAACATTGCCATGGAGCCGTTTCGCGCACTTGTTGGCGATAACTTAAGAACAGACCAGCGTACAGCAGGATTTAGTATCCAAACCTCTCTAATTGGTTTTGGAGCCGTAATTGGTTCCGCACTTCCTTATGTTTTAACAAAATGGTTTCACATACCAAACAGTACAGTTCCAGGAAGCGTTCCATTAAACCTTACTTTATCATTTATTATTGGTGCTGCAGTCTTAATCGGTTCGATCTTAGTAACCTTATTCACAACAAAAGAATATTCACCTGAAGAGTTAGCCAAATTTGAAGATCCCCAAAATGATGTGATTTCTGATTCTGAAGAAAAATCAAAGCTTACAGATATTTTTACTGACTTCGCAAAGATGCCAACCACAATGCGTCAGCTCAGCTGGGTGCAGTTTTTCTCATGGTTTGGATTATTCGGAATGTGGGTTTTTACAACTCCGGCAATCGCCCATCACATTTACGGATTACCATTAAGTGACACTTCAAGCCAGCAATATCAAGATGCCGGCGACTGGGTCGGAATTCTATTTGGAGTTTACAACTTAGTTTCTGCTCTTGTCGCTTTGTTTTGCTTACCGTATATCGCTAAAAAAATCGGACGAAAATCAACTCACGCCGTTTCATTAGTCATTGGAGGAATAGGTTTAATCTCTATTTATTTTATGCCAAATGAAGATTGGGTTGTATTGCCAATGATTTTAATTGGAGTTGCCTGGGCGAGTATTCTAGCAATGCCTTATGCAATTCTTGCCGGATCTATTGCTCCAAAAAAGATGGGAGTTTACATGGGAATCTTCAACTTCTTTGTTGTTATCCCACAAATCGTAAACGCATTAATTGGAGGTCCAATTGTAAAATACCTTTACAATGGCGATGCAATTTATGCCTTAATTACAAGCGGAGTAAGCTTTTTAATTGCCGCTCTTTTAGTCTACAAAGTAAAAGATGTAGACGACACTATTTAAAATCATAAAGAAGAATTTCCTTTAAAATGAACAAAAAAGCATTCATATTCGATCTTGACGGAGTAATCGTTGATACCGCTAAATACCACTTTTTGGCATGGCAGAAAATTGCCAAAGCATTAAACATAAATTTTACACATGAAGACAACGAACTTTTAAAAGGCGTAAGCCGAGTTCGTTCCTTAGACATTATACTTGAATTAGGAAATGTTCAGGCTTCGCAAGAAGACAAAGACAAATGGTTAATTCAAAAAAACGAAGATTATCTATCTTATTTAGTAGACATGGATGAAAGCGAGATTCTTCCAGGAGTTTTAAAAATTCTAAAACTATTAAAAGATAAAAACCAAGGAATTGCATTGGGCTCTGCCAGTAAAAATGCAAGACCAATTTTAGAAAAAACAGGAATCCTGTCTTACTTCGATGTTATTGTTGACGGAAATGACGTTACCAATGCAAAACCAGATCCTGAAGTATTCTTAAAAGCGGCTCAATTATTAAACATTGATCCAAAAAACTCAATCGTATTTGAAGATTCTGTTGCAGGAATTCAGGCAGCAAACATAGGCGAAATGGTAAGCGTGGGAATTGGTGAGGAAACAATTTTGCATGAAGCGGACTATATTTTTAAAGATTTTCCCCAAATCGAAACAAGCTTTATAGAAAAATTAATCAATTAGAAAATGTGTCAATTAGATAATTTCCGAAATCGCGTAATTATCTAATTTTCTAATTAACTGAATTATCAAATTAAAAAAAGATGAACCAAGATTATATAAAACCAGATAATTGGTCAATTATAGAAGAAGGATTTGATGCCGAGAGAGTAAAATCGTCCGAAAGTCTCTTTAGTATCGGAAATGGTGCTATGGGACAACGCGCCAATTTTGAAGAAACATACTCAGGCGAAACTTTTCAAGGAAGTTATATCGCTGGAATTTATTATCCAGACAAAACAAAAGTGGGCTGGTGGAAAAACGGTTATCCAAAATATTTTGCCAAAGTACTTAACGCTCCAAACTGGATAGGAATTGACATTGAAATCAACGAAGAAAATCTTGATTTAAATACGTGTACAGAAGTTAGAAACTTCCGCAGAGAATTGAATATGAAAGAAGGTTGGTACAATCGTTCTTTTGAAGCAGTTCTAAAAAACGGAACCGAAATCGCAGTAAACGTTCGTCGTTTTCTTTCCTTAGATTTAGACGAAGCAGGAGTTATCAAATACGATATTACACCTTTAAACAAAGATGCAAAAATCGTATACAAACCTTACGTTGATGCTGGTGTAACCAATGAAGATGCGAACTGGGAAGAAAAATTCTGGGAACCGCTTGAAGTTAAAAAAGGTACAAACGAAGCTTTTGTAACCGCACAAACGTTCAAAACGCATTTTAAGGTTACAACTTTCATGCACAATACGATTTTGGCAAACGGAGAAAATATCAATGTTTCGCCATCGACAATCGATTCAACGGCAGATAAAGTTCAATATACTTATGGAACTATTATCGCAAAAGGACAAACCTCATCAATCCAAAAAATTGGTGGATATACAGTTTCTCTAAACCATGAAAATACTTTGGCTGCAGCCGAAAAAGTAATAAAATCAGCTATAAATTCAGGATATGATGCTTTGTTTCAAAATCAAATTGAAGCTTGGGCAAAAATCTGGGAAATGTCAGATATTACAATAGAAGGTGATGTAAAAGCGCAACAAGGAATTCGTTTCAATATCTTCCAATTAAATCAAACCTATTCAGGAAAAGACAGCCGATTAAACATCGGACCAAAAGGTTTCACCGGAGAAAAATACGGCGGATCGACTTATTGGGATACTGAAGCATATTGTATTCCGTTTTACATGGCAACAAAAGATCAGCAAGTTGCGAGAAACTTATTGACTTACCGTTTCAATCAATTAGATAAAGCCATTGAAAATGCTAAAGAAAATTTAGGCTTCAAAGACGGTGCTGCATTATATCCAATGGTGACCATGAATGGTGAAGAATGTCACAACGAATGGGAAATCACACACGAGGAAATCCACCGAAATGGAGCGATTGCTTTTGCGATTTACAACTATTACCGCTACACCGGCGATTACTCTTATATTCCAGAAAAAGGATTAGAAGTTTTAATCGGAATTGCACGTTTTTGGCACCAAAGAGCTTCTTTCTCAAAAGATAAAAATCAATATGTAATATTGGGAGTTACAGGTCCAAACGAATACGAAAACAACATCAACAATAATTTCTACACCAATTATATTGCAAAATGGTGTATCGATTTTGCTGCAGAACAAATTACTAAAGTTGAATCAGAATATCCTTCAGATCACAAACGTATTTTAGAAAAAGTAAATCTTTCTGCAAATGAAATTCAACAATGGAAAAAAGTTGCCGATGATATGTATTTTCCAATTTCTGAAGAACTTGGAGTTTATTTACAGCAAGACGGTTTCTTAGACAAAGATTTAGTTCCTGTAAAAGATTTAGATAAATCACAGCGTCCAATTAATCAAAAATGGTCTTGGGATCGCGTTTTACGTTCGCCATACATTAAACAAGCCGATGTTTTACAATGTTTCTATTTCTTCGAAGATCATTTTTCACGAGAAGAATTAGAAAGAAACTTTGATTTCTATGAATCATTTACCGTTCACGAAAGTTCTCTTTCGCCTTGCGTTCACTCGATTCAAGCCGCAGTTTTAGACAAAATGGATATGGCATATACATTTTATTTAAGAACATCTCGTTTAGATCTTGATGATTACAACAAAGAAGTTGAGGAAGGTTGTCACATTACATCAATGGCAGGAACTTGGATGAGTATTGTGGAAGGTTTTGGCGGAATGAGAGTTAAAAATAACCAATTGCATTTTTCTCCAAAAATTCCAAAAGAATGGAAAGGCTACTCTTTTAAAATTAACTTTAGAAATCAAATTCTAAAAGTATCTGTAAATCATGATAAAACCTCTTTTACTGTAGATGGCGATCAAGATTTAACAATTGTAGTTAACGGAAATCCCATAACTGCAAGTAAATTTGTACAAATTAATTAAATTACAATACTCTAAAATCTAAAAAACATGAAAAACTTATTTTTCGCAAGTTTAATCTTGTTTGCTTTTAGCTCAATTGCAGAAGCACAACAATTAAAATCACCCGAAGGCAAGTTCGTAATGGAATTTTCTCTTCAAAACGACGGAACTCCAACGTACAATTTAAAATACAAAAACAAAGAAGTTGTAAAAACCAGTAAATTAGGTCTTGAACTTAAAGATGACAAAAAATCTTTATTGAATGACTTTACTGTAGTTGATACCAAAACTTCCACTTTTGATGAAACTTGGAAACCAGTTTGGGGAGAAGTAGACAATATCAGAAATCATTATAATGAATTGGCTGTAACTTTAAATCAAAAAGGAACAGACAGACAAATCGTAATTCGTTTCCGTTTATTCGAAGACGGTTTAGGATTTAGATATGAATTCCCAGCACAAAAAAATCTTACTTATTTTGTAATTAAAGAAGAAAGATCTCAATTTGCAATGACAGGAGATCATACTGCTTTCTGGATTCCAGGAGATTATGATACTCAGGAATACGATTATACAAAATCGAAATTATCTGAAATTAGAGGCTTATCTGAAAAAGCATATACAGCAAATGTTTCGCAAAAGAACTTTTCTCCAACAGGAGTTCAGACTTCTTTGATGTTAAAAACGGCCGACGGAATCTACATCAACTTACACGAAGCGGCTTTAATCAACTATTCTTGTATGCACTTGAATTTAGATGATAAAAACATGGTTTTCAACTCTTGGTTAACACCAGACGCAAAAGGCGACAAAGGTTATATGCAAGCCCCAAGCCACTCGCCTTGGAGAACAATTATGGTGAGCGATGATGCTAGAGAAATCTTAGCTTCAAAAATGACTTATAACCTAAACGATCCATCAAAAATTGAAAATACTTCTTGGATTAAACCAGTAAAATATATTGGTGTTTGGTGGGAAATGATTACAGGAAAAAGCTCTTGGTCATATACAAATGATTTTCCAACAGTTCAATTGGGTGTTTCTGATTTCTCGAAAGCAAAACCAAACGGAACTCATGGAGCAAACAATGCTAACGTAAAAAAATACATTGATTTTGCCGCTGCAAATGGTTTCGACGCCGTTTTAGTCGAAGGTTGGAACGAAGGCTGGGAAGACTGGTTTGGACATTCTAAAGATTATGTTTTTGATTTCGTAACACCTTATCCAGATTTTGATGTAAAAGGTCTTCATGCTTACGCAAAATCTAAAGGAGTGAAAATCATTATGCACCACGAAACTTCAGGATCTGTTCGTAACTACGAGCGCCACATGGATGCCGCTTACAAATTCATGAACGATAACGGATATGATGCTGTAAAAAGCGGTTACGTAGGTGATATTTTACCTCGCGGTGAAAACCACTACAATCAATGGATTGTAAACCACTACCAATATGCGATCGAAAAAGCAGCTGATTATAAAATTATGGTAAACGCTCACGAAGCAGTTCGTCCAACAGGAATTGCGAGAACATATCCAAACTTAATTGGAAACGAAGCAGCAAGAGGAACAGAATACCAAGCTTTTGGAGGTTCTAAACCAAATCACGTTACCGTTTTACCATTTACACGTTTAATTGGTGGCCCAATGGATTATACACCTGGAATCTTCGAAATGGATATCAGTAAAATGAATCCTGATAACAAATCACATGTAAACAGTACATTGGCAAATCAATTGGCTTTGTACGTTACAATGTACAGCCCGTTACAAATGGCTGCAGATACTCCAGAAAACTACAACCGTTTTCCAGATGCATTCCAATTCATTAAAGATGTCGCTTTAGATTGGTCAGAAAGTAAATATATTGAAGCTGAACCAGGAGATTTTATCACCGTTGCTCGTAAAGCAAAAGGAACAAATAATTGGTTCGTAGGAAACGTAAACGGAGAAACACCTCGTACATCAAACATTGATTTCAGTTTCCTTGAAAAAGGGAAAAAATACACAGCTACAATTTATGCTGATGCAAAAGATGCGCATTATAAAACAAATCCGCAAGCTTATACAATCAAGAAAATTGCTGTAACAAGCAAATCAAAATTATCGCAGCTTTCTGCTCCAGGCGGAGGTTATGCAATAAGCATTATAGAAACCAAATAATTCTTTAAAAGGCAAGTAACTCTCCCCCAAGATTACTTGTCTTTTTTTTTAATCAACAACTTTTTGTTACATCGAGCGAAGTCGAGATGCCGCATAGGTTCTCTCTCGAAGCTTCGGGACGCTCGAACTGACAATTAGAATAATTATTATGACTATGAAAAACCAAAAAACATCACTCATATATAAATTAATCCTAATGGTTTTGTTGTTTTCCGCTTCCGCGAAAGCGCAAATCCAAAAAGTAGAACCGCCTTTCTGGTATGCAGGAATGAAAAATCCGGAATTGCAGATTATGTTCTACGGAAAAAATATTTCGCAATATGAAGCTTCAGTTTCCAATAATGTAGCGATTAAAAATTTAGAAAAAACAGAAAATCCAAATTACCTTTTTGTAACAATTGATACGCAAAACCTAAAAGCTTCTGAATTAATTTTCTCTTTTAAAAACAATAACAAAGTAGCTTTTACTCAAAAATATTCCCTTAAAGAAAGAAGAGCAAATTCGGCAGACAGAAAAAGTTACGATGCATCGGATATGATTTACTTAATTATGCCGGATCGTTTTGCTAACGGAAATCCTAAAAACGACAGCAACGCTTCACTAACTGAAAAAGGGAATCGTCAAGATCCAAGCGGACGTCACGGCGGTGATATCGAAGGAATCATCAAAAACTTAGATTATATTTCGTCTCTTGGTGCAACTACAATTTGGAGCACGCCTTTATGCGAAGACAACGACAAACAGCATTCGTATCATACGTACGGACAATCAGACGTTTATAAAATAGACCCGCGTTACGGAACAAACGACGATTACGCACGTCTTTCGGCAGAAATGCACAAAAAGAACATGAAACTAGTTATGGATTATGTAACCAATCACTGGGGAATTACACACTGGATGATGAAAGATATTCCAACTAAAACTTGGTTCAATCAATTCGAAACTTTCACACAAACGCACCATCGCCGCGAAGTAATTACAGACATTCACGCTTCAAAATTAGATCAAGAAGTTTGTATTGACGGTTGGTTTGTTCCTTCAATGCCGGATTTGAACTTAAGAAATCCTCTTGTTGCAAAATACTTAACTCAAAATGCAATCTGGTGGATCGAGTTTGCTAATCTTGATGGATTTAGAGTCGATACTTATAATTATTCTGACCCTGCTGCAATGGCAAATTGGGCAAAATCAATTACAAACGAATATCCAAACTTTAATATCGTTGGAGAAATCTGGATGCACAACCAAGCAAGCTTAGCGTATTGGCAAAAAGACAGCAAAATTGGTGCAATCGAAAACTACAATTCGAACCTGCCAAGTGTAATGGATTTTACTTTACAAGATCATATTGGTTCTGTTTTTAATGAAGACGAACCAAACTGGGACAGCGGATTGATTAAATTTTACAACAATTTTGCTATGGATTTCTTATATCCAAACACCAATAATCTTTTGGTTTTTGCCGAAAATCACGACACAAACAGAATCAACGATGTTTACAAACATGATTTTGCCAAATACAAATTAGTCATGACTTTAATGGCAACCGTTCGCGGAATTCCGCAAGTATATTACGGTTCAGAAATTGGAATGGGCGGAGACAAAAGTAAAGGCGATGCAGATATTCGTCAGGATTTTCCAGGCGGATGGGCTGGCGATAAAAATAACGCTTTAACTGCAGCAGGAAGAACAGCTGAGCAAGCAAAATACTTCGATTTCACTTCAAAATTATTCAACTGGAGAAAATCGAATGAAGCAGTTCATTTCGGAAAAATGACGCATTATATTCCAGAAAATAACACATATGTATATTTCAGATACACTAATGCAAAAACTGTGATGGTGGTTTTCAATAACAATGCAAAACAACAGGTTGTAAAAACAAACCGTTTCAAAGAAAACATCAAAAACTTTAAATCAGGAAAAGATGTTATTACAGGAAAAACATTTGATTTAGCTTCTGAAATTACTTTAGAACCAAAATCAGCTTTGGTTTTAGAATTGGAATAAATATTTTATTTAAACACATAGAAACATAGTTTTTTGCAACTAAATAAAAGGCGTTTCACTTGCATTAATACACATAGCTATGTGTGAATGACCAAACATTTATTTAAATCTTTTTAAGACAAAGAAAAACTATGTTTCTATGTGTTTAAAATTTTATTGCCACAGATTAAAAGATTATCACAGATTTAAAAAAATCATTTTAATCTTGTAATCTGTGGCAAAACTTTATTATAAATCTTCGTTAAATTTGAAATAAATGAAAAAATACACTTTCCTTTTTTTATCTTTAGTATACTTAACAATGAGTTGTTCTGGCTCAAAATCAGTTACAATGAATAATACTTCGAAAACACCTTTCGTTTGGGAAGGAGCAAATATTTATTTTTTACTTACAGATCGTTTTTATAACGGAGATACTTCAAATGATGTCAATTTCAACCGAACCAAAACTCCTGGAAAACTCCGCGGATTTGAAGGCGGTGACATCATCGGAATCACCAAAAAAATCGAATCAGGATATTTTGAAAAACTAGGAATAAATGCCATTTGGCTTACGCCGATTGTCGAGCAAATTCATGATGGTGTTGATGAAGGAACTGGTCTTAGTTACGGTTATCATGGCTATTGGGCAAAAGACTGGACGGCTCTCGATCCAAACTTTGGAACCAAAGAAGACTTGGCAAAACTAGTCAAAAAAGCACACGAAAAAGGTATCCGAATAATTCTAGACGGCGTAATAAATCACACCGGACCAGTAACTCCAGAAGATCCCGTTTGGCCTTCAGACTGGGTTAGAACAGGCGTTGTCTGCGATTACAAATCATTCGAAAACACAACAATGTGTACTTTGGTAGACAATCTTCCAGATATAAGAACTGAAAGTGTACAGGAAGTTGAACTGCCTCCTTTCTTAATCGAAAAATGGAAAAAAGAAGGCCGTTATGAAAAAGAAATTACATCATTAAATGAATTCTTTAAAAGAACAGGTTATCCAAAAACACCAAAATACTACATTATAAAATGGCTTACAGATTATATTCTTGAATTTGGAGTTGATGGTTATCGTGGAGATACCGTAAAACATACAGATGAAAACGTTTGGGCCGATTTTAAAAAAGAATGTGATTATGCATTCGAAACATGGAAGAAAAACCATCCAAAAGAAGTTTTAGATCAAAATCCGTTTTACACAATTGCTGAAGTTTATGGTTATGGAATAAGCGGCGGGCAGGATTATGATTTTGGAGATCGAAAAGTAAATTATTTCCAGAATGGTTTCAATAGTATGATCAATTTTGAATTTAAATGGAACGCTGCTCAAAATGATTACGAAGGTTTATTTTCGAAATATTCAAATGCTTTGAACAATGACTTAAAAGGATATTCTGTTTTAAATTATATGTCTTCTCATGACGACGGACAGCCTTTTGATGCCAACAGAACAAAAAGTATCGAAACGGGAACAAAACTACTGCTTTCACCAGGAATGTCACAAGTATATTATGGAGATGAATCAGCAAGATCTTTAGTTATTGAAGGAACTCAAGGCGATGCAACTTTACGATCCAACATGAATTGGGATGATATTCAGAACAATCCCGAAACACAAAAAACACTTTTACATTGGCAGAAATTAGGTCAGTTTAGAAAAAATCATCCTGCCGTTGGTGCAGGCGTTCACAAACTAATTAATCCGTGGCCATATACTTTCTCAAGAACGTTTACAAAAGGCACTTTTACAGATAAAGTGGTTATGGGAGTAGATTTACCAAAAGGCCGAAAAGAACTTCCTGTTGGCGACATCTTCCCAAACGGAACAAAATTAAGAGATACTTACTCGAATCAAGAAGTCGAAGTAATTGACGGAAAAGTCATTATCGACAATGATTTTGATATCGTTTTATTAGAAGAGATTTAAAAATATTTTTTCTCTCGCAGATTTGCAGATTAAGCAAATAATTAAAAAAGTAATCTGCCGAATCTGCAAATCTGCGGGAGACATGATCTTTAATTCTTTATAAAGATTAACAAAGTTTTTAGCCTCAGATTATTAGGATTAAAAGGATTTTTTAAAATCTGTGTTAATCTATTTAATCTGTGGCTTACTTTTTTATAATATTTGCTCCCGATAGCTATCGGGATTGCGTAAAACTTTGCGACCTTTGCGGTTAGAAAAAAACTGCAAAATGCTAAAAATTGCACATCGAGGCGCCAAAGCCTACGAACCTGAAAATACACTTCAAGCTTTCCAAAAAGCATTAGACCTAAATTCAGACGGAATTGAGTTAGATGTTCATTTATCTTCTGATGAACAAATTATTTTAATTCATGACGAAACTATAGACAGAACAACAAACGGAAAAGGTTTAGTAAATACTTTTTCTCTTTCTGAACTAAAATCGTTTTTGATAGATGGAAAGTATCAAATCCCAACTTTAAAAGAGGTTTTTGACTTGGTTGACAAAAAATGTTTCATCAATATCGAATTAAAAGGTTTAGGAACTCCAATTAAAGTTGTCCAGTTAATTGAAGAATATATTTCAGATAAAAACTGGAATTACAATCATTTTATAATTTCAAGTTTCGATTGGAATATGTTGGAAGAAACATCAAACCTAAATCCAAAAATCCCAATTGGTGTTTTAACAGAAGAAAACCTTGATACCGCTTTGGCTTTCGCCGAAAAAATAAAAGCAAAAGCCATTCATCCTGATTTTAATTTATTGAATATCGAAAATGTTAGCGAAATTCAGGAAAAAGGATTTCTGGTTTTACCATGGACAGTAAATCATGAAGAAGACATTCAAAAAGTAAAAAGTTATAAAGTAAATGGAATTATCTCTGATAATCCAGACAAAATATAAGTATAGCCACAGATTGCACAGATTAAAAGGTTTTTTTCTTTCGCCACGAATTTCCACGAATTAATTTATTCATACTTTAATTTGTGTAAATCATTTTAATCTGTGGCAGAAAAAAATTAGAGCCAATTCAAAAAATTCGTGGCAACCAAAAAAAATATGATCAAAAATTTCGACATAATCATCGTTGGCGGAGGTGCCGCAGGTTTTTTCACCGCAATTAATATTGCAGAGAAAAATCCAAAACTCAAAATTGCCATTTTAGAAAGAGGAAAGGAAGTCCTTTCTAAAGTTCGCGTTTCTGGTGGTGGACGATGCAACGTTACGCACGCTTGTTTTGAGCCCAACGAATTGGTTAAATTTTATCCAAGAGGCGAAAAAGAACTTCGAGGACCATTTCATCAATTTTGTTCTGGAGATACAATCGAATGGTTCGAAAAACATGGTGTAGAATTAAAAATTGAAGAAGACGGCAGAATGTTTCCCGTTTCTAATTCATCTCAAACCATAATTGACTGTTTCCTAAAAGCAACTGAAAAATTAGGTATAAAAGTATTAACAGGTCAAAGCGTTCAGTCGATCTTCAAGAAAGAAAATCACTGGAAAATTGATACACAAAGCGACAATTTCGCTGCCGAAAAATTAGTCATGGCAACAGGAAGTAATCCAAAAATATGGGAAATGCTGCAGCAACACGGACATGCTGTTGTAAGCCCAGTGCCTTCCCTATTTACTTTCAACATAAAAGATTCTAGAATTAAAGAATTACCAGGCGTTGCCGCACAAGTTACCGTAAACGTAAAAGATACCAAACTGGAATCAACAGGACCTTTGTTAATCACACATTGGGGAATGAGCGGTCCCGCGATTCTAAAACTTTCGGCTTGGGGCGCACGCATTTTACATGATAAAAATTATCAGTTTACCATTTTTGTCAATTGGCTAAATGATGTTGATACAGAAGATGCCGAAAAAATATTGAAAGAATTAAAACAGGAACACGCTAAAAAAGCCGTTTCTAAAAAATCTCCTTTTGACTTTCCGAATCGTTTATGGGAAAGTTTAGTTCTAGCTTCGGGAATTGAAGCTGAAACCAAATGGGCAGATTTATCTAAAATTCAATTGCAGAATTTAGTTTCACAGTTGACTAAAGCCGAATTTAAAGTAAACGGAAAAAGCACTTTTAAAGAAGAGTTTGTAACTGCAGGCGGAATCGATTTAAAAGAAATCAACTTTAAAACAATGGAAAGCAAAATTCAAGAAAACCTTTATTTTGCTGGCGAAATTGTAAATATTGACGCTATTACAGGAGGTTTTAATTTTCAAAATGCCTGGACAAGCGGGTTTATTTTGGCCAATAATATTTGATACAAAATGAAATTTAAAGGAATTATTTTTGATTTAGACGGAACTTTAGTAGACTCTTTGCACGATATTTCAGATGCAATGAATACAGTCCTTGAAAATCTAAATTACCCAACGCACACTTACGATACCTATCAATATTTTATTGGAAGCGGTTTACGAAATCTTGTTAGTAAAGCTTTGCCTTCATCTAATAATAAGGAAGAGCAAATAGAAATTTGTTTTGAAATGATGATTCAGGAATATCGAAAAATCTGTACATCAAAAACAAAACCCTACGAAGGGATTCTAGAATTATTAGATAATCTGACTTCACAAAATATCAAGCTTGCTGTTTTCTCCAACAAAGCAGATGAGCTGACTAAGAAAATAGCATCCGAAATATTTCCAAATCATTTTGATACTGCGGTTGGTTTGAGTACAGAAGAACTTAAAAAACCAAATCCGTTTGAGGCGATTGAGATCAGTAAAAAATGGAATTTAAAACCTGAAGAAATCCTTTTTGTAGGTGATTCTGATATTGACATGAAAACGGCAGTAAATGCTAATATGTTTCCTGTTGGCGTTTCTTGGGGTTACAGAACCGAAGAAGAATTGAAAAGCAGCGGTGCAAAATTGGTTATCAACAATGCTTCGGAACTAATCGAGATATTATAAATCATGAACTCTTCACTACAAAAACAAATACTATCGATCGCTTCGTTTTCTGAAAATGAAATCGAAAAGATCGATTCTTGTTTTGAATATGAAAAGTTCAATGCTAAAAATTTTCTTTCTTCAATGGGAAAAATCAGCAATAAGATTTTCTTTATTGTTGAAGGTTTGGCTCGTGTTTATTACTTAAAAGACGGAAAAGAAATTACAACCTATTTAAGTTGTGATGAAGGTTTTATCGCTTCCTATTCCAGTTTTATAAATCAATCTGCTTCTTTTGAAAATATTCAGTGTCTAGAAGATTGCGATGTTCTTTCTATCACTTTTGAAAGGATGCAATATCTATATTCGGAAATTCCGAATTGGGAACGTGTTGGAAGAATCCTTGCCGAACAAAATTATCTTTGCATGGCAGATCGTGTTTTAAAACTGCAGATGATTCCTGCCAAAGAAAAATACCAGACTTTTTTAGCATCGGCTCCAGCCAAAATAATTCAGCGCACTCCATTGATTTATATCGCTTCCTTTCTCGGAATAACGCCAGAATCTTTGAGTAGAATTCGCCAAAGTATTTCTTAACATTTATCAAGTAGATTAAGAAATCGAATTCAAATCTTTGTCAATATAAAATTCAAGAAAATGAAAACTATTGCCAAAGACATTTACCAAATCCCTTTGTTTCCACGAAACGCTATCAATTGTTATATAATTGAAGATGTCTTAATTGATGCAGGAATTCGAAGTTCTGCAAACATAATTCTAAAAGCTTTAAAAGATAAACCGATCACCAAACACGCCTTGACTCACGCACATGCAGATCATCAGGGAAGCAGTAAAGTAATCTGCGAAACGCTGAGTATTCCTCTTTTATGCAGTGAACCTGAAAAGATAGCTGCAGAAAATGGAAATGTTATTTTCGAATACCCAAATCCGAATCATTTTATTTCTAAATTTCAAAAACAATTCTGGGCAGGAAAAGGACATCAAGTTTCTGAAATATTAAAAGAAGGCGATAAAATTGGCGGATTCACAGTTATTGAAACGCCAGGACATTCCAGCGGACATTTGTCCTTTTTTAGAGAAAGTGATGGCGTTTTAATTGTTGGTGATGTGATGACAAATATGAATCTTTTGACAACAAAAGTCGGCTTACACGAACCGCCTCAGTTATTTACCTCCGATAAAGAAACAAATAGAAAATCCGTTTTAAAATTAGCCGATTTAAAACCTAAAATACTTTGTTTTGGACACGGCCCTATTTTAAAAAATAATGGCGAGTTAGAAAGATTTGCGCGAAAATTCAAATCGTATTATTAACAAGAATTTACATGTTTCGTAAGTTTTCATTAAGAGTATTCTAATAATTTTACTTTCAACTAAATACCACTAGATGAAAGTAAAATTACTTACCACAATTTCTTTTTTCACTTACCAGATTTCTATTGCTCAAACAGAAAAACTACTTCGTGGAAAAGTTGTTTCTAATAATTCTCCTCTCAATAAAGTTGAAGTAATAAACAAAACTGCTAAAACTAGTACAAGAACAAATGAACGTGGAGAATTTTCGATTATAGTAAAAGCACAGGATAGTCTTATTTTTTTTGCAAAAGATTATCTATTTACAAGATTAAAAATTACCGCAAAGGAAATCGAAACCAATAATCTTATCATAGATATGATTCCGAAACCAGAAGAATTAAATGAGGTAATTGTCGCTCAAGCAATAAAACCAGTTTTTCTCAGTAAAGAAGATATAAAAGAAATCAAATTAAATTCGCATAAATCAAAAGAGGGATTAAAAATTCAAGGCTTTCATGAGGTAAAAGGAGGTCCGCTTGATATGGATTTCATTCGTATGGGCAAGGAAGTTTACAACTTATTCAAAAGAGAGAAAAAAGAACCCAAAAAAGGAACTTCAGAAATTAATTTTAGAAATTTAATTATAACCACATGTACTGAAGATTTCTTTTTCAAAGATTTAAAATTAAATTCTGAAGAAAAGGAACTTTTTCTTCAATTCTGCGATGCCGATCCAAACTCTAAAAGACTCTTAGAAAATCCAAATATTTTGAATACGATGGATTTTTTATATACTAAAAATGAAGAATTTAAAAAGCTGAAAACCGAAATTAAAAACTAAAATTTGATGAAAGTAAAATTACTTACCACAATTTCTTTTTTCACTTACCAGATTTCTATTGCTCAAACAGAGAAACTACTTCATGGGAAAGTTATTTCTAATAATTCTCCTCTCAATAAAGTTGAAGTAATAAATAAAACAGCTAAAACTAGTACAAGAACAAATGAACGTGGAGAATTTTCGATTATAGTAAAAGCAAAAGACAGCTTACTATTCTTCTCTAAAGATTATCTATTCGCACGGTTGAAAATTACCGCAAAGGAAATCGAAACCAATAATCTTATCATAAATATGATTCCGAAAGCGGAAGAATTGAACGAAGTGGTGATTTTAGACAAAAAAACTACCTCAATTAAACTGAGTAAGGAAGAAATATTGCAAATTAAACTAAATTCCCACAAACCGAAGCCAGGATTAAAGATAGAAGGTTATCACGATTTTGGGCCCAACCCCTATGCTCCCGATTTCGTCTATCTCGGCAAGCAAATTTACTACCTGCTAAAAAAAGAAGATGAAAAACCTAAACCAAAAATCAAAAAAATAGAATTTGTTCAACTAATTAGAAACACTATAAATCCCGATTTTTTTGACAAAGATTTAAAACTAAAGCCAGAAGAAAAAGAATTGTTTCTACAGTTTTGCGATGCCGATCCAAAATCTAAAATAATTCCAGAAAATCCTAATATCCTTTCTATAACAGATTTTTTATATACTAAAAATGAAGAATTTAGAAAATTAAATTCCGTAATTAAAAACTAAAAGCGCTGCATGAAACTAAAATTACTTACCACAATTTCTTTTTTCACATATCAGCTTAGTATTTCCCAAACCGAAAAACTACTTCATGGAAAAGTTATTTCTAATAATTCTCCTCTCAATAAAGTTGAAGTGATAAATAAAACAGCTCAAACAAGTACAAGAACTAATGAACGTGGAGAATTCTCGATTCTAGTAAAAGCAAAAGACAGCTTACTATTCTTCTCTAAAGATTATCTCTTTACGAGATTGAAGCTTACATCCAAAGACATCCAAACCAATAATCTTATAGTTAAAATGGTCATTAAGCCCGAAGAACTTGAGGAAGTCACCATTACATCGATCAAATTTGATCCGATACCAATAGATCCAGAAGCCATTGCTGCTATAGATATAGATAAAAGAAGCAAGAATTTAACACGATTTATTACAGGCTATAAAGATGGTTCAATTACAAATGGAGCCCAAGTTTCATTTACGCCTGGAGGCAAAAAAAAGCCAAAAAAAGAGGACTCAGAAACTACTTTCAAAAAGCTCATAAAAGCAACATGCTCTACAGATTTTTTTACTAAAACTTTACAAATAAAACCAGAAGAGAAAGACTTATTCATTGATTTCTGCAACGCCGATCCAAAATCTAAAGTGATTTCAGAAAATCCAAATATCTTATCAACTATAGAATTTTTGAATGCTAAAAATGAAGAGTTTAAGAAACTATAGCCAACATCAAAAAATTAATTATGAGTTTTAGAATCGTTTAAAAGAACAAAATCTTTTAAATTCTTCCATTTAATATATAGAACAATCAAAGCGATTAGCAAAATAGCTGAAACTATTGATAAAATTATCAAACCCGTTTCTATTTGATTTACATAATCTAAATCTACTCCATCTTTACTTTTTCTTAGAGCATTGATTTTTTCCGTTAATTCCCAAGTCTTGCGTTCAAAATAATTAGTTTTACTTTCTGTTGTATTAATCATTCGTGCAACAATTAAGTCTCCATCAAAACCATATTCTTTTGCTGTTCTATATATTTGAAGTGCATTTTCATGTTCTCCTTTCAATTCGACAAGATTTCCTAATTCAAAAAGTAAAATTGAAATAACTTTATCTTTTGGTTTAATAAATGACATACGCTCATTTACTTGATAATAAACAGATTTTGCTAAGTTTTCAATCTCTTGTTTAGATAATTTAGATTGAGGAATTCCTTTCATTCCAAAATTAGTCCCAATTAAAAACTGTCCTGAAACATCAGACAAATTCTTAATTTTAGCTTCTAATATTTTCAAATGCAGCCATTCAGAACCATTATGCGATTCTGGATTTATTTCGATTGATTTTTTAATCCAATCATAAGCTTTTTGATTCTCCCCAATTAACTCATATAAAGTTCCAAGATTTGATGCTGTAGAATAACGATTTGGTTTTATTTTTTCAATACTTAAGTATAAATTTTCTGCTTCTGCATATTTCTCTTGAACAATTAAAACATATCCTTTATCAGACAAATAATCAATATTGTTTGTCTTTTTATATAAACTATCCAGCTCTTTTATTATTCTAGGAAAATCACCACTAAAAAAACGATGACCACGAGGAACAAGTCCTTTATAATCAATATAAACATAAGCTCCGCTCTTAAGAATTTTTGTTTCACCATTTAAACAAGCAAAACTTTTAAATGAAATTAAAATCAACAGAACAAAAACTTGAAATTTATTCATAAAGTAAAATCTATTTTATTAAACCTGAAACAAAGAAAAACCTGAAACTTGAAACAAAAAATTTACTTATTCAGCCACCAGATACTAGCATTTAAAACTGTTGCAAACCCAACCCAAGCTAGATACGGAATTAATAAATAACCCGAAATTTTATTGATTTTGGAGAATTTTAAATACGTTTCGTAGATCATCAGCCATAAAAGAACAATCTCGATTAAAGCCAAAAGCGGATTTTTTAATCCGAAGAATAAATACGACCAAATCGCATTGAGCGTTAATTGAATCAAAAAGAAAAGAAGTGCCGTTTTTACCTTTTCCGTTTGTTCCTTTATTTTATCCCAAACTAATCCCGCTGCAATTGCCATAAAAATATAAAGCAAAGTCCAAACAGGCATAAAAATCCAATTTGGCGGATTAAAAACTGGTTTTACAATCGTTGGATACCAACTTTCGACACTTGGTCTTGTTACTGTACTTGCTGAATATCCCACTGCCAAACAAACGATTAAGGCTAATATAATCTTAACTATTTTATTCATTTCATTAAATTTTGTATTCAAAAATAGTCAAAAGAAAAGTTTAAACCATAGAAGTACTATAAGTTCATTTTAGTAAAGCCCATTTATATTTTCTCCTATTACTTATATGGCGAAAAAATTTAAAAACTATCTTTGCCAAAATTTTATAATTCATGTTTACAGCAGCTGATTTTATTCCAAATCCATATACTTCAACAATCGAAAACGGAAACTTTGAGTGGAGCGCTCCCAGCAATATTGCATTAGTAAAATATTGGGGAAAAAAAGACAATCAAATTCCGGCAAATCCATCCGTAAGTTTTACTTTGAATAATTGTAAAACAATTACGAAATTGGGTTTTGAAAAAAGAGAAAACCAAAATACTTTTTCTTTTGATTTACTTTTTGAAGGAAAACCAAAGGAAGATTTCAAACCAAAAATTCAGAAATTTTTGGAAAGAGTTGAAGTTTACCTGCCATTTTTGAAAGATTATCATTTTACGATTGATACACAAAATACATTTCCGCACAGTTCTGGAATTGCTTCTTCGGCATCAGGAATGGCGGCACTGGCAATGAATTTTATGAGTTTGGAAAAATTACTAACCCCTGAAATGACAGATGATTATTTTTATCAAAAAGCTTCATTTTTGGCTCGTTTAGGTTCTGGAAGTGCCTGCCGAAGTGTAAAAGGAAAAGTAGTTGTTTGGGGAAACCAAGCCAATATTGAAGGCAGCTCTGATTTATTTGGAGTTGAATTTCCATACTCGATTCATGACAATTTCAAGAATTATCAGGATACTATTTTGTTAGTTGATAAAGGCGAAAAACAAGTCTCAAGTACAGTGGGTCATGATTTAATGCACAATCATCCATACGCTGAAAGACGTTTTGCTCAAGCTCATGAAAACTTAGATCACTTAATTTCGATTTTTGAAAGCGGGAATTTAGACGAATTCATAAAAGTTGTAGAAAGTGAAGCTTTGACTTTACATGCCATGATGATGACATCGATGCCGTATTTTATCTTAATGAAACCAAATACACTGCAAATCATAAATGCAATTTGGAAATTCAGAAATGAAACTCAGATTCCAGTTTGTTTTACACTTGATGCCGGCGCAAATGTGCATGTGCTTTATCCCGAAAACGTTACCGAAAAAGTATTACAATTTATTCAGGACGAATTAGTTGTATTTTGTCAGAATCGTCAGTACATTTGCGACAAAATTGGAGAGGGCGCTATTGCATTATAATTTTCCGTATCTTTAATTTAAATTTTTAGTTATGGACATTCAATTAGAAAAACGCGAAGCGATGGAGATGTTGAAAGAAACAGATGATCCTTCAATCATTAAGGCAGTTGCAAAATTGCTTAGAAAAAACAAAAAAGATTGGTGGGATGATTTGACAGATCAACAAAAAGAAGACATAGCTCAAAGTGAATTAGAATTTGAAAGAGGAGAATTTACAAGCTATGAGGATGTTATGAAAAAGTACAGATAGTGGATCTTAAAGTAAATTTTTCAAAAACAGCAGAGAAAAATTTAGATTCAGTTTTAAAGTTCATTGAAGCAAGATGGTCAGAAAAATCAAAAAAGATATTTATCATCAAATTTGAAAAAGCAATTTCAATAATGATGATGAATCCAGAGATTTTTCCAAAATCATCCATAAGCAAGAAATACCGAAAATGCGTTGTAACAAAACAATCAAGTATATTATATAGTTTTAGTGCTAATGAAATAAGGATTCACAACATTTTCGACACCAGACAAAACCCAAATAAAATAAAGAAAGACATAAAATAAATCATGAAAGGACCCTTATTTTACTCAAAAATATTACTCTTTGGAGAATACGGAATTATCCGCGACTCTAAAGGACTTTCTATTCCCTATAATTTTTACAACGGTGCATTAAAAAAGTCCGAAGAACCTTCGGCTGAAGCTATTGCATCAAACAGAAGTTTAAAAAGCTTTGCCTCTTACCTTGAAGTTTTGCATGTACAGCAGCCTGAATTGGTTACTTTTGATTTAGACACTTTAAAAAATGATGTCGAAACCGGAATGTACTTTGATTCTAGTATTCCGCAAGGTTACGGTGTTGGAAGCAGCGGAGCACTTGTAGCAGCGATTTATGATAAATATGCTACAAACAAAATCACAGTTTTAGAGAATTTAACTCGCGAAAAACTATTGCAGTTAAAAAACATATTTTCTCAAATGGAGAGTTTTTTCCACGGAAAAAGTTCTGGTTTAGATCCATTAAACAGTTATTTGAGCATTCCAATTTTAATTAATTCGAAAGATAATATTGAAGCAACCGGAATTCCAACTCAAAGTTTTGACGGAAAAGGCGCAGTGTTTTTATTAGATTCTGGAATTGTTGGCGAAACTGCACCAATGGTTAACATTTTCATGGAAAACTTAAAAGACAAAGGTTTCCGTACTATGCTTAAAAACCAATTCGTAAAATACACAGATGCTTGCGTAGAAAACTTTTTACATGGAGACATGAAATCATTGTTTACGAATACTAAAAAGCTTTCTAAAGTTGTTTTAAACAACTTTAAACCAATGATTCCTGAGCAATTTCACGGAATTTGGCAAAACGGAATTGACACAAACGATTACTATTTAAAACTTTGTGGTTCTGGCGGCGGAGGCTATATTCTTGGTTTTACTGAAGATCTAGAACGTGCAAAAGCATCTTTAAAAGATTATAAACTAGAAGTAGTTTACCAATTTTAAGTTTAATTTTCTTAAAAAGACATAATTATTTGAATACACTTTCCTAATATTTAATCCTAAAAAAGTTACTGAATATGAAAAGTATTTTAAAAATTATCAAAGCAACTTTTTTAGGAGGAATTCTATTTCTAGTGCCTTTAGTAGTACTGCTGATTGTTTTAGAAAAAGGATATGGCATCGTTCAAAAAACAACACTCCCACTTGTAAACAACTTGCCAAGAGTAAATATTTTAGGAGTTGCCATTCAAGAGCTTATTGGAATACTAATTATAATTCTTATTTGTTTTATTGCCGGAATACTTGCAAAAACAGCAAATGCTAAAAAACTGGTTCAGAAATTAGAAGATGGAATTTTAAGCTTCGTTCCAGGTTATTCATTTATGAAAAGCATGAATGAAAATATTTTAGGATTTGAATCTAATGAAGACTTAAAAGTAATTTTAGTTCCTACAGATGCAGGTTTGCAATTTGCTTTTTTAATAGAGCAGGTAAATGAAAATCAATTTACAGTCTTTATTCCAGACGCACCAAATCCGTGGAGCGGATCAGTAGTTTTTGTTGAAAAAAAAGACATTACAGACATCCAAATTACACAAAAACAAGCCTTAGCCTGCATTCGAAAATTAGGGTATGGCTCTAAAGAATTGTTAAAAAACAAACTGTAAATTTCAGAATCAAAAAATAACTTTTAACTTCCCCTAAATCTAATCAATTCCCTTATAACTCATGTTAAGCAGACAACACAAACTTTTATTAATGAAAATTGTAAGTTTGTTTTCTGTCGTTCGCGGTTATAACATTCCAATTATTATTCTGGCGCAGTATTTATCAGCAATTTTTATTTTAGCACCAGAAAAAAGAGCACTCGACATTCTGCTTGATTTCAAGTTATTCCTAATAGTCTTTGCATCTGCCGTAACAATTGCTTCTGGTTATATTATTAATAACTTTTACGACAGTCAAAAAGACCTGATAAACAGACCCAACAAATCAATGCTGGATCGATTGGTCAGTCAAAAAACCAAATTATCGGTCTATTTCAGTTTAAATTTTTTAGCTGCTCTGATGGCTTTTATAGTTTCTTGGCGCGCTTTTTTATTCTTTTCAGCTTATATTTTTATAATCTGGTTTTATTCTCATAAAATAAAAAAATACCCAATTATAGGCAATTTAACTGCGGCATTTATGGCTGTAATTCCTTTCTTCGCCATTTTATTGTATTTCTACAATTCAATTTCATTTGAAGAAATTGAGAATCACAGAAGTCATTTTGCAGTAATTTCGGCACACGCAATGTTCTTGTTTTTATTGCTTTTGATTAGGGAAATGATAAAAGATTTAGAAAATCTAAAAGGAGATTTAGCTAATAATTACCATACAATTCCAATTATTTACAACGAAAGAGTCTCTAAACAAATCATTACGATTTTGACATTTTTAACGGTAATTCCAGTTTATATTCTAGTCAATATTTATGATGTTGGCTATATGGATATTTACTTTTACATCTGTTTTATCGTTTTATTATTTTTTCTGCTTTATCTATGGAAGTCAAATTCTAAGGAACAATTTTTACTGCTGCATAATGTATTAAAATTCTTGATCGTATCTGGAGTTTTTTGCATTGTCTTGATCAATCCAAGTGTTTTATGGCACGGACGTGAATTGATCTCCAATTACTAAAAGTTATTTTAAACAAGTATAAAGTAAAAATCCTTTTACATTTTGCACTCAAAAAAGAAAAAATTAGAAAAAGAAAACGATTGTGATGTTTAAAAAAAGCTTGTTGTGACGTTTTAAATCAACTAAAATTTTATTGCTATTAATCTAAGAACATAGAACTTAAGATTAATTGGGCAGAAAAAACTATCTTTGCACAAATTACAGAATTTATGAACAATAAGGAAGGCAATAATAAAAGAGGCGGATCTAGACCAAACAGTTCAAGATCAAACTCTAGCAAGCCAAAACCTCCTATGGCGAAACGTGCTCAAGGGCCGAAAAAAGTGAAGCCTGAAGTTAAAGCGGCACAAGAAGCTGCGGAGCAAAAAATTAAGAAACAAAATCAGGCACCAAAAAGACAGAAAGCTTCTGATGAGATTCGTTTGAATAAATATATCTCAAACTCAGGGGTTTGCTCTCGTCGTGATGCTGATATATATATTCAATCTGGAAACGTTAAAGTAAACGGCGTTCCAGTTACAGAAATGGGTTATTTAGTAAAATTAAATGATGTTGTAAACTTTGACGGTGTTACTTTGACTCCTGAAAAGAAGGAATACATTTTATTGAATAAACCTAAAAACTTTACAACTGCACTTGATGAAGGACAGGAATATCGTAACGTTCTAGAGCTTGTTCGTGGTTCTACAACTGCAAAAATTGCACCTGTAGGAAGAATGGACAAAAACACAACAGGATTGTTGTTGTTTACAAACGATACTGATATGATTCGTAAATTTACTTTACCAAGTCAGAAATCATCAAAAATTTATCAAGTTTCTTTAGATAAAAATCTAAAATTTGAAGATTTAGAAAAAATCAGTAAAGGCTTAGTTCTTGACGGACACCGCGTTTTTGTTGAAGAAATAAGCTACATCGAAAAAGAAGCAAAAAGTGAAGTGGGTCTTAAACTACGCTCATCAAATGTAAAAGTGGTTCGTGCCATTTTTGAACATTTTGATTATGATGTGCTTCGTATTGACCGTGTATCTTTTGCAGGTTTAACTAAAAAGAATTTGCCAAGAGGTAACTGGCGTTTCTTAACTGAACAAGAAGTTATCAATTTGAAAAATGCTTAATACATTTTCAAAATTGTTTAAAAATATTAAATCCTGTTTTACTTTGTAAGACGGGATTTTTTTTTAGAATGTAAAAAAGTTATGTCCGAAAAGTGTAAAAATAGATCTTCCTATGTTTTGGTTTTTATCTTCAACGTTTTCATAACATGAAAATCCTAAAATTATCTTGATTCCTGGTTGAATACTATTTAAGATATCCCTTTTTTGCTCTTCTAATAGTAATTTTAAACTATCTAGTAATTGCAGATTATTTTTAAGATAAGAGATAACTAAAAGAGCAGAAAAATTAAGAATTTCTCGGGCTGTTTCGCTTTTAATACCAACTTCATTCGAAATCATTTCAGAAATCCGCCCTTTTTTATTGGTGAAAATTTCTTTCAGCAAAACATTTCCTTCTATACGGTAGCAGTCATCTACTGATAATATTCGTCCTGAATTGAAATCGACTTCCTGATAAAAAGTCGAACTATCTTCAACAAGTGATACAATATCTTTATAAAAACCAGATTCCTCCGCTTTATTGTACAGCCCCATTAAAACTGTACCTATTGAAACATCGATTCCTTTTATTAAAAGCGCATCATTTTCAAAATAAAATTTGTTAAGCTTTGAAACAACATTAGAAGAAATAAAACGTCTAAGTTCAATTTGTAGGTTTGGGGTCATACTATTAACTTATTAAAAATAATTATTTAAAGTCATTCAAAATAATCGACAAAGTGAGGCTTTTTATCGTTTATCGTGATAAAAATATAAAATATTCTAACATATCCAAAAAATTAGTTAAAATTTTACCGATGACATTTATACGTATTTACAAAAAAGAACGCGGGTCTCAATAAACATAAAGCCTTGAGAAGCACACTAAAAAAATAAAATTTTAAGAAAATAATCGAGAAAAATTAAAAAATAAGAAAAAGCTTAAATAAATTTTAACATTTAAAACAATAGGGAGCGATTCTGCCAAACTACAGTTATGAAAATACCTAGATAAATCATACAAAACATAAAATTTATAAAACTAGAGGCTAAAAACCCAAGAAGTGAACCCGTCGCTGCTTTAAAAGCACGTTGATGGTTTTTAGAATCATAAAGCATCTCTCCTACTAAAGCACCAACAAAAGGACCAATAATTACACCAAACGGAATAGGTGCAAGAATCCCAACTACCAAGCCAATATTAGTTCCCCAAACGCCGTAAGAACTGCCTCCAAATTTCTTAGTTCCTTTGGCTGGAATTATATAATCTAAAACTGTGATAATTATCGTCAGCAGCAATGTAATTCCCAATACCCAATAATTGTTCGCAACAGCTTTTGTCAAATACAATAAAAGCAAACCTACCCAACAACTTGACAAACCAGGCAAAACAGGTAAAAAACTCCCAAAAATGCCAATGATTATGCATATAAAACCAAGTGCCAACAATAATAAATCCATATATTTTTTTTGTAATTTTGTGCTTACAAACTTGCAGCGAAATTAGTAAATGAATCGTCTCTCACAATTTATTGTTTTTTTAGTTCTGTTTTTTTCGAGCAGCATGAGTTTATGCGCACAAACGAAAAAACTTTCACCTGAAGATCAATTTCTTCAGGACAGCATTTATAAAAGTAATAAGAAAAAAGTTCAAAATTTCTCTATGAAAGAATTTGATACGCTTTTCTTTGAATTTTTTAATCGAAAAAACGATCCTAATATTGTTCTAAGTAAAACAGAGTTTTATAATTACACCGTTCGAATTGCCGCTTTTTCTGATCGCCTTGCTCACTTATATCCTGATCAGAAGCAAATTGCAGAACAAAACAAAGAACAATGGCTTTCAGAACGCTATGAAGATTATCTTCAATACAAAGCTTCTCAAAAAAAATAATCGTATTTTTATACCATAATTTTCATTGTTCAATACAACGTCATAATCTTGAAACATTTTTTCCTTCTTATAGTTATTCTTTTTTTTAATTCTTGTCAATATTTTGAGAAGCAGGTTCCGTCTGAAAAAGAATTGCTTCAAAAAGAATTAAAATCTATAAACTGGAAAGAAGTTGACGAATATCCAACCGTAGCAGACTGTGAAAAAATCAGCGATAAAAAACAACGCCAAAAGTGTTTTTTTGATGTTATGTCAACCCTGATTCAAGAAAAACTAAATGTTGACAGTTTATCGATAATGTATCCTGAACTCGACACTATCGAGGTAAAAGTAACCATTTTTCCAAATGCTGTTATGAAATTTGAACCTCAGTTTCCTAAAGATTCTGTTGCTTATGATACTATAAAAATTGACAGTATTCTTCACGCACGTTTGGTTAATTTCCCAAAAATAAATCCAGCGATAAAACGCGGTATTCCAGTAAAAACGCAATTTATTTTACCCGTTATTCTTAAAGCAAAAGACGAGAAATAGTTTTCTCTAAATAAGTTTAGCTTCTAAATCGTCGATCTTTCCATTCATAAGATCCAAATAAGCTGTACAAAGCTACTGTTGAACTAAAAAAGGGATAAAACAAACTACTAAGCAAAAGACTTTTTATTCTATTTTTTGATAAAAATTTATTGGTTGCATAAAGCAGTACGAAATCTATTAGAAACTTTAAAAAAGCACCTAAAACAAATACGGAATAAGACCAAAATCCTAATAGGAAACAGAAAAAACCAATTACAAAACTCAAATTTCCAAAGAAAACAATTAAACCTAAAAGCTTTCCAAAACTACTTTTATAAGAACTTGTTTTGGCAGCCCAGCGTACTCTTTGATAAAATAGTGTTTTCCAGTTTTCTGTTGGTTTTGTAATTACAATCGCTTCTTCAGCTTTTAAATAGCGAACCTCATTTGGGAATTTTTCAATCGATTTTTGAAGCAAAAAAACATCATCTCCGCTCGCAATTTTATCATTTCCTTCAAAGCCATTCAGCTTTTCAAATATTGATTTTGTGTAGGCAAAATTGGCTCCGTTACACATAAAACCTCTATTTAAACCAAAACTTCCAATAGTTGCACCTTGTAAACTGGTTAAATCTAATTGCTGAAAATCATGTAAAAATGAATTCTCACATTCATACGTAACCGCTCCTGCAAGCATTGAAACTTTATTTTCCTGAATATAATTATCAAAAGTTAAAAGCCAGTTTTGAGGTACAATACAATCTGCATCTGTTGTAATAACCCAATCCGTTTTTACATGCCGCATTGCGGTTGTAATTGCATCCTTTTTGGGAGAATTTGAAACCCGAATATTGTCAATTTGTGAAATGTGAAATGTGAAATGTGAGACTTCAAACTTTTCAATCGAAGAATCATCAACTAAAATCACTTCAAACAAATCTGTTGGATAATTTAATTTCGAAAAGCTGTTTAACAAATTGGGTAAATTCTCAGCTTCATTTCGAAACGGAACTATAATCGTAAAGGTTGTTTTTGGGTTTAAATCTGTTTTTTGATATTGCTTTACTTTGAAAAAACCATAAACAAGTATGCTAATACTAATCACGTAAATGGTTAATATGCCAAAAAAAACAAAAATCATTCTGCTGTTTTGGTTTTAAAATTCAATACAAAGTAGCTTCCCAAAACTACTGGTAAAACAACGTTTAGAAACCACATTAAAGTACTGATGAAAATTACAATCCACTCGTTTACACCCAGAATTCCGAAGAAATAAATAGCAACACTTCCTTTTACAGCAAAATCTAAAAATTGAAATGTTGGCAATGAAGAAGCCAGAAAATAAACAGACGTAATAGCTGCCATCAAAGTTAAATAAGGCAAATCGACATCAAAACCTAAAAACAAAAAGTAGTATTGATGTGAAAAAACCAAATAGCGGCAAATTCCTAAAAAGATGTTTTTTTGATGAATTGACTTCGGAATTTCATTGATTTTATGAATCAGTTTTTCAATCGAATATCCTTTTACTTTTATTTTTTTTATAGAAAATAAAACGATCAAAATAAGTAAAAATCCTCCAAACAAAATTAAAACTGTTTTTGTCGTTATCACATTAAACTGTGCATTGAAATACAGCAATCCGAAAATCCCAAAAATGATCGTTAAAATCATTTGGATTCCGTTGCAGATTAAGTTCAAGAAAACTACTTTTTTTGCATCAGATTTTGGATAATACAATGCTTTCCCTGCGTACTCTCCTACTCCATTTGGTGTAAAAATTCCTGCGGTTAAAGCCGCCAAAACTTGTTTTGTAGATTCGTAAACAGAGATTTCATGAATTACTTTGGCAAGATTCTGCCATTTTAAAATTTCAAAATAGCGATTCAAAACGCTCAAAAGTAAAATAAATGAAATCCCTAAAACCGACTGATTTTTTCGGAACAAAACAATAAACTTATTCCAGTCTAATTTGTCATTGTTTGCCAGCTGATTGTAGATAAAATAAAATGCACCGCCTACAATCAAAAGTTTGACTAGAAGAACAAGGAATTGCTTAGCTTTGTGAGGAATTGAAATCATGCCGCAAAAGTAATCAATTTGGAAATGTGGCAATTTGAAAATGAGAAAATGAATCGTTTTGATTTTCAAAAAACTTGAAACTTGAAACTTGACACAAAAAACAATTGACAAAAGAACGCATCATATTAGGTATTGACCCTGGAACCACAATTATGGGTTTTGGATTGATAAAAGTTATCAATAAAAAAATGGAGTTTTTGCAATTAAACGAATTGCAATTGTCCAAATACGACAATCATTACCAAAAATTAAAAATCATTTTTGAACGTACCATAGAATTAATCGAAACGCATCATCCGGACGAAATCGCAATTGAAGCACCTTTCTTTGGAAAAAACGTACAATCGATGCTGAAATTGGGTCGCGCACAAGGTGTTGCAATGGCCGCAGGACTTTCGAGAGATATTCCGATTACAGAATACGAACCAAAAAAGATAAAAATGGCGATTACCGGAAACGGAAATGCCAGTAAAGAACAGGTTGCCAAAATGCTGCAACAGCTTTTAGGTTTAAAAGAATTACCTAAAAATCTAGATTCAACGGATGGTTTGGCGGCTGCAGTTTGTCACTTCTTCAATTCAGGAAAAATCGTCGCGGGAAAAAGTTATTCAGGTTGGGATGCTTTTGTGAAACAAAACGAGGACAAAGTGAGGAAATGAGTCAATGTGCCAATTAGAAAATGAGAGAATGTGTCAATTTGATAATTAGATAATTTTGTAAACCGTAAATAAATTATCTATTTTTCTAATGCCAGTGTTCCCAAATTAAAACAATTCAATGAGATAATTAAATAATTTATAGACAACGAAATGTATTATCTAATTGACTAATTACCTAATTATCTAATTATCTAATTAAAAATGTCCGGAATTTATATTCACATACCATTCTGCAAACAGGCTTGCCATTATTGCGACTTTCATTTTTCGACTTCGATGAAAAAGAAAGATGAAATGGTTTTGGCTTTAGCCAAAGAAATTGCCATGCGCAAAAATGAGCTTCTCGACTCCGCTCGAAGTGACAATGAGATTGTAGAAACTATATATTTTGGCGGCGGAACTCCTTCTGTATTGTCAAATGAAGAAATAAATTTTTTAATTTCTGAAGTTTATAAAAATTATACCGTTTCAGAAAACCCTGAAATCACATTAGAAGCAAATCCGGATGATTTATCTGCTGAACGAATTCTAGAATTATCTAAAAGTCCTATAAATAGATTAAGCATCGGAATTCAGTCTTTTTATGAAGAAGATTTGAAGATGATGAATCGCGCTCATAATTCGGCAGAAGCCAAAAAATGTTTAGAAGAAGCTACGAAGTATTTTGATAATATTTCACTTGATTTAATTTATGGCATTCCGGGAATGAGTGACGAAATGTGGAAACAAAATATTGAAACAGCTTTAAGTTTTGGTGTTCCGCATATTTCGAGTTATGCATTGACGGTTGAACCGAAAACAGCTTTAAGCAAGTTAATTCAAACTGGTAAAATTGCTGAACCGCAAGACGAAGCGGCTTCGAATCATTTTATGATTTTGGTGGATACGCTCCAGAAAAATGGTTTTATTCATTACGAATTATCCAATTTTGGAAAAGAGAATTACTTCTCCAAAAACAATTCGGCTTACTGGCTTGGTAAAAAATATATCGGAATCGGACCTTCAGCTCACAGTTATGACGGCGAAAAAAGAGGCTGGAATATTGCCAATAATTCATTGTATTTAAAAGCAATTCAAAACAATGAACTTCCTATAGAAACGGAAATTTTGACTATTTCTGATCGTTATAACGAATATATAATGACGGGATTGCGAACGATTTGGGGCGTTTCTTTAGAAAGAATTGAAAATGAATTTGGTTTGGAATATTTAAATTATCTCAAAAAACAATCTCAGAAATTTTTAGATGACGATTTACTTTCTATTGAAAACAACATTCTAAAACCAACTCCAAGAGGAAAATTCTTAACGGATGGAATTGCTTCAGATTTATTTTATTTAAATTTGAGCGAGTAAGAATTGAACGCTGATAAAACGGATGCAAGCAACGCTGATAAATCCGTAAAATCTGCGTTAGAATATCCGTAAAATCCGTGTTCCATTATGCTAGCAATTATTGACAATAAATATCAGATCGACTTATCAAAACCTATTGATATATCGATTCCATTGACCAATACAGAGGAAAATCCGATTGCTTGGTATATCGAAAAACCAGTTATTGAACCTGTTGTTTTTGGGGACTGGATTGGAAAAGTTTCTGAAGGAAAATCATCTACGAATTTTAATAATGTATTCTTCAATCCGCATGGGCATGGAACTCATACGGAATGTCTGGGACATATTACGAATGATTTTTACAGTATCAATCAATCTTTAAAACAGTTTTTCTTTTTTGCTAAATTGATTACGATTGAACCTGATAAAATTGGAGATGATTATGTAATTACTAAAGAACACATTTCGACTTCGCTCAATGTGACATTATCGGGGAGCGCTTCTCCCGAAGCCTCAGGACCGATCAGCTTGACAAACGAAGCATTAGTAATTCGAACGCTTCCAAATCAAAAGGATAAAAAATCAAGAAAATACTCCAATACAAATCCGCCTTATTTATCTGAGGAAGCCGCAATTTTTATCCGCGAAAGCGAAATTCAGCATTTATTGATCGATTTACCAAGTGTTGACAAGGAACATGACGAAGGAAAATTGTTAGCCCACAAAGCATTTTGGAATGTAAAAGACACGCATAATCTTAATTCTGATGCAAGATTAAATGCCACAATCACGGAAATGATTTATGTTCCAGATGAAATTGAAGATGGAAATTATATACTAAATCTTCAAATCGCTTCGTTTGAAAATGATGCAAGTCCATCAAAACCAATTTTATATAAGATTTAATGAGGTTGCCACTAATTACAAGAATTTGCACTAATTTCTTTTTTTATTTTGCCACAGATTAAAAAAGATTTACACAGATTTAATCTGTGGCAAAAAATTAATTCGTGAAAATTTGTGCAATTTGTGGCAAAAAAACAATAAACTATGATTACTGTTTCAACAGATAAAACCAAACTTAACATTCCGTTTATTCAAAACTTTTTGAAAGATATCTATTGGACTGCTCCAAGAACGATTGAAGAAGTACAGATTGCAATTGATGCTTCATTTTGTTTTGGAATCTATTTAAATAACGAGCAAATTGGTTTTGCGCGCGTGATTACTGATTATATTGTTTTTGCTTATGTAATGGATGTTTTTATTACGGAAGAACACCGCGGAAAAGGATATTCTTCGATTTTAATCGAAACGATGATAAACGAACAACAGCTTCAAAATGTCAAACTTTGGAGATTAGCAACAACGGATGCTCATTTTTTATATGAGAAATTTGGTTTTACAAAACTGAATCATCCTGAAAAAATGATGGAAAAAATAATCAAATGAAAACAGTCTTAAAACTCGAAGAAGCAGCTTTATTTATTTTCGGAATTTTTCTTTTTAACCTTTTAAGTTATGAATGGTGGTGGTTTTTAGCATTAATTTTAGCTCCAGATTTATCCATGCTTGGGTATCTTTTTGGAAATAAAACCGGCGCATTATTTTATAACATATTTCATCATAAAGGAATTGCGCTTTTAGTTTATGCTTTAGGGTGTTATTTAAACATTGAAAGTATTCAATTAGCTGGAATTATTTTATTTTCACATTCGGCAATGGATCGAATATTTGGTTACGGATTGAAATATGAAAAAGGTTTTAAATACACGCATTTAGGTGAAATTGGTAAATAAGAAATTATGAATTTAGAAACGTTTTATGAATATTGTCTTTCAAAAAAGGGTGTGAGCGAACATTTTCCTTTTGATGAAGATACTTTGGTTTTTAAAGTGGGCGGAAAAATGTTTGCTTTATCTTCTCTATCACAATGGGAAAAAAACGAACAATCGGTGAATTTAAAATGTGATCCCGAACGTGCACAGGAACTCAGAGCCGAATATGATGAAATACAACCCGGATTCCATATGAGTAAAGTGCACTGGAATACGGTTGCTTTAAATGGAAATTTACCCATTAAATTTGTAAAAGAACTAATTGACCATTCTTACGAATTGGTTTTCAAAAGTTTGACAAAGAAAATTCAGAATGAAATTATCGACCCGAGGTAAATTTTTTTACCGAACTGGCGGAGCAATTAGAAAATTAGGCATTACATTTGCACGGTAAGAAAAAAACTTAGCAACTTGGTTACTGTGTAACTTAGCAACTTATAAAAATATGAAAGAACAATTTAAAAAATTTCTTAACGAAGAACAAGATCCGAAAGCGATTGAAAAAATCACTTCAAAACTTACAGATTTATTGATGAAAGGCGAAGAAGTTGGATATATTGCAGTGCAAAAAAAACCTGCAATTACTGTTTTTCCTGACAGCATTGTATTAACAAACAAACGTATTATCATCTGTCAACCTAAAAACTTAGGTCTTTCTATGGATTTTATAGATTATACCTGGGATGATATTGATAGTGCTTTTGTAAAAGAAAACATTTTAGGTTCTGAATTTTCATTTAACACCAAGACAGATCTAGCTATTTCTATAGATTATATTCCGAAAATTCAGGCTAGAAAAATTTACACTTACGCTAAAGAGCAATTAGATATTTTAAAAAATCCAGTTGTAACGGCAACACCAATTGAAGAAATTGTTGAGCCAGAATACGAAGAAGAAATTGAAGAAGTAGAAGAAATTGAAACTGAAGAAGTAACAAGTTTTGCCGAAATTTTACCAGCGGCACCAATTTATACTGAAACGTTCGAACCACTTCCAACTCAACCAAGCCAGCCTGCCGGCGAGCGCAAATTAGCTGATTTATCTAAAGAAGAACTTTTTGACAAATTACAGAATTACAAAAAACTTCTTGATAATGGTTTAATCATGCAAGGCGAATACGACACTTTTAAAAAAGAAATATTGAGTTATATGTAAGTCTTAAAGTCTTTTGACTTTGTCTCAAATAAAAAAGCCAGAAATAGATTCTATTTCTGGCTTTCATTTTTTTAAGTCTCTACTGCGACTTTCACACTTTTGACTTTCAGACTAAAGTGTAGCTTTTTGTTTTTCTACAAAACTATTCGATTGTAATTCCAATAACTCTTTTGCATTTTTTCGCTGTAAATCGAACAGTCCTTTATCTTCGGCAATATCTGCATATACTTTATCATGCATTTCGGCACTGGTTTTAACTAATAAATCACGTTGGTATTTATTCTGAGCCAAAGTTGCTTTCATAGCCGTTTCAGCTTCTTCCTGTTTAAAATCAAACTCGCCTTTTGGTGCCAATAATTTGGCTATAATTGGAGACGTTTCAATTGCCAAAAACAACAGCATTATAAAAAACGAAGGTAACCAAGGTAATTTATTCAATGCATTTATGCGCGCCATTAATCCGTCAAAACCTTCTATAATGGGCTGAGTCTGCGAAACTTTTTTATCTAAATCGGCTTGCAATTGTTTACCAGATTTTTCTTTGTCTGCAATTTTTGCTTCGTTTGCTGCTTTTAGAGTTTCATATTCCTTTAAAGCTGCATC
Organism: Flavobacterium plurextorum; assembly: GCF_002217395.1. Lineage (GTDB taxonomy): Bacteria > Bacteroidota > Bacteroidia > Flavobacteriales > Flavobacteriaceae > Flavobacterium > Flavobacterium plurextorum. The sequence continues at coordinate 63,726 of NZ_MUHD01000014.1, read as the reverse complement.
GTGTTTTTCGCGTTTTTCTTTATAAACTGGTCCTTTTCCTAGTTTTTTAGTTCCGGCAGTTCCTTCCGCTTCTGTAATATAAGTTGAATATAAAGCATTAACTTCTTTCTCCTTTTTTACAATATCAGCTTTTAGAGCAGCGATCTCTCCTTTGTTTTTGTCTAAATCCGATTTAAAATAGGTTCCAATTTGTTTTTTATTGGCCAATTCCATTTCGTTTTTTTCCTTCAACAAAACAGTATTGATTTCTTTTTCGAAAATTTTAATTTCTAATGGTTTTGAAATTACGATCGCAATAATAATTGCCAGCATAATTCTAGGTGTTGCCTGTAGAAATTCGTCAAAAAAACGGTCTCTCTTCTTGATCGTAGAGACAATAAAACGATCTAAATTGAAGATTAACAAACTCCATACAAATCCAAAAATTATAGCAGGATAAATAGAGTCAAAAACAGTAAAAAGCGCGTAAGCACTGGCAAGAAAAGCCATAACTGCGGTAAAGAAAACAGTAGCGCCAATACCAACATATTTGGTTTGTTCGCCTTCAGAGCAGCCTTCGAGTAAATCTCTGTCGGCTCCAGAACATAAGATGAAAAATTGTTTTAACATGATTGATGATTTTTGATTGTGATTGATAAGGCAAATTTAGCGCCAAAAATTCAAATCTGACATAAATACTTGATTTCTTTTTACTTGGAACAAATATCAACTACAATAAATGTTATTTTTACATTAATAAATTTTAACTTCATCAGACTAATTATAACGTTTTGTTAATTTTTTTAAAGGGTTTTAGTAATACTTAGGTTCTAGTTTCGCAACCAAAATCAAACTAAAAAACAATGAAAAAATTCTACTTATTACTAACGTTTTTATTTTTGGCCTTTTCTGGGTTTGCTCAAAAAGCAATAATATCAGGAAAAGTATTGGATATAGACGACAAACTTCCGCTTCCGGGAGCAATGATTCAAATAACAGGTGAAAACAAATACACTGTTTCAGATTACAACGGACGTTTTGAATTATTAAACATTAACGCCGGTACTTATAAAGTTGAAGTAAAATATATTGGTTACACGGCAATAACTAAAGAAATTACTGTTGAACAAGGCAAAAACAATGTACTTGATTTTGCTCTTAAAACTTCAGGAACAGAACTTAATGAAGTTGTAGTCGGCGACATTTTAAAAGGTCAGGCTAAAGCTTTGAATCAACAAAAAAACAATAAAAACATCGGAAACGTAATTTCATCTGACCAAGTGGGACGTTTTCCTGACGCCAATGTTGGTGACGCTTTGAAACGTGTTCCAGGTATTACAATGCAAAATGATCAAGGTGAAGCTCGTAATATTATCATTAGAGGACTTGCCCCATCTTTAAACTCAGTTACTTTAAATGGTGACCGAATTCCGTCTGCAGAAGGAGACAATAGAAATGTACAAATGGATTTGATTCCTTCTGATATGATTTCGACTATTGAGGTTAACAAGACTTTGACTTCAGATATGGATGCTGATGCAATTGGAGGTTCTGTAAACTTGATTACAAGAGCAACTCCAAACGGAGAAAGAATTTCGGCAACTTTGGCTGGAGGTTATTTGCCAATTCGTGAACACGCTTCTTATACAGCAGGTTTAGTTTATGGAAATCGTTTTTTGGATAACAAACTTGGTGCTGTTTTCAGCGGATCGTACAACAATGTTGATTATGGTTCTGACAATATCGAAAACGAATGGGTAAAGGACGATTTCGGAAATGAATATCTTCAAGCTTCTGAAATTAGAAAATATGATGTACAGCGTATTCGTCGCAGCGGATCTGTTGCTTTAGATTATAAATTTAACGAAAATAATACCATTTTTGCGAATGCTATTTACAACTGGAGAGACGATAGAGAAAATCGTTTCAGAACTACTTATGATGATATTGAACCTATTTACAATGGTGAAAAAATTACTGGTTTTGAAGGTCGTGTAAAACGTCAAACAAAAGGAGGTGCTGACAATAACCGAAATAAAAACAGAAGATTAGAAGATCAGCGTGTACAAAACTATTCTATTCGAGGAGAACATTTGATTAACTCAAAATTAGATTTAGATTGGTCAGCAAACTATGCAAAAGCGAGAGAATATCGTCCGGAAGAACGTTATATCGAATACCGTCAAAAAGGTTTAGAAATGATGGAAGATTTATCTGATCCAAGATTTCCTTTATTGACAACTGTTGGAGAATCTACAGATAAATTCAAATTTGATTCTGTTACAGAAAACACAGATGAAACAAGCGAAAGTGAATTTGGAGCAAAAATTAATATCCGTTTCCCTTTTACAATCATTCCTTCTGAAAAAGGAAGACTTAGAACTGGTCTTAGACTTCGTTTGAAAGAAAAAGAAAGAAACAATAATTTCTATTCTTATGAACCAATCAATGACGGAATGGAATTATTATCTGAAGTTCCAACTAGTTATTTTGATGGAAAAAACTTTAATCCAGGAAGTAAATATGTACCAGGAACTTTTGCTTCTAAAGATTTCTTAGGAAGTTTAGACTTAAACAATGCATCATTATTTGATAAAGAAACTGATCCTGCTGAATATTTGGCTGTTAACTATAATGCTAAAGAAAGTATCTATGCGGCTTATGTAAGATGGGATCAAGATTTTAATGATAAACTTTCGATGGTTTTAGGTTTCCGTGTTGAAAATACTCACATTGATTATACAGGAAACAGAGTTTTAGATGAAGAGGAATTAGAAAGCCAAATCAACACTACAAACTCTTACACTAATTTATTGCCAAGTATTTCATTTCAATATAATGCTACTAAAGATTTAGTTTTGAGAGCCGCTGCAACAACCGCGCTGGCAAGACCAAACTATTATGCATTAGCTCCTTATGTAAACAATATTGCTGCTGATAAAGAGATCACTGCAGGAAATCCTGATCTTGACGCTACTTACTCATACAATTACGATTTCATGGCTGAGAATTATTTCAAATCAGTTGGTTTGATTTCTGGAGGTGTTTTCTACAAAAGATTAAACGATTTTATCTACAACTACAGCGACAATCAATACGACAGAGCAAAATTTGCTGCTGATTTTCCAAATCAGATAAACCCAATTCCTGCTGGCGAAAACTGGTCATTTTTACAATCTAGAAATGGTGATAAAGTTGATGTTTACGGATTTGAAGTTGCTTTTCAACGTCAGTTAGATTTCCTTCCTGGTAAATTCTTAAAAGGTTTTGGTATCTATTTAAACTATACATACACTAAATCTAAAGCAAAAGGAATTTCTGATGAAGATGGAAACGAAAGAAACAACATCAGTCTTCCGGGAACAACTCCTCATATGTTTAACGGATCTTTGTCTTGGGAAAACAAACGTTTTTCTGCTAGAATTTCAACCAACTTTACTTCTGATTATTTAGATGAATTAGGTTCAGAATCTTACAAAGACAGTTACTATGACAAACAGTTTTTCTTAGATGCTAATGCTTCTTTCAAAATTACAAAACAGCTTCGTGTTTTTGCTGAAGCAAACAATTTAACAAATCAGCCTTTGCGTTATTATCAAGGAGTTTCTACTCACACCAAACAAGCTGAATATTACCAAGCTCGTTACAATTTTGGATTGAAACTAGACTTGTAAAATCAATTATAAAAAATATTAAATTAGACAGAACTCAGCGGTTCTGTCTAATTCATTTAAAATAAAATACCAAAAATGAAAAATAAATCGATACTTGCTTTCTTACTTATAAGCCTTGCCTTTACTGCTTGTAAAGACGATAAATTAGCCTCAATTCAGCCAAATGCAGTAAAACCAACAACTGTTACCGAAGCTTTGCCACATGATACTGATGATCCTTCGATATGGATTCACCCAACTGATGCTTCAAAAAGTATTATTGTGGGAACAGATAAAGATTCTGACGGAGCTTTATATGCTTTTGATTTGAATGGAAAAATCCTTAAAAAATCAATTCCTCTAAAACGTCCAAATAATGTTGATATCGCTTACGGATTAATCATTGACGGGAAAAAAGTAGATATTGCGGTTACAACAGAACGTGAAAGCAACAAAATTAGAATCTTCAGTTTGCCGGATTTAGAACCTATTGATAATGGCGGAATCGAAGTTTTTGAAGGTGAATCTTTGCGTGATCCAATGGGAATTTCTTTATATACACGACCAAGCGATCAAAAGATTTTTGCTATTGTAGGAAGAAAAACAGGACCTTCTGGAAGTTATTTATGGCAATATGAACTTTCTGGAAACGGAAAATTTGCTGTGGCAAAAGTGGTTCGCAAATTTGGAACTTACAGTGGAAAAAAAGAAATTGAAGCTATTGCAGTTGATAACGAGTTAGGCTTTGTTTACTATTGCGACGAACAAGTTGGAATTAGAAAATACAAAGCTGATCCTGCTTTAAATGACAATAAAGAATTAGCTTTTTTTGGTCAAAAAGATTTCAAAGCTGATCATGAAGGAATAGCAATTTACAAAAAAACAGATTCTACAGGTTATATTCTAGTATCCAATCAACAAGCAAATTCTTTTATGGTTTATCCGAGAGAAGGTGCAAACGGAAATCCAAACAATCATCCTTTATTGGCCGAAGTTCCAACTTCAACAATTGAATGTGATGGAGCTGATGTTACAAGTGTAAACTTAGGTCCAAAATACAAAAACGGACTTTTCGTAGCGATGAGCAACGGAATGACTTTTCATTACTACACTTGGGATTTAATCCAAAAACGTATTGACGAAGGGAAGAAATAGTTTTTTGTTTCAAGTTTCAGGTTCCATGTTCAACCCAAAACTTGAAACTTGAAACTTGAAACAAAAAAAAGCTGTTCGTAATGAACAGCTTTTTTGTTTTGAATTAAAAAAATCCCCCTTATTCTTATTCTATAATCGGTGCGCCTGCTAAGATTTCAGCATTGGCAAATTCTTCAAATTTCGCGAAATTAGCTTTAAATTTTTGAGCTAATTCTAACGCTTTTTTATCGTATAAATCTTTGTCTTCCCAAGTATTTCTAGGATTTAAAATTTCTACTGGAACATTCGGGCAAGATTGTGGTTTTGCAATTCCAAAAACTGCGTGATTTTTGTATTCTACATTATCCAATTCTCCGTTTAATGCAGCTGTAATCATAGCACGAGTGTACTTAAGTTTCATACGGCTTCCTGTTCCGTAAGGTCCACCAGTCCAACCAGTGTTTATTAACCAAACTTTTACATCAGCATCTTTCATTTTTTTGCTTAACATCTCAGCGTATTTTGTTGGATGTAAAGGCATGAAAGGTGCTCCAAAACAAGCAGAGAAATTAGGCTGTGGTTCTGTAACTCCAGCTTCAGTTCCTGCTACTTTTGCAGTATATCCAGAGATAAAATGGTAAGCCGCCTGTCCTGGAGTTAATCTAGAAATTGGAGGCAAAATTCCAAAAGAATCTGCTGTAAGGAAAAATATATTTTTAGGATTATGTCCAATAGATCCCGGCTGAATATTATCAATATGTGTTATTGGGTAACTTACACGAGTATTTTGAGTAATTGAAACATCGTCAAAATCTACCTCGTTTGTTCCCGCTTTGAAAACCACATTTTCTAAAAGCGCTCCTTTTTTGATTGCTCTAAAAATGTCTGGTTCATTTTCTTCAGATAAGTTAATTACTTTAGCATAACAACCGCCTTCAAAATTGAAAACCGTATTTTCAGCAGTCCATCCGTGTTCATCATCTCCAATTAACTTACGTTCTGGATCTGCAGATAAAGTTGTTTTTCCTGTTCCTGATAAACCAAAGAAAATTGCTGTATCGCCATCTTTACCAACATTGGCGCTGCAATGCATTGGAAGTGTATTTTTGAAAACTGGAAGAATGAAATTTAAGGCCGAAAAAATTCCTTTTTTCATTTCTCCTGTATAACCTGTTCCTCCAATAAGTGCTACTTTTTTAGTAAAATCTAAAATAGCAAAATTAGACTGACGTGTTCCGTCTACAGCAGGATCTGCCATAAAACTTGGTGCACAAACTACAGTCCATTCTGGAGTAAAGTTCGCTAATTCAGACTCTTCAAGTCTTAAAAACATGTTATAGCAAAACAAGTTCGACCAAGCAGTTTCTGTAACGACTCTAACATTTAGTCTGTAATTTTTATCAGAACAAACGTAAGAATCGCGAACGAATACTTCTTTGTTTGATAAAAACTTTGTTACCTTATTATATAACTTATCAAAAGCTTCTGGCGAAAAAGGGATATTTACATTTCCCCACCAAACTTTATCTTCAGTTATACTGTCTTTTACAATAAAACGATCTTGTGGAGAACGTCCTGTAAACTCACCTGTGTTGATTGCCAAAGCACCTGTAGAGGCTTCAACACCTTGTCCTGACTGCACAGTTATAGCATGCAGTTCATCTGCACTTAACTGGTACCGAACCGTTGCATTTTCTATCCCCAATTCTTTTAACGAAATCGATTGCGCAAAAAGTGTGTTATTGTCCATAAATTTAATGTTGTGTGTGTTATTTTTTTGGTGCACAAATATAATTATACCTGATACTTAAGACATTACTCTCAAGTTTTGCAAATTGTTATATTTTTTATCGATGCTGACAAAAAACAATAAAAATTCACATAAGTAACATTATATGTTATTTATGAGACAAAATTAAAGATTTAATTTTAGATAGGATTTTTTATTCGAGATTTTATGATTTTTTCCTCAAAATAGCAAGAAATAACACCAACCAACCAAGAATTAATAAGAAACCTCCCAAAGGTGTTGCGAATACGATAATTTTAAAGTCAAAAACTGTCAAGCTTTTTGTAGCCAATAAATAAATAGATCCGCTAAATAGAATTACTCCTGCAACTACAAGATTATAGATTGTTTTAACAGTTTTTTCGGCAATTTCTTTTCTTGTTGAAAGAAAAAGTAAAAAAAGCGCATGATACATCTGGTAACGAACACCAACTTCAAAAGTATTTAGTTCTTCTATCGACAAATATTTCTTTAATAAATGTGCTCCAAAAGCTCCAAAAATAATTGCTATCATTCCAATAAAAGCGCCTGTTAAAACTATTTTTCTTTTCATTTTTATAAACTTTTAATATTTACACAAAAATACCTCTTCCTATCCAATTTTCATTTTACTTTTAAAGATATTTCATTTAATAATTGCATTTATAAGTTTCATTGCGAATAAAAAAAATATCATTTTTAAAATTATATTTGTTATATTTATAACATTTTAATATGTTTGTGTTAAATAATTAAGTTATGAGAAGCATTTTAATAATTGGAGCAGGCAGATCAGCATCTTCTTTAATACGCTATTTACTTTCAAAATCTGAAAGCGAAAACCTGCATCTTGTTGTGGCCGATTTATCTTTGGCTTTAGCCGAAAAGAAAACACAAAAACATCCTAATGCAACTCCAATTGCTTTAAATATTTTTAATACAAACGAAAGACAAGCTGCAATTGAAAAAGCTTCAATTGTGATTTCAATGCTTCCGGCACATTTACACATTGAAATTGCAAAAGACTGTCTTCAATTTAAAAAACATTTAGTTACCGCCTCTTACATAAGCGATGCTATGCAGGCTCTTGATGAAGAGGTAAAGAAGAACAATTTAATTTTCATGAACGAAATTGGTCTTGATCCCGGAATTGATCACATGAGTGCCATGAAAGTTATTGACGAAATTAGATCAAAAGGAGGTAATATGCTTCTTTTTGAATCGTTCTGCGGAGGCTTGGTTGCTCCTGAATGCGATAATAATTTATGGAATTACAAATTTACCTGGGCGCCTCGAAATGTAGTTTTGGCCGGCCAAGGCGGTGCAGCAAAATTTATTCAAGAAGGAACTTATAAATATATTCCATACAGCGCTTTATTTCGCAGAACTGAGTTTCTAGAAGTAGAAGATTACGGAAAATTTGAAGCTTATTCTAATCGTGATTCTCTTAAATATAGATCCATATATGGTTTAGACGATATTTTAACCTTGTATAGAGGGACAATTAGAAGAGTAGGTTTTTCTAAAGCATGGAATATGTTTGTGCAGCTTGGCATGACTGACGACAGTTACATCATGGAAGATTCTGAAAATATGAGTTACCGACAATTTGTGAACTCTTTTCTTCCATATCACCCAACGGATTCTGTAGAAATTAAAACGCGATTAATTTTAAAGATTGATCAAGATGATATCATGTGGGATAAACTTTTAGAATTGGATTTATTTAATCCAGACAAAAAAGTAAACCTGCCAAATGCCACTCCTGCTCAAATTTTAGAAAAAATATTGACTGACAGCTGGGCTTTGAAACCAGAAGATAAAGATATGATTGTAATGTATCATAAATTTGGATACGAGCTAAACGGCGAAAAGAAACAAATCGATTCGAAAATGGTTTGTATTGGCGACGATCAAACTTATACCGCAATGGCAAAAACAGTTGGTCTTCCTGTTGCTATGGCAACTTTGCTGATTTTAAACGGAAAAATCACAACTCCGGGAGTACAACTTCCTATAAAAAAAGAAGTTTATTCGCCTATTTTAAATGAATTAGAAGAGCATGGAGTTATTTTTAATGAACAAACTATGCCTTATTTTGGATATAATCCGGATTTATTTTAAATCCGATACGAATTGTTTTTTTTTAGAATTTTTTAGAATTTTTTTTTTAGTTTATTTTATCCGCTTCCAGATATTTCTGAAAGCGGATTTTTTTTTCTTTTTAAAGTACCAAAGGTTCGGAGGCACATAATGACAAAGGTTTTGTTAAGTCTTCAGCACATTTGAACCTTTGAACCTCAAAAAAAACTATTTATCAGATTGAATCGTAATTGGCAAACTGTACATCGCAGCAACCGGCTCACCATTAACTTTACCCGGTACCCAGTTCTGAGAAAGCTTAAGCACTCTAATTGCTTCATCACCTGTTCCGTATCCAATATCTCTTAATAATTTAAAATCCGTTAAAGCCCCATCCTTTCCTACTATAAAAGTAATAAAGACCTTCCCCTTTAATTTCACATCTACAGGAGTCACAGGTGTTTTATAATTCTGTCCAACAAACTTATAAAACGCCTCAATTCCTCCAGGATAAATTGGATCCTCACTTAAATCAGTTGTTTTATAAATAGTACCTTCCGCTTTTTTAACTTTTTGATTTTTTGGATCATATAAATCAATTTCTATTGTATCCGGACCACCTTTTTCGATTTTCGCATCGATCTCATCTTTACTTGGAAAAGTGCTTAATCCACCTAATAAATTCGGCACTGCTTTCTTTTCTGCCGGAGTAAGCTCTTTGTATTTTTTCTCCGTCACCACAACTCCTTTATCATTTTTTATTTTAAAAGTTGTCTTATCGTAATAAGCCGAATAGAAACCTTTTTTTGGCGCGGTTTCATTATTCCCTTTTACTTCTTGCGCTACGGTCTTAGTACACAAAAAATACACAAGCCCAGTAAATAATGGTAAAATAATTGTCTTTTTAAAAAATCCCCTTGAAGGAGATGTCGTGGTTGTCATCATAATTAATCTTTTTTTAGTTACAGAATAGTTCAAATTACTGGCCAAGTAATATACCGGATTTTGATTCGCCTTAGACAGTAATAAGTTCTGGTAATACGAAACATTGTTATGTGATTTTACAACTTTTTCATCAGCAAGAAATTCATGATTTAGTTGTATTGCTTTTTTATAGAAGATAAAAATTGGATTGAACCAAAAAATATTTTTAATTATTTCAATCAGTAAAATATCCAGCGAATGTTTCTGATTTACATGAATTAATTCGTGCGTAAATAATTCCGTTTCTATTTTATTGTTTTGATACTCTACTTCATTTATAAAAATGGTATTCAAAAAAGTATACGGCAGCGTCTGTTCTTGCAACAAAACCAATGTTGCTTTTTGATGTTTTATTTTTACACCCGCTTTTGATTTTTTTATCAATTTATACAAGTTCACTGTAAATCTGAAAAATAAAGCAGCAGTCACTATCCCATATAAAACCCAACCGAGAATCAAGTAAAAAGGAGTTTCCTCTTTTACAATACTTGAGGTAATCTGCTCCGGAACAACTACACTATTATTTGTCGTACTTGCAACTTCTTGTATAATTTCAATTGTAATAAAAGGCAATACAAAGGAAACCAGAATACTAAAAATTAAGAAAAACCTATTAAACTTATGAAATTTTTCTTTTTCTAAAAGCAAATGGTAAGCTCCAAGAAGCACACACAACGCTACTGTCGATTTTACAAAAAAGGCTATCATTTTTTCTTTCTTTGAATTTCTGAATCAATTATTTTTCTTAGATCTTCTAATTCTGAAGTTGATAAATTCGTTTCGGTTGTAAAAAACGAAGCAAATTGCGAGGCCGAATTATTAAAGAAATTATTAATCAACCCTTTCACATGTTTAGAGAAATAATCTGTTTTTTTTACCAGCGGATAATATTCTCTAGAATTCCCAAATTCATTGTAGGCAACAAATTTCTTATCAATCATTCGTTTCAAAAGCGTTGCAACAGTTGTCGTTGCAGGTTTTGGTTCTGGATACGCTTCTAACAAATCTTTCATAAAAGCCTTTTCAAGCTTCCAAAGATGCTCCATTAATTGTTCTTCTGAGTTTGATAATTGTGTCATTTTTTAATATTTTCAAGTTTTTCTAATTCAGGTAATTCCTTCTTATAAGCCTCGAGATTCCAATCGATATTCATTTTTGCAGCATATTCTGCTATAGTGCCAAGTCCAACTTCGGCACGTCTTTTATCTACATTATCAGGATCTATCAAAGGCGAAATATACCATTGATTTGTCTTTTTATTTTTTGCTGACTGACTTCCATAAATTTGATGTTTACCTTCTCGTAAAGCCACTCTATCTTCCAAATATGCTAAGTTCGCCCGGCTTGCGTTCCCTTTTTTTACTGCTTCTCTCATCATTGGTAAATACTTTTGCTGATATTTTAAATCAGAATGCTGAATAACCAGAAACAAGGTTTGATTTGCCTGTGCTCCTATTTTATCTTTTCCAACCCAGCCTTTTTCATCCAGTATTTTCATAACCTTTACAAGATTAATACTGTCTTTTTTATTCATTATTTTACCAATGCTGTCAATTTTTCTTTTATCAGATGCAGGATCTTTATAAACTTTCATAAATTCTCCTCGAATACCCTGATCATCTGCATAAATATCTAAAAGCTCCTTTTGCAGCGGTTTATCAAAATTTACACTAAGATTATCTACTTTTTTCTGAAGCTTATCAATTGTTTTCTCCCATTCTTTTTTATCATGCAGCGTTTTCAGATCATTATCTATTTTTATATGTGCAATATTTTCATATCCATTATCAATTGCCAAATCCAACCACTTAAAAGCTTTTTTATCATCATTGTTCAAAGCCGCCGAACAAGCAGCATTGTACAAATCTGAAGATGATTTGTGTTCAATTTCGAATGCCTTTTCATAATAAGCAACAGAATTTTTAAAATCTTTTACCTGATAATAAGAATCTCCTTTTGCAACAAAATCCTTGTAGGTTTGAGATTGCATCAAACCGATATTCAACGTAATAAAAAAGAAAGAAATTATTTTTTTCATAGATTTTAAAATTAACGTTTTATTTTTTGTTCCGATATTAATTTGCCGTTATTATAGTTTCTTATTTCTTTTAATTTCCCTTTATCCGAATAGAATTTCCATTCTCCAAAATAAAACCAATGTGCCAAACCTCCATTAAATTCAAGTTTCGTTTTTCCTTCCGATTCTAGCTTTCCGTTTTCGTAATAACTTTTTACGATACTTATTCCTTTTTTATGCTTCTCTGTTTTGTAGATTTTCCCGTCAATATACATTCTCCACTTTTTTACAGGAACATCATGTTTATAATATTCATAGGATTTGTATCTAACATTATCCTGTTTATAATCGTCTATCCAAACGCCTTCTCTTTTCTTATCAATCCTCTGATTAATTGCTTTGGGTTTGCAACCCAAAAGAATCAGTCCGCAAAAGAATACTAAAAATAGGTTTTTCATATTATTTAAATTCTACACTTATAGACATTGCTCTACAAATGTAGAATTAAATTTTAAATATGCAAGTTTTTTTTTAAAGGTTCTGAGATTCTAAGTTACTAAGGGACTAAGGCTTTAGGTTCAAAGAGGCAGAGATTCAAAGGAACAAAGGTCTTTTCCTTCTTTGCCAAAGCTTAAAACTTTGACAAAAATTCTGAAAATAAAATTGCAAGAAACAGAGAATACTCCTAAATAAATTGCCTTCAGCTTTAGCTGAAGGTTTATAATAAAGACAAGAAATGGCTTTAGCCAAACTGCATTTTATACAATTAAAACAAAATCAATAATAATTCGGCTAAAGCCAATGTCAATCTCTTTTAAAACCCCCAGCTAAAGCTGGAGGCAATTGAAAAAACCTTTGAACTTTTCAAAAAAAAATCCGCTCATTTCTGAACGGATTCTATATTTATGATATTAAACTTCGTGTTTCAACACCTTCGCGGTAAAACTCTTATTTACTTAATTCTACAAAATACTTGTAAAACAACGGAATAGTCTCAATTCCTTTCAAGTAATTAAAGATTCCAAAATGTTCGTTTGGCGAGTGAATTGCATCAGAATCCAAACCAAATCCCATTAAAATAGTTTTGCTTTTTAGTTCTTTTTCAAACAAAGCCACAATTGGAATACTTCCTCCAGAGCGAACTGGAATTGCAGGAACTCCAAACGTTTCAGTATATGCTTTATTTGCAGCTTGATATCCAATGCTGTCAATTGGCGTTACATAACCTTGACCACCGTGATGCGGCGACACTTTTACCGTAACTCCAGCTGGAGCAATATTAGTGAAATGTTTCGTGAACAATTCTGTAATCTCTTCCCAATCCTGATTTGGAACCAAACGCATTGAGATTTTAGCAAAAGCTTTACTCGCAATAACCGTTTTTGCACCTTCGCCAGTATAACCGCCCCAAATTCCGTTTACATCTAATGTTGGACGAATTGAGTTGCGCTCATTTGTTACATATCCTTTTTCGCCGTAAACATCATTTAAGTCTAACGCTTTTTTATATTTTTCTAAACTAAAAGGTGCTTTTGCCATTTCAGCTCTTTCTTCTGCAGATAATTCCTGAACTTTATCATAGAAACCTGGAATCGTAATATGATTGTCTTCGTCATGAAGCGAAGCGATCATTTTTGCCAAAACATTAATTGGGTTTGCTACCGCTCCACCGTATAAACCTGAATGTAAATCGCGGTTTGGACCTGTAACTTCAACCTCAACATAACTCAAACCTCTTAAACCAGTTGTAATCGATGGCTGTTGGTTTGAAATCATTCCAGTATCAGAAATTAAGATAACGTCGTTTTTCAATTTTTCCTGATTACGTTCTACGAACCAAGCCAAACTTGCCGAACCAACTTCTTCTTCACCTTCGATCATGAATTTTACGTTACAAGGCAACGTATTGCTTTGCACCATTAATTCAAGCGCTTTTACGTGCATGTACATCTGACCTTTGTCATCACATGCTCCACGCGCGAAGATTGCGCCTTCTGGATGAATCTCTGTAGTTTTAATAACGGGTTCAAAAGGTGGCGAAGTCCATAATTCTAATGGATCTGGCGGCTGAACATCATAGTGTCCGTAAACTAAAACCGTTGGAAGATTTGGATCTATAATTTTCTCTCCGTAGATAATTGGGTAACCTGGAGTGTCGCAAGTTTCGACAAAATCGCAGCCTGCTTTTGATAAACTTTCTTTTACAGCCTCTGCTGTGTCAATAACATCTTGTGAGTATGCGGTGTCGGCACTAACCGACGGAATCTTTAATAATTCGATCAATTCATTGATAAACCGATCTTTATGTTGTTGAACGTAGGACTTAATATTTTCCATTTAAATTATTTTTATAGAAATCCAAAAGTACAAAAAAGAGAATTAATAATTTTTTTGAAATTTTTCTTTGAATATTCGAAAGTATGCTTATCTTTGCACCCACAATTACGCGGATATGGTGAAATTGGTAGACATGCCAGACTTAGGATCTGGTGCCGCAAGGCGTGTAGGTTCGAGTCCTATTATCCGCACTTTACGAATGCAATTATCTTACTCTTAGATAGTTGCATTTTTTATTTTCAAGACTTGCCAAACCATTGCCAAACATTTTAGAAAACAGTTAAAAAAAATATACATTTGTAATGCTTTACGATGCCAATTATAAAGCAACGTTTGAACAACGTAAAACGGTAGCTTGAACACTGCCGTTTTTTTTATGCCTTTATTTTTCGCCTCGCGCGTGCGCGTATTGTTTTGATTTTTTATTTAATCCATACACATACACACGCGATGAGATAGGGAAATATTTTGAAAAAAAGTTTGATTATTCAAATCATTTAAAAATTATTAATGATACTTATAACGGTAAGGTTACGGTAAGGATTGAACCATTAGAAAGAAAAAAGGCGCTCCGTTATGGTTCGCCTTTACTATGTTTTAATTTTTATTCTGCTATAAATTCAAACTCGGAATCTATAAATAATTTCGCAAAATTCAGCATAGAATTAAATTCGTCTTTAGCTATTGAACCGCTCATTCCTACATTTCTAATTTTAGAATATTCGCTATCAATATTAACACCACCAACTCTCATGGTAATAAGAGATTTTCCCATTCCTGTTAAAACTATTAAATTATCTTTTGCAACAAACTTTAAATAATAAGAACTCTTATTTCCATCCGTAGTCTTTGGAGTTGTTTCTAAAGTAAAATACTCAACATCTTTTTTTTCAATTGAAAAATCATTATCTATTAATGTTTGCGCTATCAATTTATAATTATCTTCTTTACTATTAGAATTCTTAATTAAAATTTTCCAGGTTTTTTTTGGTGGTTTGTCTATGGTATTACCTTGTCCTATTGCAATAATAGAAGTTAATAGCATAAATATTAATAATATCTTTTTCATTTTTTAATATATTTAATTAAGACTCAAATCTAATGCATTATAATTCCGTTCAAATGAGGTTTACCATAATTGTGTTTTTTTTATGCTGAATTTTTTTTTTCCCTTTATGCACAACGTCCGTAAAAAATCCTACCATTATGCGCGCGTATTGTTTTACTTTTTATAGTAATTTGATTGCTTATGTTTTATTATAATCAGCATTAGTAAATCCCCCATCGCTATCAAAGTAAAAAACAATACCACTTTTAAACCAAATAAAATTACTCGCTTCTCTAATTACTTCATCTTCCCAAAATATTTTTTTCATTTCAACTTTTGAATGACCAATAAAAGGTTTGGTTATAATATTTAATTTATTGATTTTAATAGAAGATTGTATGTCTAAACCAATCATTTTGTTCAAATTATAATTAAGATTATCTTGTTTTTGATAATCGTTTTGAAACCAAAGTTCATCTTTAACTGGATAATACAAATTTTTAATTGTCATAATTCCATTACTGTAACTGCTATTACCTTGAATTCCAACTTTAAAAAAGATAGTATCATCTTGTACTTTTAATAAATCGTATGTAGCTTTATCCACTTTCAGTTTATAATACTGTTTTCCTGATTCGCCATAGAAATTATTTTTTTGCCCTATCAATATCATCGAATTCAATAATATAAATATTAGTAAAATGTTTTTCATTTCTTAAAAATATAGTTTAATAAATGTTAAAGTAGCAAATAAAAAACCGCTCATCTTTGAACGGTTAATTTTAAAAAAAAGTGCAAACTTATGTAGTCGCTTGTATTCAATTAAATACCTACCACCCAGTATTCTCAGCTGAATTTGTATTTCCTTCTTTTATAGATTTTTCAATTGACTCTATAGATTTATAAGCCATTTTTGTGCCTTTGTAAAGTGCTTTTGTATAAATTGTGCTTTGCCAACCTTTTGGGTTTATGGGGTAACTATCAGAAACTTTTAATGTACCGTATGACGGAGGAGTATTTCCCCCCATCGTTTTTGTTTTATATTCTGTCAAAGTAATAAAAACTCTTACTTTATTATCTTTAATATCAACTCTAATGACGTGCCATAAATCTATTTCTGTTGTAACAAGACTATACCCAATATGTACATTATCATAAATTCCTTTACCTATAATTAAGCCGTTTTCTTTTTCTTGAACTTGAATTACAGATTCGCCATTTCCATAATTATAAGTAAAATACGCTAAGACTCTCGGATAAATTTCTTCTTTTTTTAAACCATCAATTTCAATAATCTTTGTTATGGTAACATTATTATTGTCATCAACATTGTATTTTCCATCCATTTCCGCTAACATTTCTTTTTTGCTTTGAGCAAACACAAATGAATTACATATTAAGAAAACACATAGTAATATTTTTTTCATATTTAGTAAATTAAATTAATAAGGTTCAAATGTAGTCTTTAAAAATTCAGTTTAATTATGGTTTTCCGTAATATAAATATTTTACGTCATTAATAATCTTTGCATTGTATCGGCTGGAAATTTATCGGCAAGGTTTATTTTATTCATTAGTTTTTGATACCGTTTTGTAGGCTTTCCGTTGTAGTGAGTTTTGAAATGCTTTTTATATTGCTCCTCATAAACCTCATCTTTTAAAAAAGCCTTATCAAAAATCGAATGTAGTTCGCGTGTCTTTTTAGATTCAATTTGCTTTTCGTAATATAGAAAACTAAAAGCTTCTCGGTGCAAAAAGTATTTTGAACAATGAAACAATTTTCTGCAATGCTTTCCTGTATTCGGACAAACAAAATATAAAACCTCTCCTTTACCTAAATTCGAGGGAACAGAAACAAGGTGTACATTATAGTTTATACTTTCCCCATCTTGTGTATAGTCAAGTGTTATAAACTTTCTGTATTGACTAATATTTGATTTTATACTAATTCTCGAAGTAATTTCGCCCGAAATACTCCAAGTGATAACGCCCGATTTTATGCCATTATCCAAATAACCCCACTCTTTTAGTTTGGTTAAGCTTACTGTTTTACAACTCTCTATACTCATTTTGATTTGATTTATGACCTAAATTATTAGGGAACGTTTATTTTTTTCAACTTTGATTGATACTACTTTAGATAAAACTCATATTGCTACAATTGGAAAAAAAAGAAGTATCAAAGTAAAATACTCTTTCTCTCTTTTAAGCGTTTCGAAATGTATTATGCTCTTTATAAATTGATTTGTTGTAATTTGTTGATTTCTTACTCTATTCCCGTTTTTCTTATACTTACCCTTTAGGCTTTTACTTCTTTTTTTCATTTTATTAGTTTTATGTGTGTTAGAACACAGATACCACACAGATTGAAACACAGACAACTAATTGATTTTCAATACAAACACAGATAACACAGATAAAAAGTAAGTGATACTATACAAGAAAATGAACCCTATTTTAATACTCATTTTTTTATTCACACACGTACTTTAGTTTAAAGTGTGTTAAGTGTGTTATTGCAGTGTTTTCAAGGGTTACAAGTGTGTTTTTATGTGTGTTACATCTGTGTTAACTGTGTTAACTGTGTTAATTCTGTATTTTAATCCATTTTCTTCTATTTGTGTACTGAAAATAAAAGTCTTTGTTTTCGGTATTAAATTTACCTACCCACGCATCTATTAATTTTTTTGTGTTTTTGGTGGTAAACATTTTTTCAAATCGCAAAGGGTTTTCCTTATCGTTGTACACTCTTAAAAAGTCAGATACTGTAAACTCAAAAGGTGTATTTCCACTCATTAGAACTGATATACAGTTATGAAATTCATTATGTATAGCATCATTACTGAAATACGCCTTATAATTGTCGACTGTCTTATTATATTCGGTTTTTATGATTCCTTTTTGTAGAAACAGTTTAACACATCGGAATACAAAAGAGTAAAAACGATTCCATTCGTCTGCGTTCCAGTCTTGAAAAAAAACGCAATTAAATTCGTCTTTTGGTGTGTGGCTTGTTGTATAGTAGTTCGTGAACTTGTATTCAATAAACCGCCCATTTGTCGAAGCGTTTTTCTCATCATACGGAACTACCCAATTTGAAGTAATCGCAAACTTTGGCGCATCTATAAATTTTATTGCTTCGGCTTTCGATCCTTTTCTTTGACAAGATATGTCGCCCAAAATATTAGTGTACAAATCATCATACTTAAAACCCGCGGGTACGTCGTCAATGATATAAACATTGTGCTTTTTTTCTAGGTCTGCGAATACGTGAGTATAACCGCTGTCAAATTCTTTGCCTCCCTTAATAATTGATTCCTGTACTTCTTGAACGGCTTTAGATATTAATGTTTTCCCTCGTCGTCCGTTTCGGGTTTCGTCGTCCGCGTCCATATCAGTAAGTACAATACACGGGTTTTTTGTTGCATCTTTATAATTGTGACATAAATAACCAAACATAGTCTTAAAACTCTCGATAGTGATTTCGTTTTCTTGTGTTTCTGGTTCTTTTAACCCTAATGATACCCTAATTAAAAACTGCTCAAACATTCCGACCTCATCGGTATATTTAAACTCTCGGCTTTGAATTTCGTGCGGTGCAAAAAATCCCTTTACATCGGTATAATCTTTAGATTTTATTTGCCCGTCGCCATTCATATCGAAATAATAGAAACCATTTTTAAAAGGTAGTCCGAAAGTATTTTTTGTATCTGAATAGTAGTTTAATTCAATCGAGGGAATTAATAAAAACCCTTGTTTAACTACACTAAAATTTTCCCGTGCTATGGTGTCCGCGACTGCATCAAATGAATTGCCAAACTCTATAATATTCTCTTTTAAAAAGGCGACTATATCGGTGTTATGATTAAAAAAATCGACCACGTTATTAGTATCTCTCAATAAAAATATTTTGTCGTCTGGTGTCGAAATTCTTAAAAACTTTTCTTGAATAAAAAACTCGGCGTACATAGTAGGCGAAGTATAAACTTTGTTACTTTGGTCTATTGTGTAAAAGTTGACTATTTTATTTTCAATAGCTGGCTTTATACATTCCTTAATCGAAAATTCAACTTTTTCAAACTTTGTGTTTTTACATTCGCTTTCAGCCAAAATAAAAACACCGTCGTGTAGTCGCACATAATGAACTAAATTATTTTCGGCTACAAATCTTTCGATATATTCCTTTTCGTATTTAGAAAAGTCTAAAAATGAGCCTCCTTTTGTACTGAACCTTTCGAGTGTACAAACTTTGTCCGCATCATTGCCGTAAACCTTTGACAATTCATTTAAAATTTTGGTTCGGTCTGCGCTTTTGTTTGTAGCATTGGAATTAAGCAAATAAGCAAAAGTTTTTTTGTTAAGGACATCATAAATAGTCGCTCGGTGGCTTGTGTTTAATTCAATATCAATAAAAGTCGGAAACGCTCTTTTTATGTCGTACTCTTTTACTGCAAAAGGCAATTCCCCACGCAATACGGACGGTATATTTGTTAAGGGGTTGTACTCCCTATTTTCGATGTTTTGCACTCCAAACGACTGGTCTAAATCACTTGTGTATTCCCCGCTAAACTTCAAAACCATAAACAAAACATATCGTTTGTATGCTTTTACACTAAACGGGTTGAATGTTTCGCCTTTTGCTTTTGCCTCGTCAACTTTTTTATAATATTGATTTAGCTTTTCGAGGTTGTTTCTAAAATATTTCGCATTGAGTTTGCGTCCTGTTGTAATATAGCAAGAAACAAATTTTACATAATCGTTATTTTGTAGCGGTTCACTATTTAAAAATGTAACAACCGACAAAAATACTTTGTCCCGTTCGGTGTGATAATTTACTTTTTTGCACGCATCATAAAAAGTGAATGTTTCTTTACGGCTTTTACTTTCGGCTTGGATTCTCTTAGTAAATTCTGCTTTCCAGTCGTTCATTACGTCGATTTTGTTTTTATCCTCCATAATCTAAAACAATTCTAATTGGTTAGACTTCGGAAACAAATCGTGGTTTGTGGTTAGATACCACGCTCTAAATTTTGTAAGTTCACAAAATCCTTTTCGTACTTCACACAATAAACCACGTTTCTCTAAATCCCTTTTATAACGGCAAATTGATTTTTGAGGTATTCCAGTCGCTTCGGCTGTCATTGAAGCGGTGGCGGTGTGCTTTTGTAAATACTCAAATATGGTTTTTAATTGTGTAGTTGATAATGTATATTTGTTTTGTCTTTTAATAACATTATCGGGGCGGTGGTTAGTATTATTACTTTCCATCGCTTTATTGATTTAATGGGATTAAACAAGCCTCTATGTCTGTTCTTAAAAAATAAACTCTTGAACCAATCCCTAGCGGTTTGAGTTTTCCCGACTTCGACCAATTATGCACCGTGCTCAAATCCACGCCGAACATTTTCGCCACTTGTTGACGGGTTAAATATTCGGCGGGTTGTACTGGTTTGAAATTTTTCAGAAAGTCGTCTAAAATTACTTTTACATCAGCTGTAATTTCGTTTTTTAAATCTTGTGGCGAAGTTGCCACGAATTGAATTTGTGCCATAACTAAATAATTAATTTGTTATGACAAAGGGACTAATACAGTAGTACTGCGTTAAATACGAGATTGTACTTTTTGCGGTACATTAACGGTACACTATTTGTTTTTTGATTTAAACCACTCTAAAGCTGTTGAATAATCCTTTATTCTTTGGGGTGTTTTTACGTTGTCATAAGTTTTTAATTGTCCTGTTGTTTCGTTGTATTCTTTATCAAACCATTTAAAAAAGGGTGCGGGTCTTTGGTGTATGTATTGAGGGGTACTGTTGTACATTTCCCAATAGTAATAAATCAAATCGGATTTACGCCCTTTTGTTTCTTTTGGTTTAACATTTTCGTTTAGGATATATTCAAACAGTTCAAAACCATTATTTGAAAACATTTCGCTGTTTTTTTCTTTGATAATTATTATATTCTTTCCAACTGTTGAGGTATCGGAAAAATCAAATGGTTCTGCTTCTGTTTTTAGTGTTCCATTTAAAGCATTGAAGTAAATCTTTGTGAGTAAAAAAAGTCTATTGGTGTGAAATATTCTACTTTCTTTATTAGTAACCCCGTTAAAGTTGTTAAGGTTCGCTAAATTATCTAAACGAGGGTGTGAAATATATCTTTCGCCGTAAGTATTGATTAACCATTTTCCAAGATTAATGCTATTAGTGTATTCTAATGCAATTGTTTTCCCTGTTAGTTCATTGTATCGGCTTTTAATATGTTCAATTCCAAAATAGGTTTTGTTTTGTCCCCAATGTATAGGAACTAAACCTCTATTGCATAACTCAAAAACTTTGGTGCAGTATTTTTCGATATTTTCCTCTTCGGTATCTTTGAAAAACTCTATTGTTTTATCATCTGCATAAATACTTAAACTTGTTATTTTAGTTCCAATTTCAAAATCATCACATTGATAGTGCACAAAGAAAACATCTTTTAATTGTGGTAACTGTTGAATATTTTTTCTTTCCTGTATTTCACTTACCATTTCGCGAGGCTTGGGGTTTGATTTAATGTGAAGCATTCTATTATAGAATATTTTACAAAATGCACTTATTTCTTTTCCTTCAAGTTTTAAATCCGTTTCTAACTTATTTGTAATGTTTAAATACTCAAACAATAACCTTTCATAGTCAATTTTCAGTATTTTATTTAAAGCGGTTTCCAAATCATTTAATATGCTTTTTTTAAATTTTGAATTAATTGCATTTAGACTTTTTAAATCTGTTTCTAATTCAGGAAAATTAATTTTAAAATCATTTTCCATTTCTTCAATTTGCGAAACGATGTTATTAACTCTTGATAGATATTTTGGAAAATAATCTTTGTAATAAATATTTAACTTTTCGTTTTTGGAAATATTTTGATTAAATAATGTTGCAATTTCAGTTTCAAAGTTTTTACTGAAAACTTCAAAATCATCAACTTCGTCAGTAATATCAAAATTCAGTTTTTTGCTTTTTTTTATTGTCTTTATTTTTTCTAATTCTGCAAGGTGTTCATTAGTAAAATTTATAGGGTCGTTTACTGGATTTAAGACTAATTCGCGTTCACTAAGTAGAAGTTCTAAAAATTTAGCACGTGCATAATCATTTATAAACCCCTTTATTTCCTCATTAAATTCAATTTCATCAATATTTAAAACTTCCTTATTTGTCATTATAGATAGAGGTATATTAGAAAAGAAATTTTCTTCATCAAATACATTATTTACAAAATTATAAGCGACAAACGGATAGCCTACATTTAATAATTCGTAGAATTTATTAATTAACTCGTTCAATTTTTTTAGCTGTTTGTCTTTTGACAAATATTTTAACGGATCGATTTCTTCAAACTTAAAACTCTCAATACTATTTTTATTTTTATTAAGAATACAATCTTTTATAGATTTTACATAACTTTTATATTGAATATCCGTTATTTTGCTATCATTTTTTTGTAGAGATTCAGACTCATTGTGATTTGTGATTATACCCAAAATATTTTTAAAATATATTTCAACTTGTGTAATATTTTTATCTGAAATAAAAAGTGTATTCTCTTTTATATCTGATTCCATTTTAAAGATATAGAAAAAATCATCGCCATATTCTTCCCATATTTCAACTTTTCCACGTTTCAAAACATCAATATATTGGTTTAGTTCATAAACCAATAAATCCATATTTTCTCGATTAAAAATTTCCAAATCAAAGATTGTATTATCTTTAATAAATTCATTTTTAAGAGTGCTTAATTTTTCTTTTATGGCTTTTGTATCATAATTATTAACTTTAATTATTGGCCAAAAATTTTGACGGATATAATCACGGTCATATTCAGAAAGATTGTACTTTTCTGCAAGTGTACAAGCGTTTTGGGTATTAATTTCAAATAGATAATTACGCATAATTATTTCGTTCCTGTATTAAGTATAACTTTCATTTCGGGTGTTTTGTCTTTTTGCAGGTTGCTGTAAAACTTCATAAATAAATCGGCGTTACTGTCTTTGTCCTCTCGTTGGTTTATGTATGTGAGGAACAAAGATTCTTTAGAGTGTCCAGTTATTCCAATTAATACGGCGGTGGGTATCTTTTTATAATAGTTTGATGCAAACGAACGTCTAAAACAATGTGTAGTAATTAATTCGTGCTTTGGGTACATTCCCAACTCTTTGCGGTTACTTTCTGTATTTAGTTTTGAACCTTTTACAACCTCATTAATCCCCGCCAATTTACAAACGACTTTTACATAATCGTTTAGTTTTTGGTGTGGCACTTCTTTTGGCAAATGGTTTTCGATTATGTCGATAACGTGGGGCGCAATTATCCCGATTGTCACATTTTTATTTGTTTTCTGTTGGATTATATCAATATAAATAGTTGTGCCTTTATATCTAATATTTTCGTTTGTGATTTTCAATAAATCGCCTCCACGCTGTCCAATTTCACAACCGATTAAAATCCAATTGCGGGCGTTGTTTAGTGCCTCGGGTGTAATTGAAATTCCTTTTGTTAATTCGGGGTTTTGTGCTTTAAATTCTTTGAGTTGTTTCGCATCGGACAAATCCACGCTTTTAATTTGCTCCAGTTCGTCAAACGATAATGTTTGTATGTAACGGTCACTTTCGCTTTCTCTAAAATGTTGAATTGTTTTTGAATAGGGTGTAACGGGAATTTCGTGTTTTTCTGCATCGATGCAAACTGTTTTTAAAATCTCTAATTGTTTCCCCGCATAATTAGTAGAATAATTTTTGGTATTAATAAGCCAGTTTGTAAACTTGTCTACATACGGTTTTGTAACCTCAACAAATTGAATTTGTTTTTTAGTCTGCTTTTGGTATTCTAAAATTATGTTTTTAAAAAGAGTATAGTTTTTAATGGTGCTTTTACTTAATCCCATTTTAAAACCGCCGTTTGTTTTTACTTTGCGAGTGTTAGCGTTATCGATTATGTATTGAATATGATTAACCAATAAACCCGAATTACTTTTTACTACGCGTTGGAAACATTCGTTAATTTTTGCCTCGAGCCAAAAAGTATCAATTACGACACTTTCACCCATTGCAGTATTAACACTCTCAAAAAGGAATGATTCCAATTTTTTGAGGTTGTTGAAAATTACTTTGTTTTCGGGTGTGTTTTGTTTCGGAAAGTCGTCGCCTTTTTTTGGATTGTCTTTGTCGGGCGTGTTCCAGTCTTTTGGGTTTATTGTAAACCCTGTACTAACTTCTATAAAATTACCACGTCCAAGCGAAGTATAAACTTTTATAGATACGTTTTTGTTCGCTTTACTTCGCAAACGAAATTTAATTGATGCCATTTTTTTGTATTTGAACGTTTGAACAATTCAAAGATATTTAATTTGTAAGACGTTTCCAAAAGTTGCCAAACATTTGCCAAACATTTATACTATCGCATTACATTTTAATCTATTTCATTCTATTACTATTCTAATAGCAAAAATGTTGTTAAGTATTGAATTTGTTGAGATTTTTAATTAGTTTTGTAGTGTTTTTGGGAGGTGCTTAAAAATGTCAAATAGAATACTTTGGCGTGTAGGTTCGAGTCCTATTATCCGCACTAAAAAAGCTTCTGAAAATTTTCAGAAGCTTTTTTTTTGGCTTTTCGTTTTTACATTATTCCTCTTTAATTTTAAACATAGTCCGAGGTTTCAAAAGCGGGAGATATAGATTATCAATAATGAATGCGTCTCAATGGTTGAAACCATTGGCTGTGTTTGATTACTTTTGTCATCTCGACGAACGAGGCTCGCGCGATCGCGAACTGGCGAAGCAAATCTCAACAAGAAGCTCGACAAAGATTAGATTTTCGTTGCGGAGTTACTTGCGAAGATTTCTCTCCCGAAACCTCGGGATCGAAATCACAAAATTGACCATTCTAACCGCAAAGATGGATTAAAATCCATCCCTACAATACAATCTGTTCCTATGGAACGATGCATAAAATTCCGAAGGAATGATTCATTTTGTAGAAACGGATTTTAATCCGTTGAAGACAAAGTAACCACATAGTTTGTCATTTCGATCCCGAGGCTTCGGGAGAGAAATCACAATCGTATATCTACAAAGATTGGCGATTTTCTTTACGGAACTTCTAGTGCGATTTCTCATTACGTCGAAATGACAAAATTGACCATTCTAACCGCAAAGATGGATTAAAATCCATCCCTACAATATAATTTGTTCCTATGGAACGCTGCATAAAATTCCGAAGGAATGATTCATTTTGTAGAAACGGATTTTAATCCGTTGATGACAAGATTGCGGTAATAAAATAAACACAAAACACTAACAACCAATAAATTAACACCAAATCAAATCCAACAAAAACATTTCTTCCGTATCTTTGCCAATCGAAAAAATCTACCAAAAAATCTTCTCTTTGCCTATTGCAAAACAAATTCCCCAAATTTTGTTTCGGTTATAAAAT
The DNA here is from genome assembly GCF_002217395.1 of Flavobacterium plurextorum. Lineage (GTDB taxonomy): Bacteria > Bacteroidota > Bacteroidia > Flavobacteriales > Flavobacteriaceae > Flavobacterium > Flavobacterium plurextorum. The sequence goes on along the minus strand of NZ_MUHD01000014.1, from coordinate 38,252 downwards.
TCATTTTTCAACAACCTAAAAACAAACAAAATGGAACCACAACTTCAAGAAATACGGGAACAACAAAAAGCATCTTGGAACAAATTTTCTCCAGGCTGGAAAAAATGGGATTATGAAATTCTGGATTTTATGAGGCCTTTTGCCGATGAAATTATACGTTCGATAAACCCAAAAGGATCAGACGTAATTTTAGATGTCGCGGCTGGAACCGGCGAACCGGGTTTGAGTATTGCCGCAATGCTTTCTGACGGAAAAGTCATTATTACCGATCTCGCTGATGATATGCTCACCATTGCCCGCGAAAATGCTTTTAAAAAAGGAATTACAAATGTCGAATTTAAAGCTTGCGATGTAAGCGAACTTCCTTTTTACGACAATACCTTCGACGCGATAAGCTGCCGAATGGGTTTTATGTTTTTTCCCGATATGCTTTTGGCAGCAAAAGAAATGTTTCGGGTTTTAAAACCTGGAGGAAGAATCGCGATTGCAGTCTGGAGCGGACCTGAGAAAAATTTTTGGGTAACAACAATTGGCGGAACGATTAACAGAAATATGCTGCTCACTCCGCCGCCACCTGAAGCTCCGGGAATGTTTCGCTGTTCGAAAAGCGGTTTAATGACCGATATTTTTAAACAAGCTGGATTTAAAAATACTTCCGAAAAAGAACTGACTGGCAAATTAGTTTGCGGCACTGCAGATGTTTATTGGAATATGCTTACCGAAATTGCCGCGCCTTTTGTCGCCGCGCTTAGCAATGCCGATGATGAAATGAGAGAAAAAATAAAACAAGAAGTTTTTACATTAATAAATGAGAAATTCCCTGACGGAAATGTAATCATCGATGGAAACGCACTTGTTATTGCCGCAGAGAAATGATTTTGAACTTATAAATAATCCAAAAGTCCATATAGTTTTGTCATTTCTCTCCCGAAGCCTCAGGATCGAAATGACAAAACTTTGTGATCACTTTCTGTTTTAAATCATTTGTTTACTCTACATCCAAATAAGGATCTAAAATTTCCGCCAATCTATTTAACCAATAAAAATTATCATCGATATTAGACAGCTCAGATTCTAAGGTTTCGCATCCTCGCATGGAACATAACGAAAGTGCATAATTTACTTGTCGTATTGATTTTGCCATATCTTTTGGATCGATAATATCAATAAAAAAATCTTTTAATCTGGTTTCAATTTCTTTTGAAAGGCTTTCTGTAATCATTATCTTATATTTTCATCAAATATAATAATTTTGGATACAAATTTGTGTCTTACTAAAAAATAATTGTTATGACTTTTGAAATATGGATATTTCAGAAGAAACTTTTATTACAAATCTTGGCATTCACATTAGGCAACTTCGTGAAAAGAAAGGTTTATCGCAGCAAGCTTTAGCTGATGATTGTGATATTCCAAAAAATCAGATTGGCAGAATTGAAAGAGCTGAAATAAATACAGGTATAAGAACCCTTATACGAATCGCAAATGCTCTAGATATTGATCTTAAAGAATTGTTTGATTTTCCTTTGAAATGATTTTATCAAAATCCATATTGACAAAGTTCAAAGATCTAAATCTAATACAGAAATTTGCTATTACAATTCCTATTCTATTCATTCTTAGCTGTACGACGAAACATTATCTGGAGAATTTTAGAGGCACTTTGATATATGCTTACGGCGCTACTTTTATCTTATTTTTAAATCTACTTCTTGTAGTTTTTTCTTTTGTCAATTCCATTATAATTATTAAAGATTTAAGATTAAAATTTGTTCCAAAATCCTTATGGTTTTTATTAAGCGCATCGGTTTTTCTTTATCTGTTTATTGCAATGACAATTGCTATGTTTATTCTATAAAGTTTTTTTCAGCTAAAGCCTCTCCCTTTCAAACATAAAAAAAACTCCAGCTAAAAACTGAAGGCAATTCATATCGCTTATATTTATTTTTAGGTCTAGCTTGTCATTTCGATCCCGAGGCTTCGGAATCGAAATGACAAAACTTTGTGGCTACAATACTAAAAAACCTTTATCAAAGTTTAAAACTTTGACAAAGGTCTCTTCTATTAAAATGAACTTATATTACTTATATGGTTTAAAAATTTTAGCTGTTTAATAATTCTAAAACCTTATCGACATTAATCTCGCTATAATCATTAATATAAAAACTACATGGCGGAAGTTGTTCTTTTGTATGCGTACTCAAAACGCCAACTACTTTCATTCCTGCATTTAGTCCTGCTGTAATACCCGAAAAAGAATCTTCGAAAACCACACAATCAGATGGAGAAACTCCAACACGTTTTGCTGATTCTAAATATACTTCGGGATTTGGTTTATGATGTGTAACATCTTCGCTCGACATCATCGAATCCATTTTGTCTGAAATTTTCAAAGCGTTTGCAATCAAATCCAGATTCGCACGCGGCGCCGATGTTGCAACGGCTGTTTTAAATCCACGAGCTTTTAATTGGCTTAAAAAATCCAAATAATGCGGAATCGTATCGACTTTGTCTTTATAAATTTCACGAAACATTCCTTCTTTTTCGTCTTCAAGTTTTATCAATTCTTCTCCCGAAATTGGGCGCTTGAAAAAATGCGACATGATATAACTATTGTGTTTTCCATACATATGTTCTTCAAATTCTTCATTGGTATAAGGAACATTATACTTATCGAAAAACGCCTCAAAAGCCTTCACATGATACGGATTCGTGTGCGAAATCACGCCATCCATATCAAAAATTACACATTGCTGTTTCATTTTATTTTTTTGTTTTTTTAACGGTTGCAAGATAATTATTTCCGCAGAGTTGCGCGGAGATTTTCCACAGAGATTCGCTAAGGTTTTTTTTGAATCTCGCGAAATCGCAGAGGCCCAAAGTTTTTTTACTCTCGCAGATTTGGCAGATCGAGCAGATTAAATTTTGAAAATAAGAAAAAAATAATCCGCGTAATCTGTCAAATCTGCGTGAAAAAAAATCCTTTAAATCTTATTAATCTGTGGCTTTAAAAAATAAAAAACTTTGCGACTTTGCGAGATTAAACCCGACAAAGATTGGCGATTCGGTTTGCGGAATTTCGCGTGTGATCCTTCGTTCCTCAGGATGACATAAAATGCGCAAAAACTTTGAACTTGAAACTTTAAACCTGAAACAAAACTATCCTATCCAAATTTTACTTTTAACCAAAGTCATCGTTTGCCTCAAATGTTGATTACACGCTATCAGAATAATCAAAACCACCAAACCATAACCTACAATGGTATAAATCTCCATATCTGCCAATAAAGTGGCTTGTTTAGCAACTGTTCCGAAGACTTTTTTCAAGGCTAAAGTATTTGCATTATCTGCCGAATATCCTTTTGCCATAAAACTCTGTGCTGTTGAAGCAATTGTTTGCTGCGCCTCGGGATTTTCGCCAGTTACAAACTGACTTAGTTTTAAAAAGTGTTTTTTGTTTAAAAATACAACCGCGTTCTGCATCACACAAAAACCAATTGTACTTCCCCAAAAACGACCAGAAACACCTACAATTCCAGAAGAAACCGCCATTTTTGCAGGAACCGAAGATGTCGTAAACAAGATTAAAGGAACAAATAAAAATCCAACTCCAATTCCTTGTAACACATACGGAATAATTATATCTGACAAAGCTACATCGGGTACAAAAAGAAACGTAAACCAAAAATGAAACACCGCAATTAACGAAAAACCAATCATAAAAATGATTTTGGTCGAAACGGATTTCATCAGGAAAAATGCAGCTAAAATAAGTCCAATCACATTTCCTAGTCCGTTAATGTATTGCACGCCCGCAACACGAGACGGATCCCAATTCCAGATTGAAAACATCGCCGAGTGACAAAGACTCAGCGTTGCTCTGCTGATATAGAAAAGGAAAAACAATAAAAATCCTATTCGCAGATTGGCGTATTTAAAAACTTCAAAATCAAAAGTGGGTCTTTTTACCAAAAGCTCTTTAAAGATGAATAAACCACCCGAAATTAAAGCAATCATTAACGTTAGAACCATTTGAGAAGAATCAAACCAATATTTTTTCTCGGCATAAACAAAAAAGTAAGCACCGCAAAGAATGGCAGTTAAAACCAAAAAATAACTCATCCAGTCGATTTGATACAACGGAATTTTCTTTGTGATTCGGTGCCCACGAAAAGTAACCAAGATTAAAAAGACATTCAAAACCTGCAATCCACCAGAAACGTACAACATATATTTCCAATCGTAATGATCCAGAAACCAAACCGCAATATTCATTATAAAAGGCGTTGACAATAACAACGAACCGTAATAAAAGGAGAAACCAATTATAATGGCGTTTTTAGAATTAAATTGCTCTATCAATAATTGTCTGATTGTAATTACTGGAAGTGCCATTAAGATTCCTTCGGCAATTCTGAGCATTAAAAAAAGATAAAAATTGGTAATATATGCTGATGAAACAATCGTAATTCCAATTAAGGAATAAACGGCCATCAGGTAATTTTTTGCAGGAAAAAAACTCGAAAACCTGCTTTCTATCAAAATCGTTGCGAGTAAAGTTCCGTACGTAACACACATTGCAAACTGCAAATCTTCGGGCTCAATATCTAGAAAACTTGCCGCGTAGGTTACGTTTGAAGTATAAACTCCCAATAAAATCATGGAATGCAAAAGGCAGACAAACAAAATAATAATGATTGCCCATTTTGGAACCCAGGATTTAAAAATACTTTTATCTTCCATTTTAATGTGCTGCAATCACAGTGATATTCATTCCCGCTCTTAAAAAATCAGCTTGTTTATCGCTGTTTTTCAACTGGATTCTAACTGGGATTCTTTGCTCGATTTTTACGAAATTTCCAGTTGCATTGTCTGGAGGAAGCAGCGAAAATCTGGCACCGCTCGCAGGCGATAAAGAAGCAATTGTTCCTGTAAAAGTTGTTCCGCTCACAGCATCAGCTTTAATTTCAACATCCTGCCCAACGGTTAAATATTGCAATTGAGTTTCTTTAAAATTGGCTGTAATCCATTTTTCTTTACTTACAATCGAAAGCAAAGATTGTCCTTCTTTTACCAATTGCCCTGGTTGTAGAGTTCTTTTTCCAACCCAGCCGTCGTAAGGCGCAGTTATTATTGTGTACGAAAGAAACAATGCAGCATTATCCGCAGTTGCTTGTTTCGATGCGATATTGGTTTGCGTTGTTGGAACATTCGCTTCAGCAACCGTTGTACTTAAAGTCGCTGAGTGAATTCTATTTTTCATTTCCTGAAAATGTGCTTGCGCCGACTCGTAATCTGCCTTTACTTTTTCTAATTGTTGAGAAGTTGCCGCTTCGTCTTTCACCAAAGCTTTATATCTTTCGTATTCCAGTTTTGTTTTCCAAAGATTCGACTTTGCACCTTCTAACTGCGATTCGTTAATAGCCGTTGCACTTGCTGTGGTAACCGCATTTTTTTGCGCTACAACGCTGTTTTGCTGTGCGTTTTGAACATCGGCAAGAGCCACATTCAATTTCGATTTATATTCACGATTGTCAATCACAACCAAAGTATCACCTTTATGCACAAACTGATTTTCGTTAAAACGAACTTCCTGCACGTAACCCGTAATTCTCGACATAATTGGCGTAACATATTGCTCAACCTGAGCATCATTCGTTTCTTCGTGGTTTCTATTGAACACATAAAACCAAATTCCTAAAATAACTCCGCTCACCACAAGCGTGCACGCAATAATTGTTATTAATATATGAAACGTTCTGTTTCTTCTAGTTTCATTTTTTATCTTAACCATAAACTCTATATCTTTTCTTGTCTATTTTCTCTAATTCTCCCCGGATTGATCCCGAAGCCTCGGGACGGCGCTACAATATGAACCGTTCTTTCGGAACTTAAAATCTATATTCTTTACTTTATTCTCTTGCTTCTTTCTTCTATCAAGTCTAAAAACTCTTAACTCTGTGGCATAATCCCCGCCGTATGAAGCAGCTCGTAATGTTTTAAAACCGCATCCAAATGAGTAGAAATTTTATTGTATTTCGCCTGAAGCAAAGCATTATCAGCATCAACCATTTCGGTAATTAAAACCAATTGGTTTAAGTATTTCACCTTTACAATTCGGTAATTTTCATTGGCTAAATCCAAAGCTTTATCGACCACCACAAACTTTTCAAGGATTTCTTGATATTGTGTATGTTCTTTATACAGCTTGTCCTGAATTTCTTCTTTTACAATTTCCGACTGCATTTCCTGCCATCTGATTTTGGTATTCGCCTGTTCCATTTTCGTTTTATTTTTATACAAAGACGAAATATCAAAAGTCGCTTCAATTCCGACCTGACCTAAAGTGTATAAATATGGATTTGGCGGAAAAAACTTGTAGTTCGGATAATAAAAACCATAGTTCCCAAAAAAGTGAACACTTGGCAGATAATTTCCCTTAACCAGTTTCAGTTCGGTTTTGCTGATGCTTAATTCCTGACTTGCAATACGCATTTCTTCGTTTTGTAACGCTTTAGTCATATAATAATCATACGGATCCAAACCGTTCATTTCATCCAGATTTGATGTTGTATCGATTGCTATTTCCTCGTTTTCTGGAATCTGAATTAAAGTTTTCAGATCGTGAAGCGCAATTTTTATGTTTTTGGAATTTGTAAGCGCATTCAGTTCACGATCCGAAAGCTGTAATTCGGCTCTAATAACTTCGTTTTTTGTAACCGCTCCGTGCTTTTGAAGTGACTGTACTTCTTTCAATCGGCTTTTTTCTTCTTTGATGTTTTCTTCAAAAATTTTCTGAAGTTCCATCATTTTATAAATCGCCAGATAATTTGCCACCACTTCAAGCTCGACATCATTCTCGGTCTTTTCTGTTTTTATTTTGGCAATTTCATTTTCCTGATTGGCAATTTTAATGGCATTATTAATTTTATTCCCCGCATAAATTGGCATTTTAAAAGTCGAATTGACCTCATAAATTTCAGGAATTGCCTTTGTTACTTCTTTGCCATTTAAGAATCCGCTTCCTTTAAATTCGGTAATATTCGTAATTCTCGAATACATACCGTTTAGCTGCACATCGGGCAGTCGAAGTTCTTTTCTTTCTTTAATGTTTTGCTCCGAGAGCGTGACCTCCAATTGAGATCTAAGGATTTTTTTGTTGTTTTCTTTAGCCAGTTTCAAAGCTTCTTTTAATGAAACCGAATGAACTTCCTGCGCTTGTAAGCCATTGAATGCTAATACAATTAAGAATAACAGCAGGATTCTGGAAAAACAATCGTCTGTAGAATTTGTTGTTTTAAGGAACATGAATATTTAAATAATTTATGCTGCAAAGTTCCTTCATTTTTCCGTTGACTGATAATTCTAAAAAGTCAATAACATATTCATTTCGGACAAATGTTAAAATCGTATTTTCCGAAAACGTTATATTAAATCACTGTAAAACAATTTATTACAAAACAAGTTCAATTTGTGATGTATCACGCAGATAAATACAGATTTTACTTTTTTAATCGAAATAGTTATTTAAACACATAAAAACATAGGCATTAACGAACTCTATAAAGATTAAAATAAATGATACATCATTCACACATAGCTCTATGTGCATTCATGCTAAGTGAAACGCCTTTCAACGCAACAAAAATCTATGTTTCTATGTGTTAAAATTATCTGCTAAAATCTGTCTATCTCTATAGCTATCGGGAGCGTGAAACAAAACTTATTTACCAAACAAGATATCTTCTCCGCTTAAGTAATCGGAAGGTCTTTGTCCTAAAATCTTGAAGAATGTATTACTGAAAGTCGGAACACTATTATAACCAACTTCTTGGGCTACCTCTTTTACCGAAAGTTTTCTTTCTAATAAAAGTTCGATTGCTTTTAAAATTCTTCGAATGGTATAATATTGAATAAAAGACATATTGAGATCTTTTTGAAACAAGCGATACAAAGAGCGTTCGCTGTAACCAAATTCATGAGCAACATCAGCAAATAAAATCGTTTCTCCGAGATTGTTTTCGATGTAACGTAAAATTTTACTTAGTCGCTTGTCTTTTGGTTGTGGTAATTCTAAAGGTAAATTGTTAGTGCAAATTTGAGGCAGAATCGCTTTTATTGCTTTGGCAATGGCAAAATTCGGAGTTCCTTTTTTAAGATCGCCATTCCACCGATTCGTAAAAAGCATCATTTGCAATAGTAAATTATTGACAGGATAAATCCCTTCAATCTTATAAAAGTCATCTTCGTCTTTTTCGACTGGAAAATACAAATTTCGCATCGTAACACTCTCTGATTTTGGTTCGATACTATGCTCCACTCCACTCGGAATCCAGATAAAATGTCTTGCCGGCAAAAAATAAGTTTTAGTTTCGGTTGTTACAAAAACAACATCGCCTTCGGCATAAAGCAGTTGTGCTTTGTTGTGTCTATGCGGAGGCACGAACAATTCACCCATCAAATCGTGGTGGCAGTAAATACTTTTTTTATCGGCATCTACTTTCTTGATGTAATATTTATCTAATTTCTGACCGGAATGTTCCATTAATGCGATTTCTTATTATAAAGATAAGAAAGAAATTTAACCGCAAAGAGCGCAAGGTAAAAACGCAAAGTTCGCAAAGCCAAATTAAACCTTTGCGAACTTTGCGTAAATCTTAGCGCTCTTTGCGGTTAAACCTAAAAACAAAAAAGCCTTTCCGTTAAGAAAGGCTTTTAACAACTTAGGCGGTCTGGACGGGACTCGAACCCGCGACCCCATGCGTGACAGGCATGTATTCTAACCAACTGAACTACCAAACCCTGCGTTATTGCGAGTGCAAAAATACAACAGATCTTTGATTTTGCAAGCTTTTTTACGAATAAAAAAAAAGAAATTTTTAATTACTTAAAATCCAATATTTTAAAATTCGGCAACTAAATCAAAAAAGAAGAACTTTCTTTCTTTTTTTACCGAAACCCCGATAGCTATCGAGGAAAAAATTCTTATAGCCCTTATAAATAACCGTAAAATTGGCAAACCTTTAATCAATTGTAAGCCTTGCGAACTTTGCCCCCTAAAACTTTGTCTAGAAATTCATTTCGCAATCAAACATAGCCCATGGTTGAAACTACGAGCTGCATTTTAATATAATTAAGGAAAAATCTTTGTAGAGTTACTTGCGGAGATTCTTCGTTCCTCAGAATGACAAACTGTTACTTTAAAATTAGAATTAAACAAAAAATTCGCAAAGTTTTCTCAATTGAAAACTTTGCGAACTTTACATTCTTAAAAAATATCTTTGCGGACTTTATGTAAATCTTAGCTCCCGATAGCTATCCGGATTGCATTCAAAAACAAAAAACCAAAAGTGTCTTAAATCAAAAAAGCCATCCACAAAAGTGGAAAGCTTTTCATTGGTCTAACTACTAAACCAGCTGCGAGTTACAAAGTCGCAGCAAAACAACACAACTAATCTTAGATACCGTATTTGGGCAAAAAAGCCTTTCCGTTAAGAAAGGCTTTTCCCAATATTGCGGTCTGGACGGGACTCGAACCCGCGACCCCATGCGTGACAGGCATGTATTCTAACCAACTGAACTACCAAACCTCTGCGTTATTGCGGTTGCAAAGATAGTACAGAATTTCATTTCTGCAAGTGTTTTTGTAAAAAAAATGAAATAAATTTTCAAATATTTATCCAAAGTTTTGTTTTTCAACCAAATATGTTGTCAATATTTTTTCAAAATTATCACCAACATTCACTGGAACGTACTTAATTTGGTTCTTCGCGCAGGTTAAAGCCAAGTTTTTAAAATAGGCTTCTACCCTTTTTTCATATTCAATTTTAACGTTATCCGCAAAAATCGAAACTTCTTCTCCTGATTCTAAGTCAATAAACTTTCTTGGCGCGTTGTCAAAATCAAATTTCAATTCGGTTTCATTATCAACTACATGAAACAAAACTACTTTGTGTTTATTGTGTTTTAAATGCTGTAAAGCGTTAAAAAGCTTTTCATCATCTTCGGTCTGAAACATATCCGTAAACAAAATAATCATCGAACGACGATGCATTTTCTCTGCAATCTGATGCAGATATGTAATAGTATCGGTCGTTTTTTTGACTTTTGGCTGCACCAATAATTCTTCCAGTTTATTCAACAGCATTCTATGATGGCGATCGCTTCCTTTTTCTGGAGCATAATATTCATATTTATCCGAGAAAACACTTAAACCAACGGCATCACGCTGTTTCTTTAAAATATTCATTAAAACCGCCGAAGCCAAAACCGCAAAACCAATCTTCTTTTCATAGAAAGGCTGATTCGATTTTAATTCAGGATAATGCATCGACGACGAATTATCTACGATAAGATGACAGCGTAAATTGGTTTCTTCCTCAAAACGTTTTGTGTACAAACGATCCGTTTTGGCAAATAGTTTCCAATCGATATGTTTGGTGCTTTCGCCTGCATTATAAACTTTATGTTCAGCAAATTCAGCCGAAAATCCATGAAACGGACTCTTGTGCATTCCAGATATAAAGCCTTCTACAACTTGATTCGCCAACATTTCGAGATGCTGAAAACTGGAGACTTTCTCTATTTCCGATTCGATTTTCATTCGGTTTCTTTTTTAATATTTTGTGCTTTATAAAGCAAATCTGTCGACATAAATAATTTGCGCTTCAAGATCGGACTAAAATTAGGGTTTTCTTTTAAGAATCGCTGTACTTCATCAAAAGCAAATTTCGACGAATATTTTCCAACTGTATTATCAAGCCAGTCTTTCGGGAAGAAAATATCTCCTGTACGCTGAATTTCATCGACTAAATCTAATGAAAATCTAATATATTTTTGCGCACTTTCCTGACGAAGCGGATGATGAATATTCGCTAAACCAACCGAAACCCAAGATTCTTTTTCGCGGTTTGAATCGTCTTTTAAAGATTCCATAAAAGCATTTCGAACCAATTCGTCTTTTGATAATGACGGAAGCAGAAACACAAAACGCTTTTGTTTATCAGGATTTGTAATTGTAGTTCTTGTTTTTTCCAGAATTTCATCGGCTTTTTCATGTTTGAAAATCGCCAAGTTCATCGCCATATTGGTAAAATCATCTTCATTCAATTTTAAACCGGGAATTACAATTTCCTTATTCCAAATCTGATATAATTTGGCTTTTGCCGAATCTGAATAGGCAATCGAACTAAACAATCCAAATAAAGTCTTTTTAATATTCGCCGATAAATTCGCTTGCAAACGTTCATTCAAAATATCTTCAAGCTGTTTCTGAACTTTATTTTGTTGTTTTTCGGTAAAAAATCTCCAATAAATAGTATTCAAATTATTCGAAGCAATTCTCAAAACCAATTCATTTTCTTCTGTTTGAATTCCTTTTAAGAAGCATTCATAAGCTTTGTCTGACGAAACATTTCCAATCAATGTATTTTCATAAAGATTACTGTAACTTGAAGCTCTTGCAACCTCATCTTTCAATGTTGCGATATACTTTAAATTATTCCCGTCAAGCGGAAAAACACCGTATCCAAAACCATTATAATTGTAAACAACAGAAAGTGGTTTTTCAAGTCCGACAGCTTCTTTTAAAACTAGATTTCCCTCTTTAATATTTGCCGTTAAAACCTTTACATTATCCTTGTAAACTAAACCAATCTGAAAAATCTGAGACCAGATATTATCTGATTTATCTTCTGCTTTCTGAGTAATTTCAAATTTTTTGATTCGGTTTTTAGAATCGTATTCGATTTTATCTGTAAAAATTGCTCTTCCAGATTTGTTTACCCAAATCTCGCTCCATTTTTTCATATCAAGCGGCGTTTCGGCATCTAGAATTTCTACTAGATTATTCCAATCGGCATTGTCATTAGCGTATTTTTGAATGTATTTTTCGATTCCTTTCTGAAAAGCTTCTTTTCCCATCGAAGCTTCTAACTGGCGCATCATAATTGGTGCTTTATTATAAATAATAGCTCCATAAAGCGAACCCGCATTTTTTAAATTTGCCAAATGCTGTTTTATTGGATGTGTTCCTAAAGATCGATCTTCCGCGTAAGCGCTTGCATAATGAGCGGTGAAAAACTGTAAATTATGATTGACTTTTGGAAAAATCGGGTTCATAATTTTGTCTGCCATAAAGTTGGCAAAAACCTCTTTCATCCAAACGTCGTCAAACCATTTCATGGTTACCAAATCGCCAAACCACATATGCGAGGTTTCATGCGCGATGAGTTTCGCACGGTTTAATTTCTCGCTGTCGGTTGCGCTGTTATCAAGAAACAAAGTTGATTCTCGATATTGAATTGCGCCAACATGTTCCATTCCGCCATACTGAAAAACGGGAATTGAAGCGAAGTCTAACTTTTGAAACGGGAATTTATAATTGGTATATTTTTCTAAAAAGTTTAAAGATTGCTGATGCAAGTTGAAAATAGTATCGGCGCTTACGCGAAATTTTTCCTGACTGTTTTCACGATACAGCATTGTCATTTCTAAACCTGGTTTTTGCGTGGTACTTTTGAATTTTCCGGCAACAAAAGAGAACAAATAAGTACTCATTTTATCTGATTCTCCAAAAGTGTACAAAGTAAAATTGCCTTTTTCTAATTTCTCTTTTACATCGGCTCCAGCCAAAACTGACCAATCTTTTGGCACCGTAAGACTCAGTTTATAAGTCGCTTTTATATCTGGCTGATCAAAACACGGAAACAACGTACTTGCACGATCTGGAACCAATAAAGTGTATAAAAAATCATCGTTTCTATTCAACGATAAATTACCTGCAATAAAAGAAATTAAGATTGTGTTTTTTCCTGAAATCAAAGCTAACGGAGAAATTACAATATGTCCTTTTTCGTGAACAATTGCCATGCTTTTTCCGTTTACGGCAACTGATTTTATGTTCAACGTTTTTTCTTTAAAATCTAAAAGTAAGGGCTGACTTAAATCCGTTAAGTTCAAATTTACGAGCAAGTGAGCATTTATATTCTCTTCTTTCTGATTTGGAATCTCGAAAGACAAATTATATTGAACACCTGAAATTTGTTTTTTACGAAATTGCGCCAATTGCTCTGAAACACCACTTTCTAGAATTATACTTTCTTTTTCTTTTGACTGAGAAAAACAACTCGGAATCAACATAAAAAAGCAAAGGAAGGTGTATAGATTTTTCATTTTTAAAAGAATATAAGATTCGTTAAAAATAAAAAATGTTTACCACGAATTCCACTAATTCCTGCGAATTAATTTAAAAAGTTTGCCCCTCCCGATAGTTATCTGGAGCAGTGAAAACTCAAGTAAAAATTTTAATTTGTGAAAATTTGTGAAATTCGCGGCAAGAAAACTCAAATAAAAAAGGTTTGACTTTCGCCAAACCTTCTTTATATAAATCATAATCTTACGATTACAACAAAGCGTCTAAACTATCTGCGTAGGTTTGTTTTGGAGCTACTCCTACTTGTTTCCCTACTACTTCACCGTTATGAAATACCAAAACGGTTGGTATGTTACGCACACCATATTTTGCAGCGAATTCTTGGTTTGCATCTACATCTACTTTACCAACAACTACTTTTCCTGCGTACTCATCGCTTAATTGGTCAATGATTGGACCAACCATTCTACAAGGACCACACCATGCTGCCCAAAAATCTACCATTACTGGTTTATCTGATTTTAAAACTACTTCATCAAAAGTAGCATCTGTTATTGCTAATGCCATAATTTCTTATCTTTTAAAATTATCGTCTGAATTGTTATGTTTCAAACTAGAGTACAAATTTAAAAATTTAAAACAAATGAAACATCATTCGTAAATTAGTTTTCATTATAAATGTATTGTCTTTAATTATACGCGCAATTAATCCTATATTTTATAAGTTTAAACTTATAATGAGCTTCCTGTAATCTTTTTAAGAATAACATTCTTTTTTAGCTTATCTTTAATGATCCAGAAAATTTTATCCAGATGAGAGAACCTTTACAACAAATAAAAAACTTTTTTCAGTCGGTTGGTTTTAAAAAATATGCTAAACGTTTTGGTTTTTTTATTTTGGGACTTATCGCATTACTTTTAATTGCCTGTGGAGGATTATCGATCTATTTCAACAGAAACAAAACCGAAATTATTGCCAAAGTAAACGCCAAAATCAACGAAAATATAAATGGAGAATTTCATATTGGCGACTTTCATTATAAGTTTTTAACTGGTTTTCCTAATTTCACTTTAGCTTTAAATGATGTTGAACTCAAAGACAAAAAATGGAATACACATCATCATACTTTATTAAAAGCCAAAGAAATTGAAGCCCGACTCAATATTTGGAGTTTATTGCATAATGAACTTAATATTCATAAAATCCTTATTAACGACGCTAATATTTATATTTATAAAACTAAAGACGGATATACAAATTCAGACATTTTTAAACCAAAAAAGAAAAAAGATCCGCAAAAGAAATCAGAAACAGAAACTACAATTGATCAAATCGACCTCAACAATGTTCGGGTTACTATAAATAACCAACTGGGAAATAAATTATTTGATTTTGATGTTCACAATTTAAACTCTAAAGTAAATTACGATGGAGACGATTGGAATACTGATTTATTTCTAGACACTCAAATAAACAGTCTTGCTTTTAATACTGTTCACGGAAGTTTTGCTAAACAAAAGGAATTAAAAGGAACTTTGAATGTATCGTATTCTGTAAAAAAACAAAAAATTGATATTGCAACCAAAGGTCTAAAAATAGGCACAGATTCATTTGATATTGTGGCGTATTTTAATATCGGGAAAACCAATTCGCTTTATGGAATAAACATAGACACTCATATTTTATGGAGTAATGCGTCGAATTTATTATCGGCAAATATTAGTTCTAAGCTTAATCGGTTTGATCTAAAAGAGCCAATTGCTGTAAACTGTGATCTAAAAGGAGATTTAAATGTTCATGATGATCCCAAAATAGTGGTGCAGGCAATGTGCAAAAACAATGAGCTTACGATTCCTGACGGACAAATTAAGAAATGTAATTTTAAAGGAATTTTTACCAATAATTTCAAACCTAAAGAAGGTTTTAATGATCCAAACTCAGCAGTTATTTTAACTCGATTTTCTGGAGAATATCAAAATATTCCGCTTTCAATTCCGCAGTTATCCATCAATAATCTTGAAAAACCAATTGCAACTGGAACTGTAAATTCTGATTTTGATGTAGAAAAACTGAACGAAATAAGTAATGATAAATGGATCAATTTTACAGAAGGTCACGCAAAGGCTAATCTGGACTTTCAGTTTGACATTGTCGATTTATACATCAACAAACCTAAATTTATTGGCAGTGTAAATGTTGAAAATACTTCGTTTGATTTTATTCCGAAAAAAGTTCATGCCGAAAAAGTAAACGTCCAGCTTGACTTTACCGAACAGGCTTTGCTCATTAAAAAAATCACTTACAAACACAACAAAAACACTATTATTATCGATGGTAAAATTGACAATTTCCTGAATCTATACTATAACGCTCCCGAAAAAATGGTTGTAAATTGGAATATTTACTTTCCAAATCTCGATTTGAAACAATTTTTGGGTGTTTTAGCAGCTTCTCAAAAAAGTAAAACTGTGGCTAAAAATAAAAAACCAACAATCTCAAACCAATTACGAACAGTGATCGAAAAATGTGCGGTTGTTATTGATATTAAAGCGGACAAAATAAATTACAATAAACTAACCGCCACAAATACAACGGCACGCATACAAATGATCGATTCTAGACTGCTTATAAAAAATGGCTCGCTGCAAACTTCTGGCGGCAGTATAACTTTTAACAGCGAAGTTAAACCCAGCGGAAACAACTATGCTTTTAGCTCAAACGCACAGGTTAACCGAGTTGACATTGCAAGTTTTCTAAAATCGTTTAACAATTTCGGAATCAAATCTTTCAGTCCAAACAACATTAAAGGACGCCTTACAAGCACTGCTAATGTAAATGGTTTTATTAATAGTCACGGAGAATTAATCACCAATTCGATACACGGCAAACTCGATTTTAATGTTAATCAAGGCGCTTTAGTAAATTTTCAGCCAATTGTAAAAATTGGCAAGTTTGCTTTTCCTTTTCGTGATGTCGAGAATATCACTTTCAGCGATTTGTCCGGTCATCTTAACATGCGCGGCGAACAAGTAGACGTAAACAATTTAACAATAAGTTCCAGTGTACTAAACATTGATGTTGACGGAATTTACTCTTTTGGCCGAGGAACCAATCTCGCCTTAACAATTCCGCTTAGAAACTCTAAAAATGACGCCAAACTCGCCAGCAAAGCCGAGCGCGATGCTGTACGCGAACGCGGAATTGTCCTGCATTTAATAGCTCTTGATGATAATGGAAAAATGAAGATTAAGTGGGGGAAGAAGGATAAGTGACTCTAATTAAAACCAAATTTACAAACCAAAAAGAAGTTATCTCCGCAAAAATATAATTCCTAATTTTTGGATTATTATTTCTAAATTGCACCATTAATTTAAGCGCAAAATGATGGGAGTAGAAAAGATCAATATAGATGAATTTGATGGTAAAAATTTTAAAACTCGTTTTGTAGAAGAAGATGATAATAGAAAAGCTGTAGTAACACATTATCTTCATAACTATCATAATGGCGTTAAAGATCATTTTGAAGAAGAGGCCACAGAATATTTAAAACAAATTGTCGAATACAAAAATGAAGAAGAAAAATTAAATATTCTTTCTGATTCTGCATTACAACAATTATTGTTTGAAGTTGAAGATGTACCTTTTCCAACTCCCAAAAACTATACTTTCAAATTCATCGATCTCTTTGCAGGAATTGGTGGATTTAGAATTGCATTGCAAAATATTGGCGGAAAATGTATCTATACAAGTGAATGGAATGTAGACTCGCAAAAAACATATAAAACCAATTTTGGAGAAATTCCATTTGGAGATATCACGAAAAAAAGCACTAAAAATTATATCCCAGATGATTTTGAAGTATTATGTGCGGGATTTCCATGCCAGGCTTTTTCAATTGCCGGGAATAGAAAAGGATTTCAAGATACAAGGGGCACTCTGTTTTTTGATTTAGAAAAAATTATTGAAACTAAAAGACCTAAAGTTGTTTTTCTTGAAAATGTAAAAAATTTAGTTTCTCATGATAAAGGAAATACTTTTAAAGTAATATTAGAAATATTAGAAGAAAAACTGGGTTATAAAGCTTATACTAAAGTGCTGAATTCTTCAACACATGCAAATGTTCCTCAAAACAGAGAGAGAATTTTTATTGTAGCATTTGATAAACGAGAAGTACCTAATCATGGCGATTTTAAATTTCCTGAATCAATTCCTCTAACTAAAACCATTCATGATATTTTAGAAAAGGGAAAGCAAGCAGATAATTTATATTATAAAAAAGACCACCAATATTATCCTGAACTAGAGAAAACAATAACTTCAAAAGATACAATTTACCAATGGAGACGAGTATATGTGAGAGAAAACAAAAACCAAGTCTGTCCAACTCTAACGGCAAATATGGGTACTGGAGGTCATAACGTACCATTAATTCTAGATGATTATGGTATTCGAAAACTAACTCCAAAAGAATGTTTTGCTTTTCAAGGATACCCTATGGACAAATATATCTTACCAAATATTGCTAACAGTAAATTATACATGCAAGCAGGAAATTCGGTAACAACACCTTTGATTGAACGAATAAGTCAAGAAATTTTAAATGTCTTACTACCATGAGTGTTTGGGAGCAATTTTCCATTGAGCAAAGAGATGAATATATAAAGTTTTTACAAGTTTATGGAGCGTTATCTAATTTATTCCGTCAAAAACAAGGAGATTTAATACCATATCTTGACTCTAAATTTCAGGAAACTGTTTTTACAAAAATTTTCGATAGTCAAAATGTAGATATTGGAAACACTCCGCATGATGTACTTTCTGTATTTGGTGATAACCGAATCGGAATTGGCCTTAAAACTTGGATGGGAAGTAAACCTTCTTTTCAAAAAGTCATGCAACTTAAACGCTATCAAAATGATATAAATTTCTATCGTGATGATTTACACTCATTAGCTTATAAAATTTCTGAGATCAAAAATCAAAGAATGAAAAGTGATTATGAGCGATTAGGATTATCAGAAGACAAAAATATTTATCACTATATAACTCGTGACAAAGGCATTTTTACTATAAATGAATGTGCGTACCCATTAATTGATGTAGCAAAACTTACAAACTTTAGCGCAACACCATCCGCTCTATCTTGGTCTGATGGAAATAAAGATTATAGATATACATTTGCCGATTCTCAAATATGGCAAAAATTTGACTCCGACAAATACAACACCTTAATACTCAATAAATTTGATGTAAAAATAATTGAAGATCCATTTTCATTCTTACTACAAGCATACTTCAATCTTATTGAAACGACAAAAGTTGCAGAACCCGATATTATTGAAGTTTACTTGCCATTATATTCTTATCAATCTAAAGAAGTAGAAGAAAAATCAGGATTAAATGCATGGAATGCCGCATCTAAAAATAGAGGTAGTAATATTCCAAGACCTTTAAATGAAATTTACGTTCCTATTCCAAGAGAATTTCACAGAAAGCATCCTGATTTTTTCACATCCAACATATTTGAATTTGAAAGAATTAAAGAAGACTATAAAGGCCCTTCAGATGAAAAACCTGAAGTACGTTTTTCATTAAAACTTCCTAATGGAAAAATAATTCCTGCTTTGGTTACACAAGACAACATGAAAGGCTTACAATCTGGAAGCAATACTTTAAAAGATGAAAACGGAAAAAGATTTGGACAATCTGCTTTAGGTCAATGGTTACTTGTAGATGTTTTAGGACTCAAAGAAAGAGAACCTGTTACCCGTGAATGGCTTCAAAAGAAAGGAACAGATTCTGTTCGTTTGTGGCGAAATAAAAATGATTATAATGTAATTAACATTGACTTCGCTCCTACTGGCTCTTTTGAATTGTTTATGAAAGGAGAGCCAATTCCAACAGATGACGATAACTTTACAATGTAGAAACTCCTTCATTTAAATAAAAATTGATTTTGTTTTTTTATTAACCCAATAAATCATATTAATTAATTATTATTTATATAAATTTCTAATAAACTATTATGGCAACAGAAAATTGGACAAAAGAACAAACAATTGTGGTACTAAATCTATATTGTAAAATTCCTTTTAATAAGGTTAGTTCCAATCACCCAGATGTTATTAGAATTTCAAGAATAATTAGAAGAAGTGCTAATTCGGTAAAGATGAAAATTGGAAATTTTGGAAGTTTTGATTTAGAGTTAAAAAAAAGAGGAATCGTTGGATTAGGAAACACCACCAAACTTGATAAAATTGTATGGGACGAATATAATAATAACTGGGAAAATCTTGGATATGATAGCGAACTAATAATTTCTCATTTTGCAAATGAACCAATTGAAAAGACATCTAATATAGATATCAACAATTTACCTTTAGGTAAAGAACGTGAATCAGTCATCAAAACAAGGATAAATCAGAGTTTCTTCCGTTCAACAATTCTTTCTTCATATAATTCAGAATGCTGTATTACTGGGCTTTCAATCCCAGATTTTCTTGTTGCCAGCCATATAGTTCCTTGGTCAAAGGATGATAAAATTAGATTAAATCCTCATAATGGAATCTGCATAAACTCAATCCACGACAAGGCTTTTGATAAAGGATATATAACTATTACTGATGAATATAAAATAAAAACATCTCCTTTTTTAGATGAATATAGAAAAGAAAACGCCATAGAAGATTTCTTTTTAAAATACGAGAATAAACCTATAAATTTACCCAATAGATTTCTTCCTTCTAAAGAATTCTTAGATTATCATTATCATAACATTTTTAAGAAATGAAATATTCAGCGGAAATAATTTTCGGAAAAGATCAGGTAAAAAAATACAACAATAAGGAAGCCTTAACTGATTATGAAAAAACAATTAATCTAAAGAAATATACTTTTGAAACTCGAGCGGAAAGAAATGCTTTTTATCAAGGAATTGGAGAAGCAATGGGTTGGCTAGAATTCGAGGTAATCAAAGAATTTGAAGAAAAAGATCACAAAGATGAAAATGCAAATGATGATAAATTTGACTATTGGGCCTTTATTTATAAATACTATCCAGGCTATCATCAATGCAATAGTGTATTATTAAGTGATATTTTAACTCGAAAACTTGATGGCGAGGAAATTTCTGAAACAGATGAAGAATACATTAAAGATTGGAATGTTCGAAATGAATTATTGGAAGTAGATAAAGAATTACTTTGCAAAGCTTTTGAGAACTATTTTAATCTCAATTATCCCGAAAATTAAGCAATTAAAAACACAAAAAAAGCCACTTCATCAGTGGCTTTTTCATTTTCTTAATTCTCAACGTCAAAATAAGGATTTAAAATCTCGGCTAATTCATTGAGCCAATAATAACCTTTTTCGAGGTTTATTTTCTCGGTTTCGAATGTCTCGCAATCGCGAATTATGCTTAAAGCAATTAAATAATTGATTTGTCGGATTGCTTTTGCCAGACTTTTAGGATCAACTGTTTGGTTGAAAAAATAGGCTAACCGCAATTCGGTTTCTTTTGAAAGCGTGTTTGTACTCATAATCTCGAAATTTAGGAAATATAAAACCCGTATGGGTTAGCTGTCCTACGCCTTCGAGAACGCGTTGTGGTTGTTTCCAATACCGCCAGCGTGCCATACGGGCAAAAAGTTTTGTTGTGTTCATATTCTCGATGTTTAGGACTGTAAATATATTAAAAAACCTGAGCAGATTATGTGATTTTCTTACATTTTAACTTGTTTACTGTTGTGGAGTTACTTGTGAAGATTCTTCTCCCGAAGCCTCGGGATCGGAATGACAAACAAGACGATAAATCGTATATTTTTTTCATAATTTTTTATTAATCTCTTTGGCTTTTTGCGTTAAAAAAGATAGCTTTGAGAAACAATCATTAAATATAAACCGATATGAAAATTCAAATCAATACCGACAAGAACATCGAAGGACATGAAAGATTAGCAGCTTATTTTTCTGAAGAATTAGAAAAAGGTTTAGCTCGTTTTGAGGAAAAAATAACCCGCATTGAAGTACATTTTGGAGATGAAAATGGAGAAAAATTTAGTGTAAACGATAAAAAATGTGTAATCGAAGTTCGTCCTGTAAAATTACAGCCTATTACCGTAACAGAACATGCCGATACACTCGAAAAAGCTTTTAGCGGCGCTTTAACTAAAGCAAAGAAATCATTGACTACTACTTTCGAAAAATTGAAGGCACATTAATATAAACATCACATACAAAAATGGCATTATCTCAAATCAAGATAATGCCATTTTTTTTTATCGTAAACCTGTTGCGTAAAATAAAAACATTAAACACATAGAAACATAGATTTTATGACTCGAAAAGGAGACAAAAAGAAACATGTTTCTTTCGCATAGCTTTTTGTGTTTAAATAAGTGAAATATCACGTTTTGACTACAAAAACTATGTTTTTATGTGTTACACAAATTGCATCAATACGCTACAATAAAGCATTCATTTCTTTCCAATGCAATATCTTAACTGGTTCGCTAAATTTCGCAGCACTTTTAACCATTGCTTTTGCAATATCTCTGGCTTCAATTCCTTTATAAGCGCTTAGTTTTCCAACAAATAACGGATTGATGACTTTAAAAACCACTTTAAAGACTTTTTCCAGTGGTCGGTTTTCTTTTCGATCTCCTAAAATCATCGAAGGACGAAAAATATAAGTATGCTCAAAATTTAAATTAATAATATCTTGCTCTGCCTCGCCTTTTGTCTTCACATAAAAAACAGATGAATTTACATTTGCGCCAATTGCAGAAACCAAGAAGACTGATTTTGCTCCGTTTTCTTTAGCAAGTTTTGCGGCTAAAACTGGATAATCATGATCTATTTGATAATACACTTTTTTATCTGGTGTTTTCTTTTGCGTTGTGCCAAGCGAAATAAAAACTTCATCTATTTCAATGCCTTGCACTACATTGGCTAATGAATGAAAATCACCTATCAGCGTTTTTAATTTTGGATGCTGTATATTTAAATCTTTTCGAACAACAATTACAACTTGTTCATAAGCATCATCATTCAATAAGTTTTCTAGAATGTACGATCCAACTAGTCCGCTCGCGCCATATACAATTGCTTTTTTCATAAAATAGAAAATTTGTTTTCCCGAAGTTAGAAAATTATCAGCTATTTTTTTGAATTGAAGCACTTAAACACACAGCATGCAAAAGAATGCATTTGAAATGATTATTTCCTCTACCAATCTCAAAAGCTATCAGAATAAAAGAAATCAATAAAATCAACTGCTAAATTTAAAGCTCCAGAGGAGCAATATATTTATAGCTAATTTAATATCCGTTATAAAAATCCAGCTCCAGCGGAGCGACATATTATTTTTACTGACAATACTCAATATATCACCCCGCTGGGGTTCTTTTTTTGGCGTCCTTTTATTTTCTATAACTATTTCGTCCCTCTGGGACTTAGGATTAGTACCATTTGATAAGACAATTAAGATAATAATAACGTTTTTCGATAATGTAAGAAGTAAATTTGCAGTCCCAAAAATAAAACTTGAAAACAAGTATATAGTTGGGATTTTATACCATAATTATTAAAAACACATTCATGAAAAAGCAATTACTCGCATTATTAATCGCAGTTTTTATAGGCTTTGGTGCTAGTGCACAAGTAAAAACACCGGAAACAAATATTCTAGTTTTAATTTATTCTCAAAACGGAGGTACATATAAAATGGCTAAAGCGATTGCCGAAGGAATTCAGGAATATCCAAATACAAAAGCAATTATAAAAAGAGTTCCCTCAATAAATACAAAAGAAAAACTAAATTCTGATGTAGAAAAACTGCCAGTTGCCGTTATTGACGAATTGGTTAATTATGATGGAATCGCATTTGGAAGTCCTGTTCATTTTGCTAATATCAGTGCCGATATGAATTACTTTTTCAGCCAAAGTATTCCGCTTTGGACTTCAAGAGCTTTAGAAGGTAAACCCGCAACAGTATTTATGTCTGCAGGATCTGGTGCAGGAAAAGAAGCTGCAATTTTATCTTTCTGGAATATTCTTGCTTCTCACGGAATGTTAATTGTTCCTACTGGAATTATGGGAACAGCTGGTTTAGACAAATCTGTACCACAAGGAAATACGCCATTTGGAGCCACTGCATTAACAGGATCAACTGGAACACGACCTTCTTCAAGCGAATTAAATTTAGCTAAAGAACAAGGAAAAGCTTTAGCAAGAGCAGCATCTGGATTGAAAAACACAGAAAATATCAAAACTGTAAAAACAACTTCTGCAGAAACTAAAACTGATATCAACAAAACATTAAAAGACAACAATATTGTGCTTCCTGAAGCTCCTAAACCAGTTGGGAATTATGTTCCGTACACGATTTCGAATCATAAAGTATACATAAATCAAGTTGCCTTAAAAGAGGGAAAAATTTTAAATCCCGGTAAAGTTGGCGCAGGTGTTACAGATGAGCAAGCAAAAGAAGCAACATATCAAACAATGCTGAATGTAATTGCGGTTTTAAAAGAAGCTTGCGGAGGCGATTTAAACAAAGTAAAACAATGTGTGCAGTTAACAGGATTTTTTAATACTACTCCTGAATATACGCAACACGCTGGAATTATGAATTCGGCTTCAAATTTAACCGCTTTGGTTTTTGGAGAAAAAGGAAAACATGCCAGAGCTACAATTGGCGCAGTTTCACTTCCTATAAATTCGGCTGTAGAAATTCAGGCGATTTTTGAAATTGAATAACATCATATGATTTAAAACAAAAAGCGGAATACAATTGTATTCCGCTTTTTTTATGATTTTGGTAAAGGTGCTCCCACTGCAATATCACAGCGATGTCCTGGTTGTCCGTGCGCCGGATTCATTCCTTCGGCTACCTTTTGAGTAGTTTCTGTACTTAACAAAGCTGGAACTGGATTTGCAGCCGGCGGCGGCGTTACCGTAAAATTTTGTGTCGCTGTTCCGCTTTGCGGAGTTGAAGCCGCAGCAGTAGTAGTTTTTGCAACTGGCGAATTTAAAGGTGCTCCAACTGCAATGTCGCATCTATGTCCAGGTTGTCCGTGTGGCGGATTCATCCCTTTGGCTACTTTTGCAGGCGCAGCAACTGTGGTTGTTACTACTTTTTTTTGATTCGGATTTACTTGTACCGTTTGAGCTGTCTGCGTTGTTTGAGCCTGTTGTGCAGGAGCAGAATTTAGGGGAGCTCCAACAGCAATATCACAACGATGTCCTGGCTTTCCATGAGCAGGATTTAATCCCTTTGTCTCACTCAAAACTGTATTTGGGTTTGCAGCTTGCATTTGCTGTTGCTGCTGTTCTACCACTGACTTCGTTTTTGCGGTGTCTTTTGCCAAACCTAATTTTACTAATTCAGAAGTTGGTGTGCTCTCCTGAGGTTCTAATTCTTTTTTACAAGAAACCAGAAGTAAAGAAGTAATAACAAATGAACTTATAAAGATTTTCGGATTCATATCTAACGTGTTTAAAGCACTCAAATATACTCGTTTTTTTAAAACTAAACCTTAAAGGAATCTAAGATAATTTTGAGTTTACTTTAGGCTTCTTAATAGATTAATCTCGTAAAAGCTCAAAGTTTTTCATATTGCTTATTTATAGTTTAAAAAATTAATACCTTTAAACTAAAATAGTATCTCACATGAAAAAAACACTCTTATTACTTTTATTTGTTACTGCTTTTGCAAATGCTCAAACCTCAGACAAAGATAAAATCAATCAAACAATAGATGCTTGGCACAAAGCTGCCGGCGATGTAAAATTTGACGCTTATTTTAACTTAATGGCAGACGATGCTATTTTTATTGGAACTGATGCGACTGAAAACTGGACTAAAAAAGATTTTAAAGTTTGGGCAAAACCCTTTTTTGACAAAGGAAAGACTTGGAATTTTACAGCTTTAGAACGCCATATCTTTTTTGACAAAACAGGAAAAACAGCTTGGTTTGACGAATTGCTGAACACACAAATGAAAATCTGCCGAGGTTCTGGTGTTTTGGTTAAAGTGGGAAAAGAATGGAAAATTCAACATTATGTTTTGTCAATGACAATTCCAAACGATGAAGTTAATGCTGTAATTAAAATAAAAGCGCCAATTGAAGATGCTTTGATTGCAAAGCTTCAAAAAAAATAAACATTTTTCGACTTTATTCTTATAAACATAACTTTTATAGCGCTTTACGGCTTCATAAATCAAATTAATTATAATACAATTGACAATTTAGAGCATAATTTAGATCATCAAAATAAAGTAGTCTTAAAAAAAGAACTTAAATTTTACAAAATCAACTAAAATTAAAACACAACCACTATTTTAACAGCCCTCAAAATCTAAATATTTATTTTTTTTTAACTTTGACCCCAAAAAAAATAGGGTTCAATAAAGTATTTGAAAAATGAAAATAGAGAAACGCTGGATCATTTCCTTTATTATTATAAGTATTATTTGCATTACAGGTGCATTTTGGCCAACTGTTACTGAAAACAGTTATGTTTTATCTGAATTTGGCACGACAGAACATATTGTACCTGCAGATGTTGCCTGGATGCTGACCTCTTGCTGTTTGGTTTTAATCATGACACCGGGATTATCTTTTTTTTATGGCGGAATGGTAGGCAAGAAAAATGTCATTTCGACCATGCTTCAAAGTTTTATCTGCTTAGGAGTTGTAACACTTTTATGGGTTGTTGTGGCTTTTAGTTTAGCTTTTGGAGATCCTGTTGGTTTTAGTTCCGGAGATCATTTTTACAGTTTCTTTGGTAATCCAACAACATTTGCTTTTATGGATTATGTGGGCGTTTTGCCTCATAAACAATTAGCCAATACAATTCCGTTTATGCTTTTTGCCTTGTTTCAAATGAAATTTGCCATTATTGCTCCAGCTATTATTACTGGTTCATTTGCAGAACGTGTTCGTTTTATCTCGTATTTACTTTTCATCAGCTTATTTACTATTTTCATTTACGCGCCTTTATGCCACTCTGTTTGGTATCCAACAGGTATTTTAGGAAGTTATTTTGGCGTAAAAGATTTTGCTGGAGGAACTGTCGTTCATATGAGTTCAGGTTTTGCTGCACTTGCTGGTGTTATTGTTTTAGGAAAAAGAAAAAACAGTCAGCATATACCAACTAATATTCCGTTTGTATTACTAGGAACTGGAATGTTATGGTTTGGATGGTTTGGTTTCAACGCTGGTTCTGCACTTGCTGCAAACGGAACTGCTGCTATGGCTTTTGCAACTACAACAACTTCATCTGCCGCAGCGATGTTAACTTGGATTTTCTTTGACCGAATGAACGGAAGAAAAGTTTCGGCACTTGGAGCCTGTATTGGCGCAGTTGTAGGTCTTGTTGCCATAACGCCTGCTGCAGGATTTGTATCGGTTCCTGAAAGTATGTTTTTTGGTTTTGTAACCGCTTTAGTTTCAAACTCAGCTGTAAACTGTCGTTTTTCGAAAAAATTTGATGATACACTTGACGTTTTCGCCTGTCATGGTGTTGGCGGAATTATGGGAATGATTTTAACTGCCATTTTTGCTCACGGTAAAGATGCAAGCTTGCTGCACGGAGGTTGGAATGTATTTGCACACCACATGATGGCGCTTGTTTTGGTTTCTATATTTACTTTCTTCGGAGCTTATTTCTTGTTTAAAGTAACAAATTTCATTATTCCGTTAAGAGTTTCTGAGGAATCAGAACATATGGGATTGGATTTATCACAACACGACGAATCACTTGATCCAAAAGCACATTCAATTACAGAACCTCATTACGGGTAAAATGTGTGCCACAGATTTCACAGATTCTCACAGATTAAAAAAAAAGAAATCCAGAAAATCTGTGAAATCTGCGGCTAAAAAAATTTAAACCATAATTACATCTCGTCCATTCGTTTATATTCCTTAATTTTGCGGAAAATTTTTGTAAAGTGGGAAGTAAAAATAAACTAAAAAGATTCAGAGAAAACGAAACATTTCAAAACGTTTTTCAACCAACTAGAGAAGAAGTTGTAGGCAACCTAATGCCTTTAAGAGGAAAATGGAATTCTGATTTCTTTAAAAATGACAATCCTTTAGTTTTAGAATTGGGATGCGGGAAAGGTGAATACTCTGTTGGATTAGCTGAAAAATATCCTAACAAAAATTTTATTGGTATCGACATTAAAGGTGCTCGTTTCTGGCGTGGTGCAAAAACTGCTGTTGAAACCGGTCTTCATAATGTGGCATTTATTCGAACTCAAATCGAATTAATCAATCATATTTTTGCAGAAAACGAAGTTGATGAAATCTGGATTACTTTTCCAGATCCGCAAATCAAATATAAAAGAACAAAACACAGAATGACGAATTCTGAGTTCTTGAAACTTTACAAAAAAATCCTTAAAAAAGACGGTGTCGTGAATCTTAAAACCGACAGCGAATTTATGCACGGTTATACACTTGGATTACTTCATGGTGAAGGACACGAAGTTTTGTATGCAAATCATAATGTGTACAAAAATGAGGGAAGTCCTGAAGAAGTTACTGCTTTTCAGACTTTTTATGAAAAACAATATTTAGAAATTAACAAGGCAATTACGTATATTCGTTTCAAAATTAAAGACTAATTTAATTTTAAAACCTCTTTTTTTAACCTACTAAAACAACTGAATGGCATTATTCACTCCATTACTTTCAGGTTTTATTGCCGCTGCAATTGGGATTATTCCGCCGGGTTTAATCAATATGACGGCAGCTAAAATAAACTTGAAAGAGGGAAAAAAGAACGCCTTATGGTTTGTAATTGGTGCTGTTTTAGTTATTTTTTTTCAGGTTTACGTTGCTGTTTTATTTGCCCGAGTTATAGATAATCGCCCAGATGTTGTAACCTTACTGCGTGAAGTTGGTTTTGTTATTTTTTCAATCTTAACGATTTATTTTCTATTTATTGCCAAAGAACCTCAAGGTAAAAAGAAATCGAAGATTAAAAAAAGCAGTAAAAAAAGCCGTTTCTTTCTCGGAATGCTTCTTTCTGGTTTAAACTTCTTCCCTATTCCTTATTATGTTTTAGTGAGTGTAACGCTCGCTTCTTATCATCTTTTTGCGTTCGAAAACAATACCATTTTTACTTTTGTTTTAGGTTCTGTTTTAGGTTCATTTGCTGTTTTGTACAGCTACATCGCTTTCTTTGAAAGAATTGAAAAGAAAACAGATTACTTAATGCGAAACATGAACACGATTATTGGAAGCATTACAGGTTTAGTTGCCATTGCAACACTTTTTAATATTTTGAACTATTATTTCGGATAATTTTACAGCCACAGATTAAAATGATTTTTTTACTTTGTGGTTAAATATTTTTCTCGCAGATTTTACAAATCAGACAGATAAATCTATTTAATCCTTTTAATCAGTGGCAAAAAAACTTAATTTATGGCTGAGGAAAATTTTTTCGAAAGAGTTTATGTAATCGCCAGGCAAATTCCGTTTGGAAAAGTAACTTCATATGGTGCAATTGCAAAAGCTTTAGGAACCGCTCGCTCCGCGCGAATGGTTGGCTGGGCAATGAACGCCTGCCATAATATGGATGATGTTCCTGCGCACAGAGTCGTTAATCAAAAAGGACTTTTGACAGGAAAACATCATTTTGACGGAACAAATTTAATGCAGCAACTTTTAGAAAACGAAGGGATAACAGTAGTGAACAATCAAATTGTAGATTTCGAAAAACATTTTTGGACTCCTGAAATTTCCACCATATAAGTGATGTAAGTTTATTTAAACTGGGCTCAATACTATATGATAAGCTTTGCCAAAGTTGGTTAACGACAGGAAATCACATACTTTATAAATGAACTTATATCACTTATATGGTTCATTCTTCTCAAATCAAACAAATCACAAAACTTGTTTTATCCTCGTCAGTCTGGTAGCTTAAATAACCTCCGTGAGCTTCAATGATATTTTTTGAAAGAGTTAGTCCAATTCCTGCGCCATCTTTTCTGGTAGTGAAAAAAGGAAGAAATATTTTATCTTGAATTTCTGGATCAATTCCTTTTCCGTTATCCGAAATCACAATAAAAAAGCGATTGTTTTCTGTATAACTAGACAAAAACAACTGCTTTTCACTTTCTTCTTTCAAAGCATAAATACTATTGGTTATCAAATTTATAATTACCTGTTCCATCTGATTTTTATCAATCAAAATAGAACGAGAACTATGAGTTTCATTTACCAGTTCGATATTTTCGCTTTTTAAAATAGGATTCATTACCCTGAGACAATCCTCAAAAAGAGCATTAATCTGTGTCATTTCTTTCACTGGAGTTGGCAGCATGGCAAGTTTACGGTAACTTTCGACAAAATCCTGCAAGTGATCACTTCTGTTTATAATGGTCGAAATACTGCTTTTTATATCTTCAAAATCATCTTCCTCTAGTTTTTCTTGATCTACAATTTGAAGTAAATTTTGCGAAAGTGCACGAATCGGCGTTAAAGAATTCATTAATTCGTGCGAAATAATTTTCATTAAATTAATCCACGCTTCTTTTTCCTTTTTCTCGATAACACGCTGAATACTATCTAATAAAATGATAAAATATTCTTTTTTATACGTTTGAGTTCTTGAAGTCTGCAATATAAAAGTCTGCAAATCCTGATCTTCAATTTTAATTGAAATTGCCGATTTTAATTCACTGAATTCCGTTTTCTCAATTTCGTAACAAAGCGATGACAAATAATTTTTAAGATATTTCCAATGACTGACTTTTGGAACTTTAAACAAACGAGAAAAACAGTCATTCATTAAAAAAATCTTCCAATCCTCATCTTCTTTTTCGAGAATTACAGCCGCAGTATCAATGTTGTTTAATAAGGACTGATAAATAAGTTCTTTTGAAGTTTGCTCTTGATGCCTTAATTTTAGAGCTTCATACAAAGCATACAAACTTTTAAAATTGTCTTTTTTATTCTCTTCAGGAAAGTTTGTAGAAAAATCATCCTGCAAAATCGACAGCAGTGTTCTGTCATAAAACTGCAATTTATTTTTTACATAAAAATACAATTCAACCAGCATTATCAAAGCAAAAGAACCAACTAAAATCGCATTGAAATAAAACATTTTATAGATAAGAAAAAAACAAAAGAAAAAGAGAATCATCACAAACAAAACTCGTGTAAAAAAAGCATTATAAAATTTCCAGTTTTTCATTTAATTTTTTTTTTTGAGCCGCTCCAGATAGTTATCAAATAAAATAATTTTGGCTGTACCTTAAATTTCAAACAGATTCAGCCATAAAATTCTTCACTCTTTACTCTCAATTCTTTAAATCATATTTCTCAATTCTTCTATACAATGCCGCTCTTGACAATCCAAGTTCTTCAGCTGTTTTACTGATATTTCCGTGATGTTTAAAAAGCGTTTTTTCGATAGCCGTTTTCTCCATTTCCGATAACTGGTTTTCATCATTTTCTTGAATTTCTTCAAAATCTAAAATATCAAGATCATGTACTGAAATGGTATTGTTATCGGCTAAAATTAAAGCGCGTTCAATTTTATTTTCCATTTCACGAACATTTCCTTTCCAAGGATATTTTTCTAAATATGCAGCTGTATTTTCGTCAAAATGCCAGTTTTCTTGATTGTATTTTGCCGCAATCTGTTCTAGAACAAAATGCGCCATCGGAACAATATCTTCTTTACGTTCACGAAGAGACGGCAGAATAATTTCCATAGTATTAATACGATACAGTAAATCTTCTCTAAACGTTTTATTTTTTACTTCGGCTTTTATATCATTGTTGGTAGCCGAAATAATCCTAACATTTAAAGGTCTTGCTTTACTTTCGCCTAACCTAGTAACGGTTTTTGTCTGAAGTACATGTAATAGCTTTGATTGCAGATGAAGCGGAATATTTCCTATTTCATCTAAAAAAATAGTACCGTTTTGTGCCATTTCAAATCTACCGGCAGTATCCGTTTTCGCATCTGTAAAAGCGCCTTTTGCGTATCCAAAAAGTTCGCTTTCGAATAAATTATCACTCAAAGAACCTAAATCAACATGAACAAAGGCTTCTTTTTTACGTTCTGAATTTTGATGAATATACTCGGCAAAAACATATTTTCCCGTTCCGTTTTCGCCCAAAATCAAGACATTTACATCTGTTCTGGCAACTTTTTCGGCAATAGAATAGGCTTGTTTTATTTTTTGAGAAGTGCCAATAAAATATTGTTTTTCCGTTTTTTCTACAATTGGCTTTTTACTGTTTTTTCTGCTTTCCGAAACAGCTTTATCAATAGTCTCCAGCAGTTTTTCGTTATGCCAGGGTTTTAAAACATAATCAAAAGCCCCAATTTTAATTCCTTCAACTGCCGTATCAATTTTTCCGAAAGCAGTCATTAAAATTACAACGGTATGCGGCGAAAATGTTTTGATTTCTTTCAGCCAATGAATTCCTTCACGGCCATCTTCAAAACCAATTCTATAATTCATGTCGAGTAAAACAACATTAACTTCATTTTCGTTTAAAATCGAAAAAATTTTCTTTGGACTATTTGTTGTAAAAATCGTTTCAAAATGTTTTTTCAGAATCATTTTGGCCGAAAAAAGAATTTCCTCCTGATCGTCAACAATTAATATTTGGGCTTGCTTTTTTCTCATGCTGTATTTTTTTGTCCGATTTTGAACGATCAACTGTTCATTATCGAACACTCACTTTTGGAATGATTTTTTTGAGCTTCTTTAAAATCAATACTTTACAAATAATAAATTTTATGGCACAGTATTTACCTATTGATTATCAGTAAATTATTTAAAAATGGACACGGTAATTCCTCGTAAAAATAGAAAATTTAGACATCTGACAATAGCAATTGCAGTTTTTTTAGCTTTGGGCGCAATTGTCTTTTTTTCTTTCAATTCAAAAAGAAGTTTAAACGTAAAAGCAGAAGAACTTTCGATTCAAAAAGTTGAAAAAGCTTTTTTTGAGGATTTTGTTGTTTTTCAAGCAAAGGTTGAACCTTTAAATGTAATGCTTGTAAATGTTACTGAAGGAGGGTCTGTAAAAGAGATCTTTGTCGAAAATGGTGCGATGGTTACAAAAGGGCAATCTCTGGCTCGTTTATACAACCCAAATACTGAACTTAATTACTTAACTCAGGAAACTGCAATTATTGAGCAGATTAATAATTTGAATACTGGGAAATTAAACATTAGAAATCAAGAATTGAATTTGACTAAAGATTTAGTCTTGATCGAGCATGATTATAATGATGCAAAAAGATTGTACGACATGAATTCTAAGTTGTTTGAAAAGGATGTAATTTCTAAGAATGACTGGAATAGTTTTAAAGAAAGTTTACGTTTTCAGCAGGAAAGAAAAAAAACAATTCAGCAGAGTATTCAAAAAGAAAAGCAATCTAATCAATTGCAGATTTCTCAAATTAACCGTTCGATTCAAACGATGGAAAAAAGCTTGGATATTTTAAGAAACAACAAAAAGAATTTCTTGATTACAGCTCCAGAGACTGGTCGATTGACTTCGTTTGAGCCTGTTTTAGGAAAAACATTTCAGGCTGGAGCAAGCATTGGAAAAATTGACTCGAAAAAAGGGTATAAACTGACTGCTGAAATTGATGAATTTTATCTTGAAAAAATTAGAGAAGGTTTAAAAGGTCAGGTTGAATTTAAAGGAAAAACTCTTGAAGTTCTGGTAACTAAAGTAATTCCAGAAGTAAAAAGCGGACATTTTAGTGCTGAATTGGCTTTTATATCTAAAGAAAACATTGCTTTACAAGATGGTTTAAGCTTTGGTGTAAAACTGATTTTGTCTGAAAAAAATAAAACAATGGTAATTCCTAAAGGAGCTTTTAATCAGGAAACTGCCGGCAAATGGATTTTTGTCGTAAAAGGAAATAAAGCCGAAAGAAGAAATATAAAACTAGGCCGAGAAAATCCTTCTTATTATGAAGTCTTAAGCGGACTAAACGAAGGGGAATCTGTGATTACCTCATCGTATACAGATTACAAGGATATTGAGGAATTGTCGATTCAGCCGAAGTAAATCCAATCTTGTCATTTCACATTTTACAATCATAAAAGTTTCAATCATCAATCAAAAAACATTTTTAAAAACATTTAACACCAAAAAGATATGATAACAATACAAAATTTAACCAAAGTATTTAGAACTGAAGACGTTGAAACTGCTGCTTTGAGCGGTATTAATCTAGAAATTAAAAAAGGTGATTTTTTAACTATTATGGGACCTTCGGGCTGTGGAAAATCGACTTTGTTAAATATTATTGGGCTTCTAGACAGTGCTGACAGCGGAAGTTATAAATTGTTAGATCAGGAAATGATTGGTTTAAAAGAAAAAGGAAGAGCACAAGTTCGCAAGGAAAATATTGGGTTCATTTTTCAAAACTTCAACTTAATCGATGAACTTTCTGTTTATGATAATATCGAACTGCCATTGCTTTACAACAATGTTAAAGCGGCTGATAGAAAACAAAAAATTGAAGCAATTGCAGAAAAACTAAATATCTCACATCGTTTAAAACATTTTCCGCAGCAGCTTTCTGGAGGACAACAGCAAAGGGTTGCAGTTGCTAGAGCTTTAGTTAACGATCCGAAAATTATTTTGGCCGATGAGCCTACAGGAAATCTGGACAGTAAAAATGGTAATGAGGTTATGGAACTTTTAACTGATTTGCATGCTAAAGGTGCTACAATTTTGATGGTTACGCACTCTGATTATGATGCCTCTTTCTCGCAAAGAACGATTCATATGAAAGATGGTGTTATATTCTCTGAAAAGTTAAATCAGAGAAATGTAGATGTTTTTATGGACGCTAAATAAATCAAGATGATAAACTTTGTTATTACCGCAATCACAGTCCTGGTTGGATTTGTATGCAAAATTTTCACCCTTCTTTAAAAGGCTGATTCTTTCTTTTACCAAAAAAATAACTAACATAACTATAAAGTAGACACCATGATTTTTAATTGGTTTAAAATATTTATTTATCATTTAAAACAAAACAAACTGTTTTCATTTTTAAATGTTTTAGGATTGAGCATCGGAATTGCGAGCGTAATTTTTGCCATTTTATATTGGAATAATGAGCATGCATACGACCAATGGAATCCTGAAAAAGAAAATGTATATAAAGTTCTAAATAAAATTGGAGCAACTGATGATATCTGGGGAACAAGTACAATTCCTTTTGGTCAAACCTGTAAGGCAACAATTCCTGAAATTGAACAAATTTGTTTCTTAAACGACTGGTATGATGAGGCTGTTATAAAATATCAGAACAAAAAATTAATCGATAAAAAAATAACGGTAAGTGATAATAATTTTTTCGATTTTTTCCCTTTTCCAATTGTAAAAGGTGCTAAAAAAGATATTCTAAAAGAAAAAAACAGCGTCGCAATTTCTGAACAACAAGCTAAACTTCTTTTTAAAGATGAAGATCCAATTGGAAAACCTATTACATATTATGACCAATCTTATATCGTAAAATCTGTTTATCGCATTATAACTCCGTCTTCTTTTGAACCTAACTATGTTTTTAGTGGTATTGTTCGTGACTATGACATTAACAACTGGGGAAATTTCAACTATGGTATAATGATTAAGACCAAAAAGAACGCTGATATTAATGTCATTTTAAAGAAAATGCGTAATATAAATTATGAAAACGTAATTTTAAAAGAGGCAAAAAAAGTCGGTCAAACTCCTGAGCAATTTATTAAAGAAAATGGCGAGATAACGAATTTTCTTGATCAGCTGAAAACTTTGCGCTTACATGGTACAAAAGCATCGGCACCTACTTCTCCTGAAGGAAAAGGAAACTTACAGCTTATTTATATCATGGCTGGTTTATCAATTTTAATTTTGGTTTTATCATTGGTAAATTATATAAATCTAGCAACTGCTTCTGCCATAAAACGCGCTAAAGAAGTTGGTGTTCGCAAAATTGTGGGAGCATCAAAAAAACAGATTATTGCACAATTTATTTTTGAAACAGCAATAATTGTAACACTTTCAATTTTATTTGCTTTGGCAATTGTTGAACTTTCTCTTCCGTATTACAACTCTTTTTTAAGAAAAAATTTGACTATGAATGGCGGTGAATTTTACTTGCAGCTTCTTTTTATTTTTGGATTAGTACTCATTCTTGCTGGTATTTTTCCTGCTGTTTACATCGCAAATTTTGAAACTTTAAAAGTGCTGAAAGGTAATTTTTCAAGAAGTAAAAATGGAATCTGGATTCGAAATTCGATGCTTATTTTTCAGTTTGGTATTGCAACGTTTTTTATTATTGGTGCTTTAATTGTAAATTCTCAAGTTGATTTTATGATGAATAAAGACCTTGGTTTTAAAGGCGATCAAGTAATTCAAATTCCTTTTAATTATCAAAATTATGAAACAAAAGGGCAGAAATATGAAACTACAAAGCAAGAGATACTAAAAATATCAGGAGTTCAAGAAGTTTCTACTTTTGCAGGTACTTTTGGAAACAGCACTAATTCAAGTTCTGGTTTTACTCACAACGGCATTTTTGTACAGCCTCGAAATGTTGAAATGGATTTTGGCTTTTTAGAAATGATGAAGATTAAAATTGTTCAAGGGCGAAATTTATCTCAAAAATTTGCTTCAGACACGATCGACAACTGGCTTGTTAATGAAACCTTGGTAAAAAACTTAGGACTTAAGAATCCTGTAAATACTATAATCACTTCGGGCTGGTCGAATGGAAAAGGAAATCTAAAGTTTAAGATCGTTGGTGTTGTAAAAGATTTTCATATTACAGGATTACAAAATAAAGTGCCTCCAATGATTTTTATAAACACAAAAACTTTAAAATGGAATAACTTTCAACATGTCTATGTAAAAGTTTCTCCAAATAATTTAAGTGAAACATTAGATAAATTAAAAACCTATTGGGAAGCAAATATAAATCCTGACTATCCATTTGATTATGTATTTGTAAACAAAGGATTTGCTAAAACTTATGAAGAACAAGTAAAACAAAAAGATTTATTTTTTATTCTAAATCTTGTTGTAATTATAATTGCCATCTTCGGATTGTTTGCTTTGGCATCGTTTTCAATGGAAAGAAGATTAAAAGAAATTGCAATTAGAAAAACGCTTGGAGCAGAAACTGATGTTTTATTGAAAGAGCTTTCAAAACAATATTTTATTTATTGTTTAATGGGATTTGTAATTGGAATTGTTCCAGCTTATCTTTTATTGCAAAAATGGCTTGAAAATTTTGCTTTTAGGATCAATGTCTCTCCAATTCCGTTTAGTATTGCACTTGTTGCATTGCTTACGCTGACATTAACAATTGTTTTGGCAAAAGCCTATCAAGTGACGAAAATAGATATTTTGAAATATTTAAAATACGAATAATCTTGTAGACCATTTATAAAAAAACACCCTTCAGATTTATATCTGAAGGGTGTTTTTTTTATAGTATTTGGGAATACATTTTTTTACTGTAAAACGGCATCGTTAGAGTATAATAATTTATCCAAACTCTTATCTCTGTCATACACATCTGGATAAAAACCAATTTCACCATCATCTGCAACCCATGCGGTAAAATAACCTATGTAAATTGGAATTTTCTTTTTCAGCATACAAGGCGTTTCTTTTTCACCGCTCATTGCATTATTGATTTTATCAACAGGCCAGTCAGGATCATCTTTTAACATATGTAAAGCAAGTTCTTTGGCTTCTTTTACATTAATACATCCGTGGCTGAAAATACGTTTTTCAAATTCAAACAAGCTTTTTGCAGGAGTATCATGCAGGTAAATATCATTTGGATTTGGAAACATGAACTTAACCAATCCCAACGAATTTTTAGGTCCTGGTTTTTGTCTTACATTACCGCCATTCCATTCCATGTTATGATCAGCGAGATAGTTTTTATCTTCGGCCATTTTTAATTTCAGCTCATTTTTTATAATGCTGGCCGGCACATACCAATAGGGACTAAACACGATTCTATCAATATTACCGCTAAAAATTACCGTTTCGGTCATTCGCGTACCAACAAAAACATCTGAAACTAAATCATATTTTCCGTTTTTCACATAAATCAATCTAAACGACGGAATATTAACCATTACATATTCACTTGCTTTTGATAAATCAGTCGGAATCCATCTGCATCTTTCCATGTTTAACATAATCGTTCTGATTCTATTAGCAATTGGCTCATTCAATTGATCGATATGATCTTTTGTAAAAGCGTAATTCAATTTTAAACCGTATCTCTTTTTATATTTTAAAACGCCCGCCATCATTTCTTCATCATACAAACCACTTTTTGAATCTCGTGCTAAATCACCAACAACAAACAAACGTTCTCTTATTTGTTTAACAACTGTACCGCTGTCAAAAGGCTTTAGATCTTTGTAAGTCGCTGCATCAATATCTATTTTTTTCCAAAGATTATTTTTTTCAATGTTTCGATATTTTTTCAAAACGCTTTGAAGTTTATAATACTGACCAAACAAAAGATTTTCATCTTTATTTAATCGATCAGGATCTCCCATTAAAGAATCTAAAATCCTATTGTACGAAATAGTTTTTGCAGGCAGATACCATCCTATTTTTTTTAAAGTTTGAGGATCAACTCCAGAATAAACATTGCTGGCATAAAAAACATACATATTTGACAGCATCAAATCAGTATCTGCAGGCGAAAGATCTTCGGTAACATTTTCATTAAAAATGTCGTCGATTAATGGCATATACGGCATGGTCGCTTTTACGCCTTGTTCGCTTAAAAGTTTTACTTTATTATACAATAAAGCTCCAAATTCGCTCACGCTTTTATCATCATGCCAGATCATCTTGTATTCTCTTTTTTTATAGAGATCTTCAACGTCTTTTTGATATTTCTTCAATTTAGGATATTTATTAAAAAACCCATTTATAGATTCAGCGCTTATTGTCCCTGAATTATTGTCTTTACTAATTTTAAAAACATTTTCAAATGGTGATTTTTCATTTCCCAGATCTGTCTTCGCATCTACGGAATTGATGGAAAACATAAAAAAACTAAAAG
>NZ_MUHD01000013.1 GCF_002217395.1 Flavobacterium plurextorum | reverse complement strand
CCAACATCTTTAGATGTTGGTTCATTTATTAGTAATGAAAGAGGCTTTAGCCAAACTCTTTTAAGAATGCTTAAAGCCAAATTTCATCATAAATTCATCATATTCTTCTTGAAATGTTTTCTTTTTATGATGCTCTTCTTGATTTTTAATGTAATCTCTCACTTTATCAACAATAGATTCTGATACTGAAACAGCAAAATATTCATCTTGCCATTCAAATTTTTCTTTAGTCAATTGGTTTTTATTAATCCAATATGAAGATTCGCCTTTTAACAACTGTATTGTTTTCTGAATTGTTTGATTATTTCCTAATGAAATTAAACAGTGACAATGATCAGAATATCCGCTAATAAAGTCAAGATATATTTCTTTTTTTACCGCATTTTCTTTTATGTGATGCCAAATTTTTTGACGTAGATCAACTGAGTTTAAAAAAGGAAACCTATTTTTAGTACTCCAAACACAATGAATATAAATTTTAGTAAAAGGCATATATGATTTTTTAAAAATAATTTCAAACTGTAACTCAAAGTTATAAACTACGATTGAAAATTGGCGTTTATTTCCTACTTACCCCTGCACTTTCAAAACTAGCCATTTCATTTAAAAATGCTTCCGCCGATTTTAAAATCGGAAAAGCGACTGCGCAGCCGGTTCCTTCGCCCAAGCGCAAATCTAGATTTAAAACAGGTTTTGCATTTAGGTAATCTAGTAATTTTATATGTGCTTTTTCGGCAGAGCAATGGCAGAAAACAGCATTATGTTTGATGTTAGGATTTATTTTTGAAGCAATTAAAAAAGCCGTACTGCAAATAAAACCATCAACTAGAATGAGCATTTTGTTTTCATAAGCTGCGAGCATTCCGCCGGCAATTTGTAAAATTTCAAAACCGCCAAAATAAGCCAGTTGCTGTTTTAAATCGGCTTGACCAGAATAATTCTGAATGGCACTTTTGAGCAAGTTTTGTTTTTGAATTAACTTTTCGTCTTCAACACCAGTTCCCTTTCCAACACACTCTTCAATTGGTAAATTAGTTAAAAGGCTCATTAATACAGATGCTGTCGAAGTGTTTCCAATTCCCATTTCACCAAAACCAATACAGTTTGAACCTGTTTTGGCGATCGTATCAACAACCGATTTTCCTTTTTCAAGGCACAATTGTAATTCGGTTTCACTCATTGCTGGAACATGAAGAAAAGATTGAGTTCCTTTTGCAATTTTAGCATTTATCAATTTTGCATTCGTTGGGAAATCATAATTTACACCTGAATCTACGATAGATAAATCAATATTATTCTGACTGCAGAAAACATTGATTGCGGCTCCGCCTTCCAGAAAATTAGTAACCATTTGGCGGGTAACATCTTGCGGGTAAGCACTAACGCCATGATTTGCAATGCCGTGATCAGCTGCAAAAACTACTATATTTGGATTTATTATTTTTGGATTTAAGGTTTCAAAAACGGTTGCCATTTGAAAAGCTAAGGTTTCTAAAGTTCCTAAAGCGCCAATAGGTTTTGTTTTTGAATCTATTTTATCTTGAAGGAGTGCGCTGAAATCTGTTTTGATCTCAGTACTATTTTGTTGTTTTAAATCTAAATCTAGAAAATTTGATTTCTGTATTTTGTCGATTTCAGTACAAAGTGGAGCTTCAGATTTTTGTTTCCAATGTAATTGCTGTAACATTGGCTGATTATTATAATTTGTTGCGGGTTTTCCAATACAGAAATACCCAAGCGGTTCTATATTATCTGGTAAGTCAAGAATTTTTTTAAATTGATAATAATTGATAATCGAAACCCAGCCCATTCCATAGCCTTGTTCAGTAAGCGAAAGCCAAATGTTTTGAGCAGCACAAACGGAGCTGAATTTTACCGCTTCGTTACTTCCAATTGTTCCAATCGTAAACTGATTAAGAACAGAACGATCGTAAGCAATAATAAGACCTAGAGGGGCTTCTTCAATTGCTTCTAATTTTAAGGATCTGTAAAGTTCTTTTTGCTCGGGATTATCAGTTAGTTCTTCGGCTTTTTTATTATAATCTAAAAAAAGCTCTTTTACTGCGGTTTTAACTTCTTTAGATTTTATGATATAATATCTTGTCGCATCGGTCAGCCCAACAGAAGGCGCCCAATGTCCAGCTTGCAAAGCTTTCTGAATTACTTCATCGGGAACTTCGTCTGTTGTAAAATGCCTTGTATCACGGCGTGATTTTAAAATATCATCTAAATAGCTCATTTTTAAATTCCAGTTTTTAAACTCCAAATTCCAATACAACTGAAATTTGAATATATAAGTAAAGGTAGGATATAGTGTTGGAATTTGGAATTTTAATTTTGGAATTCCCTTTTTAGGATTAGAATTTTATCCTTTGATTTTGACAGGAATTCCCGAAACCATTAAAACAACTTCATCAGCTTTTGAAGCCAAAAATTGATTCATCCAACCTTGTAGTTCAGTAAATTTTCGTCCAATTTCGGTAGAAGCATGAACGCCCATTCCAATCTCGTTTGTTACAATAATAAGCGATGTGTTTTTTTGTTCGGCTAACAAAAGAAATTCTTTTTTAGCTTCTTCTAAACTTAAATCGACATTGTTTTTATGGTCTACAAAAAAGTTGGTCAGCCAAAGTGTTACACAGTCAATTAGAGCAACTTTACCAGAAAAATCAATTTTACTTAAGTATTTTTCTTCTTCAATATTTGTCCATCGCTCATCACGATCCTTTTGATGACGGTCTATCCGATTTTGAAAGTCTGAATCCCATTTTCTGGCCGTAGCTACATAGATCGGATTGTTTGTAAGTTGTAAAGCTAGAGATTGGGCATATCCGCTTTTTCCTGAGCGTTCGCCGCCGGTAATCAAGTAAATCATTTTTTTGTTTAGATATAAGTTATGAATTATAAGTTATGAATATTATTGGATAAAGTGGTAAGCATAGTTTTTTCAAACGTATAACTCAACACTCATAAGTCACAACTTTTCAATAAGGGCAATGTCGACAGTCATTTCCACAACAACTTCCTCTTTTTAGATGAAACCAAGTCTTGAAAACATAATTGCCATCTTCGATATAATAATCGATACCTTCAATTAGGTTTTCTGTTTTAGGTAGGGTTGCAGCTTTATTTTTAAGTGCTCTTTCAGGAGTCAGTGTTTCAATATAAGCGTCAATTTTATCTTCGCATGCTTCTTTAAAACAAACTGGACATAGACAATCGCCTCCTTCAGAAAGATTGAAAATAGGCGGAAAATCATTGCACCAGCATTTGTTTTCAACCGAAATATCTCCACAGCTGAATTGAGTTTCACAGCTTGAGCAAACTTTTGTTTTTGTGGTATTCATAGTGTAAAGATACAGTTTGTTGAATTTTGTAGGAATAAAAATAAACAAAAAAAATAGAAAATGGTTTACCTTTGTTCCTATCCAAAACGTAAAACATGAAATATTTATTCCCTAAGTTAATTTTTATTTTCTCTTTTTTTATCCTTACTGGATGTAAGAAGTCTGAAACAGTTGAGGTTGCAAAATCTGAAAGTGCAAAAAATAGTATTGAGTTTGCTTCAGGGCTTTCGATCATTAAATATGATGGATATTCAGTTGTTACGGTTATGGAACCGTGGCCTAATGCCAATAAAAATTTCA
The DNA here is from genome assembly GCF_002217395.1 of Flavobacterium plurextorum. GTDB lineage: Bacteria > Bacteroidota > Bacteroidia > Flavobacteriales > Flavobacteriaceae > Flavobacterium > Flavobacterium plurextorum. The sequence goes on along the minus strand of NZ_MUHD01000013.1, from coordinate 55,878 downwards.
AATACATTTTAAAAGAAAAAGATGCAAAGGTTCCGGATAGTTTGGAAACTTACACAACTATAAAAGTGCCTTTAGAGTCAATTGTGGTTACGTCAACTACTAATGTACCATTTTTAGAAATGCTTGAAGTTGAAAATAAACTGGTTGGTTTTCCACACACAGATTATGTTTCATCAGAAAAAACAAGAGCTTTAATCGATAAAGGTTCGGTAAAAAATGTAGGTCAAAATGAAAAATTAAATATTGAACAGTTAATCGAATTAGCACCAAATTTGATCGTGACGTTTGGAGTAGACAACAATAATCCGATGTTGGATAATTTAAAGAAAAGCGGTCTAAATGTTTTTATTCAAGCGGATTGGATGGAACAGTCTCCACTTGGAAAAGCAGAATGGATTAAGTTGTACGGAGCTTTGTTTGGTAAAGAAGAAAAAGCCAAAGAATTGTTTGATAAAATTGTGGAGAGTTATAATCAAGCTAAAAAATTGGTGGCAGATAAACCTGCATCTTCAACAGTTTTGTATGGTTCGATGTACGAAGATGTTTGGTATGTTGCCAAAGGAAACAGCTGGGTTGCCCAATTTATGAAAGATGCTCACGCCAATTATTTATGGTCAGATTTAAAAGGAACTGGAAGTGAAGGTTTGTCATTTGAAAAGATATTAGTAAAAGCTAAAACAGCTGATTTTTGGATCGCTTCAGGATCTTTTAAAAGCTTAGATGAAATAGCGAAAACAAATCCGCATTACAGTCAGTTTGATGCTTTTAAAAATAAAAATGTGTATACATTCGAAGGCAAATTTGGAGCAACAGGCGGAACAGTTTATTATGAATTAGCGCCGAGTCGTCCAGATTTAGTCTTAAAAGATTATATAAAAATTTTCCATCCTGATTTGTTGCCAAGTTATGAGTTTACTTTTGCATCTAAATTAAACTAAGATCAATTGATAAATAAAACGCGAAATATAACTCTGTTTTCCATACTTGGGTTGGCACTTTTGTTTATATTTTTCCTTGACATTAGTTTAGGATCTGTTACAATTCCGTTCAAAGAAGTGTGCAGCAGTTTAACAGGAGGACAGGCAAGTAAATCAACTTGGGAATATATTATTATTAATTACCGTCTGCCAAAAGCAATTACAGCTATTTTGGTTGGAGTAGGGTTGTCTATAAGCGGTTTGCTGATGCAGACATTGTTTAGAAACCCGTTGGCAGGACCGGATGTATTAGGACTGAGTTCTGGAGCTATTTTGGCAGTTGCTATTGTAATTTTAGGTGCAGCGATATTACCGTCTTTTTTAAGCTCAGTTTTATTATCTCCATATGGAATTGTATTGGCATCTACTTTAGGAAGTATTTCTGTTTTACTTTTAGTTTTGCTGGTTGCGCAAAGATTGCGAAATACGATGGCAATTTTAATTGTTGGACTTATGTTTGCCAGTTTTACAAGTGCGATCGTTGGAGTTTTAACCTATTTTAGTTCAGCTGAACAATTGCAGAAGTTTACCTTTTGGTCTTTAGGAAGTCTGGGAAATCTTTCTTGGACATCGATTGTTATTCTGGCTGTTTGTATAGGTTTTGGTTTACTTTTAAGTGCAGGCAGTATCAAGCCTTTAAATGCATTGCTTTTAGGAGAAAATTATGCTAAAAGTATGGGTTTGAATTATAAGAGAGCACAATTAGTAATTATTTTAGCAACAAGTATTTTAGCAGGAAGTGTTACTGCTTTTGCAGGACCTATTGCCTTTATAGGTTTGGCTGTTCCGCATATTGCGAAGCTGACGTTTCAAACGAGTAATCATACTGTTTTATATTGGAGTACGTTTTTCTTTGGCGGTATAATTATGCTGTTCTGCGATATGGCGTCACAGATGCCGGGTTTAGAGGTAACATTGCCAATTAATGCAATTACATCAATTATTGGTGCGCCGGTTGTAATTTGGCTGTTAATGCGAAAAAGAAACTTTCAGTAAATTGTATTAGCCACAGATTATATAGATTAAAAGGATTATCTCATGTTATTAAATAAATTAATCTTGAGACAAAGAAAAACATAGATACTTAGAACCTTAGCAACTCAGAACCTTAAAATAGATGAAATCAATTTTAAAAACTTCAAATTTAAACATTGGATATAAAACCAAGAAAGCAACTGTGACTATTGCTGAAAATTTAAACTTGAATTTAACTTCTGGGAAACTCGTTTCGTTGATTGGTGCTAACGGAATTGGGAAATCGACTTTGCTGCGAACTATTACAGGAATTCAGAAGCCTTTGTCAGGAACTGTTTTTTTGAATGATAAAAATATCAATACCTATAAGCCGTTAGATTTGGCTCAGAATCTAAGTTTGGTTTTAACCGAAAAACTGCCGCCAAGTAATCTCACCGTTTTTGAGTTGACGGCATTAGGCCGTCAGCCCTATACCAATTGGGTTGATTCTTTAACTGAAACAGATATTGAAAAGGTTCAGGAAGCAATGGCGCTGACACAAATAGAACATTTGGCTCAAAAAAAGCATTTTGAAATAAGCGATGGTCAATTGCAAAAGGTTTTAATCGCCAGAGCTTTGGCGCAAGATACGCCGCTGATTATTTTAGATGAACCTACAACACATCTTGATTTACTGCACAAAGTTTCTTTATTTAAATTGCTGAAAAAACTAACACAGGAAACTCAAAAATGTATTTTATTCTCTACTCACGATATTGATTTGGCAATTCAATTAAGTGACGAAATGATTATTATGACTCCAGAAAGTGTTGTTCAAGATGAACCTTGTAATTTAATTTCAAACGGAAATTTTGCCACTTTGTTCAAAGATGAACATATTGTTTTTGATGCCGAAAAAGGGAAATTTGTGATTACTTAGAAGTTTTTTCAGGAGCTAATCCTGCTGTTCACTATATCTTTTGTGGCGTCCCGAGGCTTCGGGACTACCACAAAAGGATGCCGTTTCCATCAGGGCTAGCGCATTCGTTTTCATAAGAACTTTGATTATCCGATTAAACACCTAAACAAATAAGCGATTAAACTTTTTTAGCTCCAATCTGTCTCTTCGCTTCACCAACCACAAAAGCAACAGAATTTGCAATGTTAAAGCTGCGAATTAGTTTTGACATTGGAATCGTTAAATGATTGTCAAAACGAGCCAAAACTTCTTTGCTTAATCCAACGCTTTCTTTGCCAAAAACTAACCAATCTCCATCTTGAAAATCCGTTTCTAAATATGATTTTTCAGCATGAGAGCTCATCAAAAAAACACGTGATTGATCTGGAATCTGCTTGATCCATTCCTCTATATTTTGGTATTCCGTAACATCAAGATGAACCCAATAATCCAAACCAGAACGTTTTAGATTTTTATCGTTTATCACAAATCCGAACGGATGAATTAAGTGCAGTCGGCTTTCAGTTCCTACGCACAATCTTCCAATGTTTCCAGTATTATTTGGTATTTCTGGTTCTACAAGAACTACGTTTAGCATTATCGTTTATTTGTTTGTTCGGTTAATCGTTAATTTGAGAATTATCTAATTTAAAATCAGAAACCTCAAGGACTTCTCCAGCTTTTAAGTTTTGCAAATATACATTTCCTATTCTTACGCGAACTAAACGTAAAGTAGGAAATCCAACAGCGGCAGTCATTTTTCTAACTTGACGAAATTTCCCTTCATTCACGGTAATTGATGCCCACGAAGTTGGTCCGTGGCGTTCGTCTCGGATTTTTTTTGCTCGAGGTCCAAAATCAGGAATTTCAGTTACAATAAAAGCTGAGCAGGGTTTTGTTTTGTATTTTCCGCCTTCAAAACCTATTTCTACACCTTTCTGTAATTGTTCGATTGCTTCGGGTGTAATAATGCCGTCTACCTGAACATAATATTCCTTGTCGACTTTTTTACTTCTTATTTGCTCACTTACCTTTCCGTCAGTTGTGAGTAGCAATAAACCTTCAGAGTCTTCATCAAGTCTTCCAATTGCCATAGTTCCTTCTGGAAAGTCATGCAGTTCGCCTAAAAGTTTTTTCTTTCTTTTCAATTCATATATAAATTGACTTAAATAACCATAAGGCTTAAAAAGAATGAAGTGTCGATGCATGTTTTATTTTTTTGCAAAGATAGCTTTGTTTTTACAAGAAATTCGAGTTTGTTCTTACTCCTTATTCCTGTTTTTCATTTTACTCAGCCATAAATAAACAGACCAAATTACTGTAATGCCAAATAAGATAATTAAAGGAGTGTAGTAATTCCTGAAAAAATCATGAAAATAAGTGCCTATTAAAATGTAAGCCGAGGCAATGCAAAGTTTCAAGACAATAAAGTCGGCATTTGACCAGCTGGTTTTGATTTTGAAAAAGTTCATTTCGTTTCTTTTAAATTAATAGTTTAGAAACAGCATTTTATTGCCGATTGTCTAAAGTTATAAAAAAAGACATTAAGAACTTGGAAACCAGATTGCGTCTCACAATGCAAGAAGCTTTTTAAAAGTACCTAAATCAGTAGTTGGGTTTATTTCGTAGAAATAATTCAATTGCCATTGCTGTGTTTTCTGTGCTTGTTTACTAGTTGTTTGATCCCAAGGTGGGTAAACCCTAGTGGCTCTTATTCCTTCTTTAGTTTCAGTCGTGAAAATTCCTTTTTTAAGCAGAACATCTTTAGGGAAAACAAATTGCCCAAGAAGATTTCCTTTTTGAACGCTTACAATTACAAAAGCAATAGAATCAGAATAATCAAAAGGTTCAATTATACCTGATTTATTACGCTTCCATAAGGTTACAAACTGACCAGTTTTGGTTGGGGTAATTTTAGCCGATCTAAATTTAATAGGCCGATTATCGATTTTAAAATCTAAAGCTTCATAATCTTGACTTTCGGTTTCTGGCTGTAGTTCAGAACATGTAAATCCGCAGAGATCATAAATTAATTCTTTGGCAATTTTTAAGTTTTTAGGAAGAAAAACAGAATCTTCCAGCTTCTGATTTAAAGGCATTAATTTCTTTTTTTGTGAAATTACAATAAATTACAACAATTAAAAAGAAACATTAAGTCCGAAATTCAATCCCCATTGAAACTGATTGAAAGACTGGCTGTTTAATGGATTTACATAATAATTTACTGCAGGCTCAACAAAAACATTTGTTTTTTTGTAAACACGATATTGTATCGTACTGCTCAAAGTAGAACCGTATACATAATCGTTTGCATTTACATTTTCTCCTATAGAACTTCCGTCGATAGAAACACTATTTGAAATCAATTTACCAACAAATCCGCCAGTATTTAAATTAATACTTGCTTTGTTTTTACTAAAAACAGAATAAGAAACTTCTAACGGCATTTCGACATAACGAAGATTTTGATCTAAGTTACCAGTTTGTATGTTTTCACTTTTCATGGCTTCTTTTGTACTGTTTGAAACAAGTACATAATTTGCATCACTTGCAATATAAGGTGCTGATACATTTTGAGCAAAATAATCACTCGCACTAAAAAACGCATTGTTTTTAGCACTTAAGTAAGAAACATTAGCTACACTCTGACCAAGTTCGTTAATTTTAACCCCAGAAGCAACTGCCCATTTTTTATTGATTTTATATTGCGTTTTTACTCCGTATGAATTACTTTGTTTAGAGTCGTTTACGTTTCCTAAAGTTTTATTGTTTTTATAGTTTTCAGAGCTTCCTACACCTGCAAAAAGCTGAAGTGCCCATTTGTCTTGTTTTGAAAGTGTTTTGTCCTCTTTTTCTTTTTTAGTTTCAGTCGCAGCAATGCCTTTTTCTAAATTTTGAAGTTCTCTAAGTTGCATAGAATCTTTTTTAGTCAAGCTGTTTGTGATATTTGAATTGTTGTTTTTCAAATTGTCATTTTTAGCGCTTGCAATCGATCTGTTTTCTTGAATTGCTTTATCTGTTTTTTGTTGATAAGCGCTAGAGTTTACAGCATTACTAGAAAGACTCACAACTGTTTTGCTTTGCGTTTTTGAAGTTGACTTTTCTTCAAAAATAGAACTTGCAAGAGCGTTGTTTAAACCTGTGTTGAATTGATTTTTTTTACCAGAAGTAAAAGTTTTTTCAGCAAGAACCTTATCTGCCTTTCTTTTTTCTATATCTGATATTTGATTTTTTGAAGCTGAGTTAAACCCGTTTGCTTTTGCAGGAACATAATTCTCCTGAACCGCAACATTGTTTAACGCATTTTTTGAGGCATTTGTTTTTGATGCGGCCTCATTCTCATCGTATTTAGATTGTGAATTTGCTCCCGTATTTACGGTTTCCTGATTTTGGTTTGATTGATTATGTTCGTTTTCTGATGATGAAATTTGATTGTTAATTGTTTTGTTCTCTGTACCCTTTTCTTTGCCGTTAGTGTTTTTATTATCTTTTGGCTCAAGTACAACTTTATTGTTTTCTAAAGCATCATTATTTATAGTTTTGATTCCTGAGTTAGAAGTAAAATTCAGAACAGAAGGGAGCAATAAGCCTAATAATAAGCATGCTGCCGCCGACCACCAAAGAATTACTTTTTTCTTCTTTTTAGGTTTATCAAGTTTTTCTTCAATTTGTCCCCACAATTCAGGAGGCGGAACACTAGAAAAGTCTTCCATTGATGAAAAAATATCTTCTATATCCTGCTTTTTCATGCTATTTTAAAATTTTTTATGCTCAGTATTCTTTTTTGCAAAATGTGCTTTGCCCGGTTTAAATTTGATTTTGATGTACCTTCAGAAATATTTAGTAATTCGGCAATTTCTCGGTGTTTTAGTTTCTCAAAGACATAGAGATTAAAAACCGTTCGGTATTGGTCTGGTAAATCTCTAATATATTCCAGCAGTTTCTCTTGTTCTATTGGTTGAATGTCTAAATCCTCTTCTTCGACAAAATCGGTATCAGGATCAAAAACATCTAGAAAGAAACTCTCTTTTTTCTTTTTGTTTAAAGTCTCGATCAGCTTATTGATAAATATTCGTTTCAGCCAGCCTTCGAAACTTCCTTCAAATTTATATTGACTCATTTTTTGAAAAACAATGACAAATGCTTCCTGAAAAACATCTTTTGCGTCATCTTCATTTTTCATATATTTAAGACATATACCATATAAAACAGGAGAGAACAACTGATAAATTTTCAGTTGTGCCTCTCTGTCATTTTTGATGCATTTCTTAATATATTTTTCTAAATCGTCTTTCAAAAAAGTGGTATTGTTTGGTTTTGCAAAAATAGTTTTTAAAAGCTTATAAAACTATCTTTTAAAGATAGATCGGGAAGCATCTTTGTTATTGCTTACAATGGTTAGGTTTTGATTGTCAAGCTTTTCTATGATATATGTCTTGCCTTCAAAAGTAATAAGATCATGTTCAGCCGAATCAAAATAGCCAATACCTTTTTCTATTTGATAGGTGCTGTTTCTAATCTCTACATTGTTCTTATACGTTATCACTCTGCCATTTGAAGTGAAAACTACTTTTTTTGCAAACCCAATTGTTTTAGGTGTCGCTGTATAAGGATTATCTGCTCCTCCAATTGACTTTTCCCAAATCCAGGCATTTACTATAGAACTTGTGTTTGCTACCGTTGATTCTAAAGAATAGGCCGAAGAGAAAATGCACAATACAGCTAAAAATAGAAAATGTTTTTTCATAGGAGTGAAATTAGTTCAAACTGATGATCTTTTGGCGAACAGCTTTTTTAAACAATATTATTTCAGTGTTTTGATCTGGAGTATCATTGTTATCAATATAAACTGTTGTAGTAGCAGCTCCTTGAGTTAACTGAAAATAGATTCCGCCTTTATCAGCTGGATCTGGAGTTCCGTATGTTTTTGTTCCCCCTTTTAATGCCAGGATTTCTGCAGGAACATTCTTTAAGAATAAAGTATATTCATCTTTTTTAGTTTTTGCAGAGTATTTGTACTGCTCAAAATCATATTTTTCAGCTTTAACATCTAAGAATTTCAAAATATTAAAATCGTTTATTTGAAAGAAAGAGTTAGAACTTGTAATACCATAATCTCCAATAATAACATTGTCAGAGCTTTCGTTTGTTCTGTTAAATAAAATTGTTTTTGATGTTTTTGGAATCAATATAAAGTCTGATGGATAAGTTGGAGTCTGTGTAAGAGTTTCACCAGCCAAAGGACTTTTCTCATAAAAATTAATAATAATCTGACAGTTGTTTTCTACAATCGTAGTTATTTTTATGTCGTAACCGCTCGTAGGTTTTGCTCCAGCAAAAATTCCTATCAAAAAGTTTTTTGTAAAATCAATATCAAGATTAGTAGCAGCTGGACATGTGTTTTCGTGCTTAGTGAAGTAAGTTTCTAGTTTTTCTTGAGAGTTAAAAGCAAGAGCAGTAGGATTATTAGGTAAATTTTTTACACTGTATGTACATAAAAGAGGGAATCCTGTAAAAGGAAGTTCGCCAATAGGTCCGCAATCAACAGTTAGATCTTCATTTCCTAATGAGCAAGCACTCAGTCCAAAAGCTACAAATAAGCTCAGCATTATTTTTTTCATGATAAAATTTAAATAGGTTATATTCTCATAGATGATTGTGTTTAAAAATGGTTGCGTCTTTTTTTTATTTTTTTTTATCTACTAGATAGATATTAGTTTCAAATTGTTTTTTAATTTGGGAATAAATACTAATTCGTGAAATTTTAATTTAATAACCACAGTACTACGTATTATTGCGTACTTTTACTTAAAAAAAACTTAGACATGTTTGATTTTCTTCCGTATTTATTGGCTTTTGTTATTGCTTTATTTCTAGGTATATACTTAGGTAAAGTACTGTCTTCGGCTAAATTTCAGTCAGAAAAAGTTGGTTTAGAAGAAAGACTGAATGCAAATACAAACCAGCTGCAAGTACAAAAGGAACAGCAGGAAAATGAAAAACTTACTTTTCAAAAACAACTTCAATTAAGTAATCAGGAAAAGGAAAGTATCCGAACCGAAAAAGACAGCCTTGCAATTCAACTTTCTAAAAAAGAAGTTGATTTTGAAAATTTATGGGAACGTCATAAAGAGCAAAAAAATGAAATAACTGAGCTTCAGGATAAATTTGCAAAGGAGTTTGAGAACTTAGCAAACAAGATTCTCGAAGAAAAATCGGTTAAATTCACAGAACAGAATAATGTGAATATGAAAAATATTTTGCTGCCGCTGCAAGATAAAATTCAAGGCTTTGAGAAAAAGGTAGAACAAACCCATAAAGAAAGTATTGATTATCATGCCGCACTTCGCCAGCAGATTATTGGTTTAAGCGAAATGAACGCTCAAATGAGCAAAGAAACTCTAAATCTTACTAAAGCTTTGAAAGGTGATAGTAAAATGCAGGGAAATTGGGGCGAATTGGTTTTAGAACGTGTGTTGGAAAAATCAGGTTTAGAAAAAGGCCGTGAGTATGAAGTACAGCAAAGTTTTGTAACCAGTGAGGGGAATCGTGTTTTTCCTGATGTTGTAATAAATCTGCCAGATGGTAAAAAAATGATTGTCGATTCTAAAGTGTCTTTATCAGCTTATGAAAAATATACAAATGAAGAATCAGATATTCTTAAAAATGAATATTTAAAAGAACATTTAAATTCTATTAAAAGACACGTTGAACAGCTTGGAAATAAAAATTATCATGAACTGTATCAAATCGAAAGTCCCGATTTTGTATTGCTTTTTATTCCGATAGAACCTGCTTTTGCGATTGCCTTAAATGAAGATTCAACATTATACAATAAAGCTTTTGACAAAAACATTGTAATTGTTACTCCAACGACACTTTTAGCGACACTGCGTACTATTGACAGCATGTGGACAAATCAAAAACAACAGGAAAATGCGTTTGAAATTGCGAGACAAGCAGGAGCATTGTATGATAAATTTGAAGGTTTTGTAACTGATTTAGTCCGAATTGGAAATAAAATTAAAGATACAAAAACCGAGTATGAAAGTGCCATGAATAAACTAGTTGACGGCAAAGGAAATTTGATTTCGAGTGTTGAAAGACTTAAAAAAATGGGCGCTAAAGCGAAAAAATCACTTCCAGACAATATTGTAGCGAGAGCTTCAAATACGGATGAAAGTGAGTTATTAAATTAAAACTAACCAATAACTAAGACAAACATAAAATATGACTGCAGATTTTAAACCCGTTTCTTCATCAAAAATTAGTATTTCAGAATTAATGCTTCCATCACATACCAATTTCAGCGGTAAAATTCATGGAGGATATATTTTGCAATTACTAGATCAAATTGCTTTTGCGGCCGCATCAAAGTTCTGCGGTAATTATTGTGTAACTGCTTCTGTTGATACTGTAAATTTTTTAAAACCAATTGAGGTTGGTGAACTTGTTACAATGAAAGCTTCAGTAAATTATGTTGGACGAAGTTCAATGGTTGTTGGCATTCGTGTTGAAGCAGAACATATTCAAACTGGGGTTATAAAACATTGCAATTCTTCGTATTTTACAATGGTAGCCAAAGATAAAGACGGAAAAAGTGTTCAGGTTCCAGGACTTATTTTGTCTAATTTAGAGGAAGTTCGACGTTTTAGAAAAGCGATTAAACATATCGAAGTGAAGAAAGAGATTGAAGAACATGAAAAAGTTACTACGGTAAGTTCTATCGAAGATTTGGCCAGTTTAGAAAAGTATAATGTACTTTTAGAAATTAGTTAATCTGCCTTGAGAAATTGATTTAAACATATAGTCCCGATAGTTATAGTGATAAACTCGGACTTCTCAAAAAGGCGTTTCACATAATTAAAAAACACAGAGAATACTTATGTGAAAGAAAGGTGTTTCTTTTTGTATTCTTTTTTAAGTATAAAATCTATGTTTCTATGTGTTTAAAAAAAATGTTTAGTATGAGAACGAAAGAGACGAAGTAATTATGTCTAACGGATTTAAATAATATTAAAATAAGAGAAAATGGTAAAGTTTGGTTATACAATTTTATATGTAGAAAATGTAGAAAAAGCAATCTCGTTTTATGAAAACGCGTTTGGCTTTTCGAGAAAATTTGTAAGCCCAGAGAATGATTACGGAGAATTGTTTACGGGAGAAACTACAATTTCATTTGCTTCAAAAAAAATGGCAGTTCAAAATTTAAAAGAAGGTTTTATCGAGAGCGATTTAAATAATAAACCTTTTGCTTTTGAACTTGGTTTTATTACAGATAATGTTGCTGAATTGGTACAGAAAGCAATTTCTTTTGGAGCCGTTTTAGAAACAAGTCCAAAGGAAAAACCATGGGGACAAGTTGTAGCTTATGTACGAGATTTAGATGGTTTTCTACTTGAAATTTGTACGCCAGTCGAAATGTAATGAAAAACTGTTCGTAAGCAGTTTTTCTTGTGTAATGTACATTTTAGAAGAAAAAAATATTCACAAATATTTAGCATTAGTTCCAGAACCATACGACGGAAAATTTCGTAACTTTAAAATAGAAAGTTAGTTGCGATTTTTTCACGGAGTACTGCCATTCATTTTTTTAACTTACCGTAAGTTTGTTTTTCTTTATTTTAAAAAATGAAATGACATAATTGTTTAATTGCTGACGATTATGAAAAGAACTACATTATTATTTTTACTTTTTACCGCATTTTCGATTACAGCTCAGGAAAAATTTAAAACCACTTCGGCGATTATAAATTTTGAAGCTTCAGTTCCATTCTTCGAAGAGGTAAAAGCGGTAAATAAGCTCGGAACTATTGTTCTTGAACCTCAAACAAGTACTTTAATTTGTACTGTAATAATAAAAGATTTTCGTTTTAAAATGGATTTAATGGAAGAACATTTTAACGACAATTATATCGAAAGTCATCGTTATCCTAAAGCTTATTTTAAAGGCAAAATACAAAAATTTGACATCACCGAAATTGATGAAACATCAAGAGAATACGATGTCAAGGGGAAATTATATATTCATGGAAAATCGAAAATGATTACGGTAAAAGCTTTGTTGAAAAAAGTTCCGGAAGGTATTCAGATTGTTTCCACTTTTCCAATATCTATTTCTGACTTTAATATTGAAATTCCTTATGTTGTGGCCAATAAAATTTCAAAAACGGTTCAGACAGATTTAAGCGGAATAATGAAGTAATGTTTAATTTGTAGTGCTGATAAGTGCTTTTTCTAAATCAGTAAATTGAAATTCAAATCCAGTTTTTTGTATTTTTTCAGATGACACCCTTTGCCCTTTTAAAATAGCTTCGCTCATTTTTCCTAAACTTATTTTAAGAATAAAAGATGGAATTTTAGGAAGCCATATTGCATATCCGTATAATGCAGCTAATATTTTAGAGAATCTCAAGTTTGTAGTATTATCAGTAACAGCAGCATTGTACGGGCCATGCATATGTTCGTCTAGCAGAGCTTTTAAGTAAATCTCACATAAATCGTCAATATGAATCCATGGTAAATATTGTTTTCCTGTTCCTATAACGGCACCAAAGCCAGATTTAAATGTAGGTCCGAGTTTTTTTAAAAAACCTTCATCTTTACCTAATACAATTCCAGTTCTAATTTTTACGGTTCTAATACCTAAAGCCTCCAGTTTGTTTGATGCATTTTCCCATTTCTGACAAATAGTACCTAAAAAGTCATTTGCAGGCTCAGTTGTTTCAGTGCAAATTTTATGACTTGTAACAGCGCCATAAATTCCAATTGCCGAAGCAGAAACGAAAGCATTTAGTTTTTTATCGTTTTTTTCTAAAATAGAAAATATCAAATCAATTGGTTTAACCCTGCTTTCCAGAAGTTTTCTTTTTCTTCGTCGTGTCCATCTTTTTTCAACAATTCCTTCGCCGGCAAGATGAATAATGTAGTCCGCATTTAAAACAGCATTTTCATCAATATAATTGCTGTTTAAATTCCATTTATAGTAAGTGATTTCAGGAGTGTTTTCTTTGTCGGTACGGCTTAAAACAGACACAGTAAAGCCAGCTTCAATTAGAGCATTTGTCAAATGCCTGCCAATGAATCCGCTTCCACCTGTTATTAGAACATTTTCAACCATGATAGTTTATAATATATTTAACAGCGCATTCTGTTTAGGGACATGTAAAGGTACTTAAACAATGCTTACCTTTAAGGCAAATTCTAAATTTAATGAAATGGCGACTAAAAAAAAGACTATCACAAAAGAGGATATCGTTTCAAAATACATGAATGAAGTTTTAGAAAAAGGAACAAAACCAAAATCAGTTTATCATTTTACTAAAGAAAATGATTTTACCGAAGCTGAATTTTATTCTTTTTTTGGAACGTTAGAAGGTTTAGAAAAGGAAATATTCCGACTGTTTTTTGAGAATACAGTCGACTTACTGCATAAAAATGGAGACTACCTTGAATATGACATGAAAAATAAAATGTTGAGTTTCTATTTTACCTTTTTCGAAATTTTAACCGCAAATAGAAGTTATGTGCTGCAAGTGCTTAAAATGGATAAAAACCCGCTCAAAAATTTAGTACAGCTTACTTTGCTTAGAGATAATTTTAGAAATTATGTTTCCGAAATTTTAACTGATGATTATAGACTTGAACAAGAAAAACTGCAAAAATTTCAAGAAAAAGCTATTCAAGAATCTGCTTGGCTGCAATTAATGCTCACCATAAAATTCTGGATGGAAGATGAATCTGCTGCTTTTGAGAAAACAGATATTTTTATCGAAAAATCAGTTAATGCATCATTTGAATTGATGAATGTTGCGCCAATGAATCATTTGATCGATTTTGGAAAATTTCTATTCAAAGAAAAAATATACAGCAAACAATGAAAACGATCGATTATATTCCAACCTCGAAAATAGAAAGAGCCGGAAAATTGGTTCAAACGGGAGCAAAAATTGGTGTAAACTATGTTAAGCATTATGCCGAGAAAATGGTTAATCCTGATTTAACTCGAGACAAACTGAATGAGAATAATGCCGAAGATATTTATGACGGACTAAAAAGCTTAAAAGGCAGTGCGCTCAAAGTGGCTCAAATGTTAAGCATGGACAAGAATTTTTTGCCTCAAGCTTACGTAGAGAAATTTTCATTATCGCAATTTTCAGTTCCGCCGCTTTCAGCACCATTAGTTTTAAAAACATTCAAAAGTAATTTTGGCAAAACACCTTACGAGATTTTTGATGAATTCAATGCAAATTCTGTAAATGCAGCAAGTATTGGTCAAGTGCATTTGGCAAAAAAGAATGGTAAAAAGCTGGCCGTTAAAATTCAATATCCAGGAGTAGCCAATAGTATTTCTTCAGATTTGGCTTTGGTTAAACCTATTGCTATTAGAATGTTTAATCTGCAGGGAAAAGATTCAGATAAATATTTTAAAGAAGTTGAAGATAAACTGATCGAAGAAACCAACTATTTATTAGAATTAAAGCAAAGTCAAGAAGTTGTAAAAGCCTGCAGTAAAATCGAAAATATTATTTTTCCTAATTACTATCCAGAGTTCTCGTCAGAGAAAATTATCACGATGGATTGGATGACGGGAATTCATCTTTCAGAATTTACCGCGAAAAATAAAGATCAGAAAGTAGGTGATGAACTAGGACAGGCGCTTTGGGATTTTTATATGTACCAAATTCATGTTTTAAGAAAAGTACACGCAGATCCACATCCTGGAAACTTTTTGGTTGATGATCAAAATCAGTTAATTGCATTAGATTTTGGTTGTATGAAACAAATTCCTGATGATTTTTATACGCCGTATTTTGAATTGATTAATAAAAATGTAATTACAGATAAAGCTTTGTTTAATGAAAAATTGTTCGAGTTAGAAATTCTTCGCAAAGACGATACGCCAGTCGAAATTGAATATTTTACTGAGATGTTTCATGATTTGCTGTCGCTTTTTACAAGACCTTTTCAAAATGAAACTTTCGATTTTTCTGATGAAACGTTTTTTGACAGCATTGCAAAATTAGGAGAGCGTTTCTCAAATGATACAAGTCTCAAAAAAATGAACGGGAACAGAGGTTCTAAACACTTTATTTATATGAACCGTACTTTCTTTGGTTTGTATAATTTAATGTTTGATTTGAAAGCAAAGATTGTTGTTGAAAATTATTTGAAGTATTAAGTTTTGTTTCAGGTTTCCGGTTACGTAACCTGAAACCTGAAATCAAGACAAACTATTTTAAAATTCCAGCTTTATAAGTTGCAATCGCTCGATCTCTTGCAAATGCATGATCGATCATTGGTTCATTATAACCAAAATCAAATTCTGGAATCCACTTGCGGATGTATTCTCCTTTTGTATCAAATTTCTTTTGCTGAATTTCAGGATTGAATACTCTAAAATAAGGCGCGGCATCACAACCGGTTCCTGCTGCCCATTGCCAGTTTCCTACGTTTGAAGCTAATTCGAAATCTAAAAGTTTTTCGGCAAAATAAGCTTCTCCCCACTGCCAGTTGATCAACAAATGTTTACATAAAAAACTCGCAACAACCATTCGAACACGATTGTGCATATATCCTGTTTCGTTTAGTTGCCGCATTCCTGCATCGACCATTGGGTAACCAGTTGTTCCAGAACACCAGCGCTTAAAATCGTCTTCGTTATTGCGCCATTGAATTCCGTCGTAAGCTGATTTGAAATTGTTGTTTACACAATTGGGAAAGCTAAACAGAATTTGAATAAAAAATTCTCGCCAGATTAATTCGCTTAAGAAAGTTTGATTCTTTCTATTTGCCCAATTCACTAATTTACGAATACTTACCGTACCAAATCGTAAATGCGGCGAAAGGTAAGAAGTGCTGTCTAGAGCAGGAAAATCTCTAGTTTCTTTGTAATTGGCAATTTGAGTTAAGTTATGCGGAAGTACTTTTATAGGACTTCGGTCAAAACCAATTTCAGATAATTCTGGAAATGTAAATTGACTTTTTACAAAATTAGATCGAAATGAACCGGAATCATATTCAATCGCAGCTCCTGAAAAATGGTATTTTTCTAGCCATTTATTTTTATAAGGTGTGTAAATGGTATATGGAAGCCCGTCAGATTTTGTGATTTCTTTCTCTTCAAAAATTACGTGATCTTTATATGAAAAACACTCTATATTGTTTTCTTTCAATAAAGAGCAAATGGCAATGTCACGTTTGATCGCAAACGGCTCATAATCTTTATTAAAGAAAAGGTTTTGAATATCAAATTCTTCTAAAAGTGATTTCCAAACTTCGATCGTTTTACCTTTTTTGATCAATAGTGAAGAACCTAAAGTATTTAATTCTGAATTTATTTTTTGAAGTGAATCATAAATAAAGCTTACTCTGGCATCATTTGCAGGAAGATTTTCCAATATATCATCATCAAAAATAAATAATGGAACAACAGGAAAGTTTGATTGTAAAGCATGAAACAAACCTGTATTGTCTTCCAGACGTAAATCACGTCTGAACCAGAAAAAAGAAACTTTTTGTTTTGTCATTGTTTTGAGAATCTATTTTTTTGACGCTTTAAAAGGATTTTACATTTTGTAATATTTAAACGGAACAAACAACATTCCGAAGCATTCTCCTTTTTCTTTATTTAAGTGTTTATGGTGTATTTTATGAGCCTTTCGTAATCCGATGAGGTATTTGTTTTTGGTATTTTTAAACCATTTGAAACGCTGATGTATTAGAACATCGTGAATTAAAAAATAACAAGCTCCGTAAAGTGTTACACCGCAGGCAATGAAAAACAAATAATTGAAACCGCCCTGAACACCAAAATAAAATAATAGAATACTTGGTATTGCAAATAGAACAAAGAAAATGTCATTGCGCTCAAAAGGATGCTCGTATTTGGGCTGATGATGATCTGCATGAAAATACCACATGAAACCGTGCATTACATATTTGTGAGTAAGCCATGTTACGCATTCCATGAATAAAAAAACGCCTAAAAAGATTAAAAAGGAAACCATTTTTTGTGTTTTGAATTTGTTCTAATAATTGTTTGAATTTATCATTTACTTGTTCTTGTCAATTTCTCCTTTCGGTCGAAATGACAAACGGAACGAAATTATACTAGTTTCAGTTTATATGTTACAAATGACTGCGCCAAAAGTCCTGCTTTTGTATAATTAGAAACACGAATCCTTGAGTTTCCAATTTCGTGATAAGGTGTGTTTTTTAATTTAGTAAGCAGTTTTTTGTAATAAACATAAGCAGTGTAAACCCCAAATTTTGCTTCAATTGGCAATTTTACAATTCCTTGATAAGCAATATTAAAATCGTCTTCTATTTCGTTGATAATTTGCGTTTTTGCAGCTTCAGTAAAATTATTCAAATTGATGCCGGGAAAATAAGTTCTGTTTAAAATCAAATTATCATCTTTTAAATCTCTAAGGAAATTTACCTTCTGAAAAGCTGATCCTAATCGCATTGCTTCATTTTTAAGCTGTTCGTATTTTGTATTATTTCCTTTTGTAAAAACCTTTAGACACATTAAGCCGACAACATCGGCAGAACCATAAATATAATCGGCATATTCATTTTGTGTATTGTAATTTGATTTTGTGAGATCTTGCTTCATGCTTTTTAAGAATGCCTGAATTAAATCATCGGTAATATTATATTCTTTTACGGTATGTTGAAAAGAGTTTAGAATTGGGTTAAGGCTTATTCCGAGATTTACAGCTTTATAGTATTCTTTTTCAAAATCGTCAATAAGACTTTCTTTTTCATAATCATGAAAAGAATCGACAATTTCATCGGCAAAACGAACAAAGCCATAAATGCTGTATATCGCATCACGAATACTTGGCGAGAGCATTTTTACAGCTATCGAAAAAGAAGAGCTGTAGTTTTTAGTAACCAGTTTACTGCACTTGAAAGAAACGTCGTCGAATAGTGATTTCATTTTTTTACGATCTAAAAGATTTTTGAATTAATTCAGCTGCTAGTTTTCCTGATATTAAAGCAGGCGGAACTCCTGGACCAGGAACTGTTAATTGTCCTGTGAAATATAAATTTTTGATTTTTTTGCTTTTCAATTTTGGACGCAGGAAAGCCGTTTGTAATAATGTATTGGCCATTCCGTAAGCATTTCCTTTGAATGCATTATAATCTGCAATAAAATCATTTTTACAGAATGATCTTTTAAATATAATGTTATTTCTGATTTCTTGCTGTGTAAGGTTTTCAAAACGACTGATTATTTTTTCGAAATATTCTTCTCTTAATGCTTCACTATCTTCAATTCCGGGTGCAAGCGGAATTAAGAAAAAACCGCTTTCCATTCCGTCTGGAGCCGCTGTTCGATCTGTTTTAGAAGGGAAATTGGCATAGAATAAAGGTGCTTCAGGCCATTTTGGATTATCGTAAATAGCAATTGCATGTTTATCGAAATCAACATCAAAAAATAAAGCATGATGTGAGATGTTTTCTATTTTTTTATTAAAACCAACAAAAAACAGGAGCGAAGAAGGGGCGAAAATTCGGTTTTCCCAATACGTGTTAGAATAAACACGATGGTGTTTTTCGAGCAAAGTTTCAGTATGCTGATAATCGGCACCGCTCAATACAACGTCAGATTTTATAAAATCTCCGTTGATAACAATTCCTGTTGCAGTTTTGTTTTCAACAATTATTTTCTCAACAACAGTGTTTGTTTTAATTACTACGCCAAGTTCTAGAGCAAGACTTTCGAGACTTTGAACTACATCAAACATTCCCGTTTTTGGATGCCAAGTTCCAAGACCAAAATCAGCATAATTCATAAAATTATAGAAAGAAGGCGTTTTAGTTGGTTTTGCTCCAAGAAATAAAACGGGAAATTCTAAAATCTGAATTAGTCTCTCGTTTTGAAATTCTTTACGAATGTCAATACTTATAGAACCAAAGAACTGATTAAGTTTTAAAGCTGTTTTGGCAGTAATTAGTTCAAGCGGAGAAACTCCCGGACGGTAAACCAAATCTTTTATGGCAATGTCATAATTGCTTTTGGCTTGGTTAATAAAGTTTTCTAGTTTTTTAGCACTGCCTTTTTCAATATTTTCGAAGGCGTTTTTTATTTCTTCTAGATTATCGCAAATGCTTATAAAATCATTAACTCCAAAATAAACCCGATAAGCAGGATTTAGTTTTATGAGCTCATAATAATCCGATGGTTTTTTATCAAAATCCTGAAAAAAACGTTCAAAAACATCTGGCATCCAATACCAGCTTGGTCCCATATCGAAAGTAAAACCATCTTTTTTAAACTGTCGTGCCCGCCCGCCAATAGAGTGGTTTTTTTCGTATACAGTAACTTGATTTCCCTGCTGAGCCAAGTAACATGAAGCAGCCAAGGAAGAAAATCCTGATCCTATGATTGTTATTGTTTTCTTCATTTGTTTAACAAATGTACAGAAAAGTTAAACAATAAAATTAAATTCTTTCAATTGTTTCTTGCATCGAATCAAAAATTTGAATTCTTTCGGGTAAAACTTTTCTATCAATATATTCAATCATATTGCCTATCAGCCATATTTCGTTGTTTTTCAGCAATAGTTTTTGCCCCATCGATTTTACATATTGATTGATAACGCTGCGGTCTGGCTGAATAGTCATCATTGAGACAAAAGTGATATTTTCAAAATGCTTCGTTAAATCCTGCAGGTTTTCAATAGGCATACTTTCTCCAAGATATATGGTTTTGTATCCTTTTAATAAAATTTCATATTGAAGATAGAGTAATCCTATACTGTGCACTTCATTTAAAGGCAGTGACAGCACAAAGATTCTATCTGTTCTAGTTGGTTTTTGAATTTGAAGACTTTCTGTGTAAATCAGTATTTTTTGCTTGATCAAATGACTCATAAAATGTTCATTTGCCGGCGTGATGGTTTCTGACTGCCACAATAATCCTAGTTCTTTCAACAAAGGAAGAAAATGTTCTTTGAAAACTTCTTTAAACGTTTTTTCGGCAATAAGCCAATCGAAAGTATTGAAGAATAATTCTTGGTCAAAATTCATCATTGCCATTTTAAAAGAGGTTATGGCAAAGTTTTGAGAATTTTTCTTCGATATAATTTCGCGTACTAATTCTGGTATCCTTTCTTCAGGATAAGTTGCAATTTTAGAAATTTTATAACCATACTCATGCAGTAAGGTTATGTTTAATAGTTTTTGCAGATTCTGCAGATTGTAAAATCTTATATTAGTGTCTGTACGCATTGGTTCTAGAATATTATATCTCTTTTCCCAAATACGAATCGTATGCGCTTTTATTCCAGATAAATTCTCTAGATCTTTAATACTGAAAACAGTTTTTATGTTGTTTACCATTTTTTACAATTAGATAAACAAAAATAGAAGAAAATCTTAGAGAATCTCTTAGTGGAGAGTGAAAATCATAGATTATTAGTGCTTTACGTCTGTTTTTGTCTAAACAAAAAAGCAATCTGTAAAAAAATATTTACAGATTGCTTTTTTTGCTTTTCAAAGCTTGTTTTTTATTTACAAAATGTGGCTTTATTTTTTACAGCACTTTGACTTCCAAGTTCTATGGCTTTTGAAAAATCTTTACAGGCATTTTTTTTGTCGTCAATTTTATTATAGGCCAAACCTCGCAGGTTGTACGCGATATAATCTTTTGGGTTTAAACCAAGAGATGAGGTGCAGTCTTCAATTGTGCCCTTAAAGTTCATTAACTTGTAGTTTACGTTTGCTCTGCCGGTAAAAGCATCGGCGTTCATGCTGTCAAGTTCAATTGTTTGGGTAAAATCGGCCAAGGCTCCTTTTAGGTCATTAAGTTTGAGTTTTGCTACGCCTCGGTTTTGGTATGCTTCAGCAAATTTCGAATTCAGGCTGATTGCTTTAGTGTAGTCAGCGATTGCGCCTTTTGTGTTGCCGGCTTCGGCTTTTTTCATGGCTTTGTCAAAATAACTGGTTGCCGATTGTGCCGATAATGAGCAGGTAATCATAATAAAGAATAATACTAGCAGGTTTTTCATAAACTAATTTGGGATTAGTGGTTAATTATTTTGAAACGAATTTAAGAAAGTTTTGTTTTGTAAGAGAAGTTCTTTCTGTGAAATAACTATTATTTTTCTTTTTTAGCAGAAGTATTATAACGTACATAGTAAGGTGTTTGAAATTAAGTTCTTAACTTAGCGTAAATTCTTATAATTATTATTACTAAGAATTTGTTATCTCCCCATATTTAGTCTTTTAGTGTTCATTTCTATAAATTAAATAATATGAAATCACTTCATTTTTGTTCTCGGTTATTGTTTTTTGTCTTGATGTTTTTAGGTGTAACTATTTCTAAAGCTCAGGAAAAGACGAAATATTTAGATGCGCTGCAAAGTGATCCTGCAAGAATGGGATGGATGATTGGTTCGCCGCCGCCCGCTGATCGTATTCCTCGATTTGATGATGGGAGTTTTTTTCAGTTTCCGGCTCTTCGATGGAGTGTTGCGCACATGCGTCAGTTTATGCCGACTGTAAATGTTTCTCGCGGATTAGGAGCTTCAATTCCTATACTAACAAATTTTAACAGAGATATTGATAAAGTAAAGTTTGTTCCTCTTGGAGAAACTAAGTCGATGACGTGGGAAGAGTCGCTTGAAAAGGTTTATGCGGATGGAGTGATTGTTATGCATCATGGAAAAATTGTATATGAAAAGTATTTTGGTGCTTTAACGATTGACGGACAGCATGCGGCAATGTCGGTTACCAAATCGTTTACGGGAACTCTTGGAATTATATTGGCTAAAGAGGGTTTGATAGATACTGAGAAAACGGTTTCTTATTACGTTCCAGAGCTTAAAAATTCTGCTTTTGGAGATGCAACTGTAAGGCAGGTTATGGATATGACAACGGCGCTGCAGTTTAGTGAAGATTACGCAGATCCTAATGCAGAAATTTGGAAATTCTCTGCGGCAGGGAATCCACTCCCAAAGCCTAAAGATTATGACGGACCGAGAACTTATTATGAATATTTGCCAACAGTAAAGAAGAAAGGTATTCACGGAGATGCTTTTGGGTATAAAACGGTTAATTCAGATGTTTTGGGTTGGATTATAGCCAGGGTTACGGGTAAATCTGTACCTGAAGTTTTGTCTGAAAGGATATGGAGGAAAATAGGAGCTGAGCAAGACGGATATTTTTCGGTAGATGCAATAGGAACGCCTTTTGCGGGTGGTGGTTTTAATCTTGGTTTGCGAGATATGGCTCGCTTTGGGCAGTTGATTTTAAATGATGGTAAAGTAGGGCAGGACCAGATTATTCCTAAAGCTGCTATTGATGATATTAGAAAAGGCGGTGATAAAAAAGCATTTGAAAAAGCCGGATATTCACTCTTGAAAGGTTGGAGTTATAGAAACATGTGGTGGATAACTAATAATGATCACGGCGCATTTTGTGCTCGCGGCGTGCATGGACAGGTAATTTACGTTGATCCAAAAGCTGATATGGTTATTGTGCGTTTTGCATCAAATCCTGTAGCGGGAAATACAGCAAACGACCCGTATTCTCTGCCTGCTTATGATGCTGTTGCAAAATATCTTCTAACGAAGTAAAAAAGGACTACTTTATTCTGATTTTTTCTTACTGAAGAAAGGATTCGAATCTAATCTCCAGATGTATCCAATTTGGAAATTTCCTGAAGATAAGCCAATG
The DNA here is from genome assembly GCF_002217395.1 of Flavobacterium plurextorum. Taxonomy (GTDB): domain Bacteria; phylum Bacteroidota; class Bacteroidia; order Flavobacteriales; family Flavobacteriaceae; genus Flavobacterium; species Flavobacterium plurextorum. The sequence goes on along the minus strand of NZ_MUHD01000013.1, from coordinate 33,297 downwards.
TTACTGTTGCTATTGTCTGAGAAAGAAGAAAATATAAAATTATTGACGTATGATAAGCCAAGCGACCATTTCTCTTTGTTGTAACCAACGGATATTCGTGGGAAAAATGTAGGGTAGATTTCTATTTTTTGTTTGCCAAAATCATTTATTCTTTCGGTGCCAAAATTAACTCCCGTTGTTGCTGAGCCGCTGGCGAACCATCTTTTATTGATTGCCCAAGTATAGGCATAACCGCCGCTGAATCCAAATTGAAAATTACGCAGTGAGTTTTTTGATTTGTGTACAAAGGAACTGTCGGAGTTTATTTTTGAAAAGTAAACTCCTCCACCCACTAAAAAGCTTCCTGCAGATTTTAATTGTTTTTCATTTTGATTAAAAGCGGCTTTATAAGAGAATTTTTTGTTATTAAAAACATATTGTCCAAAAGCACCATATTGCTGGATTTTTAAATCTGGATATAGTTGTATGTTTTTATCTGAGTTGTCTGAAGTGTAAAAGCCATGATATTTTTGAACAAAAAGGTCTATTATGAATTTTCTTCCGTAATTGTGAATTTGAAAGTCTAGTGCTTTTGTTCTTCCTTTTTTGTCATCTTTCATAAAATTTAATCCGTAGCCATAACTCAGATTGATTATTGTGTTGTTTATAGAAACTCCTGCGCCTAAACTCATAGGAGTGTTAGGTATGAATTTTTTAATCTCACCGTCTATTTCTTGTTCCATTGATATAAACTTCATGGATAAATAAGTTCTCACAGAAAGTTTGTTGTCAAATGGTTTAATATAGGTGGTGTCAATCTGTGCTACGCAGAAATACGGGAATGCTAAAAGAAATAAAAAAGAAAAGTATGCTTTCATTAAGTTGTAAAACGAATTATAATTATTCTTAGTACGTATGGAAAAGACTAATTAGGAAAAATACAAAGCATAAAAAAAGGAAAAACATAAAATATACTTTTCCTTTTTTTAGTGACCATGGAGGGATTTGAACCCTCACGCCCTTACGAGCACCACCCCCTCAAGATGGCGAGTCTACCGTTTCTCCACATGGCCTAAAATGAAAAAAGGTCGAGTAAATTAATACTCGACCTTTTTGTGACCCGACTGGGGCTCGAACCCAGGACCCCATCATTAAAAGTGATGTGCTCTACCAACTGAGCTATCGAGTCATTGCATTCCCTGAACGCGGGTGCAAATATAGAAAGATATTTTTGATCTCACAATATCTTTTTCAAGTAAATTTAATAAAAAATTAAAGTAGTGGTTTTTATAAAAAAAAAACTAAATTCAATTTTAACGTATCTTGCTTTGCCTGAGATACTACGGTACAGAATTCGAATTCTTCGTAGGTTTTCGATCTGAATTCTTTGTTTTTTTTTAAGTATGCTTTCCTGTGTTAGTGTGTGCAATAATAGTGATGCCGTCTCCTTTTCTTTGTAAAAAGGTGTTTTTATTTGTGAATAGAGAATTAATGATGACCCCGAATCAAAGTTGCTAAACATTGTTGTTTTGTTTACATCTCGATACTTTTTAGTTTGTAAAATATTTAGATTTAATATCCTGTTGCTTAAAAATTAATGTTTTTATGTAATTGGAATCTAGATAATACTCAATCCAGAGCACATCTCCAATTTGGATTTTTTCGTAGTATTTTTTCTTTACTGAGATATTTTTGTGTTTTTCTTCAATTTCAGAATAGATTGTTATTTCGTAAGAATCTGTATCGTTTGCTTCATGTCCTTTTGTAGTGATAATTTCTTTTTCTAAAACTATAATATTTCCTTCTACTTTTTTCTGTAGTAACAAATTCTGCTGCTCTTTTGTAGTGTCGATTATTGCTTTAATGGTTATGTAGATCCAGAAGCCAAAAATAATTATAACAGCTAAAATGGGAGTTGCTTTGTCGCTAATTTCTTCATTTGTAATAATCATATAAATACAAACACCTGGAAACACAATCGAGAATAAGGAGAAAATGATCCATGTTAAATACCCTTTTTTAAGTTGTCTTTTTAGGAACTTAATATCCTCGTCATTAAGAGTTGTGTTTTTTAAAGTTTGCTGCATACGCTTATTATATTGTATAGATAGGGCTAATATAAAAAATATCAAATTTAGTTTGAATATGAAAATAAAAAACGGATCGCTCTAAAAATGAAAAACCTTGATTTAGTTCATATACATCCTGTATTTTGCATCAAACGAAAAAAGCTTGAGAATCTAGATTTTCAAGCTTTTACTTTTTTAAGTGATCTTCACGATACAGAATTCAATCCTCTTGTTAGAAGATTTGAATCTTTTGAGTACAATATTAATGTAATTATAAGTCGTTGGGAGTTATTATTAAAACCGTCTGTTTAAGTTTTTTTGTCTAATGAAATGGGATAAAAAATAGATTGAGAACCAGTTTTTAGTGCTAAATTTTTTACTTCTCGATATATTTTTTTTTAAATCACTCAAACTGACGAAAATTTAACTTTAAAAACTAATTACGTCCAACGGGTTAATTATAAAATTCATTTCCACTTAAGCGCTTATTCGAGATGAGTATAATAAATTGTTTAATCTACTATCAACTTTCAAGGTTTTTAGTAAGATTCTCTATAAACTCAGTCTTATCTTTTTTTATTATTTCAAGCATTGCTTTTTTTTCTTCTGAAATAGGGAAATGTTTTTCAAACCACAAATGCATTTCAATTAGTACGGGCAGCAGATCAATTCCTTTTCTTGTCAGTTTGTATAATACTTTTGCTTTACTTTTTGGATGCTCTAATTTTTCAATTACCTTATTCTCCTCCAGCATAAGCAATCTGCTGGCCAATATATTTGTAGCAATTCCTTCAGCAGATTTTAAAAAATCTCCATAAGTACACTCTTTTGCAAACATTAAATCCCTAATAATAAGAAACGACCACTTATCTCCAAACACGTCTAAAGTGCAGCTAATAGGGCATTCTGACCTTTTTTTTACTTCTTTCATAAAAATAATTTTAAAAACCACTTGTATTTTGCAAGTAATTAATATATTTGCACTTGCAAAACGCAAGCAAATTTACAAATAAGTTTTTAATACAGATAAAATGAAGCAAACAATTTTGATAACAGGCGCATCATCAGGTTTTGGGCTTCTGTTGGCTAATAAACTCCATGAAAGTGGTAATTTAGTAATTGGTACAAGCAGAAATCCAGAAAAATTTCAATCAAAAGTTCCATTTAAACTGCTAAAACTAGATATTGATGACGATAAATCAATTTACTCTTTTGGCAAGGAATTATTCAATCATATTAGTCAATTAGATGTATTGATAAACAATGCTGGTTTTTATTTGTCAGGACTTGCTGAAGAAACAACTATTGAGCAAGGAAGGAAACAATTGGAAACAAATTTTTGGGGAACTGTAAAACTTACAAATGAGCTGTTACCTCAATTTAGAAAACAACGCTTTGGCAAAATAATCACAGTTGGTTCTATCATGGGATTAATCAGTCTTCCTGGTGGTGCTTACTATAGTGCTTCCAAGCATGCTCTTGAAGGTTATTTTAAATCTTTACGTTTTGAACTTAATGAATTTAATATAAAGGTATCTTTAGTAGAGCCAATGGGTTTCAAAACTAATATAGTTACAAACTCTAGAATTGCTTCAAATAAAATAATTGATTACAACGCATACCGAAGCAAACTTGAAGCATATACTAAAGATTTATTCGATAAAGCACCTGAGCCGACTCCTGTTATAAATGCTATACTAAAATTGGTTAGCAATAAAGATCCGAAGTTTAATCATCCCGTTGGAAAAGGAGCATCAATATTAGTTGGGTTGCAGCTTTTCGCATATAAAACTTTTGAAAAAGCTATCATAAAGAATATAAATAAGGCAAAATTTTAAATAATTTTTCTAACTAGAGCCAAAACAAATGAAAGCATTTATTATAAAAAAATACAGTAAAAAAGAAAAACTGCAACTTATCGAAGTATCGAAGCCAATTGCAAAAGAAAGTGAAGTTTTAGTGCAAATTCACGCAGCAGGTGTCAATCTTTTAGATTCTATGATAAAACGAGGAGAATTTAAAATCTTTTTGCCTTATAAAACTCCGCTCATAAACGGGCATGATATGGCGGGAACTGTGGTCGAAGTTGGTTCGGGTGTGAAGAATTTTAAGATTGGAGATGAAGTTTATTCAAGAGTCGATGATTATAGAATAGGTACTTTTGCTGAATATATTTCTGTACATGAAAGTGATTTAGCAATTAAACCAAAAAATTTGACAATGGAGGAAGCTGCTTCAATTCCATTAGTTGGATTAACTTCCTGGCAGGCTCTTGTTGAAATTGGTAATATTAAAAAAGGGCAAAAAGTTTTCATTCAAGCTGGCTCTGGAGGTGTAGGCACTTTTGCAATTCAATTAGCGAAGTATTTGGGAGCTTTTGTGGCAACAACAACGAGTACAACTAATATAGATTTAGTAAAAAGGCTAGGTGCTGATTTAGTGATTGACTACAAAAAAGAAGATTTTGAAACAAAATTGAAAGATTACGATTTGGTGTTACATAGCAATCGTGATCCGAAAATTCTTGAAAAATCATTCGCTGTATTAAAATCCGGGGGACAATTAATCTCTCTGGTTGGACCGCCTACTCCTGAGTTTGCAGAAGAAATTGGTTTGCCGTGGTATTTAAAATTAGTAACAAAGTTATTAAGTTCCAGTGTTAAGAAAAAAGCAAAGAATACAAATACAATGTTTAAATTCTTGTTTATGAGAGCCGAAGGAAGTCAGTTAAAGCAAATTACCCAGTTAATCGAATCTGGAGCTATAGAACCGGTTATTGATAAGGTGTTTTCTTTTGAACAAACGAACGATGCAATGTCTTATGTTGAATCTGGTCGTACTAAGGGTAAAGTTGTAATTAAAGTAAAATAAAGTCATGTAACGAAAGCGGGTGTTGACTAAAAAAGAAGCTGTCTTAAAGTCTTTTTTAAATTTTGAATATAGTAAATACTCGTAGATATTTCATAACATAGCATCTAAGTTAAAAATAAATGATTTGAAGTAATAAATTCAAAAAATACAATATTCTTTTGATAAAGCAAATCTATGGATGATTTAGGAGAAACCATAAAAAAAGCCTGTAAAATATTGATTTTATAGGCTTTTTAATTTTCTTGTGACCATGGAGGGATTTGAACCCTCACGCCCTTGCGAGCACCACCCCCTCAAGATGGCGAGTCTACCGTTTCTCCACATGGCCTAAAATGAAAAAAGGTCGAGTAAATTAATACTCGACCTTTTTTGTGACCCGACTGGGGCTCGAACCCAGGACCCCATCATTAAAAGTGATGTGCTCTACCAACTGAGCTATCGAGTCATTGCTATCAAGGAAAGTGTTTTGCTAAATCACAAAGTTTGTGACCCGACTGGGGCTCGAACCCAGGACCCCATCATTAAAAGTGATGTGCTCTACCAACTGAGCTATCGAGTCATATTCTTTCCTTGAATGCGGGTGCAAATATAAGGAGTTTATTTTATTATTTGCAAGCATTTTTATTATAAATTTGTCTTTTTTTAATCAAAATTTACAACGCCTTAATTTATAGGTTATTATTAAAATGAAAAAGATTGTATTATTAGGATATATGGGTTGCGGAAAGTCAACAATTGCCCAAAACTTATCAAAACTTACAGAAATTCCGTTTTTAGATTTAGATGTTTGCATCGAAAAAAAGGCAAATTTGTCTATAAAAGAGATTTTTGAGCAGCATGGAGAAATTTATTTTCGAAAATTAGAGCATGAAATGTTCTTAGAATTGCTGCAATCGCCAGAAAATTATATTATAGGTTTGGGTGGAGGAACTCCATGTTATGCTAATAATCATTTATTATTGCAAAATCAGGATCTTGTTTCAATTTATTTAAAGGCGTCTATAGATACTTTATATAATAGATTAGTACATAATAAGAGTAAACGCCCTTTGATCGCTGATATGAATGAGGAGGAAATGAAAGAGTTTATCGCAAAACATTTGTTCGATAGAAGTTTTTACTACAACCACGCGCAATTTAAGGTTGTGGTTGATGATAAAACTGTCGAAGAAACTGTTGAGGATATTTTGAAGATTCTAGCTTAAAAAGGCTGAATCGCCGTTGTTCTCGTCAAAAACAACCTGAACGTGCTCCAATAAAGAAGTAGATAGTGATATTCCTTTAAAATCTGCCTTTACAGGATACTTCTTGTGATTTCGATCAACTAAGACGGCTGTTTTGAATTTTTTTAATGGAACGTCTAAGAAATGGCGAACAGCGTAGATTAAAGTTGTGCCTGAATTTAAAACGTCGTCAACTAATACTAATCCTTTATTTTCATATTCTTCTTTTGATAAAGAAGTGTGAATAGGTAACTGCGGATTTTGTTTATTGATTTTAACTTCGCATAGAGAAACTTTTAGTGTTGAAATCTCACTTAGAGCTGAAGCAATTTTTTGAGCAAAAATAGATCCGTTAGATGCGATACCGGCGATAACAACTTCATTTTCGTCAACAAATGTCTCGTAAATTTGATATGCGATACGTTTTATTTTATGTTCGATTTCCTGATTGGTTAAAATGATGTTTTTGCTCATGATTTATTTTTTTTTGCTAATATAATTAATTTAAAGTCCAATATAAAAAATCCAAATTCCAATTTTGTGAAAGGAAGTTTTAAATTACATGGTTGAGGTTTTGAGTTTATATAGTATGGTTTTATAGGAAGTAAATTTTGGAATTTGAAATTCCAAAAAATGAGAATTTAATTTTCCTCATCTTCATCAATAATGTCATTTCCGTATTCGTCAATGTCTCTTCTGTCTTTTTTGGTTGGCCTTCCTGTACCACTTTTTCGGTAATGCTCTTTCGAAAGTTTTAACAGTTCAAGATGAGCGTAAGCTTCGGGAGGAGTTTCGTTTTTACGATATATATCGACTAGTTTTGCTCCAACACGATTTTCAGGAATATCAAGTACAGTTATAATTTGAGTGATTTGATCCTTTCTAAAGGTAATTCGGTCAGTAGGAAAAACTTCTTTAGAAGGCTTTGCAACCTGCCCATTTACAGTAATATGGTTCTTTTTGCAGGCCTCGGTAACCATATTTCTGGTCTTGTAATACCGAACGCACCACAGGTATTTATCTATTCGCATAATTTTTCTAAAATCAAAGTTAAATTCTTTACAAAAATAAATCAATATTGTATCTTGCGCACCTAAAAAAATGACAATAATGAACAAATTTAAATATTATTTTATTTTATTGCTTGCAGGTATTTCTTTGGTTTCCTGTTCTAAAAAGGACGATGATGAGGATGTAGTGGTGGTGCCAGTAAGAGATTATGCTGAACAGTATAAAGCAGATAATGATTCTATTATTAAATATTTAAAGACTAATTATATTGATAATGTAACACCTGATTTGGATATTACAATTAAAAAAATTCCAGCAGGAGGGACGCAAGTGTCTATTTGGGATCAAAAAGAGTATCCTTTGCAAACTAGACCTGTTTATAATCGTGATGTTAATTACACTGTTTATTATTTAAGTTTAAGAAAAGGGACAGGTCAAGCACCATGTAATACCGATAAAATTTTTACCGCTTATAGAGGTAGTTTGTTAAATGGAACTGTTTTTGATGATTCGTATGGGCTTGCAAGAGATTTTGAGTTGTACTTGTATCAAGCCTTAGGAGCTCCTATCGATGGCTGGGGTGAAATTTTTCCTCAGTTTAAAACGGGTACTTCAAAAACGTCTGATCAAGGTGTTGTTACGTATGAAAATTATGGTGCAGGAGTTATGTTTTTGCCTTCAGGACTTGCGTATTATGCCAATCCTCCTGCTTCAGGAAAAATACCAGCATATGCTCCTTTAGTTTTTAGTTTTAAATTATATGATCTTCAGAGGTTGGATCATGAGTACACAACTTTATCAAATGGTACAACAGTTACTGTAGGTGATGGTGTTCCAGATTATTTAGAAGATCTTAATGGTGATGGATATCTTTATGATGTTAGAGATAAAGTAAGATATCCTAATCCTCCAGCTAATTTTGCTGACGATACAGATGGTGATGGAATTTCTGATTTCTTAGATCTTGATGATGATGGAGATGGTTTTAGTACTAGATTTGAGGTTACGAAACCAGCAGATGCTCCTAATACAGGTATAAGTAAGTATTATCCTTGGAATCCGATTGGAGATGATCCTGCTACACCAAATGTAGATGAAACGGAGCTTTATGGTGTGCCTAGAAGGCCAACAGGAGCGCTTACAGATCCTTCGAAACCGGAATCAATTAATAATCCTAGAAAATTTATTGAAGACGATTATAAGGCAAATCCAAGATTAAGAATTTATTTGGATAAAACTTATCCATATCAAAAGAATTAGATTTATTGAAATATATGAAAAACCTCGAAATGTGAATTTCGAGGTTTTTTTTATGTTCAAGGGAATTAAGAATTACTTTTCAGTCATATAATAATTCAAGAAAATCTATTGAAGATGATTATAGAGTGAATTCAAGACTGATTTTTTTTTTAGATAAACTACAATGTTAAAAGAATTAAATCTGTAATAAGTACATATAAAAAAGCCTCGAAATGTAAATTTCGAGGCTTTTTTTATGTTTAAGAAAATTGAAAATTATTTTCTTTTGATAACTCTTTCTACAGCTTCAACAATTGCTTGATTGTTTAGTTTGTATTTTTCCATTAGCTGCTCTGGAGTTCCAGATTCACCAAAACTATCCTGTACCGCTACAAATTCTTGTGGAGTAGGATTGTTTAAAGCTAATACTCCTGAAATGCTTTCTCCAAGACCTCCAAGATAGTTGTGCTCTTCAGCAGTAACTATACATTTCGTTTTAGCAACCGATTTAAGAATAGCTTCTTCGTCAAGAGGTTTGATCGTGTGGATGTTGATTACTTCAGCAGAAATTCCTTTTGCTTCTAAAGCTTCAGCAGCGATAAGTGCTTCCCAAACTAAGTGACCTGTTGCAACGATTGTTACATCAGTTCCTTCGTTTAATAAAATTGCTTTTCCAATTACGAATGGTTCGTCAGCAGGAGTAAAGTTAGCTACAACTGGACGTCCAAAACGTAAATAAGCTGGTCCGTGGTGATCTGCTAATGCAATAGTAGCGGCTTTAGTTTGGTTGTAATCACAAGTGTTAATTACAGTCATTCCTGGCAGCATTTTCATTAATCCGATGTCTTCTAAAATTTGGTGAGTTGCACCGTCTTCTCCTAATGTTAAACCAGCATGAGATGCACAGATTTTTACATTTTTATCAGAATAAGCAACAGATTGACGGATTTGATCGTAAACTCTTCCTGTAGAGAAGTTAGCGAAAGTTCCTGTAAATGGAATTTTACCTCCAATTGTTAAACCAGCAGCAATTCCGATCATGTTAGCTTCAGCGATTCCAATTTGGAAAAAACGCTCAGGGTGATTTTTCTTGAAATCATCAAATTTTAATGATCCAATTAAATCGGCACATAATGCCACAACGTTTTCGTTTTTCTGACCTAGTTCAGTCATTCCCGCTCCAAAACCAGAACGAGTATCTTTACTTCCTGTATTTTCGTATTTTTTCATAGCTTTAATTTGCTGTAATATTTTTGTTTTTAATGTCTAAGCTAAAATCTATTTCTTCAATTTTTAAAAGTTTACGAAAATATATTTTCTTTCCTTTTTCAATAAAATAAGAGCTAGTTATAACTTCATTATTTTTTAATCTAAATTTTTGACACCATAAAGGATATACTAGGATTCTGAAGTTAAAATGTTGATTTTTTGAAATTTCAGATGGGGCAGTTTCATAAAATGATTCATTAACTAATTTTCTTTTTCTATCGTTTTTGAATTGTTTGATGTTGATGTTTTTTACATTGTCTTTCAAAAAATATAAAACTTCATAGAAATATCCATTTTTTTGCAATTTACAATAATCAGTATTATAAGGAAAAGAAATGGAGCTGGATAATAAACTTATATCATTTACTGTGTTTTTATGAGACTCATCTTTATAGATGAAATTTTTCCCTCTTGCTAGATCAACCAATATGGCACTTGATATAGTATCTTTAATTTTGGTTATTTTAAGGATATATGTGCTGTCTTTTGAATTAGAATAATTGTATTCGAATTGACTATTATTACCAGTTAAAGAATCCTTGTCAAATTTGTAAAGGGTGTAATAATCAAAATGATATTCTTGAGAAAAAACATTTTGAAACAGAATTAAAAAAAATAAAGATGCAAAATGTTTTTTCATCAATCAATTAATTTAATAGTCTGCTAAAGTTGAAATGTTTTGAGCTAAAGCACTTGCCAATTGATCATTGTTAGGTGCTTTTCCATGCCATGCATGTGTATGCATCATAAAGTCAACCCCGTTACCCATTTCTGTATGTAATAAAATACAAACTGGTTTTCCTTTTCCTGTTCTTGATTTTGCATCAGTTAAACCAGCGATGATTGCATCGATATTGTTTCCTTCTTTGATCTCAAGAACATCCCAGTCAAAAGCTTCGAATTTGGCACGAAGACTTCCCATTGCTAGAACTTCATCAGTTGTTCCGTCAATTTGTTTTCCGTTAACGTCGATTGTTGCAATAAGGTTGTCTACTTTTTTAGCAGAAGCATACATGATAGCTTCCCAGTTTTGACCTTCTTGTAATTCTCCGTCTCCGTGAAGAGTATAGATTAAATGATTGTCGTTATTTAATTTTTTAGCCTGAGCAGCACCAAGAGCTACAGATAAACCTTGTCCTAATGATCCAGAAGCCATACGAACTCCAGGTAATCCTTCGTGAGTTGTTGGGTGTCCTTGTAAACGAGAGTTTAATAATCTGAAAGTAGCAAGTTCTGAAATTGGGAAATAACCGCTTCGAGCTAAAACGCTGTAAAATACTGGCGAGATGTGACCGTTTGATAAAAAGAAGATGTCTTCTCCAATTCCATCCATGTCAAAACCTTCTTTACGATCCATAATGTTTTGGTATAGAGTTACCAAAAATTCAGTACAACCTAATGAACCACCTGGGTGACCTGAGTTGACAGCATGTACCATTCTAAGAATGTCTCTTCTTACTTGGATCGTTAAATCGCTTAATTGTTGTGTGTTAGGCTTCATTTTATATGTAAAAGTTAAACTGGAGCAAAAGTAATTTTTATTTTGCGGGCTGACAAATGATTTTTTGCTTTAGTTTGTCGCAATTGTTAAATTATACCGCTTTTTTCCAGATATAGTATGAAATAGAAAAATTTTAAGATCGTGTGTGAAATTTTCGATGCAAATAGAAATGATTATATAATGACCAAAAGTTGATAAACTATATGATTTTGCTAATCTCTTTCCATGTGACTAATTGAATGTTGTTTTCTTTAAGCTTTAATTTACATTCGTCACTAGTAAAAAAATCAAAGTCAATTTGGCGCCATTCTGATCCAAAATTGGGATGATTAATTGTAATGCCCTGCATTTCAAAATCATCAAAAGCGGGATGAAGTAAGAAAATATTAAATCCCGGAATAACGTTGTCTAAAGCTTTTTTATATGATTTTCTGAGTTCTCCTTTTTCGAAATCTGTGTAGTATCCAATTAGAAGATTATCTGCTAGAAGAGTATTTGTAAAATCATACTTTTCATTTGATAAACTAATTGATTCTACAAAGTCTTTATTAATGAAAACAGGTAAGTTGTATGTTTTTCCTAACTCTTTGTAAATTTCTAAAATTTCGGGAGTTACGCCAACGCTGCACATATGTGAATCTAGATGTGTGGGAATAATGCCAAATTGTAAGGCTTTTTCAATTTGAGCAGTAAGCTCTTTTTTGATTTCAGAAGGTTTTGCGCTGTTTTGGAAATCTTTTCTGGTTTTGTAAAAGTATCCATTTTGATCAACTAAACTTGGAACTTCAGATATGGGAAGAACTGGTCCAAATTTGTAATTTTCCCATTCGCAAGTCAGTGTTAAATGAATTCCGCAATCATAATTTGGGTTGTTTTTAGCAAATGTCGCCATTTCATAAAACCATGGACATGGCACCATTATACTATAAGAGTTTACAGATCCATCTTGAAGTGCTTTTATAGTGGCTTGATTTTCGGAATGTGATAATCCGGCATCGTCGGCATGAATGATTAATAATTTGGTATTTTCGGGATATCCAAGTTTTTGAGCTAAGTTCATTAATTTTTTTTTGTGTATAGTCGCGATTGTTGTCGAGATGCAGATTAAGCAGTGTTTTATTTCTGGGTTTTATTCAAATTTAAAAAAATCTTATTAAAATGTCACATCTTTTTGTTTCAGTCTGTTTGGTTTTGCTTTATTATAGAATGTTCAAATTTTCTAATTATCGAATTAATTAAATTTTCCTGAAATTAGCCTATCTTTGCCGACTGAAAAAAGAAACAAATGAAGTTCGATTTATTACAAAAAGATCCGCAGTCTAAAGCGAGAGCGGGAAGTATAACTACAGATCACGGCGTAATCGAAACGCCTATTTTTATGCCTGTTGGAACGGTGGCTTCTGTAAAAGGAGTGCATCAGCGTGAATTGAAAGATGATATTAATCCAGATATTATTCTTGGAAATACATACCATTTATATTTACGTCCGCAGACAGAAATTCTTGAAAAAGCTGGTGGATTACATAAATTCATGAATTGGGATCGTAATATTTTGACCGATTCTGGTGGATATCAAGTATATTCTCTTTCGAACAATCGAAAAATTAAGGAAGAAGGAGTGAAGTTTAAATCGCATATCGACGGTTCATATCACTTTTTTTCACCAGAGAGTGTAATGGAAATTCAGCGTACAATTGGTGCTGATATTATTATGGCTTTTGATGAGTGTACTCCGTATCCTTGCGATTATAGATATGCACAAAGATCAATGCATATGACGCACCGTTGGTTAGATCGTTGTATTAATCATTTGGATAAAGTGCCATATAAATATGGCTACGAGCAGACATTTTTTCCAATTGTTCAGGGAAGTACATATAAAGATCTACGTCGCCAGTCTGCAGAATACATTGCAAACGCTGGTCAACAGGGAAATGCAATTGGAGGATTGTCAGTTGGGGAACCTGCAGAGGAAATGTATGCAATGACTGAAGTAGTTTGTGAAATACTTCCAGAAGATAAACCACGTTATTTAATGGGAGTTGGAACCCCAATAAATATATTAGAAAATATTGCGTTAGGTATTGATATGTTTGACTGTGTTATGCCAACGCGTAACGCAAGAAACGGAATGTTGTTTACTGCAAATGGAACAATCAATATTAAAAATAAAAAGTGGGAGGCCGATTTTTCTCCTATCGACGAAATGGGACATACTTTTGTAGATACAGAATACACAAAAGCATATTTACGTCACTTATTTGCAGCTAACGAATATTTAGGAAAACAAATTGCGACGATTCATAATCTTGGTTTTTACATGTGGTTGGTTCGTGAAGCTAGAAAACATATCTTAGCCGGCGATTTTAGACCATGGAAAGAAATGATGGTTAAAAACATGAGTCAAAGACTATAAATAAAGAGTTTCAAGTTTTATTAGTTTCAAGTTTCAAGTTGCGAATAGCAACCTGAAACTTGAAACGTGAAACCTGAAGTTTTTAAATTTGAAACAAAATTTATATGTTAACAATAATAGATAAATACATCTTAAAAAGATATCTTGGAACTTTTTCTGTGATGCTGCTTTTGTTTGCGCCAATTGGAATTGTAATTGATGTATCTGAGAAAGTTAATAAGATGCTGGAAAACAAGATTCCGTTTATGGATATTGCGCTCTATTATTACAATTTTACTATTTACTTTATAAATTCCTTATTTCCGATATTCCTGTTTTTGTCCGTAATTTGGTTTACGTCAAAATTGGCAAATAATACAGAAATTATTGCGATTTTAAGTTCAGGTATTTCGTATACAAGATTCTTGCGTCCTTATATTATTGGTGCTACAATTGTTTCCATTTTTGTTTTATTAATGGGTTTTTTCATTGTTCCTGCTGCAAGTGAAGGCTATAATAATTTTAGATATACTTATTTAAAAGGAAATGGTAAAGAACTTATGCGGGGTGAAAATACAAATGTTTACAGACAGATAAATGATCATGATTTTATATTTGTAAATAGTTTTAATGAAGAGTCAAAAACAGCATTTAATTTTACATTAGAGCACTTTGAGAAAGAGAAATTGACTTATAAAATTACTGCCAGTCGTATTAAGTGGGATCCAAAACTGAAAACTTATATTTTGTATGATTATACAAAAAGAACTTTAGGCGAATTGAATGATGTAATCGAAAAGGTTCCTGAAAAGAATGTCAAATTCAAATTTGAACTAGCAGATTTAACTCCTGTAGTTTATATAGCAGAAACACTTACTTTAGGAAAGCTGATTGATTTTATCGACAAAGAGAAAAAGAGAGGTTCTGGTAATATTAATATATATCTAGTAGTTCTTTATAAAAAATACAGTGTACCGGTTTCAGCCTTTATCCTAACTATTATCGCGGTTGCAGTTTCTTCTATGAAACGTCGTGGTGGAATGGGAACGAATCTAGCGATTGGAATTGCAATTGCCTTTTCATTTGTATTTTTTGATAAAATATTTGGTACACTTGCCGAAAAATCTACTTTCTCACCATTTTTAGCTGTTTGGTTCCCGAATATTGTTTTCGGAATTTTAGCAGTGTACTTATTACGTAATGCGAAACGATAATTTAAAAAGTTACCTAAATCTTCATTTAATTGTTTTTATCTGGGGATTTACGGCCATTTTAGGCGCCTTAATAACGATTGATGCCGAGAATTTAGTATGGTTTAGAATGTTGATAGCCGGAATTTTTCTGGGCGGATTTATTGTCTACAAAAAACAGTCTTTTGCTATATCTGCACAATCTTTTGCTAAGCTCATTTTTGTTGGATTATTGATAGCGCTTCACTGGATTTTTTTCTTCAAAGCGATTCATGTTTCTAATGTTTCAATAACATTATCTATTTTTTCGCTCGGAGCTTTTTTTGCTTCTTTATTGGAGCCGCTTTTTTATGGACGTAAAATTCTATGGTATGAGGTTTTCTTTGGATTAGTTATTATCGCAGGTTTGGCCTTAATACTTCAAGTAGAAATAAAGTACCTGACGGGCGTTTATTATGCTTTAATATCAATAATTTTAGGAGTTTTGTTCACTCTAATGAATGGCAAACTTATATCAGATCATGAACCATCTTTAATTACGTTTTATGAATTTGGGGCTGGAGTTTTTTTTATCACAATTTATTTTTTGGTTTTAGGAAAATTCAATGCTGACTTTTTTGTAATGTCATTAAACAATTGGGTTTTATTATTGGTTTTAGCTTCCGTTTGTACTGCTTATGCATTTACAGCTTCGGTGAAAGTGATGCAGCGATTAACGCCTTATACGGTAATGTTAACGACTAATTTAGAGCCTGTTTACGGAATTATGCTGGCTTATTTTATTCTTGGAGGAAAAGAAAAAATGAGTACAGAATTTTATATTGGCGCTTTAATAATTGTAATTACAGTTATTTTAAACGGCGTTTTTAAACATTACCAAAACAAGAAAAAACTGTAAAGTTTTACTTATTTTTAAATTACAATTTGATACTTTAATAACAATTAACTACGCCAATGATATAATATTTTTATATTTGCGGTTCGATTTAAAAACAAAATTCAAAAATCCATGGAATATTTAGATTTTGAGCTTCCAATAAAAGAACTTGAAGAACAGTTAGAAAAGTGCGTTATAATTGGAAAAGAATCTGACGTTGATGTTACGCCTACTTGTAAAGAAATCAACAAGAAATTAGTAGAGACTAAGAAAGAAATATACAAAAACCTTACTGCTTGGCAGCGTGTACAATTGTCAAGACATCCAAATAGGCCTTATACTTTAGATTATATCAGAGCAATTTGCGGTGATACTTTTTTAGAGCTTCATGGAGACAGAAACTTTAAAGATGATAAAGCAATGGTTGGCGGTCTTGGCAAAATAAACGGACAGTCGTATATGATCATTGGTCAACAAAAAGGAACTAATACTAAAACACGTCAATACCGTAATTTTGGTATGGCAAATCCTGAAGGATACCGTAAAGCTTTGCGTTTAATGAAAATGGCAGAGAAATTTGGAATTCCAGTTGTAACTTTAGTAGATACTCCGGGTGCTTATCCAGGACTTGAAGCTGAAGAACGCGGACAAGGAGAAGCTATCGCTAGAAATATTTTCGAAATGGTTCGTTTACAAGTGCCAATCATCACAATTATTGTTGGTGAAGGTGCTTCTGGAGGTGCTTTAGGAATTGGTGTTGGAGACAAAGTTTATATGTTAGAAAATACTTGGTATTCTGTAATTTCACCAGAATCATGTTCGTCTATTTTATGGAAAAGCTGGGAGTACAAAGAACGTGCTGCTGAAGCTTTGAAATTGACTTCATCTGATATGAAAAAACAAAAATTAGTTGATGATGTTATTCCTGAACCACTTGGTGGAGCACACTACGACAGAGAAACTACTTTTAAAACAGTAGCAGAATATATTACCAAAGGATATAGCGAATTGAAAGACTTATCAACAGCTGAGCTAATTGCCCAAAGAATGGACAAATACAGCAATATGGGGGAGTATAAAGAGTAAATTCATAAAATATTATTTTAAATCCGAAGCCCTGCGGTTTCGGATTTTTTTTTGGTTATTAACAAAAAAAACTTATTTATAAACACACAATAGTTATAACTAGATAACAATTTTTTTTTAAATTTTGTTACTTTCGCTATATGGAAAATTTCAAAAACGTAAACCCTATAAAAGTCGATAAAACCACTATTATTAATCTGGAAAAAGGTAAGTTACCGCCACAAGTAATAGAGATGGAAGAAGCGGTTCTTGGGGCAATGATGATAGATAAAAAAGGAGTTGATGATGTAATTGATATTTTACAGCCCGATGCTTTTTACAAAGAGTCGCATAAACATATTTTCGAGGCTATTTTACAGCTTTTTACAGAAACGCAGCCAATAGATTTGTTAACGGTTTCGAGTCAGTTAAAGAAAAATGGAAAATTAGAATTAGCAGGAGGAGATTTTTATTTAATTCAGCTTACTCAAAAGATTGCGTCTTCTGCCCATATCGAATTTCACTCCCGTATTATTCTTCAAAAATTTATTCAAAGAAGTTTGATTAGAATTTCGTCTGAAATTATCGAAGAATCATATGACGAAAGTACAGACGTATTTGATTTGCTGGATAAAGCCGAGTCAAAATTATACGAAGTAACACAAGGAAATATTAAACGTAGTTCCGAAACAGCTCAGAGTTTAGTTTTACAAGCAAAGAAAAAAATCGAGGAAATTGCTGGTAAAGAAGGTTTGAGTGGTGTTGAAACCGGTTTTCATAATCTGGATAAACTAACTTCAGGATGGCAGCCCAGCGATTTAATTATTATTGCAGCGAGACCTGCGATGGGAAAAACAGCATTTGTACTTTCGATGGCGAGAAATATTGCTATTCAATACGGACATGGAGTAGCTTTATTCTCTTTGGAGATGGCATCAGTTCAGTTGATTACAAGGCTTATTTCTTCAGAAACAGGATTGTCTTCGGAAAAACTAAGAACAGGAAAATTAGAAAAACACGAATGGGAACAGCTGAGTACTAAAGTAAAAGATTTAGAAAAAGCACCTTTGTTTATTGATGATACACCTTCACTTTCGATATTCGATTTACGTGCAAAATGCCGTCGTTTGGTTTCTCAACATAGTATCAAAATTATAATCATTGATTATTTGCAATTGATGACTGCTGGAGGAAATAATAAAGGAGGAGGAAATCGTGAGCAGGAAATTTCGACAATTTCCCGAAACTTAAAGGCCTTAGCAAAAGAGTTAAATGTTCCCGTAATTGCACTTTCGCAGTTGTCACGTGCCGTTGAAACGCGTGGATCAAGTAAGCGTCCGTTGCTGTCGGATCTTCGTGAATCTGGAGCTATTGAGCAGGATGCTGATATTGTTTCATTTTTATACCGACCAGAATATTATAAAATTGAAGAATGGGATGATGATGAAGCATCGCCAACAACAGGTCAGGCAGAAATTATGATCGCAAAACACCGTAATGGTGGTATTGAAAACATTCGATTGAAATTTATTGGACATTTAGGTAAATTTGATAACCTTGATGATTTTTCAGGTGGTTATGATGATTTACCATCAAAAATGAATCATGATGATAATCCGTTTATTACTAAAAATCTACCTTCGGCAAATGAAGCTTTTGGAAGTAATTTGAATGACGATGATGATGATAGTGATGTTCCTTTTTAATTCAAAAAGGAGATGATAAAATGAATAAATCTTTGTAAGTTAAATACTTATGAAGATTTTTTTTTGTTCAGCACTTCCTTAACGATCTGCAATTTTGCTTAATAATATTTCTTATATAAAATTAATTCGGTAGTTTAGCAAATCCAATTAACAAATTAAATACTATTAACTAATTTAAAACGAAAAACCATGAGAGAAGAAGACTTTCCAGGACCTATTAAAATTACAAAAGCGACTGCTGAAAAATGGGAGGAAAAATATCAAAAAGATACCACAATTGAAGACAGTAATAAAAAAGTAAAAGCTTTTTTAATACCAAGAGAAAGTTTAGAAATGGTATTAAAGCTTAATACTGTTGCTGTTCGTGCACATATTGGAATTAATGATCAAAATGAAAAGACGTTAATTTTTGTTGGAGCAAGATATGATAAAGAAACAGATACCTATGTAGATGTTTATGGGCCTCCTGTTCAGCCAAAAAATGCCGAAGATTCAGGTCCAGGTGAAGATGAAGATGCTTATGATGGTGCTCGCCCTTGCCCTCCATATTGATTTTAAAAAAACTACAAAGTGGATGATTTTTTAATTTATTCAGCTTATTTGATTTTATTATTAAATCTTATATTATATTCATATAGCTTTTTCCGAAAGGAAAAAGCTAATGTTTTTTTTGTTTCTTATTTAGCATTTTCATTTTTGCTGCAAATCTATATGGAGATTATTTATTTCCTAAGAGGGAATAATTTGCTTGCTATTAATATATTCTTTGTAGGACAAATGATATTATTAGGGTTATTTTATAATTCATTAATGCACATAAAAGCACAAAAGTTATTTGTAAAAACTAGTTTGATAATTGCTTTATTGGTTTTAGGAGTACAATTTATTATGGATCCAAATCAATTTTTTAAATTTAATTTATTCGAAATCACATTAACATCCTTGCTGATTGTTGTTTTTGCTCTAATTCATTTCTATAATATGCTTACAGATAATAAAGAATACTATTATATCAGCATTGGCATTGTTTTTTATTTGCTAACCAGTACAGTACTGTTTTTGGTAGGTAATCTTTCGCCCGAATTAAGTTTAGATCTAAAATATATAACATGGATGTTGAATGCTTTTTTAATCGTAGTTTATCAGCTTTTTATTTTATACGATTGGATTAAAAGCAATCCAAAAAAAGGTTCATTAGTTTAATTGAAAAACTTGCGATAAAGATTAACTTAATATGAGAACGAACTCAATTCCTGAAAAAGAACTTGTTGCCATAATTTTATATATTTCACTTTTCTTTATAATTGTTGCAGTTGTGTTGATTATATTCTTTTACTTCTCTAGAAAGAAAATTATTCAAAAAGAAATTGAAAATAAAAATCTAGAAATTCAACATCAAAAAGACCAGCTGCATGCAATAATTGTTACTCAAGAAGAAGAACGAAAACGAATTGCTCAGGATTTACATGACGATATTAGTTCTAAGCTGAATATAGTTTCACTAAATAGTCATTTGCTTACTTCTCCAAATTTAACTGAACAGGAGATAAGCGAAATAACTGATAATATAATTTCACTTACAGCAAAGGCACTCGAGAATTCTAGAAAAATAGCGCATAATTTATTGCCTCCAGTTTTTGAAAAGTTTGGACTTAATGCAGGAGTTGAAGAATTATGTGAAGAATTTGAAAGTGGAAAATCGGTGCAGACGCATTATGAAAACGAGATTGATTTTGACGAGAATGATATTGATCGTCACTTGCATGTTTTTAGAATTCTTCAAGAGTTAATGAATAATTCTGTTCGTCATGGAAAAGCTGCTGAAATTTGGATTAGCTTTAAGTTAGTTGATGAAACTCCAACTTGTTTTTATGAAGACAATGGAGTAGGGTTTGACAGCAAGAATGCCGAAAATCAAAAGGGACTTGGTTGGAAAAATATCGATTCTCGAATATCTTTCTTGAACGGAACAATTAAATTAAAGTCTGAAATTGGTAAAGGATTTGCTGTTGTTTTTACTTTTTAGTTGAGGAGAGTGTTTTAAAACTATATTTTAACCAATTTAATAGGCGTTTAGAGCTTTTTTTGGTTCAAATTTTGTAATTTCGGGAAACCAAATGACCAAAAACAGAAAAAATGAATCCCGTTATAAAAATTGCTTTAGTCGATGACGAAGTTTTGTTTCGAAAAGGAATAGCTTTTTTATTGCAAAGAGAAGCTAATATTGAAATTGTTTTTGAATCCTCAAATGGCGAAGAATTAATTTCAAAGCTGGAAGAGAATGATAATACACCAGATATTATCATCATGGATTTGAAAATGCCTGTTTTAAATGGTGTTGAAGCAACAAAAATTATTCGAAAATCTTTCCCTCAAATAAAAATTATTGCACTTACGAGTTATGACTCTAAATCATTCATTGCAAATATGATTCAGGTTGGAGCTGTTGCTTATTTAATTAAAAATACTACTCCAAAAGATTTAATTAAAACCATTAATGAAGTTTATGCAAAAGGATTTTATTATAACGAAAGTGTTCTAAAAACAATTCAAGAAACAATTGTTTCTTCGAAAAATTCTAAAGGAAGTTTAGAAACGAGTTTTCTTTCACCTCGTGAAATTGAAATTCTTCAGCTTATTTGTCAGCAAAAAACAACTACAGAAATTGCAGAGCATCTTTTTTTAAGTCCGAGAACGGTAGAAGGGCATCGCAACAATTTACTGCTAAAAACAGAATCTAGAAATATTGCTGGTTTAGTAGTATACGCTATTCAAAACGAAATCGCAGTTTTGACCCTATAAATTTAGCTGGTTAAAAAATGAATTGATAATACGTAATATAGTATTATTGTAAATACAAGTAAACAAAGACCTATTTTTTGTATTACATTAAGTCCTTTTGGTTGGTTGTTACTATCATTAAACTTCATGGCTATGGTTTTACATTGATTAGTTTGATGATTTGGGATTTCAAATGTAAGTAGTT
The DNA here is from genome assembly GCF_002217395.1 of Flavobacterium plurextorum. Lineage (GTDB taxonomy): Bacteria > Bacteroidota > Bacteroidia > Flavobacteriales > Flavobacteriaceae > Flavobacterium > Flavobacterium plurextorum. The sequence continues at coordinate 11,916 of NZ_MUHD01000013.1, read as the reverse complement.
TTTTCATTTAAAGAGTACGTGTTTATACGTGTTTTTCTATTACTGTAATTCATTTATGTATATTGATTTTTAACGTTTTATTTAATTATAAAACATTTATATCTTTTGTGTTTTTGCACGTATCCTTATATCTTTACTAAAATAATTTTCTGATGAAAAAAAACTTCCTATATATATTTATTGTGCTGTTGTCATTTCAAGCTAAAGCTTCATTTATACTGCTTCCAATGGATGAAACCACTCAGCAGAATCACTTAAAAGCATACGGGATTACATATTGGTGTTTAAGTAAAGATTATAAAGCAAGCTGGCTGCTTAATTATCGAGGTGGTTCATTTTTATTGCCTGATGCGGAGGAAATTAGGAAAGAATGTAAAATTAGAGGCGTAAGTTTTGAGATACTTTCTGATAGTGAAGAGGCTTCTCTACTAAATGATATTTCCAGTCCATCTCAAAATATGGAATCGGTTATTCTTGAAAAAGCACCAAAAATTGCAGTTTATACTCCAAAAGGGAAACAACCATGGGATGACGCTGTAACGCTGGTTTTGACTTATGCCGAAATTCCATTTACACCAATTTATGATGAAGAAGTTTTAAGTGATCAATTATTGCTTTATGATTGGCTTCATTTGCATCATGAGGATTTTACCGGGCAATATGGAAAATTTTATACTGCTTATAAAAATACACCATGGTATATTGAACAAAAGAAAGATGCCGAAGCCTTAGCGGCGAAACTTGGTTATCCTAAAGTTTCAGTAGAAAAAGGAGCAGTTGCAAAAAAAATTAGAGATTTTGTAATTGGCGGCGGCTTTATGTTTGCAATGTGTTCAGCTACTGATAGTTTTGATATTGCTCTTGCCGCTGACGGAGTTGATATTTGTGAAACCATGTTTGATGGAGATCCAAGTGAATCTAATTATCAATCAAAATTAAATTACGGGAATTCATTTGCATTCAAAAACTTCATTTTGGAACGAAGACCAGAAGTTTATGAGTTTTCTGATATTGATATGACATCAGTACGGCGAGTTCCTATGGATAAAGATTATTTTACTTTAATGGAATTTTCGGCAAAGTGGGATCCAATTCCTAGTATGTTATGCCAGAATCATACCCAATTGGTAAAAGGTTTTATGGGACAGACAACTTCGTTTAATGAAACTTTGGTAAAATCAAATGTTCTGGTTATGGGAACTTGTGAAATAAATGGTGAAGCCAGGTACATTCATGGTGAAAAAGGAAAAGGAATGTTTACTTTTTTTGGAGGTCACGATCCTGAAGATTACCAGCATCAAGTTGGTGATCCACCTACAGTTTTAGATTTACATCCGAATTCTCCGGGGTATCGTTTAATTTTAAACAATGTTTTATTTCCTGCCGCAAAAAAGAAAAAACTAAAAACTTAATTGAGTGAAAATTCGAACCAAATCGGAATATGATCTGATATTTTTCTTGCTTCTTGAAGAGAATCGAATTTTTTGTAAAACAAAATTACTCCTGATCGAGTATTTTTAAATTTCGCTGTACTGTAGAAAATATTATCAAATTCAGACGCTAAACATTCGTCATGTTTGCATTTTTGTTTTAAAGTGGTTTTTTGCTTTTGCAATATGGGTGAGTATCCAGCCTTTTTTAGCGGATTGAAAACGGTATGTGATTCAGGACAATTAAAATCGCCTGCAAAAACTAAGTTTAAATTTGGATATTCTTGAGGTAGAAATTTAAAATACTTAATTTCAGTTTCAGGTTGTTTCTTTTTTGTAATTGCATGATAATTAACAAGAGTTACTGTTTTTTTATCAATTTCAAATGTTGCAAAATAAGGCTCTCGGTCAATCTCAAGTGAATATTTTTTTTCAAGCCAAGGCTTTCCTTTTAGTTTAGCTTTGCTGGTTTTCCAAAGAAAAGCATAACGTTCTGTTTTGTAACTTGTACCGCTGGTTGGTTCACTAATGGTATAATCCCATTTTGAGCCTTTTTCATTTAATAATTGTGATAGTTTAGCAACAGTTTGTGCACCGCCATATCCTGCAACAATTTCTTGAATTGCAATAATGTCATAATCTTGAACGGTAGAAGCGATGAAATTTAAGCTGGATGGAGTTTTTGATTTGCCGAAATTTTCCAAATTCCAAGAAAGAAATTTGGTTTGAGAAAATGATTGCGCTGTAAATAGTAAGAGAACGTATATTATAATGTTTTTCATCTGCTTATATAAAAGATCAAATATAAGCAATTGAGTTTTTCTCTTACTTTTAATAACTTCAATTTAGATATTATTTTGTTCTAATAAGCTTAGTGTTTTTTATATCTGTTTTTCAATGCAGTTCCAATAATAATTATTTGTAAAACAAGAAGCGCAGGAATAAAGACAATTTTCCAATCAACTTCAAGCCATCCTGTTTTCTCAGAAACTAGAGCAAAAGTCAGGGAAAGAAATAAGCACAAGATCATAGTTTTCATAATAATTTTATTATTGGTTGTATTTATTTTTGCAAATAAATTGAATTTGTATTTTGGTTTCATTGGGTAGATTCGTAGGTTATAGCAAACTTATGTCTATAAAAATGCATTTCCTTACGGGAATCCGTAAAAGAATAGGAAAATTAAACTAGTCCAAAATCTTTCGCAATAGCAATTAAATGTACATTGTTGTTTGCTTTGAAATAAATTTTTAATTTATTTATTCGTTTTTCAATACTGCTCGTTCCATTAGGAGTTATTGCATTTACTTTAAACTCATTTGAAATACTTTCTAATATATGACCTTGAGCTAGAAGTTTTAGAATTGAAATATCATAAGACTCAATTTCTATCAACGATTTGTCATTAAAACTAAAGTTTAAATCTGATGATAGTATTTTTTCTTCATCGTTATACGTTTTTTCAATAGCGTTTCTTAATTCATGAATACTGTTTCTTCCTTTCGAAACATAAGCATTAATTCCTAAATCATTAAAAAGAGTTTTAATTCGGTAAGGTTTGTCTTCTATCGAGAATACAATTTTTTTTATATTAGGTTGTATTGTATTAATTGCCTCTATAAGATCATCTCCACTTTCTAAAATAGTTTCGCGATGATCTATTTTAAAAGATAAATCCGTAATTAGCAAATCATATGGTTCTTTATCTTTTAAACCTTTCTTTATTTTTAATAATCCGTCATCACAGTATTTTACATGATGAATTGTGGGTATCTGTAAATCTTCAAGCGCCTGAATAACCGCTATACTTATACTGTCTAGATCTTCTGCAACTAAAACTTTTTTAAACATAATACTTTACTTTATAAAGGGAAAGTGAAATTTATCTTGAAACCTTTTTCTAGATTATGGTCAAAATTAATAGTTCCATTTATTGTTTTAATACGGTTTTCCACATTTTGCAGCGTATTTTTTAAAATTGTTTTTTCGTTTTCAGTTTCAACCCTGTTATCACTATAGGTAACAGTGATATTTTTTTGGATTATTTTGAAGGAAACTATTACTAGAGAAACATTACTGCTGCTTTTCATGATTTGAAATAACTCTTGTAAAATGCGATAAACAATTATTTTTTTATTTCTATCGATTTTGGCCCAATTAATATCATTCAAGCCATTTGTTAAAATACTTATTTGAGATGTTTTAAAACCTGAAATCATTTCTTTAAGACCAGATTCATATTTCTCATTTGTCTCTATAATGCTATTTTCTCTCGAAATCGTACGTGTTTGAGAATAAATTTTTTCAAGATTGTTCAATAGTTTGTTTTTATTTTCGACAGTTTCTAGGTCGGTTTCTTTAACATAAGACAAAGTATTGTAGACTTGAAGAGCAAGTTTGTTATGTAATTTTCTTGAAATTCTTTTTTCACTTTCAAACACAGCTTCTTTTTTTTCTTTTTTTCCCTTTAGAGATAAGTAAAATACTAGAATTACAAAAAATCCTATTATGAAAACAATTATAATATACGAAATGATGTTCCGATTTTTGTGTCGTTCTAATTGCAGTTCATTTTCTGTTTTTTCTGCTTTGAGTTGTAAATTTTGCTCTTTATCTACTTTAGATTCATATCTCATTGTGGAAAATTGATTTTTATTCATTTTCCCTGCTTTTGTTATACTGTCTGTAAGATGAATGTACTTTTTGATATGTTTTTTTAGTTCATTTCCTTCGCTTGATTCTATTGCGACAGATAAGCTGCGAACAATTTCCGTTACAGATTTCATCTTTGTAGCTGTTTTTAATGCTTCTGTGGCATATTTTTTTGCTAACTGAGGATCTTTTTTTTGAAAATATGTAGAAAGATGACGATAGCTGTTCACTAAACCTTCACTGCTTTTTGGGTGTAAACGAATTTCCAGAGCCTTGTAATAACATTTTAGAGCTTCATCATATCTCTTTTTTTGGTAGTAACAATAGCCTAAGTTATCAAGAATAAAAGAGTAGTTGTTGTAGTCTATGTCTTTATCTTTTGAAGCATTTATGTTGGATGTGAGAATTTCATATATTGTTATTGCTTCATCATATCTCTTTTGGCTTTTATAAGAAGCAGCAATATTATTTAAGGAAACTCTTTTTCGCCATGAAGTTGTTTTTAATTTTAAAGATTTTTTAAAGTAAAGTTCTGCATTGGCAAAATTATACGTACTGAGGTAATTTAGCCCTTGAATATTATAGATTAACCAGGAGTATCTGGGGTTTTTAATTAGCTTTAGATAAGGCATTGCTTTTGTTGCTGCTATCTCACTGGCAATAAAGTTAGAACTTGAATATTGAAGATGCGCAATAGAGTATAATGCATCAACATAATCAACTGTGTTTATTTCCGGATCACAAAGTTTAATAGCTTTATTATACGTAAAAATAGCAATCTCTCTATTGTCATTATCAAAATAAAAATCTGCTTGATCTATAAGTTTTTTTATTTCTACGGAGTTATCTTTTTTCTTTTCTATTAGAGGGATATCAATTTTATCAGATTGATAAATACATGCCGTTGCTAATAATAATGACAAAAATAGGAGTGTGTATTTAAAGAATAGTTTATTCTTTAAGTGTTTAAATTTGGCCATAATTAAACTGGTATTTGTAATAAGACTTTAAACCCTTTGTCTAAAGTCGAATTAAAATGAATTCCTCCTTTTACCTCAATTATCCTGCTCTCGATATTATAAAGTCCGTTTTTAAAAGATAGAGTATTTAGATCAACACCTTTTCCATTATCAGTATAAGCGATTATAATTTTTTTATCCGTTTTTTTAAATGTAATACCAACTAATGAAGCGTTACTATGTTTTTTCATGTTTACAAGTAATTCTTGTAAGACACGATAAATTGTTGTTTTTTTATTTTTTTTAACCTCATTCCACGAAATAGTTTCTATTCCGTTTAGTAAAAGGTTTGTATTTGGAGTATTGAATTCAGCAATCATTTCTTTTAAAAAGAAAACAAATTGTTCTGATGCTATAATTGGACTATTCTCTTTTGAAATATCGCTTGTTCTTGCGTGTATAACATCTAAATTTTTTATTAATTGTTCTTTGTTTTCTATGTTAGAAAGGTTTTTATTTTCAACAAATACCATAGTATGGTAAATGTCATTTGCTAACTCGTCATGCAGTTTTTTAGCAATTCTTGTTTCGCTTTTATAAGTTGCTTCAATTTTTTCTTTATTTGCTTTAGATGTTAAATGAAAGTACAGCGCTAATATTAAGCTTAGACTTAATATAATAATGATGTAAGAAATGATATTTTGATTTTTTTGTCTTTCTAGAAGCAGTTCGTTTTCAATTTTATTGGTCTTCAGTTTTAGGTTTTCATCCCTCTCTTTTTTTGAGTCATATTTAATTCGAGCAAATTGATTTTTTGCTTTGTGTTGTATTTCATTTAGACTATCATTAAATTTAGTATATAAAAGAGAGTATTTTTTCAATTCGTTGTTTGTAGAATTGTTTATTAGTAATTTTAGAGCAGACATTCTGCCTTCTGAATAATTTTTGAGAGCTGAGTTTTTATAACTAAGTTGTGCATATTTTTTTGATAACGAAGGATTTTTTGTTTCATAAAATTCGGCCAAATGCAGATGAATCTTAGTGCTAGAAAGATAATCTTTTGTTTCGTCCGCTGTTTTTAATGCTCTAGTAAAGTATGAAAGTGCGCGGTCGTCTCCAATTTTGAAATAGCAAAAACCTATATTGTCTAGTATTTTTATAAAATTTTCTCGATTTTCAAGAATTTCTTTTTTGTCAGTTAAAGAAATGAAAATTTTTAAAGCTTCATTGTATTTGCCTTGTTTTAATAAAACCAGTGCTATATTGTTTTGTGTGCTTAATTTTCTCCCTTCGCTTGTATTTAAACTTAATGCTTTTTTATAGTAGGATAAAGCATTGTTGTAATCATAAGTATGCAGATAATTGGTGCCTAATTCTATATAAGTGTTCCAAATGTATTTGGGATTTTTTATGTGCTTAAGGTAAGGCAAAGCTTCCGTAAGAGTTGATTCGCTGCCAGTATTGTCTCCTTGCGATCTTTGGATTTCAGCCATAGAATTTAATGTACTGACAAAGATTTCAGTTTCAGTTTTTGGGTTGCAAATAAATTTTGCTTTATTATAGTAAAAAAAGGCACTGTCAAAATTTTGATTATCATAGAAACGATCTCCTAATGCAATTAGTTTTTCAGTTTTTTCCTTAGTATTATTAGTAACAGCTTTAGAAGATTCTTGTTTTTGACACGAAAATAAAATAATAAATATTAGAATTATGTAAAGGGATATTATCTTGTATTTTTGTTTCATGCGCCAAAAATAAAAAAAATAAATCCCCTTGAAAGAGTATATATACGGTATTTTTAAAACTTAGAATAAAACTAATTTTCTATTTCTCATTTGCAATCATATACAAAAAGGCCCTCAAGACAGAGGGCTTTTGGCTATTATAATTTTGCAGGATTTATCTTTGTAAAACTAGACAGCTCTTAATCCTGTTGTAATTGCTAATCTATTCCAAGAGTTAATTGTGATGATTGCAAGAATAATTTCAGCTAAGTATTTTTCCTCAAATAAGTTCGCCGCATTTTGATACACTTCATCCGAAACATGATTTCCAATTAAGGTTACAGCTTCAGTTAAAGCTAAAATTGCTTTTTCTTCTTCAGTGTAAACATCAGCTTCGCGCCAAGCACTGGTTAGATAGATACGTTGTTCAGTTTCACCTTGTTTTCTTGCATCTGCAGTATGCATATTAATACAAAATGCACAGCCATTTATTTGTGATGCACGAATTTTGATTAGCTCTTTATGAGTTGATGTTAATGAAGTCGTTGAGATGTATTTTTCTAAATTCATTAATGCTTGATATGCTTGCGGGGCAACTTCTGGGATAAGGATTCTTGATTTCATTTTATATGTTTTAAAGTTCAATACAAAGGTCAGCAATGAATGCTTTAAAAAACTTGAACTACTTCAAGAAATTTGGTTTATACTTTTCCCGCCCTTATTTTACTCATGAATTCAGCTGAAAAATCTAGGTAGGAGGCAAGCATATACTGAGGAACACGTTGTACAAAATCAGGGTTTAGATTATTGAAATGATGGTATCTCTCTTCCGCCGACATTGTAAATAGAAATTTAATTCTCATTTGTGCAGCTCCAAATGATTTTTGAGAAACGATTCGAAAGTATCGTTCTAACTTCGGAATTTCGATTAATAGTAATTCTAAAGTGCTTTTTTCAATAGCAATTAGTTCACTGTTTTCAACTGTCTGGATGTAGAAGTGTGATGGGGTAGTGTTGTGATAACTCAAATAATCAGTGATCCACCAATTTTCAATTGCAAATTGCAAAGTTTGTTCCGTACCTTTTGAGTTAATTATGTATTGCCTTGCACAGCCCTTTATTATAAAATATAGTGTATTGCAAACTTGTCCTTCTTGTAATAGATGTTCTTTCTTTTTTATTTTCGAGAGTTTCAAGCATGATTCAAGGGTGTCAATTTCTGAAGGCTCAAGTGTTACAAATTTCTGTATGTGGTCAAAAAGAGGAGTAAACATTTTGTGGTTGTTTTTTAAAAGAGTCTTAAAGGTAAAGCAGATTGTTGTAAAAACAAAAAACCATCCGAATTAACGAATGGTTTCTTTATGATAAGTAAGTAATCTAAATTGAGTTTATAAAACGTTTATTTTACTTTATTAAGTATTGCTTTGAAAGCTTCTGGGTGGTTCATAGCTAAATCAGCAAGAACTTTACGGTTCAATTCGATTCCGTTAGCTTTAACTTTCCCCATGAATTGAGAATAAGACATTCCTTCTAATCTAGCTCCAGCGTTAATACGTTGAATCCATAATGAACGGAAATTTCTTTTGTTCTGTTTTCTGTCACGGTAAGCATAGCTCATTGCTTTCTCTACCGCGTTCTTAGCAACTGTCCAAACGTTTTTACGTCTACCAAAGAAACCTTTGGCTTGCTTCATTATTTTTTTTCTTCTTGCTCTTTTAGCAACTGAATTTACCGATCTTGGCATAATTTTAATGTGTTTTTGTAGCAGGCGTCCTGAATTAAATCAAAGGAACTTCAAAGCCATACTCCAAGGTTATATAAATAATTTTTTAACCTAAAGAATTATTAGATAATTCTTAATTGTTGTTTGATGCTTTTCATATCTGTTGAGTGAACTAGCGCTGAGTGTGTCAAAGCTAATTTACGTTTTTTAGATTTTTTAGTCAAGATGTGACTTTTAAAAGCATGCTTTCTTTTAATCTTTCCAGAACCAGTAACTTTAAAACGTTTCTTAGCGCTAGATTTAGTTTTCATTTTAGGCATTTTTCCTAGTGTTTTAATTTATTCTTACTTACTTATATCTTGAGTCAGAAAGTTCAAAAGTCAAAAGTCAAAAGTCAGTTTAAGACTTTCGACTTTAAGACTTTCGACTTTAAGACTTATTTCTTTTTCTTAGGAGCAATGAACATAATCATTCTCTTTCCTTCAAGAACTGGCATAGCTTCAACTTTACCATGTTCTTCTAGATCCGTAGCCAAACGTAATAATAAAATTTGTCCTTGATCTTTATAGATGATTGAACGTCCTTTAAAGAAAACGAATGCTTTTAACTTAGAACCTTCTTTTAAGAACTTCTCAGCATTCTTTCTTTTAAATTCATAATCATGCTCATCTGTTTGAGGACCAAAACGAATTTCCTTTACAACAACTTGTGAAGACTTAGCTTTTAATGCTTTATCACGTTTCTTTTGTTCGTAAACAAATTTCTTGTAATCCATGATTTTACAAACCGGCGGCTCAGCATTTGGCGAAATTTCAACCAAATCCAATTCGAACTGATCTGCTAGACGTAAAGCTTCTGCAAGCTTAAATACACCTGGTTCGATGTTTTCGCCTACTAACCTTACTTCTTGTACACCACGAATATTATTGTTTATTCTGTGTGCATCTTTTTTTTCTACTCGAGGTTGAAAACCTCTGTTACTTTTTATTGCTATGACTTTATAATTTAAGTTAAACTGTAAATACTTTTAGTGTCTTTTTTATTTCTTCGTCTACTATAGAAGCAAATTCTTCAATAGAAACTGTAATATTACCTTTTCCTTCTTGTCCATGGCGACGTATAGAAATTGTACCGTTTTTCTCTTCTTCCTCGCCCACAATCAGCATAAACGGGATTTTTTGCATTTCTGCATCTCTAATTTTCTTACCGATAGTTTCATTTCGGTTGTCAATTAGGGCGCGAATTTCGTGATTTTCTAGCAAATCTAAAACTTTTTTAGCATAATTTTCGTATTTCTCGCTCAAAGACAAGATAATAGCCTGTTCTGGCATAAGCCAAAGCGGGAAATTTCCTGCAGTGTGCTCTAGTAAAATTGCTATAAAACGTTCCATAGATCCAAAAGGAGCTCGGTGAATCATAACTGGGCGATGTAATTCATTATCAGCACCTTTGTATGTTAAATCAAAACGTTCTGGCAGGTTGTAATCTACCTGAATAGTTCCTAATTGCCATTGTCTTCCTAAGGCATCTTTAACCATAAAGTCAAGCTTAGGTCCGTAGAATGCAGCTTCACCATATTCAACAACAGTATTTAATCCTTTGTCTGCAGCAGCATTGATGATAGCGTTTTCTGCTTTTTCCCAGTTTTCATCTGTACCAATGTACTTCTCTCTATTTTCTTGGTCTCTCAAAGAAATCTGAGCAGTAAAGTTTTCAAAACCTAACGAACCAAATACATATAATACTAAGTCAATTACTTTTTTGAACTCTTCATCCAATTGTTCCGGAGTACAGAAAATATGTGCATCATCCTGAGTAAAACCTCTTACGCGAGTTAAACCATGTAATTCACCAGATTGTTCATATCTATATACTGTACCAAATTCAGCATAACGCTTTGGTAAGTCTTTGTATGACCATGGTCTAACATTGTAAATCTCGCAGTGGTGAGGGCAGTTCATTGGTTTTAATAGAAATTCTTCACCTTCTGCTGGAGTATGAATTGGTTGAAAACTATCAGCTCCGTATTTAGCGTAGTGACCAGAAGTAACATAAAGTTCTTTTTGACCAATATGCGGACTTACAACTTGCTCGTAACCTGCTTTCTTTTGAGCTTTCTTTAAAAATTGCTCTAAACGTTCTCTTAGTGCTGCGCCTTTTGGTAACCATAAAGGTAAACCTTGACCAACCTTTTGTGAGAAAGCAAATAATTCTAATTCCTTTCCTAGTTTACGATGATCACGACGTTTCGCTTCTTCAAGAAGTTCAAGATACTCTGTTAAATCTTTTTGCTTAGGGAAAGAAGTTCCGTAAACACGAGTTAATTGCTTGTTTTTTTCGTCACCTCTCCAATAAGCACCAGCAACACTCATCACTTTCATGGCTTTGATAATTCCAGTATTCGGAATGTGGCCTCCACGACATAAATCAGTAAAAGTAGAATGATCGCAAAAAGTAATAGTTCCGTCTTCAAGATTAGAGATTAATTCAGTCTTGTAAACGTTATCTTTGTACATTTCTAATGCATCAGCTTTACTAACTGGGCGCATTTTAAATTCGTGTTTTCCTCTTGAAATTTCAAGAACACGATCTTCGATCTTTTTAAAATCAGCCTCGGAGATCTTTTGATCTTCAAAATCTACATCATAATAAAATCCATTAGCAATTGCAGGTCCAAGAGTTAGTTTAATTCCAGGGTACAATTCCTCAAGAGCTTGGGCCATTACGTGTGAAGTCGAATGCCAGAAAGCTTTTTTTCCCTCAGCATCATTCCAAGTATATAATATAAGATTACCATCCGTCGTTAATGGAGTCTCGGTTTCAATAGTTGTACCATTAAAAGATGCAGAAATCACATTTCGTGCAAAACCTTCGCTAATGTTTTTAGCGACCTCCATTGGAGTTACGCCTTGAGCGAACTCTCTAATTGACCCATCGGGTAAAGTAATCTTGATCATTGTTTATAATTTTGTGAATGCAAATATAAGTGATTACAAAAATACATACAATATATATATGTATAAGATTGCTATTATATATAAGTAAGGTGTAGTGTTGTGTTTTGTAAATTGAAAATGCTGCTATACTATATAGGAGTAAAAAAAAAGGATAGAAGTCAAAAGATATTGAGGTTTTGTATTTTTTGGCAGCTTTTTCCCGCTGTTCGTTTCAATCTTTTATTTTGAACCTCAAAATAAAAGGATTTCCACTTCTATCGGGGCTGGAGAATGAGCTGTTAAAGGAAATAAGAGGAGGAAAAGAAGAAATAAGTTCTTTTAAAGAGCAAATAAGCTTTAAAAAGAGATTGTAAATCTTAGATTCTTCACTACAGAATAAGAAAAACGCTGAAAACTCTGCAAAAGCAGGGGGCTTAAAAGCGTGGAAAATAAAGAAACGACACTGTAATGGAGAAAACCCTTACAATAGAT
>NZ_MUHD01000012.1 GCF_002217395.1 Flavobacterium plurextorum | reverse complement strand
AAACAGTACATCAGCTATAATTGAAAAAATTAAATCAGGAGAAAGAGTTGAAATATTAAATGATTCAGAAAATTGGTGGCTGATAAAAACAAATTCTGGCAATAAAGGATATGTTTATAGGACCAAAATAAAATCGGAATAAAAGAAAATAGAATATATAATATATAATGATAAAAAACTTATAGTAGTATTATCACTGATTTTGATAAGCTGTAAACATTCCGAATTTGAAAAGCAAAATGATTCATTAAAAGATACTCCAACTGAGAGTCAAAAAACAACGTGTGGTGACATTATTTACCAAATTGTTAAATCAAGTAAATTAGATTTAAGAGGAGAAAATGACTTTTTAACTAAAATAGATAGAATTGAAGGTGATAATGTAACTATTCAAATATACATTGAAAATAACGTATCTGAAAACCCTAAGATTAAACAAATTGTCGAAAGTACAATTGCTTGGTTAGTTCTAAATGTTAATGATCATAAACTATACAATACAAGTGCTGATCCTGATAACCCAATCGAATTAGATTTTGATAAAAACATATTATCTGAAAATGATATTTTTAGTTTATGTCAAATAGAAAAAAAGGAAATCAATAAACAACTTTCAAATGAAAAAATTAGATATTCAGTTTTACCTATAGAATTTGATGGATACTATAAAGCATGCATAAATCCATACGATAGTATAAAATGTAATACCTAAACGAGTTTATGAAAGGATTAAATAAAATTTAAACTCTCAAGTTTTTTAAAATGAAAAAGACTATTGTATTAAAATACATACTACTACTTTTTTTACTAATTGCGTGTAAAAAGAATGAAAATATAATTGTTGGTACTGATATTCAACTGAAAAGTACAGAACGAAAAAGCACAAATAATGAAATTATTCCCATCCAAGGCAAATGGGAATGGAAGTATAATCCAAATAATGAGGATGTTCCAGATATGCTATTCACATTATTGATTCAAAAGTCGAATGGTAATGAATTTATTGCTCAATATTGCGCTATTGATGAAAAAGGAAATAGAATAGATTGCTCAAATGAAAAGGAATATAATGTAAATGGAATTATTAAAGGAAATAAAATTGAAGCAACGTTTTATAGCTTTTTTGATAGTAAAAAAACAGAGGCAAATGTAGAGTTACTAATACTTAATAAAGATAGTATTCAATGGCAAATTACAAAAAAAGTTAATTCAGAGTTATATGTTCCAACAAAATGCATACTAACTAAAAAGAATAAAAAAATATCTAAAAGTAGTTTGTTAAATAAAAACAAATTACCATTTGATTTTGATGAATATGAAAAGTTAGGAGATAAAACTATTTATAATGTTTATAATCCAGATGATTTGCCAGAAATTACTAAAATTATAAATGATCAATTAAATGAGTATCCTGTTAGAATTTTTTCGATAGATAATGAAGGCTTAGCTTTTGAAACTTTTGTTTTTGAGACTGATGGAGATTCTGTAACACAAATTATTGTAAATATAAAGGGCAATAAAGTTTTATCGAAGGAAATTGTAGGTTACGAATCAGATAGTAAAAATACTTTTAAAATTAAGAAAGATTTATCTATAGAAATGTATAAAATTGATAATGAAAAAAAGATAAAAACGCTTACTAAAACTTTTCAAATAGATAAAAATGGGAGTATTGTTAAGGGTGTGTAATCTCCTTCGCTTCCGCACGAATCCTTTCGTGTAAGAGGTTTTAAAATTATAAAATCTTTCTCCCAAAATACCACTAAAAAACAATTTCCAAAAACAAATAAAAATTAATTACTAACCACTAATAGTAATTACCTAAAAACCTCATGTAAGCCAATTACATGAGGCATTTTGCTATAGAATAAACTTTAAAAAAAGTATAAAGAATAAATCATGATAGAAAAATTAAATCATTTTCCGGTAAACTGGATAGATGGAATGAAGATCAACAAAACACATTTTTTGGCCATGCAGGACAACGTTTCTGAATTGGTCAATGATGCTGTTGGAATTCATACTACGCCTATTAGCTACGGTTTGTTGGACTCAGGAAATCACAGTAAAGAATCGACCAAGATTACTTTAGGAATCGACAATCACAAACTATTAAGAGTTCGTGTAGAAGAATGCCATGCTATTACGCCAAACGGTTCCAGAATCGAAATTAGTAAAGCGAATACAGATACGTTGGATCTCCAGCTTCCGTATCCAGAAGATACCTACGAAATTAAAGAAGGAGAACAAATAGAATTACTTGCTTGTATTTCGGTTAATTCCAGAAAAAGAATTCCGTTTGGAGAACCAGATCCAGATGAGGTTCCGCCGAGATATCCTTTTACACAGCCAGAATATAAACTTCATTTAATTAAAGCAGAAGAGTTTCGTTCAGGAATTGGTTATGGAGGATTTTATCTCGCAATTGGAAAGATTTTGATAGGTGATACAACAGTTTTGGATGAAAATTACATTCCTGCTTCGGTTACTGTGAGTAGTAATTCAAAATTAGCCGACATGCAGTCAGAAATTGCAAGATCGTTTGGTCAGATTGAGATTTATTCCGTTCAAATTTCTCAAAAAGTCAATCGATTCCAGCAATCTGGTGTTTTGGCGCAAACGGTGATGCAGTTATCAGATAATACAAACTATTTCTTGGGGAATTGTTTAACTCAGTTTCGCTGGTTTTCACTGTATCAGCATCCAGCTTCCATGCTGAGCACTGTAGTTTCGTTTGCTAGAGTGATGAAGAACTTTATCGATTCTAAAGCCGGAGCAGGAAAGGAAGAGCTTTTAAACTATTTCGCCGAGTGGTGCGATTTATCTCAAGGAGATTTAGAAGTACTTTTTACCACCTTGATCAATACAAACTACGATCATGTTCATATTGATAAAACGGCAACGCTGACAATGAATTTTCTTTCGAAAATCGAAAAGCTGTTCGATACTTTAAGCAAACTGGACTACATCGGAAAGAAAAAAGAAAGCATCGAGTTGTTTGTCGCCGAAACAGAGAAAAAAGACATTGTTCACAATCCGAAAAGACATGGTTTTTTCATGAAAGACTAATTAAAAAGTAAATATAAATTATGGAAGTACTAAATAAAAAAGAACGTCAGAAAGCTTTTTATGCCTTTCTAGTGGCATTTGTAATCACATTTATAGTGATGTTTTCGGCTTTTGCCTTTAATCTCTATTTGCCGACAGCAGAAAATAAATTGTTGAAAGCAGAGAATGAAATGATGAAAAGAGAATATGATTATCAGACCAATTTTTCAATCAAAATTGACAGCGTCAGAATGACAATTGATTCGATCAATTCACCAAAAGTAGATAATGATTTTCAACAGCGTTTGGCAAATGTTATGGTAGCAAATATTTATCAAAAAATCCCAAAAGATTCAACAGATAATAAGAAACTATACAATAACATCATTTTGGCTTATAAAAATATTATCGATTATAAAAAGCAAATTAGGAGCCTTACGCACAATGCACATTTGATAGACAGCT
Source organism: Flavobacterium plurextorum (assembly GCF_002217395.1). GTDB lineage: Bacteria > Bacteroidota > Bacteroidia > Flavobacteriales > Flavobacteriaceae > Flavobacterium > Flavobacterium plurextorum. The sequence goes on along the minus strand of NZ_MUHD01000012.1, from coordinate 10,050 downwards.
TGAATCAGTCTGCCAAAACATATAAAGAAGAACTGGAAAAAGTAAGTAGAGATTTAGATGTCTGCCGCCAGATTTATCAGAATCAATAATAAGTAAAGTAAAAAATAGTAACCATTTAAAATTAAAATTATGTTATCAAATTATGGAATTGGAGGAAATGAAGTAAAACTGGATGCAGATGAAGCTATCATTGCAATCCCTCAAAACAGAACACTTGTTGCGCAAAAATTAACAGTTGATGCGCCAATTAAACCAGAATTGGTTGAAGGAATTACGAACGTTGAAAAAGCTTTTGAACATTTTAAACCAGAGGTAAAAGTAAATTTTGAAAATGCCGATGGAGCAACAAAAGTAGAAGCTTTAAAATTTAAAAATTTAGGAGATTTTGGCGTAAAAGGGATTACAGCTCAAAGTAATTTTCTATCAGATTTGGAAACAGAAAAAGACCAATATCAAAAGATTATTCGTCAATTAAAATCAAATAAAATTTTAAAAGCTGCTTTGGAAGACGGTGAAGCCAAAAAAGCTTTATTAGATAGTCTTGGGACATTGATTAATGAATTAAAAGAAAACAAATAATTAAAAGGTAGAGAAATATGTCAAGTAAACAAGTACATCAGAATAGTGAAGATACTGCAGTTTTAGAACGAAAAGTATCTGGAAATTCAATTGAAAAAAATGTAGAAAAATTAGCCAAGTACGGCGGTTTTGATTTGTTAGAAATGTCAATTGAAGGAATTCAAAATTTGAATCCAGATAGAAAAGCGAGAAGAAAAATTTTCCTTGGTGAAGTAAACAAAACCAAAGAAAGAGAGACTTTAAAAAAGACATTGGAGTTATGGTCTTCGATTTTAAGTAATAGCGAGGCTTTGACTGATATGGTCGCACAGTGCGAGGATAAATGTAAAGAATCTGAAGTATTGCTAAAAAAGAATCTGGCAAAAGCAGTTGAAGATACAAGAGAAATTGAAGCAGCTTATAGAACTGTTGCCTTGTTTTTTAAAAATACAGAAACAGAAAAAGTTAAAAACGTTACGATCGTAAATGCTGATATTGAGCAGTTAAAAGATTTGGATAACACTCGTTTTATTGATGCTATTCATTCGGAATTAGTAGATAATTATGATCGTTTAGATCTTAAAAATAATTACGGAATTCTAGTTATTCCAGGTTACTTAGGATCTAATAAAGTAATCGAAAAATGGGCGAAAATAGCGCATGAAAACAAAGTAATGCTGGTTACAGATTTTGAACATCTGGATGAACCAGATGATGTAATGGAAATGTTTGATTCAGCTTCATTAACTGGAGGTGATGTTTATCGTTCTAATGTTATTATGACTTGTAATTGGTTAGTAGGACGCGGAAGATTTGACCAAATTGGTGAAAATGAAGATTTACATATTGCTCCATCTGCGGCGTTGGCTGGAAAAATCTACAAAACATTAATGTCTCAGGTTACAGCAGGTAAAAAATTTGGAGGAATTAATGAGGTTGACGGAGTTAAGTTTGATCTTAAGAAAAGTGAAATTGCCAATCTTGAAAATCTTGGTTTGGTGCCAATGGTAAACGAGTACGGAAAAGTGATGGCTTTTTCAGCAAAAACATTGTTTAGCGGAGATAATTTAGGTTTACAGACTTATTCTGTAGTTCGTGTTTTTGATTATGTCACAAAAGTATTGATGGATTTTCTTAACCGTCGTGCATTTGAAAACTTTACTGCTAAAACGCGTAAAGAGATTATGAATCAAATAGTGGCTTTCCTTGATGGAATAACGGGACCAGACAAATTAATCGAAAATTTTGAGATTAGAAGATTTGAACAGGACCCGATTCAGAAAGACAGAATTTATATGGACATTCATATGAAACCTTACTTTCCTGCCAAAAATTTCCTTATAAAAATGGACGGCCATAAAGGAGATGACGGAACAGAATGGGATACAGATTACGAGCAAAAGTAATCCATAAATAAAGAAAAAAGGAAACACAAATTGTGTTTCCTTTTTAATCAAAACATTGATCTTTTGAATCATAAAATCAAATATATGAAAGCACTTCAAATTCTATTTTTGGCTGTCTTACTTTCTATTTCAAATTTAGTTTCGGCACAAAAAATAAATCCGATAGATACCTTAAATTGTCCTATTTCGCAAAATGAGTTATTGCTAAAAGGAAAAAACTTTGCAAGTGCACCTCCAATTTTGCTGCGTGTTTTTAATGAAAATTTCGAGTATTCGGTTTTGCAATTTGGAAAACGAGAGAATAAAATTTATCTATATTTTAAAATTTTTACAGACAATGTTTGTATAAAACAGAAACAGCCTTTGGAACTGTATTTTAAAACGGGAGAAATGTATGTGCTGAAAAATTCTTATTCTGTTAATTGTGATGGTACAGCAATAATACAATTAAGAAGAAGAGATTTTAAGAAATTAATGAATAACAGCATTAATTCAATCAAATTTTTTACGCTAAAAAAAGATTATGAGTTTAGTCCAAACAGCAAAGACAATCAAAATATTAAAGAGTATTTGAATTGTTTGAAATTGTATAAAATAAAAAAGCGTTAAACGGTTTTAATTAATAATCCTCGAAAATTTAAAAAATATGTCAATTCCTGAATTAAATCTTTCATTAGGCTTAACAGATAATAAAGGTTCTGTTTTTTATGCTGGAGATGGGGAAGGAGAAGTTGTAGTAAGAACAGATTCAGCTTTAAAAAAGCACATTATCAGTATAGTAATTTCTGAAAAGCAGATTGGAACTATAAATTTAAAAACCAATTTAGGAGAGTCAAAAGTTCCTGCTGAAATCGAAATTCCAACCTATCAAATGATAGTTACAGATGATAAAACTGAAGAAAAAGAAATTTATAAGGTAACTCGTGATACTTATTTTTTTAAAGAAGAAAAAACAAAAAAAGGACTTTGGAGTTTCTTAGGACTTAAATTTTTAGAAACAAAGAATTTTCTATTTGAAAATATTGCTTTTGAACCTTTAAGAGAGGCTGTTGAAACTTATGATGTTTCTAAATATAGAAAATTGAGCCACGACGAGTTAACATATACCTTTCAAAAGGAAGAGCAGCATATTCAGGTTTTTGCTGGTGATATTAACCATCTTAAAATGCAAAAAGGAACAAGTTATTTTGTAATCGTTGATGAAAACAAAGGACAGCGTTTTATTGGAGATATTTTGTACCGTGAAAAGTTTTTGAAACTTACACCCAAAGTAAAACTTCATATTATAAAACGAAAAACAGTTTCTAAAGCTGTAGAAACTAACAAACAAGGACAAACAGAAAAGCTGATTTATATTTAAAAAGAACACAAAGATGAAAGGAGCTTTTTACAAACTGCCTATTGATTTTAATGCAATTGTTCAAAAAAAAGAACTTGAAAAAACATCAATCGAGCATTCGATAGCACAGCAGATAATATTATTGGCAACAACCACTTTTGGAGAATGCAAATTTGACGAAACTTTTGGGTCGCGAATCTGGGAAATTGATTTTGATTTATTAATGAATGAAAACGAATTGAAAGAAACCATTTCAAAAACAATGAAACAATCATTGCTTTTGCATGAAAATAGAATCAAGGTAGTAGAGCTTGTAGTTGAATTGTCTGAGAAATTCTTTTTTGTTGATAATGTGAGAAGAACAAAAAAAAAGGTCGATATAATCATTACAGCAACTATTAAAAGTACTAATCGAAATTTTGATTTTAGAGGTTATTTTTTTGTTGGTCCACTGTCTTATCAATAACTTTTTTGTAAGAAAACCTCATTACAGCCTCTGTATAGTCTGTTTTTAATTTTGTAGTATAAATATTAAATAATAAATTAAATAAAGTAAGAAATAATTTATATATTTACATTATGAATAAATAAATTAATAACTAAAAATTTTTATTATGTCGTTTTTAACATCATTAACAGTTGCAGGAAAAGATTACAAAGTGCTTAACGTAAGTTATGATTTGGCTCAGGAAACAGATGCTTCTGGGCGCCCTTCTACAGTAACACGTGGAGGAAGAATCATGATCGAAGTAGAATCAACAGGAAGTACAGAATTGTTTGAATGGATGACTAACAATTTCGAAAGAAAAGATGGGTCAGTAAAATTCATTAAACGTGATTCAAATGCTACTCTGAAAGAGTTGAAATTTACAGAGGCTTACATGGTTAAGTACAAAGAAAACTTTGATCATAACAGTGAGAATCCGTTAACGGAGACTTTTATGATTTCTGCTCGTAAAATTTCGATGGGCGGAGGCGAGTTTGATAATGCTTGGGTATAACACTTAAAGACTTTATCAAACTTGATTAAGTTTGAAAATTATTAAAGGAAGTCTTTTTAAAGGACTTCCTTTTTTGTTAAATGACTAATCAATTAACTTAAAAAATATACAAACATGAGTTTTTTATCAAAATTACATATCGACGGAGAAGAATATAATGTACTTGAATTTAATATAGATTTCAAACAAGATATTGACACCTCTAGTAAACCAACAGGAAACGCCAAAGGAGGAATTATAAAAATAATAATTGAGGCAACACAAAACAGTCTTTTTCTGTCATGGATGTTAAATAGTGATTTAACCAAAGACGGAAAAATTATTTTTTATAGAAGAGATGCTTTAAGTAAAATGAAAGAACTAACATTTGAAAAAGCCTTCTGCATTAACTATCACGAACAATTTACCAGTACTACCGAAGTGCCTATGAAAATCACTATGGAACTAGTAACTAAAGAACTGACTTTTGGAGATGCAAAATTCTCTAATAACTGGATTGCTTTAGATTAAGTTTTTAATATAATAAAAATACTATTTCATTATGGCACATTTCTCAGATCAAGTTCATATTACTATTGGTGATTTTACGCAGAATATTATCTTCTATGATTTAAAACTGTCGCAAAAAATGGCAGATCATCATTATTTTTCTTTTACATGGCAGTATACCGGTAAAGCAGTTATAAATCCCGTTGATCAGGCGCAAGCCATGCGAAAATACATTGGTGATGAAGTTATTTTTACTTTCAAAAGTCTGACCGGAATCAGGCTGATGAGTAAAGGAATCATTACTGAGGTCGCTTCAATAGACAAGCACGGCAGTGCCGTTGGTCTGCATATTACAGGAATAAGCCACAGCAAAGTAATTGACGATATGCCAAAATCCAGAACTTATCTAGAAAGAGGAATGGATGATATTGTTGTAGATCTATTATCAGAAGGACCAACAGAGTTTTATCAGAGAGATGCTATCAGATCTACCTATTTAAAAGAATTCAATTATATGGCGCAGTACAATGAAACCAATTTTGAATTTCTTAAAAGACTGGCAGCCCGATACGGACAATGGTTTTATTTTGATGGAATGCGCATGCAGTTCGGACAACTTAAAAACTCCAAGGTTAAACTTATCAACGGAGCCTCCATGCATAGTTTTAAGATGCAAGCCAATATGACTGCACATAACATTTCATTAGCAGGTTATGATTATAAAAATGCCGCAGGCATTCGAGACGCATCAGAAAGAACCGCTACAGGTAGTAAAGACAGTTTTGCTTCTATTGTAGGATTTAACCAAAGCACCGTAACACAAGGCGAATTGAGTGTTGGAGCATACACCAACAATGCACAAAATAAAGAAGAAATACAAGAAATGATCACACTGCAGACAGCAGGAAGTGATGCAAACAGTGTGTACTACAGCGGAATCTCTTATTTCCCTTTAGGAATAGGACAAACATTTACCATTGTAAACCAAACCATCGAACACCAATTAGTTTGTATAGAAGCCATACACCACTCAGAAGTGCATGGAAATTATACCTGCGAGTTCAAAGCAATTCCAGACGATGTTTCGGCACCACATTATACCAATACAAAAGTTTTTGCAAAAGCAGAAACACAACCAGCCAAAATAAGAGACAACAACGATCCCGAGGGACTTGGGCGAGTAAAAGTAGAATTTTACTGGGCATCAGGAACCAAAACAAGCCAGTGGATTAGAATGATTCAGCCACATACTGGAGCAGGAAAAGGATTTTACTTTATTCCTGAAATTGGCGAGGAAGTTTTAGTTGGTTTTGAAGATGGAAATGCACAAGATCCTTATGTTATGGGGGCGCATTATAACGGGCAGGCGAAAAGCAGTTATGCTACTGAAAAAAATGATTTAAAAGTAATACAAACCCGAAGCGGAAACAGAATTATTTCTGATGATGCTACTGGTGACATTACAATTGAAAGCCAAAAAGGACAGACAATAGCAGTGATTCATGGAGACGGAAACATCAGGTTTAAAGCTCCTAAAAATATTGAGTTTGATGCTGGTGAGGATATTATTATGACGGCGGGAAGAGACATAACATCTAGTGCAGGACAGGATATTTCAGAGACTTCAGGAGTAAATCATACAAGTAAAGCAGGCGGAATTATGACCCAAAGTGCTGTTGGAGATTATAATCTTACTGCATTTGATATAAATGAATCTGCCGTAGGAAAAAGAAATTCCCATGCTGAGATTATACAAGAACAGGCAGGCGCCATTCAAAAACACGCAACAGATGATAATATTAATGTACAGGGACAGAAAAAAATAAGTGCCAATTCGGGTGAAAATTCTAATTTCTTTTAAATATGAGTGAAGGAGGAAAAATAACCCGTATTATTTTAGGCGAATCTAACTGGACTTCTAAAGGCGATATGAACATAATTGCCACCAAAGGTGATGTTAATTTTTCAGCAGCCAAAAAAGTTAATTTTCATGGTATTGAAGAAGGTGTTCACGTTGGTGATTATGATTGGCAAGAAGAAAGCAACAAGTTTTTTGCAACGGGATGGTATACTTATGATTATGAAGGCGAGAAATACTTAAAGAGAGATTCCAGAGGACCAAAAGCTTTTTTAGACGAGACCATTTATTTTCATTTAAATGTTAATGATAAAGTACCAACAGGTACCGAAATTGTTTTCCAACTGTGGGATTTTGATATGTTTCTCTTTCATGATTGTTTTAATCCTGATGATGACAAGTTTAATGGAAAAAAAGTTTTTGTAAAAGGAAAAGTTAGAGAAGTAAATGGAAAAAAAAGAATAACGACTGAATTGCTTCTTGATCCTGCATGGAGTGATGATATTGCAGCAGAAAAAGGAATACTGACTGATGGCTGTTTAGATTTTTATTGGAAGTGGAATTATATGGGTATCGAATGGAATTCTGAAAGATTTTTATTAAGAGTTTATTTTTCTGAAAAAACACTAATAATAAAGCCCGCTTACAGAGATTATGGTTTCCCTGAAATACGAACTGCAGATGGCAATATTGTAGTTTTCTCAGCAGGAATTGGATTAATTAATGAATCAAATAAACTTTTAGAAAGTGAGCTTCAAGAGATAAAAAACAAACTAAAAAGTGAGTTTTATGGAACTGTTGGTGAAGTAGTGCAAAAATACAGAGACAAAGTACAGCATACTATTGCAGTTCAACAGCTTGAAAAAGGGTATCTAGCAAATAATTTAGGTAAAATAGAATTTAGCCGAAGGATATATACAAAACCAGTTTTTGATAACAGCGGAGAGCTCTACACCATTACTAAAGCTGCTAATTTTGGTTACAGAAAAGAAGGCAAACTAGTTACTACAAAAGGAATAAGCCAGTTGGATTATTTTAAAGACGTTGGTCTTTTTAACAAAGTTGCCAATGCCTCGAGGGATTTGGTAAGTATTTTTGGTTTTTCTGATGTACTTAAATATGCTATGGATGAACATCCGGAAACAATAATGATAGGTTTTGCGCCTGCAGATTTTTTAATGGCAGTAGTTGCACCAGAACTGTTAGAGTCAATAAAAGAATCTTGGGATATTCCAGTTCATGATTTTGCCGAAAAAGCTAAGGATAAAGGGATTAAAGGGATTAATGAATTTTTGCAAAGTAGTGGAGGAAAAGAAAAACGTTATGCATTTAAAATGTTTAAAATAAATCAAACGACTTTGAATAAATTATTTCGAGGTGATTTTAAAAATTTAGAAGATATGATAGCTTTTTATTCCAAAAATCAATCAGAGTCGCAACTATATGATGTTTTTTATTATAAAAAAAATGATGAAGTTGATAAAACGACTAAAATAATAATCGATTGTATTTTTATAAATTAATTATGATGAAATATTTTATATATATGTGTGTTGTAACGCTCCTTATAAGTTCTTGCAAAAAAAAGGAATCATATTTTTTAAGGGAAGTTGTTTCAAACGAACAAGTCTTATTGGCATTAGATTCTAAAAGGTCACCATTAAAAGATAGTTTGCTGATAAGCTTGCCAAATGAATACCAAATAACAATTAATAATTTGAATTTAAAATATTTAGATATTGATTATTTTATAAATAAGAAGTATTTAAGTATGATATCTGATTATGTTGTATATGATAAAGCTAGTAATAAGCCAATATTTGATTTTAAACCATACTTAATGTCTAAAAACACCTTTTCGATTGTTATTAGAGAGAGAAATCATTTAATTTCAAAAAATGATGCTCAAGAATTATTAACAAAGTATAATAAAAGAAAATCTTTGAGCAATTTAAAAAATGGAGATACTATATACTTAATTTCCTATGATAAATTTAGAAAAGATAATATTAAAATTTTAAAGGAATTAAGAAGAGTTGATGATAAAATTAGAATTACTACAAGTTGTAAAGGAGAAGAGTTTTTTAATTCGCATGATTTTAAAATACATTGGTAATAAAAATTAAAAAATAAAGAGCTTTTGAATATATATTAAGTTATGAGGCACATCTATTTGTATTTTTTTACATGTTTTTTGATGTTATCATGTAAGAAAAAAGATCCTATCGAAGTAAAACAGATTAGTACTAATGAAAAAGTAACTATTGAAGGTAGTTACATTGAGGGAAAAACTTTGAAAAGGTGTTTTTTATTAAGTATTCCTGTTGAATTTGAAATTACAATAAATTCAAGCATTAATTCTATTTCTTGGATTTATTATATAGATAGAAGAGTTTTAGATAAAGATTATTTTGATTTTGAGGTTTATAATAAAATAGATAAAACAAAACAAATTTTTAAAATTTTACCAAAAGATTCTACTGATACTATATTTCCGATAAATAAAAAAATAAATTTATTAATCAAAAATAAGAGACATCTATTGTCTGAAAAAGAAACAAAGGAATTATTGAAAAAGTATCATATTTTCAAGTCCATAGACAATTTAAAATCAGGTGATATTATAGAATTAGTATCATGTGATAAATTTAGAGAAGATAATAATGAGCCAATTAATGATTACGAAAAATCGGGAGACAAAATTTATTTTTTTGCGAGAATTCGTGGTCAGGAAAACTTTCGACTTCGTCAGAGAATAGAATGGTACGATGTAAACATGTAGTTTCAATTAATTCTTTATAAGTAAGTTTAAAGGTAAAATCTTATTTAAATGAAAAGTAAAGCAACAAAAATTAAATAACGATGAAATTCTATAATTTAAAAAAAGAAGTATTGTGTTAAAAATAATTATTTTTTTATACCATAGCAATCATAGTATAGGTTGGGTTGGTATAATTGTTTCACTTTTTATAGCTCTTATTTTGAGGAGAATTGCTAAAGATGAGGAGAATAAATTAATAAATGAGGGTGAAGAAGCTCGAACTAGACTTAGAAAAATTGGGAAAAGAATACATGTTAGTTATAATGAGCTTGAGATAAAAACAAACTGTTGGGTAGAGGAGGTTGAGGTGGGGACTGGTAGAAATTCGCATAATGAATATGTAGATGTGAATCTTAATGTGTTAACTCTTACAAAGGTATTTGATAATGTTCATTTTAGAGAAGAGTATAGAATAGATATGGAACCTGAGATACTTCGAATGAAACTAGCAATACAAAAAGAATTAAGTTTTTATTATGATCCAAATAATGTTAAAGATAATTTTTTAGATTTTGAATTTCTTTTTGATAATTAGAGAATAATGCCACGCCCCGATAGCCCCGCTACCGCACGAATCC
>NZ_MUHD01000011.1:96062-247895 GCF_002217395.1 Flavobacterium plurextorum | reverse complement strand
ATTTTTTAAAATCTGCTCAATCTGCCAAATCTGCGTGAGAACTTTTTTAAAAATTAATTAATAATCTGTGTTAATTCTTTAAATCTGTGGAAATCTGTGAGCTGTTCTTTACTTAGAAAAAAACTTTTTTAAAGAAATCGTTTTATCGTAAAACGTAATTCTAATTCCGAAAAGTAAAATAATACCACCAAAGACCATTTGTAAAGTTATTTTTTCTTCTAAAAACAACCAAGCTAAAATGGATGTTATTACAGCCTGACTTAATAAACTCAGCGATACTCTTGTTGCACGCATATGTTGTGTCGCATAACTAATCGAAAGCCACGCACACAATTGACAAATTACCGCTTGAAGAACTAATACAAACCAACCGGTATTTGAAAATCCTGTAAAAGGTTCGTTTAAAGAATAACAAAGAATTCCTAAATAAATACTCGATGTAAATAAACTGATTGTCATAAAGGAAAGTACATCAACTTCTGATAATACATTTTTGCTCACCAAAAGATAAATCGAATATAAGATTCCTGATAAAACGGCAAACAGAAAGGCCTGATTGAAATTAAGATCAATAAAAAACTCAAAACCAACCAAAGTTATCATTCCGAATAAAGAAACAATTGTTCCAATCCAGAAATTTGTTGCAGGTTTTGATTTTAAAAATAAAAAGGAACCAATTCCAACCCAAACCGGTGATAAGTTTGTAAGCAATGAAGCCTGCGTTGCACTCGAATCCTGAATAGCGATATTCCAAACCGCAACATCTGATGAAAATAAAATTCCGCAAAGCATTGCCAAAAGCGTAAGTTTTAAACTCGGAAGTTTAAAGTTTTTGCTTAAAAGCACATAAGGCAAAAGCAGAATAACAGCAAAAAACATTCGGTAAAAGGCCGAAATTAATCCTGATGTTAAACGTAATTTAACCAATATCGGGAAAATCGAGATGCAGAGTATACCGCAGATTAGGGCTAATCTTGGTTTGGTGAGTTTCATTTTGTGATTTTAATCGTGTATTATTTTTCAAAGATAGTTTACAAGCAAATACTTTTGAAACTAAAAAGCGTAAAATCAGTTTAGAGTTTACGCTTTTTGTGTTTTTATGCTTTAATCATTTTCTCGCAGGCTTTGTTAATTTCTTTATCAGAAAAAGACCCGAGTGTTTCAGCCAGTATTTTACTGGTTCTAATAGAGTTGATCATTCTGACTCTCAGATCTTGATCGTCGCCCATTTTGGTTAACAGAATAGTCTCGAAAATTTCGGACAAATATTCTGGCTGCTCTCTAAAATCATCTACAAACCAAAGATCTGAGAAAAATTTTGCCATTGCTGTCATTACACCTGCTTCTGTTGTTTTTTGATTTTCTTCTGTCATGATCGAAAATTTTTAACGCACGAAACCCTCATTTTAGGTGTGACAAAATATTCAAAAGAATAGATCAAGGGCAGTTTCCTGCTCCAACACCATGACGAGGGTTTCGCTTATTGTTACTTTAAATAAGTTTATTATCGAAAGTCTTTCAAATATTTTGTCAGTACAAACGTACAAATATAAATTTGAAAAAAACAGAAAAATGTAAGAATTTTATTCTTTTTTAGTTCTACTAATTTTGTCATTTCGAGGAACGAGAAATCTTCGCGAGAAGCTCGACAAAGATTGGATTCTCATTGCGGAGTTACTTGCGAAGATTTCTCGTTCCTCGAAATGACAAACGATATGCTTAGATGTGTAAAATCAGTTTAGTTTACCGTTTCACCATTTGGAGCGTCAGCATCTGGATTTACAAAAACCAGTTTTCCTTCGGCATTTGTTGTCATCAAGATCATTCCTTGACTTTCAACTCCGCGTAAAGCTCTTGGAGCAAGGTTTGCTAAAACAGAAACACGTTTACCAACGATTTCTTCTGGAGAAAAACTCTCGGCAATTCCTGAAACAATTGTGCGAACATCAATTCCGGTATCCACTTTAAGAACTAAAAGTTTGTTTGCTTTTGGCATTTTTTCAGCCTCAAGAATAGTTCCGATACGGATATCCATTTTCGCAAAATCTTCAAACTGAATTAAATCTTTTTGCGGTTCAGGTTGTTTGCTTTCAGCAAGATTAGCCGTTTTTGTTGCTTCCAATTTGTCTATTTGTTTTTGTATTTCTTCGTCTTCAATTTTTGCAAAAAGCAATTCAGCTTCGCTAATTTTGTGTCCAGCCGGAATCAAATCTGAATTTTCAGTAATATCATTCCAACCTAATTTTTTATCAATAAAGATATCTTTTGCATCACGATTTTTCTCTTTCAAGAACTTGCTGAATCCTTCAAAATGTTCTTGAAGATCACCTAAATTCAAGATTTTAGATAATTTAGCAGCTGTAAAAGGTAAAAATGGTTCAGCCAAAACGCTCAACGCCGCAGCAATTTGAAGTGCTACATACATTTGAGTTTTTACACGCTCTGGATTGTCTTTCATTACTTTCCAAGGCTCTTCGTCAGCAAGATATTTGTTTCCTAAACGAGCAACATTCATTAATTCGCCTAATGCTTCACGGAATCTGTAACGCTCAACTGAACTTGAAATTACAGCTGGATACGCTTTTAATTCTGCTAAAACAGCTTCGTCAACTTCACTAAATTCATTTGGCGTTGGAATAACACCTTCATAATATTTGTTGGTTAAAACGACAACACGATTAATGAAGTTTCCAAAAATAGCAACCAATTCGTTGTTATTTCTAGCTTGGAAATCTTTCCAAGTAAAATCGTTATCTTTTGTTTCTGGCGCGTTTGATGTTAATGCATAACGTAAAACATCCTGCTTATCTGGAAATTCTTCTAAATATTCATGTAACCAAACCGCCCAGTTTTTTGAAGTCGAAAGTTTGTTTCCTTCCAGGTTCAAAAACTCATTTGCAGGAACATTGTCTGGTAAAATGTAGCTTCCTTCAGCTTTTAACATCGCTGGGAAAATGATACAGTGAAAAACGATATTGTCTTTTCCGATAAAGTGAACCAATTTCGTTTCTTCATCTTTCCAATATGGTTCCCAATCTTTTCCTTCGCGAGCAGCCCATTCTTTTGTAGAAGAAATATAACCAATTGGCGCATCAAACCAAACGTATAATTTTTTTCCTTCGGCACCTTCAACAGGAACATCAATTCCCCAATCAAGGTCACGCGTTACCGCACGAGGTTCAAGTCCGCCGTCGATCCAAGATTTTACTTGTCCGTAAACGTTAGGTTTCCAGTCATTTTTATGACCTTCTAAAATCCATTTTGTCAAGAAATCAGAATATCTGTCTAAAGGTAAAAACCAGTGTTTTGTTTCTTTTAAAATTGGAGTTTCACCAGTAATTGTCGATTTTGGGTTGATTAAATCAGTCGCGTTCAAAGTCGATCCGCATTTTTCGCACTGATCGCCGTAAGCTTCCGGATTGTCGCATTTAGGACAAGTTCCAACCACAAAACGGTCTGCTAAAAACTGATTTGCTTTTGCATCGTACAATTGCTCTGTAACTTCTTCAATAAAATCGCCTTTATCATACAAAGTTCTAAAGAATTCTGAAGCAGTATCATGATGTATTTTTGCAGAAGTTCTGGAATAATTATCAAATGAAATTCCGAAATCTGCAAACGATTTACGGATGATTCCGTCATATTTATCAATAACTTCTTGTGGCGTAACTCCTTCTTTTTTTGCTTTCATCGAAATTGCAACACCGTGTTCATCGCTTCCGCAGATAAACGCAACGTCTTTATTTTGCAAACGCAAGTATCTAGAATATATATCTGCAGGCACGTAAACCCCCGCCAAATGCCCAATATGTATTGGTCCATTAGTATAAGGCAACGCTGCTGTAATAGTATATCTCTTTGGATTTTGTATCATAACTCAATTTTATTGAGTGCAAAAATAAGCAATAGAATTGAGATTTTGTTAGTGCGTGGAGATTCGCACGCAATTTCACTGAGTTGCACGAAGAAAAAACGCAGAGATTCGCTGAGTTTTTTAATCTCGTAAAGGCGAAGAGGTGCAAAGTTTTTTAACCGTTTTGTCAGGCTGAGCGAAGTCGAAGCCTGCACTAGTTTCACACAATCTTGTCATTTCGACGTAAGGAGAAATCTTCGGAAGTAACTCGACAAAGATTGGAGATTTTAGGAATGGTGTTTCTCGCGAAGATTTCTCCTTACGTCGAAATGACATAAAATGAAGCAAAACTTTGCGATTCTGCAACTTTGCGAGATTGTTTCAGCGTAAATAAATATAAAATCTTTGAGAGCCTTCGACTTCGCTCAGTCTGACAATATTTGTGGTAAAACACCATTAAAATAGAACCAGTTTAAACTAGCATTGCCACTAAAATCTTCAAGATTTATTTCGCAATCTTTGCCTTCCGAAAAAAAACTAAAAAACAAGTTTATGAGCAAGACAAAATTAATCATCAATAAAAATGGATCAATCAAAATCGAAGGTGACTTTGAAATAATGGATTCAGAAGGAGCTGTTTACGGATTACAAGGAAGATCTGCACTTGGTCTTTACCGTTGCGGATTATCTGCAAACAAACCATTTTGCGATGGCGGACACAGAAATAATTTCGAACACGAATCTGTTGCATTCGATTTACCGCCAATGAAAACGAATTAAGAAATTTCGTTTCTGGTTTAACCATAAAAAAAGCTGCATTTTATTGATGCGGCTTTTTTATTATACATCTAAAAAGGTATCATGTTGGCTATAATAGTTTAAACATTCAATTAGTTTATAAATAGTTACGTTCGAATTTTGAGTTGTAGCTAAATCAATAACATCTTGAAAATTACTGCAGGAATATTCAAACCAATAGTTCATTTCTGTAACAATATTTGGAAAGATTTCGTTGGCATTATCGTCAACTTCTACAGTTTCACCAACATATATTATGGTTTCAGCAGAAAGTGATTCATTGTTATCAGCGGTATAAATATCATAATAATAAGCAGCATTATAATTTTGAGAACGATCTTTTTTCTCTTGAACAAATTTTATAAAATCGCTTAAAACCCAAGTTTTGTTTTTAAAGTCTGGCATTTTACTAATTGTAAATATTGTTTTTAGAGATAAAGCACGCCTTTCATTGTAATTATCGATGAACCGCCAACCAAAATATCATTTTCGCGATTCATGACTTCAATAATCGAAGGCTGATTTAATTTTACGCCTTGCAGGATTTTGTATTCGTGATTGAGTTTTGCTTGTTTCTTTTGAGTTAAAAATCCAATTAATGGGCCGGCGGCAGTTCCTGTTGCAGGATCTTCATAAATTCCGATTATTGGATTAAAAAATCTAGTCTCAGCAATATGTTCTTCATTTTGACCTTTTATGGTAAAACAATAAAAGCCTTCAGATTGGTATTCTTTCGAAATTTCGATCAATAGTTTAGGATCTGGAATACAGTCGTTCAGGATTTGACTGTTTTTAATAGGAACCATAGTATGTGAAACTTCGGTTTTAACGATTGTGGGAACAAAGTCGTTGCTGTCTAAATCTTCAATTTTTAAACCAAGTGCAACGGCTAATTTGTATGTTGGAATTTCCTGTCTTAGAACTGCCGATTTTTGATGCATTTGTACTACAGGATAAAAGCTTACAGGATCAAAACTTACGGTTAACGGAATTGCCGCGTGTTTCATGATTACGAAACGAGCGTTTTCTTCTTGGTCTTTAAATATTGGTATTCCTTTTAATAAAGCTCCGCAAACCGCTCCTAATAAATTATGTCCTGCACCGTCAATTTCGATTCCGGTTGGAGTAAATGAACGCACATTTAATGCCTTTTGCGCTGGGGAATAATAAACAAATGAAGTTTCGGAATAGCCAAATTCTTTGGAGATGTTTTGATACGTTTCTAATTCTAAATTGCCGTCTGTAAAAACCACCGAAAGTGGATTTCCTTTATAACTTTCGTTCGAGAATACATCTAAAACATAATATTCTAATGCTTTTCTTCCTTCCATTCCTTTTTCTTTTTTAGCTTAAACTTTTTAGACGGAATAAAGTTAATGCTTAAAAAATATGAAAACAACAGCTTTTACAACATTCGCTTTTGTTCAGCACTTATTGCTATTGCTTTTTCTAATCTCGAAAGTCTGGTTTTTTCTTGTTTGGCGCTCATAATCCAGTGAATCATAATTTTTTTGTACGATGGCGCTTGGTTTTCGAAAAAGTTCCAAGCTGGTTTATTGTCTTTAAATTGTTTTTCAAATTCAGGATTTAGAATTTCGGGTTCTTTTTCATAAGAGTAAATTCCAGATTTTGCATCCGATCTTAGTTCAAAAGCTTTTAATCCCGCTTCTCTCATAAGTCCCGCCTTTGTAAGTTCTTCGACTTTTTTAATGTTGATCGCGCTCCAATTGCTTGATTTTTTTCTTGGCGTAAATCTGTTCGAATAACTTTCTTCGTCAATTGATTTTCGAACACTGTCAATCCAACCAAAACAAAGCGCCTGATCTACAGATTCAGACCAAGTCATAGATGGTTTTTTGGTGCTCATTTTATAGAAACCTACTATAAGTTCGGTTTCTTTGTCATGATTTTTTTCCAGCCATTCTCTAAATTTTTCTGGGGTTGGGAAGAAGATTGGTGTCATTTTGTTTTCGTTTTTAAAGGCGGTGGTGGTGGCGGTAAAATAGCATTTAGATCTCCAAAGTCAATGACTTGTTTTGTTGTGCGAAATTTTAGATTTTTTTTAAATGTGCCTAAAGAATCAATAAAACTATAAAGTTTTTCAGGAGCAACATGTCCATAAATAAAAATCGATTTTGTTTTTCCGTTAATTGAAATATTTATAAGAGAGGCTCCTCCATCGCATAAATTTTCTTGAGTATATTCAGATTTAAACTTTTTTAAGTTTAAACGTTGAAGTTGTTTTTTTAATTTTATTTTTTGATGATTTGCAATTACAGCGTAGAAATTTTCAGTTGGGCCTGGATATCGTCTTTGAAAAAATACGGTGTCACTATTAGTGAATTTAATAGAATTGTCTTCGTCCAAACCCGCAGAAGAAAGAACTAAACTATCAAATGTAAACGCATCTTCTACTTCTTTTTTGCATCCAAAGAAAATAAATAAGATTATGACCAGTAAAGTTGTTTTCTTCATAATTACTAAAATTACAAATTAGTAATAACTCTAATAATCCATAAAAGTACAATGAATAACAAAAAAGAGAATTGAACTTTATTTACTTTTTGGTTTCCAAATTTCTTAACTAAAAAACGATCGATCAATACAATTGCAAAAACTGGAATTAACCAAAACAAAATATAAATTCCCATTAATCCATCTGGGGCAGAACTTCCGTTTATCAGGATTACAGCGTAAATAATTCCAATAATAATAGAGAGAATTCCTGCGACATAGAATAAGGTTAGGTTTTTTGGTAGACTCATAGAATTGGCAGTTTCAAGATTTTGATAGGTAAATTATTAATTCTGTAATAAACTTACAAAAAAATATGGTTCGAATAAATACAGTTTTAATTAGAGTTGCTAATAAACAGCTCGACCTGTCGTTACAAAAAACGCCGAAAAATAGTATTGATTATATCATTATTTCGACGAAATTTGCAAAGCAAAACAGTAAGGATGTGAATCATGGCAAAAGGACCTGAAAAGAATACTAAAAACAAGGCTTTACATACCAAATTACTAAATCGTAAAAAGGCTAAACTTCAAGAAGAAAAAAAAGAACGCGCTTTACGATTGAAAGCTTTAGTTGCGAAAATGAATGAAATGAAGAAGAATGATGAATCTGATGCGGTCTAAAAACGCATTGTATTTCTTAAGTCTTTAAATTTTAAAATAATCTCAAAATAAAACAAAATGGAGGAATTCGGTAGAATTATAGTTTCTGAAACAGCAATGGAAAGTGAAAATCCGCAGGATATTATTAACTCAAATATTTCGGTAATCAACCTGATGCGCGAAGAAAAAGTAGATGACGATTTGATTCACGAAGATGCTTTATTGAGTTATTATTTAGATTATTATGCGTCGCAGTATGCAGCTGGTAATTTTTCGCAGTTTGTTTATAATTCTGGTTGGAACAAAGAACTAAACGAATTGATTGAAGAAGGTTTGACTTTGATTGGTGCCGAAAAACATTTGGAGTTATTTCAGGCGCAAGCTAAAAGAGTCAAATTATTGAGCAGCGTAAAAATTGCTAAATTTCTTAAAGGAAAGTTCGAAGGTGTAAACCCAACAAGAGACTTGCTAAATAATAATACTTATTTTGAATTAGATGAAAACTTGGTAGAACTAAATGCCAATTTCCTAAAAAACCACCCTGATTTTGAAGTGCTTCCTGTAGATGAAATATTTGCAGTTTTGGAAGAGTTTGTTGGGCATGAAATAAAAAGAGCTTAGTCTTTTAGGTTCAAAGGTTCAGAGCGGCAAAGGTTCAAAGGTTTTGTGATTGGTTACTCTTTTTAAAACTGTTGTTTAAAAAGAGTAAGACCTCACTAAAAGTATTGCTTAACCAGTTGGTTTGTAATTATCTGAAAAATAATCTAACACATAGGAACATAGATTTATATTTAAAAAAGGATACAAAAAGAAACATATTTCTTTCGCATAGAACAGCTATGATATATTTAGAAAAAGTGAAATGCTTAGTTTTCGATTGCAAAGCTGTGTTTCTGTGTGTTGAAAGTAATTATACTCAACAGAGAAAACTTAACAAATCTTTACGTAGTCCTGCTATTATTTTGTGAAATAACTTTATTAATTTCGCTTTGAGTGTTTTACGGATTTTAAAAAGGCCCAAAATGAGAAATAAATACTGTCAAATTTTGCTGATTCTTTTTGTTCAAGCAGCAATTTCTCAAAACAAAATCAATCTTTTTTCTGAAATCAATTACAGCTCTATTCCTGCAGTTTCTTTAAATGATTATAAATCGGTTCAGGAAAGAGATTCCAATTTTCAGAATCCTAATATTGCACTTGGCATAAGTATTTCTGGCGGCGGTTCAAGAGCTCAGTTTTTTAGTATGGGCGTTCTTCTTGGGCTTGAAGAAATTAGCGAGAACAATCTGCAGCGCAATTTTTTAAACGAAATCGACTATTATTCAACAGTTTCCGGCGGCTGCTTTTCGGCAGGATATTATTTAACGATTCTCAAAAATAAATTATATCAAGATAACTGCTCTTTCAACGAGTTTTATTTTTCAAAAGCAGATGCTTACAAAGACTATGTCGATAAATCGGCCAATATATTGTCGCTTTTAAACAACAGTCGGAACGAAAAAGGAGATCGAGTATCGATGACACAGCGCATTGATGCCGATATTTTACAGTATGATGCTCTAAATCCTGACAACAAAGATAAATTTGGAAAACAAATGCTGCTGTCTGATTTTTTTATTCCAAAAGAGAGTAAAACAGTGCCTTTGATGCCAATGTTTATTGCAAACGGAACTGCTTTTAATAATGGAGAACGAATTCCGTTTATGCCGCACATTATTAAAGGATTAAAACTTAATGCATCGCTTGCGCCAAATAGAGCTGCGTTGCCATTAAACGAAAGTGAAATTAATGACGGATATAATTTTCCTGTAACGTATGGCATTACGGCAAGTTCTGCGTTTCCAGGCGTTTTGCCAAAGGTTAAATTTGGTGTCAAAGATCAAAGTAAAATATTGTGTATTATAGATGGCGGCGCCTCAGATAATATGGGATATAAAACTTTGGCGGAAGTACTTCACAGCGATACTAGAGTCAATGATAAAAATAAAAAAGCCGTTTTTATTGATTGTCTTGGTCAAGGAAAAAAAGAACCTTATATAAACGACACAAAAATTGGTCTTCTTTCGTTGTTTGAAACGGCCTCACTTTATACTGTTCAAACACGATATATAACTTTTGACAAAGATGTAGAAAGTACTTTTGAAAGATATAAAATTCCAGTTAAGAATTATCAGATAATTGGTTTTACTACAATTCGTGATCACTTGTTGAAAATGGAGAAAGATCAAGATTACAATGATTTAGTAGCAGAATTGAAAGGAACAAACGACGATTCCAGCAGTTGGATTAAGCTGTTTGCCAATTTTAAGGAAGATTTGGTCACTAGATTTGGTGAAAGTGTTTTTAAAAAAGATAAAGACGGCGAAATAATAGTTGCAACACTCGATAAAGATAAATTTCCAGAATTGACCGCAAGCGAAGTTTTACTGTTGTATGAATATGCTTCTCATGTTGAAACAAAATTGCGAATTACAGCGCAGGAAAGAGATATTTTGCTTTTATCAGGACGCTTTGCTGTGTTTTTGAAAACAAATGAACTGAGAGAATTGCTGGTAGAATATAAGTAAATTAATTTGTTGAGTGTAACCGCAAAAAAAACATAGATTTTGTGTCTAAAAAAGGAAGTGAAAAGAAACGCATTTCTTTCGCATAGTGCGGCTCGGTGTGTTTTAAAAAAGGGAAACGCCTAATTAATTTTAGACCATAAAAATCTATGCTTTTATGTGTTGAAAGTAATTACAAGCAGTGGGTTAAATTAAGAACTTTCTTAAAAATGTGATTTTAATTAAAAAAGCGTAGGCAGAATATTTTATATTTGGAAGCCCCGAATTATTAAAATCAATAACAATGAGAATTAAACCCTACTTAATTCTCAGTGGAATTTTTCTGTTTTTATCTTCCTGCGGAAAGAAAGAGAAAGAGATTACTGAGGAAAATACCCCATCGCTGGCTCTTAAAGCAGAGATACCTAAACCAGTTGATAAACTGATTTTTAAGAATAGTGAATACATAATTTCTTCTGACGAATTAGATTTAAGTCTGCTCAAGAAAGTGGCTGAAAACTTGAAAATCGAATACAAAGCGGTCAAAATAGAAGATGTCAGCTCCATTAAATTCAATGACGAAATAACTTTTTTCGTCATTTGTATTATTAGAAAAGAAAGCAAATCAAAATCAAATAATGAAGATCGAGGTAATTATTACGAAAGAAAATATGTTTTCGTAAACAACAACGATGGGAAAATCCTGGCTGAAGAATCTGATGCTAATCTTGGTTATTATGAGAATGAAGATTTAAGAGTTGGTAAAACCTATATTCTGAAAAATTTATTGCAGCTGAATGAAAAAGATCAGGCAATTGCTTTTAGTACAGCCGTATATTCCAACAGCAGAGTTGTAGTGTATTCTGAGGAAAAGCTTACTGTCGTGAGTTTCGACGGAAATAAAATGAAAAGGTTATTATACGAATATCCAATTCGGTCTGTAAATGGAGATTCAGACGGCAGCGGGACTTATCAACTTGAGACGCTGGAAACAGGTATTAGTATTTCTGACATTCAGTCAAATGGATTTTATGATTTATTGGTTTCAAAAATATTTTCGTATGAAGCGGCTGCCGAGGAAGATTTAGAAAATGATATTCAGAAAATGAATGATTTAAAAGTTAAAAAAGAATTTCAAAGGTTACGATACAATGGTGAAATCTACTCGTTTAAAAAAGACGATCAAAGCCGATTTTTATAATTTTACGCGTAAATAGAAACTGAAAAAATGCTAAAAAAAATACTTCTTGTTTTACTGATATTGCCTGTTTTCTTGTTGGCGCAAGAAAAACAAAAAGAAATATCGGATAATGTGACTCGTTATTTTTACGATGATCAAGTGGTGTCTATTGAAATTTGGTATGGAATCGATAAAAAACCAGACAGTTCTAAAACTTATTATTCGAGTGGAAAACTAAATGAAGTTTTCTATTTTGATAAAGAAGGCAAAAAAGATGGAGATTGCTATCAGCTTAACAAACAAGGTGAAAAACTCGTAACGTGGAACTTTGTGCATGGAAAATTAACAAGTCGAGTAGATCATAAACTGCCTTTTAATAAAGATCGAGAAGAAACTACCAAGAAAGCACTAAAAATGCTGATTGAAATTAATACAAAGACCAATTTTAACCCAACAAAAATTAATGATCTCTACAATCGCGGGGTTTTAAGAATCAGTCTTGGTAATGCAACACTGGCAATTGAGGATTTAAAAAGGGTCGAATATGCGATTGACAAAGATCCAAAAAACAAGAATTTAGTTTTATCAGACTCAGCGCAAAAGAAAGCGGCTTCCTTTCGAAGTAAACTTTACGATCGTATTGCAAGTATATATGGATCACTCGAAATGGAAAGTTTCGCGTTTCACTATTATTATAAAGCAATCCAGAATGCGCCCAATGATTATCGCATTCTATATAATTTTGCAACATTGTTGCAGCAGAGAAAATCATATGATTTGGCACGTTATTATTTAGAGAAAATTATAGCCGCAAAACCAGATCATGCCCACGCGAGATGGGGACTTGCTAGATTGTACAGTGACATGGGCGAGTATGAAAAAGCAATGGACAATATCATGTTTGCTTTTGTATCTGAAAAAGCCATTATCGAAAGAACAACAGGATATGGCGGACGTGATTTAAGAACAACTAGAGGTTTAATCTATCATAAACTTGGAGAATCGGATAAAGGAATTGCCGATTTGAAGATCGCTTTGGATATGGATAAAAACAATTCGTATGCTATGAAAAACCTCGGAATCATTTATCTTGATCAAAAAAAGTACGAAGAAGCCTGTGTCTTATTTACAAAAGCAAAAGAATTAAATTATACTTTGGCGTATGATGAATTTGATTTGGATATGCTTTTAGAAAGTGCCTGCAATAATATGCCGCCAAAAGAAGACGCAAAAAGCAAGCCCTTTGTTTTTCCAAATCCCGCCGTAACAACAATTACAATTGAGAATTTGAATTCTAAAAACTTTGATTTTGAGTTTTTTAACTTTGAATCCGTGTCGGTTTTAAAAGGAAAAACAAGCGACGGAACGATAAATGTTTCCGGATTACTTTCTGGATTTTACATTTTAAAAGTTACAGTTGGCAATTCAGTACAAACTTTTAAAATGATAAAAGATTAAACTTTAAAAAGACTTTACAAACCTTTAGGGAAACCGCGTATATATGTGCGAAATATTCCTTTCCTCAAAAACTTTGTCATAATCTTAGGAAACATTTGCTTAAATTTGCTTCCGTTATAAAAAATATACAATAGTTATAAAAAACAAGCTATGTTACAAATCGCATTTATTAGAGAAAATCAGGAGAAAGTAATCAAGGCTTTAGCAAAACGAAATATCGATGCTAAAAGCGTTGTTGAAGAGGTGGTGAAATTAGATGAAAATCGTCGTGCTGCGCAAGTTGAGCTAGACAATATTTTATCTGAATCTAATAAATTGTCCAAAGACATAGGCGAATTAATGAAAGCGGGAGAGAAATCTAAAGCCGCAATTTTAAAAGAAAAAACCGTTTCATTAAAAGAAAAAAGCAAAGAACTTGGCGAAAAAGCAGAAGCTTTGGCTGTTGAGCTGACTAATAAATTATACACGCTTCCAAATCTTCCAGCAGATATCGTTCCTGAAGGAAAAACTCCAGATGATAATTTGAATGTTTTTCAAGAAGGCGATATTCCAGTTTTGCATGAAGGTGCACAACCACACTGGGAATTGGTTAAGAAATATGATATCATCGATTTTGAATTGGGTGTAAAAATTACAGGAGCAGGTTTTCCTGTTTACAAAGGAAAAGGAGCTCGTTTACAACGTGCTTTGATCAATTATTTTTTAGATAAAAATACAGCAGCAGGATATAACGAAGTTCAAGTACCGCATTTGGTAAATGAAGCTTCAGGTTATGGAACTGGGCAATTGCCAGATAAAGAAGGACAGATGTATCATGCTGGAATTGATGATTTATATTTGATTCCAACAGCTGAGGTGCCAGTTACCAATTTATTCCGCGACGTTATTTTAAACGAAAGTGAATTGCCGGTTTTACACACCGCTTATACACCATGTTTCCGTCGTGAAGCAGGTTCATATGGAGCGCACGTACGTGGATTAAACCGTTTGCACCAATTTGATAAAGTTGAAATCGTTCGTGTTGAGCACCCAGATAATTCATACCAAGCGCTTGACGGAATGGTAGAGCACGTAAAGAATATTTTGCAAGAACTGAAATTACCATACAGAATTTTACGTTTATGCGGTGGTGATATGGGCTTCACATCAGCTTTAACCTATGATTTTGAAGTGTTCTCTACAGCGCAGGATCGCTGGTTAGAAATTAGTTCAGTTTCTAACTTCGAAACTTTTCAAGCAAACCGCTTAAAACTGCGTTTTAAAGACAAAGATGGTAAAAACCAATTGGCACACACATTAAACGGAAGTTCATTGGCTTTGCCTAGAGTTTTAGCAGGAATTATAGAAAATTATCAAACACCAGAAGGAATAGTAATTCCAGAAGTTTTACGCCCTTACTGTGGTTTTGACATCATAAATTAAAAATTTCGTACATTTAGGGTTAAACCTAACAGGTTTTTTTAAACTTGTTAGGTTTTCTTAATTGTAACAGTCAGCATAATTAAAATTGAAGAGGATGAATGGAGTGTTAAATTGGAATGTAGATCCTGTTATTTATTGGATAACAGATAGTTTTCCTTTGAAGTATTACGGAGCGCTTTTTGCCTGTGGTCTTTTATTGGGATATTATATCGTAAGGAATATTTATAAAAAAGAAAATCTTTCTGTAGAGAATCTGGATAGTCTGCTGGTTTATGTAATTGTTGGAACAATTTTGGGTGCAAGATTAGGGCATGTTTTTTTCTATGAGCCTGAATATTTTATGAAGCATCCGGTCGAGATTCTTTTGCCGATAAAAGAAACAGCAGGAGTTTATAAATTTGTTGGATATCAGGGTTTAGCAAGTCACGGCGGATCAATAGGTGTACTGATTGCATTGGTTTTATACTGTCGAAAATATCATGTAAAGTTTTTATGGCTTTTAGATAAAATGGCAGTTGGAGTTCCAGTAACAGGAGCATTTATAAGATTTGGGAATTTTATGAATTCTGAAATCTACGGAAAAGCTACTAACGGAAATTGGGGAGTTGTTTTTCAAAGAGATGATATGATTCCGAGACACCCAACACAATTGTATGAAGCATTTGCTTATCTATTGATTTTTGGTATTTTGTTTAAAATGTATAAATCAGAAACCATTAGAAATGCCAATGGATTGATTTTTGGCACCTTTTTAACTTTACTATTTTTAGCTAGATTTATAATTGAATTTTTTAAGGAAAATCAAGAAAGTTTCGAGAACGATATGCTCTTTAACATGGGACAATTATTGAGTATTCCTTTTATAATTATTGGCATAATTTTGATTGTTTTAAAATCAAGAAAAAAAAGCGATTACGCAGGAGTTTAATAATTACTGTGTTTGATTCTAAATCGGATAACTAAAAGCCGCAACTTAATAAGCTGAATATGAAAAACATCTTTATCTATATCGTTTTGTTGTGGTCTGGTTTTGTGTTTTCGCAAAACGAGCAATTGGCAAATAATTACTACGAGAAAGGCGATTTTGAGAAAGCTAAACTGATTTATGAGGAGCTTGTAAAAGGTTCGCCCTCAAATACTCAGTATTTTTTAAGAACGGTAGACTGTTATCAACAGCTGCAAATGTATGATGTTGCCGAGAAAACGATTCAGGATCGCTATAACAAATACAAACAAGGTGTTTTTTTAGTTGAATTAGGATATAATTTTCAGTTGCAAAAAAATGATTCTAAGGCTAAATCTTACTACGAGCAGGCAATCGATAAAATCAAAACAAGCCCTAATGATGTTTATGGAATTGGTAATTCTTTTGAGAAAAAAGTTCTGCTTGAATATGCGGTAAAAGCTTATCAAACAGGAATGCAGGTGCAGCCCAATTATAATTTTAACTTCCAAATTGGGATGTTATACGGTCAGCTTGGGAAAACAGATCTAATGATAGATATGCTGCTGACAGAATCGTATCAGAATCCGCAAAACTCCAATTTGATACAAACACAGCTTGCCCGTTTTATGAATGGGGAAACTGATAATACAGCATTTAAAGATGCTATGCGAAAAGCCTTGATTTTAAAAACGCAAAAAGATCAGGATGTTTTTTGGAATCATTATCTAAGCTGGTTTTATGTACAGCAGAAAGAATTTGGAAAAGCATTTATTCAAGAGAAAGCAATTTACAAACGCGAACCAGAATCATTAATAAGCATTGTAAACCTGAGTCAGTTTGCCATAAATGAAGATGATACTGACACGGCAGAAGAAATATTGAATTTCATTCTTCAAAACACCAAAGATTTAGATTTATTGGTAGAGAGTAATGCCCGTTTAATGCAGATTAAAATCGATAAAGCGCAGGAAAAAGATTATCCCGCAATTACAAATGAGCTGCAGCAATTGCTCACAACTTACGAAATAACTCCTTTTACCTTATCTTTGCAATTAATTCAAGCGCATTTTTTAGCTTTTAATCTAAAAAAGACAGAAGAAGCTAAGGTAATTGTGAAAAAAGCTCTGGAATTAAATTTGAACGCATATCAGCAGGCAGACGCTAAAATGGAACTTGCAGATATTTTGTTATTAGAAGAAAAATTCAATCAGGCATTAATTTATTATTCGCAGATTCAATTAGATCTAAAGAATGATGTTATGACGTATGAAGCAAGTTTAAAAGCTGCTAAAACAAGTTATTTTAAAACTGATTTTGATTGGGCTTTAACACAGTTTAAAGCATTAAAATCGGCAAATACACAATTGATTGCGAACGATGCTCTAGAGTATTTTTTGTTAATAAACGATAATAAAGCTGCGGATTCGACACAAACGGCTTTGAAACAGTTTGCAAAAGGTGATTTTTTAATTTATCAAAATAAAAAACCAGAAGCAATTGCGCAGTTTCAAAGCATATTAAAGACTTATAAAGGGCAGGAAATTGAAGCTGTTACAATGTTGCGTTTAGGCAAAATTTACGAAAGTTTGAAGGATTACAATTCGGCTTTAAGCCAATACCAACAAATTATCGATCACCACAGTGACGGAATTTATGTTGACGAAGCGCTGTTTTTTTCGGCAGAAATTTACAACGATGAATTGCACGATACAGAAAAGGCAAAGCCTTTATATGAAAAGGTAATTTTTAATCATCAGGATAGTATTTACTTTGTTGATGCCAGAAAAAAATACCGAGAGTTAAGAGGGGATAAGAATTTATAAATTCCAAATTCCAAAGAAAAGAATTAATAATGCGATGATTCAATAAAGGATTAAGTGCCTAAAAAGAAAAACTTAATACTTTAGAATCTCAGAATCTTTAGAAAAAAATGATTATTTACAACGTTACAACCAATATACACGAAAGCGTTCACGACCAATGGTTAAAATGGATGCAGGAAAAACACATACCTGAAGTTTTGGCAACTCAAAAATTCTCATCGGCAAGAATTGTGAGAGTTTTAGTGGAAGAAGAAATGGGAGGTATTACATACTCAGTTCAATATATAACAGACAGCAGAGCTACTTTAGAAAAATATTATCTTGAAGATGCGCCTAAATTAAGACAAGAAGCATTAGAATTATTTGCTGATAAAATGCTTTCTTTTAGAACAGAGTTGGAGCTTATTTCAGAGCACTAAGTTTGAGTTTTAACCTCGGTTTTGCATTTTTAGTTAGAGAATTGAGACAAAAACTAAATAAAACTTTGTGTCTTTGAGTCTTAGTAGTAAAAAAGTTTGAGCCTTTGCAGCAAAAAGAATACTTTTGCGCCCTCGCGGCAAAACAAGATAGAAAATGGAAAAAGTAAAAGCCAAAAAACACTTAGGACAGCATTTCCTTAAAGACGAAAGCATCGCAAAAGCAATTGCCGATACTTTGAGCTTAAAGGGATATGAAGAGGTTTTAGAAATAGGACCTGGGATGGGTGTGCTTACTAAGTATTTGCTCGAGAAACCAATTAATACTCACGTGATCGAAATTGATACCGAATCTGTGGCGTATTTAGGGGAGAACTATCCAAAATTAAAAGATCAGATTATCTCTAAAGATTTTCTGAAATACAATATACATGAAGTATACGGAGATAAACAATTTGCAATAATTGGAAATTTCCCTTATAATATCTCTACTCAAATTGTTTTTAGAACATTAGAGTTTAGAGACCAGATTCCTGAGTTTTCAGGAATGTTTCAAAAAGAAGTTGCAGAACGAATCTGCGAGAAAAAAGGCTCCAAAGCCTATGGAATCTTATCTGTTTTAGCACAGGCTTTCTATGATACTGAGTATCTGTTTACGGTAGATGAAAATGTTTTTATTCCTCCGCCCAAGGTCAAGTCGGGTGTGATGAAAATGACCCGAAAGGAAGATTATAGCCTTCCTTGTGGCGAAAAGTTATTTTTTACAGTGGTAAAAACGGCTTTTCAGCAAAGACGAAAAACATTACGTAACAGTTTGAAAACATTAAATTTATCTGATAATCTGCGAGAAGACACTATCTTTGATAAACGTCCGGAACAGCTTAGTGTCGAGGAATTTATTGTTTTGACTCAAAAAATAGAAGCCGATGGAGTTTAAAATCAGTAAAGAGCTCATTAAGGAAATAGCACAGCTTATTCAAGCTAAGAACAATAAAGAGCTAGAAATTTTATTGAATGACATGCACCATGCTGATTTCGCCGAAATACTTGACGAAATTGACATTGCGGATGCTACTTATATTTTTAAGGTTTTAGACAGTGAAAAAACAGCCGAAATTCTTTTAGAATTAGAGGATGATTTACGTGAGAAAATCTTAAACCGACTTTCACCAAAAGAAATTGCGGAAGAGCTTGATGAGCTTGAAACAAATGATGCGGCAGATATTATTGGTGAACTTTCGAAAGATCGAAAGGCCGAAGTAATTTCTGAACTTCAAGACGTTGAGCACGCAAAAGGTATTGTAGACTTACTTCGTTATGATGAGGATACTGCCGGAGGTATCATGCACAAAGAATTAGTGAAAGTTAATGAAAACTGGAACGTTCTTACTTGCGTGAAAGAAATGCGTATTCAAGCCGAAAATGTTTCAAGAGTACATTCTATTTATGTGGTCGACGACGAAAATCGTCTTAAAGGCAGATTATCACTTAAGGATTTGCTGACTACTTCTACTAAAACACAAATTTCAGATATATACATTAGAAAATTATACTATGTAAATGTCGAAACGCCAGATGTTGAGGTTGCTCGTATGATGGATAAATACGATCTCGAAGCAATTCCCGTAGTTGATGAACTTGGTCGTTTAGTGGGGCGCATTACAATTGATGATATTATCGATGTCATTAAAGATGAAATCGAAAAAAGAGATACCGAAGATATTCAAAAGTTTGGAGGTCTTGAAGCGTTAGAACTTCCTTACGTTCAAACCCGACTTGGTGAAATGGTAAAAAAGAGAGCAACTTGGTTAGTTGTTCTGTTTATAGGTGAAATGTTTACCGCTTCGGCAATGGGGTTTTTTGAAGGAGAAATCGAAAAAGCCGTTGTTCTAGCCTTATTTGTACCGCTTATTATTTCGAGTGGAGGAAATTCTGGTTCACAAGCAGCAACTTTAATTATTCGTGCCATGGCTTTAAAAGAACTTACTTTAAAGGATTGGTGGTATGTAATGAAAAAAGAAATCGCTTCTGGATTTTTGCTTGGTGCGATTTTAGGTATTGTTGGTTTTATTAGAATTTTAGTTTGGCAGCAAAGCGGATTATATGAATATGGCGAGCACTGGTTGGCGATAGGAATGACAGTTTCACTTTCATTAGTATTTATTGTTTTGTGGGGAACACTTTCAGGATCAATGATACCCTTTTTATTGAAAAAACTTAAGCTGGATCCCGCAACTTCATCAGCGCCTTTTGTGGCTACTTTGGTTGATGTAACCGGATTAGTGATTTACTTTACAATTGCGTCCTTACTCTTAAAAGGGAAATTGTTGTAAAATAAAATAGGCTTGTTTACTGCATTGAATTAGGGTTTTACAACCGCTGAAGGATTTCCAGATTTTAGATTTTTGCCACAAATTGATAGATTACAGTGATTTAAAATCTGTAAAATCTACGTAATTTACATGCCGAAAAACAGGCTGTTAATCAGTCGAAAATAATTAAAACCAAGCAGGATGAAAGTACATATTATAGGGGGAGGAAACCTAGGAGTTTCTATTGCCTTAGGAATTGCAAAATTTTCAAAAAACAATCAAGTTACCGTAACCAGAAGAAACACTGCAAGTATTCAATATTTATCTGAATACGGGATTACAGTTTCTAACGACAATAAACATAATATTCAGGAAGCTGATGTAGTGATTTTAACGATAAAACCCTATCAAGTTGATACCGTTTTAGCTGAAATTCTGCCGGTTATTCAAAATAAAACAATTGCTTCAGCAGTAAGCGGACTGTCTTTGGATGTTCTTCAATCTAAAACTAATAACGAGTATCCAGTTGTGCGTATTATGCCAAACATTGCGGCGCAGTTTGGAGAATCGGCAACCTGTATTTCTTTTCCAGAAAAAGACCGCGAAAAAGCACTGCCAATTGTCGATCTATTTCAAGATTTAGGAACAGCTCCGGTAATTGATGAAAAATTAATGGATGCAGCGACTGTTTTAGGCGCGTGCGGTACTGCGTATGCCTTGCGTTACATTCGTGCTTCTATGCAGGCAGGAATTGAAATTGGATTCGATTCAAACACAGCTTTAGCAATTGCTGCACAAACCGTAAAAGGAGCGGCAAAAATGTTGTTAGAAGAAAAAGTACATCCAGAACAATTAATCGACCGTGTAACAACGCCTCAAGGCTGTACAATTGTTGGTTTGAATGAAATGGAACACAATGGTTTCAGTTCGTCATTGATAAAAGGAATTAAGACTTCTTTGAAACAAATTAAGGGCTGAGAATAAATAAAATCAATATTTAAAAATCCTAATTCCAAACTTGATAAGCACGGAATTAGGATTTTTATTTTTAGACTTTTTTCTTTCCTAAAACATATTTGAGGTAAACAAAACCAAATAGGCCAGATAATACAGAAGCGATTAAAATCGCTATTTTAGAAAATACAATAGTTTCGGGATCTTTAAAAGCGAGAATTGTGATAAAGATAGACATTGTAAAACCAATACCTCCAAGCATTCCTGCTCCTAAAATATGCGCCCATTTTAAGTTTTTAGGTAAAGCGCATAATCCGGCACTAACACCAATTGATGAAAAGAGTAAGATTCCTAATGGTTTTCCAACTACTAATCCTAAAATAATTCCAAAAGTATTTGGATGATTTAATCCTTGATGCCAGTCAGATTCAATTGCGATACAAGTGTTTGCAACAGCAAAAAGAGGTAAAATTACAAAGGCAACAGGTTTATGTAAAAAATGCTGCAGCTTATAAGAAGAAGATTGTTCGTCTCCATTGCCAAACGGAATTACAAAAGCAAGTATAACGCCGGTAATAGTTGCGTGAACGCCTGAATTAAGCATAAAATACCACATAATAACTCCGCCAATTAGATATGGAATTAGATTGTGAATTTTCATTCGATTCAAAATAAATAAGAAAATCCATATTCCTAAAGCAATAGCGAGGTTTACGAAAGCAATCGAAGTGGTGTAAAATACTGCAATTACAATTATAGCACCCAAATCATCAATAACTGCAAGAGCTGTTAAAAAAACTTTTAATGATGACGGAACTCTGCTTCCTAAAAGCGAAAGAATACCAATCGCAAAAGCAATATCCGTTGCCATCGGAATTCCGGCGCCGTTTTGAGTTGCTGTTCCAAAGTTTAACGCTAGAAATATAGCGGCAGGAACCAGCATTCCTCCAAAAGCAGCCATTATAGGCAGTGAAGCATTTTTTATGCTTGACAATTCACCATGATAAATTTCTCTTTCTAATTCTAAACCAATTAATAAAAAGAAAATAGTCATTAAACCATCATTAATCCAATGTGTGATAGAGTGGCCATTGAAATCTTTTTCCCAAAACGATATATATTCGGCAGCATAAGAAGAATTAGCCAGATACAACGAAACAATCGTAACAAATAATAGAAGCAGCCCGCCTGATTTTTCGTTTGCAAAAAAGGCTTTAAAAGTTTTGGTTAGTTTCATTTGAAAGGTATAATAATTTAGAAAGAAAGAATTTTCTTTAACTCTTGTTTTTCAAAGTTAAAAAAAATATAACCAATAAAAAATTCTGACGTTTTGTAATGAGGTATTTCTTTTCTAAATCCATAAAAAAACCGCCTAAAATTGGCGGTTTTAAGTTTTTTAGAGAGCTGCTGCGGCTTCTAGAATTAGAGCACTAACTTCTTTCGGTTTTGATGCCAAAGAAGCATGGCCAGCGTCTAAATGAATGATTTTTTTAGCATTTAATTGTTCTGCCATTTCTTTCTGAGTTTCTGGCGGAATCATATTATCGTGGTTAGAAATTTGATACCAGCTAGGTTTAGCTTTCCAAGCAGGTTCGCCCGCTTGATCTCCAAAACATTGACCATGTATTGGTTTTTGAGCCAATGCCATAACTAAAGCTCTTTCTTCATCTAAATCTTGTCCAAACGATTTGTGAAATTCATCATACTTAATCCATAAGAATCCTTTAGGATCAGGATAGATGCTCGCGCCTCCTGAGCCGGCTCTGCGTCCTAAAAGCGCTCCTAAACTATCTCCTGCATCTGGTGCAAATGCTGCGATATAAACCAAGCCCGAAACTTTGTCGTGGTTTCCCGCTCCAGAAATTACAGCTCCTCCATATGAATGCCCAACCAGAAGAACTTTGCCTTCTTGAGCATCAATTAAATCTTTTGTTTTATTAATGTCATCCTGTAAAGAAGTTAAAGGATTTTGAACACTGCGTACTTTGTATCCTTTTTTTGCTAGTTCAGGAATTACATATTGCCAATGTGATCCATCTCCCCACGCTCCGTGAACCAAAATAATGGTTAAATCTTGTGTTGCCATAATTGTTTTATTGTTTAATTGGTTAAAATGTAAATTGCTTATTTAGAATTTAATATCAGTTTGTTTAAACGATTTGTAGACTTTTTTTGAGGTTAAGAACAATAAAGCAGGGTTTTGTTATTGGTTTGATTAACAGTTGTATATAAAATTATGAAAATTAATTGATTAACTATTATAGTGATTCATTTTTGTAATGTTAAAATAATGAAGCAGAGGGCTGCCAACAGGTTTGAGGGCTATATCTTTAATTTATTGAAAATATATGCAGGTTTCTTTACAATAGTTAACGTTTAATAGGATTAATAATTCAATAAAAAACTAAGAGAATTAACCGTATTTTTGTTTTAATAAATTAAATAAAAATGAGTGTAAAAATTCTACATATCGATAGTAACCATCCAATTTTATGGAAACAGCTGGAAGAGGCTGGTTTTGAAAACTATGCCGATTTTACTTCTTCAAAAGAAGAAATTGAAGCGAAAATTCAAGATTATAATGGAATCGTAATTCGCAGCCGATTTAAAATCGATAAAACATTTCTAGACAAAGCTGTCAATTTGCAGTTTATTGCAAGAGTTGGTGCAGGTTTAGAAAGTATTGACTGTGATTATGCTTTGGATAAAGATATCGAATTAATAGCTGCTCCTGAAGGGAATTGTAATGCTGTTGCAGAGCATACTTTAGGAATGATTCTTTCTCTTTTTAATAAATTGAATATTGCCGATTACGAAATTCGTTCAGGTCAATGGAATAGAGAAAGTAATCGCGGTCATGAACTTGATGGAAAAACCGTTGGGATTATTGGATATGGAAATATGGGTAAAGCTTTCGCAAAAAAACTAAGAGGATTTGATGTTGAGGTTTTGTGTTATGATATTCAAAATAATGTAGGTGATGAAAATGCCAGACAGGTTTCATTAGAAGAGCTTCATGAAAAAACGGATGTATTGAGCTTGCATATTCCGTGGACACCAGAAACAGATAAAATGGTTGATGCTGCATTTATTAATGAATTCAAAAAACCAATATGGATCATTAATACTTCACGAGGTAAAAATATTGTAACGGCCGACTTGGTTGCAACAATGAAGTTAGGAAAAGTACTTGGCGCAGGTTTAGATGTTTTGGAGTATGAAAAGCTGTCTTTTGAAACACTTTTTCAAGATAAAAACACGCCGGAAGCTTTCCAGTATCTTTTAGATGGAAGAAAAGTGATCTTAACACCGCACATTGCAGGATGGACTTTTGAAAGTCATGAACGACTGGCGCAGGTTATTGTAGATAAAATAAAAGCCATTTATAAAAAGTAAATAGTACATCCTCGATAGTTAACATTTTATAACGAGTTTTTTCTTGTGAAAAAACTCATGTCATAATTAGTTTATAAAATTAATTTTTGATAATATTGTTGCGATTTTAACAAAATTTAAAGGAAGAAATAATCAAAGTCTTCAAATGCAATAAATATTAACAAACTAATTTATTATTTATGATTGAGTGGTACAAAAAAGTAGTTTTTGAGAACTATGCGAATTTTTCAGGGCGTGCAAGAAGAAGTGAATATTGGTATTATACATTAGCGACCATAATTGTTTCTATAATACTTTCAACTTTGGATAATTTTGCTGGTTTGACTTTTGGTCTTGCAGATTCAGGAATATTATCGTCGATTTATAGCTTATTGGTTTTTTTACCTGGTTTAGGAGTATTGGTAAGACGTTTACATGACGTGGGTAAAAGCGGTTGGTTTTTTCTGATCGTGTTACTTCCAATAGCAGGTGTTATTTGGCTGCTTATTGTGCTATGTACCGAAGGTAATAGCGGTGCAAATGCTTACGGGCCAGATCCTAAGGATAATTTTGATGAAATAAATGAAATAGGAAGAGCTGAAATTTAAATAATTTAAAATACAATAATATAAAATGGAAAATACAAAACCAGAAGCTTGGAATACTCCATCAGCTCCAAGACAAGAAAATAAGAAAGTACTAGCGGGAATTATGGGGATAATTTTTGGATACTTAGGGGTTCATAAATTTATTCTTGGATATACTAAAGAGGGTATAATTCAAATAGTAATTACAATTGTTACTTGTGGAGCTGGAAGTATCATTGGATTTATAGAAGGAATTATCTATTTAACGAAATCTGATGAAGACTTTTATCAAACGTATCAAGTTGGAAAAAAAGGCTGGTTCTAAAATATATATTCCCATTTGCAATTAGCAAATGGGATTTTTTTGATTACCCCGTATTATTTAATTAACTATTGAATTTAAAAATATAAATCATGGAAAACACACAGTCGGAGTTTGGAAATTCTAAACCAGAGAATAAAAAAGTTGTAGCAGGAGTTCTTGCGATTTTGCTTGGAGTATTTGGAGTGCATAAGTTTTATCTAGGTTATACTAAAGAAGGTATTATTCAGCTTATTTTAGGGTTGCTATGCGGAATAGGTGGAGTAATAGGTCTTATAGAGGGAATTATCTATTTAACGAAGAGCGATGAGGAGTTTTATCAGACTTATCAGGTTGGTCAGAAAACTTGGTTCTAAAACAACAAAAAATCCCATTCAATACTGAATGGGATTTTTGTTTGTAAGTAGTACGTTCTTTAAAAAAAAATGTCTTTTTTTGATATTATAATGTCTGCTAGTTTCTTTAAATAATTGTAAAAGTAAGTAATCTTGAACTTTGTTAAAAAGCGATGGAGTAACTGAAAATCCACAAAGAGTAGGGCAATTTTAAAGATTTTATTATGTTAGAAATGTACAAAAAAGTAGTTATGGAAAACTACGCAAATTTTAATGGAAGAGCTAGAAGAAGAGAATTTTGGATGTTCTGTTTAATGAACTTGATAATTAGTTTTGCTATTGGTTTCGTTTTAGGACTTTTAGCCCCAAAAGCAGCTTTCATTGCAAATATTTATAGCTTGGCAGTTTTAGTTCCCTCCATTGCAGTTGCCATCAGAAGAATGCATGATATTGGTAAAAGCGGCTGGTATATTCTTATTCCAATTTATAATATTGTGTTATTTGCCACTGAAGGTGAAAAGGGATCAAATCAATACGGTGCAGATCCTAAAATGAATTAGAAGAATAAGGTTTAATTTATTTTTAAATAAACGATCTAACTAAAAAATCCCATTTGTGATCACAAATGGGATTTTTTTATTTTGAGAGATTACAGTTAATCTTCTTTTTCAGATAATTTACGCTCTAATTCTATTTGAAATTCTTCAATAACAGGTTTCATGGTGCTTTCTGGAATATCAGCGATTCTGATGTACATTAAGCCGTCAACAGCGTTATTAAATAAGGGATCTACATTGAAAGCAACTACACGCGCATTTTGCTTGATGTACTTTTTAATTAAAACAGGTAAACGTAAATTTCCTGGCTCTAATTCATCAATGATTTTATCAAATTTATTTAAGTCTGATTCTGCTTCGTCGAAGATAAAGTCTTTATCTGCATCCTTTAATTTTACTTTATAAGCCTTTTTCGGATGAATGTATTGTGCAATATAAGGATCATAATAATTTGATTTCATGAACTCGATCATCAACGATTTAGAGAAATCAGAAAATTGATTGCTGATACTTACGCCGCCCAATAAATATTTATGTTCAGGATGGCGAAGAGTAGTGTGTATAATTCCTTTCCACAACAAGAACAAAGGCATTGGTTTTTGCTGATATTCACGAATGATAAAAGCACGTCCCATTTCAATCGATTTGTGCATCATATCGTGAAGTTCTGGTTCAAATCTAAAAAGATCTGTCAAGTAGAAACCTTCAATACCATATTTAGGATAAATTTCAGAACCTAATCCCATGCGGTAAGCACCTGCGATTTTTTTGGTTTCATCATCCCATAAAAACATATGGTGATAATATTGATCGTATTCGTCTAGATCGATAGATTCATTGGTTCCTTCGCCTACTTCTCTAAAAGTAATTTCACGCAAACGGCCAATTTCATGCAGGATATTCGGGATAGATTTTGCACGTGCAAAAAACACTTCGTAATTTTTGCTTTGCAGCAAGCGGCAATCACTATTTCTTAACGCATTAACTTCGTCAATCATTTTTGATTCATTCGCCGGCGTAACAATTTTTTTAGGTGCCTTTGGTATTTTTAGACTTGCTGTATCAATCAGTTTGGTGTCTTTTTCAAACGGATTAGCCAGCATATAAGTTTTCTTTCTTAAGAATTCAGAATATTCTTCAAACGATTCGATTTCGTTTTGCTCGTTTACAGAAATTGGTTTTCCAATACGAACTTTAATCACGCGATCTTTCTGTGTCAGTAATTCCGAAGGTAGTTTTGCAGTACGCAAAGTATCATCAATTTTAGAAAGCCAGTAGAATAATTTACTGTTTTTAGCATGAAAATAAATGGGTACAACTGGAACTTTAGCTTTTCTGATTAATTTTAATGCACCTTCTTCCCAAGGTTTATCAACTACTAATTTTCCGTCTTTATAAGTTGAAACTTCACCGGCAGGGAATATTCCTAAAGGTTTTCCGTCGCTTAAGTGGCGTAAAGTTTCTTTAATTCCGACCACGCTCGATTTAACATCCTTATGATTTTCAAAAGGATTTACAGGCATGATGTATTTTTTAAGAGGAACAATTCGGTGCAATAAAAAATTAGCAATAATCTTGAAATTTGGTTCTCTTTCGAGCATTAATTTCAAAAGTAAAATACCATCAATTCCTCCAAGCGGATGGTTTGAAATGGTAATGTAAGCGCCGTCTTTTGGTAAACGTTTTAAATCTTCTTCAGGAATTTCAAATTTGATTTCCATTTCATCCAAAATCCCGTTTAAAAACGCAACATCCTCTAAGTGTTTATTGTGATCGTAAATTTTATTTAGGGTAGAGATCTTAAGGACCTTCATAAGAATCCAGCCTGAAAAAGTACCAAACACTCCGTACTTATCAACATTTATTGCTTTTGCAACTTCTTTCGCGGTAACTAAACCCATGTACTATTTTTAAATTATTAGAGCAGCCAACAAAGATAACAAAAAACTCTACTTTTCGTTTATTCAAACGCAAACTTTCCACTTTTTTATTACATTTGGAATCCTTAAAAATACAATCTGATGAAAATTATTTCTTATAATGTAAACGGAATTCGTGCTGCAATTAATAAAGGTTTTATCGAATGGCTGCAGCAGGCAAATCCTGATGTAATCTGCCTTCAGGAAATCAAAGCTACGCAAGATCAAATTCCAGTTGACGATATTACGGCCGCAGGCTATCCTTATCAATATTACTATCCAGCAACAAAAAAAGGATACAGCGGTGTTGCAATTTTGTCGAAAACAAAACCTAATAATGTAGTTTTTGGTACAGGAATTCATCATATGGATTTTGAAGGACGTAATCTTCGCGCTGATTTTGATGATGTTTCGGTAATGAGTTTGTATCTTCCGTCAGGAACAAATATTGAAAGATTAGATCATAAATTTATGTTTATGGATGATTTTCAAACGTACATTAACGAATTAAAAATCGCTATTCCCAATCTAGTTATTTGCGGTGATTATAATATTTGCCACGAAGCGATAGATATTCATGATCCGGTGCGCAATAAAACAGTTTCAGGCTTTTTACCTGCTGAACGCGCATGGCTGGATGCTTTTATGAAATCTGGTTTTATAGACAGTTTCCGTCATTTTAATAAAGATCCGCATCATTATTCGTGGTGGAGCTATCGTGCAGGAGCGAGAGGAAATAATAAAGGCTGGCGTATCGATTACAATTTGGTAAGTGCTTCAATGGAACATCGTTTAAAACGTGCCGTGATTCTTCCAGATGCGATGCATTCAGATCATTGTCCGGTTTTAGTCGAGATTGAGTAAAATTTGGTATTGTTCTTGTTGAGAGAAACGTGATTCGGAAATTCTGATAAATTGAATTTTACTTTGAATTTAAAGAAAAAGTTCATTTCGATTCTATTCGAATTATAGCTAAAAACAGGAATTAATAATACGCTTCAAATAAAAAAAAGAAAATAAAATGATTAAAAAAGCTTCGATAGGATTAGTGGTTTTGGCTCTGTCTATGACTTCTTGTGTGTCTAAAAAGATTTACAATGATTTGGAAACAAAGTATTCAGATCTTAAAAAAGAAAATCGTTCGATTGCAGATCAAAATGCCGATTTGCAAAAATCTAAAAATCAACTGGAATTAGAACGTGATAATTTAACCAAAGATTTAAACAGCACGAAAGATGAATTGGCAAAACAAAAAGCTGATTTAGCCGCTGCGCAAAATAAATATAAGGTTTTACAAGATTCATACAATGCTCTTGAAAAAAACAGCAATGATGCATTGGAGAAAAACATGAATAAAAACCGTGAATTGTTAGCGCAATTAGAAGCAAAATCTAAGAAACTGGCTGAAGAGCAAGCAAGTCTTGATAAAACGGCAAGTCGATTAAAAGAGCTTGAAGATATGATTGCTGCTAAAGAGGAATCAATGCGTAAATTGAAAGAAACTTTATCGAAAGCTTTAAATGGTTTTGAAGGTAAAGGTTTGACAGTGGAACAAAAGAATGGAAAAGTTTATGTTTCGATGGAGAATAAACTGCTTTTCAATTCTGGAAGCTGGGCTGTTGGGACCGAGGGAAGAAAAGCTGTTGTAGAATTAGGAAAAGTTCTAGGTGACAATCCTGATCTTTCAGTTCTTATTGAAGGACATACAGATGATGATCCGTATGCTGGTTCTGGGCCAATTGCAAACAACTGGGATTTATCTACTAAAAGAGCGACTGCAATTGTGGCTATTTTAAGTGAAAATGTTAAAATCAACAAACAAAAATTAACTGCGGCAGGAAGAAGTGAATTCTCTCCTTTAGCAAGTAATGCTACTCCAGAAGGAAAAGCTAAAAACCGCAGAATCGAAATTATTTTAACTCCAAGATTAGACGAGATTGCAGAGATGCTTAATAGTATTAATTAAGTAGCTGAGGTTCTGAGGAACTAAGGTGCTAAGTTTTTTTAAAGGTTCAAAGTTTTGCTTTGAGCCTTTTTTATTGCCCTGAATTTAACTTAGTACCTCAGAAAAACTTGTAGTTTTTTTAACTATTTAGAGATTTTCATTTGAAGAATAGCATCGTATATTTGAAGCTTATTATTTGAAAAAAGAAACCTTAGAATCTTAGTTTCTCAGAACCTTAGTACCTTAGAAAAAAATGAAATACACAACATTACCAAATACCGATATAAAAGTTAGTAAAATCAACCTTGGAACC
Source organism: Flavobacterium plurextorum (assembly GCF_002217395.1). GTDB lineage: Bacteria > Bacteroidota > Bacteroidia > Flavobacteriales > Flavobacteriaceae > Flavobacterium > Flavobacterium plurextorum. The sequence continues at coordinate 217,718 of NZ_MUHD01000011.1, read as the reverse complement.
ATGACTTTTGGTCAACAGAATACAGAGGCAGAAGGTCATGCTCAAATGGATTATGCACTTGAACAAGGCGTGAACTTTTTTGATACTGCAGAGATGTATTCGGTGCCGGCAAGTGAAGCAACGTACGGAAGCACAGAAAAAGTTATTGGAACGTGGTTTAAAAAATCTGGAAACCGTGATAAGATTGTTTTAGCTTCTAAAATAGCAGGGCCAAATCCGAATTTTGGTTATATGCGTGAGAAATTAGATTTTTCGCCTGCAAGTATTAAATATGCTTTAGAAAACAGTTTAAAGCGTTTGCAGACAGATTATATTGATTTGTATCAAATGCATTGGCCGGAAAGAAAAACTAATAATTTTGGGCACCGCGCATTTACAGGTTTTGAAGATGCATGGGAAGATAATTTTAGAGAAATTTTAGAAACGTTTGATGGGTTAATTAAAGAAGGGAAAATTAAACATATTGGTGTTTCAAATGAGAATTCTTGGGGAATGATGCGTCTTTTGGAAGAAAGTAAATATCATAATCTGCCTAGAATTAAAACCGTTCAAAATCCATATTCATTATTAAATCGTCTTTTTGAAGTGAATTCTGCCGAAGTTTCAATGCATGAAAATGTTGGATTGTTGGCTTATTCGCCTTTAGCATTTGGAGTTTTAACGGGTAAATTTTTAACAGGAGAAGCACATCCAAATTCTAGAATAAAACTCTTTCCTCAATACACGCGTTACAATAGTGAGCAATGCACACAAGCAACAAAGTTGTATTTAGAAATCGCCAAAAAACATGGTTTAACTTTAACAGAATTGGCGATGGGATTTGTATTGCAGCAGCCATTTTTAACTAGTGCAATTATTGGTGCAACAACTTTAGAACAATTAAAAGAAAATATCGCCACAATTGATGTTGTGCTTTCAAAAGAAATTATCGCCGAAATTAATCACGTTCAGGCTATAATTCCTGATCCTGCGCCTTAACTTCGATTTTGTAATAAACACAAAAACCACAAATTAACACAGATTAATCCGTGATAATTTGTGGTTTTTTTTATAAGTGCAGCTAAAAGCAGCTGTCTTAATTATTGGATTTTTGTGTTACCACTATTTTTGCGATTAAATCCCCCAATTTTTGATTCTTCTTTGTCAAACCAATTGTGATTAAGTAAATGAAAGGACAAACTAATTCAAGCAGATCAAAAAGGCGTCTAATAATTATTCTAAAATATTTTTTGTATCCTGTTGTTTCCATAGGATTATCAAATGTCATTTGCAGCTTGAAGATGTGTTTTCCAATAGTTTTATTCATAAAAACATCCTGAAAAATAAAAAAGAGATAATAAATTAAAAGGCCAATTTCCGTTTTAATGTAACTCTCGCCAATACTGTTTTTATAAGAGATATACGGAAATAGTATTTTAACTGTTAGAGCTAAAATGATAAAGTCAATTCCAAAGGCAAAAACTCTTTTAAATAAATAAGTGGGTTTCATAATTACAAATCAAATTCGTCACTGATAGATAAAGAGTCCGCAGGAACTGCGGTAGAATCTGGAGCTTTGATTCGTATTAACGAACGTGCATTTCCTGAAATATAAACTGGCAACTGTCCAATAGTATCTTCTGGAATTAATAAACCTCGTCGAAACATTAAATTCTTTAAAAATTTCTGGTTTTTAATGGCGAAGTCTTTCAAATTGCCTTCATCATTAAATTGATACATGAATTTTCGCGGTTTCGGAATAATCGTTGCTAAATATAAACATTCATCAACGCTTAAAGCGGATGGGCTTTTTTGGAAATAAAAATGACTTGCTTCACCAATTCCGTATACATTTGGTCCCCATTCAATAATATTGAAATAAACTTCCAGCATTCTTTCCTTACTTACAATTCGGTTATTTTCTAAAATATAAACCAAAAGGATTTCTTCAAGCTTTCGCGAAAGCGTTTTTTCTCTCGTTAAGAATACATTTTTAATCAGCTGCATGCTTATTGTGCTGGCGCCGCGCGAGAATTTTTTAGTTCTAATGTTTTTAAGAATAGACTGCTTGAAAGCTTCATTTATAAAGCCGCGATGTGAAAAGAAAGAAGGATCTTCAGTTGTTAAAACGCATTTTCGTAAATAAGGCGAAATTTGATCTAATGGCGTATAATTCGGATTTGCATTTCCAACTAAAACTGGACGCTGCAAAACATTTTGAATAATTGCACGATACACAAATTCACCGTTAAGTTTATTCAAATCGGCTTCACCATACTTGGTAATATGCAGATCTTCTTTGTTTAGTTTACTGTCAAAAACAAGTGTATTCGGTTTGTTTTTATTGAATTTGAAATCGAGTTTATAATCGAAATTTCCAGTTGCCTGCATGCCTTGAAAATGCGTAAATAAACCATCAGGAAGCGAAACAATGAAATCTTGCGCTTTCATTTTCGGAATATTCACTTTCAAAGTGTAAACAGTATCTTTTTCTGTGCTGTAAGAGATGTATGGTTTTACTTTAATCTTATTCAACTGCATTGTTGAAGTACTGTCAATTGAGATAAAATCATCGCCCAGTAAAAATCGGTAATCAAAACGGGCATTTTTTATGACAACATCTTTACTGGCAATTTTTGGATGATTAATTTTTAAATTAACAATCGAGGTGAAACCGTCAATGTGCAATTCGCTGCCGCTTTTGTCAATGTTTTGTACATTCAGACGAATAGAATCAAAGCTCGCTTTTAAATTGTAGCGTTCATCAAGATAAGGAACGCGAATGGCTCCGGTATCTAAATTAAAGAATCGAATATCAGCTTTTTGATTTCTTGGATCAGCAAATCCTTTTAAGTTCCAGCGCTGATCGAAATCTTTGCTTTTAACATGAATATTGGTTTCGAGCTGTTTGTTGTTTAAAACCAGTTTGTTGATTGCAACAGCTGTTTTTTTGCCATTATCATCGATTTTGAATTGGAAGTTTTCCAAATTCATATCCGTTGGAACCAGATTTAATAGCTTTGAAATGATGCGATAAGCAAAAGCACCGTATTTGCGTTTTTCGTTTTTCTCAGAATCATCACGATTTCTTTTTAGGAAAGCATCAAAATTTCGAATCTTTCCCTTTTTAACCAATTGAATGTAGCCGTTGTTAACTTTTAAAGTACCAACTTGAACATCGCCAATTAATAAGTTGCTTAAGCTGACACTGGTTTCAATGTTTTTGATTTTTAAAAGTGTGTCTGCATTTTTTGGAACCAAAACAACATCGGTAAGTTTTATGCTGGACAATCCGCTGAAAGAAGCTTCTTTTATAGAAAAATCACTGTTGTAATCAACAGCCATTTTGTGGGTAACTTTGGCGACAGCTTGTTTTAGAAGCGAGTTGCGAAAAAAGTACAATCCGATGCAAAGCAAAACCAATAAAACGGCTAGTATTTTTAGAGCTTTGTATATTTTTTGTTTTGGAAAATTCATAACAGCATTTTTCGAAAGAATTTAGAACTATTTAGAATGACACATTGTTTTTTCAGTCACAAACTGCGCTAATTTCTCGAATTTAGTAAATATCTAGATTTAGATTTTAAAATTAAATAAAAATTCGTGTTTAATTTGTGGAATTTGTGTTGAAAAAAAATCAACCAAAAAGAATACTGGCAACATCTTCAATTTTAGCAACAAGTTCAATTTTAATTCCAGTGTTTTTTAAAGTGATTTTATTGTATTTAGAAACAAAAATAGTATCAAAACCTAGTTTTTCGGCTTCCTGAATACGCTGATCAACACGATTTACGGGGCGAATTTCTCCAGAAAGTCCTACTTCGCCGGCAAAGCAAAAACCTTTTCCAACCGGAATGTCTTCGTTTGAAGATAAAATCGCAGCAACAACAGCAAGGTCAATTGCGGGATCATCAACAGAAATTCCGCCCGTTACATTTAAGAAAACGTCTTTTGCGCCCAAACGAAATCCTGCTCTTTTTTCTAAAACCGCCAAAATCATGTTTAATCTTTTAGCATTGTATCCTGTTGTGCTTCTTTGCGGAGTTCCGTAAACAGCAGTGCTTACAAGTGATTGAATTTCGATCATAAGCGGACGCATGCCTTCGAGTGTTGTAGCAATTGCGGTTCCTGATAATTCTTCGTCTTTGTGCGAAATCAATATTTCTGAAGGATTGCTTACTTCTCGTAAACCGCTTCCGAGCATTTCGTAAATTCCCAATTCGGCCGTAGAGCCAAAACGGTTTTTAAGCGAACGTAAAATTCGGTAAACGTGGTTTCTGTCGCCTTCAAATTGAAGAACGGTATCAACCATATGTTCCAGAATTTTTGGTCCCGCAATATTTCCGTCTTTTGTAATATGTCCAATTAAAATAACTGGAGTATTGGTTTCTTTGGCAAATTTGATTAATTCTGCAGTCGTTTCTCTAATTTGAGAAATGCTTCCTGCCGTTGATTCAATATAATCGGTATGTAAAGTCTGAATCGAATCGATGATTACGATTTCAGGCTGAATTGCTTCGATTTGTTTAAAGATATTCTGCGTTTTAGTTTCTGTAAGAATATAACAGTTATCGCTGTTTGGCGTTATCCTTTCGGCACGCATTTTTATTTGTTTCTGACTTTCTTCTCCAGAAACATATAAAGTTTTATAGGGTAATTTTAGTGAGATTTGAAGTAAAAGAGTACTTTTTCCTATTCCTGGCTCGCCGCCCAAAAGAGTTAAAGAACCAGGAACAATTCCGCCGCCCAAAACACGATTTAATTCGCCGTCAGTAGTATTCATGCGAATTTCCTGAGCCGAGTCAATTTCGTTTATTTTTAAAGGTCTCGGCGCTTTGCCAGTTGAAGTTGGTTCGCTTTTCCAAGCTACTTTTTCCTGCTTCTGAATGATTTCTTCAGCAATAGTATTCCATTCTTTGCACGCATTGCATTGACCTTGCCATTTTGAATATTGGGTGCCGCAATTTTGGCAGAAAAAGGAAGTTTTAACTTTTGACATTATTTACTTTTTTTAGTAAGTGCGTTCATTTCGTCCATCTTCTCATACATTAAATCCTTGTTCAAATCGCCGATAGGTTCCATTTGAGAAGCGTTTTGATATTTTTTTGAGGCATGTTTTGCATCGCCCATTTTTTCATACATTAAGCCTAGTTCGTATTCTCCTAACATTGCTTTTGGATAATTTACATTTCCTATTTCGGCCATTTTTCCTAGTTCGTCGTATGCGTTCTTTTTCAAGATTATATTTTCAATCACTTTAAAGTCGCTCATTCGAACTGGAATTTGAACGCCTAAAACTTCTGACATTGTATTGTATTTTTTTTCTAAATAATCAGCATAACCTGTTTCAAGTACAGCAATTTTGTTTGCGTATTCTGCAGAATTTATTGGTCTGTAAACTTCAAAAATCTGATATAGCGCACTCGGAATCGAATGTAAAACTTCGGTATAGTGAGTTGCATTTTTAAATAACTCGTATTTATAATTTACTAACGGATTATTTGCGATTTTAATATTGTTGTCTAATTTTTCTATCGGCTCTTTAATTTTTTTTATGTCTCCTTCTCCCGCAGAAAGATAATAGAATATTGGTTTTTGTACTTTGGCAAATTTTTCTGCAATACGCACTTCCATTTTTGGGGCCAGTTCTGGACTTAGACAAATATACGCACTGAAAAGCGGGTTTTCTTTATATAAATAAAAATTGGCAAAACTCGCCGTTACATCATGTCCTGCAATGATTCTAAAAGGTGATGTTCTGTATTTTTTTTCAATGTATGGAACTAATTCGGCTCCTATAAATTCAAAAAACTTTGCGCCTTTTTCAAAAGGCAAACCTTCGTTTTGATCAATTGTTGTGTCGTCGTAACGCTCGCCGTCTTTGTTTTGATGAATTCCAATTATGATCATTTCTGGAATATCATCCCAATAAGTACCATAACTTACAGCTCCAGAAAAAGGATCGAACAAATAATCACCATCTAAAAGGTATAAAACCGGATATTTTTTGTCAGGCTTAGCTTCATATGAAGCTGGAAGTCCAATTGTTATCCTTCTTTCTTCTCCAAGTTTTAGGGATTGAATGTTGTCGAATTTTTTCTGCGAAAAAACAGAAATGGAAATAAATGCAATTAGTAGGTAAACTTTTTTCATGATTTGTGGCATTTCAGTGAATTAAAAAGTATTGAAAATAGTGTGGCAATATAATACTTTATTTGCTCTTTTATTAATTTGGGATTTTAAAAAAAGCAATAGTATTTGTGCTTTTGCGTTTGTTTGGGTTAAGGCAAAAGAAGTCCTCTTTGTGCAAAATAAATTTTTGACAAATAGTAAAATAAGATATAATTTGAGGTTGAAACCTAGGTTAATGAATTGTCATTTTCATTAGGGAAAATAATCCATGGTTTGAAGGTTTTTGCTTCTTCAAATTCTAAGGTTGCATATGAAATAATGATGATAATATCATCTTTTTGAACTTTTCTAGCAGCTGGACCATTCAGTGTAATTTCACCTGAATTTTTTTCTCCTTTAATGGCATAAGTTTCAAAACGTTCTCCATTATTAATGTTAACGATAGCTACTTTTTCACCTTCAATGATATTTGAAGCTTCTAGTAAAGTTTCATCAATAGTAATACTGCCAATATAATTTAAATCGGCTCCAGTTACTTTAACTCGATGAATTTTTGATTTTATAACTTGAATTTGCATGTTGCAAAGGTAATTTAATTAAATGAAATGGTGTCTATTAACCTTATAGAATTAACAAATACTGCTATAAACGCACGGTATTTTTTGTCGTTAATTTTATGATCGATTGATAATAATGTAGATTCGTCAGCAATGACAAAATATTCGAGTTCGAATCTTTTGTTGTCTTTAAAAGATTCTTCAACAAATTTGATGGTTTCTTCGGGGGTGCTGTTTTGAAAGATTTCTTTAGCTTCAGTAAGGACTTTGTAGATTATTGAAGCTTCTTTTCTTTCTTCTGCAGTCAATCGCTCATTTCTAGAACTCATGGCAAGCAGATTGTCTTCTCTGAAAATTGGGCAGCCTACAACATTTACTGGAAGGTCATTTTTCTCAACTAGTTTTTTAACAATTTGCAGCTGTTGAAAATCTTTTTCTCCAAAATAAGCATTAGTTGGAGTCACGATTTCAAACAAACGTTTTACGATAGTTCCAACTCCGTTAAAATGTCCAGGTCTGAATTTACCTTCCATTTGATTTTCTAATCCGTCAAAGTCAAATGACTGCGAAATTGTTTGTCCTTCATAGATATCATCTACAGAAGGAGCGTATAAAATTATTTTGTCGCTTAATCCTCGCATTTTTTTCACATCTTCTTCAAGAGTTCGAGGGTATTTTTCGAGATCTTCAGGATTGTTGAATTGTGTTGGATTTACGAAAATGCTTACAACAGTGTCGTCGTTTTCTTTTAGCGATCGCTGCATTAAAGCCAGATGCCCTTGGTGCAAAGCTCCCATTGTTGGTACAAATCCTATAGTCGAATTTGCGGTTTTGATAGTTTTTAAATAGGCTATCAGAGCTACTTTGCCGTAGAAAATATGCATGGCGGTATTATTAAAATTTAGTGCAAACATAATATATTAGTTAATAACTGCATAAATTTTTGTAATTTTGCAACGTTTTTATTACCAAAAATTAAGTAAAATACTATTTATGAAAGATAAGAGGATATTATATGTATCATCTGAAGTCGTGCCTTATTTGGCTGAAAATGAAGTTTCTTTAATGTCTTATGACGTTCCGAAAATGATTAACGATCAAGGAGGTCAGATAAGAATTTTCATGCCAAGATATGGAAATATCAACGAGAGAAGACATCAATTACACGAGGTAATTAGGCTTTCAGGGATGAATTTGGTAGTGAATGATTTAGATATGCCATTGATTATTAAGGTGGCTTCAATTCCTAAAGAAAGAATTCAGGTTTACTTTATCGATAATGATGAATACTTCAAGCGCAAAGCAACTTTTGCTGATGAAGAAGGTGTTTTGTATCCTGATAATGACGAAAGAGCCATATTTTTTGCTAAAGGCGTTGTTGAAACGGTGAAAAAATTGAATTGGGTTCCAGATATTATTCATGTTCATGGCTGGCTGGCATCTATGCTGCCAATTTATATGAAGCACTATTATAAAAATGAAGCTTTGTTCTCTGAGACAAAAATTGTAACATCAGTTTATGGTCAGTCTTTTGATGAAAATCTAGATATGGAGATGATTAACAAAGTAAAGTTTGATGGAGTTCCGCATGAATCTGTATCAGATCTAGAAGTTCCTAACTATGAGAACATCTTAAAAGCTAGTATATTGCATTCTGATGCTGTAATTATTGCTTCAGAAAACGTTTCTCCAAGTTTAACAAAATTTATAGAATCTTCAGGAAAACCTTTTTTACCTTTCGCCACGAAAGATGCATTCGCTGAAGCGTATACAAATTTCTATAAAGAAATGGGACTTTAAATTTTAACTTTATTATTAAACATGTACAATACTTCTTTTATTAAGAAAATACTTTTAGCTCTTACGGTTGTTCTTTTATATTCGTGCGATAAAGATTTTAATGCAATTGGAGATGATTTAATTGGTGATGATCATTTTGGACTTGAGTCTGAAAAATATGATGTTGTAGCCTTTAATCAGGAGGTTACGCCTATTCAATCAAATGTTTTGGCGGTAAATGCTTTGGGTATTTATGATAATCCTGTTTTTGGAACAACGACTGCTAATTTTGCTACACAAGTAACTTTTGCTACAACGAATCCATATCCTATAGTTGTTGGTGAAGAGCCTGTAATTACAAGTGTGAGACTAAGTATTCCTTATTTTAAGAAGTTGAAAACGACTAATAGTGATGGAACTCATACTTATACTTTAGATTCTATTTACGGACCGACAGAAGGAAAACTTAAGTTAAGTGTTTATGAATCTGGCGTTCAAATGCGCAGTTCGTATGTTAGTAATGGAGTTTCATTGCCACAGTTTTATTATACAGATGAAAATAATGTTTTTAATCAGTATAAAGTTGGATCTCGTTTAAACAATTCAACTAATGTTTTGCAAAACGATCAATTCTTTTTTAGTTCAGCAGAATATGTGGATAAGACAACAGATGCGGCAGGAAAAGAAACGACAACTTATACTGCGCCAGAAATGCGTTTGGATTTGAATACCGCTTATTTTCAACAAAAAATATTGAACGCCCCGGCTTCAAAACTTTCTGCTGCTGATTTATTTCAAGAATATTTTAGAGGTTTGTATTTTACTGTTGAAAAAGCGGATGGAAGCCCTGGTAATATGGCTTTGTTGGATTTTTCAGGAGGGAAAATTGTAATTACTTATAAAGCTAAAACGGCAAGTACGACAGATGCTGATACAGAGAAAGAAGATAGAACAATTACAATGGCAATTGTAAATCCTGCAAATTCTAGTGCAAATGTCAATTTACTACAAGATCAAAAAGCTGCTAATTATCAAAATGCTATTACAACAGCAAATATAAATAAAACTGAAGGAGACGAAAGGCTTTACGTAAAAGGCGGTCAAGGTTCGCTTGCAATTATTAGACTTACTGATTTTGCTGCAAAACTTGAAGAGATCAGAGCTAAAAATTGGAAAGTTAACGAAGCAAATTTGGTATTTAATATCGATGCCGATAAAATGGCAGGAACTAGGGAGCCGAAAAGAGTTTATTTGTATGATTTGACTAATAATGTTCCAGTTGTAGATTATCTTGCTGATGGAACTTCAAATCTTGTAACCTCAGATCCTAAAACGGCTAAGTATATTTATGGAGGTATGATTAACCTTGATGATAATAAAAGAGGAAAAAACTATAAAATTAGAATTACAGAACATATCCGTAATCTTATAAAAGATAAAACAGCCAAAAATGTTGATTTAGGATTGGTTGTAACGGAGAGTATAGCGATTTCGACTTCGAATTTTTTAAAGAATAAGAATGAGAATATCTCTCAAGCGCCAAGAGCGTCAGTTATGAATCCGCTTGGAACTATTTTATATGGAGGAAAGTCTTCGGTACCAGACGATAAAAGATTGAGGCTTGAGGTTTACTACACGAAACCAAATTAATAAATATATATGTGTGGAATTGTTGGGTATATCGGTCATAGAGAGGCTTATCCTATAGTTATAAAAGGATTAAAGCGTCTTGAGTACAGAGGATATGATAGCGCCGGCGTTATGTTGTACGATGACGAGGCAGGAGTTAAAATTTGTAAAACAAAAGGTAAAGTTTCAGATCTTGAAGCAAAAGCGCAAGAAGGTTTTACAATTAATGGAAATATTGGAATTGGACACACTCGTTGGGCAACTCACGGTGTTCCAAATGATGTGAACTCACATCCTCATGCTTCTAATTCTGGTGATTTAGTAATTATTCATAACGGTATTATCGAGAATTATGCTCCTTTAAAAGAAGAGCTGATTAAAAGAGGTTATACTTTTAAGTCTGATACAGATACAGAAGTTTTGGTTAATCTAATTGAGGAAGTTCAGAAAAACGAAAATTTAAAACTTGGAAAAGCAGTTCAGGTGGCTTTGAATCAAGTTGTTGGAGCTTATGCGATAGCAGTATTTGATAAAAAGAATCCAAATGAAATTGTTGCTGCAAGACTAGGGAGTCCATTAGCAATTGGAGTAGGTGAAGGTGAGTACTTTATCGCTTCTGATGCGTCTCCATTTATTGAATATACTTCAAATGCAGTATATTTAGAAGATGGTGAAATGGCAAATATTAGATTGCACAAACCGCTTAAAATTAGAAAAATCAAAGATGATTCTTTAGTAGATCCTTATATTCAGGAGCTTCAAATGAACTTGGAGCAAATTGAAAAAGGCGGTTACGATCATTTCATGCTAAAAGAAATCTACGAGCAGCCAAGTGTAATTAAGGATACTTATAGAGGAAGACTTCATGCAAATGAAGGAATCGTTCAAATGGCTGGTGTTGAGGATAATTTGGAGAAATTCCTGAATGCAAAACGTATTTTAATTGTTGCCTGCGGAACTTCATGGCATGCAGGTTTAGTAGCAGAATATATTTTTGAGGAGTTTACAAGAATTCCTGTAGAGGTAGAATATGCTTCTGAATTTAGATACAGAAACCCAATTATCAATAAAGATGATGTTGTAATTGCTATTTCTCAATCAGGAGAAACAGCAGATACTATGGCGGCAATTAAGCTGGCTAAAGAAAACGGAGCTTTTGTATTTGGAGTTTGTAATGTTGTAGGTTCTTCTATTTCAAGAGAAAGTCATGCGGGTGCTTATACACATGCTGGGCCAGAAATTGGGGTGGCGTCTACAAAGGCATTTACAACTCAGATCACGGTTTTAACAATGATTGCTTTGAGATTAGGAAAAGCAAAAGGAACGTTGTCAAATCCTGATTTCCATGCTTATTTACAAGAATTAGAATTAATTCCTGAAAAAGTTGCTGAGGCTTTAGAAACAAATGATCGTTCAAAAGAAATCGCTGCGGCTTTTAAAGATGCGCCAAACTGTCTTTACTTAGGAAGAGGATATAATTTCCCAGTTGCACTTGAAGGTGCTTTAAAGCTTAAGGAGATATCTTATATTCACGCTGAAGGTTATCCTGCGGCAGAAATGAAACATGGTCCAATTGCTTTAATTGATGAGCATATGCCGGTTATTGTAATTGCGCCTAAGCAAGGTCATTATGATAAAATTGTAAGTAACATTCAAGAGATTAAATCGCGCAGCGGTAAAATTATTGCTGTTGTTACTAAAGGTGATACACAAGTTCGTGAATTAGCAGATTATGTAATCGAAATTCCAGAAACTTCAGATGCATTGTCACCGCTTATTACTACAATACCTTTACAATTGCTTTCTTACTATATTGCAGTTATGAGAGGTTGTAATGTTGATCAACCGCGTAACTTAGCAAAATCTGTTACGGTGGAATAAATATATTTTTAAAATATCAATAATGTTAAAAAAGCGAGATTTAGGTCTCGCTTTTTTTTATTGTCAAAATTTTTTTTCAGCCTATGTATTTTTGTGAATTTTTCAATTTTTTGATAAAAATTAATATGTATGCATAGTAAATTGGTTTTTCTTTAGGTTTTCTTTGTTTTTATTCTAATAAATTCAATTAGCAAATAGTTAAAATATTGCATAAATACGTGGTAAATATTAATTTTTTTTAACGTTTTTTTATGCATATTAAAATATTTGTGTATTTTGGCTATATACTAACGAAAAAACTAACCCAATGAGAGTCTACTTGCTAATTATGTTATTGTTCAGCGGAATATCTTTTGCGCAGAATACAATAACAGGTTCGGTTACAGATGGTAACAAACAATCTATTCCTGGTGCTAATGTTGTTGTTGCTGGAGAAAACAGTGGTGCGTCTACTGATTTTGACGGATCGTTTAAATTGACTACTAAAGCTAAACTGCCTTTTTCTATAAAGGTTTCTGCAGTAGGATTTGAAACAAAAATTATTAGTGTTACATCGGCAAATCAAAAAGTAAATGTGATCTTAAAAGATGAAGAGACTAAGCTTGATGAGATAGTCGTTTCTGCTTCTCGAACACCTGAGCGTGTTTTTGAGTCTCCTGTTACTATTGAAAGAATGGGTATTCAGGACATCAAAAAAACGGCTTCACCATCTTTTTATGATGGGTTGGAAAATTTAAAAGAAGTACAGATGAATACTAGTAGTATGACTTTTAAGTCGATTAATACTAGAGGATTTGCTTCAGTTGCTAATACACGTTTTATGCAATTGGTAGATGGTATGGATAACTCATCTCCGTTGTTGAATTTTGTGCTTGGAAACATGATTGGGGTTTCGGAAATTGATGTACAAAGTGTTGAGCTTCTGCCGGGAGCATCTTCTGCGTTGTATGGGGCAAATGCATTTAATGGAATTTTGTTTATGAATAGTAAAAGTCCATTTACTTATCAAGGTGTTTCGACTTATTTTAAATATGGTGTGACTTCGCAAGAAGCTGCGGGCACAAACGGGTATTATGATTTTGGTATTCGATTTGCGCATGCTTTTAATAAATACTTTGCAGCAAAAGCGAACTTTACCTATATGCAGGCTACCGATTGGTATGCAACAAATTATGATGATAAGACTAGAGGAAATATCGGTAGAGTTGATCCTAGTTATGATGGTATTAATGTTTATGGTGATGAGGCTTCGACAAATATTAAAGGAGTAGGTAAAAAATTAGAAGCAATGGGATTGATTCCTGCAGGAGCATCTAATCTTTTGCCTGATTCAAATGTTAGTAGAACAGGATATAATGAAATTGATTTAACTAATAATAAGGCGGCAAATAAAAAAATTGATTTCTCTTTTCATGGAAGGCCTTTTGGAGATGAGAGATTGGAAATTATCTGGCAAAGTAAATTTGGTACTGGTAATGCGGTTTATCAAGGAGGAAATAGATATTATTTGAACGATTTTTTTATGCAGCAGCATAAATTAGAAGTTAAAGGGAAGAACTTTTTTGTGAGAGGATATACTACATCTGAAGATGGAGGGCATTCTTATGATATGGTTTTTACAGGTATTAATGTAAATAGAAAATGGAAAGACGATAATACTTGGTTTGGTCAATATGCTGGAGCTTACATTCAGGGAACATTAGCCGGTATGACGCCGCAACAGGCGCATGCTGTGGGAAGAGCTACGGCTGATACAGGTCGTTTTATGCCCGGTACAGCTGAATTTAAAAATGCTTTTAATCAAGTTATAGCTGATCCAGATGTTCGTTCAGGCTCAAGATTGGTTGATAATTCTAGAATTTATCATTCTGATGCAAATTATAATTTTAGAGATTTGATAAAATTTGCCGAAATTCAAGTAGGAGGTTCGTTTAGAGCTTATGAGCTTAATTCTCATGGTAGAATTTATACAGATGCAAATGGACCGATTGATTATAATGAGTATGGTGCTTATGCTCAGTTAATGAAGAAATTCTTAGAAGATAGATTGAAGTTCACGGGTTCACTTCGTTATGATAAATCTAAAAACTTTGATGGTAATTATTCGCCGCGTTTATCTTTGGTATATTCAGGAGGAGAAAAGAAAAATCATAATATTAGAGCTTCATTCCAGACAGGTTTCAGAAATCCGTCAACTCAAGATCAGTATATCGGATTTAATATTGGAAACGCAGTATTGATTGGATCTGCTCCAGATAACTTAACTAGATTTAGTGAAACTTTTAGTTTAAGCGCAGAAGGTCAGGCTTACAGCGGCGGAAGTACAACTAAAAACATGACAGGTCTTGATGCTTATGGTAATTCTTATTTAGCAAGTTCAGTTAATGCTTTTTCAGCAATGGCAGGAAGCAATCCAATAGCGGCAGCGGCATTGTTGAAAAAAGCAAGGGCAAATTATGTGAAACCAGAAGAAGTAAAAGCTTTTGAATTGGGATATCGTTCTGTTTTTAATGGTATGTCAATCGATCTTAACGGTTATTATAATATCTACAATAACTTCATTGGTAATTTAAATGTGATTTCTCCTTTCTACGGAACAGCACAAGATAATCCAAATCTTGCAGGAGGAGTTACAGATCCAGGAGTTCAATCGGTAAGAGCGATTCAAAATGGAGAATATAGAGTGTATCAATTGTATACCAATTCAGATGTGGAGATACATTCATTTGGAGTTGGAGTTGGGCTTACTAAAAAAATAATTGCTGATTATGAACTAGGTGTGAACTACAATTATGCTCAATTTGATTTTGATCAAGAAAAAGACCCAAGTTTTGAGGCAGGATTTAATACTCCAAAACATAGAATTAAACTATCTATTGGTAATGAGAAAGTATTTAAAAATTTCGGGTTTAATGTAAGCGGAAGATGGAATAGTGAGTACGAATGGGAGTCTGGCTTCGCTGATGGTACAATCAAATCTGCTACAGTAATAGATGCACAGGTAAATTACGGAATTCCAAAATTGAAATCTGTTGTAAAACTTGGAGCTGCTAATATTGGCGGTAAAGAATACTATCAAGTAATTGGAGCTGGATTAATCGGGCAGCAGTATTTTGTTTCATGGACTATTAATCCATAATTGATTATTAACTATTAAGTCAAACACGTTATTTATGTTTCTGAAAGTGTATTTAGAAACAGATAATTTTAAAATATAAAAAATTATGATAAAAAATTTCAAATGGCTTTTATTGGTTTCTTTGACCTTTATGGCTTGTAATAGTGATGACGATGCAGTAACCGTTGTTGATTCGTCAGACGGATTGCCTTTGACATCTGGTTCTGCTAATTTCTCTAAATACGTTGCGTTAGGGAATTCTTTAACGTCTGGTTTTAGTGATGGTGCTCTTTTTAAAAAGGGACAAGAAGGAGCGTATACCAATATAATGGCACAGCAATTTAAACTTGTTGGAGGAGGGGAATTTAAAATTCCTTATACTAATGATAATATTGGTGGTTTGCTTTTTGGCGGACAGCCTAATATAGCATTTGGTCCGAGGCTCTATTTTAATACTACAGTTTCTCCAACTCATCCTAGTTCGACAGTTGATCCTGTAAGTGGTACTCCAACAACAGAAGTGATGAATCCTGCGGTTGCAGCTGCGGGTCCTTATAATAATACGGGTGTGCCTGGTGCAAAAAGTTTTCATTTACTGTCTCCAACTTATGGAGCGCCGGCTGGTTTAGCAAACGGAACGGCAAATCCTTATTATGTGCGATTTGCTCCAAATGGAACAACTTCTGTTCTTGCTTACGCAATGAGTCAAACGCCAACATTCTTTTCTTTATGGATTGGTAATAATGATGTTTTAGGTTATGCAACCACTGGAGGTGATGGTACGAACCCAATTACGCCAGCTTCTGGAGCTGCGGGTGTTGGTTTTGATGGGACATATGCGGCTTTAGTAACTACTTTAACTTCGGGAGGAGCAAAAGGTGTTGTGGCAAATATTCCATATGTAACATCAATTCCGTTTTTTAAGACTGTTCCTTATAATCCTTTAACGGCTTCTGCTATAGGTAAAGGGAATGCTGCTGTTGGTACAGCTACAATAAGCGCATTGAATGCTCAATTATACGGTCCGCTAAAACAAGCTTTGACAGCTTTTGGAGCGGGATCAAGAATTAATTTGCTGTCAACAACAGTGGCAAATCCATTATTGATAAAAGATGAATCGCTTACAAACTTGTCTGCGCAATTAACAGCGGCTTTTACGCCTACACTTGGAGCTCAGACGGCAGCTTTTTATGGTAATGTGTTTGGTCAGGCGCGTCAAGCAACTAAGACTGATTTAGTTCTTTTAACTACGCAATCAGCTATTGGAACAGCGCCTACAGCTGAAAATTCAGGAATAGGAGTTGCTCCGCCGGCTCCTTTGAATAATTTTGGAATTACGTATCCTTTGCAAGATAAATATGTTTTGATACCAACTGAAGTTGCAGAACTTGAAGTGGCGACAAATGCTTTTAATGCAACTATAAAATCTATTGCAGAGTCTAAAGGTCTTGCTTTTGTAGATGCAAATGCAATTATGAAACAAATTGATCAAGGAGGAATTTCTGTGAATAGTTTTACAATGGCATCAACATTTGTAACAGGAGGAACTTTTTCTTTAGATGGAGTTCATCCTTCGCCAAGAGGATATGCATTTATAGCAAATAAATTTATTGAAGCTATTAATGCTAAGTATGGATCAAATTTAAAAGGAGTAAATGTGGGTAATTATCCAATTTTATATCCTGCAGTATTGCCATAGAACCATTTTTTTTAATTTAAAAGCCGTTTGTTTTTTAAAAGCAGCGGCTTTTTTTAGTTGAATAAAAAATGCTTTAAATGGGAGTTTGAAGGCCTCATTTTTAGAATCAAACAAAATCATGCTATTTTTTATAAAAAAAATATTGATTTTATATTTTAAAAAATTATCTTTGCGCTCTGAAAAAAGAGGTATTTTCGATAAACCTAAATAGCTATTTAATAAACACATAAGTAATGTCAAAAGTAATAGGAAAAGTTGCTCAAATCATTGGACCAGTAGTTGACGTAGTTTTCAACGGTAAGGATGTTGAACTTCCAAAAATTTATGATTCACTAGAAATCACTAAAAAAGACGGAACATTGTTAGTTCTAGAAGTACAATCTCACATCGGTGAAAACACTGTTCGTACCATTTCTATGGACTCAACAGACGGTTTAAGCAGAGGATATGAAGTAGTTGGAACTGGAAATCCAATCCAAATGCCAATCGGTCCAGATGTATATGGAAGATTATTCAATGTAATTGGAGATGCAATTGATGGTTTAGGAAACTTGCCAAAAACAGGAGAAAACGGTTTGTCAATTCACAGACAAGCGCCTAAATTTGAAGATTTATCAACTTCATCTGAAGTTTTATTCACAGGTATCAAAGTAATCGATTTGATCGAGCCTTATGCAAAAGGAGGAAAAATTGGATTGTTTGGTGGTGCAGGTGTTGGTAAAACAGTATTGATTCAGGAGTTGATCAACAATATTGCAAAAGGTCACGGTGGACTTTCAGTATTCGCAGGAGTAGGTGAAAGAACACGTGAAGGAAATGACTTACTTCGTGAGATGTTAGAGTCAGGAATTATTAAATACGGTGATGATTTCATGCACTCTATGGAAAATGGAGGATGGGATTTATCTAAAGTAGATATGCCAGGAATGAGAGAGTCTAAAGCTACTTTCGTTTTCGGACAAATGAATGAGCCACCTGGAGCTCGTGCACGTGTGGCACTTTCAGGATTATCTATCGCTGAGTATTTCCGTGATGGAGCTGGATCTGATCAAGGTAAAGATGTATTATTCTTCGTTGATAATATCTTCCGTTTTACACAAGCAGGTTCTGAGGTATCAGCACTTTTAGGACGTATGCCGTCTGCAGTAGGTTACCAACCAACTTTGGCTACAGAGATGGGTGCTATGCAAGAGCGTATTACATCTACAAACAAAGGATCTATTACATCTGTACAAGCGGTTTACGTTCCTGCGGATGACTTAACTGACCCGGCGCCGGCTACAACTTTCGCCCACTTAGATGCTACAACTGTATTGTCTCGTAAAATTGCTGAGCTAGGTATTTATCCAGCGGTTGACCCGTTAGATTCTACTTCAAGAATTTTAACTCCTCAAATTTTAGGAAATGAGCACTACGATTGTGCACAAAGAGTAAAAGAAATTCTTCAAAAATACAAACAACTTCAAGATATTATTGCGATCTTAGGTATGGAAGAGTTATCTGAAGAAGATAAACTTTCTGTATCAAGAGCACGTCGTGTACAACGTTTCTTGTCTCAGCCGTTCCACGTAGCAGAGCAATTTACAGGTATTCCTGGAGTATTAGTAGATATTAAAGATACTATCAAAGGATTCAACATGATTATCGATGGTGAGTTAGATCACCTTCCAGAAGCTGCTTTCAACTTGAAAGGTTCTATTCAAGATGCAATCGAAGCTGGAGAAAAAATGTTAGCTGAAGCATAATTCAATTGATAATTATCAATTGACAATTATCAATTATCAATTATTAAAATTATGATTTTAGAAATAGTATCACCAGAAGCAAAATTATTTTCGGGAGAAGTAACATCAGTTACTGTTCCGGGAGTTGATGGAAGCTTTCAAATATTGAATAATCACGCTCCTATTGTTTCTATTTTAGAAAAGGGAACTGTAAAAATTGCAGCGCCAAGTTTTAACTTTTCTAAAGAAGTAGTGAGTAAGTTCACGAAGGTAAACGATCAGACTTATACATTAGAGATCACGTCTGGTACTATCGAGATGAAAGACAATAAAGTAATTGTTTTAGTTGACTAAATACAATTTTATAATAAAGAAAAAGCCAAACAGAAATGTTTGGCTTTTTTGTTTGTATTATATTGATGATTGTGTATTGTTATAGGATTCCCCAAAAACCGCTTGAAACATAAGTATTTACAGTAAATCCCGAAATAATTATCCAAGAGATAATCCCGAAAGCACTTGTAGAAAAGGCTTTTAATAATTGAAGTTTGGTACTTTTATTTAAAAACTTGTAATAAAAGAGCGTAAAGTAAAAGAGCTGAAAGAGCAGGAAAAGTAAAGCTTGATAATTAGGCGATAGGTGAAATAATAAGGAAATTGGCAAAATTAAAAGTGTATTGGCCAGTATGCAAAAACCTAACATATACATGCCTGCTACCAAATGCTCTGTATAGTTGTAGTTTTCTTTTTTGTAAAACAACCAGAAAAAGAATGCCGTGAGTGGCAAAGCCATCATTGCCATTAAGTTGGAATATTTTCTCATGAAATGAGTCATTTTTTCTTTTCGTTCATATAAGTGTACGATCTTTTCCTTTTGGACAGGATCTGAAATAGCGCTGAGTTCCTTGTTTTCTTGTGAAACATTAATAGCAGGTGTTTCTTTTGGGATGTTGGAAATGAAAACAAAGACAGCGGCAACCAGCAGGAAAAAATTAAGCGGTGCAAAGTACTTTTTTCTTTTACCATTTATATATTCTTTAGCTACAACACCGCTTTTTAATGTCAGGTCTCTAACAAGTTGAAAAATACCTTTGTCGGCATGTGTAAAATAATGAACAGCTTCGTGAAAAATTTCGTGTGGATTTATACGATGTAAATTGATTTTCTGACTGCAGTTAGGGCAATAATTAAAGTCGGAGTAATTAGATGTTTCGCAATTTTTACAAATGGTCTTCATTTTTTTCTTTTTAATAAATAATTAAATTAGTGGTAGTTAGTTTGTCGTTTTAAAATTAGAAAAAAAAATAATTAACAATTGTTTAAAATTTAAATTATAAACTGTAACCAACATCAAACCTGCTGCTTATTTAAAATTGACTTCAATTTTTATAACTTTGCTTTTATGAAATTACCTAAAAACCTAGCTCAAAAGCTTGAAAATAGAAGGCAGAATAATTCGTTACGGCAATTACCAAGTTTTAATAATCTTGTTGATTTTTCGTCAAATGATTATATTGGTTTTTCAAAATCAGAGTCGATTTTTAAACTAGCGCACCATTATTTAATCGAAAATGACATTATTCAAAACGGTGCAACAGGTTCAAGATTAATTTCTGGAAATCATTCCTTATATCAAATTACTGAGACTTTTATTGCGGAGTTTCATGAAGCTGAATCGGCTTTAATTTTTAATTCGGGTTATGATGCCAATGTTGGTTTTTTTAGCGCTGTACCGCAGCGAAATGACGTTATTTTGTGTGATGAATTAAGTCATGCTTCTATTAGAGACGGAATACTTATGTCGAATGCTAAATCGTATAAGTTTAATCATAATGATTTTGAAGATCTGGAACGATTGATCCTGAAATTTCCCGATACAAATATTTATATCGTTACCGAAACGGTTTTTTCTATGGATGGCGACAGTCCAAATCTAGAAGAATTGATAGAATTATCTGAAAAGTATAATTGTTATTTAGTAGTTGATGAAGCACATACTTTAGGTGTTTTTGGCGATAAAGGCGAAGGTTTAACACAGTATCTGCAATTGCATAATCGAATTTTTGCTCGAATTATGACTTTCGGAAAAGGTTTAGGCTGTCATGGTGCCGCAGTTTTAGGAAGCGTAGATCTTAAAGATTATTTAGTAAACTTCGCTAGAAGTTTTATTTATACAACAGGATTGTCGCCACATTCTGTTTCTACAGTTTTTACCGCTTATCAGCAATTGAATATCGAAAAAGATACGATTGGAAAGTTGAGGCAAAATATCATATTTTTTAATCAGCAAAAAAACTTATTGGGTTTAAAACCAATGTTTGTTCGAAGCAAATCAGCCATACAATCAGCCATTGTTCCAGGGAATGAAAATGTAAAAAAATTGGCGCAGCAGCTTCAAGATAAAGGTTTTGATGTAAAACCAATACTCTCGCCTACAGTTCCAGAAGGACAAGAACGCTTGCGCTTCTGTATCCATAGCTATAATTCAGAAGAAGAAATTAATCAGGTTCTGCAATTATTAAGCGGTTTTATATTTTGATTATGGAAGAAGGTTTTAAATTAGTTAGAAGTTATCAGTATTCATATGAAGCTCAGGTTTTTTGTGGTAAACTTGAATCAGAAGGTGTTGATGTCTATTTAAGAGACATGAATACTGTTGATTCAAATCCTATTTGGAGTAATGCGGTTGGCGGCGTTAAGCTTTTTGTAAAAAGCCAGGATTTTGAAAAAGCAAATAATATTCTATCCGATATTAGTCCATTTTCTCTAAATGAAAATAATGAGTTGATTAAATGTCCGCGTTGCGATGCTGAAGAAATAGAAATGGTAACCTCGATAAAGGATTTAAAAACACTTTTGGCTTTTGCACTCTCATTACTTTTCGTTTTGATTCCTATTTATTCAAAACACAGATATAAATGCAATAAATGTAAGTTTGAATTTGATTGATTGAAATCAGTTTTAAATTTTTTTATACTCCCAATCCCTTTGTTTTATTGGTGTTTGAAAAAAAGTAAAAATTTTTTGTAACGTTTTGAATGTTTGATTACTTACGAGTCGTAATCAAATAAATCAAAACAATTATGAAAACAACATCAACTTCAATCAGCGAAAAAATATTTCATTTCGTATTTACTTTTTTAACTTCAGCTGGACTTGGCTATTCTTTAGTAAACAGTTTTATTTTAAACAAACCAGATAAAGATCTGCTTCTGGTTATGATCTGTTTATTTTTTGCTTCAATGGCTTTATGGCAGAGAAAAAAATGGAACAAACAATAAAGAGGTTTCAATCATCAATCAAATCAAAAAAAGTCAATCAATAAAATAATCATCAATCAAAAAACAATCAGCAAAATGAAAAATTTATTTACATCAGCAATAGCAGCAATCACATTAGTTTTTAGTGGAACAACACAAGCTCAAACAAAATCTGTAAAACTCGAAAATTCTCTTTTATGGGAAGTTTCAGGAAATGGATTGTCGAAACCATCTTATCTGTACGGAACAATTCATTCTATTTGTCCAACAGATTATTTTTTGACAGAAAAAACAAAGAAGGCATTTCAAAAATCAGATAAATTAATTATTGAAATCAACTTTTCTGACCCAAATGAAATAGCAGATGCTCAAAAGTTAGCAATATCTCCAGAGCTGTTAAGTAAAAAATTAACGCCTGAACAATTGTCAAAACTAGATTCAATTTTACAAAAAGCTATAGGTATAAAAGTTCAACAGGTCGATAATTTAAATTTAGCAACTGTTATGAGTTTGATTACTATTAAAACGTTTGATTGTGAAATATTGAAATCGTACGAATCAGATTTTACAGATTTGGCTCTAAAAGAAAAGAAAGGCGTTAGTGGTTTCGAAACGGTAAAAGGGCAGTTGAATATGCTTTCTAATGCTTACACAGATTCTGAACTAATCGAATCTTTGGCTGATGCAAGTAAAGCGGAAACTAAAAAAATGGTAGAGGACTATAAAAATGAAAATTTAATGGATCTTTATGGTGATCTTGCTAATGAAAAGGTTATGAGTAAAAAAACTAAAAAATTTATTCTTGATGACAGAAATAGAGATTGGGTAAAGAAAATGAAAGATATGATGAAAAATGAAGCACTGTTTGTAGCAGTTGGTTCAGCACATTTGGCTGGTGAAGAAGGTGTAATTAATTTGTTAAGAAATGCAGGGTACAAAGTAAAACCAGTAATGAATTAGTATTATTTTGAAAGAAAAAGAACAAGAATTTTTAAATCGGATCGAAAGTCATAAAGGAATACTATACAAAGTTTCTAAAATGTACATGGATAATCATGATGATCAACAAGATTTGTTTCAGGAGATTATTTGTCAGCTTTGGAAATCGTATGATTCTTTTAGAAACGAAAGTCAGTTTTCGACATGGATGTATCGGGTTGCAGTAAATACAGCAATTGTTTTCTTAAGGAAGGAAAAACGTAAAGTGGATAAGTATGAAATCGCTTCTGAAAACATCAAGGAAGATGAAGGAGATTCGCATATTAAAGAAAGCCAAATCGATCATTTTTATAAAGCGGTTCAAAAATTAGAAAAAATTGATAAAGCGATCATTTTTTATCAACTCGAAGGTTTCTCTCATAAAGAAATTGGGGAGAATCTAGGAATATCAGAGGGAAATGCAAGAGTGAAATTAAACAGAGCAAAAGAGAAATTAAAAGAAATAATTAAAAATCAAGGATATGGATTTTAACGATATACAAAACGCATGGAATAACGAAAAGACAGATAATGTTGTTGTTCCTAATAATTTAGAAAAAATTGAGTCAGCAAATACACCGTTGGACAAGATTAGAAAGAATCTTAAAAACGAATTGCTTTATCAGGGCGCAGCAGTAATTCTTTACGGATTTGCACCTTTTTTGTTCGCTTTTCCAGAAAAATGGATCGCGCCGTTTTATTTGTTCTTTAGCATATTTGTGGCTGTTTGTGCGTACTATTTAGTAAAGCTGTATTTGTTCTACAAGAGATTAAATAACATTACATTAAAAACAAAAGACAGTTTGTATGAAACTTATTTTGATGTTAGGTTGAACATGGAATTGTATAAAACCTTCGGATTTGCATTAACTCCTTTTATTGTTTTGTTTTTAATTGGGTTTTTATACAACCGTTTTTCACAAGATCCAGGATTTGAGATCGCAAACTTTAGCAATTCTCAATTGATTAGTGTTTTTGCAGCAGTTACATCTTCTATTTTAAGTATGGGATTAGTTCTAGAATGGTGGGTACATTTTTTTTACGGGAAATACGCTCGAGAAATTAAAAAAGTCATAGATGAATTAAAAGAAGAATAAGCGAATAATAGAACCCATCGTCATGATGGGTTTTGTTTTTATTGGTACTTTTGTTGAAATTATTCTATAGCTGTTTAGAAATAAAAAGACTTTTTGAATAGTTGTGAAACAAGAAAATTATGAAAATATTTGTTACAGGAATTTCAACAGATGTTGGAAAAACAATTGCGTCTTCTATTATTGTTGAAGCCTTAGAGGCTGATTATTGGAAGCCTGTTCAGGCAGGAGATTTAGATAATTCAGACAGTCATAAAATCAAAATCAAAATCTCGAATAATAAATCTCAAATTTTCGAGAACAGCTATAAATTGAATACGCCTGCAAGTCCGCATTTAGCTGCAGAGATTGACGGGATCAAAATTGACTTAGAACAAATTCAGGAACCTAAAACCAATAATCATTTAGTTATTGAAGGTGCAGGAGGTATTTTTGTTCCTTTAAATGACAAAGATTCTATTATTGATTTAATTCAGCCGGAATATAAAATAGTGGTAGTTTCGAGACATTATTTAGGAAGTATCAATCATACTTTATTGACGATTGAAGCAATTCAGAATCGAGGTTTTGAAGTTGCTGGAATTATCTTCAGCGGAAGCGAAAATAAAGCAACAGAAAGTATAATTCTAGACAGAACAGGGATTAAGTTCATTGGAAGAATCGACGAAGAACCTTATTTTGATCAAAATGTAATTCGCGAATATGCTGATTTGTTTCGAGAGAATCTATTAAAAATGTAAAATGTGTTTTGTAAAAAGCAAAATGCTTTCATTTCACTTCTAACATAAAAACATGTCACCACTATGACTTTAACAGAAAAAGACAGCCAATATCTTTGGCATCCTTATACACAGCACAAAACAGCTCAAACTCCAATTGCAATTTCTAGAGGTGAAGGCGCTTTATTGTGGGATGAAAACGGTAAAGAATATATTGATGCAATTGCATCGTGGTGGGTAAATCCTTTTGGACACAGTAATAAATTTATTGCCGATGCTGTTTATAAGCAATTAACAACTCTAGAGCATGTTTTGTTTGGCGGTTTTACACATGAGCCAGCCATAAAAGTAGCAGAAAAGCTGATTGAAATTTTACCGAAAAACCAACAGAAGATCTTTTTTTCTGATAATGGTTCTACCGCAGTCGAGGTAGCAATAAAAGTAGCTTTGCAATATTTTTTCAATAAAAATGAAAAGCGTACTACTATAATTGCTTTCGAAAATGCTTTTCATGGTGATACTTTTGCGGCAATGGCGGCAAGCGGAATCTCTTTTTATACACAGGCTTTTCAGGGAATGTTTATTGATGTTGTTCGAATTCCGGTGCCGATAAAAGGACAGGAACAGGCAAGTTTTGATGCTTTGACGAATGTAATTCAAAATCATAATTGTGCCGGTTTTATATTTGAACCATTGGTGCAAGGTGCGGCAGGAATGGTAATGTATGAACCAGAAGCGCTGGCAAAATTAATTCAGATTTGTGCGGCAAATAAAGTGCTGACAATTGCTGATGAAGTTATGACTGGTTTTGGTAAAACAGGAAAAACATTTGCAATGGATTACGTTTCTGAAGAGCCAGACATGATTTGTTTGTCTAAAGCCTTAACTGGAGGAACTATTCCTATGGCAATTACGACTTTTACTCAAGATATTTTTGATGCCTTTTATGATGATGATATTAATAAAGCATTGTTTCATGGGCATACTTTTACTGCAAATCCAACAGGTTGTGCTGCAGTATTGGCAAGTATAGACTTATTGCAAACTGCAGAAATGCAGGCCAACATTGAAAGAATAAATGCGAGTCATTTAGAATTTCAAAAGAAGATAGAAAACCATTCGAAAGTAATTACCGCCAGAACATTGGGAGTTATTTTTGCAGTTGAAATTAAATCAGATTCAGAAGAAAGTTATTATGGCTCGATGCGAACAAAGCTTTATAATTTTTTCATTGAAAACGGAGTAGTTCTGCGTCCAGTTGGAAACATTGTTTACATTCTTCCGCCTTATATTATGACTAATGAACAGCTTCAAAAAGTATATAAAATAATTGAAGAAGCCATTGAAATGGTCTAGTTCTCTAGGTTTATTTAGGTAATGATCTGGTTTTATTTTTTACTTTGAAACTCTGTGAACTTTGTATAAACTTTTGCGAACTTTGCGGTTAAATAAAATAATGTGAATACACAAAAAATCTCCATAACAGCTTTTTCATCTATTTCTCCTTTAGGAAGTAATAAAGATGAAGTTTGGAAAAAATATCTAGACGGAAAACATTGTTTTACTAAACAATTTTTAGATCAGCAAGATACTTTTATTGCGGCTTTGAGTACGGATTCAAAGCAATTGATTGCTCAAATACGGGAATCAGATCCTAAATATAAGTTTTTAGACGATTCAGTTTTGTTTGCGTTGGCTGCTTCACGAAAAGCAGTTCAAAATGCAGGTTGGAGTTCCGAAGATGTTTTTGGTATAAACATTGGATCTTCAAGAGGTGCTACAGATTTGTTTGAAAAACATTATAAAGAGTATATCGAAACTGGAAAAGCACAGACTTTAGCATCGCCTACAACAACTTTGGGGAATATTTCGTCATGGATTGCACACGATTTGCAAAGTGAAGGACCTGAAATTTCACATTCAATAACTTGTTCAACAGCATTACATTCACTTTTAAATGGCGTAGCATGGTTGAAATCAGGAATGTCTGATAAGTTTTTGGTAGGAGGCAGTGAAGCGCCTCTTACAGATTTTACTATCGGACAGATGCGTGCGCTAAAAATATATTCGCGTATCGATCAAGAAAGCCATTCTTGGCCCAATCTTGCTTTTGATTTTGAGAAAACGCAAAACACGATGATTTTGGGCGAAGGCGCGGCAGTTTGTTGCCTAGAATCTGGAGAAAAAGAAAATGCGATTGCGTATGTTACAGGAGTGGGTTATGCAACTGAAATTTTAGAACATAATATTTCAATTTCGGCGGAAGCTGACTGTTTTCAGAAATCTATGAAAATGGCTTTAAAAGATACCGATTTAGATAGTGTAGATGTTATTGTGATGCATGCGCCGGGAACAATTAAAGGCGATTTGACAGAACTTCGTGCAATTGAAAAAGTTTTTGGTTCCAAACAGCCTTTGTTGACGACTAATAAATGGAAAATTGGACACACTTTTGGAGCTTCCGGAATATTGAGTTTAGAGCTTGCGCTTTTAATGATGGAACATGATATTTTTATCGAAACTCCTTTCTCAAAAAGAATAACTAAAGACAAACCAATTAAAAAAGTCTTGATTAATGCGGTTGGTTTTGGTGGAAATGCTGTTAGTATTTTAATAGAAAAGCCATAGTTTTAATTCATAAAACAAAAAAATCTATTTATCATTAGGTAAATGGATTTTTTGTTTTCTATAAAGAAGAAATGCTTTATCTGTAAATAATTTTTCGGGTTGTAGAGAAATCATTTTCTAAAATTGTTTTTACAAGCAGAATCTGATTGCCTGATTGCAGATTTGAAACAGTATGTTCTGTGCTTCCTACTTTCTTTTTTTGATATAGAAGTTTTCCCGAAATATCATAAATAGAAACTTCTTTAATTGATTCTTTAGAGGTAACTAATTTTATTGATTTATCCTTTACAGCTACTAAAAGTCCGTCTTCAATGTTTTCGAAATCACCAGTGCCTAATGTTTTACCAGTAAAGCGCAATACAAATCTTTTATCGAAGGTTCCGGCTGCCGTACTAAAGGTGTAATTAGCCGCTGATAAATCATGAATAACATCAGTTGTTTTATCTTCTAAATAAACGACTTGGTTATCAAACAATCCGTCGACATGATCTATCGAAATTGTAAATTCACCACCAATTGTAGCTTTATAACCAAGCGATATTAAATCGTTCTTGTCAAAAGGAAGCGCACGACCCTGAATTGCCATTAAGTCGGTATCAACAATACTGTAAAAATCTAAGTAAGCATTTTCGTCAAGTGTCGATGCATCATAATTAAAATCCCAATTGTTTGTTGCGCCCTCAACATAACCAATCAAAGTTTGTTTAAAAGCACCGCCTGCATTACTGCAATTTAACCATAAACGACTTTTTTCAGTTTTAGCAGTTTGTGCTTTTTTGAAAAAAGCTGTGTTTTTACCGCCTAAACGCATATCATTGTTAAAAACAATTTTAGTTGCAGCATTTGGATAAATAAAGAAACCTTGTCCCGCAGCAATATTTCCGTTGTTAGTTCCTTTAGGATCTGTTACTGTTCCGCCAGTTCCCGTATAAACGGCATAATCATCACTTGAATAATAAGACGAAACATCGTTAGGATTATTTGTTTTAGAAGGCGGTAATCCGTGTGTCCAGAAATATAATGGTCCAATATGATCGTAAGTACTCATTAATTCATCAGCGCTGATAGATGACGGATATGGATTTCCAATTAAATTCCAATGATCTGCAGTTGGCGTAAAAGGAATGTCTCCATTATTCGGAATCCCAACAAAAGAAGCTGTGTATACTTTTTTATTCGTAATGGTCACGTCATAAGTTTGTGGTGCTCTAACATTGTATCCTCTTCCTGGAATCATAACTTTTGCACCATAAGGATGTATTACCCATCCTGAAAATGGGTCATAGCTTGTATATTTATCGCCTAAAGTATCAGGAGATAAATTGTGCAGTGTAAAAGCAGAAGCTTCTGTAACTGGTGATGACCAAAAAGTAATGTCATAACGATAAACAGGAGTTGTGTTTCTTTGAAGCTCAAAAGACTTAAAATCTCCAGAATAAGATGTTTTACTAGTGTTGCTCTGCATTAAAGAACCTCCATTTTCGATTAGTAATTTTCCTTTGGAAGCTACCGTTATATTTTCATTTACGGTTAAAGTACGGTCAGAAGGAACAGTAAGAGTAACCTCAGAGTTTATCGTGCAAGAACAAACTTCAAGATCGGTCTTTAAAGTCATATTAGCAGCAATTGTTATTGCAGTATTTTTTGTTGGAGGAGTACCTGTTCCGTCGTAAATAGTTGGAATTTCAATAAATTTTACGGCAATATTAGCATTACCAGCATCTTCTAAAAGACGTATTTCAATTCTAGAATCTTTGTTTAGCTCGTAAATCTCACCTTTATTAATTATTACTGAGGTTGTTGTGTGACTTTTTTGTTCAAAAATCTGATTATCGTCAAGATAAATTCTTCCTACATCGTCACAATTTACAAGTTCTATTTGATAACGGCCGCAAGGGAATCCTTGACGTTTGTAGGTAATAGTAAAATTGTTATCGGCTATAGCCGCACCCTGCCATCCTGAATAAGAAGAAGGTGATTGATCTGCATTCCAAAGCAGTTGAGTGTTTATGTCTAAATGGTTATCTACATAAGATCCAGCATATGCAGAAGCGGGTAAACTTATATCGGGTACCGTAAAACCATAAACATTCCATTTATCAATACCATAAGGAAGTGCAGCGTCTCCCTTTATTTCTCCATATGAAAAAGAAACCCTTGCATCGCCTTTTTTCTCATAATATTCTAAAACAAAAGAATGAGGTTTACCGTCTAAAGAAATTTGCGCTGCATAAAGGCTATAGCTATGATCGCCCCAGGAAACTACTGGGCCGAGATCGATTAGTTTGTTGTCGATATAAAGTCTTACACCATCATCACCTCCAATTGTAAAATTGTATTTACCTGCCGGAATGGTAGTTTGCATCTTGTATCGAACAAAGAAAAGATCCGAGGGCGGTGTAATACATTTGATGTTGGTTGTTAATCCAGTTATTTGGTTTGAACCAACGTTTCTGTCAAACAATTTTGGTTCAGTAACAGTTCCTATGTAAGCAGCATCGCTGGAAATTGGTAAAGTTGTTGGAGTAGAAGGATTTGGAGCATTTTCACTGGTGTAAGTGTAGACATAACCAATCCAAGAATCAGTTCCAAATTTTGTTTGATCACCTTCAGGAATACAAGATTCAATTTCATGGGCTCCCATATATGGTTTTACTCTTTTTGTTCCATCTATATCAGTAGGAACTTCAGAAAGTATTTTTCCAGACAAATTTTCATTATCGCTGTTATTTTTAGCTAAGTAAAGATCAGTAGTGTTTGCGAAAATTGGAGCAAAAGATTTTGATGCACCATCCTTCAAAGTAGCTTCTTTCCATTTGTCAAGATCTAACTTTCGATTTGTAGAAGTGTAGTAACTGCCAAAACAACCTAAAAATTGAGTACTGTAATAATCATTATAATCTAAATATGTAAAGTTATTTCGGTTTGATACTTCTGAAAAAATAGCAAAACGCATACTGCCCGAAGTCTGCATATTAGCAAAAATATTATTTCTAATATCCAAACCAGATCCGTCTTTAATGTATAACGCAGCTGATGATCCTGAGTTTTGATTTGAAGTAAGTTTTACACTATTGTGATAAAGTTTAATATTTGAACCGCTGTTAATATAAATTCCAAATCCATCCTGACTTGAAGCATTACCTCCACCATTAGATTTTACGTCATTTACGAAGTTATTGTACACTAATTGGTCGTTTCCTGAAAAATGTATTCCTGCGGCAGTTGTACCTGATGTGGCAAAAACAGAAGTGATTCTATTTCCGTAAATTGTAGTTTGGTTACCTTCAGATTTTATTCCGTAACTTCCATTGAAGCTCGAAGTTAAAGATGAAATGGTGTTTTCATTGATTAAATTGTTGTTTCCTACAACGCAAATACCATAACCTAAGCCGTTTCCTGCACCATTTTCTATGTCTGAAACGAGGTTTTTAGTTAAAACTCCAGAATTAGAATTCTCTAAAAATATTCCAGAGTTTAGACTCTTTCCTCCGTATGAGCTAGGAAGTCTAACGCCTTTGATGATGTTATTTGAAATAGTAAAGATGTTGACATTTTGCATGTAGATTCCTAAAAATGGTTTAGTATCATTATCAGTAGAGCCTATTTTGTTCTTTTCTATTGTCCAGTTTGTGTTTGATTGATTTTGTCCGTTCACAATTACAGCCTGTTTAACATCTGTAAAAGTTACATTGCTTATAGTATTCGAACTATTATTGCCATTGCCTTCAATATTGCTGCTTCCAGCCAATACGCCAGTTGAATAAGTACCAATTTTTGGACCTAGAATGTTTAATTGAATAGTTAGATTTTGAATCTTGTTATTGTCAGCACCATTGTACAGCCAAATTCCCATTCTAGCATTGTAGCTGTCGTTTATATCAAAAGTATTATAGATTTTTAGGCTGTTATCTGTATGACCATTATTACCATCAATTATAATATTATCGGCTCCATCAAGAACAATGACTCCATTTTTAGAAAAATTTCCAGAAATTCTAATATTGGCACCCTCTTTTGGTTTAATTGTTAAGGTATTTGTGGCGCTTGATCCAGAGAGCGCTTTTATGACAAGAGGAGTAGAGAGCAATTGACTTTCTTCTAATTGAAAAGTAACTGGTTTAGAAAGTCCCTTTTTGGTAATTTCAGTAATGGCACTTTCTAAAGTTTTAAATTTATCATTTGGATTTGAGTTACTAATAAAATAATCGCCGCTTAGAGCTTGTGAAAATCCAAAAAAAGGTAATAGTAAAAAGAAAAGTAGAGTTCTAATCATGCTAAATGTTTCTATCAGATTATTGTGCTGGAATAAGGTTTTTTAAGCCGGCGCAAAGATAAATACATCTACGTCATTGACCTTTAGAGGGTTTTCAACTGACTTATATAATCGATGAAATGCCTAAATAGTCGACAAAGAGTAAAAGGAAAAATAAGGTTCTGTGGAAATTCCTATAAAACAATGGCTTTTAAAATTGAAAAAATCGCAATTTGGAGCCATAATTTGAATTTTTTTTGAAGAAAAAGCAGATAAAACGCGAGGTTGAGCGTTTATTTCGCAGAAGATATTCAATAAGTAATTATGAATTTTCTTATCAAATAGAGAGGTTTTTTTCTAAAACATAGTAGTTTTTTAATGTCATTTTGTAAAATGACAGCTCGATTTAAAGGCTTTCTAAGTCTTTGGCCTTTTCATAAACCAGATTACTTTCATATCCTCTTCGGAGCATATAGTCGCAGAACTTTTTGCGTTTTTTTAATATATTTTTCTCCTGTATACTATTCCAAGATCTTTCAGAAAGATTTTCAAAAGTTTCAATATATTCTTCTTGAGAAATCTCTTTGAGTGCAAGAGTGATATTTGTACTGGAAATATTTCGAAACTTCAGTTCATTTGTAATTCTAAGCTTACCCCAATGTTTAATGCGATGTTTTCCTCTGGCAAAACTGCAGGCAAAACGTGTTTCATTCAAGAAATTGCCTTCAATTAATTGAACCAGAATTAGATCAATTTCGTCAGAAGTCATTTTTAAACTGTAAAGTTTTGATACAACTTCATCATGACAACGCTCCTGATAAGCACAAAAGTGTTCTAATTTCTGTAAAGCTTCTTTCGGAGTGTGAATTGAATTCATGTGTTTTTTCTTTCTTTTTAACTATTATTGCTAAAAATAGTCATTTTGTTGTTAAATTTTTAAAGAAAATAGAGGTTATTCTTAAAAAGAAAACATGTAAAATGTTGTCTATATTCTGAAATTAAATATTTTTGTACTATAGAATTACACATTATAGACTGTGTGAAAAACAGAATATTAGCCTTTATTTTTTTAATGTAAATAAGATCCAAAGTTATTTATATCTAAAAAATAAATTGGTTGTGGTGGTTTCTATAAAACCAAAAACAAATTTAAATAAATCCCCCAATTTATTATGATTCAAAATTTACTTTTGAGTGTTGAATTTTTGTACCCCACAGCCAAAAAAACTTTTTCCCCAAGTTTAAGACTATTTTGTTTGGTGATGTTTTTTATTTTAAATGTTTCATTTGCCCAAACAACTAGAATAAGTACTGCGTCTGGAGGTAATTGGAATACTCCAGCTACTTGGACGACAGGAGTGGTGCCTGCTGCAAATGACCCCGTAATTATTGTTTCGACAGCCACGGTTAATACAAATGGAAGCCCAACATGTGCAGGTGTTTCTATTCTGGGAACATTAAATATGGTAGCAAACAATATACTTACAGTAAACGGAGATGTAAGTGGTACTGGAACATGGAAAGGAAATACAAATAATGATTCTACACGAAGCATTTCGCTAAATGGAAATTGGTCATTTACTGGTACATCTGCAGGGACTGGACCTGTGGCAATTTTTACAGGAGCAAATGTTCAAACACTCTCTGGACTAATTGGAGCCGCAGGAAGACTTACTGTTAATAAAACAGGTGGTTCGTTATCGCTCGCTAACGCATTAACAGTTGGTGTTTTTCAAAATATTGCTGGTACTTTTGATGCAAATACGTTTTTGCTTACAACATCTAGTGCACCAACTCTTACAGCAGGTACCTTGAGAGTAGGAGCTTCAACTTGGGGAGGAAATTATTCATTTGCTTCTCCAACAATTCCAACAAATTTTACAGTAGAGTATTATAGTGCAACACCAACTATAAGTACTGGATTTACATATCAAAATCTTACTTTTTCAGGAAGTGGTACAACTGCTGCTCCTTCGGGAAATTTAGTAATACAAGGAAACTTAGCTAATACAGGAACAGGAGTACTAAATTTTAGTAATCGAGATGTTACCATTAGCGGTGGAAATACACAAAGTATTGCTGGTTTTACAACTACTGGTACAGTAACGATGTCAAAAAGTGGAAGCACAACAGCTACATTTACGGGAGCTGTAAGCGGAGGTAGTTTGGTAATAAGTGGAGTAAATAACGGATCAACATTGGCATTGGGAAGTTTTACTCATACTTTTACAGGTGGATGGGCTATGAATTCTGGAGCACTTCAAGGAGGCACTAGTACTTTAAAAGTTGCTGGAAATGTTACAGGCACAGGTACTAATTTTACACCTGGTACTGGAACCGTTGAATTATATGGTGCTAATCAAACTTTTGTAGACTTAAATTTTTATAATTTATTATTTTCGGGTACTGCGGGAGCAGTTAAAACATTTCCAAATACAGCAGTTGCAATCTCAAATAATTTGATTATAAACTCCGGAATAGTTGCCAATTTAAATACGAATGCTGCTAATAATTTATTGCACAGTACAAAAACATTGACATTGGGTGGCGCAATCTCTGCGTTAGGTACATGGGGAAGTTTATCATCTTCGGCGACATATAAAGATAATACATATTTTTCAGCTACTACAGGAAGAATTAGTGTGACGTCTACAGCAACTTGTACTACACCAATTAATTACTCAGTAAGTGTAACGGCTTCTAATCTAAATCAAGCTTATTGCAGTTCTGAAGCAGGATCGACTATAGGTTTGAGCGGGTCAGAAATAGGCGTGAGTTATCAGTTGTTAAGAGGTACTGTGAATGTAGGGACTCCTTTATCTGGTACAGGTAATGCTTTAGTTTTTGGAGCGTTTAATACTACTGGAACTTATACTGTTTTAGCTTCAAAAACAGCATCTTGTACAGCGACAATGTCTGGTGGTCCAGTTTTAATTTATAAATATAGTTCACCGCCAGTACCAAGTGCTACACCCGAAAATGTTTCTTGTCCTTTGGATGCTACAGGAAAAATTACGGTTAATACTATAGTGGCTCCAGCATCTTTAGCTTTTATTAGTGCTAATAATCAGTATATCAATTTTGGTTCAAATATTCTTAGTAATAGAAGTACTTTTAGTATAGAGGGATGGATAAAATATGATCCTACGAAGTACATTGATAGAATGTCTCTTTTTGGGCAGAATGATGCTATTGAAGTTGGTTTTGAGGGAGATTTTTTGAAATGTTGGACTCAATCAGGAGGTTCAGTACAGATTTCGAAATCTGAGTTTACTACAAATGATTGGTATCATATTGCGGTTACAGGAGATGGTCAGACAGGAGGATTAAAAATGTATATTA
Organism: Flavobacterium plurextorum; assembly: GCF_002217395.1. GTDB lineage: Bacteria > Bacteroidota > Bacteroidia > Flavobacteriales > Flavobacteriaceae > Flavobacterium > Flavobacterium plurextorum. The sequence continues at coordinate 182,944 of NZ_MUHD01000011.1, read as the reverse complement.
ATGGAGTACTAAAAGCATCGGGTGGAAGTGCTACATCAAATTATAGCTCAAATACTAGTTTTACCACAAAAATTGGTTATGGTGTAATGGATGAATTTGGGGTTGGATTAACAGGGGAAGTATTCAAATTGGGCTTTTGGAACAAAGTGCTTTCTACTGGAGAAATCTCTACACTTTCCTCAGGGTTTGTGGAGTATGATGCTTCTTTAAGCGGTTTACTTGCGGGTTATAGTTTTATAGAAGGAACAGGTACCACAGTTTCGGGAGTAGGAAGTTTATCACCCGTTCCAACAGGGACATTTGTAAATACTCCAAAATGGACAGATCCTTACTCATACTCATGGACTTCGAGCCCGGCTGGTTATACAAGTAATTCTATAAGTTTAACTGGACTAACTGCTCGAACTTATAATTTGACAACTTCACTAAGAGGGTGCTCAACTACTGGTTCTTGGACAATAAATGTAACAAATACGGTACCATCAGTTTCAAGTCATCCAATAGATGCTACTGTTTGCGCAGGTAATAATACATCATTTACTGTTACAGCTGCCGGAAGTACGTTAACATACCAGTGGCAAGTTAGTACAGACGGTGGAACTTCTTTTAGTAACCTTGGCAATACAGCAGTTTATTCAAATGTAACAACGGCAACATTAAATATTACTGGAGCGGCAGTTGCATTAAATAGTTACAGATATCGTTGCGTGGTAAGTGGTATTTGCAGTCCTTCAGCAACATCTAATGCGGGAATTCTTACTGTAAATCCAGCTTCGACATTGGTTTTAACCAGTGGCTCTGCCAATCAAACTGTTTGTTCAGGAACAGCAATAAGCTCTATAGTTTATACTTTTGGAGGAGGAGCAACTGGAGCAGTAGTTACAGGTTTGCCGTCATCTATGTATTTGATAAACTCAACTGCCAAAACAGTAACAATTAGTGGTACACCAGCAGCAGGGACGACATATTCTGTTGCAACGCAGCAGACATCTCCATGTACGGCAGTAAGTTTAGGCGGTGCAATTACTGTAAATCCAGCTTCAACATTGGTTTTAAGCAGTGGATCAGCAAGTCAAGCAATTTGCTCAGGAACTGCTTTAGCAACTATTGTGTATACTTGGGGCGGAGGAGCAACAGGAGTGGCGGTTACAGGTTTACCAACAACATTGTATTCAGTAGATCTACCGGCAAAAACAGTAACAATTAGCGGTACACCAGCAGCAGGAGTAACATATACTATTGCAACGCAGCAGGCATCTCCATGCACAGTTGTAAGTTTAGGAGGTACAATAACGCTAAACCCAGTTTCAACATTGGTTTTAACCAGCGCCGGCGGCTCTTCAACGCAAACGGTTTGTTCTGGAATTGCTATAAGTCCTATCGTTTATACTTGGGGAGGAGCAGCAACAGGCGTAGATGTTACTGGTTTACCAGCTGGATTGAATTTTACACCAAACTCAGGAGCAAAAACAGTAACAATTAGTGGTACACCAACAGCAGGAGGAAATTACACAGTTACAACACAGCAGGCTAATTCTTGTGCTGCAAGTTTAGGAGGAATTATTAATCTTAATGTTGGCAGAACAGCACCTACTGCAGGAGTAACTAAGCAAGCTTCATGCGCAGATAATACAGCAATAATTACAGTAACAAATCCAGCGCCTAACAGCGGTTATCATTATAGTATTGATGGATCAAATTATAGTAATGATACAGGAGTTTTTACAAGAAATATATCGACAACACAATCTTATAGCGTAACAGTAAAAGATGATGCAACGGGTTGTATCTCGGCGGCAGCTTCAGTAACTCTAAATGCTCCAACAACTAAAGTATGGAATGGATCTGTCGATGTTCACTGGAGCACAGCTGGAAACTGGACACCAAATGGAGCTCCGCAGCTTACAGATTGTATTACAATACCAGATCTTACTTCAATTGCTAATAAACCAGCAATTAAACAAACGGCATCTGCAACGGATTTTTATACCTATAAATTATCGATAGCCGACAAAGGTTCATTAATAATTGAAAGCGGAAAAACACTAAATGTCACAAATTCAGTAAATGTCAATACAGGCGGATCTTTAATTTTTGAGAATAATTCGAGTTTAGTACAAAAAGACAATGTTCCCAATACAGGTGTTATTACTTACAAAAGAAATACCACGCCGGTCTATCGTTATGATATTACTTTTTGGTCTTCACCATTAACACTGTTGTCAGGTTTTACACTTCATGATTTGTCTCCTGATACTTTAGGTGATAAATACACAAGTTACGATCCCGTTTCTGGTTGGGTAATACATCCAAATGGAGGAGTCGTTATGATTCCAGGTAAAGGTTATAACGTAAGAGCCCCACAGACATATGATCCTTCTCCATTTGTTAAAAAGATATATCCTGCATCTTTTATTGGAGTTCCAAATAATGGAGATGTTCCTGTTACACCAACAGCCAATCAATGGAATTTAATTGGTAATCCATATCCATCAGCAATTAAAGCAGATAAACTGTTAAGTACTTACAGTCATATCGGGCCATTGTATTTCTGGACACATGGATCGCCGCCGGTTAGAACTGCAGATCCTAACGATGTTTCGTCTTATTATTCAAGTAATGATTATGCTGTTTACACAGGAACCGGTGGTACTGTAACTGATCCTCAGGCATCAAACGATGGAAATATTGCAGCAGGACAAGGATTCTTTATTTATCCAAACGCGGGAACCGACATTATTTTTAATAACGATATGCGATTAAGTGGCGTAAATTCTGCTTTTTTCAAACCTGCAGAAACTGCTGAGGTCGAAAAAAATCGTATTTGGCTTAATTGCAGCAATATAAAAGGAGCCTTTAAACAAACCTTAGTTGGTTATGTTGAGGGAGCGACAAACAGCTGGGATTTTAATTTTGATGCTTCAACTCTTGATGAAAATGAGTTTTTAGATTTTTACAGTATTGAAGATACAGATTTAATGGCAATTCAAGGACGTGCACTGCCTTTTAATACAAATGACTTAGTTCCGCTAGGTTACAAAAGTACGATTGCCGGCGATTTTACAATTTCGATAGATCATGCAGATGGATTGTTTAATAGTCAAGCCGTTTATTTAGAAGATAAAACGACCAATATTATTCATGATTTAACAGCTGGCAACTACACTTTTACTACAACAGTTGGAACTTTTGATAAAAGATTTGTACTGCGTTATACTTCAGGTAAAACGTTGGGAACAGGAGATTTTGAAAATATTCAAGATGGCCTTTTAGTAGCTGTGAAAGACAAAGTAATAAAAGTTACAGCAGTAAAAGAACCAATTAAAGAAGTATCTATTTATGATATTTCGGGGAAACTAATATATCAAAAAAAGAAAGTTGGAAATACAGAACTTACGATTTCAAATTTACAGTCAAGCAATCAAGTTTTACTTGTAAAAATTACTTTAGAGAATGATTTTACCGCTGCAAGAAAAGTTATTTTTCACTAAAAATCTTTTTTAGACATTATAAAAATCCATCTGTTGATTAATACAGATGGATTTTTTGTTTAAGTCAGAAACATGAAAAATCACTAAAAGTGGGTATTGTTTTTAAAACCAGAACAGTTTAATTTCGGTAAATTCTTACAAATTAAACAATTTACATTCTTGTTTTGATAAAAAAGCTATTTTACCCGCTGTTTTTGGTCTCTTTTCTCTCCAGTACTTTCATTAGTGCACAGCAGGGAAAATTGGATGCCGCTTTTAATACGTTCGATGATGGTTCAAAAGGCGATGGTTTCGACAGCGCTGTTAGAACTTTGCTTTTACAGCCCGATAATAATTTAATAGTCGGAGGCGATTTTTCCAATTTAAACGGAATTCCATCTTCATCTTTAATACGTTTAAAACCTGACGGAACAATCGATGAGAGTTTCTCCGTTGGTACAGGATTCAATGGTAAAGTTTATACAGTCTATTTACAGCTCGATGGAAAAATAATTGTTGGCGGAGGGTTTACAAGTTATGACACAGCAAATTCTGGAAGATTAATTCGCTTAAATACCGATGGTTTTCGTGATTCAACTTTTGACACTTCAGTGGGCGCCGGCAGTGGTATTATTTATAGTATGGCAGAACAGTCTGATGGGAAAATTATCATCGTTGGAAGTTTTGCAAAATATAATAATGTGACAGTAAATCGTATCGCACGAATTCTTCAAGACGGTTCCTTAGACCGAACTTTTATGACAGGAACCGGCTCTTCTACAAATATTACTAATGTTAGAATTCTATCAAGCGGAAAAATTTTAATTACAGGGAATTTTATTTCATTTAATGGAACATTAAGCAATAGAATAATTTGTTTAAATCCTGACGGAAGTGTTGATAACAGTTTTAATATTGGTTCTGGTTTTAATGATGATGTAAATGCCATTGCAGTTCAACTAGACGGAAAAATTCTCTTAGGAGGTAACTTTACACTTTATAACGGAAATACTGCAAATAGAATTATTCGTATTTATGAAGATGGCACACAAGACCAAAATTTTCAAAAATCGGGTTTTAGCAATGGTTCAGTACAAATAATTAAAGAAGATCTTTTAGGAAATATAATGGTTGGAGGATCCTTTTCCAGTAAATATGGAAATGATGAGGTGAATAGAGCAGTACTTTTAAATGCTGATGGAACTGTAAAATCAGACTTTGATTTGGGTTCAGGACCTGGATCAGCTTCCGTTTTTGCAGCAGCAAAAGATCAAGAAGGATCATGGTTTATTGGTGGTTCATTTGCTGTTTTTGATGGACAAAATCAAGGTGGTTTGGCTAAAGTAGATTCTAGTGGAGAACTTGATACAGGTTATCTGTCAGCAGGAGTTGGTTTTGATAATTCAGTATTAAAGATTTTACCATTAGCAAACTTAAAAACAATGGTTTTTGGCAATTTTAGTCAATTCAACAATTCACCAGTAAATCGAATTGCGCGGTTATTAGATGATGGTTCACTTGATTCAGATTTTAACAGAGGCAAATCAGGAGCAGATAAATTAATAAAAACTGCAGTAGTTCAAGAAGATGGTAAAATTGTTTTTGGAGGAAATTTTACAAAGTACAACGACGCAGTTTCTAATAGAATTGCTAGAATACTGCCAAACGGCTCTTTAGATAATACTTTTAATATTGGAACAGGATTTAATGCCCAAGTTTATGTTTTAGCATTACAGCCCGACAATAAAATTATTGCTGCTGGCAATTTCACTCGGTTTAATAATGATTTAACTGCCGCCAGAATAGTAAGATTACTGCCAGACGGATCTCGAGATTTTACTTTTAACGTCGGTGTTGGTGCAGATGCTGTGATCGAAGATATTTTGATTCAGCCAGACGGAAAAATAGTGGCAGGAGGCAGATTCACAACTTTTAACGGACAGTCATATCCTCATTTAGTTCGGTTAAATGAAGATGGAAGTATCGATTTAAGTTTTAATATAGGTATTGGCTTTGATAAACACGTTTATACGCTTGCAATGCAATCAGATGGTAAAATAATTGCAGGAGGTACATTTTTGACATTTAAAGGTTCCTCACAAAAGAGAATTGTTCGTCTAAATTCTAATGGAAGTCTAGACGATAGTTTTTCTTCTGGAACAGGTTTTAGTAAAGGTGATGTGCGTTGTATTTTGGTACAGCCAGATGATAAACTTTTAGTTGGAGGCGCTTTTTCAGGAACTTATAAAAACAGTAAGGCATTGCGATTAATAAGACTCTTGAAAACAGGCGATTTTGATAACTCATTTGATGTGGAGCTCAATAAAAATCTTTTAACTTTAAATTTTACAAATGATTACAGACTTTTAATAGGCGGCGATTTTAACTTAGTCAACGGCATTTCTAAACATCGAGCTGCAAGATTAAAACTATGTGTAGATTCTACAATTTGGGATGGTTTTTCTTGGTCAAAAGGTTATCCGTCCAGCGGAAAAGAAGTGCTTTTTAAAGAAAGTTTCCCCAATCTAATTTCAGCTGATATTTGCAGCTGTACAATTGAACCTGATAAAACAGTTACGCTTTTAAGCGGAAATACTTTAGGTATAGAATTTTCCTATTCAGGCTTAGGAACATTAGTTTTAGAAGATACAGCAAGTTTATATCAAACAGACGATAGTGATGTGAATACTGGAATTATTCATCTTTTTCGAAAAACAAAACCAATTTTAAGATACGATTATACGTTTTGGTCTTCACCTGTCGCTAATCAAAAATTAATAGATGTTTCACCCAATACCTTGTTTGATAAATATTTGTCATATGATACTGCCACAGGTTGGATCGAAGAACCACGAATAAATAATATGCTATTAGGAAAAGGATATGCAATAAGAGGACCACAGGATTTTTCAATAACATCAAGAGCAGTTTATGAAGCAGTTTTTAAAGGAATCCCAAATAATGGAAAAGTACAAGCAGCGTTAGGAGAAACAGATAGTTTTAGTTTAATCGGAAATCCTTATCCATCAGCAATAGACGCTGTAGTTTTTTTGAAAAAAAACAATCTTAAAACAAAAGGCGCATTTTACTTTTGGACACACCATACGCCAGTTACTAATTTTGAATATAATTCAGATGATTATGCGGTCTATAATCTGGTTGGTGGAGTTGGTACTGAAGCATCATCTTTTGGGGTAAATGAAACGATTCCTGATGGTAAAATAGCTTCAGGGCAATCATTTTTTGTTACAAGTAATGCTTTCGGAACGGTTGAATTTAATAACAGCATGAGGATACAAGGAAATAATAATACTTTTTTTAAACCTTTCAATGAGGGAAGTTTTCGAAATAGTAATAAAATAGAGAAGCATCGATTGTGGCTGAATTTTGAAAATTCAAAAGGAGCGTTTAAACAAATTTTGATAGGATATATGGATGAAGCCACTAACGCTTATGATATAAACTATGATGCCGAATCACTAGATGGAAATCAATTTGTTGATTTTTATAGTTTAGTTGACGATAAAAAACTTGTAATTCAAGGTCGTACCTTACCTTTTTCAAAATCAGATTTTGTGGCTCTGGGTTATAGTTCAACAATTGCCGGCGAGTTTTCAATTGCAATTGATCATGCCGATGGTGATTTGAGTACTCAAGCGGTTTTTTTAGAAGACAAAACCAAAAATATAATGCATAATCTTCTGGAGAGCAATTATAAATTTACAACCACAGCTGGAACTTTTTTAGATCGTTTTACGATTCGGTATAATATACAAACATTAGAAGCGGATCAGTTTAAGAATCAAGAAAGTTCACTTTACGTTTCGGTTAAAGGAAAAAATATAAAATTAAATTCGACAAAAGATATTATGAAAGAAGTGTCCGTTTTTGATGTTTCAGGGAAAATGCTATTCAATAACAAAACAATCAACAACACAGAATACCAAATTACAAATTTCAAATCCAGCGATCAGATATTGTTGATCAACGTGATTTTTGAAAGTGGAAAATCAACAGCTCAAAAGATTGTTTTTCATTAATTTTTCTTAAAAAGTTTTTTGCAGCTTTTCATGAGTATTTTGAATCGCTTTTTCATTCTTATAATCAATCCATTTTTGTCCTTTTACCTTTCGCATCATGATATCAAAATAGCGCATAATAAAAACGTTATAAGCAGCTTTTGATAAATTGGTTATGTTTTTAGGAAATGAGCGCAGACTCATAGAAAATCCCGGAGTTAAATATTTCATATAATGCCAATAACCTTCTGGCATATACAGCATTTCGCCATGTTTTAAGTTTGTAATGTAACCTTTTGCATTTTTAAGAGCAGGGAATTTTTCGTAATTAGGATCATCAAAATTTATATCCTCTCTAGAAATTAAAGCGTGAGGTACTTTATACATGTATTTAGATTGGTCAGGAGCAAAAAGCATACATTGTTTTTCTCCATGAAAATGAAAATGAAGAATATTCGAATAGTCAATATCAAAATGCATGAACACTTTTGAGTTTTCGCCGCCAAAAAATAACATCGGCATTTGTTTTACAAGTTTTAAACCGATATCAGGCCATAAAAAATCGTGATTTAATGCAGGAACTTCTTTCATTAAATTATAAAGAAAGATGCGATAATTTGTTGGTTTTTCCTCCAGAAGATTTATATAATCGCTCATTTTCATTTTAGTATGAGCCTCATTAAAACCGTCTTCATGATTAACCGGTCTATTATCGTACAAAGGCACAATTAAATCTCCTGCGATTTGCTTTATATAAGAAAGTTTCCAATTTTTATAGGCTGGCCAATCTTCGGTCAGTTCCTCAACAACTACTGGGATTTGTTTTTTTACATACTGGGAAATAAAATCGGCCTTAGAGATTTTTTTTACCCTTTCGATTTGTTTTAACTCCATCTTCTAAATAAAAAAATTGCTTATAACACACAAGTTATAATCAATTTAGGAATATTTATCGAGATTTTAGCTCTATTAGTTAAATTTTTGATTTAACCGAAGCTTCAATGTTTTTTTCGATAGTATGTCCAGGTCTTGACCATTTAGGTTTTTCACCCAATGAAGTAAATTGAGAATCGGCTGCTTCAACAGTTTTCGGCTGCATTACTTTGATAAAAGGTTTTTGAGGCACCATTCCTAATGTTTCAAACATCTTCATATCTTCATTCACATCAGGGTTTGGCGTAGTTAGTAATTTGTCACCCGCAAAAATTGAATTTGCACCTGCAAAAAAGCACATTGCCTGTCCTTCACGAGTCATATTTGTTCTTCCAGCAGATAAACGAACCTGAGTTTCCGGCATTACAATTCGAGTTGTAGCTACCATACGAATCATTTCCCAAATTTCAACTGGTTTTTCCTCTTCCATTGGAGTTCCCTCAACAGCAACCAAAGCATTAATTGGCACAGATTCTGGTTGTGGGTTTAATGTCGAAAGAGCAACAAGCATTCCAGCTCTGTCCTCTATACTTTCTCCCATACCAATAATTCCACCGCTGCAAACCGTAACATTTGTTTTACGAACATTCTCGATAGTCTGCAAACGATCTTCAAAACCACGTGTAGAAATCACGTCTTTATAATATTCTTCAGAAGTATCTAAGTTATGATTGTATGCATATAAACCAGCCTCGGCTAAACGCTGTGCCTGATTTTCAGTAATCATACCCAAAGTACAGCAAACTTCCATGTCTAGTTTGTTAATGGTACGAACCATTTCTAAAACCTGATCAAATTCTTCGCCGTCTTTTACATTTCTCCAAGCCGCTCCCATACAAACGCGAGAAGACCCGCTTGATTTTGCACGCAAAGCTTGTGCTTTTACCTGACTTACACTCATTAAATCATTTCCTTCAACACCAGTATTGTAACGTGCAGCTTGCGGGCAATAACCACAATCTTCAGGACAGCCGCCCGTTTTGATCGAAAGTAAGGTAGATACCTGAACTACATTCGGATCATGTTGTTGTCTATGAATCGTCGCTGCTTCATAAAGCAAATCCATTAAAGGTTTATTATAGATTGCGATTATTTCGTCTTTGGTCCAGTTGTGTTTTGTAATGCTCATCGAATACATTGTTTTTGAAGCTTCAAAAGTAATTAAATTGTCCTAATCGGCAATAATGAATACTCGAAATGAATATTTACGGGTTATTTAAAAAAAAGAAACACTCTAAAATCATCATAGTAAGTGTTTTATGATTTTAGAGTGTCTTTAAAAGAATGTTTTTATTCTGATCTATTAATCAGCAACATATTTATTATTCCAATATAACATCATCAACAAAGTAACAATTACTGATGAAGCAAGCCCTTCAAAAAGCAAGCAGATGCAGTAAGTTGGAACAGAAGGATTTCCTCCAAACATAAAAGTTTTTGATAATGTGTGCACATAAGCATCGCCGCCTCGTGCGTAACTATATACTAATAATCCGAAAACGCTCAATGCAACACCAACCACTGAAGTTGCCATTGCTGAAACAGCATTAGATACAAAATTCGTTTCTCCCTCGTGAAGATTCATTTGCATAGTTCTGTTTACGCCCCAGAATATAAAAAATACATTTAAGACACGGAGATAAAACAAATCAGCTAAACCCAATACATTCATCAATAAAAAGTAAATGCCAATTCCGAGGAATATCAAAAAACCGTTGGTTATTTCTTTAGGTAGTTTCATAGTGGTTATTTTTAAAGAAGTTAATAGTAAAGTTTTGATAAACAGAGTTGTATATCAAATTTACTAAAAAAATAACTACGATGGTTTAAAATTAAAGAAAAGTATATCTTAAGATTTTCTTAGAATTGATTTATAAATGCAAGTGCATTTATTCGATCTTGATTTAACTGCTCTTTCAGTAAATCTATCGATCCAAACTTTTGTTCTTCACGAAGAAAATGCAATAAGGAAACCTCTATTTTTTTGTCATAAATATCAGCATCAAAATCAAAAAGATTCACTTCGATAGTTTGTTTTTGCCCATTTACAGTTGGATTAAACCCAATATTCATCATTCCAAAAACCTCCTTTTGATCGATAAGTGCTTTAACAGCATAAACGCCTGTTTTTGGGATCAGTTTATAATCTTCTTCAATCTCTATATTAGCCGTTGGAAAACCAATTGTTCTTCCAAGCTGCTTTCCTTTTACAATTTTACCGCTCAAAAAATAGTCGTAACCTAGATATTCATTGGCTAAATCCATTTTTCCGTCAGTAAGAGCTTTTCTAATTTTAGTAGAACTTACAGAGACATCTTGAATTTCTTGTGCTGAAATTTGTTCAACTTCGAAACCATATTCAGCACCATAAGCAATTAAATTATCAATATTTGCAGTTCGGTTTCTTCCAAAACGATGATCGTGGCCAATAATTATTTTTTGAATATGAAATTGATCTACTAAAATCGAATGCACAAATTCTTCGGCAGTTAATCTCGAAAAACTTTCGTCGAAAGGGTGAATGATTAAATTTTCGATTCCCGTCGCTTCCAAAAGTTTTGTTTTTTCAGCAATTGTGTTTAAAAGTTTTATTTCTGATTTCTCCTGTAAAACCATTCTTGGATGCGGAAAAAAGGTAAGCACCAAACTTTCGTATTTGCCATTCTCGGTATTTTGAGTAATTCGTTCCAGAATTTTTTTATGACCAATATGCACACCATCAAAAGTACCAAGAGTTAAAATTGTTTTCTTGGTCGAATGAAAATCGTTTATAGAATGAAAGAGCTTCAAAACAAATAATTTAAGATGCTGCAAATTTATACTATCTATTTTAAATTTCAGGCTAAGGCGAATTGATTTTTTTTAAGAAGATTAAGTTTCCTTTGACGACAAAAAGTGAGACTTGTCGATTAAAAAATATTAAATGTCGGTTAAAAGTAAGAATTTGATTTAATTCCTTTAATTTTGATTTCGTAAAGAACATCTTGTCATGAAAAAAACACTACTATTCTTATTTTTACTTTTTAGTTGGTCAGGATTGCAGGCTCAAAGTGATGATTTGTGGCAGAAAGTTAATACGGCCTCAACTTTAAGTAAAAAGACAGTAGTTTTAGATTCGGGTAAACAGTATTATAAATTGAATACTGGTTTTTTAACATCAAAATTGGCAAAAACAACTGAAAAATCAGCAGTAAATAATACCGCAGAAATTACAATTCCAAATCCAAACGGAGTTTTAGAGCGGTTTCAAGTTTGGGAATCCTCAAATTTTGAACCTGAATTACAAGCCAAATACCCAGAAATTAGAGCGTATCAAGGAAGAGGATTAGATGATCAATCGGCTAGAATACATTTTAGTGTTTCTGAAAGCGGAATACAAACAATGGTTTTAAGAGTAGATAAAGCTACCGAATTTATAGAAGAGAATCCAGAAAATAAAACCGAGTATGTTTTATTCACATCTAAAGATAAAACTTCAAAAGCTAAGCTGGATTGTAAAACATCAGACGAACTTATATCCAATACTAGTTTTGGTAAAACAGCAAAACCAGCAGCAAACACAAAAGTTTTCAAAACCCTGCGTTTAGCATTGTCTTGTACAGGCGAATATACAGCATATTTTGGCGGTACAAAAGCGAAAGCTTTAGAAGGAATGAATGCAACTATGACTAGAGTTAATGGGATTTTGAATAAAGATTTGGCCGTAAAGCTGGTTTTAATTGCAAATACCGACGCAGTAATTTATACAGATGCATCGACAGATCCTTATTCCGATGCAGGAACAGGAGTTAAAGGAGCTTGGAATAAAGAAGTTCAAACTACTTTAACAAGCGTAATAGGTGACAATAATTACGATATTGGACATTTGTTTGGCGCTTCTGGCGGAGGCGGAAATGCAGGTTGTATAGGCTGCGTATGTACAAATCCAACTTCTAGCGATTCTTTGGCAAAAGGAAGTGCTTATACGTCGCCAGGTGATGGAAAACCTCAAGGTGATACTTTTGATGTTGATTTTGTTGTACATGAATTTGGTCATCAATTAGGAGCAAGTCATACTTTTTCGTACGATTCTAACGAAAGAACTAACGTAAATGTAGAGCCGGGAAGTGGTTCTACAATTATGGGATATGCCGGAGTCAGCGGGGATTATGACATACAAGATAATTCAGATGATTATTTTGCCTACGTAAGTATTCTACAGATTCAAAACAATCTTGCAGGGAAAAGCTGTCCTGTCAATACAAGTTTAACAAACAATCCTCCAGTAATTGATGCTGGTCTAGATTATACCATTCCAATTAGTACTGCATTTGTTTTAAAAGGAAGCGGTTCAGATCCTGATGGAGATACGGTTACCTTCAATTGGGAGGAAAATGATAATGCGATAACAACATCAGGATCAACGAGTATTGCTTATCCAACAAAACCAGACGGACCTTTGTTTCGATCTGTAATTCCTAACAGTTCTCCTATTCGATATATGCCAAGACTGAGTTATGTTTTAGACAACAGACTTACTACAACTTGGGAATCTGTTTCTTCGATCCCGAGAACTTTAAATTTTACATTAACAGGGAGAGATAATGCTGTTTCAGATTCGGCACAAACCAATACAGATGCTATGGTAGTAAATGTAGTTTCTACTGCAGGACCATTTACCATAACTTCTCATAGTGGAATTGATGTAAGCTGGTGGCAGGGTCTAAGTGAAACTGTAACTTGGAATGTTAATAATACAAATACACTTCAGGGTTCATCACAAGTAAATATTAAATTATCTACAGATGGCGGTTTAACTTTTCCAATAGTTCTTGCGGCGAATACTCCAAATGACGGTTCTGAAACGATCACACTTCCAACAAGTGTGCCTTCATCAACTAATTGCAGAATATTGATTGAGCCGGCAGCTAATATTTATTATGCGGTAAACAGCAAACCTTTTGCGGTGGGTTATACTCCATCAACCGCTTGTGCTTCTTATAGTTTTGGAAGTTCGTTTAGTATTCCGGGCGGAACTACTTTTACAACAAAAACCGTTAATGTTCCAGCTGTAACTGGTGCAGTATCCGATGTAAATGTTTCGGTCAATGTAACACACGAAAGAATGTCAGACCTTGAAATTCAAATTGTAAGTCCGAAGGGAACTGTGGTTCGCTTGTTTAATAAATCATGTCCACGTTTAAATTCAACTTTAATTTTTCAATTTGATGATGCCGGTGCCGCTTTAGATTGCAGCAAAATAACAGAGCAAATTGTTATTCCTGTAGATCAATTAAGTATTTTTAATGGAGAAAATCCCGAAGGAAACTGGACTTTTGGAGTTCGTGATGCTGTTTCGGGAATGTTTGGAACCATTAATTCAGCTTCTGTAAATATTTGTACTCAGAGTTTTACTTTAGGACGTGATGATTTCGAAAATATTGATTTCGCACTTTATCCAAATCCAAATAAAGGCAGCTTCGCAATTCAGTTTCAAAGTCAGTCCTCATCTGGCTGTAAAGTATTTGTTCATGATATTTTAGGAAAAAAAGTTTACGAACATACTTTTGAAAACACAGGAGTTTTTAATCAAAATATTCAATTGCCAAATATTGCAGCTGGAATCTATCTGGTTACCGTTATTGATGGAAATAGAAGAACAGTCAAAAAAATAATAGTCAATTAGATGGTGATAAAATATCGATTTGAAATTTCATTTTAAGAATTTGCCATCGCTAGACAGGCAATGCTGATTTTTGCTCCTTGAATTTTTAATAAAGCTCGAGAACAAGCTTCAAGAGTTGCGCCAGTTGTGAGTACATCATCAACGATTAGAAAATGCTTATTTTTATATTCTTCTTTTAAAATCACATCAAATATATTTTCAATATTTTCCGATCGTCCTAAAAGATTCTTTTTTGACTGTGTTTTTGAATATTTCGTTCGATATAAAACGGAATCATCGTATGGTATTTCTAGACCTTCGGCCAGTGTTTTTCCAAAAGAGGCAATTTGATTATAGCCGCGCTCTTTAAACTTTTTTGGATGCAGTGGAACAGGAATAATCATATCAAAAGGTGTTTTTAATTGCAGTTCTTTTAAATCTTCAACATACCATTTCCCCAGCACTGCGCCAATTTCTTCATGACCTTTGTATTTTAGATTGTGAATGAGTTCCTGAACAATTCCTTTTTTGTTGAAGTACACAAATGCCGAAGCATGTTCAATTTCAATCTTGCCGTAAAACTTTTTTACAGCTTCATTATTTGAATCTAAACAATACTGAGTTAGAGGTATTTCATGACGACAACGAGTGCATAAAACGGTTTCGTTAGTCATTAAAACAGAGCGGCATCCGGAGCAAACTTTAGGGAAAAAGAGATCGATTATGAATTTAAACACAAATAGAAAGAATTTAGTTACAAAAATAAAGAAATTTGAACTTCAATCTTTGTAATTTTTCTTTTTTTTATAAGTACTTTTTATATTTTTGCATTACTATGGCAAAACAAGACGATTTATTTAAGAATGTGGTTTCGCACGCAAAAGAGTACGGATTTATATTTCCGTCAAGCGAAGTATACGATGGATTGAGTGCAGTGTATGATTATGCACAAAATGGTGTCGAATTAAAAAAGAATATCCGTGAATATTGGTGGAAATCAATGGTTCAAATGAATGAAAATATTGTTGGTTTAGACGCAGCAATATTAATGCATCCAACTACCTGGAAAGCTTCAGGCCACGTTGATGCTTTCAACGATCCATTAATTGATAATAAAGATTCTAAAAAAAGATATAGAGCCGATGTTTTAGTTGAAGATTATGCTGAAAAAATTAATCTAAAAGCTAAAAAAGAAATCGAAAAAGCAAAAGCTCGTTTTGGAGATGCTTTCAATGAAGAGGAATTTGTTACTACAAATGCTCGAGTAGTTGAATATTTGGCTAAAGAGAGAGAAATTAGAGAGCGTTTAGGGCGTTCTTTAGGGAATGGAGATCTTGAAGATGTAAAAGCTTTAATCGAAGAACTTGAAATTGCTGATCCTGAAACAGGTTCTAGAAACTGGACAGATGTAAAGCAGTTTAACTTAATGTTTGGAACTAAACTTGGAGCTTCTGCGGAGTCTGCAATGGATTTGTATTTACGTCCAGAAACAGCACAAGGTATTTTTGTGAACTTTTTAAATGTTCAGAAATCTGGTCGTATGAAAGTTCCTTTCGGAATCGCTCAAACTGGAAAAGCTTTTAGAAATGAAATTGTTGCAAGACAGTTTATTTTCCGTATGCGTGAATTCGAACAAATGGAAATGCAATTTTTTGTACGTCCAGGTGAGGAAATGCAATGGTACGAACATTGGAAACAAACACGTTTAAACTGGCACTTATCATTAGGATTAGGTAAAGATAATTACCGTTTTCATGATCATGAGAAATTAGCACACTATGCAAATGCTGCTGCAGATATTGAATTTAACTTTCCATTCGGATTTAAAGAATTAGAAGGAATTCATTCTCGTACAGATTTTGACTTAAAAGCACACGAACAATATTCTGGTAGAAAACTGCAATATTTTGATCCAGAATTGAATGAAAACTATGTGCCATATGTAGTAGAAACTTCAGTTGGTTTAGATCGTATGTTCTTGGCTGTTTTTGCAACATCATTACAAGAAGAAACATTAGAAGACGGTTCGTCAAGAACAGTTTTAAAATTGCCGGCAGTTCTAGCGCCAACAAAAGCAGCAGTTTTACCATTGGTTAAAAAAGATGGTTTACCAGAAATTTCAAAAAAGATTATAGAAGACCTAAAATGGGATTTCAATGTTTCTTATGATGAAAAAGATGCTGTAGGACGCCGTTATAGAAGACAAGATGCTCTTGGTACTCCATTTTGTATCACTGTAGATCATCAAACTCTTGAAGATGAAACTGTAACAATTCGTCATAGAGATACAATGAAACAAGATCGTGTGAAAATAACCGAATTAAGAGGTATTATTGAAAACGAAGTTTCAATGAAAAATTGGTTGATGAAGATGTAATCTTTAGATGCTAAATAATACAAATCCCAAATTCCTATTAAGGAGTTTGGGATTTTTTTAATTTTAAATCATGCAATTCATCGGAGATTTTTGCATTTCATCAGTATGTGTTAACATTTTGATGTAATGTATTAACAATGAAATGCTTAAAATATTGAAATTCGTATTTTTAAATGCGGATAAAATGAAAAAAAATAATTTTTTCTTAAAGTATTTATGAAACTGTTTTCTAATCTCAAATAGAAAGCGCTGGCAGGGATTAATGAAAAAGCAATATAAACTATCTTGAATAAGTATTCGTATATAATTATTGACGATGATGCTGAAAGTATTTCAAAAACCAAAACAATCGCTGAAGGTTTTTCGGAATTGTCTTTTGTGGCTTCAGCTTCTAATTATCAAGATGGCTTAAATTTGGTTTTAGAACATCGGCCGTCTATTATTTTTTTGGAAATTGAACCCAAAGATAATTCAAGTAATTTATCGCTTACTTTTATTAATGAATTGCACAGGTTTTTAGACGCCGTTCCTCATATTGTTATTACCACACTAAAAACAGAACAGGCTTTTAATGCAATCAAATTTGGTGTGTTTGATTATTTAATTAAACCAATAATACCAGTAGAGTTATTGAAAACAGTTTTAAAGCTCAATAAGATAACCGAAGATTTAAATCTAAAAGCTTTTAAACAAGAAGTTTCTACCATAATTGCCTCAGATGCAAAATCTGGTCAAATATTTGATAGACCACTTATAATCTGTATTAAATCATATGGAGATCATCGCTATATAAATGCCGATGATATTGCATACTTTCAAGCCGATAATAATTCAACAGATATTTATTTAGAATCTGGTGAAATGATAACAGCTTTTAAGACATTAAAGCATTTCGAGAACGTTTTAGTGTATCCGTTTATTCGAATTCATAACAGTTATATTATTAATCGAAATTACATTGCAAGAATTCATAGCGGACACTCAACATGTTACATAAAAAATTCCTTGAAAAAGATCCCTTTTTCAAAAACTTATAAATCAAATGTTGATTTAATTATCTCCGATTTTACTGCTGGAAATTATTTAGAAGTCTAACAATTAGACGATTACATTGATTTGATACCCATTGACTATCAATTGGGTATGTTTTACCATAAACCTGTTTTTTCGTATAAATTTTTTTTGATTACGGTGTTAGTTTTACACCATGATTCGCACTAAGCGATGAACTCCAAAAACAAATCAAATAAAAATTAAATACCTCAAATCATGAAAAAAACAGCTTTAACTTTCGGACTATTTTCTTTAGTAATGGTAGCAACTTCTTTTGCAGCACCAAAAACAGTTTCTCCTCTATTAGCTCAAAATCAGACAATAGAAAGAGATAGAGATACAGATGGTATGGGATCAACAGGAGGAAATAGAAAACATGATATTTTTATGAGTAATCAAGAATTAAAGATGAAAAATAGCCAATCAAATTTTTCTGATACGAATCAATCTTTAGGAGCAAATAAAAAACTAGATTAAGTTTTAAAATAAAAAAATATAAAAAAAAAGCTGTCAAATTTTTGGCAGCTTTTTTTTGTGTTTATAGTTTTAGTATTTTTGGTGAAATTCAAACGATATATTGAGAAAGAACTACCAAATATTACTGTTTTTATTATTGTTTTTATTCTTTCTTGGTTGTACTAAGAAAAGTAACTTAGAAAGCAATACAAGTTCTCCAGAAGATAGTCTTCCTATTTATTTATCATTAGCCAATGATATAAATTTAAGTTATGATTTTAAACAAAAATATGCTCAAAAGGCATTTTCTATTGTAGTTAATAAGAAAAATGATTCTGTCAGTAGAGTTAATTTATTTAAGATCGCTAACCGGTACTATAATATGAATGATTTAAAATCATATAAAGTAATATCGCAGTTAGTTTTAGATAGGGCAATACTTGCAAAAGATTCTGTAAATATTGCAAAGGCATATACATATCTAGGGGATTACTATGGTGGTAAAGTAATTTCGGATAGTGCTTTTAGGAATTATTTTAAAGCTCAAAAAATTTATTTACGGATTAATGATCAATATAATTTAGCTAAAACACTAATAAGTAAAGCTAGCCTTCAGTATAATGAAGCAGATTTTTTTGGGAGTGAAATATCAGTTTTTAAAGCTTTAGAGATTCTGAAAAATCAAAAAAAAGTAAATGATCAGCTTTACGAATGTTATAATTTACTTGGCATACTTTATAATGAAAGAGAAGAATACACTAAAGCATTAGAATTTCAGAATAAAGCACTGAATACTTTAAATGATAAATCTATACCATTAGATTTTCAATTAAAAGCGACCTCATTAAATAATATAGGATTTATTTACCTGCGTTTGAAAAATTTTAAGCAGGCTATATTTTATTTTGAGAAAGGATTAAAAGAAGAAAATCTGTTTCAGGAAAAAACGGTTCTTTACGCGATGTTGTTAGATAATTTAGCTTATTCCAAATTAAAATCTAAGAGATCGGATGGACTTCCTGATCAATTTTATAGATCTCTAAAGATCAGAGATAGTTTAGGGTTAAAAATGGCAATGATATCAAATCAAATTCATTTATCGGAATATTTTGCAGAAAAAAAAGATACCTTTAGAGCTATTCAGTTTTCAAAACAGGCGTTGCTTATTTCACGCTCTTCAGATAAACTCAATAATACATTACAAGCTCTAAAGCAAATTGCCGTTGTAGATCCTAAAAACGCATCAAAATATTCTAAAGAATATATTCTGCTAAATGATAAAATGCTGAAAGCGGAGCGAAATATGGGAGAAAAGTTTTCTCGTATCGAATACGAAACGAATGAAATAAAAGACCAGAATTCGAACTTACAGGAAAAGAATAAAACCTTAGTTTATGTTTTTAGCATTTGCACATTACTAGGCTTGTTTTTTTATGTCTATAAAACTCAGCAGGCAAGAAACAGAGAACTGCTTTTTAAACAGCAGCAGCAAGTGGCTAATGAGGATATTTATAATCTCATGATCTCGCAGCAAAATGAGATTGAGGCGACTCGAATTCGAGAAAAGAAAAATGTTGCTCAGGAATTGCATGATGGCGTTTTAGGACGTATGTTTGGAATTCGAATTA
The DNA here is from genome assembly GCF_002217395.1 of Flavobacterium plurextorum. Classification (GTDB taxonomy): domain Bacteria; phylum Bacteroidota; class Bacteroidia; order Flavobacteriales; family Flavobacteriaceae; genus Flavobacterium; species Flavobacterium plurextorum. Next base: position 163,364 of record NZ_MUHD01000011.1, on the reverse strand, counting down.
GTTTGGACAGTTTAGATAAAGTAGAAGAAACCCTTGCGGCGCCAAAGCGAAAAAAATACTTAGCAGAGCTGAAAAGTATTGAAGAAGATATTCGCGAAATATCGCATGATTTAAATCGAGAGAAATCTGAACTCGTTAATAATTTTGTTTTAATTTTGAATAAACTATTTGAAAGTCAAAGAAATACATACGATTCTAAATTGGTAACTTTTTTTGATTCTCAAATAAAATGGGAACTTGTAAGCAATACGGTTAAAATTAATTTGTACAGAATTGTTCAGGAAGCACTTCAAAATTGTAATAAATATGCAGATGCTGAAACGATAAAAGTCGAGTTTAAAAGTGAAATTGATTATCTCATATTGTCAATTATGGATGATGGAGTTGGATTTAATACCAGACGTAAAAAAAAGGGTATTGGTCTGCACAATATAGAATATAGAGCCGCAGAATGTAAGGGTACTGTTGCCATAAAGTCTGCCAAAGGAGAAGGAACACTTCTAGTTGTTAAAGTTCCGATAGATCAAAAAATTAACCTACATAAAAATGACATCTGATATCAATGCCCCAATTTCGGAATTAATAAAACCCAATATATTAATTGTCGATGATCATCCTTTTATTATTGAAGGATATAAGAATGCAATAACTCGCTATAACCCCAAAGAATACGAGTTTATAATTGCACAAGCACACGATTGTAAATCAGCGTACGATTTATTACAAGATGAGCATACGCCGCAGTTTGACATTGCTTTTTTAGATATCAGTATGCCGGCTTATGAAGAGAAAGATCTTTTCTCTGGCGAAGATCTTGCAAAAATGATTATTAAAAAAATGCCGCATTGTAAAATCATTTTGTTAACGATGTACACTGAATTGCTGAAAATCAAGACAATTATCAGGACAATTAATCCAAATGGGTTAGTGATAAAAAATGATTTAACCTTTGATGAATTGCTTTTTGCGTTTGATAAAGTAATGAAATGCGAAAAATATTATAGCCAATCAGTCGTAAAAATGCTAAATCAGTCACCGCATAATTCTATTGAAATTGATGAGTTTGATAAACAGATTTTATTTCACCTTTCAAAAGGTACAGAACTTTCGGAAATGCCGCAATACATTGCTATTTCTTTAAATGAAATTCAAAGGCGCAGGGTTGGCCTGCTTGAATTACTGAAAGTAAAATCAGGATCGAATGATGACTTATTAAAAGAAGCAAAGAGCAAAGGTCTCTTCTAAAAATAAAAATCCAAATTCCAATATATTTTAAGTCATTGGAATTTGGATTTTTTTATTTGATTTTTTAAAACTTATTCACTCAAAGCATCCCAGCCGCGTGCTTTTAAGGCAATTTTAGTATTAGCACGAGTTACCAAATGAATTCCTTCGCTTTCATCTGCCATATGTCCAATAATCGAAAAATTTGGATTTCCTTTAATCTTATCAAAATCATTAATGTCGATAGTGAAAAGAAGTTCGTAATCTTCACCACCATTAATTGCAACTGTAGTACTGTCGATATTAAACTCTTCACAAGTTGAAATAAATTGAGGATCTAAAGGAAGCTTGTCTTCATATAAATTACAACCTACTTTAGACTGCTTACAGATATGAATGATTTCTGAAGATAATCCGTCAGAAATGTCAATCATCGAGGTTGGTTTTATTTCTAGCGCGTGCAAAAGAGTGCGAACATCTTTGCGGGCTTCAGGTTTTAGTTGTCTTTCGACCAAATAAGTATAAGGATCTAGATCTGGCTGGCTGTTTGGGTTTACCTGGAAAACCTGTTTTTCACGTTCCAAAACTTGTAATCCCATATATGCTGCACCAATATCGCCGGTTACAACTAATAAATCTGTTTGCTTAGCGCCATTACGATATACAATTTCATCTTCATCGGCTTCGCCAATAGCAGTTATGCTGATAATTAATCCTTTTTGAGATGAGGTAGTGTCGCCACCAATTACATCTACTTTATACTCTTTTGCTGCATGCGTAATCCCTTCAAATAATTCTTCTAAGGCTTCTAGTGGAAAACGATTAGAAACGGCAACAGAAACAGTGATTTGCGTTGGTTTAGCATTCATGGCGCAAATATCAGATACATTTACCACAACAGCTTTGTATCCTAAATGTTTTAAAGGCATGTAAGCCAAATCAAAATGCACACCTTCTATTAATAAATCTGTAGAAACGACCACCTTTTTAGCCTTGAAATCAAGAACAGCAGCATCATCGCCTATACTTTTTAAAGTAGATTCTTGAGTAACATCAAAGTTCTTGGTTAAATGTTCAATCAAGCCGAACTCGCCTAATTGTGCTATACTGGTACGTTGAGGATTTTTATCTTCGATCATTTTTTTAAGTTCCAAAGTTTGTAAGGTGCAAAGGTACAAAGGTTTTTATTTATAAAGGAACAAAGTTTTTGAGGAACAATGCAACAAAGTTTTTGCCAGCAGAGGCGCACTGCAGTGCGTCTTCGCACTGTATTTTCTTGTCGATTATCAAAAAAATAAAAGAAAATGCAAAATTATTTTTTCCTGCTGACATACCGTTGTCACCGGCTCATTTTACTTTTGAAGTATAGAAATATTAAAACACTAAAATCATGAAAACATTAGAAGCACAAGTAATTACATCAGAAGAATTATTGAAACACTGGCAAGGACATCGCGCACTTACGCGTAATGTGATTGAAGCTTTTCCTGAAAAAGATTTTTTTGAATTCTCGATTGGAGGTATGCGTCCTTTTGCAAAATTAGCCGATGAACTTTTAGCTATTGCTGCACCAGCACTTAAATCGATAGTTAATCGTGATGTTCAGCCTTACACAGAAGGAACAGAAAAATTGATTTTTAAAGCACAATACCTTGAAAAATGGGACGAGGCAACAGAGGAAATTAATAAATATTGGGAAAAATTGTCGATAGAAGATTTTAATCAAAACTTTAATCTATTTGGACAATATGAATTTCCAATCATCCAGAATATTTTGTATTTTATTGATAATGAAGTGCATCACCGTGGGCAAGGTTACGTTTATTTGCGAGCTTTAAATATTGAACCTCCATTTTTCTGGGAAAGATAATCAGATTACTTTTTAATTCGTTTAACTTCAAAAATCTAAATCGGCAACTATGAGTTTAAAAAAGATAATGTCTAATTATGCAGATTATAATTTATGGGTAAATCAACAATTTGTGAATTGGCTTTCGCCTAAATCTGATGAATTGCTTTATGCTGAGGTATCTTCAAGTTTTTCAAATATCATGAAAACATTGGATCATATTTGGTCTACAGAAGAATATTGGTTTTCGATCATTTCTGAAACTTCTCCAATAGAAAAGAAAGCAGAAAATGAATTGTCGAAAGAGGAAATATTTGCGGGACTATTAAATTCATCTGCAAAGTTGAAAGATATTATTCATTCATTGTCTGAAGAAGATTTGGTTAAAGAAGTTAAAATTAGTAATCCGTGGTTTGAGTGCGAACTTCCAATTTCTGATTATTTGCTTCAAGTTATTAATCATGGAACTTATCACCGAGGGCAGATTGTTACAATGGGGCGAAATATAGGAATTACAGACGCTTCAAATACAGATTACAATTTTTACAACGTTGTTAAACAGAAATAAATAAAAAAAAAACTCCTGAAGATTTCTCTCAGGAGTTTTTTTATAAAAGTCTTAATCTGTTAATTTCTAGTAATTCTAAAGCTCTAGTTTTTAATCTTTTGGGTTCTAGAATTTCGGCATAATCACCAAACATTAAAAACCAACGCGGGAATCCGCTCTCAATGTCTTTGCACATAAACGTCATTTCTATTTTTCCATCCACTTCTCTTTCTGAAATAAAACCATGATATTTTTTTTCAGTTCCTAAATAGCGGGAGATTTTTTTGTCAATCAAGATCCTGACTTTTGTAGTTGGAATAGTTTCGTTTTTAGATAAATAACTATCCAGCGAATTGTGCTCGATCGTAAAATTAGAGTCGGTTTTCTGAATTCGCTGAATTCTATCAGTTCTAAATTGGCGATAGTCTCTTCGCAAATGACAATAACCTAAAAAGTACCAATTATTATGATCGTGAAAAACACCAACGGGTTCAATGTTTCGTTCATTAGTTTCGTCACTTTCAAAAGTTTTGTACGAAAGTAAGATTTGTTTTTTCTCGGCAATACTTTCAAAAAGAACCGCTAAAGTATTTGGAGAATTGTCGTTAAACATTGGTTCTGCAGTCTGCATTACAACTTTAGATTCAATATTAGAAAGCCAGTCTTTATCGGTACTTCGAAGAACTGATTTCAACTTATACATTGCCGATGCATAATGATTTCCAAGAGCAGGATCAGTAAACTTTTGCATTAGCTTTTCGGCAGCAATAAAACTGCTTACTTCCTCGCGTGTAAACATAACCGGCGGAAGTCTGTAGCCGTCCATTAAAGCATATCCTACACCAGCTTCACTGTAAATAGGAACTCCAGATGCTTCTAGAGTTCTAATGTCTCTATAAATAGTTCTTAAACTCACTTCAAATCGATCTGCTAATTCTTGTGCTTTTACAATCTTTTTTGATTGTAATTGAATAAGAATGGCAATAATTCGGTCAAATCTTTTTGGAGTTTCGTCGAGCATTTTTTATAGGTTCAAAGGTTCACAGGCTCAAAGTTACAAAGGTTTGATGTTTAAAGAAATAAAAAAGCTGTCCCAAATTGAGACAGCTTTTATAGGTAAATCGTAGAAACGAATTAAAATTTATACAAAAGTCCAAATTTAGGTTGATCAAAGATGTTTTCAAATAAGTTGATGTTTAATTGAAAAGTATCTGATGAAGGACCGTTTTCTGGAGAAACACTATTGTAAGATAAAATGTTAGCAAGAGTAAATGTAACCGCAATATTTTTGGTTAAAAAATAGTTTAAACCAACATTAATGTTAGCGGTTAGACTATTGCTGTCGTCAGAACCTGCGCTTGTTTCAACTTTGTTTCGTCCATAACCCAGGCCAGCTTCACCATATGCTTTAAAGCGTTTCTTATCCAATTCAAGCACATAATATCTTGCAAATCCTCCAATACCAAATATGTTTGTTTTAGTATTTGTTGATTCATATTTGTTACTTGAATAATTTAATTGCCCTCCAACAGCAAATTTGTTACTAAGAAAGTATCCAAATTTAGGATTGAAAGCATAGTAATCCTGATCGCCGCCAGTGCTAATTTGTATAGAACCTTCTACAAACATATCCCCATGTGCGAAAGTGATTCCTTTTGCAGTTTTCATTTCTGACTCAACTTCTTCCTGTTGAGCATTGACGAATGAGAAAGTTAACATCGATAAAATAATAAAAAATTTAGTTTTCATAATTATCTGGTTTTAAAGTTGTAAGATTACAAGTTATAATTTTTGTGTTAAATTCTGTGTTAATTTCGATGAACTACATCAAAATCCTGCGAAGGGTGTTAATATTTTTATTTTTGTAGCTTTTTACTTATATTCATTTAGGTTAGATCTAATTGCTTTTTTGTAATGAATTGATTATTAGTTTTTAATGATAACTTTGCTATAAAAGAAAAACCCGATAACATAAGTCATCGGGTTTTTATATTCTATTTTCTTTCTTCTAAACTAAAAAATCTAGTCGTTAAGTTTTAAAACAGCCATAAACGCTTCTTGTGGAATCTCAACGTTTCCTACTTGACGCATACGTTTTTTACCTTTTTTCTGTTTTTCAAGAAGTTTACGCTTACGCGAAATATCTCCACCGTAACATTTTGCAGTAACGTCTTTACGAAGTGCTTTAATGGTTTCACGAGCGATGATTTTAGCTCCAATTGCAGCCTGAATCGGAATATCAAACTGTTGTCTCGGAATCAGCTCACGTAATTTTTCGGTCATTTTCTTACCAATATTGTAAGCATTGTCTTCGTGAATCAAAGCAGAAAGAGCATCAACCGTTTGCGCATTTAAAAGTACATCAAGTTTTACCAATTTCGAAGTTCTCATTCCAATAGGAGAATAATCAAAAGAAGCATAACCTTTAGAAACTGTTTTTAAACGATCGTAAAAATCAAATACGATTTCGGCAAGAGGCATATCAAAATTCAATTCAACACGTTCAGTTGTCAAATACGTTTGATTGGTAATTTGACCGCGTTTTTCGATACATAAACTCATTACGTTACCTACGAAATCAGCTTTTGTAATGATAGTTGCTTTAATATATGGTTCTTCAACTCTGTCTAAACGAGATGGTTCAGGTAAGTCTGAAGGATTATTTACCACAAATGCAGTTTCAGGATCTTTTTTGGTATAAGCTAAATACGAAACGTTAGGAACCGTAGTAATTACAGTCATATCGAACTCACGTTCTAAACGTTCCTGGATAATTTCCATGTGAAGCATTCCTAAGAATCCGCAACGGAAACCAAAACCTAATGCCGCAGAGCTTTCAGGAGTAAAAACTAACGAAGCATCATTCAATTGCAATTTCTCCATAGAAGAACGCAAATCTTCGTAATCTTCAGTATCAACAGGATAAATTCCCGCAAATACCATTGGTTTTACATCCTCAAAACCAGTAATCATATTAGTCGTCGGCGTTTTAGCATCAGTTAGAGTATCTCCAACTTTTACTTCTTTGGCTTCTTTAATTCCAGAAATTAAATAACCAACATCACCTGAAGAAATTACATTTTTAGGAACTTGATTTAATTTTAAAGTTCCAATTTCGTCAGCAAAATATTCATTGCCGGTAGCCATGAATTTAATTTTCTGCCCTTTTCTAATTTCACCATTTACAACTCTAAAGATAACTTCGATTCCACGAAACGGATTATATACCGAGTCAAAAATCAAAGCTTGTAAAGGCTCGTCAGGATTTCCTTTTGGAGCTGGAATTTTTTCGATAATTGCTGCTAAGATATTCTCAACACCAAAACCAGTTTTTCCAGAAGCATGAATAATATCTTCTAACTTACATCCTAACAAATCGATAATATCATCACTTACTTCTTCAGGATTTGCACTTGGTAAATCTACTTTGTTTAAAACCGGAATAATTTCTAAGTCATTTTCTAATGCTAAGTATAAATTAGAAATAGTTTGTGCTTGAATACTTTGCGCAGCATCAACAATTAAAAGTGCACCTTCGCAGGCAGCAATTGAACGTGAAACTTCGTATGAGAAATCGACGTGTCCAGGAGTGTCAATCAAATTCAAAATGTATTCTTCACCTTTGTAAGTGTATTCCATTTGAATAGCGTGACTTTTTATGGTAATACCACGTTCACGCTCCAGATCCATGTTGTCAAGCAATTGAGCTTTTTCTTCACGGGCTGTAACGGTTTGAGTAGCACCCAATAATCTATCTGCCAGTGTACTTTTACCGTGGTCAATGTGTGCAATAATGCAAAAATTACGAATCTTCTTCATTGTAATATATAAGTTCTCTAATCGAGTTTAAGTATTTCTTTTAATGTAAATTGCGCTCTAACAATTGCTTTAGCGCATGATACTAAGCCGCAAAGATAGCGCAAAGTTTTGGATTCTGGAATTCAGAAGTCCGATAGTTAAAATCTAAGATTTAAAAAGTGCCTTAAAATTCGAAATTAAACCCTTTTTGAGTTAATTTCTTGTAGATTTCGTCATCAAATTTATAAAGTTTTGCAGCTCTATGCGAAACATCTTGTTCTTTTTCATCGAGTTCAAGCAGTAACTTCATGTGAAGAATTTTTCTTCTAAAATTTGACTTCTCTAATTCAACACCTAGTATTTCTTCATAAAGATGCATCAACTGCAATAAAGTAAATTTTTCAGGAAGAAGATTAAAACCAATAGGAGCGTGGCGAACTCTATTACGGAGATGCTGCAAACTGTAGGATAAGATTTCATTATGATCGTAGATCAAATCAGGAATGCTGTTTATTTTGTACCATTTTGCATCAGATGCCGTGAAGCCAACTTTAATATTATAGTCTTCCCTTTTTACAAGAGCATAATATCCTATCGTAAAACGCGTCGAAGCGGAAAACGATCTGGATCACCAAAGGCTTTTAATTGCTCTAAATAAATGTTATCAAGACCTGTAAGTTCACTCAATAAACGTTGAGCAGCATTATCTGTGCTTTCGTTTTTATGAATCCATCCGCCGGGAAGTCCCCATTTTCCTTTACTGATTCCTTCGGCATGTTGTACTAAAAGCACTTCTAGACTTCCTTCTTCAAAACCAAACACAACACAGTCAATTGTAATTGCTTTCATTGCATTTTGTTCGCTTTTGGGAACAGAGCAGGTTTCTACGTTTTTATTCATTTTTGAAGTAAATTTTTACAAATTAAATAAATAAAAAGCAAAACTCTTCTTGTTGATCATTTAATATTTTTAATAATTTAAAAATATGACAATCAATGATTTAAAATAGTCGAGAAAAGGAAATTAAAGCAGTAACTTGATTATTGAGGTGATGTATGGTTGTTTTTTGAGGAATTATCTGACTGATTGTCTTTGAAATTCTCGTACCATTTCTCGATTGACGGATACACAAAAGCGGCCACTTTTTTTACGGGATTATAAAAAATAGACTTGTCCAGAGTTTCTTTTTTAGCAAAAGTATTGTTGAAGTTGATTTTTTCAAATAAGGCAATGAAAATGCTTAAAATAAGAATTGATTTTAAAACCCTGAAAAATCCTCCGCCTAATTTATTTGCCCATCCTAAAAAAGCAAAATCAGCAATTCCGGTAAGGATTTTGGCTAAGAAATAAACGCCGATTACAACTAAAATAAAAGTTAGTATAAAAGCTGTGATTTGAATTGTACTGGGATTCCACGATACATGTTTGCTGATTATATCTTTCATTAAAGAAGAAAATTTAATCGCTAAATAAATTCCTAATAATAACGAAATAAAAGAGGCAACTTCTACAAAAAGCCCATTTTTAATGCCTTTGTATAAACTAAAACCTAAAAGTGCACCAACAATAATATCAAAAAAACTCATGTTTTCTGTGGATTTAATAAAGGCGCAAATATAGATCTTTTTTTTAGGTTCAAAGAAGCAAAGCTTCAAAGGAACAAAGTTTTTAATTTTTGAAATCTTCAGATATACCTGCGTTTTAATCCTGTAAAACGGAAGTTTTGGTTTTTTGAGGTCTTTGGATTTGAAGTTCCTATCTTTGCAATAATAATTTTAGAGCTATGATTGTAGAATTTAAGTTTAAATAATCTTTAAATCATTCTTCAGTCTAAAATTAAAATCTAAAAGAACAAATAAAAATGTCAAGAGATACACAACTAAAAGAGCGCTGGGAAAAGCTCGTCGATATACTTTCAAATCAATTTTCGCAAGGCGAAGACTTAGATTTAGATGCAATTATTTATTTAATTGGAGTTCAGGAACTCGGAAAAGTTCATCGAGAGTTCAAGAAAGATGAAAAATTAAATTTGATGCACATTGCAATCTGCAGATTATTGGAGCCTTATGGGTTTTATGAATTTGATTTTTTTGATGGAGAAGGCTGGCCGCATTACAAAGTAAAAGAGCAATTACCAGCTTTAAAAGCTGGTGAACAATCAGTTTTAATGAAAGAAGCAATCGTTAATTATTTCTTAGAAAGAGAAGTAATAGAATAGAAATTTTATCCCGATGCTTCGGGATTAGATTACAAGTTTTAGATTTGAGATTAGAAATATGATAGAAGTTTCGAAAATACTTCAAATATCTCACTCTTAACATCTCACTTTTTTACTAAATTTGTATTCTCAATTATTGAAGGAAAATGATAGACAAGATAAAAGAACATATAGAGGAAGCAAAAGCCTTTAATGATAAAAATAAAGAATCCTTAGAGCAATTCCGTATTAAATATTTAGGCAGTAAAGGATTGTTGAAAGAACTTTTTACAGAGTTCAAGAACATTCCAAACGACCAGAAAAAAGACTTTGGACAGGTAATTAATACACTAAAAGCTGTTGCTGAAGAGAAAGTTCGCGTTATTCAGGAAGAACTGGAAAGCAAACAAGAAACAAAAGGAGTTTTTGGTGATTTAACACGTGCAGCAGAGCCGGTAATTATTGGTTCTCGCCACCCGATTTCAATCGTTAAAAATCAGATTATTGATATTTTTGCCAATATTGGATTCAATGTTTCCGAAGGTCCGGAAATAGAAGACGATTGGCATAATTTTACAGCATTGAACTTGCCAGAATATCATCCAGCGCGTGATATGCAGGATACATTTTTTATCCAGACAAATCCAGATGTGTTATTGCGTACGCATACATCATCTGTTCAGGTGCGTTATATGGAAAATCATAAACCGCCAATTCGTACAATTTCTCCAGGACGTGTTTTTCGTAACGAAGCAATTTCGTCTCGTTCGCACTGTATTTTTCATCAGGTAGAAGGATTGTACATTGATAAAGATGTTTCTTTTGCAGATTTGAAACAAACATTACTTTATTTTACAAAAGAAATGTTCGGAAAATCTAAGATTCGTCTTCGTCCGTCATATTTCCCATTTACAGAACCAAGTGCTGAAATCGATATCTATTGGGGTTTAAAAACCGAAACTGATTATCGTATTACAAAAGGTACTGGATGGTTAGAAATTGGAGGATGCGGGATGGTAGATCCTAATGTTTTGAAAAATTGTGATATAAATCCAGATGAATATAACGGTTTTGCATTTGGAATGGGAGTAGAGCGTATTGCAATGCTTTTATACCAAATTGGCGATATCCGTATGTTTTATGAAAACGATGTTCGTTTCTTAGAGCAATTCAAAGCAAATATTTAATTTAAATTTAAAAGTCATAAAGTCGAAAGTTAAAAGTCACAAAGTAATGGCTTTTGACTTTCGACTTTATGACTTTCGATTTTTAAACTTCTGACTCATATGAAAAAAGATATAATAATTCCGATAGTTGAAAACGTGTTTCTTGCTGCCGTTCAGGAATGGAGCGATGATTTTATGGAAAAAGTATGGTATGCTTATCTAGTAAATGACAGCGATTTTAATTTAGACAGCGTAATGGTGGTTTCAAAAGCATTTGGAACTATTGATGGCGAAATGAAAAAAACCTCTATTTTACGTCATGCTTTTGTTGAAGTTCCTGCAGTTTCTGTAGTAAAAATTGAGATGATTGAGAAAAGTCTTCTAGTTATGAATAACGAATTTATGGTGACTTTCTTCATCGGAAATACTTTGTACGATAAGAAATTTACTTTCAAATCTAATTTAATCAACGAAAATGATACTGAAGAAGTGCCAATTTTGTTTGTGGATGGAATTATGGTGAAGTAAGAATTTAGAAAATAGAATAAAGAAAAAGAGTCAAGACAAATTAAATAAGTCTTGACTCTTTTTTTATATGGTAAACAAAAATTTAGATCCAGTCTTTCTTCTTGCATCTACTAATCTTGCCTCTGAAGACAAAGAGAATTAATCCAAAGACTCAGTCAATTTCTTGAAAACCGTTTTAGCGTCTTTTCCTTCGTATAAAACAGCATAAACAGCGTCTATAATAGGTGTTTTTGCTCCGTAGCCTTGATTTAGCTTATAAGCACTTTTTGTGGCGTAATAACCTTCGGCAACCATGCTCATTTCCATCATAGCACTTTTTACCGTGTATCCTTTTCCAATCATATTTCCGAACATTCTATTTCTTGAAAAAACAGAATATCCTGTAACTAATAAATCACCCAAATAAGCAGAATCATTAATGTTACGTTTCATTTTATGAACTTTACGAATGAATTTTTTCATTTCGCGAATTCCGTTACTCATCATAACCGATTGGAAATTGTCGCCATAGCCTAAACCATGTGCAATTCCGGCTGCAATTGCGTAAATGTTTTTAAGCATTGCAGCATATTCAGTTCCAATAATATCATCTGAAATTTTTGCTTTAATATAATTTCCTGAAAGAGATTTTGCTACAATAGAAGCTTTTTCTGGATCACCGCAAGCAATTGTCAGGTAAGAAAGTCTTTCTAATGCAACTTCTTCGGCGTGACAAGGACCTGTAATAACTCCTATGTTGTAATATGGAATATCGTATTGAATATGAAAATGCTCGCCAACAATTAAACTTGTTTCAGGAACGATACCTTTAATCGCTGAGAAAATAATTTTATCAGATAAAGAAACCGTCATGTTTTTTAATTCGGCATCTAAAAAAGCAGATGGGATAGCAAAAATGATATAATCGGCATATTCGATCGCTTCATTTATATTGCTGGTTAGTTTAAGCTTGTTAGTGTCAAACTCAACAGAGCTTAGATAATTTGGGTTGTGTTTGTATTTCTGAATATGTTCGATCGCAGATTCATTACGCATATACCACGCAATTTCTGAAAGATTAACGCACAACATTTTTGCAATTGCCGTTGCCCAGCTTCCTCCTCCAATTACTGCAAATTTTAACTTTTCACTCATTATTTTAATAATTTAAAACAAAAGTACTTAATAAAGTAGTAATAATACAAAATCTAATTTAAGAAATTTATTTACGTCTATTAATAACAATGGTTTTCAGCAGCTTTCAATAAAGTAAAAAATATTTTTTTAGATACACAATAAAAATAAAATCCTTGCGTTGTAAGTGTTTATAAATTAGAATTTAATGAGTTTAGCAAGAATTGAGTTAGTTAGTTTTGTTTTAGTATTTTAAAAAGGCGCTCTTAAACTAGTTAAGAACGCCTTTTTTCATTAGTTGGCAGTGCTCAGTTTTTTAATTTTTACTTAATAACTAAGTTCAACGATAGATTTTACTTTGTCTAAAGTTATTAATTGATTTTCCCCCAAACCTTTCCAGCCTCTTTCGTCAAAACGATTTACGATAAAATCGGCAGTATTACTATAGTTTTCTGTGTACTGAGATAGCTTTGTGTCCATTCCCATTGTATGGAAAAATTCCACAGTTTTATTAATAGCTTCTTTTGCCACTTCATCATCAGATCCTGAAAGATTAAAAATGCGTCGGCCATATTGTGCCAGTTTGCCTTTTTTAGTTTCAAACATTACATTGTATAAACTTGGGCCAATAATGGCTAAAGTTCTAGCATGATCAATTCCATAAAGTGCAGTTAATTCATGACCAATCATGTGAGTTGCCCAATCTTGAGGAACACCTTTTTGAATTAATCCGTTCAACGCCATTGTACAGCTCCACATAAAATTTGAAGCTAAAGCATAATCAGTTGGATTTTCAACAACTTTTGGACCTATTTCAATTAAAGTTTGTAAAATTCCCTCAGCAATTCGGTCTTGTAGAAAACCTTCATGCGGATAGGTTAGATATTGTTCCATTACATGCGTGTAAGCATCAACGACACCGTTTTGAATTTGTCTTTTTGGTAAAGAAGCAATAACCGTTGGGTCGCAAATAGAGAATTTGGGGAACATTGCGCTTCCGCCAAAAGCAAGTTTCTCCTGAGTAGATTCGATAGTTACAACAGAACCTGAATTCATTTCGCTTCCCGTTGCTGGCAGCGTCAAAACAGTTCCAAAAGGCATTGCGTTTTCTGTAATTAAGATTCTTTTTTGCAGAATATCAATCGGATTTCCTTCAAAATTTACAGCTGCCGAAATAAATTTCACACCATCAATTACTGATCCTCCACCAACGGCAAGAATAAAATTGATTTTTTCAGCTTTAATAACGTCAACTGCTTTCATTAAAGTTTCAAATCTAGGATTTGGCTCGATTCCGCCAAATTCTACAATTTCAAAACCCTTTAAGTTTGCGATTACTTGATCGTAAATCCCATTTTTAAAAATACTTCCGCCTCCATAAGCCAAAAGAATTTTAGCTTCTTTTGGAACTAGAGTAGAAAGTTTCTCAATTTGTCCTTTTCCGAAAATTAAATTCGTCGGATTGTATAATTCAAAGTTTAGCATTTTTTTTAAGGTTCTAAGATGTTAAGCTACTATCCCGAAGCTTCGGGACTAAGTTTTTTTTGAACTTATATAATAGACTTAGCAAGGTTGTTTTTTTAATTTTGTTACTCATCAATTGGCTTATCGGACATTAGTTTTTTTTAGTTCGTAAGAGAAGAATCCTTGCGTCTAAGTCCTTTAGCGCTTTATTTATTTAATTTTTTGTAATAATTTACCAGCTACTAATTTAGACGATGCTGGATTTTGACCCGTAATTAAAAGTCCGTCCTCAACAGCATAAGGCTGCCAGTTTGGTCCTTTTGAAAAAATTCCGCCATTAGATGATAAAGCATCTTCCAATAAAAACGGAACAACTTTAGTTAAGCCAACTGCTTCTTCTTCATCATTGGTGAATCCAGTTATCTTTTTACCTTTTACGAGATATGCACCGTTTATTTTAACATTTTTCAAAACAGCTGGTGCATGACATACAAAAGCAACAGGTTTGTTATGTGTGTAAAATGATTCGATTAAGGCAATAGAATTTTTATCTTCAACTAAATCCCAAAGCGGCCCATGACCTCCAGGATAAAAAACGGCATCATAATCTTTTTGATTAACAGTTGAAAGTTTTAAAGTGTTTTTTAGTTTTTCTTGTAGAACCTTATCGGCATCAAAACGTTTAGTGTCTTCTGTCGCTGATGACGGATCGGCACTTTTAGGATCAATTGGAGGTTGTCCGCCAAGAGGAGAAGCAATTGTAATTTCCACTCCCTGGTCTAATAGCTCATAATATGGTGCAGCAAATTCTTCTGACCAAAATCCAGTTTTTTCTCCTGTATTGCCCAGCTTATCATTACTGGTAACAACAAATAATACTTTTTTCATCTCTTTTTTATTTGATTTTTGAGCAACAGCCGAAATGCTTACAGCTGTAAATGCAATTATTGCGAGTAAAGTTATTTTCTTCATAATATTAAATTTTGAACAAATTTACAGCTTAAGTGATATTAGTAAAAATAAAATAAACTATGTTTGTTATAAATAAATTTATGTCATGGTAAATCTAGAATGGTACAGAACCTTTAAAGCAGTTTATAAAAACGGCAATTTTTCGGTGGCCGCAAAGGAATTATTTATGAGTCAGCCCGCCGTTAGTCAGCAAATTTCTATGCTCGAAGCTCACGTTGGAAATAAATTATTTAATCGAAAATCAAAAGGAGTAGAGCCAACGGAATACGCTAAGTTACTGAATAATTTGATTATAGATGCGCTGGACAGACTTGAAAGTGTCGAAGCGGGTTTTAGAGCTAAAGCCGAAGATGCTAATCGATTAATTTCTGTTGGAATTTCTAAACATCTTTTTGAATGTATCGGAAATCTATTAATTTCAAAATTTGATTTAATCGATTTTACTTTTGCAGAGAATGATGAACTTTTTGCATTAGTCGATTCTAAGAAACTGGATTTTGCAATTACCACAAAAAGGTTTGATACTTTTGATACTACTTATGAGATTGTTGGGAAAATTAAATTAATAGTGGTTGCACCAACAACTTTAGATATAACAGAATTTCGTCAGAGATTAAAGGCAGACAATTTTGTCGAGATAGAACAATGGTTGAATGGTCAAAAATGGTACAGCCATGATGCCCGAATTCCGCACATAAAGTTATTCTGGTTGCATGCTTTTAATAAAAAAAGGCCATCAATGGTTCCTAATTATATTATTCCCTCTGAGTCTGAGATGTTGAGACTTCTATCCAAGAATGAAGGAGTGGCGGTAACATGGAATTGCAACGCGAGAAGTTTTATTAAAGAGAATAAACTGCAGTTAGTATGGAATAGTTTTCACGTTCCTGAAGAATTTGTGTTTTTAATGGCGCCAAAGAATAATAATTTAAATGCCCTTTTTGAGATTATTTCTAAAGAGCTAAAATTGTTTTTTGGTAACAGATTATGATTTAAATCATTTGTTTTTATTGTTTAAAAGAATAATTTTGATGTCATAAATTACTAAAATTTTCAAAAATGAAAAAGATTGTATCAATTTTAATTCTTATAACAGCAATCTTCATTGCTAATTCTTGTAGTAAAGCGGAAGAATCTATAGTAGATTGTGCTTTCGAAACTGCTAATTCAAAGATACATAATTCTACAGATGCCACTAATCCTAAATTAATGAACTATTCAGTTGAGTATACCGGGTCTGGTACTTTGCTTAGTGTGATATGGACATTTGGAGATGGGACGACAGGATCTGGTGCCGTTGTTACTCATGCTTATACTGCTGCTGGTACTTACGAAGCCACAGCAAATGTTACAGTTGAAAAAGATGGTTCAAAATGTGGTTCGATTAAGAAGCGAACTGTTACAGTGAATTAGAATCTGAAAAATAAAAAAGAAAGCCTGAATTTTAAATTCAGGCTTTCTTTTTTATTTCTAATTGCGATTTCTTGTTCCTCGAAATGACGAGATCGTATGTAAAATGATTTTTTACTTTTTATATAAATTATTGTGATCGATATATTCCCAAACTTTAGGAGGCAGTAATGGCTGAATGTTTTTGCCTTCTTTAATGTTGTTTCGGATAAAAGTTGATGAAATTTCTACAATAGGAGCATCAATTACATGAATTTTTGGATGTGATTTTAGCTCAGTATTTTCTGGTTCATCAGAAATACGCGGATAAACATAGATATCATGGTTTTCGAGAATTACTTCATAGTTTTTCCATTTATGAAGCGTTTTCAAATTATCTTCACCCATAATCAAAGAGAATTCATGACTTGGATATTTTTCCTGCAAATGCGCTAACGTGACTATTGTGTAATTTGGCTGCGGCAATTTAAACTCAATATCTGAAGGTTTGATTTTCGGATAATTTTCCGTCGCTAGAAAGACCATTTGCAAACGGTGATGATCATCGAGTAGGGTTGCTTTCTTTTTTAGCGGATTATGAGGCGTAACAACCATCCAAATCTGATCTAAATCTGCAAACTCAGCCATGTGATTGGCAATGATCAAATGACCAACATGAATGGGGTTATACGTTCCGAAGTAAAGTCCTATTTTCATTTTTTAGAGTTTCACAGAGATTCGCTAAGATAGCACAAAGATTCACAAAGTTTTAAAGGTACTTTGTGAATCTTTGTGTTTTTGCTTTTTGAATTTTAGCGGAATAAAATTACTTATTAATGAATTCTTTTACCAATTGATAAGCTTCTTCTTTTGCAGTATCTAAATCGTAATTTTTTATAATAGTGTCAAATTGAGGCGCTGTCGCTAATTCGACAGATGCTTTTGCAATTCGCATATTAATTTTATCGTCACTTTCGGTAGAACGTTGTTTTAATCTTCGTTTTAGTTCATCAACACTTGGAGGTTTTACGAAAACGGCTAAGGTCTGTTCTGGAAATTTGTGCTTTATACGTAAACCACCCGCAACATCAATGTCAAATATTACATTTTTTCCTAAAGCCCAAATACGCTCAATTTCCGACTTTAATGTGCCGTAAAAATTATCGCGATAAACCTCTTCCCATTCCAGGAATTCTTCGGCCTTAATATGTTTTTTGAATTGTTCTAACGAAATAAAATAATAATCTTTTCCGTGTTCTTCTTCTCCGCGTGGTTCGCGAGAAGCTGCTGAGATCGAAAATTCTAAGTTTAAATCTTCTTTCCCTAGTAAATGTTTTACTATAGTTGTTTTTCCTGATCCTGAAGGTGCTGAAAAAACAATTAATTTTCCTTTGTTCATTATTTATGCTTTAAGCTTTAGGCTGTATACCTTAAGCTTTTGTTGATCTTTTTTATTATATGGTCTTAAAGCTGTTAAAGCACATTCAAAACCTGTTCTTTAATTTTTTCCAACTCATCTTTCATCATCACAACCAATTTCTGCATTTGAGCATGATTTGATTTTGAACCCATAGTGTTGATTTCACGACCCATTTCTTGAGTAATAAAGCCTAGTTTTCTACCGTTTGCTTCATTTCCATTCAAAGTCTCTAAGAAATAGTCTAAATGGTTCGTTAAACGCACTTTTTCTTCCGTTATATCTAACTTTTCTAAGTAGTAGATTAATTCCTGCTCAAAACGATTTTCGTCAACATTAACTTGTAATTCTGATATTGCAGTCTGTAAACGATCTTTAATGGCTTGAACACGTTCTGGATCTAATGCCAAAGCGTCGTTCATATATTGACGAATATTACCAATTCTTAAGTTGAATTCCTTTTCTAGAGATTCTCCTTCGTCTTTTCTAAAACCTAAAATGTTTTGAAGCGCTTCTTCAATAATAACTTGAATTTGCTCCCAATCATTTTCGTCGATTTCTTCGCGTTCTGTTTTTAATGTATCAGGCATACGAACAGCCATTTTCATTAACTCAGTTTCATCTGCGTCTGGATAAACCTCTTTTAATTGGGCAATGTAGTTTTTTACGACAGGTACATTTACTTTTGTTGAAGTTTGTTCAGAGGTGCTTTCGATGTAAATTCCGAAATCAATTTTGCCTCTTTCCAGTTTTGCTGCGATTTGAGTTCTTAAACCTAGTTCCATTTCGCGATAAAGCGACGGCATTCTTACGTTTAAATCTAAACCTTTGCTATTTAAGGACTTTACTTCAACGGTAATTTTTTTTGTAGGCAATTGCAAAGAAGCTTTGCCAAACCCTGTCATAGATTGTATCATATAATTGAGTATAAAGGCGCAAAGATAACTAAAAGTTTGTAGTGTTGCGCTGTAATTCAATAATCTGTGTAATTGTATAATCGAGGAAAAAAAACTAACTCAAAACTTTTATAACCTCCGCAATATTTTTTTGGCTGTTGCCGATGTAAATTTTTCCGTCAATAATAAAAACCGGACGACTTAAGAAAGTGTAGTGTTCTAAAATGTACTTTTTAAAATCGGCTTCAGTCAACGATTTGTTTTTTAAATCCATTGATTTGTACAATTGCGCTTTTTTACTAAATAGTGCCTCGTAGCTTCCAGAAAGTTGATACATTTCTTCAAGTTCAGCCTCTGTAATTGGATTTTGTCTGATGTCTTGAAAAACTAAATTATGATTTTCAGGTAAACTTTTAATAATTTTTCTACAAGTGTCGCAAGATGCTAAATAATATATTTTGTTCATTTTTTTACAAGTTTGTTAGACTGCAAAGAAAAATCATTTAAAACTTAAAAATGACTAATTTTATAAAAAAAATATATTTATGAAATCAGTTTTTAATGTACAGAAAACCATTAGAGAAGTTATTTTGAAGATTTTAGATAATTATTCATTAGAGCAATTAAACAAAATTCCAGAAGGATTTAGTAATAATATAATTTGGAATGCGGGGCATTGCTTATCTGTTCAACAAGCTTTAATTTATAAGTTGTCAGGTTTGCCAACAAATATTTCTGAAGAGTTTATGGCAAAATATAAAAAAGGAACCAAGCCAGAGGGTGATGTTTCTCAAGATGAAGTTGATGAGATTAAAAGGCTTCTTTTGTCTACTCTAAAACAAGTTGAAAGTGATTTTGAGAATGGTATTTTTGTTAACTATATGGAATATAGTACAAGTATAGGTTACACTTTAAAGGATATTGAAGGAGCTTTGGATTTTAATAATTATCACGAAGGACTCCACACGGGAGTTATGATGAGTATTAAGAAGTTTGTATAATAAAAAATCCCGCTCACAGCGGGATTTTTTTATTCTATTATTGTTTCGATTGTAACTTTCATCGCGCCGGCACCTTTATTTTTGGTGATTTCCATAAAAGCTCGTTTTGAAAGGTCAATTTCACGAGTTTTTACGAATGGACCGCGGTCAGTGATTTTTACAATTACAAATTTTCCGTTGGCTTCATTAGTTACTTTAACTCTTGTTCCAAAAGGAAGTTTTTTATGAGCAGCGGTATATTTACTGTTGCTGAATCTGCTTCCGTCAGCTGTTTTTCTACCATTAAAACGATCTGCATAGTAGGATGCGTGAGCTGTTTTTTTATATAGTTTTAATTTCAAGCCTTTGTCTGTAAAAATAGAGTCGGTTGGCATAGCAATTATGCTCGGTCTGTTATTCTTTACAGTGTCTTGAGTTGATTTTTGTTCAATTACTGGTTTTGTTTGGCTTATAATGTAGGTAAAGCAACTTAAAAAAGTTATTGCAAATGTGGTAAGTATGATATTTTTTTTACTCATGATTTATTTTTTTTCAGACTTGGGGGAGTTTGTACAAATAATATGCCGAGATAAAAAAAGCCCTATTTTTCTAGGGCTTTAATTGGTGTTTTTAGAACCAAAGGTTCCATGGAATTCTACTTAAAATAAGTAATAATCCTAATCCGTAAAATATAGCAAATGTTTTAAATTTTGCTTCGCTGTTGATTAGCTTTTTATGTTTTGACCATCCAATAGTAATTAAAACGATGGCGATAATATTGATCAGCGGGTGTTCTAAAGAAGTTAGTCTAAGTTCTGCATTAGACATTTGTCCAAAAGCTGCTTTTCCTAACGGAGACACAAAATAAAGGATTAAACCAATCAATAATTGTGTATGAGTTCCGATTAAAGCAAATAAAGAAATCTTGCGATCTTTTGCTGTAAACTCTTTTTTAGAAGAGAAGCCGATAATAGCATTTATTACTGCAATTGCTAAAAGCAATAGTGCTAAATAGGCCCAACCTGAGTGAAATTTTTGTAAAAAATGGTACATAAATTAAATTTTTATTGAAACAAATATAACAAAAATGGGCAATAAAAAACGGCATTAAACTTAAAAGTCAATGCCGTTTTTTCTTATTTAGTTTGGTTCTTTATTAGAAATTGTAGCGTAAGCTAAAGTTCCAAGTTCTTCCTATTCCGAAGAAACCATTATTTGTAACGTTGATTCCTTTGTAAGTTACATCTGTTGCTCCAGCTGTTTTAGCAGAAGTTAATTCAGAGAAGTAAACTTCATCAAAAACGTTGTTAACGTTAACTCTGAAAGCAATTGAGTTGCTTTTTTGTTTTCCGATAAATAATTTATAAGAAATACCAGAATCTACTAAATCATAACTAGGTAATTCTAAGTTGCTTTTTACAGCTCCTACGTTAGCGTATAATTTATCGTAATATCTCCAGTCAGCATCGATAGATAAGTTTTTAACAAACTCATATCTAAATCCTAAACCGTAAGTTACTTGAGCAGCATCTCCAACTTTTCCACCATCAACATCTTCAACAGTTTTGTCTAAAGTATTTAAACCTTCGTCTCTGTATGTAGTAACAACATTACCGTTATATTGCCAGTCTCCAATAGATAAGAATCCTGTTAAGTTAAGGTTGTGAGTTGGTTTTGCAACGAAATCTAACTCTACACCAGTGTGAACTTGCTCAACACCTTCGTTAGTTTTGTAAATTAAATCTCCTAACTGTAAAGATGGATATTTAATAATATCAGCAGCAGCAGCAGCATTTGAAGTAGTTGTAACTCTATCTTTCCAAGAAGTTCTGTAAGCATTAACACTTGCAGTTACTACTTTTGAAGAAAAAGTATATCCAGCCTCTAATCCTAAGATTTTCTCATTTTCAGAAAGTGGGTTAACAGCATTTGTAAAATTCAAATAGATGTTATCGTGGTATGGTTGACGAGAATAATATCCAGCATTTGCATAAACTGTATGTTGATCAGCAATTTTGTAGCTAGTTCCTCCTTTTACGTTGTACCCAACATTGTTTACTTTTTCAGCATCTTTGTATTGTGGTAAGTAATCGTATCTATCAGTTCTTGTATGAGACTGGTTTGAAAGAGATCCTTGGAAGAATGCTGAGAAATTGTCATTTGAATACTCTAATTGGCTAAATACACCACCGTAAGAAATAGTTTCTCCGTAATCGTAATCAATTCTTTGGTTTTCTGCAATTGTATTGAAAGTTGCAGGCCATGGTTTTGCTGAAGCTGTTTCAGTAACAACATTTGTAGCAATTGTACCACTTCCTTGGTCATTATCACCTTTTAAGTTTCTTGATTCTTTCCAGCTTGTTAATCCCATGAAGTTTGCAACTTCTCTAAAGTGAGTTCCTTTGTAAGTTCTTAAGTCTAAACCTGCATTTAAAGCTAAGTTATCAGTAATTTGGTGTTTTAAGTTAGATACAGCACCATACCATGAGTGGTTGTTTGCACTAGCTCTAATTAAATAAGCTCCATTTAAACTTCTTCCGTTACTATCTCCGATACCTTGACCGATACCAGCATTTTTAGCATATATACCGTCAAAGTTAATTTGTCCATTTGCTAGGTTAGGTAATTTAGAACCGTAACTTCCAGTTCCTCCACCTCTTCCCCAAGATGCATATAATACAGTAGATAATTGAGTTTTATCGCTAATATCATAATCCCAGTTAAGGTTCATTACTGGTTTGTGGTAGTAGTTTGTTCTTTCAGAAACATACTCACCATTTAATAATCCCCAGTTGTTGTTGTATTTTCTTCCGTATTGAAGGTAAGTGCTGATCGCTTTTGTAAAGTTTTGATCGTGCCATTGTGGAGCACCAGTTAACAAGAAGTTGAAACTGTGTTTGTCATTTGCTTTGTATCCAACAGAAATAAAGTAAGTTTGACCTTCACCTCTTGTTCCATCATTGTATCCATCACCTTGCCAGTGAGATAACATTACACTTGTTCCCCATCCGCTTTTGCTCATACCTGTGTTGTAAGCAGCAGTAGTTTTGAAGTAATTATCATTTGCAACTCCTAAAGAAACAAAACCACCTTCGTTTTTGTCAGTAGCTTTTGTAATAAAGTTAACAGTTCCTCCTACAGAAGAGATTGCTAATTTTGAAGATCCTAAACCTCTTTGGATTTGTACTGCATTTGCAATATCAGATAAACCAGACCAGTTAGACCAGTATACTTTACCATCTTCCATACCATTGATTGGTTGACCGTTTAATAAGAAAGCAGTGTTATCTTGAGCGAATCCACGAACGCTGATTCTTGAATCTCCGTAACCTCCAGCTTGACCAGCAACGTAAACAGATGGTGTATTTACCATTGTTTGTGTAATGTCTGAAGTACCAACTTTAGCTTGAATTTCTGCTGATTTAATAGTAGAAACTGCAATAGGAGTTTTTCTGTCCTTAGCTAAATCGATAATTCCTTTACCCATTACTACAATTTCCTCTAATTGATTAGAATCAGATTCTAAAACAATTTTTCCTAAATTAGTTGTAGCTCCTTTAGAAACTGTGAATTTTACCGTTAAGTTGTTGTAACCTAGGTAAGTGATGTATAATTCTCCAGCAGTAGTAGGTGAATCAATAGTAAATTTTCCATCAAAATCTGTTGATGTTGATGTAGTAGAACCTTTGATAACTACATTAGCTCCTGGTAATGAAACTATACCATCAGTAATAGTACCAGTAATTTTTCCCTGAGAAAATACAGTTGAAACTACCATAAAAAATAGTCCTGTAAGTAACCAATTTTTCATTTTCTTCATTTGTTGTTTTTGTTATTTGTTTTTGGCAAAATTATAACAATTAAATCAGATAGTGTTATCAAAATGTTAAGAAAAGTAAGTTTTATAAAATTTGTTGCGCATTAAAATGATTTTTTCTTTTTTGTTTACATAAAACGACGTTTTTTTGATTTTACTTGCCGGTTTTTTGTTAAAATCGTAAGAATGTGTTGTGTGCTGTAGTTCTAAACTTGCAAATTTTTGCGACTAACTGCCGTTTTGCGGCTTCTTTATGCGAAAAAACGCCTTAAATTTTGTTAATTTAAGGCGTTTCAGGAGGTTACAAAACTCGATATTTTTAAGTTCTTACTTGTTCTTTAAAAAGTGATTCAGTAAAAATGTAGTTGAACTGTCGTGATTTTTGACTGTTTTAGAATTAATTTCATCTAAAATAGAGTTCGCTAGTTGTTTTCCTAATTCAACTCCCCATTGGTCAAAACTGAAAATATTCCAGATTACACCCTGAACGAAAATCTTATGTTCGTATAAGGCAATTAATGAACCTAAGCTTTTAGGAGTTAATTTTTGAATTAAGATTGTATTGGTTGGTTTGTTGCCTGTAAAAACTTTAAAAGGCAATAAGTAAGCAGCTTTTTCAGCAGAAAGTCCTTGTTTATCAAATTCAGCTTGAACTTGTGCAGGAGTTTTTCCGTTTAATAATGCTTCCGTTTGCGCAAAAAAGTTCGACATTAATTTATCATGATGATCCTCGTTTCCGTAAAGTGGTTTTACGAATCCAATAAAATCCGTCGGGATTAATTTTGTTCCTTGGTGAATTAATTGAAAGAAGGCATGTTGCGAATTTGTTCCTGGTTCTCCCCAAATAATTGTTCCAGTTTGGTAGTTAACAGGTTTTCCGTCACGACCAACACTTTTTCCGTTGCTTTCCATAGTTGCTTGCTGCAAGTATGGAGCTAGTTTTGATAAATATTGTGTATATGGAATCAAAGCTTCGCTTTCGGCGCCAAAGAAGTTGTTGTACCAAACACTCAATAAACCTAAAATTACTGGAATGTTCTCGTCAAATTCTGTTGATTTGAAATGATCGTCCATTTCATTTGCGCCAACTAATAATTGGTTGTAGTTATCAAAACCAATTGCTAAGGCAATACTCAAACCTACTGCACTCCATAAAGAAAATCTTCCTCCAACCCAATCCCACATTGGAAAAATATTGTCAGGATTAATTCCAAATTCTGTTACCTTTTGAATATTTGTTGAAACTGCTACGAAGTGTTTTGCAATATCTTCTTGTGAACCTGATTTTAAAAACCACTCTTTAATAGTTTCAGAATTTGATAAAGTTTCTTGCGTTGTAAAAGTTTTAGAAACGATTAAGAAAAGCGTAGTTTCTGGGTTTAATTTTTTGATTATCTCGTTTACGTGATCTCCGTCAACATTTGAAACGAAATGCGTTTTTAGGTGATTTTTGTAAAATTGTAAAGCTTCAACAGCCATAACAGGCCCAAGATCTGAGCCTCCAATTCCAATATTTACAATGTCAGTAAAAGCTTTTCCAGTAAAACCTTTTCTTTGTCCAGAAATTACTTCTTCTGTAAAGTTTTTGATTTTGTTTTTTACCTCATAAACTTCTGGAATTACATTTTCTCCATCAACTTTTATGACTGCCGTTTCTGGAGCACGCAAAGCAGTATGTAAAACAGCTCTATTTTCAGTTTGATTGATGATTGCTCCGCCAAAATATTGAGAGATTGCGTCTTTTAATCCAATAGAATTTGCTAATTCTAATAATAGCGAAATGGTTTCTTGGCTGATATTGTTTTTAGAATAGTCAACTAAAAAATCATTCCATTGTAAGTTGAATTTTGCAGCACGAGCATTATCTTGCTGAAAAAGTTCTTGTATGGTAGTTTCGTGAATTGCGTTATAGTGGTTTTGCAGATTTTTCCACGCTTCAGTCCCAGTTGGGTTTGTTGTGTTTAAAGCCATTTGTATTTTTATTGAAGTTTAGTTTTTTTTAGAAACACAAAAATACTGAAATAACTTTTAAAAGGGCAGTGGTTCGGGATTATATAACAATTAGTTACGAAAACGTTTTATGAGATTATTGCTTTCAATTTCTAATTTTTGCTGTTATTATGACAGCGCCATCATTTTCTTTTTCGTTATACATTATACGACTGCTGTTCTTGTTTAAAAAATCCAGATTTATGATCTCCGATTTTTTCAAGGGTAATAAAATTGTGTCTTGCTGTTTGTCGTATTTAAATGGAATTCCGTTTATTACGATTAAAGGAGATTCATCAATTTGATCTTTTTCAAAAGCATTAACGATTAATTCTGATGCGTAATATTTGTTTTCATTTGTATTCTTTAAAATGAAAATCTTTGGATTAGAACATCCGAGTATTATTGTCGATGAGAATGCAAATAGGATTCTTTTCATTAATTGATTTTGTGATTGGATAAAATGATGTTTTTAAATTAAAGTTTTACCAAATCTTCCACCATGGTTTTTTGTTAACCGTTATCGTTTTTTCGACTGTATTAATTTCTATTCTTTTTATAGGTTCTATTTTAATCTTAGAATCATCAAAAAATAGTTCGCCATTATCACTCATTCCAATTGGAGATTTTGTTCTTTCTTTCCAGTTTTCGGCTTGTAACTCTGGGATTAAAGGTGAATTAATTTTGGTGCTGAATTTTTTTCTTGCCTTTTCGATAATTTCTTCTTCAAGATTTGATGAAGAGTTTTTAAAAAGTGAGATCGAAGTATCAGGAATGTTTAAAAGAAAAACCTGTGTTTTATCGCCGATTTTCTGAATGTCCAAAACTTTAAAATAAGCAATCGAATCTAATAGAAAATGTCCAATTTTTGCTGAATCAGGATTGAATTTTGATAAATCTTTAGGATCAGCGCTGGCAATTAAATATCTAAAATTTCCTGAAAGACCACCGCCAATTGAAGTCATATCTGTAAAACCTTTTTCTTGAATAATCTGTCCGATTTTGTAATTCGAAATTAAGTTTTCGGATAGATTAGTATCTCTGTAAAATAGTTTTAAACCTGAAAAAGTTTCATTGTAAATTGCTTTAATCCGAGCGTTTTTCATGTTTCTATTTGATAAATTTACAAATTACCAATACTGTCCAATTCTCTTTTCAAAGGTTCGATTTGTTTCATGAAACGAGTTCTGTCACTTCCGGTCAAAGATTCTCCAGTTGGTAAATTAAGTCGAAGTGCATCTACCTGAACGCCATTTTTCCAGAATCGGTAACAAACGTGAGGTCCAGTCGCAAGTCCTGTACTTCCTACTAATCCAATAGTTTGTCCTTGTGTAACACGCTGTCCGCGTCGAACTAAAATTCGCGACATGTGTAAGTATTGAGTAGAATAAGTTCCGTTGTGTTTTACTTTTACAAAATTTCCGTTTCCTGCTGTATATCCTGTTGCTTCTACAACTCCAGATGCAGTTGTTGAAATTGGAGTTCCTGTTGGCGCGGCATAATCTGTTCCTTTGTGTGCTTTCCAAGTATGTTGTACAGGATGGAATCTATTCGCAGTAAAGCGAGAAGTGATTCGGCTGAATTTGATTGGTGTTTTTAAGAAAAAGTTTTTTAACGTTTTTCCTTCGTCATCATAATATTCAACTTTTCCTGATGTCGTATCTCTTTCAAATGGAAATGCATAAATGATTTTACCTTTATATTCAAAAAAAGCAGCTTCTAGTTCTTCAACACCATCATAAGTTTTACCATTGATAAATCGTTCTGTAAAAATTAATCCATAGCGATCTCCTTTTTTTAGTTTAAAGAAGTCAATAGACCAAGAGAATACTTTTGTAATTCTGCTGGCAAGTGCTGTTTCGACACTCTCATTTCCAAGAGTTTCAGATAAAGAGCTTTTTAAAACGCCTCCAATAATTTTACGTTTTAAAGTAACAGGTTTTACTTTTTTATATGCTTTTGCGATGCTGTCTCTTAAGTCAACTACATAATAAGACAATGCGTCTGGCTGATAGATAAATACTTGTAATTTGTTAGTTTTATTTTTAGCTCTAAGTAAAGTAAACGGTTTATTGTAGCGAATCGATCTTACGTTAAAAGAATCTTTTACTTGTTCTACAATATTATGAACTTGTTTGTCGCCAATATTTTGGCCTTGAATTATTGAGCCAAAAGAATCTCCTTTTTCGATAGTATCGTTAACTACATTGAAGTCAGCATAATTAAAACCAAATTCTACTTTTTTGGTTTTTGGTTTAATAGTTTTTGTTTCAACCTTTTCGGCGGTTTTATTGCATGAAAATATTGAAAATAATACTATTATAATTACGAATGCTTTTTTCAAACTTTTAAATTTTTTGGGAAACTAAAGTAGTTTATTCGTTCCCCCAGTTAGACAATTCATCTTCGGTCCACAATTTAGGAAAAAAGATGCGTCGTTGGTATTTTGGGTGCATATATTTTTGCCAGTCGCTTCCGCCTGTTGCTTCTCCCGTTCCTTTTCCACTCTCTAAGATGTATTTTCTTGCAGTATTTAAATGCTGCATTACCCAAGTAATATTTACCGTTTTATCGTAGTGACGCATTGCTGCGATTAAATCACTATTTTGCTGATCTTCAACAGGCAGTTGAGAGAATTTCTGCCAAATGTTTTTCGTTTTAAACGAAGTCATTTGTCTTAAAAACTGATCTTTATATTTTTTTTCAAACTCGTTTAGCAAATAAGATTTTTCGCCAGTTTGGTAATCTTTTCCTGCGGCTTGCCAATACAAATGCTCAAAACTTGTTTCAAGATCTGTGTTTTCATCAAAGTTTGCTTTGTATCTGCGGTCAGTTAAATTAATAACATCTGTAGATGCAAATTCGATCATTCTATATTGTGCACTTTGAAAACCGCTTGCAGGAGTAAGTGTATTTCTAAATTTCATGTATTGATCTACTTCCATGCCGTTCTCCATAATACTGAACGAATTTGTAAGCATGTCAAAATAACGTGTGATTCTTGAAAGTCTTTCGTTGAAAAAATCAGCCTGAATGTTTTGTGTTTCGGCAATTTGATCGATTTCCCACAAAATCATTTTAAAGATTAATTCGTTTACCTGATGGTACATAATAAAAACCATTTCATCAGGAAGTGTGGTGCGTTGTATTTGTAAATTTAAAAGAGCGTCAGTTTGTATATAGTCCCAATATGTTATTGGTTTTGACCAAAGCAAACCTTCTAACTGAACATCAGTTTTTTGATTTATTGCTTGAAATTTAAGGTCAATTTCTTTTAAAATTGATTCTGAATGATCAGTTAGGTTCATTTCTTTTTAACTTTAAGCGGATTTTTCAATCCTTTATATTCATCAAGATCTGCTTTTAGAGATCCAACGGCAAGATCTGCTTTGATTCTGATAGGTACTTTGTTGTCGTCGTCTGTTATCCAGAGTGTTAAGCTTTCTTTTTCTTTAAAGACTCTTCCGGTTTGTACAAGAGGTTTGAAGACCATTGTTGAAACGGTTCCAAATTTAGTCGTAATATCTTGACGGCCTACATATTTTAACTTAAATTTTGTGATTTCATCGTCAAAAAACATATCAATTGTAATGGCTTCGCCTGATTTTAGCTTGTCAATATTTGGATGGTTTCTTAAATAATAAAAAGACGAAACAATATCTTGCACATTGTCAGTGATTACAATCGTTTTTTCGGTTTTTCGTTTGTAATCTTTCACTAAAACTTTGTTCTCAGACTGATTAAAAAAACCTTCTTGGTTTTTAGTATAACCGCCTTCGTCAATTTTGCGAACATAACGATATGGGCTCCCGGTTTCTTTGTCAAAATAGCTTTCGTACAAATCTTCGACTTTAAAAAAGAATTTCGACATTCCAGTTGTGTAGCCTTTTCCTATTGCGTGATGAACTTTTTTATTATTTATTGTAGCATCTTTAATCTCAAGAGTCGCGTATCCAGCATTTACAATTCCGTAATGAATTCTGAATTTGAAGTATTCTCCAGTATCAAAAGCGTCTTCTTTTTGAGTGTCAAAACTAAATGTCGTTAGAATCAATATAATGAGGACGAATTTTTTCATAGTACAATTTTTACATTTCATAATAAAGGTAAATAAATGCAAATTCTATTCCAAATGTACCAAAACAAAAAAACTCAGTCAAGGAATGACTGAGTTTTTATGCTATTAACTAACCAAAAAACTATAAATTATGAAATTTATATCAAATTAGAAGGAAACCACCCCTTCTTGATTTGCGAGTGCAAAGATAGATACAAAGTGCATAAAAAAAATAGCAAATAGTAAGTTTAACATAACATTTGCATAAAAATCATCATTTTACAGAGAATTTTTTTGCATAATGTAAAAATAATGCAATTTTACAAAGTTCCTCTCAATTCCTGCTCTCTCTCAATTGACTCAAAAAGAGCCTTAAAGTTACCTGCGCCAAACCCTTTTGCACCCATTCTTTGAATAATTTCGAAGAAAAGTGTCGGTCTGTCTTGAACAGGCTTCGTAAATATTTGTAAAAGGTAACCATCTTCATCGGCATCGACCATGATCGCTAACTTTTCAATTTCGTTAATATCCTCTTTCATCATATCCATATGAACACCTAATCTTTCAGGAATTGCTTGGTAATAAGTATGCGGAGGAGCTGATAAAAATTCAACACCGCGTGCTCTTAATTGTGATACCGTTTTGATAATGTCATCTGTAGCAATAGCGATATGCTGAATTCCAGGTCCGCCATAAAAATCTAAATATTCTTCAATTTGAGATTTTTTCTTTCCTTCAGCAGGTTCGTTTATTGGAAATTTGATTCTTCCGTTTCCGTTTGACATTACCTTACTCATCAATGCAGAATATTCTGTAGTAATTTGTTTGTCGTCAAAAGATAAGAAGTTTACGAATCCCATAACATCTTCGTAGAATTTTACCCAAGTATTCATTTCATTCCATCCCACATTTCCAACCATGTGATCAATATATTTTAATCCCGTTGGTTCTGGGTTGTAATCTGATTTCCATTCTTTATAACCTGGCAAGAAAACACCGTTGTAGTTTTTTCTTTCTACAAAAATGTGAACAGTTTCTCCGTACGTATAAATTCCAGAACGAACCACTTGACCAAATTCATCTTCTTCGACAGTTGGTTCCATAAAAGAACGTGCACCGCGTTTCATCGTTTCTTCGTAAGATTTTGTAGCATCTTCAACCCAAAGTGCCGCAACTTTTACACCGTCACCATGTTTTTTAAGATGTTCGTTTATTGGAGAATCTGCCGTTAATGGCGTAGTTAAAACGATTCTGATTTTATCTTGTTTTAAAACGTAAGATGCTTTGTCTTTTACTCCAGTTTCTAATCCGGCATAAGCCAATGACTGATATCCGAAGGCAGTTTTATAATAATGTGCAGATTGTTTTGCATTCCCTACATAAAACTCTACGTAATCTGTTCCTAATAATGGAAGGAAATCTTGTGCTCCTTCAAATATTTTCTCTAATCCGTATTCTACTGATTTTACTTCTTTGCTCATAATTAGATAATTTGATAATGAGAAAATGAGATAATTTTTGAAATGCTTTAATTTTCTAATTGACACATTTCCTAATTTTCTAATTCCTCTTCGATGTTGATATTATTTTGTTTAAAATTTTTAAAATTTCTGAAAGATCATTTAATAGACGTTTGCAATTTGGATATTCTCTATGAGCATCGCATAAAAACAACCAATATTCTGTTTCATCAGCTTCTTTAATCGCAATTTTTAATTTATGAATAAAATCTGCTTTACTTTCTGCGTTTTGTGATTCTTTTGAGTTTGCTCCAATTGATGTTCCACTTTTTAATAACTGATTTGCAATTACGAATTTCTTTTGATCTTGAAGTTCGGTTGTATAGTCAATAATGTTTTATGCAAAATTGAAGGTTTTTATTAAAAGAGTGTTGTCTTTATATTTTTCGTTAAAAGTCATTTTTTGAATTAGTTAATTAGAAAATGTGATAATTAGACAATTTTAATTGTAAGTTTAAATTTACAAAATAATTATTTGAATTTTCTCATTTGTGCGGTTTTAAAACCATTTTCTAATTATCTAATTGACATATTGTCACATTAAAAAATTACTCCGTCCAGGATTTGTAGTATTGACCATCATCAAGACCCATAGCTTCTTCAGTTACCATTAATGGTCTGAAGGTGTCAACCATAACGGCTAATTCCTGAGTTTCTTTATGACCAATACTGCGTTCCATAGCACCTGGTGCTGGGCCGTGCGGAATTCCTTTTGGATGTAAAGTGATGTGACCTTGTTCGATATTGTTGCGGCTCATAAAGTCACCATCAACATAATAGAGTACTTCGTCTGAATCTATATTGCTGTGATTATATGGTGCTGGAATGGCTTTTGGGTGATAATCGTAAAGTCTTGGGCAGAATGAACAAACAACAAAAGTTGCTGTTTCAAAAGTTTGATGTACCGGCGGCGGTTGGTGAACACGCCCAGTTATAGGTTCGAAATTGTGAATTGAAAATCCGTAAGGGAAGTTGTATCCGTCCCAGCCCACAACATCAAATGGATGTGTAGCATAAACCACTTCGTGAATCATGCCTTCTTTTTTAATCTTAATTAAAAAATCTCCTTTTTCGTCGTAGGTTTCCAATTCGTTTGGCAAAATAAAATCACGCTCACAAAATGGAGAATGCTCTAAATGCTGACCTGATTGGTTTTTATATCGTTTTGGAGTATAAAATGGAGAATAAGATTCTACATAAAATAGTCGGTTGTCTTCTGTTTCAAAATCAATTTGATAAATGATACCACGTGGAATAATTAAATAGTCACCATATTCAAACGGAATATTTCCTAACATGGTTCTTAATTTTCCTTTTCCTTTATGGATGAAAAGCATTTCATCGGCATCGGCATTTTTATAGAAATAATTACGAAGCGATTCTTTTGGCGCAGCAAGACCAATGATGCAGTCTTTGTTGACCAACATTGCTTTTCGGCTGTCTAAAAAGTCGTTTTCAGGTTTTAATTCAAAACCTTTAAAAAGAAGTGATTTTATGTTTTTTCCGATTGCGATTTTTGGTTCAACCGAATAGGAATTTAAAATTTCTTTTACCTGCGTTGGTCTGTGAACATGATAAGATAGTGACGAATGTCCGTGAAAACCTTCGGTTCCAAATAATTGTTCATAGTAAAAACCTCCGTTTGGTTTTTCGAATTGGGTGTGTCTCTTTTGAGGAAAATCTCCAAGTTTATGATATAATGGCATGGCTTTTCAATTAGATAATTTTAAAATTAATTAGATAATTCGAAAATTTTGAATTGTGTGAACAGATAATCAAGTCAACTTTAGTTTTGACTAATTATCTCAATTCGATAGCTTCATTCAGGATTTCTCTTGATAAGGAATTGAAGATACTCTAATAAACCTGTCCATTTAGTTTTCATTATAACAAATGTCGTAATTTTTATTGATCAAAATTACATATTATATTATTTATAACATAAAATATTTCGAAAAAATCGAAATTAAAATAAAAAACCTATACTAAACCAAGTGAAACTTTTTGACATTTCTGGCGACCATGATTGTTTAATTTCAATTGGACCAATAATGGTTTCTAGTCCGTAACCTACTGCATAACCGGAATATTTTGGCATTGAAATCCAGTCGACTGTACTAAATATATCATCGCCCAAATTGGCATAATTGGCCGAAAGATTTACGTGATTCTTCTTGAAAATCTCGTAATCAAGTGTGATTCCAGTTTTTATAAAGCTGTTTCCTGCAATACTAAGAAAATCATAGCCGTAAAAATAATTGAAATTATTTATTTTGTTATAACCATATCCTCCTAAAATATAATCGAAAAACGGTACGCTGTCATTTCCAAACGTTAAACCAGCATCGGCATCTATTTTAAAAGTAAGCTTTTTGAAGATTGTATTTACATACGAAACCTGAGCTTTTGCCATCGAAAATGGTTTAAAAGTATTGGTATAGTCTGAAGATGCTAAGTAGGTTTGAAGATCTGTTGAGAAATACAATCCTGAGTTTGGGTAATACTTGTCATCAAACGAATCGTATTTTAAGTAGGCAAATGCGCTTAAATAACTGCTTTTGTCAATAATATTATCAATATTTGCCAGAGTTGGAGAGCTTATTCTAAGATATTTATAATCTAGTCCGCCGCCCATTAAAAATTTCTGTACAAAGATGGTTTGAAAATAAGCTTGATTGCTTATATCCATAAAATCAACATTGATAAGGTTTACATTTGGATTTTGTGCCGTTAAAGTACTTATGTTGGTCGTTACATTTCGGTTAAACTGATTTAATCTAGAGCGAAATCCAAAACTTATATTAAATCCGTTTTCGACATAATAGTTGAAATCGTATCTAAAATTATCTCCTAAAATAACATCCAGTGAAGTAATGTCATTTTTTAAGAATGTTTTTTTATGAGTAAGATTTAATAGTATACCGCTTTTGTACAAACCATCATAATGAAGACCAAGTTTTAAATAAGTCTGTGTTGGGTTCTCTTTTAATACAAGATCTAAATCGTCGTTTTCTCCGTCTGGCTCTAAACAGTAGGATATAGTACTAAAGTTTTGAGTAGCATTTAAATTGTTGATTCCAGTTTTAAGATCAGCATAGGTGATTGTGCTTCCTGGTTTGAAGCGAAGTTTTCCGCGAATATATTCTTTTGTATAATTTTCGAGATTCTCACTATTTATCTTTGCAATTTGAAGTGTATCTGAAGCAAGTTTTAGTTTTGGCTTTTTATAAAAATTATCTTCGTTTACCAGCGATTTAATTTTTTCGTAAACCGCAAAAGAAGCTTCTTCTCCTTTTCGGATAATTTCTTCTCCCTTGTCAAATGAAATTACACCATAATCACGAATATCAGGTTTGATATAAATGTCAGTATCTTTTACTTTACTTTTCATTTTTTCAATTGATTGCAGATTGGTAATCTGAACCAAGATTCGAGTGGCGTTCTTTAGGTTTTTTCTATTCAACAAATCATCCTGAACATCAACACCAATAATAATGTCGGCACCAAGATTACGAACTTCTTTTATGGGATAATTGTTTACAACACCTCCGTCTACTAATAAATTTCCGTCGATTTCGACAGGTGTAAATAACGAAGGGAATGCGGCACTCGCCATCATTGCTTGAACTAGATTTCCTTTGTTAAGCAATACTTCTTCGCCGGTTTCAATATTAGTTCCAATACATAAAAACGGAGTTGGAAGTTTGTTGAAATCACGAACATGACGAACATTACGTGTTAGACTGCTCAGTAAATTGTAATTGTACATTCCTTTTGAAAGTGCTTCAGGAATACCAATTTTAAAATTACTGAACGGTAAAACAATAGCATACAATTCGTCGTTTTTCTTTCCGTAGAAATTTTTTGAAGAACGTGGAATATAATCGTTTATTAATTCATCGAAATTCGTTTTCTTGAAAATAGAATCAATTTGCGAAGCATTGTAACCAGAAGCATAAAGTCCGCCAATTACAGATCCCATACTCGTTCCGCCAATATAATCAATTTTAATTCCAGCTTCTTCAAGAACTTTTAAAACTCCAATATGTGCAAAACCTTTGGCACCGCCGCCGCTTAATACCAATCCAATTTTTGGTTTTTTAATACTGTCTCTTTTATTTTCTTGTGAAAAAGATTTTTGTGGAGTTAATAATAAAAATGTAAAAATTAATGCTGTCGTACTCCAGAAGGAAATAGAAAACGGCGAGAAAGAAAAGAATTTTTTTTCCTGCCAAAAAAGAGCGGCCCAAGAAGCTCCCTTGTTGGAATCGGAAAAAAATCTTTTTAACCGAGTATTTAAAATTGACAGCTGGTTTGGGCGCATAAGAATTTACTAGTTCGTTTTGTAAAAGTCGACAATTTTTTTGGCTTTAGAAACCCCTACAACTGCAGATATTTCTTTTTCTGATGCTAATTTCAATCTTTTAACACTTTTAAAATGTTGTATTAACGTAAGCATGGTTTTTTCGCCAATACCAGGAATACTTTCGACTGAAGAATTGAGCGCCGCTTTGCTGCGTTTGTCTCTGTGAAAAGTAATTCCAAATCGATGCGCTTCGTTTCGTAATTGCTGAATCACTTTGAGTGTTTCCGATTTTTTATCAAGGTATAACGGAATTGAATCTCCGGGATAAAATAGTTCTTCTAAACGTTTTGCAATCCCGATAATGGCAACTTTTCCGCGTAAACCTAATTCGTCAATGCTTTTTAGTGCGGCTGATAACTGACCTTTTCCACCGTCAATAATAATTAATTGCGGCAGCGGTTCATTCTCCTCTAATACTCTTTTGTAACGACGATATACAATTTCGGTCATTGAGGCAAAATCATCTGGACCTTCGACTGTTTTTACATTAAAATGGCGATAATCTTTTTTGCTTGGTTTTCCGTCTTTAAATACTACGCAGGCAGCAACAGGATTTGTTCCCTGAATATTCGAGTTATCAAAACATTCGATATGTCGAGGTTCTGACGGAAGACGTAAATCTTTTTGCATTTGCGCCATAATTCGATTTGTATGTCGGTCAGGATCTACAATTTGCAATTGCTTTAATTGTTCAATTCGGTAGAATTTTGCATTTCGAATTGATAAATCTAAAATCTGTTTTTTATCGCCAAGCTGCGGAACTGTTGTTTTGATGTTTTCTCCTAAATCTATTTTAAACGGAACAATTATTTCTTTCGATAGAAGCTGAAAACGTTCCCGAAGTTCAATAATAGCAAGTTCTAAAAGTTCCTCGTCGCTTTCGTCCAGTTTCTTTTTCATTTCTAACGTATGCGAACGAATAATCGATCCGTGAGAAATTTGTAGAAAGTTCACAAAAGCGGCGCTTTCATCAGACACAATCGAAAATACATCGATATTGGTAATCTTTGGATTTATGATTGTTGATTTTGATTGATAATTTTCAAGGATTTCTATTTTCTCTTTTATTTTCTGAGCTTCTTCAAAACGCAGTTCCTGCGCATATTCAATCATCAAGCGTTTAAAACCTTTGATGCTTTCCTTAAAATTTCCTTTTAGGATTTCGCGGATTGCGTCGACTTGTTTTTGATATTCTTCTAATGATTCTAAACCTTCGCAAGGACCTTTGCAATTGCCAATATGATATTCAAGGCAGACTTTAAATTTGCCGGAATCAATATTAGATTTACTTAAGTCGTAATTGCAGGTTCGAAGCGGATACAATTCTTTAATTAGATCAAGAATCGTGTGTACTGTTTTGAAACTTGTATAAGGTCCAAAATATTCAGAACCATCTTTGACCATTCTTCTAGTCGAAAATATTCTCGAAAAAGGTTCTCTTTTTATACAAATCCAAGGATAACTTTTATCATCACGAAGTAAGACATTATATCTTGGCTGCAATGTCTTTATTAGATTATTTTCTAATAAAAGAGCATCGGTTTCAGTAGGAACCACAATGTGTTTTATGGTAACGATTTTTTTAACTAAAACATTTGTTTTGGCTGTATCGTGAACTTTATTGAAATAAGATGAAACTCTTTTTTTTAAGTTTTTGGCTTTGCCAACATATAAAATCTTTCCGTCCTTATCATAATATTGATAAACGCCCGGATTATCTGGTAAAGTTAGAATTTGAAGTTCGAGAGGAGTCTGCATAGAACAAATTTAAACTTTTGCGCTCAAATTAAATAATTCTTTTAGTTTTCTTAAAGAAAAAACGCCCGTTTTCTTTAAGAAACGGACGCCTTTTTTATGGTGTTACTATTACTTAATTGTAAAGTATTCTGTTTGCAGTAAATGTGTTCTTTCATCAAATGAAAAATCTACATATTTTGCATCATCTTTTTTTATAGAAACTTCTAATTTACTTCTTCCGATTTCTTTTTTATCAGCATCAAAAGCTTTTAGTAAAATATCGCCTTTAAAGTCTTTTTTAGCAATCAGATAAATCGTTACTTTCTTTTGCTTATCACTGTCAGATGCGTAAATTTTCTCCGCTTTGCATTCTTCGAAATTGGTTTTAAAAGCAGGATCAGAAATTACTTTTGATGTGTTGATGCTTTCGCTCATTCCTGAATTTATGCCTTTTATTACATCTCCAATTCCTTTTGATGCACTTTTGGCAGCTTCTTTTCCTTCTTCTTGAAGTGCTTTTCCTGCACCTTCTATTAGTTTTGATTTAACAGCAACAGCTTCATTTCCATCCGCTTCTGCTTCTTTCATTTTCTCTTCTTTACTTTGGCAGGAAACCAATATGGCTAATGCACTAAATAAAATTAATACTTTTTTCATTTCTTTTTTTTAGGTTTTGAATAGATTGTATGTTTAAGAATTTAAGTGTTAAAAATCAAAGATATAAATTTAAAATATAATTTCTATATTTAGCTTTTATTATTAAATATGAAAAATAGTAAGCCTTTGGTGATTTTTGGTGAAGCAATTCTACCGGGAGAAAGCAGAACCATAAATGTTGAGATTGCTCGATTACATACTACCACAAAACTTAATATTCCAGTTATTGTTCGCCGTTCAAAACTTGAAGGACCTGTTGTTTTATTTTCGGCAGGAATTCATGGCGATGAAATAAACGGAGTTGAAGTTGTCCGTCAGATTATCAGCAAAAAAATTAATCGTCCAGCAAGAGGCACCATTATTTGTATTCCGATTATCAATATGTACGGTTTTGTAAATAAATCTCGTGAGTTTCCTGACGGCAGGGATTTAAACAGAGTTTTCCCCGGTAGTAAAAAAGGATCTCTCGCAAGCCGATTTGCCTATCATATTGTTGCCGAAATTTTGCCTATTATTGATTATGCGGTCGATTTTCATGCAGGCGGCGCCAGTCGTTTTAATGCGCCGCAAATTAGAGTTACAGAGAATAATCCTGAGTTGAAAATTTTGGCAGATGTTTTTAATGCGCCTTTTACTTTATATTCTAAAAATATCAACGGTTCTTTTAGAAATACCTGCGAAAAAGCCAATATTAAAATGCTGCTTTTTGAAGGCGGGAAATCGCTCGATATAAATGATGCTATTGCAAATGAAGGTGTAATGGGAGTGAAGCGTCTTTTGCATTACCTAAAAATGCTTGATTCTAAACATATTGTTGAAAAAGCCGAAGAGCCATCCATTTATATTAAAAATTCAGTTTGGCTTAGAGCCAAATGCTCAGGTTTACTTCATGATTATAACCTGATTGGAAAGTTTGTGACTAAGGGAACAATTTTGGCTATAATTACAGATCCGTTTGGTAAATTTGAACAAAAGGTAAAAGCTCCCCACGAAGGATTTGTTATAAACGCCAATCATTCGCCAATTGTATACGAAGGTGATGCTATTTATCATATGTCTAAAACTTTACCTGAAAATGCCGACGAATAAAAAGGAACTACGCATACATTATAAAAATCTTCGAAAAGAACTTTCGGCAGATGATATTGAAGAAAAAAGTCTGGCTATTGCCAATAATTTGATCCAATTGCCTATTTGGGATAAAACATATTATCATGTTTTTCTTCCAATTGTGGAACATAAAGAAGTTGATACGGAATTTATTCTGCATTTGCTTTCGGGAAAAGACAAGGAAATCGTGGTTTCTAAAAGCGATTTTGAAACCCGTGGAATGACTCATTTTTTATTGACGGATAATACTAAAATTAAAAAAAACGAATATAATATTCCTGAACCTGTAAATGGACTTGAGGTTCCAACTCAAACCATTGATGTGGTTTTTGTGCCGCTTTTAGCTTTTGATAATTTTGGAAACCGAATAGGTTATGGAAAAGGGTTTTATGATAAATTCCTTGCGGCTTGTAAAGCTGATACGATTAAAATAGGGCTTTCGTTTTTTGAAGCAGCAGATCAGATTGATGATATTTTTGAATCTGATGTGAGATTGGATTACTGTATTACGCCTGATAAAGTTTATAAATTCTCGTAGAGACGAACTGCAGTGCTTCTCCATGCTTTAATAGTATTTGATTCAGAGATGATCGAATAATATTTTTGTTAATCAATTTGATGTGAAATGAAAATCCCAAATTCCAATTTAATGATAATTGGAATTTGGGATTTTTTTATTTTAAAGGTAAAAGATTCTACTTCACTTCCTTGATAGTCGAAGCATCAATCCAGCCTTCTTGACCATCTGTTAATTCGATTTTTTTCCATTTTCCAACAGTTTCTATTACATAAACTTTTGCTCCTTCATGCAGTAAAATTACTGGAGATCCTGCTTTTTGAGGCTCGCTTCGAACTTCGCTTAATTCTGCAAAAACAATTGCAGGACGATCGTTGTCAAAGTGATTCTTCTCAGACATTCCTGCTGAAACACTTAGAAGTAATGCAACTAAAAAAATAAACATTCCAATAAAATAAATTCTTTTGCTAATTGTGAGCTGCGAAAAGTAGTATCCAATAAAGCATAGTAGGAATACAAATGAAATGACAACAGAAATTTTTGCCCAAGTATCATAATCAAAAATTCCAGTAAAGTTTTGAATTAGTTTTGCGAAACCAACTTTTGGCACTTCTTTAATTTCATCAATTGTTCTTTTTTTAGCAAACTTTAAGTTGTTTAAAGCTTCTGGATGATGAGGATTTAATACTAATGCTTTTTCGTAGTTGTATATAGAAGGCGCTACTTTATTTAGTTTGTAATAACAATTTGCAAGGTTATAATAAACCTCTGCAGATTCTTGTTTGTCTTCTTTAACGATGCTTTCGAAAACGTCAGCTGCTTGCTGATATTGTCCTTTTTGATACAAAGCGTTTCCTTTATCAAAGGCGCTTTGAGCAAAAAAGACCTGCGTGATTAATAAAAATAGATATACTATATTTTTCATTTTTGTTTTCTTTGAACCTGAATTGGTTTTAAAACCTTTCGAGTTTGATGTTATATTTAAACAATCTGCTTTTCTAGTGCCGAAATAATTAAAACTGCTTTATCATAATCTTGCTGGATAGAAGCGCTTGATGCTGGCGCATAACGAGCAAATTCACAGTTCTCGGTCAAGTTAATGAAATCTTGAACCGCTTCTGGATTTGCATTTCTAGACAACAGCAATTCTTGAATATTGGCCTTGCTCATTTCTGAGGTTTCAATATGCAGTTTCGCCTTTAAGAAATTATGCATTGCTTTTTCTAATGCGATATAGAAAGCTTCTTTGTTGTTAAGCTGTTTCTTGGCTTGCGATAAGTATTTTTTAGCAAGCTTATTGTTCATTCTAATTCTGTTTCCTGTTATGTCGCCGTCTATTGCTTCTTTTCTTTTCTTAGCAAGAATAATAATTGGTATAATGGCAAAAGGAAGGAATAACAAAGTATAATACAAGTTTGAACCGTAAAAATCATTTTTAGCAATTGGTACTAATATGGTTTTTGTTTTGTTGTATTTAAACTGCTCTTTTTCTGCAATAACATTTTTAGAAGCTGTAGATGGATTTGCTTCTGCTAATGTTGGACCGTCTAAAACGTCAATCATAATTTCTTTTGTAGTTATCGTTCTATAAGAACCAGAACTAAGATCAAAATAAGAGAATGACATTGGTTTAATAGCATATTTCCCTTTGTATTGAGGAACTATGGTGTATTTGTCTGATATTTTTCCAGACATGCCAGATAATGATGTTGTAACTTTTTCATCATGAACCGGATCGTACATTTCTAATGCATTTGGTACAACTGGTTTAGGCAAAGTAAACAATTTCATGTTTCCATTTCCGGTCGCGCTTACCATTAAATCAAGACTTTCGCCACTTTTCAAAGTTGTTTTTGTTGGAGTAACTGTAAAATTAAATTTACCTACTGCACCAGTAAAACTTTCAGGTTTACCAGTTTCAGGAAGTGGTTTTACATTTATAGTTCTTGCTCCCGCAGAGACAATTTTATTATCTTCGGTTATAATCATTTGACCAAACATGTCACGACGATTTGTTGGTAATTGAACACCAATATCTAGCGAAAAAGGTTCGATCGTTAATTTTCCAGATTTTTGAGGATATAAAATGGTTTTCTTTAAAACAACAAAATAGCATCTTTGTCCTTGAAAATTACCTTCTTCAATAGCCAATTGTTTAACTTCTATATTCTGATTCCAGAAATCATTGTATTTAGGTTTTGCAACTTCTTTAAAACCAGTAACACCAATTCCGTTAAAGTATAGTTTATAAACTACAGTTATTGGTTCGTTTAAGTACGGATTTGTTTTAGAAGTCTCCGCAACTAATTGCAATAATTCGTTTCCAGAACCTTGAGGTCTGTCGTTAGGATCTCTTTCTTGTGCAACTGCATTGGTTACCGTAACTTTTATGGGATTAGTTTTGTAAATCTGCCCATTGTATTCGATCGCAGCCTGCTTGATTATAACCGATCCTTTTTGAGCCGGCTGTAAAATGTAAGAGTATATTTTTTGAAAAGAACTTCGTCCGTTTACCCACGATTGGCTTATTTGCTGACTAGGTCCCGCAACAAGTTTAAAACCGTCAAAAGAAGGCTGGTCGAAATTATCTCCGTCAACATTCATGATGAAATCAACGCGAAGTCTTTCGTTTAGTCCAAGTGTATTTTTGCTTACTCTGGCTTCAAATTGAACTTGAGCCAAAAGCCCTTGAAAAGTGAATAGTAATAGAATTAAATATCTTTTCATTTAATTTTTTAATCGTTGTTTGTTTAACTGTTAAATCGTTTATTCGTTTGCTCGTTTTATTACTAAACGATTCGACGATTAAACGATTGAACTAAAAATTCTACCAGTCTTTCTCCGGTTTTTTAGGATTTGATTTTACTTTTTGTGCGTTAACTTTATCTTGAATTTTCTTTTCTTCATTGTTTACAGCATCTAATAAATTTTGAACACGTTCTTTTGAGATTCCGCCCGGCATTGGTTTTGGTTCTCCGTTATTGTCAGATTTGTCATCTTTCTTCGGATCGTTTTTGCCGTCTTTTTTATCCTTGTCTTTATCTCCTTTATCGTCTTTTTTCTGATCGTCTTTACCGTCCTTTTTGTCTTTATTGTCGCCGTCTTTCTTTTGATCGTCTTTCTTGTCGTTCTTTTTATCCTTGTCCTTGTCTTTGTTCTTATCGTTTTTAGGCGGATTTTCTTTTAATTTTTGCTTCGCCAATGCATAATTATAACGCGTTTCATCGTCTGTAGGATCGTTGCGTAAAGCTTCTTTGTAAGCTTCAACTGCCTGCGTATAATTTTTCTCTTTCATGAAAACGTTTCCAAGATTATGAAAAGCTTTATGTTTTTCTGGTCTTGTTTTGGCATTTTTTATAGCATTCGCAAAAGCATATTTGGCTTCAGAAACCTGATTTTGTTTGTAAATTGAGTTTCCAAGATTATAAGGAGCTGCTGCGCGCTTAGGAAATTTTGATGCAGAAATTCTATAATTAGCCTCAGCATCAACAAATTTATTCTGCTTATATTCCTCATTGGCACTAGGCAATGTCTTATCTTTTTCCTGAGCAGAAACTGCCAAAGAAAACGTTAGTAAAATATAAAGAAGTAAATTTTTCATTCTAATTTTTTTATTTTTTGTTCCCGCTTTTAAACGGAATCTTTATTTTTTCTCGTTAAATAAATTCAACTCTTTAATCCAATTGGTTTTTCTTTCTAAAAGGAAAATATCGATAAACAAT
Organism: Flavobacterium plurextorum; assembly: GCF_002217395.1. GTDB lineage: Bacteria > Bacteroidota > Bacteroidia > Flavobacteriales > Flavobacteriaceae > Flavobacterium > Flavobacterium plurextorum. The sequence goes on along the minus strand of NZ_MUHD01000011.1, from coordinate 120,332 downwards.
AATAAGAAAGCAAATCCGATGAACCATTGAAACTGTGATTGAAAATCCGCCATTTGTGTAGATTCAAACTCTGTTTTTTGAATGTTATTTAAAGCATTTTTGATATATTCTAAAACCTCTTTAGTATTACCGCCGTAAACATAGCCTCCTTTTGTTGCTTTTGCAATAGTCTTTAAGCCTTCTTGGTTAAGTTTAGTAATAACAGTTTCTCCGTTTTGATCTTTTTGATAACTGCGAACTACGCCGTTTTCTTTTAACGGAATTGTTCCTCCTTTTTCTGTTCCAACACCAACAGTAATGATTTTCATTCCTATTTTGTTGGCTTCTTCAGCAGCAAGTGAAGCTCCTTCGGAATGATCTTCACCATCAGAAATTAAAATCAAAAGCTTGCTGGTTTTGCTCTTTTCATCAAAATATTTAGCTGATAATCGAATTGCTTCGTCAAGAGATGTTCCTTGTGATGAAACCATGTCAGGACTCATGCTTTGCAAGAACATTTTTGCAACACTGTAATCAGATGTGATTGGTAAAACTGGGAAGGCGCTTCCAGCATAAGCAACAATACCGATTCTGTCGTTTCCTAGAGAATTAATAATCTGCGAAACGAGTTGTTTACTTTTGTCTAAACGATTTGGCGCAACGTCTTCTGCAAGCATACTTTTAGAAACGTCAACAGCAAAAACAATATCAATTCCTTCGCGTTTTACGGTTTCCATTTTGGTTCCTATTTTTGGATTTACCAAACCGATAATTAAGAACGCTAATGCCAAAAGCAAGATCGATATTTTTAATACAGGTTTAAAAACAGATCGCTCCGGGCTTAGTTTCTTCACCATTTCTAAATCACCAAACTCAAGTTGTTTTTTTCTTTTCCAATACATATTGAAAAGAAATATACACGCCACAATTGGGAGTAGTAATAAGAGATATAAATATTTTTTTTCGTCTAATTCCATATAATTTTTAAAATTCCAATCCCTGTGTTATCGAGATCTTTATTCGAATTTCTTTAAATAAAGCTTCTATAAACCGTGTTTCTTAAACCAACTTCTAACAATAGTAAAAAGGCAGCTAGTAAAACAAAACCTCTGTATTTTTCGTCGTAATCATAGAATTTTAATTCTTGGATTTCTGTTGTTTCTAATTTGTTAATTGCATTGTATATTTCAGCTAACTTGTCGTTGCTTGTTGCTCTAAAATAAGTTCCATCCGTTTTTCTAGCAATATTTTTCATTAATCTTTCGTCGATTTCAACCTTTTGCATTTTGAATAAAAAACCTCCGTTTGGTGCGTATGCATAAGGAGATTCTGCCATTCCGTTTGTTCCAATACCAATCGTGTATACTTTTATACCGTATTGTTTGGCAATATCTGCAGCAGTTTCTGGTTCAATAAAACCGGCATTATTAACACCATCAGTCATTAAAATAACAACTCTGCTTTTTGCTTTACTATCTTTAAGACGATTTACGGCAGTTGCTAAACCCATTCCAATTCCAGTTCCGTCTTGCAGAACGGTGTCATATCGAATTCCTTTTATTGCCTCAAGAATAATTGGTTTATCGCTTGTAACAGGTGTTTTAGTATACGCTTCAGAAGCATATAAAACTAAACCAATTCTGTCGTTTGGTCTTTCTTCAACAAAATCTGCAGCAACTCTTTTTAAAGCTTCCATACGGTTTGGCTTTAAATCTTTTGCAAGCATACTTCCAGATACGTCAATTGCCATTACAATATCAATTCCTTTTGTCGTTTTTGTTTGATTGCTAATATCTACCGTTCTAGGTCTTGCGAGAGCAATAATTAAAGAACATAAAGCAATGATTCTAAAAACGTATAGAAAAGGTTTTAGTTTTGTTAATAACGATTCGCTGTTTTTAAAACCTGCCGTCGAGCTCATTTTTAATGTAGCCGACTGCTGATTTCTTTTCCAAAAAAACCAAGCAATAGCGATTGGAATTAATAGAAACAACCAAAAAAATTCTGGATTTAAAAAAGTGATCTTATTATTCATTAGTTACTTGCCTTTTTAAGTTCAACAGAATTTAAAATTCGGGTTGTGATATCGTTAGCATACGTATCGCCCTCCTCGTGTAAAATAACTATCTGCTGTAATCCTTGATCTTGTTTAAACAACAAGATTTCGTAATATGCTTTTGTGCTAGTTTTAGTCGTTGGATTTAAAATGCTCATTGTTCCGTAACCTTTTACGCCTTGAATTCCTTGATTAGTTTGGAAATCTTCTTGTTTAACGATGATGTTTTGACCTCCTTGAAGTTCGATTACTTTTAGGCTTCCTTCTAAAGCTTTTGATAAATCGATTTCAGTCGGCGTTTTAAATTGAGTTGTAGAAACGGCAACATAAAAATTATCAATCATACTGCCATAAGCAAAAAGCTGCATTTCCTTTATCAAAGCCATCGTTTCCTTCGGAAGTGCTTTTAAAGCATCCATACGTTTTAAAACCTTTGGAGTTTCAATAATAACGCCTGGATTTCCGTATTCACTTTTTACCCATTCTCCTTCTAATAATTCTTTAGACGGATGCCCAATAATATTGTCTTTTACGTATGCAAATCCTTTTGTTGCAATAAAGAAAGTTGTTGTTGCAAATAGTAAAAAAACAACTGAACCAGCAGCAATTGCAATACGTTTGTTTCTTTGTTTCTTTAATTGAAGCTGAATTTGTTTCTGCTTTTGAGCTTCATTTAATAATTGATCTTCTTCTTCAGCTGGAACTTCTGTTGGAATAGCATTGTCCAGTGTTAGAATTACTTTTTGAATTTTATTTCGGTCGTCAGTAATTTCAAAATCCAACGGTTTAGATTTTGCAAATTTCACTAAATCGGCCTGACGCAATACGCGTTCTAGATTTTCAACTGTTTCTGGCGTTAAAGCCATTTTCTTCTTAGTAGAAGCAGTTCTAATTGCCTCAATTAATTCAGAAGTTGTGCTTTCCATTGCAGGAATATGAATGGCTTCTTCAATATAATTACGAGCAATATCAGTTAGTTCACTATAATATTCTTTAATCTCTCCTTTTTGAACTAATTCCTTTTGTTCCAGATTGTTTAATAAACTAGTTGCTTTTTCGATTGGAGTTTTATAAACTTCCTCTTCGATTTTCTTTTTCTGATGTTTTTTAACATACCAGTATACAAAAGCACCAATTCCTAAAATGATAATCAATGCTAAAACATATTTCCACCAATCGCCAATACCGTTGTCAACAGTCGAAATGTCTTTAATGTCATACATTTTTTGCTGCAGCGTGTCCACTTTTACATTGGCAACTTCTACTTTAATAGAATCTGATAAGTAAGGTTTTTTGTCGATTAGAATCTGAACACTCGGAATTACATATTTTCCTGAATCAAATTGTGTTAAGCCATATTTTTTGATTAACTCGTAAGTGTCGTTTTTCTTAACAGTATCAATTGGGTACGATTGAATTACTTCTAAAGCACCAATTTTTTTCAGTTTAGGAAAAACTACTTTCGAGTTCGAATTAACAGTTGTTTTAAGTGTCAGCTTAAATTCGGCTCCAATTTTATTTTTTGTAGTATCAATGCTTGTTTCAACTTGTTTTTGCTGAGCGAAAACAGTCGAAGTAAGTAAAAATAAAAATATGTAAAACTTTAATTTCATTTGATTTTTGATTTCAGATTTTAGTCTAAAACGAAAGCTTAAAAATGGTACGCAGATGGCACAGATTTGAGCGGATTTTTATTTGGATTGTTTAGCAGAAGATTAAATATATCAGTTTTAAAAAATCTAAAATCTAAAATCTGCAATCTAAAATTACATTTATCTTGATTTAAAATAGCCTAATAATTTGGTTACATAATTTTCGTCAACCCTTGTGTTTACAACGCCAGCCCCAGATTTACTAAAAATTTCTTTGAAATAATTAACTCTTTCAAGGTAATGTTTCTCGTAATTCATTCGCACGGTTTTTGAACCTGTATCGACTAATTGAATTTTACCAGTTTCGGCATCAAGCATTGTGACCATTCCTAAATTTGGAATTTTTTCTTCACGTATGTCATATACTCTAACTCCTGTAATGTCATGTTTTTTAGAAGCAATTTTTAAAGTCTGCTCATAATTTTCAGACATGAAATCAGAAATCATAAAAACAATTGCTTTCTTTTTCTGAGTTCCCGATAAAAATTTTAAAGCTTGAGCAATATCAGTTTTTTGACTTTTTGGTTCAAACTCGATCAACTCACGGATGATTCTCAATACGTGCGAGCGTCCTTTTTTTGGCGGAATATACAATTCTACATTATCAGAAAAAAGGATTAAACCAATTTTGTCATTATTTTGTGTAGCCGAAAAAGCCATCGTTGCCGCAATTTCGGTGACGATGTCTTTTTTAAACTGACTTTTTGAGCCAAAACCCTCAGAGCCCGAAATATCAACCATTAAAACCATGGTTAATTCGCGTTCTTCTTCAAAAACTTTTACGTGGGCTTCATTGTAGCGTGCGGTAACATTCCAATCTATATTACGAATATCATCGCCATATTGGTATTGGCGCACCTCGCTAAAAGTCATTCCGCGCCCTTTAAATGAAGAATGGTACTCTCCCGAAAAGATATGATTACTCAGTCTTTTGGTTTTGATTTCTATTTTCCGTACTTTTTTTAAAAGCTCTTTTGTATCCATTTTATTTGTTTAAAGTTTAAAGTTTAAAAGTTTCAAGTTTGTTTTGCAACAACTTGAAACCTGAAACTTGAAACAAATTTTTAAGGTACTTCAATCTCGTTTACGATTTTGTTGATAATGTCTACAGAAGTAATGTTTTCAGCTTCAGCTTCATAAGTTATTCCAACTCTATGACGTAAAACATCATGTACAACTGCACGAACATCTTCTGGAATTACATATCCACGACGTTTAATGAAAGCGTAACATTTTGCTGCATTAGCTAAATTGATACTTCCACGTGGAGATGCTCCAAAACTGATAAGAGGTTTTAAATCGGCAAGTTTGTATTTCTCTGGATAACGAGTAGCAAAGATGATATCTAAGATGTATTTTTCGATTTTTTCATCCATATAAACTTCACGAACCGCTTCTTGCGCACGTAAAATTTGTTCTACAGAGACTACAGGATTTACTTTTTCGTAAGATCCTTTTAAGTTTTGACGAATTACAAAACGCTCTTCGTCGATTTTTGGATAATCAATTACAGTTTTCAGCATAAAACGGTCAACCTGTGCTTCAGGAAGCTGATAAGTTCCTTCTTGTTCAACAGGGTTTTGAGTCGCTAATACTAAAAACGGACGGTCTAGTTTGAAAGTGGTGTCACCAATAGTCACTTGCTTTTCCTGCATCGCTTCTAAAAGAGCAGATTGTACTTTTGCAGGAGCACGGTTAATCTCATCGGCAAGTACGAAATTAGCAAAGATTGGTCCTTTTTTAATAGAAAATTCGTTTGCTTTGATGTTGTAAATCATCGTTCCAACAACATCGGCAGGCAATAAGTCAGGGGTAAACTGGATACGGCTGAAAGATCCTTGAACTGCTTGTGACAAAGTGTTTATTGCTAATGTCTTTGCTAATCCAGGTACTCCTTCAAGCAAAATATGTCCTTGACCTAAAAGACCAATCAACAAACGCTCGACCATATGTTTCTGACCCACAATAACTTTGTTCATTTCCATTGTAAGAAGGTCTATAAAAGCGCTTTCTCTCTCAATTTTTTCATTTATCGCTCTAATGTCTAAAGTCGTTGTATTTTCTTCCATATAAATATTTTTAAAACCTTGATTTTTATGCCTGAATTTTGAGAGTGCAAATTGACTATTTTTTGAGAAGTAAGATGTTAAAGAATGGTTAAAACTTCGACCAAAGTTCTAATTTTAAGGACGAATTGTGAATCTATTTTTATATTTTTAAGAACTTTGATGATTATGCTTTTAAAAAGCATACATATTAGCAAAAATAATATAATAAAACCATGAGTAAAACAGCATTATCGCCTATTATTTCGGGCACTATGAATTGGGGAGTTTGGGATAAAAACCTAACAACTAAAGAGATGGAGAATATGATACAAATTTGTGTCGAAAATAAAATCACCACTTTTGATCATGCCGATATTTATGGAGGCTACACCACTGAAGCCGATTTTGGAAAGGCTTTTAAAGCCAGTAAAATTTCGCGCGAAAAACTACAATTAATTACAAAATGCGGAATTCAGATGATTGCTGAAAGCCGTACTAACAAAATCAAGCATTACGATTATTCTAAAGAATATATTATTTGGTCTGTCGAAGAATCTCTTAAAAAATTAAAAACAGATTTCGTTGATGTGTTTTTATTGCACAGACCAAGTCCATTGATGCAGGCTGACGAAATTGCTGAAGCTGTTGAGAAATTAAAATCAGAAGGGAAAATTGTTGATTTTGGACTTTCAAATTTCACCAGTTCTCAAACTGAATTGATTCGTCAGAAAACAGAAGTGAGTTACAATCAAGTACAATTTTCGGCAACTCATTATGAAGCAATGGTTGATGGAAGTTTAGATTATATGCAAACGCACGGAATCCGTCCGTTATCATGGAATCCGCTTGGAACTGTATTTAGAGAAGACACTAAAAAAACGCGTCGTTTGAAAAAATTATTGGCGGATCTGGTTCAAAAATACGGTTTTGGTTCAGATACACTTTTACTTGCCTGGATTTTAAAACATCCATCAGGAGTTATTCCAATTGCTGGAACAGTAAACATTGCCAGAATTCAGGCGTTAATGAAAGCGGTTGAACTGGAAATGGATAAAGAAGACTGGTTTGCAATTTGGACTGAAAGTATGGGTGACGATGTCGCATAGTATTTAAGTTAATTCTTGTTTATTTACTGTAAGAAAAAACTATATTTTTGCTGTTATGTGTTACTCGATAATATTTGTAACACATAACAGTTTTAAAATAGTAATAAAATGGCAAATATTAGATTATTTCCTGCAATTGAGGAGGTTTTTGTAGATCCGACAAATTTTCATAAAACAATGTTTTTTCCACTACTAACAGTTGAATTAGATTCGATAAACAAAGGTATTGGCAAGGTGCATTTTATTACAGTATATGGTAATGGCGATCCAGAAGTAGAAATTTTAGATAAAAATTTTGGTTACAATTTTATCAAGTTCAAAAGAGTAGGTGATAAGTATAGGTTTGAAGGTGATTTCAAGCAAATGCCTAAATTTGAAAAAGCTCTTGAACGGTATAAAGAGGCTGAAGATATTTACAAGGAACATAAAGATAAGTATTTAACTAAAACAGAATTTACAAAAACAGAGGATAAACGAAGAGAGAAAATTGATTTTGATTACTATTTTTATATAAAAGGAGTGATTAATTATTGGTTAACTAGAGATATGTTTTTAAAAACAGGTAAGTTTATTCAGGGTAATAAATATTCTGGCGGATATAGCGACCATGAAAGAGAAGTATATGAATCTTTAGGAGGAGTATATGATGATGAATATGGACTTGAATATTTGCAACAATTATTAGACGAGTTAGAAATTAATATTGATAGCTTGAATTTTGTGGGAAGTGTTACAGGATATAATTATTCGGAATTAGGTGAAGATAAAATTCTGTTATTTGTAAATAATGAAAAAGGTGAGGTGTTTCAGTATTTTGATTGGAGTTAAAAACAATTACTTCTAAAAATTAATATTCTAAAAGATAAATTCTGAAATGATACGATTAGAAAAATTCGATAAAGAGTTTTATCCAGAATTGATTAATTCCATCAAAAATGCAAAAGAATTAATGCAATTTGGCGGGCCAGAATTTACTTTTCCATTAACGGAAGAGCAAATAGATAAAACACTTTCTGATAAAAATAGAATTGCTTTTAGAGTTGTAAATACTTCAAATGATACTACGATAGGACATTCTGAAATTTATTTTAAAGATGATTCTGCAAAACTTGGACGAATTCTTATTATTGATGAAAATCAAAGAGGAAGAGGTGTTGGTGAGCAAATGGTGTTTTTATTGTTGAAGTTCATTTTTGAAAACCGAAAAGAGCGACATATCGAATTGAATGTTTTTGATTTTAATATTGGCGCTATAAAATGTTATGAAAAAGTTGGGTTCAATATAAATCCAGATAAAAAACTAATAAGAGAAGTAGAAGGTGAAACTTGGACGGCGCTCAATATGGTGTTGAATTTGGAAATTTGGAAAAATAAAAATGGACAAAATTAGTTGAATCGTTGGCTTGAAAAATAAAGACATAGAAACATAGAATTTTATTGTTTTTAAGAAGGTAAAAATAAATGACAAGCATTTACATATAGCTATGTTTGTTAATGCAAGTGAAGCGCCTTTTTTGAATTTTTAAAACGATGTCTCTATGTGTTAAAAACAAAATTTAATAATGAAAAAAACAGTTTTAATTACTGGTGCGACAAGCGGAATAGGAAAAGCAACTGCTCAAATTCTGGCAAAAAGCAACTATAAAGTTATTCTTTGCGGAAGACGTAAAGAGCGTTTAGAAGAATTAGAAAAAGAACTTTCTGCTTTTACCGAAGTACATTCGCTTTCTTTTGATGTTCGTGATAAAAATGATGTTCTTCAAAAAATAGAATCTCTTCCTGCAGATTTTTCAGATATTGATGTTTTGATTAACAATGCAGGAAATGCACATGGTTTAGATCCGATTCAAACAGGAGATTTAGACGATTGGGATGCTATGATCGATATAAATGTTAAAGGACTTTTGTATGTTTCAAAAGCTGTAATTCCTAAAATGACAGCAAAACAATCCGGACATATCATAAATATTGGTTCAACCGCTGCAAAAGAAGTTTATCCGAATGGGAATGTGTATTGCGGAACTAAACATGCTGTTGATGCTATTACTGCAGGAATGCGAATTGATTTGAATCCGTTTGGAATTAGAGTGGGAGCCATTCATCCCGGAATGGTAGAAACGGAATTTAGCGAAGTACGTTTTAAGGGAGATGCAGAAAGAGCTTCAAACGTTTACAAAGGTTTTGATCCACTGCAGGCAGAAGATATCGCAGATATTATTCATTTTGTAGTTTCAAGACCTTATCATGTAAATATTGCCGATTTGGTTGTGATGAGTACAGCGCAGGCATCTTCAACAATTGTCAAGAAAAATATTTAAATAAAATTGAATGCAGAGGCGCACAGTAGTGCGTCTTTTTTTTAATTTTAAGTTTTAATAGATTAAATTAGTGCGAATTAGTAAAATTACTTTGCTTATTCGCTATCGCTCGAATTGTGAAAATAATATAACGATATGATCAATAAACGCCTTTTAATAAAGAATCTACTTGCTCACAATGACGAGAGCAGTTTTTATGATAAAAAAAGGCAGCTGAATTTACATTCCAGAGAAGGAAAAGGCAAGTTTCTGAAGCATATTTGCGCTTTGTCAAACTCAAATCCAACCAATAATTCTTATATCGTTGTTGGAGTTGAAGATCATGATAATGAGATTGTAGGAGACGACTTTTTTGATGATAGCCGTATTCAAAATCTTGTAAATGCTTTCTTAGAAAATCCTCCTAAAATTCAGTATGAGAATGTGCCGTTTCCAAATCTTCCAAAAGATAAAGTAATTGGATTGGTCACAATTAAACCTAAAAGCAAAATTTCATATTTTAAAAAAGGTATTCATACTATCACGGCCAACAGTGTTTTTGTGAGACGCGGCAGTAATTCTGTTCCTGTTGAAGGTGAAATCGAGAAAAATTATCAGAATACTGAAACGGTAATTGGAATTGAAAATAGTTCCCGAAACAGCATTCAATATACACTGGATGGTGTAATTGATTTTATGAATTTCAGGCACAAAGACATGTCGCCTAAATATCATGTTTTTAAAGAATTATTTGTGATTTGCTGGGCTGGTGTTCCTAAAAAATCTCGTGATAAAACATTCTTATCTCGAGTTGATATTGAATTAATCAACGAACAAATTAAGCTGTTTTATTCAGCACAAGACGTTGTTACAATTGTTTACGACGATGATAGTTTTACAATAACTGAGTATGTGCCGCTTGGGTTAAACGATAAAACGAGTTATTATCCTTTGGAGAAACAAACGATCCATTTTTTTGATAATGGTTACTATAAAATTGATCGTGAAATACTTTTTCAGCCTCCAGAATTCAACAGGAAAATGCTTTATCATATTTATAATTCAAATATGGCATTGCTTCAAAAATTGCAAAAAGGCATTGCTTTATCAGAGCGTGAATTAAAAGATCTGGAGAATCTTCCTTCGACTTTTATGATTTGTTATCTGAATGGTTTCGAAGAAGCCAAGCAAAAACTGATAGATGCTAAATTATTATTGAAACCTTTTGGGCAAGTGTATTTGTCTTTTAAAGAAGCTTTACGTGTTTTGCGTAAAATGAAGTACGACGTTCAGTAGATAAGGCACTAAGTTTTCTCTGTAGAGACACACCGCAGTACCTCTAACTTAAAAGCGTGTTAGCATAAATTATTGAAACCTTAAATATTTACTGACTTTATCATAAGGGAATAAAATCTTTTTTGGTCCGTCGGCGTAAGATGCTGCTTCATATGCATTATAGTACAGAAGTAAACCTTTATCTGTATAGAAAATGTTCTGAGGTAAATGAAATTTGTCATTTTCAAACATTAATCCCGTTGCATTTATATTTGATTTTTGTGGAATATTATATTGGGTTCTGAATTCTTTTTCGGCGAAAGCCAGAAAATCTTTTTCATTTTTAAAAAGCTGATTATTAAAAATGGTTTTTCCCGTTTTTAAATTAAAAAGTAAAGATCGAAATCCTTGATAACCATGAGCTCCTCCGGTAAAAGTATAATGATCGATCTTAATATTTAAAATTTGATCTGATTCAAATTCTATATTTCCAGTTATTTTTCCTTCCCAGCCAAAAGTGTCATTTGGAAATTTTTGATGCATTTCTTCATACGATGTAATAAAAGATTTTGACAATGATTTATAGTCATTCACTTTTGTTGAGTCATCTCCAAAATAAATGATTTCTTTTACCACCGCAAAAACTTTCTTGTTGATACTATCGGCTGCTAGTGAACTATTTTTTGCTATCGGAATATCGATGCTGATTTTTGGGCAGTCATTTTTGCACGGAATAGTTGATTTTTCTTCAAACGTTTCATTTTCAAATGAAAGTTCTTTATTACAGCTTATAAAAATCAAACACAAAAAGATTAAAAAAGAATAATGTTTCATATCAATAAGTGTTAATTAAATACAAAGGTAAGAAGTTGTGTCTCGATAAAATAAATTAAACGGTAAATTTGTCCTGTAAATAAAGATATAAAAATTATAACGATATGAAATTCAATACTAAGGTAATTCACGGTGGTCAGCATCATGATCCAAGTACGGGAGCTGTTATGCCTCCGGTGTATCAAACTTCAACTTTTATTCAAACAAGCCCAGGAAAACCGTTGGCTGATTACGAATACAGCCGAGCATCAAATCCAACTCGAAGCGCTTTAGAAAATGCTTTAGCAAGTATTGAAAATGGTACTCGAGGTTTAGCATTTTCATCAGGTTTAGCAGCGACAGATTGTATTTTGAGATCGTTTAAAGCTGGTGATGAAATTATAGCAATGGATGATTTATATGGAGGAACATACAGAATGTTTTCTCGTATTTATAAAGATTCTGGAATTAAGTTTCATTTTGTTGATATGACAGATATTGAAAAATTGAAGTCGTTAATTAATGAAAACACGAAATTGGTTTGGGTAGAAACACCTACAAATCCGTTGATGAAATTGGCAGATATTGAAGAGGTAGCCAAAATCACAAAAGAGAACAAAATTTTATTTGCTGTTGATAATACTTTTGCAACACCTTATTTGCAAAAACCTCTTGATTTAGGAGCAGATATTGTTATGCACTCTGCTACAAAATATTTAGGCGGACATTCTGACGTTATTGCCGGCGCTTTAATTGTAAAAGATGAAGCTTTGGGAGATCAATTGCATTTTCAACAATTTGCAACCGGTGCTACATTAGGACCAATGGATAGTTTTTTAGTTTTAAGAGGAATCAAAACACTTTCATTAAGAGTACAAAGACATTGTGAAAACGGAGAAAAAGTGGTGGATTTTTTAACTAAACATCCAAAAATTGATACTGTTTATTATCCAGGATTAAAAAGTCATCCGTTTCATGAAATTGCTAAGAAACAAATGAAGGCTTTCGGCGGAATGGTTTCTTTTACTTTTAAATCAGGTAAAAAAGAAGATTCTATTGCTTTTCTAGAGAAATTAAAAGTTTTCACTTTGGCTGAATCTTTGGGTGGAGTAGAATCTTTGGCAAATCATCCAGCTTTAATGACACACGCTTCTATTCCTGCTGATAAAAGAGCCGAAGTTGGTATTACAGATGATTTAGTTCGATTGAGTGTAGGTATTGAAGATGCCGAAGATTTAATTGCAGATTTAGAACAAGCTTTAGCCTAGACATATAAAATCCCAAATTCCAAAATGAGTAAAATTGGAATTTGGGATTTTTATTTTGAAATTTCTTTAAAAGTCTAAGTAATAAATATATCCTACATTAAACCAGACTTGCCAATCGTTTGATTTGTTTTCTTTGTAAATGTCTTTGTTTGGATTTAAACCATCAACCCAATCAGAATTAAAGACTTGAAAACGGGCTTCAAGCATTAAGTCACTCATACTGGTTAGTTTATAGTGAACACCTGCGCCTGCAGTTGCTGATAAAGCTAAATTACTTTCGCTTGAATAGCCGTGTTCACGGCCATCAGAAGGAGTCAAGTATTTTATTGGTGTCGTTTCAGGAACTCCCAATTCACCTAGACTTGATTTTGTTTTAGTAGAATAATAACTTACCAGAAAACCTAAACTTACATAAGGGCTTAAACTTCCGGGAATATTTTCGTAATCGTGTATTTTCATGAATGGAGAAAATTCTAATTGCGGACCAAGATTTACCATCGTTGTACTTCCACTCATAGCTTTAAGTCTTTGTACTGCTGGTGTTGGAGGGTTTTTGCTGACCCATTTTCCAAAATGATGCAGATTGGTTTTCGTGAATGAAAACTCGGTGCGTACTTTGAAATGTTCTGTAAAAAAACTTTCTCCATTATTATTTGCAGAAAAGTTGGTAAAGTGAATAATTCCAATGCTAAAACCCGTATTACCAACATTGGTGTCAAAGTTATTTCTTTCACCATAGTCAGACTGAAAAGTTACGGGACCAAACATGATTCCTATTTCATGCGCAAGAGACGATTGAGCGTTTATTGTTGAGATGCCAAACAAGGCGAAAATAATGAAATATAGGTTCTTACACATTTTTGAGGCTTTCAAATATCGCGCAAATATATAAAAAACGTGATCTATTCAAAATATTATGAACTTCTAATAGAAAATTAATAACGAAATACTTAATTTTCTGACTTTAAGTGTGGTAATTAGATGTAAATTCGGAAGGGTAAAATTGTATTTGATTGTTTGTTTAGAAATAACACAATTCTGCTTCAAAAACGAAAAAAAATAACAATGCATGATCATTTTGATGTATCTTTGTCTGTTGTAACGAAAACGTTTTCTTAAAACGTATTTTCTTATTTAAGGGATTAAAAGTTAAACTATTATTTGAATAATTTATTTAAAAATGGAACAAAAAATAAATGAATTTATGGCTCAAGTTGAGTCAAAAAATCCAAATGAACCAGAATTTCTTCAAGCGGTTAGAGAATTTGCAGAAACTGTAATACCATTTATCGCAGAACGTAAGAAGTATGATGGAAAAAATTTACTTCTTAGAATTGCTGAGCCGGAAAGATCTATAATTTTTAGAGTTCCATGGGTTGATGACAAAGGAGAAATAATTGTAAATAGAGGTTTTAGAATTCAAATGAATTCTGCTATTGGACCTTATAAAGGAGGAATTAGATTTCATCATACAGTAAATTTATCTGTTTTGAAATTCTTAGCTTTCGAACAAGTTTTTAAAAATAGTTTGACAACATTGCCAATGGGTGGTGGAAAAGGTGGTTCTGATTTTGATCCTGAAGGAAAATCTGATGGAGAGATCATGCGTTTCTGTCAATCATTTATGACAGAATTATGTCGTCATATTGGTCCAGATTTGGATGTTCCTGCTGGAGATATTGGTGTTGGTGCTAGAGAAATTGGTTACTTATTTGGTCAATACAAAAGAATTAGAAATGAGTTTACTGGAGTTTTAACAGGAAAAGGAATTGCTTACGGTGGTTCTTTGATTAGACCAGAAGCTACAGGTTATGGAGTTGTTTACTTTACAGATCAAATGCTTCGTACTATTGGACATGATATTAAAGGTAAAAGAGTTGCTATTTCTGGATTTGGAAATGTAGCTTGGGGAGTGGCTCTTAAGATAAACGAATTAGGAGGTAAACTAGTTACTATTTCTGGTCCTGATGGTTATATTTATGATGAAGAAGGAATCTCTGGCGAAAAAATCGAGCATATGGTCGAAATGAGAGCAAGTGGAGATAACAGAGCTGAAAGATATTTGGAGAAATATCCAAATGCTGTTTTCCATAAAGGAAAAAGCCCTTGGGAAGTAAAAGTAGATATTGCTATTCCTTGTGCGACTCAAAATGAGTTGAATGGAGAAGATGCTCAAAAACTTATTGATAATGGCGTTTTATGTGTAACTGAAGCGGCAAACATGCCTTCAACTTTAGATGCTATTAAATTGTTTTTAGATAATAAAGTACTTTTTGCTCCAGGAAAAGCAGCTAACGCTGGTGGAGTTGCGGCATCTGGATTAGAGATGACACAAAACTCAATTCGTTTAAACTGGACAAGCGAAGAAGTAGATTTAAGATTGAAAGATATCATGGTTGGAATTCACAACCAATGTAAAAAATACGGTGCAGAAGAAGATGGTTATGTAAACTACGTAAAAGGAGCTAACATTGCCGGATTTGTTAAAGTTGCCGATGCTATGCTTGCACAAGGTGTAGTGTAAGATTAATTACAATTGAAAAATGCTCTCATTTGTCTTTCAGGATGAATCGAGAGCATTTTTTTTATGTATCAACAAAAATTAAATGTATTTGTTTATAGTATATTTGTCTATCCGAATATATTAAAAATGACCAGAAAATCGCTCTATATCTTGTTTTTGACTTTGTTTCAATTTGGTTTTGCTCAAAGTCAATTGTCATGGCAGGGTTATTTTTCCTTCAATGAAATTAAAGATATTTCAGAGTCACCAAATACAGTTTTTGCTGCGTCAGAAAACGCGTTGTTTTTTAAAAACACCACATCAAATTTACTAAAAACTAAAACAACCGTCGATGGTCTTTCTGGACAGACAATTTCTGCTGTTTATCATAGTGAAGCTTTCAAAAAAACGATCATTGGTTATGAAAATGGTTTGATGATTATTATTAATGAAACTGACGGAAGTATAACTAAGAAAGTTGATGTAATAAACAAACAGCTTCCTTCAAATATTAAAAAGATCAATCATATAATGGAGCATAACGGATTGCTCTATATTTCCTGCGATTTTGGAATTGTTCAGTTCAATTTAACAGCATTACAGTTTGGAGATACTTATTTTATAGGTGATAATGGTGCTGAAATAAGTGTTAAACAAACTGCTTTTTTTAACGGATTTATTTTTGCGGCCACTTCGTCTGGAATTAGAAAAGCAGATATTACAAATGCTAATCTAAACGATTTTAGTCAATGGACTGTTGTGAATACCGGCGATTGGTCAAGTGTTGAAGCTTTAGATTCAGAATTAATAGCAATTAACGCTTCGGGTAATATTCACCGCTATAATTCAATTAATTTTATTGGTTTTTTACAGCTTTCACAGCCTTCTTCTGATATGCGGACAGTGAACCGCAATTTGTTTATTACCACTCCCAATGCAGTTTATATTTATAATAATCAGATGGTTTTAAATCGTCAGATTTCAAATACTCAGGTTTTAGATAACAGCTTGGTTTTTACTTGCGCCTCAGCAGTTGGAGATTTATTATACATCGGAACAAAAGATAAAGGATTAGTTACTTCTTCGCTCAGCAGTGCGGGAACTTTTGTAAATAGTACACCAGCAGGACCTTTTAGGAATAATATTTTTTCGTTAGACGTTACGCCAAATGTACTTTGGGCAGTTTACGGAGATTATGATACCTATTATAATCCGTATGATTTAGATAGTTACGGAATTAGTAAATACGCTTCTTCTGCCTGGCTGAATATTCCGTACTCTGAAGTATATGATGCAAAATCTATTACAAGAATTATTGTGAATCCTAGAAATGAAAAACAAGTTTATGCAAGTTCTTTTTTTTCAGGTTTGCTGCGAGTGGAGAACGATATTCCTAACTTTTTGTATAACGAAAAAAACAGCGGTTTAGAAAGTATAACTTACGAAGGGCCAAATTATAAAGATGTTCGTATAAATGGAACCGCATTCGATAAAACTGGAAATCTCTGGATAACAAACAGCAGGATTAAAAACGGATTGAAAGTTTTGAAAGCCAACGGACAATGGCAAAGTTACGCAACCAGTTCAATTTTGAATAATGCAGAAACAACCAGTTATGCTAATATTGTTATTGATAGAAATAATACCAAATGGATTTCGACCAGTAACGAAGGTGTGATTGCTTTTAATGAGAGTACAAATACATTTAAGAAAATGACATTTGGAGTTGACGCAGGAAATTTACCAGCTCCAGATGTGAGATCTGTAGTGATAGATACTAAAAATCAACTTTGGATAGGAACTACAAAGGGATTAAGAGTTTTGTCGAACGTGGGAAGTTTTCAATCTGACAGCCAATTAAAAGCAAATCCAATTATTATCATGGAAGATAATTTGGCTCAGGAATTAATGTACGAACAGTTTATTACTTCTATTGCAGTAGATGGATCAAATAATAAATGGATTGGAACGGCTGATTCTGGAATTTTTATGGTTTCGCCTAATGGGCAGGAAACCAAATACCATTTTACCATAAATAATTCTCCAATGCCAAGTAATATGGTAAATGATATTAAGATCAACAGTACAACTGGCGAAGTTTTTATAGCGACAAACAAAGGAATGATTTCGTTTAAAGGAGTTGCAACTGGAGCTAATGATGATTTGAGTAACGTTTATGTTTATCCAAATCCAGTTCGTCCAACCTATTCTGGAACTGTAAAAGTGGCTGGATTGTTAGATAAAGCCAATATTAAAATCACTGATATTGAAGGAAATCTTGTTTTCGAAACGACTTCAGAAGGCGGAACCATAGAATGGGATACAACCGCTTTTGGTAAATATAAAGTGGCCTCTGGTGTGTATATGGTTTTTATTTCGGCGCAAGACGGAGGAGAAACTAAAGTTAAGAAAGTGATGATTATTCGATAGTCTGAAAGGCGATAGTCTGAAAGTCGAAAGTCAAAAGTCAAAAGTTGAAAAATCTAAAATCATTTCGTGCAAGTCAAAACAAAAGCAATAGTAATCTCCTCTTTAAAATTTCAGGAAAAAAGTCTGATCGTAAAATGTTTTACGCTTTCAAACGGACTGAAGTCTTATTTTGTACGTGATGCTTTTTCAAGTCGAAAAGCGAGTCAGAAGATTGCTTATTTTCAGCCGTTGTCGATTTTAGAAATAGAAGCCATTCATAAAAACAAAGGTACTTTAGAAAATTTCAAAGAGATAAAAACTGCAGTTCCTTTTCAAAGCATTCACACAGATCTTGTAAAAAGTACAATGGTAATGTTTCTTTCAGAAATGCTTCATTATTCCATTCAAGAAGAAGAAAAAAACGAGTCACTATTTGTGTTTTTAGAAACCGCATTGACTTGGCTGGATCATCATGATGAAATTTCGAATTTTCATTTAATTTTACTTTTAGAAATCACAAAATATCTAGGGTTTTATCCAGATGTTTCAGAGGTAGATTTGCCGCATTTTGAGATGAATGATGGGGTTTTTACACTTTTTTCAGGCGGAAATACACTTTCCGAGCACGAAACCAATTTGCTGAAAAAATTACTCGATTTAAAATTTGATAACGATCAAAAAGTTTTTCATGTTTTAGAAAGACAAATTCTGCTAAAAATTATTATTGATTACTATAGTTTTCATTTAGATGGATTCAAAAAGCCGAAATCTTTAGAGATTTTAAAGGAAGTTTTCTCTTAAATCAGCTAAAAGGCTGTTTTTTTTTGCGGAATCCACGTGAAATTACCTGTTATTGGTCTTTTTTCCGTCATCTTTTATCTATTTCCCTCAAAATTCCTTACTTTCGCACCTCGTTTAAGAAAAGGATAAAATGAGCACAAAATTTACTGAATACAAAGGACTTGACTTACCAACTGTAGCGTCTGAAGTTCTTGATTTTTGGAAGAAAGAAAATATATTTGAAAAGAGTGTAACTACTCGCGAAGGTGCAGAACCTTACGTATTTTTTGAAGGTCCGCCTTCAGCAAATGGATTACCGGGAATTCACCACGTAATGGCACGTGCGATTAAAGATATTTTTTGCAGATATAAAACTCAAAAAGGTTTTCAGGTAAAAAGAAAAGCCGGATGGGATACTCACGGTTTGCCTGTAGAATTAGGTACTGAGAAAGAATTAGGAATTACAAAAGAAGATATTGGCAAGACAATTTCTATCGAAGAATATAACGAAGCGTGTAAAAAAACCGTTATGCGTTATACTGACGTATGGAATGATTTGACCGAAAAAATGGGATATTGGGTAGATATGGAAGATCCATATGTAACTTATAAACCAAAATATATGGAATCTGTTTGGTGGCTTTTAAAACAAATCTACGATAAAGGTTTGTTGTACAAAGGTTACACGATTCAGCCATACTCTCCAAAAGCGGGAACAGGATTATCTTCTCACGAAGTAAATCAGCCTGGAGCTTATAGAGATGTTACAGATACTACGATTGTAGCGCAGTTTAAAACTTTGCCAGAAACGCTTCCAAGCTTTTTACAAGGTTTTGGAGATATTCACATCTTAGCATGGACGACAACGCCTTGGACACTTCCATCAAATACAGCTTTGACAGTTGGACCAAAAATCGATTATGTTTTAGTAAAAACATTCAATCAATACACTTTTGAGCCAATCAATGTTGTTTTGGCTAAAAACTTAGTTGGAAAGCAATTCGGAAAAGGATTTTTCTTAAGTGAAGACGACGCTGATTTTGATAATGTTAAAAACGGCGATAAAAAACTTCCATATAAAATCTTAACCGAAGCAAAAGGAGCTGATTTAGTAGAAATCCGTTACGAACAATTATTGCCTTACGTATTGCCATACCAAAATGCAGAAAATGCATTTAGAGTAATCGCAGGAGATTTCGTTACTACCGAAGACGGAACAGGAGTTGTACATACCGCTCCAACTTTTGGTGCTGATGATGCTAAAGTAGCAAAAGAAGCAAAACCGGAAGTACCGCCAATGTTAGTATTGGACGAAAATGGAACGGCTGTTCCTTTAGTAGATTTACAAGGAAAATTCACTTCGCATGTAGGTGAACTTGCTGGTAAATACGTGAAAAACGAATATTATGATGCAGGACAAGCGCCAGAGCGTTCTGTCGATGTTGAAATTGCTATTCGATTAAAAGAAGAAAATAAAGCCTTTAAGGTTGAAAAATACGTGCACAGTTATCCACACAGCTGGAGAACTGATGAGCCGTTATTATATTATCCTCTAGACTCTTGGTTCATTAAAGTAACCGATGTAAAAGATAGAATGTTCGACCTGAACGAAACTATCAATTGGAAACCTAAGTCTACTGGTGAAGGACGTTTTGGAAATTGGCTTAAAAATGCTAACGACTGGAACTTATCTCGTTCTAGATATTGGGGAATTCCGTTGCCAATTTGGAGAACTGAAGACAAAAAAGAAGAAGTTCTTATTGGTTCTGTAGAAGAATTGTACAATGCGATCGAGAAATCTATCGAAGCAGGTTTTCAAAAAGAAAACCCATTCAAAGGTTTTGAAATTGGAAATATGTCTGAATCTAATTATGATTTAATTGACTTGCATAAAAATGTGGTTGATCAAATTACGTTGGTTTCAGCTTCAGGACAGCCAATGAAACGTGAAAGCGATTTAATTGATGTTTGGTTCGATTCTGGAGCAATGCCTTATGCACAATGGCATTATCCTTTTGAAAACAAAGATAAAATTGACGATAATAAAGATTTTCCAGCGAATTTTATTGCAGAAGGAGTTGATCAAACTCGTGGATGGTTTTATACTTTACACGCTATTGGAACTTTGGTTTTTGATAAAGTTGCCTATAAAAATGTAGTTTCGAATGGTTTGGTTTTGGATAAAAACGGACAAAAAATGTCGAAACGTTTAGGCAATGCAACAGATCCTTTTGAAACAATTGCAGAATATGGTCCAGATGCTACGCGTTGGTACATGATTTCAAATGCAAATCCTTGGGATAACCTGAAATTTGATATCGAAGGAATTGCTGAGGTTCGCCGTAAATTCTTCGGAACTTTATATAACACGTATTCGTTCTTCTCATTATATGCTAATATCGATGGATTTAAATACGCTGAAGCGGAAATTCCGTTAAACGAAAGACCAGAAATCGATCAGTGGATTATATCTGAGCTGAATACTTTAGTGAAGTTTGTTGATGAATGTTACGAAGATTATGAGCCAACAAAAGCTACAAGAGCTATTTCTGAATTCGTTCAGGAGAATTTGAGTAACTGGTACGTTCGTTTATGTCGTCGTCGTTTCTGGAAAGGTGAATATGCTCATGATAAAATCGCAGCTTACCAAACGCTTTATACTTGTTTATTGACGATAAGCAAATTAAGCGCTCCGGTCGCTCCTTTTTTCATGGATAAATTGTACCGAGATTTGACAAGCTCAACGCAAACTGAGGAATTTGCCAGTGTTCACTTGGCTGAATTCCCGAAATTTGTCGAAAACTTTGTTAATAAAACGTTAGAAAGCAAAATGCAGAAGGCGCAAACCATATCATCATTGGTTTTATCACTTCGTAAAAAGGAAATGATTAAAGTGCGTCAACCGCTGCAAAAGGTAATGATACCAGTACTTGACGAGAATCAGAGAGCTGAAATTGAAGCTATATCTGAGCTTGTAAAAGCTGAAGTAAACGTGAAAGAAATCGTACTTTTAGATGATGATTCAGGTATTTTAGTGAAACAAATTAAGCCTAATTTTAAGGCATTAGGACCACGTTTTGGAAAAGATATGGGTCTGATTTCCAAAGAAATACAAGCTTTTTCAGCAGAACAAATTAATCAGTTAGATAAGCAGGGAACGCTGGATATTGTTATTTCTGGAAATAATGTAACTTTATCACTAGAAGACGTCGAAATAACATCGCAAGATATCGAAGGTTGGCTGGTTGCAAATTCAAATGGAATTACAGTTGCGCTTGACATTACAATATCTGAAGAATTGAAAAATGAAGGAATCGCGAGAGAATTAGTAAATAGAATTCAGAATATCCGTAAAGATTCAGGATTTGAAGTTACTGATAAGATCAAAGTTCAAATTAAACGAAATGGACTTTTAGAAGAAGCTATTTTGAAAAATGAAGACTATATTAAGTCTGAGACATTAACAGACGACTTGGTTTTTGTAGACGCTTTAGAAAACGGCACAGAAATTGAGTTTGATGATATTAAAACAGTGATATTAATTTCAAAATAAGATAAATACCATGATAGATGAAATTACAAGATACTCTGACGCTGATTTGGCGGAGTTCAAAGAAATAATACAAAGCAAAATAAAAAAAGCACAAGAAGATCTTGACTTGATCAAAAGTGCCTATATGAATGATTTGAATAACGGAACAGACGATACTTCTCCAACTTTTAAAGCTTTTGAAGAAGGAAGTGAAACAATGTCTAAAGAAGCAAACTCTCAGTTGGCTATCAGACAAGAAAAGTTCATTCGCGATTTAAAAAACGCGTTATTCCGTGTTGAAAACAAAACATATGGTATTTGCAAAGTAACAGGTAAATTAATCAGCAAAGAAAGGCTTAAAATCGTTCCTCATGCAACAATGAGTATCGAAGCTAAAAATTTGCAGAGATAATAAATATATCTATCCAAAGAAATAACGCTCCTTTTAGGGGCGTTTTTTTTGTTTAATGTTTTTAAGAAGGAGTAATGCGGCGATTAAGTCTTTTTTGAAAGAATTTATTTTCAAAACAATAGCTCACCGCTGCTTTTTGGACTTATTTTTTGTAAGAATTGTAGTTGAAGTGGTAAAGGAAGAGTATTTAAATTAGAACTGCCCAGTTTAGGAACAGTTCTAATTTTAAGAATAATGAAAATTAAGCAAGATTTTTTTCTAAGTCTGCTTTGTGTTTTCTTAGAACCGCTCTTGTCATTCCAAGATTTGCTTTTTGTGCATCAGCAGCCAAATAAATCATGAATTTTTTGTTAGGAGAAATGTCAATAACGTGAATTTGATTTGAAAGTGTGATCAAGATATCTTCAATGTCTTGATTTAAGTTTAAAGCTTTTACAGCATTTAGTTTAGCTTTTACAACTTCTAGGTTGTAAGCAGCAGCTAATTCTGGATCAAAAGCCGGATCAACAGTTAAATTGCCAAAGCTTAATCCTGATTCAATTTCAGTAACAGATACTGCAATAAAGCCATTTACATTAGTTTTCATTTCATTTAAAAACACGTTTAAAAAATCGTTGCTCATAGTTTTTGGGTTTGTGGTTAATAGATTTATGTTATTTCAATAGGGAATTTTTACTAAGTTCTGATGAAAGTTCGTCAGTTGAACGCATTAATAAGGCAAGATTGCTTCCTTCTTTTGAAAACACAATGACGAAATTTGTGCCACTGATTTTGTTTCCAATAACTACACCTTCGGAGGTTTTTAGGTAAAGTTGTTTGAGTAGTCCTTTTTCTAGATCAAGAAGAAACTTTTCGCTCATCGATAAAATTGCTGCACTCATAGCGGCAACGCTGTCTCCATAATCTAAATTCAGGGAGGTGATGAGTTTTCCTTTTCCGTTTAAAATTAAAGCCGCAGTTGCTTTGGTGCTGGTTAAAAAGTCATTTAATGCAGAAGTGATTTCGTTCATATTTTTGTAGGATTAGGGATGTTGTTAAAAATAGGTGGTATTTCACATTGGTTCGGCAATTTTTTTAATGTAATAACTAAACAATTGTTAATTTTATTAACAAATATAAATTAAAATATGTATCATTGTAATATCAAATCGTTAATATTTTATTTTTTTTACTTATAAAACTTACAGTATGGCTAAAGTATTGAAATTCAAAGATGTAAATTCTGACGTCGAGAGCAGAATGAAGGAATTTGAGAAGTTAAGAACAAAATTTAAATCTGATTTGAGCAAAGCTGCGGCAAAAAAAAGTACCGCAGGAGCAGAAGGAAAAGGACTGCTTAAATCTATTTCTAATTTTTTTGCTGATAGCCCTGCAACAGCAAAAAAGTAGATTTTCGGACTGCGTTTAATGAAAACTGATGAGGTTTAGATTTACTGCAAAGAATTAACGTTCCTTTAGGGACGTTTTTTTTGATTTAATTACTATTTTTGCCCATCAAAATTTCTTAAAATGTCATTACGAAAAGCGTATTTCCTTATATTTTTAGTTTTAATTGTCGATCAGCTTTCAAAAATCTATGTAAAAACAAACTTTGTTTTAGGTGAAGAAGTTGTGATTTTTGATTGGTTTAGAATTCATTTTATAGAAAATGAAGGAATGGCATGGGGAACAAAAATACCAGGAGAATACGGAAAACTAATCTTAACAATTTTTAGAATTTTTGCTGTATTCGGAATTGGATGGTGGCTTTCAGATGCTATAAAAAAACGTCATTCTACTTATTTGATTGTTTCTATCGCATTAATATTTGCTGGAGCAGCTGGTAATATTATTGATTCTGTATTTTATGGAGTAATTTTTGACGACAGCACGCATAGTTTGGCAACAATTTTTTCGCCTGAACCATACGGAACATGGTTTCATGGTTTAGTGGTTGATATGTTTTATTTTCCAATTTGGGAAGGTAATCTTCCTTCTTGGATACCTGTTTTTGGCGGAAAGCATTTTATGTTTTTTAATGCCATTTTTAATGTTGCCGATATGGCTATTTCTACAGGAGTCGGAATATTATTAGTCTTTAATAAAAGAGCATTCCCGAAACACGCATAATTATTTCAAAATATTAAAATTCCAAATTCCA
>NZ_MUHD01000011.1:0-96009 GCF_002217395.1 Flavobacterium plurextorum | reverse complement strand
ATATTGGAATTTGGAATTTTTCATTATTGGGATTTAATAATATTGTGCTATTTTTACCATACAAAAGCTTAAACTTATGCAAAGTCCGTCTTTCTCTATTTATGATGCCTCTGCAGGATCAGGGAAAACGTATACTTTAGTTAAAGAATACCTTAAAATTATTCTTTCATCCCCAAAAAATGATGCTTATCGAAATATTCTCGCAATAACATTTACCAACAAAGCGGTTCATGAAATGAAAAGCCGTATTGTAGGGAGTTTATCTGAATTTGCGAAAGAAGAGCCTTCTGCAAAAGCAGTTGATTTAATGGAAGATTTGTCTCGCGAAACAGGACTTTCGATTATTCAAATCAAAATAAAATCTCAAAGTATCATAAAGCACTTAATTCATAATTATGCGGCTTTTGATATTTCTACCATAGATAAATTTACTCATAAAGTGATTAGGGCTTTTGCTCATGATCTAAATCTGCCAATGACTTTTGAGGTTACACTGGATACAGAAAATTTATTGGTTGAGGCAGTCGATGCGATTATTGCTCAAGCTGGTCAAGATGAAACGCTGACTAAATTACTGATCGACTTCACGATGGAGAAGACAGATGATGATAAAAGCTGGGATGTTTCTCGTGAAATTCTAGAAACAGGACGTTTAGTTTTGAATGAGAATAATCGAAATGAGATTTTGCATTTTAATGACAAAACCATAGAAGAGTTTGTTGTTATAAAAAAGAAGATGCTTGCATTGTGCAAAGATCTGGAATCGGAGAATGAGCAATTTGCTATAGAGGCACTTTCTTTACTGGATGGAAATGGTATTGATTTGAAATCTTTTTCAAGAGGAACATTTCCGAATCATCTTGAAAGTATTCGCGATGGAAAGTTTAATCCAAGAAATAAAACTTTTCATGAATTTGATGATATTGCAATTAATAAAACAGCAAAAGATAAAGCGTTAATAGAAAACTTAATTCCAGAATTGCTGAGTATTTTAAAGAAGATTTATAAGAACTTTGAAAAAAGAGATTTTTATAAAGCATTCTTAAAAAATATTACGCCCTTATCATTGCTTAATACAGTTAGTAATGAATTGGCGAAAATTCAGGCAGAGCAAAATATTTTGTCCATTTCTGAATTTAATGCTATTATTCATCGAGAAATTCAGAATCAGCCGGCACCTTTTATTTATGAGCGCTTAGGAGAGCGTTATCGTCATTTTTTTATTGATGAGTTTCAGGATACTTCAGAAATGCAATGGCAAAATTTAATTCCATTAATTGATAACGCACTTTCTGGTCAAGATGATTTAGGGAACAAAGGAACTTTGATGATTGTTGGCGATCCAAAACAGTCAATTTATCGATGGAGAGGCGGGAAGGCGGAACAGTTTATTGAATTAAGCAAAGATTCAAATCCTTTTAATAATCCAGACAAAGAAATTAAACACCTAAATACAAACTATAGAAGTTATAGTGAAGTTATTGAGTTTAATAATGCTTTTTTTAAACTCATCTCGAGTGAGTTTTCAAACTTAGATTATAAAGATCTGTATGAAAATCATAGTTTTCAGAATACAAATTCAAAAAAAGGTGGATATGTAAATATTTCTTTTCTGCCAATAATTGAAAAGAATGAAGTAGAGGAAGAAGATGTTGTTGAAAAATCTGATTTGTATGTTTTGGAAACATTAAATACAATTCGAAAAGTTGTACAAGAAGGATTTGAGTATAAAGATATTGTTATTTTAACTCGAAAAAGAGGACAGGGAGTAGCAATTGCGAACTACCTAACAGAACAGCGAATTCCGCTTTTGTCGTCAGAAACCTTGATGATTCAGAATGCAACAGAAGTGCGGTTGATTATTCATTTGCTGAAATATTTGAATAACAGCAGGGATTTAGAATCAAAAGCGCATTTTCTTCATTTCTTAGGGAATACTTTAAATATTGAAAAGCCAATACATGATTTTATTGCTCAAGGAATGGCTTATAAAAGTGAATCTGATTTTGAGAAATGGCTTTTGACTTTTGATGTTTCTCTTTCTTTTGAAAATATTCGCAAAAAATCACTTTATGAAGCTGTCGAGATAATTATCTCAAAATTTATTCTTCCGTCTGAAGGAAATGCTTATGTGCAGTTTTTTCTTGATATCGTTTTAGAAAGAGATATTAGAAATCAGGCTGGAATTGCTGATTTTTTAAATTACTGGGAAAAGAATTCTGAGAAATTTAGTATTCCCTCTCCCGAAGGAAATAATGCAGTTCGTATAATGACGATTCATAAATCTAAAGGTTTAGAGTTTCCAGTTGTAATTATGCCATTTGCGGAAGAAGATTATAATCGAAAGCCAAAAGATAAATTATGGCTTGATACTGAAGCAGAAGATTTGGGAGTTCCAAGGGCTTTGGTTGATAATAGCAGTGCAGTTGAAGGTTTTGGAGAAAGTGCTTCGGCTGTTTTTAATGAAAAGAAGCAAGAAGAGTTATTAGATAATATAAATGTCTTGTATGTTGCGTTAACACGTGCGGAAGAGCAGTTGTATGTTATTTCGCAATCTTTAAAAGAAAGAAAAGACGGAGAGTGGCCTAATAATATGGCTTCCTATTTTATAAAATACCTAATTCATGAAGGAGTTTATGAATCTGAGAAGTTAGAATATGAATTTGGAAATAAAGCAAAACTTTCAAAAGCATCAAAAGCAGCTGATTTAGTTAAAACAATTCCGGTTGTAAAAGAGGTTTTGAATCCTAAAAATATTAAGATTGCTCAGAGAGAAGCGCTCATGTGGGGAACTCATCAGCAGGAAGCAATATCGTATGGGAATATTGTGCACGAAATTTTAGCATTTGTAAAAGATAAATCAGATATTGATTTAGCAGTCACTAAGGCTATTGAAAATGGATTAGTGACAATTGAGCAGCGAGAGGCGGTTTTGAAAACGCTTTTGGAAATCGTTAATCATCCTGAGTTGAGCATTTGTTTTGATGGTGAAAATCATATTTTAAACGAGCAGACGATTGTTCAGAAAGAAGGGAAAATATTGAAGCCAGATAGAATCGTGTTGACAAAAGATAAAAAGGCATTTTTACTGGATTATAAAACAGGAGCAGTTAATTCAAAATATAAGCTTCAAATTCAGGAGTATCAGGACGCAGTAGAAGATTTGGGATATAAAGTGTTAAAAAAGGCTTTGGTGTATATAGGAACCGAAATCGATGTAGTAAATTTGTGAAAATATTAATCAGATGTTAAAGAATTATACAGTCAAAAATGGCTTATAGTGTTAATTTTTAACGTTTTAAATAAATAGAAATGTACGGTAAAATTAAAGAACACCTGCAAAAAGAATTGCAGGTTATTGAAGAAAACGGAATTTTTAAGAAAGAACGTATTATAACTTCTGCGCAAGATGCAGAAATAACTATTTCTACAGGAGCGAAAGTTTTAAACTTCTGCGCAAATAATTATTTAGGGCTTTCTTCGCATCCAGAGGTGGTTCAAGCAGCGAAAGATGCTATGGATACTCATGGTTTCGGAATGTCATCAGTTCGTTTTATTTGCGGAACACAAGATATTCATAAAACATTAGAAAAAAAGATTGCTGATTTTTATGGTACAGAAGATACTATATTATATGCAGCAGCTTTTGATGCTAATGGTGGTGTTTTCGAACCTTTATTAGGAGAGAATGATGCGATTATTTCTGATAGTTTGAATCATGCTTCTATTATTGATGGAGTTCGTTTGTGTAAAGCAGCTCGCTATAGATATGAGAACAATAATATGGATGACTTGGAGCAGCAGTTAATTAAAGCAAACGAAGCAGGTGCTCGTTTTAAATTGATTGTTACAGATGGAGTCTTTTCTATGGACGGTTTAGTGGCGCCTTTAGATAAAATCTGTGATCTAGCAGATAAATATGACGCAATGGTTATGGTAGATGAATGCCATGCTGCTGGTTTTATTGGAGCAACAGGAAAAGGAACTCTTGAAGCAAAAGGAGTAATGGGGCGTGTAGATATTATTACAGGAACTCTTGGAAAAGCCCTTGGTGGTGCTATGGGAGGATATACTACGGCTAAAAAAGAAATTATTGAATTGCTTCGTCAGCGTTCGAGACCTTATTTATTTTCAAATTCGCTTGCGCCTGCAATAGTAGGAGCGTCTATTAAGGTTTTTGAACTGTTGGAAAAAGATACTTCTTTAAGAGATAAATTAGAGTGGAATACAAATTACTTTAAAGAAGGAATGAAAAAAGCAGGATTTGATATAATTGATGGTGATTCGGCAATTGTACCTGTAATGCTGTATGATGCGAAATTATCGCAGACTATGGCTGATGAGCTTTTGAAAGAAGGTATATATGTAATAGGTTTCTTTTTTCCTGTAGTGCCAAAAGAAAAAGCAAGAATCAGAGTGCAGCTTTCTGCGGCTCATACAAAAGAACATTTAGACAAGGCTGTAAGTGCCTTTGTATCAGTTGGAAAAATGTTAAAAGTTATATAATTACCACTTTCGGGAAATTTTTGTAGGTTTTTTTTAACATTTGATTTTGTATTTAAAAAATTTGGTGTTACTTTTGCTTGTAATTAACTAAATTGTAATTAAAAAAATTAAGTATGAAACATCTTAACAAACTTTTAGTTGCTGTGATGATGGCGATGGGTTTAAGTTCTCACGCACAAGACAGTAACAATCCATGGGCGATCTCATTTGGAGTTAATGCAGTTGATACAAGAACTAGTTCTGGTGCCGGAAGCGGTTTCTTTGATCAACATTTTTCTCAGCCATTCGCTGTAAAAGACAACTGGAACATTCTTCCTTCATTATCTTACATTGGTGTAAATAGATATGTAGGTAAAGGTTTTTCTGTTGGTTTACAAGGATCTGTAAACAAAATTGATAAATATGTAACATTTAATCCAAAGGCTGTAGGGCATGATTCAAGAGGAAATGTTGTAACTAATCCTGGTGATTTAATGTACTACGGAATTGATGCTACTATCAAATACAGCTTCCAAGAATTAATCAAATCTAAAGTGATTGATCCTTCGTTATCTGTAGGTGGTGGTTACACTTTCTTCGGAGATAGCAGCTACGGAACTGTAAACCCAGGTGCTGGTGTTACTTTTTGGTTCACAGATGCTATTGGTCTTGAGCTTGCTACAAGATACAAATGGTCAGTTAGTGGTGATAGAGAAGATGCAACTGGTACTCCAGATGCTCCATCTCATTTCCAACACACTGCAGGTCTAGTTTTCAAATTCGGAGGTAAAGATACTGACGGAGACGGAATCTATGATAAAGATGATGCTTGTCCAGATGTTGCTGGTTTAAAACAATTCAACGGATGTCCTGATACTGACGGAGACGGAATCGTTGATGCTTCTGACGCTTGTCCAGATGTATTTGGTTTAGCTGCATTAAACGGATGTCCTGATACAGACGGAGACGGAATTGCTGATAAAGATGATGCTTGTCCAGATGTTGCTGGTTTAGCTGCTTTAAAAGGTTGTCCTGATACTGACGGAGACGGAATTGCTGATAAAGATGACAAATGTCCTACAGTTGCTGGTCCAAAAGAAAACGGTGGTTGTCCTTTCTTAGACGCTGACAAAGATGGTGTTGCTGATAAAGATGACGATTGTCCTACAGTATACGGTCCTGCTTCAAACAGAGGATGTCCTGAAGTTACAACTGAAGCTTTAGAAGATCTTAAAGTTCAAGCAAGAGCAGTTTACTTCAACTCAGGTAAAGCTACTTTCAAAACTGGTGACAAAGAAACTCCAGCTAGATTAGATGCAATTAAAGAAATCCTTAAAAACTATCCAAATGCGAAATTCTCTATTGAAGGACACACAGATAGCACAGGTTCTGCTAAATTGAATCAAAAACTTTCTGAAGAAAGAGCAAAAGCTGTATTAGATGCTTTAGTTCAAAGAGGTGTTAATCCAGAAAACTTAGAGTCTAAAGGATTTGGAGCTTCTCAACCAGTTGCAAGTAACAAAACTGCTGCAGGTAAAGCACAAAACAGAAGAACAGAAATTAGACACATTGGTTCTAAATACCAAGGTAAAATCTAATTTACTTTCTAAATAAATATGAAAAGCCATTCTTAATTGAATGGCTTTTTTTATTTTTATCAAATGATAAATATTTCTTTTCTAGAAAAAATAGCAACAGTAGTGATTCAAGATTATTCTGATAAACTTGCGGAAACTACTATTATTTTACCCAATAAGAGAGCTAAGGTTTTTTTAATTGAAGCGCTTAAAAAAGAGATTCAAAAAACAATTCTTTCTCCCAATATTATTAGTATTGAAGATTTTGTTCAAGATGTTGCTTCAATTCGTTCCATAGATGCAATTGAGCTTTTGTTTGAATTTTATGAAGTTTATTTATCGATTACAGAAAAGCAAAATCAACAATCTTTTGAGCTTTTTGCAAATTGGGCAAAAACGCTTTTGCAAGATTTTAATGAGATTGACCGTTATTTATTAGATCCGTCATATGTTTTGTCATACTTAAAAGACATCGAGGATATTAAGAAGTGGGGAATTGAAGTTGAAAACAAAACAAAATTATTAGAAAATTATATTGATTTCTGGAAACTTCTTCCTTTGTATTATGAATCGCTGTATAACCATTTGTTAAATAAAGCGGTTGGTTATCAAGGCTTAATTTATCGAGAGGCGGTAAATAATCTGAATCATTTTTCTAATACAATTTCGAATCATAATTTTATTTTTGCGGGATTCAATGCTTTGAATGCGGCAGAAGAAAAGATTGTACAGCATCTTTTAGCTCTAGATCAAGCGAGAATTTACTGGGATGTTGATCAGACATTTCTAAATGATCCTTTTCATGATGCTGGACTTTTTGTTCGTCGTTTTAAACAGAATTGGAAGCATTATAAATCGCATCCTTTTGAATGGATTGTAGATGATTTTTCTCAAACTAAAAACATTCAGGTTATTGGTACTCCAAAAACAATTGGACAGGCTAAATTAGCGGGTAGTATAATTGAGGATTTAATTACTGCTAATCCCGCAGCTAGTCTTGATAAAGTTGCAGTTGTGCTGGGCGAAGAAAACCTTTTAATTCCAATTTTATATGCGCTTCCTTCGTCGGTGGGAGCATTGAATATTACGATGGGATATTCTGGAAAGAATAATCCGTCGCAGATATTGGTGGCAAAATTTTTCAAAATGCATACTAACGCGCTTTCTCGTGCAGGCGGCAGTTATGTTTTTTATTATAAAGATGTTCTCGATATTTTAACCCATCCCTTAGTCGAGCCATATGCCGATAGTAATCATTTAGTTAAAATTATTAAAGAGAATAATTATACTTTTATTACTTTAAACAAGATCTTAGAGCTTAATCCGAATCCGAGCAAGTTGTTTTCTTTGTTGTTTCAAAAATGGGAGAATGGGTCTATTGCTGTTTTGGAAAATATTTCAGCAATTTTACTGCTGATTAAAGAAAATTTCAGCAGTGACAATGAAGAGGAAAAGATTGCTAAAACTTTTGTGTACGCTGTTTTTAAAGTGATTAATAAACTGATTAATTATTATTCGCAGCATAAGCACATCGATAATATTGATACGCTTCATGCAATTTACAAGCAGATTATTGATGTGGCTGAAGTTTCTTTTGAGGGAGAACCTTTACGTGGTTTACAGCTTATGGGAGTTCTTGAAAGTCGTGTTTTAGATTTTGAGACTGTTATTGTGACCTCAATGAATGAAGGAAAATTTCCTGCAGGAAAATCACAAAATTCTTTTATTCCTTATGATGTTAAAAAAGAACTTGGATTGCCAACTTTTAAGGAGAAAGATGCGATTTATACCTATCATTTTTATCATTTATTGCAAAGAGCAAAAAATATTTATCTGATTTACAATACAGAGAATGATGGTTTAGATGCTGGGGAAAGAAGCCGTTTTATTACTCAATTAGAAGTTGAAAAACAGTCCAAACACAATTTGACTTTTGACATATATAATCCTGTTTTGCCTGATACGGCTTATCAGCCAATGGTGATTCCAAAATCAGAAGCAGTATTAGAACGTTTAAAAGAAATTGCAGCTGCAGGTTTTTCACCTTCGGCTTTGACAAGTTATATTAGAAATCCAATTGATTTTTATTTTCAAAAGATACTTCGTATAAGAGAAGTTGAAGAGGTGGAAGAGAATATTGCTTTAAATACGCTGGGAACTATTATTCACGAAACTCTAAAAGCGTTGTATGATCCTTTTATTGATAAGTTTATTTCTGAGACCGATATTAAAAATTGTTTCGATTTGCTTGATGATGAAGTTTTGAAGCAGTTTAAATTAGTTTATAAAGAAGGTGAAATTAAAAAAGGTCGTAATCTTTTGGCTTTTGAAGTAGCTAAACGAAATGTTTCTAATTTTTTAAAAATGGAACTGGATTCTATAAAAAATGGGGATGCTGTTAAGATTATAGCTTTAGAAAAAACATTCGAGCGTGAATTAAATCATCCAAATCTGCCGTTTCCGGTTTTGATTAAAGGAAATGTGGATCGTATTGAACTTCGAAACGGAAGAATAAGAATTATTGATTATAAGACAGGAAAAGTTGAAAAGGCTAATGTCGTGCTTAAATCATGGAATGGTTTGACACAAGAGCTTAAAAACGATAAAATAATTCAGGTTTTGGCTTATGCTTTCATGTTTGAGAATGAAGCTGGCGATATTCCAATGGAAGTTGGAATTATATCATTTAAAAATCTAAAATCAGGTTTTCTGCCATTTGGTTTCAAAGAAGACAAAGAGCTCAATTTGACAGTGACTAAAGAAATCTTAAAAAACTACTTAGAAGAAATAGTTTTGCTTTTAAATGAAATTCTAGATGTAATAATTCCTTTTGAGGAAAAAATAAACTAAACAATTAGAAAACTGTCTAACATATTTGAGTTTTTTAAAACCACTTTGGTAATTAATTTTGCCATTTGTGCCGTTGCGGTTTTGCTGGCTGGATTTGATTCCTTTTTTGTTGTATTTCTTAGTTTTGGCTTTTTAGTGAGTATTGGTTTTAAAGAGATATATAGGAAAAATGACTATTTATTTTATTTGAATAATGGAGTTTCAAAATTAGAATTACTGTTTTTTAGTTATTTGTTGACTTTTTGTTCTTCGGTTTTTATTGCTTTTATTGTGTTGCTAACAAATAAGTTGTTTTGAAGAAGCATGTTTTAGAAATAGAGGGAATCCAAAAGAGATTTGATGAAAAAGTCATACTCTCCGATGTTTATTTAAAATGTGAAACGACACAAATTATTGGTTTATTAGGAAGAAATGGCGCGGGAAAATCAACTTTGTTAAAGATTATTTTCGGTGTAATTCCTTCTCCCGATAAATGTATTCGTATTGACTCTGTTTCGAAAAATAATAAAAATATATTGTTGAATGAAGTGAGTTATTTGTCACAAGAGCAGTTTATTCCGAATTATTTATCTGTAAAAAAAGCTATTTCATTGTCTATAGATAGAAAGAGTAGAATTGTTTTTTGTCAAGATAAATTTGTTCAATCTCTTTTAAATAAAGCAATACATCATTTGTCAAGCGGCGAATTACGTTATTTAGA
This sequence comes from Flavobacterium plurextorum, assembly GCF_002217395.1. GTDB lineage: Bacteria > Bacteroidota > Bacteroidia > Flavobacteriales > Flavobacteriaceae > Flavobacterium > Flavobacterium plurextorum. The sequence goes on along the minus strand of NZ_MUHD01000011.1, from coordinate 86,397 downwards.
AATCAAGATTTTGCTTTTTAATTCTTCAAAATTTATTTTACTAGATGAGCCATACAATGGATTGTCTCCAATTATGATAGATTTGGTGAATGAAATGATAAGAACAAATGCGGATAAAAAAGGCTTTATCATTACAGATCATGATTATGAAAATGTCATTAAAATTTCAACTCAGTTGATTTTGTTGAAAGATGGAAAGACGCATCATATAAAAGAAAAAAAAGAACTAGTTGAAAAAGGCTATCTCTTGAGTTTAGACGCGCTTAAAGCGGAGTAAAATAAAAGCAGCCTTTTTGGATTAGACTGCTTGGACTTGATTTATTTTAGTTTTTTAATCAAAAAAATTAAGCAGGATTGTTTTTAATTCTTCTTTGTTTTCGATGTGACTCATATGTCCGTCTTCAAACGAAACTAATTCAACTGTTGTATCATGAATTTGAGAAAGACTTTCTTCGTAGTTTAAAACGGGATCTTTTTTGCCTAAAACTAATAAAACAGGAAAACGATTTTCGTGTAAAAGTGCTTCTCTGTCCTTTCGTATTTTCATTCCTTCCAAAGAAGCTATGATTCCTTGTAAAGGTGTTTTTAAGGCCTGTTCTCTTGCGTTTTCAATTTCCTTCACTAATCGAGTGCGATTGTTTTCACTGAATAAATTAGCTATGGCCAAACTTACAAAGTTGACGTAGTTTTGTTTTACCGCTTTTATAGCGCGAGTTCTATTTATTTTTTTCTCGGCGCTGTCTTCTTTAGAAGTTGAATTTAATAAAACCAGTTTTTTAATGTTGTTTGGAAACAATTCGGCGAAAGCCAAACCAACGTAACCGCCCATAGAATGTCCGAGAATAGTTGCTTTTTCAATTTTTAAATGCTGTAAAACTTCATGAACAGCATTCGCATTATCTTCCATTTCGTGAACATATCCTAGAGAATCGGAATCACCGTGACCTAATAAATCGATTGTTATTACGCGATATTTTTCTGAGAAAAGAGCAGCATAATCTTTCCACATTTTTTTGTTTTCCAGGAAACCGTGAAGTAAAACAATTGTATTTCCTTTTCCAGTATCGGAGTAAGATATTTTGGTATTTTTATATAAAGTGTGATTCAAAATGTAAATTTTATAGGGCAAAAATAAGTTATTTTATAAGCCATATGAAATATAAGATGAATTTTAAGTTCGAAGTATTTTGAGGTTCTCTTAAAGAAGCATAAGCTCTTTTCATTTGTGTTTTTACAGTATTTATTGAGATGTTCTGGTCTTCGGCAATTTCTGCGTAACTAAGTCCTTCGACAACATGTGATATGAAAATCTCTCTTCTCGACTGTGGAATCTTTTCGATTAACGTTTGAATTTTAGGTTTTTTGTTTTCTTCTGTGTTGTCAAATGTAGGTTCTTCTTCAGATTTTGGAAGGACAATTTTCGCATTTTTTAGACTAATAGTTTTGGTTTTCTCTAAATGCTGCAGACTTAAGTTTTTGACTGCTTTTGTACCATATGCCTTAAATGAAATGGTAAAGTTCAGTGTTTCTTCTTTTTCCCATAAGTACATAAAAAAATCTTGTACCAGATCTTTTGCTGCATCTTTATCCTTAACTATGTTAAAAGAGATTAAGGAAAAAAAAGCAAAATGTTCTTTGTACAAGGCTTCAAATACTTTTAAATCCTTAAAATTAGACATCTGAGAATTGCATTTATTCGTTCTGTAATGGATTACACGGTGTCAAATGTAAAATAAAAAGTTATTTATTTTCAACAAAGTGTAAAAAAAATCAAAATTTTTTGATTAGTTGTCACCCTAAAAAACTTTTTTTCTAACCTATATGAATAACCACTTATACAAAACAATGAACCGAAACTCACAATTGCTTGATATCCTTAGGGAAATAGTGTCGAAGAGGAACTTTGATACGTCTAAAATTGAATTACTGCCTCTTGAAGATCAAGAATTGATAAAAAATCTTCAGAGTAATGGTTTGCTTGAAGAGGCGCTGTTGTATTTAGAATCTATCGATGTTGATAAAAATTGGGAAGAATTACAAGAGAAACTAAATCTGGAGAAAAAATCAGTTGTAATCAATTGGAGGAATATTTTTCAATATGCGGCAATGTTTTTCTGCGTATTAGGTTTGGTTTATGTTTTTCAGTACAAAACTGGTAAACAAAATAATAAAGTAGTTTCTCCTGATGCCATTCAATTGGTTTTAGAAAATGGAGATATTCAGATTTTAAATCCGAATGGAGAACAACAGATCATCAAGAAAAACGGAGAAGTAGTGGCTTCTCAAAAAGAAAATGCAATAAATTATAAATCAGCCAAACCAATTAACAAATTGGTTTACAACGAAATTAAAATTCCGTTCGGTAAGACTTTTAAAATAACATTATCAGATGGAACATTGGTGAATATGAATGCTGGTTCTTCTCTAAAATATCCAGTTCAATTTATTAAAGGACGTAATAGAGAAGTTGCTTTAGACGGAGAAGCTTTTTTTGATGTTGCAAAAGATAAAGCGCATCCATTTATTGTCAAAACAAGAGGTGTAAATGTGAAAGTTTTAGGAACAAAGTTTAATGTGAGTTCTTATAAAGAAGATACGGATATCAATACAGTATTAGTCGAAGGTTCTGTGAGTTTGTCTGATGCTGCTAATGCTAATACAAAAACAACGCTGTTTCCAGGTGAAAAAGGATCTTGGAATAGCGAAAATACTGAGATAGCGATAGAGAAAGTGGATACTCGTTTTTATACCGAATGGATAAATGGAGAAATTGTTTTTAGAAAAACTGCTTTTAAAGATATTATAATAAAATTAGAAAGGACTTACAACGTCACGATTGACAATAACAGGAAAGATATTTTAGATAAAAAATTCAATGCCAGTTTCAATAAGAATATTGAAAGTATAGAAAAGGTATTAGAAACAATGAGCAAAATTCAAGGCTTTACTTATAAAATAGAAGGGAAGCATATAAAAATAAACTAACTATTTACTAACCAACCAAAAAACAAATTATGAAGAGGATGTAATTTTTTGAGAAGCACAAAAAGTAAAATCGGAAAATAGTACCAGTATTTCCCGATTTAAGTGTTTCAAACGACGTATCGAAATTAAATCATTTAAAATCAATCCAAAATTATGAAAAAAATAATTAAGAGGAATTGGCTTAGTCCTTATTTGCCTAAAATTAGTCTAAGAATGAAACTAACCACATTATTACTGATACTTTCTTTGATGAGAATTCAAGCAAGTGTCTATTCACAAAATACAAAGCTTACATTTAACATAAAGAATGCGCCAGTCGAAAAGCTGTTTAACAAAGTAGAATCTGTTTCGGAATACAGATTTCTTTTTGAAAGCAGTATAATTGACCAGAACAGAAAGGTGACCGTTAATGTAAAGAAAAAGGGGATATCCGAAATTCTAGAAGAGGTTTTTAAAGGAACCGATATTTCTTATACGATAAATGATCGTCAGATTATTTTGGTAAAGAAAAAACAACAAGTACCTCTTCAGGAAAAAAACACAGTTCAGAAGGTTGTAATCGAACAAGGTATTGAAATTTCTGGAGTTGTAACCGACTCGAGGAATATGCCGATACCAGGAGCGAATGTTACTGAAAAAGGAACTAAAAATGGAGTACAAACCGACTTAGACGGAAAATTTATAATTCGTATAAATGGAACAAATAGTGTTTTAGTTTTTTCTTTTATAGGATTTGAGAATAAAGAAGTAACAGTTGGTCAAAATAAGTCTTTGAGTGTAATTTTAAACGAGCAAAATGCAGCTTTAAATGAAGTTGTAATTGTTGGTTATGGCACAGTAAAGAAAAAAGATCTAACGGGAGCTGTAGCAACCGTGAAATCGACGGATATTGCTTTAAGTCCAGTTTTAAGTCCGATGGAAGCACTTCAGGGGAGAGTTTCGGGTCTGGATATTCAACGTGGATCTGGAAAAGCAGGAACATCTCCAAAAGTATTATTAAGAGGAAATAGATCTTTAACAGCGAGTCAGGATCCGTTGTATATTGTTGATGGACTTCCTTCAAGCATCGATAATTTGAATCCGAATGACATCGAAAGTATTGATGTTTTAAAAGATGCTTCTTCGACTGCAATTTATGGTTCTTCGGGTGCGAATGGAGTTATTATTGTTACTACTAAAAAAGCAAAAGCAGGAAAAACACAAATTGACTTTAACAGCTATTTTGGACTAAATGGATTTTCTTCTTTTCCTGCTCCTCTTACAGGAGAGAAATGGTTAAACTATAAAAAAGATCGATTTTATTTAGACAATGGCTACCAAGCAACAAACTTAACAGATTTAGGTTTAAATGCATCTGCAGTAGCTGCAATTGAAAAAGGACAATATATAAATTGGATCGATAAAACTTTACAAGTAGGCACACAGCAAAATCATAATCTTTTTATGAGAGGCGGATCTGAAAAAGTACAAGGATATTTTTCTTTAGGTTATATAGGCGAAGAAGGAATCTATCAAAATGACAAAGTAAACAGTTTTAGTTCTAGAGGAGGAGTTGATATTAAATTTAACAGTAAATTTAAAACAGGTTTCCAATTGATTTTAAACTATCGTAAAAACAGTACAACCAATAGTAGAATTAATAAAGCATACAGTGTTTATCCATTAGGGGTTCCGTTTGATGAAAATGGTGTTGTGAATCTTTATCCAATCGAAGGAGATCAAAACAACATTAGTATTTTGGCAAATAATTATCCAGGGGCTTTTGCAAATGAATCATTAAGTTATAATGTACAATTCAATCCTTATCTGGAGTTTGAATTTGCTAAAAATTTTAAGTTAAGATCTAATCTAGGAACTCGATTTTCAGGAAGCAGAGCAGGGACTTTTCAAAACAAAAATTCATACAATCTGTTAACGGAAGGTAGAACTGCAAGCGAAGCTACATATAATAACGAGCTGGCTTATAGTTACATCTGGGAAAATATTTTAAGCTATAATTTTAAAGTTGGTAAAGATCATGATTTTAGTTTAACAGGGATTACTTCTTGGGCAGACAGCAGATCAGAAGGAGCTTATTTAGGCGGTAATGGTATAGATTACGATGACTTCCAGTTTTATAACATGGGAGCGGTAAAAAATCTAACTACTAGAATGAATGCTTACAGTCAGTTTAACAGAATGTCATTTGCGGGTCGTTTTAATTACAGCTTTAAAGGAAGATACTTATTTCAATTAACCAATCGCTGGGACGGAGTTTCTCCTTTGTCAGAAGGTAATAAATGGGCATCTTTTCCATCTGCGTCATTAGCTTGGCGTATCAGTGATGAAAGTTTTATGCAAGGAACAAGTTCATGGCTGAACAATTTAAAATTGAGAATAGGTTATGGTGTTTCAGGATCGGCAAATATTGATCCTTATTCTAGTTTGACACGTACTTCAACAAAAACAAGCAATCTTTCTCTTGGCGGTGCTGCAGCTTTGCCAATGTATGTTCCTACCGAGCATATTTCAAATTCAGATTTAACTTGGGAACGTTCTACAAATACTAATTTAGGTTTAGATGTTTCTGTGTTGAGAAACAGAATTGACCTTGTAGCCGAATATTATTGGACAAATACAGATGGTATTTTATGGGATCGTCGTCTGCCTACAAGTTCAGGAGGTTACGATGCTAAAACACCTTATAAAAAGACTTCGAATATTGCAACTTCTCAAAATAGAGGTTTTGAACTTTCTATAAATACTAAAAATATTGATACCGAGAATTTTAAATGGAATACTTCATTCACCTACACACACGCAACAGAAAAGCTGACTAATATTGATTTAGGGAACTTAACTGTAAATGAATTAATTTCTGAAGGTCTTTTCATTGGGCAGACTCCAGCCGCAGGTGGTGTGTTTTATGATTATAAAAAAATAGGAATCTGGCAGTTGGGACAAGAAACCGAAGCAGCTTTATATGGCGCAAAACCAGGAGACATTAAACTGCAGACAGTGCCACAATTTGATGCCAATGGAGTTTCTGATAATGGAGTGCACGTGTATTCTACAAAAGACAGAATGATTGTAGGAAACAATGTTCCAGATTATTTCTTTGGTTTCCAAAACACATTCAAGTACAAGAATTTTGATCTTACAATATTTGTAAACGGAAGACAAGGTGGTATGATGCGTGCTCAGGTTTTAGGTTATTGGAACAAAGAAGCGCAGCCGGAAACTTATAGTTACTGGACACAAGATAATCCAACAAATGATTTTCCTAGACCGGGTGGTAGTTTTAATACACAATTTCAATCGTCATTAGAGCTTGTAGATGCATCTTATATAAAAATCAAGAATATTACACTTGGTTATTCTATGCCGGAAGATTTTCTTAAAAAAACGGGTCTAAGTAATATGAGACTTTATATAACATCTTATAATCCTTTTGTTTTTAGCCGCAGTCATTTGTTGAAAAATGTAGACCCAGAAAGTGGAGGGTCAGATTCATTCCCATTATTTAAACAAGTTGTTTTCGGTCTTAATTTATCATTGTAGTATCATGAAAAAGTATATAAAATTAAAATCAGTAATTGTCTTAATGTTTTTTATGGCTGGATTAATTCAGTCGTGCAGTTTAGACGAAAAAAACCTTACTACTGTTTCTTTGGATAAATCCTATAGTGAAAGACCGGGATTCGAAGGATTAATTAACAGTTGTTACGAGAATTTATATTTCCTTCACGGAAAGGTCGATTATATAGCGCCAACAGAAGCAGGGACTGATTCTTGGGAAAACGTGAGTAACAGCGCAATTGGTTATACGCAATACGCTAGTCAGTTAAATCCTGATGATGGAAATATTAAAGTTATTTGGGGTACAGCTTACACCACTATTAATCTCTGCAATACAGCAATTTATTATTCAAAAGATGTAAAAGGTTATGCTTCTACAGAAGAGTTGAATGCAAAATTGGCTGAAGTTTATTTTCTAAGAGCCTTCAGTAATTTTACATTGGTAGAACAATTTGGAGGTGTAGTTTTAAGAACAAAATCGTCTATTATTGAAGGCGCAGATAACGCTCCAGTGCGCAGCTCTGAGAAAGAGTTTTACGACTTAATTATTGAAGATTTAAAATTTGCCTGTGCAAATCTCCCAGTGCAGCAGACTTTACAAGGACGAGTGGCTAAGAAAGCGGCTTATGGTTTATTGTCAAAAGTATATCTTCAGAGAACAAGATTAGGAGACGCTCCAGAGTATGCTAAATTGGCTTTAGAAACCGCTGAAGAATTAATTAATAATGCGACAAAATACCAGACTGCATTATACTTAAGCGACAATTCTAAATCAGGATTTAAAAAGCTATGGGAAGGCAGCAATAATAAGAAAAATACAGAATTTTTGTTTACACAAGGAATTGATCCTGGCGGTCTTAATCCAGAAGGTTTTAACAGAGGAAGAACGAGACAATATTATTTGCCAGATTTAGCAACCAGAGGAGCAGAATGGGGAGCAGGAGCAACTAGTATTTTGTACGGACGAGCCAATAGCCGTTTGCTGAAACCAAGTAAATATTTGCTGACGGAAGTGTTTACACCAGTACCATCGCCAGCAGATACACGTTTTGCAGAAACATTTACATACAAGTTTTATGCGGCAGCAAATAAAACGATTACGCAAACCATGGCGACTGCTTATAAAAAAGATCCTTCGGTAGTTGGATATACCATTAAAAACACATTAGCTCAGGCGCTTCCGGCGGTTAATTTTTATTCTCAAAGAATAGAGGAACAAATTAATATGAATAATGATGAAGGTTTAGCCGTATTTACTCCAAACTGGAATATCGATCCAGTTGTGAAAAGCAAAATGCCAATGCTGGTGGTTGATCCAAGCGATATTTTCGAATCAGGAACTAACAAGTATAAAGATCCTGCAATGTATCCAAACGACCCAAATCTTATTAATATTTTTCCAGCCATGCGAAAATTTTCTGCAGCGCTGTATTGTCAAAGCAATCAGTATTGGTTAGGAGATATTCCTATTATTCGTTTGGGAGAAGTGTATTTGATTGCGGCCGAAGCAGCAATTTTAACTGATAATCAAGCTAAGGCATTGAGTTATGTAAATACTCTTAGAAAAAGAGCCGCTTTATCATCAAGAGAAAGTGAAATGTTGGTTTCAGGTGCTCAAATGAATATCGATTTTATTCTAAAAGAAAGAGCAAGAGAGTTATCTGGCGAACATACAAGATGGATTGATTTAAAACGTACTGGAAAGTTAACTAAAACTTATTTGGATCAGACAAACCCAATCGCAGGAACAAATTTTGTTGAAAGTAAACACACTGTTAGACCAATTCCGAGATCATTTTTGGATGCAATTTCAAATGCCAAAGAATTTGGTACTAATGGGTATTAAGTGCACTTTTGGTTAGGTGCTTTGGGCAGATCGAAAGATCTGCCCTTGTTCTTATAAATTAAAATGAATTCCATTTCTGAAAGTCATTCTATTAAATTAAAACCGATTATCACCATCCAAAAGATTTCCTAATCCGCCAAGTAAGCTTCCTTCATCACGACTGTTTCCGCCAGATTTTGGTGCCGATGCAATAATGCGGTCAGCCAGTCTTGAGAATGGCAGTGACTGTATGTAAACCGTTCCTGGACCTTTTAACGTAGCATAAAATAATCCTTCACCGCCAAAAATAGAATTTTTGATTCCTCCAATAAATTCAATATCATAATCTACATCTTTGGTAAAACCTATAATACAACCTGTATCTACTTTTAGGACTTCGCCGTGACCCAATACTTTTTTAGCCATTGTTCCGCCAGAATGTACAAATGCCATTCCGTCTCCTTCAAGTTTCTGCATGATAAAACCTTCACCGCCAAATAAACCGCGTCCTAATTTCTGCGAAAATTCGATTCCAACAGAAACACCTTTGGCAGCGCATAAAAAGGAACTTTTTTGACAGATAAATTTACCTTGAAATTCTGTTAAATCAATTGGAAGGATTTTTCCAGGATATGGCGATGCAAATGAAACTTTACTTTTGCTGCTGCCTTGGTTTAAAAATGCTGTCATAAACAAGCTTTCGCCAGTAAGTACTCTTTTACCAGCATTTAAAAGTTTGCCAAACAAACCAGATCCCTGTTGCTGAGAACCGTCTCCAAATATCGTTTCCATCTGGATATTGTTTTCCATCATCATAAAACTGCCAGCTTCGGCAATTACAATTTCCTGCGGGTCTAGTTCTATTTCAACATACTGCATTTCTTCTCCAAAAATCTGATAATCTATTTCGTGTGCCTGCATAATTTCTAAATTTTTTGTTTTTTAAAATTAGACAAAAAATACCGTAAAATGTTACAGTCTTTAGCGTACTTCGACTGTTTTTAAGAACATTATATGATTTTGTTATTTTAAATTAGTCTTAATTATGTTTTTTATTACTTTAAATTCTATATTTTTGCACCGTTATTATATTTTATCAGAATGGCATTAGTTAGTGATTTGACCACCAAAGTATTATTTGAAACCGAAAAAGGATACAGTTATCAATGTGATTTGACCAATAGCATAATTATCAATTTTGTTGATACAGTGTCAAGTTATAAAATTCAGGATTTTTTGATTTTTCAAAGAAAGGTTAATAGCGTTGACATTCTTAATATGCTTTATGACTTATCTGATCAGTCAGACGCTCAGTTGATTGAAACTACCAAAAGAAATTTTTCTAGAAATCTTACTATCTGCGAAATAGTGCAGTTAAGAGATTTATTAAACGGAACTAAATTTACCCTTACACTGCATTCTATGCTTTGTAATATGGTCAACGTCGAGCTTATTTAGATTCTTACTTAGATTAAATCCAAATTTTCAGGCGTTTAGAGCTGCCTTCTTTAATTTTTGTAATTTTACACGTATAAAAATTAAAGGTTATGAAAGATTTACTAAGAACAAGTACTTCATTAGTTGAAGGAATCGAAAATATATTGAACTTACAGGCAAAATTAGAAAGTGATGCTTCTAATAAATATTTAGCTATGGCAGCATGGTTGGATAGAAATGGTTATGCAAATACAGCATCTTATATGTATAAACAAGCCGAAGAAGAAAGAGAACATTTTCTAAAAGTTTTCAAATATATTACAGATATGGGAGGGATTGCAGTTACGCCATCTGTTCCAGAAGTGCAGCAAGAATTTGCTTCTTTTAAAGAAGTATTTGAAATTGCTTTACAAAACGAAATTGCAGTAACTCAGGCAGTCAATAAAGTAATCGCAAAATGCAGAGCTGAAAATGATTATGCTACAGAAGATTTTATGATGTGGTATGTAGCTGAGCAAAGAGAAGAAGAGAAAAACGCAAGAAGAGCTTTAGAGCTTTTTGAATTAATCAACGAAAATGCAGCTGACGGAAAATTTCAATTGGATATTCAGATTTCAAAAATCGGATAATAAACGATTTATATATTTTAAAAAGGAGCTGTCCCAAAAAGATAGCTCCTTTGTTTTTGTAAGCTTCGGAGAAGCGAAATATTTATAGCATTACATAAAAGGTTACAACATAAAGCTCCAGAGGAGCGACATATATTATAGCTGTAGAAAAAATATGTCGCTCCTCTGGAGCTTTTTTATTGGTTTTATATAATGCTATAAATATTTCACCCCGCTGGGGTTTTGCAAATAGAATAAATTTTATAAATATTTCGTCCACCAAAAAAGCTGTCCTTTTGAGACAGCTTTTTTTTGATATTTTATGATTTTAAAAAAGAATTGATTTCGTTAAAATACTTTTCTCTTGCATCGAGCCATCCGTAATGTTTGGAATGTTCTAAGAAAATCAGTTTCGAATTTGGAAAAGTTTGTTTTGCCAATTCTCCTATTTCATTGCTGATAATATCTTCTTTTCCCTGAATAATTAAAACAGGATTTTTGAAATCTTTCAATTTAGATTTACAATCAAAATTCATTTTCTGCATATCAGACCATAACAAACCGTTGATTGTCGAATTTCCCTGCGTTAATCTTTCAGCAATAATCGGAATAAATTTCTGATCGTAAACATACGCAGGAGCCATTGCACGACCGCGTCCTAAACGTGCTTTATGCGAAGTGTCTCCTTTTTCGATTTTGTCGTTCCAGTAATTCATAGAATCTTTTTCAATTTTAGAAAGATTAGATTCAATCAAATTTGGACCTTTTAGTAAAGATAAATCGACACCGCCAGATGACGACAAAACCAATTTATTGATACTCTTTGGATAAATCGTTGCGTAATACGAACCCAGCATTCCGCCAAAAGAATGTCCGAGAATATTCCATTTTTTGATTTTAAGATGTTTTCTCAATGATTCAATATCATCTGCCATTATTTTCATCGAAATAGTCTGAGCATCTAATTTTGAAAGTTTCGATTTTCCCGTTCCTCTTTGGTCGTAAATAATCGTTTGCTGGCTTTCGCCTAAAACTTTCGCCATATCTTCAAAACCATTACTGTTCATTCCCGGTCCTCCGTTTATAATTAGGAGAGGTTCACCTTTTCCAAATGTTTTGTAATAGGTTTTACTTCCGTCATTATTTATGGCAAAACCTTCTGTTTGAGCAAAAATATTTCCCAGAAACAATAAAAAGCTAAGAAGAAAAATCTTTTTCATCAGGAAATTATTCATTCATCAAGCTTTCAATCTCATCAGCTTCAATTGGAATGTTACGCATTAAGTTAAAAGGTTCTCCTTTTTCTTGAACAACAACATTGTCTTCTAAACGAATTCCGAAACCTTCAGCAGGAATATAAATTCCTGGTTCAACCGTAAAAACCATATTAGCTTTCATAGGTTCGTGAAGCAAACCGTAATCGTGTGTGTCAAGTCCCATGTGGTGAGACGTTCCGTGCATGAAATATTTTTTGTAAGCTGGCCATTCTGGATTTTCGTTCTGAACATCTGCTTTATCAATTAAGCCTAAACCAAGTAATTCAGAAGTCATAATTTTACCAACTTCAATATGATATTGTTTCCAAAGTGTTCCTGGCGTAAGCATTTTTGTAGCTTCGTTTTTAACTCTCAAAACAGCATTGTAAACGGCTTTCTGACGATCAGAAAAACGTCCTGAAACTGGAATTGTTCTCGACATATCGCTTGAATAATTGGCATATTCAGCCGCGACATCCAATAAAATTAAATCTCCTGCTTTACATTGCTGATTGTTTTCGATATAATGCAAAACATTAGCATTGTTTCCAGAAGCAATAATTGGCGTGTAAGCAAAACCTTTAGAACGGTTACGGATAAATTCGTGAGCCAATTCAGCTTCGATTTCATATTCAGTAACATTTGGTTTTACAAACGATAATAATCTGCGGAAACCTTTCTCTGTAATATCACAAGCCTGTTGAATCAAATCGATTTCTTCGCTTTCTTTTACAGAACGAATTCGCTGTAAAATTGGGTTGCTTTTTGCAACATTATGTGCTGGATAACGTTCTTTCCACCATTTTACAAAACGTGCTTCGCGAGTTTCAGTTTCAACAGAGGCGCGGTAATGCTCGTTTGTGTTAATGTACATCGTGTCAGCATACGTCATCATTTCGTTTAAGACTTTATGAAAATCCTGCAGCCAATAAACAGTTCTAATTCCCGAAACTTGAAAAGCACGTTCTTTAGTCAGTTTTTCACCTTCCCAAACAGCGATATGATCGTTAGTTTCTTTTAGGAAAAGAATTTCTTTTTGATTTTCATAAGGAGCATCTGGAAATAAAAGTAAAATACTTTCTTCCTGATCTACGCCGCTTAGATAAAAAATATCTCTGTGCTGTGCAAACGGAAGAGTACTGTCGGCACTAACCGGATAAATGTCATTTGAATTGAAAACGGCAACAGAGTTTGGTTTCATTTCTGCCGTGAATTTTTTGCGGTTTTTTACAAAAAGAGCGCTGTTTATTTGATGATATTTCATAATAACTTAGTTTTTGAACTTCGAATTTCAAAATTACATTTTTTTACAAAGTAGTGTATGATAGATTTATTAAAGTTTTCTTATTTGTTGATTTTGCCACGAAGGCATTAAGGCACAAAGTTTTTTAACTGTAATGAGCGCAAAGTTTTTACACAATCTTGTCATTTCGAGGAACGAGAAATCTCCGCAAGTAACTCTACAAAGATTGGCGATTTTGTCTCACGCAGATTTAGCAGATTTAGCAGATTTTTTCTTTTCAAATTTGCATTTAATCGCAATCTTGTCATCTCTCTCTCCCGAAGCCTCGGGATCGAAATGACAAATCTTGGGCATAAAAAAAACCGAAGCTTTCAATTTCAAAGCTTCGGTTTTTTCTTTTATAAAAATAATTTTCTATTTCTTATCAAGTAACTTCTCCAAAAGAGCCACTTTCTCTTTTTCAGATTGAATTAACTGTTGGTAAAGTTTTTTATTCTCTTCATATGATTCAATAAGTTTATCCAGCGGATTAAATGTGCAATTGTTATGATTTATAGAAGAAGAACCATTATCATATGAATTTCCAATAATATTAAAAACAGCATCTTCAGAAAAGTTTCTAATTACTTCAACAGGAACTCCTAAAGCTTGAGCAATAGTTTTAAGTTTTTCGTCATCAACACTTTCGCTTCCTTCAATAATAGAGATAGATTGCTGAGTTGTGCCAATTGCTTGTGCAAGTGCTTCCTGCTTCATGTTTCTAAGCTCTCTAATACGGCTGATATTTCGACCGATATGTTTTGGTTTTATTTCTGTGCTCATAGTTCAAAGATATTTAAAATTCTTTTACATTTTTCGGTTTCGGTAGAAAACAGGTTTATAGTTGTGAGATACAATTTGCAGATTATTTTCAATAAGTAAAAATACAACTTTTCTGACTATTATTGATTTTGAATATTGATGTTTGCGTTTTTTGTCATTTCGATCCCGAGGCTTCGGGAGAGAAATCTTCGGAAGTAACTCTACAAAGATTGGTGATTTTGTCTCACGCAGATTTAGGAGATTTGGCAGATTTTTTTCTTTTAAAAGTTGCAGTGCTCCACAATCTTGTCATTTCTATCCCGAGGCTTCGGGAGAGAAATCTTCGTAAGTAACTCTGCAAAGATTGGCGATTTATCGCTCACACTCACGTCAGTTTTATAATACATTCTTCATTTTAATTGTCTTTAATAATGAAAAAAAAGTTATTTTAGCTTAAGGACAAGATGATTTTAAAATATTATTCATTCAGAAAAATAAGTATTAAATAAAGTGGAGAAGGAGAGAATAATACAAATGCTGATTCTTTGTCACGCATTATTTGGCGGTATTGCATTGCTTTCAGGTTTCGTTTCTTTAATTGTAGAAAAGGGAAAAATAATTCATAAAAAAACGGGAAAACTATTTTCTTTTTCCATGCTTTTATCAGCATTTACGGCATTAATAATTTCTGTTTTGCCAGGACATGAAAATCCCTTTTTATTTTCAATAGGAGTTTTCAGTTCTTATTTTATTCTAACAGGCTACAGAGCTTTGCGTTTTAAAACTAGAAATTATAATCTGAAAACAGATAAAATAATTTCTTGGATTATGGTTATTACAGCCATTTTGATGATTTTGTATAATCCTTTAGTAAATCAAAAAATCAATATAGTTCTAATTGTTTTTGGAATCGTAGGTTTGAGTTTTTCAATGCGAGATTTAGTGCTTTTTAATAAAACTGATAAATTAAAAAAGGATTGGTTAAAACTGCATTTAGGTAAAATGATTGGCGGATATATTTGTGCAGTAACAGCTTTTGTGGTAGTAAACGAATTCTTTTCAAGTTTTTATGGCTGGTTTTTTCCAGGAATTATTGGAGGTTTTTATATCGTGTATTGGATTCGCAAATTGAATAAAAAGCAGAAAGTTAGTATTGCTGTAGAAAAAGAATAAAAACCGAAGAAACAAAACTTCTATTAATAAGATAAAATGCAGACTTCTAATTTTAAATTAATTACAATAGCCGAAATCAAAACCAAATATCCTTTTCTAATTGAAGATGAAAAGTTCGATTATTTTGATGAATGGGAAGACGAAGATTTTTTTCTTACCGCAGAAGAAGATGTAAATTTTGAAGGAAATTTTTATTTGGATCTTTATGAAGATAAAGAGAAAAAATGGCTTGCCAATTTGCTAAATCTTCCAGCTAAAAAAATGGAAGAAATAAGAATTGAAGGCGTTTTTATAAACGGAAATTTCTCTGTCGGCGGTTCAATTCTTAATGCCGAAGGTGATTACGGGCCTTATGTTTTTATAAACGGAAATATTGTCTGTCAAAGTCTATTATTAGGCGGTGCAATTGTTGAAATAAAAGGAAATATTAAAGCAAAAGAAGTGGTTATGACCTATTATAATCATGGTGATTTTAGCTGTAAAGGATTCATTGATTCTCCAGTTTTTATTGTAAATGATCATAATACAATATTTGCAGAGAGAAAAAATAATCTCTTTTATTATAATGACAGATCTGATGATGTCGATCCGAAAAATGAATGTGAATATGATGACGAAACCGGCGATGAAATTATCTCGAACGAACTTCGAAAGTTATTGGATAATCCATTAATTGAAACTTTTGAAGAGTTAGAACGAGATTTGGCAAGAGGCGAATTGATTTTAAAACAAAATAATCCGCCGGCGAAAACTTATGAATATTGGCGCGATCGTGTTTTGGCAAATTATAGAGATATTAAACTCGTTCCGAAACAATTTAAAACCGAAGAACTTTGTAATCTGGCATTAAATAGTACATTTCACGCATTGCCATTTATCAATCAGGATTTAATAACGTATGAACTTTGCGAGAAATTAGTGAGCAAAGATGGTTTTGCAATTCAGGTAATTCCAGATCAGTTTATAACAAAAGAACTTTCTTTTAAAGCCGCTGAAAATGGTACAATGCTGCGATTAGTTCCAGAAGAATATTACTCTGAAGAGTTGATATTGTTAGTTTTCAAAAACGGAAAACATGAACCTGATATCAACGATGTTCCTTCTCGATTTATTACGGAAAATCTTCTTGTAGAATATGTAAAAATTGCAAAAGGATTGTGGCTGGATAAAGCGTGCAAACAAAGTGGAATTGATAAATTGCATGTTTTAGAACAAGTAATTGATTCGGGAATTGAATATTTGGATGCTGTTTTTGGAAATCATTTTAGTAAAGAAACAGTCGATTATGCTTTTTTGGTTTATAATAGTAAAGAGAAATGGAATAAATATGTTCAAAAGTACAAACAGAAGTTTGAGCGTATAGGATTGAATCAATATTTATAAAAATTTATACTATGACCAACAAAGAAAAAATAATCCATAATTACATCGAAGGGTATAATCAATTTGATATTGATAAAATGATTGCTGATTTTGATGAATCTATTGTTTTTGAAAACATTCAAAATGGCGAAACCAACTTGACTTTAGATGGAATAAAAGAATTTAAAGCTCAGGCCGAAAAAGCCAAAGAATATTTTTCGGCAAGAAAACAAATTATCACATCATTCAGACAGGACGAAATTACAGCAATAATAGATATTGATTATTATGCTGTTTTGGCGATGGATTTCCCAAACGGATTAAAAGCGGGTCAGGAATTAGATATGAAAGGAAAATCGATTTTTCAGTTTTTAGAGGATAAAATCGTAAGATTGACGGATATTAGCTAATGTTATGGGCTCAAAAGTGGAAATTAGAAAAATAGAAAAACTAGATCTAGACTTCGTTTACAAATCAATCTGTGAACTCGAGAATGAAATTTTAGATTTCGATGTTTTCGAAAGAATATTCAATGAGAATATTTCTAATCCAAGAAATGTGTATCTAATTGCCGAAAACGAAAGTGAAGGTTTAGGATTTATTAGTTTTCATACCCAAAATCTTTTACATCATTGTGGATTAGTGGGTGAAATACAGGAGTTTTTTATTCATCAAAAGCATAGAAGTAAAGGCGTTGGACGTTTATTGATAAATGAAATCAAGAATTTTGCAGAGCAGCATAATTTAAAAAGCATCGAGGTAACAACCAATAAAAAACGAGTAGAGAATGTTGCGATTTATGAGAATCTCGGATTCACTTTAAGTCATAATAAGTTTACGATTTATAAATAAGTAAAGAGTTATCAGTTTAGTTTGTCATTTCTCTCCCGAGGCTTCGGGATCGAAATCACACTAGTAACTCGACAAAGATTGGGTTTTCGTTGCGGAATTACTTGCTGAGATTTCTCCTTCGTCGAAATGACAAGATTACGTTTAGGCGAATTTTGTAAAAGTTTTAATTGATTTTAGTTTCATATATTTTTCAAACCAATGACAATAGAAAAAGCCAAAATAACCGACAATGAAATCCTCACAGTAATAACCAAAAAATCAAAAGCATTTTGGGGTTATTCGCCAGAGCAAATTCAGGAATGGGATAAAAATTTAACCATTTCTCAGGATTATATTAAAGAGCATAATGTTTATAAATTGACAGTTAATAATTTAATTATTGGCTATTATTCGTATGTTTTTAAAGATGAAAAAGAAATTGAGCTTGATAATTTATTTGTCTTACCAGAATATATTGGCAAAGGATTGGGTAAATATTTAGTTCTTGATTTTTTAAGCCGAATTAAAGACCAAAAAGCAGAAAGAATAATACTCGATTCAGAACCAAATGCGGAAAGTTTTTATTCTAAAATGGGATTTGTGAAAATTGGAGAATTTGAAACTTCCATAAAAAACCGTTTCATGCCAATCATGGAAATGAAACTTTAATATTTAACTTTATACACAAAGTGAAACAGCTAAACACATCTATAAAACATAACTTAATCGTAGGTTTGCTTATTGCGTTATGGCTTTTTGTTTTTGCTTTCATTATAAAGCCTTTTGACGACGGTACTATAAATTTTAGAGCTTGGTTTTTAATTAGTTTTGGTTTTAGTATAGCAGCCTTTTTGTGTTATGGTCTTTTAACGATTATCCAGAAAAGTTTTTACGAAAGAATAACAAAGTGGAATGTTGGTTTAGAAATTACAAGTCTTATTTTCTTCTATTTGGTTTATTTGTTTGGGGTTTATGCATATTATAAAAGCCCGATTTTAAATGGAGGATATAGTTTTTCAGAATTCTTTTTGGTAATATTTATTAAAGTAGCGCTGATTTTAACTCCAATACTCATTTTAGCACGAAGGTATTTAATCAAATTAATTCCTGTAAAAGAAGATTTTCTGGTTATTAAAGGCGAAAATAAACTAGATGTTCTAAAGATTAAAAAAGCCGATTTGGTTTGCATTTCGAATGCTCAAAATTATGTTGAGATTTTTTACACAGAAAACGGAAAACTTCGTTCGAAATTAATTCGATCTTCACTCAGAAAAGTTCAAGATGATTTTACTTTTTTAGTCCAAATACATCGTTCGCATTTAATAAATCCGTCACATTTTAAATCTTGGAGAAATCAAAATACCATTATTTTGACCCAAATTGAACTGCCGGTCTCTAAAAATTATAAAGAAACTTTATTGACATTATAATTTCGTACCTAAAACAATATGTTTTGTACCTAAGTCATTAAAATAGGGCTTTAAACCAGTTTTTTGATTTTAGTTTTGCTTCATCAATTTTAAAAATAAAGTATGAAAACAAAACATCTTTGCCTTCTTGGATTATTATTTTTCCTGATCAGTTATTTATTCTTTTCTAAAATTTTGCCCAATTTTCAAAAACCAATTGATTTTGCTCATTGGTTTAATTTAATCGGAGCCTGTTTGTTATTATCATTTAATGATGTGTTTCCTAAAAGCAGATTAAATTCAGTTGCTTCTATACTGACAGCTTTGGGTGTTATTGCGCATATCGGACTTTGCACCATCGATTTTATCATGTCAAGTTTTGGTAATGACGAAGCTGCAAAAGCCGCATTAAGCAACCAGATTAGTAATTCTCCAAGTATTCTTTATCCTTTTGTTGTCATTGGACCTTCTTTGCTTTTTATTGGTTTGGCAGTACATGCTTTTGCTTTTATTAAAACAGAAACAATAAAATCTTTGATGGTTATTATTGCTTCAGCAGCTATTGGGTTTTCGTTTTTTGTACTGAAAAATGGAATTTGTATGTTTTTGAGTTGTGTGGTTTTTGTTTTAGGATTGGGTTTGCTGCTTTGTAAAAAAGAAGTTGAAAAAGTATTTCAAGAATAAATGTTGTATTTTCGCTCTATAATTAAAAACGTAAAGATTGAAAAAACATATAAAATATCTAATCGCACTCTTTCTGGCTTTTGTCGTGATTGCGAACGATGGTATTTTGTATTCTCAATCTAGATCGGCGGAATATTACGAATCTTCGTTTGTAGTTTTAAGAAGAGAATTAAATCTTAAAAGTTCTCGTTTATATAAATTTGGACAAGTTACTTCTTGGGAAAAAACAAGATTTTCAATTGTTTTAAAGCTTCTCAAAAACGAGAATATCTTTACTTCTCAAATTAAAAAACTGCTGAAATTGCAAAATCTGCTTCATCAAAAACTAACTTCATTTATAAATCAGTCTGTTTTTATAAATGAAATAATCATTTCAAATCATTTCGGTAAAAGTTTATACAACGCTTAAGAAAATTTATTTCTGAGGCTTTATGCAATCTCAAAGCATAAGATGATACAATAATGTCTAATCATTTATCATTTTCAAAATGTATAAACAAAATAAAAAATCTCGCTTGGAGCAATCTAAGCGACCGCTTCTTCATTGGATAAAAAGAAAATTACTTTTAATAATAACCGCTTTTATGCTAGGAATGGCAAACGGAATGAATGCCGAAGATCGTTCCATTAACGGAAGTTTTGTTCAGACAGAACAACAGGATAAAAAGGATTAATTTCTCTAATTAGAGAATGTGTCAATTTGATAATTAGAGAATTCTTTTCTTGTTCTGCGACCTTTGTCAAAGTTTAAAACCTTGACAAAGGTTTTTAAAAGCAATCTTGTTATTTCGATCCCGAATCCTCGGGGTCGAAATGACAAACTATATGGATAAAAAAAACCGAAGCTTTTGCTTCGGTTTTTTTTATTGGAATTTGGTCCCGATAGCTATCGGGATAGAATTTAATCAATCCATTTATAATATCTCGCCCCAATCAAAACAGGAATTTCTTTTTCGATTCGATCTAAAACCCATTCGTTTTTTGGAGTTCTAACGCTTTGTTTTTGTTCTTTTTTATGAAGACTTTCATAAGTATTGAAGTCAATTTCTACACTTTCGGCTAAATTTTCAAAAAGTTTCACATTTGCCAAGGCCGATTTCCATTCTGGCTGAATTGTTCCTTCAAAAACTTTAGATTTCGATCCGCTTCCGTAAGCTAAGAAACCGAATTTAGTTCCAGCAATTGCTGCATTTGTATCATAAAAATGAGCCAAAGTCGATAATAATCCCATGAAAATAGAACCTGTGTAAAGATTTCCAATTAATGATGAAGCCAATTCTGCAGGTTGTAATTTCTCCGTTACAAAACTTCTATAATCATCAGATTTTGCCACTTCTTTAATTTTTGTCTGATAATCTGCTGGCGCGATGTCATCGGCAATAATTTTTTCAGCACTGTCTAAAGCATAAATTTCAGATAACATTCTGCGACCTTGAAAAGAATATGGTAAGTGCATTACAATACTATGCCAAGTGTTGTATAATGTTTCAGTAGTATTTTTTAATTTTTTGAATGAAAAGTAAGCATTTCGCGTACGATCCATATAACATTGATTTGAATATTGTCCGTCGAAAACCGGCTGATCTTTGTGAATTTCGATTTCTGCTTCTAAATTGTCAAACCAAGAATCGTTGTTTGTGTTTTTTGTGATTTCGTCTTTAGAGATAGTTCTGTATGGTTTGAAGAAATCAAAAACACCTTTTGTACTTGTTGCCCAGTTTTCGTCAAAAGCAATAATTTTTGGATCTGCACTAATTAACATTGCAACAGCTCCAGCGCCTTGCGTATATTCTCCACCTGAATTTAAATCATATTTTGCAAAATCAGTTGCTACTACAATTGCTTTTTTTGCTGGATTTAATTTTACAAAGTCAAGGCAGTTTTGTAGAGCATCAACACCTCCAATACAAGCAAAAGTAAAATCTACGACATCACATTCGGCTAAGGTATCTTCTCCAAATTTTTGCTCCATTAAATTAATTAAATAAGAAGCAATTGGTTTTGAACTGTCGATTCCGCTTTCGGTACCAACATAAATTCGGCTGATTTCTTTTAGATCAATATTATTGTCGGTAATAAGTTTAGTTAAAGCATTTGCGCCAAACACAACCGCATCTTGATGAACGTCTGGGAAAGTCATTTTAAGTAATCCAAGACCTTTTTCTAATTTTTCTGGTTCAATATTTCTGGCGATTGCCAAAGTTTTTATGGGTAAGTGTATGTTTGCTACATCAAAAGAGATAGCGTCAATTCCTGTTTTCATTCTCATTTTTTTTGAAGCCGATAAAGGTAAAATTATGTTGTGGAATGGCAATTTTTTAGATTGATTAAATTTAGCTCCAGCTGCACTTTTGAAGAAAACAGATTAAAACTTTAAATAAAATATCAATATCATAAATTTTTGACAATATACGTAGAAGTGATTTTTGGGTTTAAGCCTTTGTGAGTAGGTTTTTGGAATCTTCTATAGGGAATTATTTTTTAGCAGCTTCTTTTTGTACGTAAAAATACGTACTATAGTTCTATTTTAAAATCATTATAAATAAGAGCGAAATGGTTGTAGTTCTTTTGTATTTGAGTTATTTTTGTATAATTTTTTAAAACAAACTACTTAAACACTTATGGCACAATCTGCACTATTGAATGCTTCCATCTTAAAGAAAGTAGCTATGGCTCTTTCGGGAATATTCTTAATCACGTTTTTAGCGCTGCATGTTTCCTTAAATTTTATTTCTATTATTAGTGAAGACGTTTTCAACGAAGCTTCTCACTTTATGGGATACAATCCGCTGATTCAATATGTAATGCAGCCAGTTTTGGCGATCGGGGTAATTTTCCATTTTGTAATGGGATTTATTTTAACCGCACAAAATAAGGCAGCAAGACCAATTGCGTATGCAAAATACAATGGAGCGGCTAATGCTTCTTGGACTTCACGAAATATGATTATTTCTGGAGCAGTTATTTTAGCTTTCTTAGTATTGCATTTTTATGATTTTTGGTTTCCAGAAGTAACCTACAAGTATATTGCAGGAACAGCTCCAGATGCTACAAGATATTATGGAGAATTGGTGCATAAATTTCATGACCCAATTCGTACAGGATTGTACTGTATCGCGTTTGTGTTGTTAGGTTTTCACCTTTGGCACGGATTCAGTTCATCTCTTCAATCAGTTGGGATGCACAATAAGTATTCTAGATTTTTAAGTAAAGTAGGTTATTGGTTTGCTGTAATAGTACCGGCACTTTTCGTAATTATCGCATTATTTCATCATTTCAATAATTAATATCAATTATAATGGCATTAGATTCAAAAATTCCAAATGGTCCTATAGCGGACAAATGGACAAATTATAAAGATCATATTAATTTAGTAAACCCTGCTAACAAACGTAATTTAGATATTATTGTTGTTGGTACAGGTTTGGCTGGAGGTTCTGCAGCAGCTACTTTGGCTGAGTTAGGATATAACGTAAAAGCATTTTGTTTTCAAGATTCACCTCGTCGTGCACACTCTATTGCAGCTCAAGGAGGAATCAATGCAGCAAAAAACTATAAAGGTGACGGTGACTCAGTTTACAGATTGTTCTATGATACTGTAAAAGGTGGTGACTACCGTGCACGTGAGGCAAACGTTCACCGTTTGGCTGAGGTTTCGGCAAATATTATTGACCAATGTGTGGCTCAAGGGGTGCCATTGGCTCGTGAATATGGCGGACTTTTAGATAACCGTTCTTTTGGAGGAACTTTGGTTTCTCGTACATTTTATGCACAAGGACAAACTGGACAGCAATTATTGTTAGGAGCTTATTCTGCAATGAACCGTCAAATTGGTCGTGGTAAAGTAAAAATGTACAACCGTCACGAAATGTTAGACATTGTAATCGTAAACGGAAAAGCGAGAGGTATTATCGCTCGTAACTTAATTACTGGAGAAATAGAAAGACATTCTGCTCACGCAGTAGTAATTGGTTCTGGAGGATACGGAAACGTATTTTTCCTTTCAACAAATGCTATGGGAAGTAACGCAACAGCAGCTTGGAAAATACATAAAAAAGGAGCGTTTTTCGCAAATCCTTGTTACACACAAATTCACCCAACATGTATTCCAGTTTCAGGAGATCACCAGTCAAAACTGACTTTGATGTCTGAATCTTTACGTAATGATGGTCGTATTTGGGTTCCTGCAAAATTAGAAGATGCTCAGGCAATTCGTGAAGGAAAGAAAAAAGCAACAGATTTATCTGAAGCAGAAAGAGATTATTTCTTAGAAAGAAGATATCCAGCTTTTGGTAACTTAGTTCCTCGTGACGTTGCGTCTCGTGCAGCTAAAGAAAGATGTGATGCTGGTTTTGGAGTTAATAAAACGGGAGAAGCTGTTTACTTAGATTTCGCAGCAGCAATTAAACGTTACGGAACTGAAGATGCTTACGTAAAAGGTTTAGATGATAAAGATGCTGCTTTGATAACTAAATTAGGAGCTGCAATCGTGAAAAGTAAATACGGAAACTTATTCCAGATGTATTACAAAATCGTTGACGAAGATCCTTATACAACACCAATGATGATTTACCCTGCAGTTCACTACACAATGGGTGGAACTTGGGTTGATTATAACTTAATGACTACAATTCCTGGATGTTTCTCTATTGGAGAATCTAACTTCTCTGATCACGGAGCAAACAGACTTGGAGCTTCTGCTTTAATGCAAGGTTTAGCTGATGGATATTTCGTATTGCCATATACTATTGGAGATTATCTTGCTCCAGATATTAAAATGGGAGAAATTTCTACAGACTTACCAGAATTCGTTGAGGCTGAAAAAGCGGTTGTAGATCAAATTAACAAATTCATCAATAACAACGGAAAACATTCTGTAGATTATTTCCACAAGAAATTAGGAAAAATCATGTGGGATAAAGTAGGTATGGCTCGTAATGCTAAAGGTTTAAATGAAGCTATCGAAGAAATTGCTGCTTTACGTGAAGAGTTTTATAAAGATGTAAAAGTTCCAGGAAGCGCTAACGAATTTAATCAAGAATTAGAAAAAGCAACTCGTGTTGCCGATTTCTTAGAATTAGGAGAGTTGTTCGCGAAAGATGCTTTACACCGTAATGAATCTTGTGGTGGTCACTTCCGTGAGGAATACCAAACAGAAGAAGGAGAAGCACTTCGTGACGATGAGAACTTTGCATATGTTGCAGCTTGGGAATACAAAGGAAAACCAAGTGATGCAGTATTACACAAAGAAGCTCTTAATTACGAAAACATTAAATTAGTTCAAAGAAGTTATAAATAAGAATTTGGTCGAAAGCCAAAGTCTTAAAGTCCAAAGGCAAAATGTGTCAAGCGACTTTCGACTTTCGACTTTATGACTTTCAAACGAAAACGGTATGAAACTTACATTAAAAATATGGCGTCAAAAAAACGCCCAAGATAAAGGAGGGATTGTAGAATATCCTATTGATGGAATCGAACCAGATATGTCTTTCCTTGAAATGCTTGATGTTCTTAACGAACAATTAATCAACAAAGGAGAAGAGCCAGTTGCATTTGACCACGATTGTCGTGAAGGAATCTGCGGAATGTGTTCTTTATTTATCAATGGAGAAGCGCACGGACCAGACAGAGGAGTTACAACTTGTCAGTTACACATGCGTATGTTTAAAGATGGCGATACGATTTTTATCGAGCCATTTAGAGCAAAAGCTTTCCCAGTAATTAAAGATTTAGTTGTTGACAGAAGTTCTTTTGACAGAATTCAACACGCAGGAGGATTTATCTCTGTAAATACTTCAGGAAATACAATTGACGCAAATACAATTCCAATTAACAAACACGATGCAGATAAATCATTTGATGCTGCTGCTTGTATTGGTTGTGGAGCTTGTGTTGCAACTTGTAAAAACTCTTCAGCAATGTTGTTCGTTTCTGCAAAAGTATCTCAATATGCTTTATTACCGCAAGGTAAAGTTGAGGCGGTTGACCGTGTATTAAACATGGTTCACCAAATGGATTTAGAAGGTTTTGGTAACTGTACAAATACAGGAGCTTGTGAAATCGAATGTCCAAAAGGAATTTCACTTGAGAATATTGCACGTATGAACCGTGAGTATTTAGCAGCAAGTTTGAAAGGATAATTTAGAACGCAATTTTAGTTTATATTGAAAACGCATCCGCTTAGGCGGATGCGTTTTTTTGTGGTCTATTCATAAAATAATTGTGAAGCATTTATTTCTTGTTTTTCTTTTCCTTCTTGTTGTATGAAACAGTTTAAAGTTGTTCCTCCAATCTGGTCAAAATAGCTTATGTTTATTTTGTGGAAACCTTTCTCCAATTTTACGACTCCATAAGCTTCATTGAGCCAATGAATACCGTCGTTATCAACAATTAGTTCATCATCTATAAAAAGCTTTGATCCGTCGTCTGAAAGCGTTGAAAAGGTGTAATTTGCTGTTTCTGGAATGTAGATATATCCGTTAAATTTTAAGCCGATATAACGCTCCAATTTCGTTTTCCATTTCTCGCTGCTGATTTTACCTTCAAGAATTCCAGAATTAATGGGTTTTGCCAATTCTAAATCTTGCACTTGCTGGAACAATTTTCCAGTATAATAATCAAACTTTAAACCTTGTTTTGTTGGTTTTATAAAGAGAGCAGTTTTTAAATCAGGATTTTTGACTATTATTTTATTAATAGAACTCTTTCTTCCGCTCGGACTTATTTGAACAGTTTTTATAGTTCTATATTCTCCTTTTGGAATGTTTATCGTTACAGGTTTTTCATAAAGTGCAGCGGTTTCATCTGGATTATAACCGTCAATTGTATAAAAAATCTGTCCGTTTTTAATAGTAGGCTTTAGATCTAGAATATATTTTGATGCAATTAACGCCGTTTCTTCTGCTCCAAATGGTACTGGAACTTTATACAATCGTTTTTGCGATTCTAGTTTTTCTAAATGATGCGGCATTCGGTTTAAGATGAAACTATTGTAGTTTTTATTTTGAGGTTTTGTCCAGGCAATTTCAGCCAAAGCAAATACTCGGGGATAAATTTGGTAGTTTAATTTGGCTGGACTCGTCAAATATTCAGACCAAAGATTAGATTGAACTCCCAAAATATATTTCTGTTCATCAATTGTTAAACTGTCAACAGGAGTTGGGTTATAGTTGTAGATTTTTTCGACAGTTACTAGTCTTCCAACAGTAAGCGGTTCTTGTGGAGAGTAGCCTTGATTGTAATCCAGATATAAAAATTGTTCAGGATTCATGATAACAAAATGTTTTTGCTTGGCGGCGCTGATACCGCCAGATTCTCCACGCCAAGACATTACAGCTGCATTTGGAGCCAGTCCGCCTTCAAGCATTTCATCCCAGCCTAAAATTTGTCTGCCGTTTGCATTTAGGAATTTTTCAATTCTGGTTGTTAAATACGTTTGCAATTCATGTTCGTCTTTTATGCCTAGTTCTTTGATTTTTTTCTGGCAGTTTGGACATTCTTTCCATCTTGCTTTTGGACATTCATCTCCGCCAATATGAATATATTTACTCGGAAACAAAGCCATAACCTCAGTTAAAACATCTTCTAAAAATGTAAAAGTTTCTTCTTTTCCGGCACAGAATATATCTTCAAAAACACCCCAATATTCAACAACTTTATATGGGCGATCAGGAAAGCATGATAAATTAGGATACGCAGTTACGGCAGCTGTTGCGTGTCCCGGCATTTCGATTTCAGGAATGATGTTAACATAATGTTCTTCGGCAAATTTTACAACGTCCTTGATTTCTTCCTGTGTGTAAAAACCTCCGTATGGATTTCCATCAAAAAAATAAGGGAATCTTTCAAACTTATTTCCAACTAAAGTCTGGGCTCTTTTTGATCCTACTTCGGTTAGTTTTGGATATTTTTTTATCTCGATTCTCCAGCCTTGATCGTCAGTTAAGTGCCAATGGAAATTATTTAATTTATAATAAGACATTTGTGCTATAAAATCTTTTATAACATCAACGGTGAAAAAGTGACGGCAAACATCTAAATGTAATCCGCGATACGTATATCTTGGTTCGTCCTCGATAGTTACGCAAGGAAGTTTTATTTCCTGATTTTTAGGTTGGTTTGGGAGCAGCTGCAATAAACTCTGAACAGCATAGAACAATCCTTCTTCGCTTCCGGTAACTGTTATTTTTTTTGAAGTTATATTGATTTTGTAAGCTTCTCTTTTTTCCGATGAACTTGGAGTTTGGGCAATAAATAAAACTTCAATATTGCTTTTTTTATTGGATACATTGGAGTTTACAACCGATTCAAAAATCGAAGCTGTCCTTTTTTCTTTAGTGCTGAATTTATTGTCTTTAAAAACAACTTTTATCAATCCGTTAATTCGAATACTGTCTCCAGTAACTTTGTAAAAGTTTGGTTCTGGGATTATTGTATTGTTATTGGATGAGTTTTGGGCATTTCCGAAGAAACAGCAAATCATTAAAAATAAAAGGATACTTTTTTGCATGGTCGTTTTCTTGATTTATAAAACAAATTTAAAGTTTATGAGATGCTTTTTGCAAAAAATATGCAAAACTAAAATTTGTTTAAATGTCTTTGTAATAGGCTAATTAACTTTTTGGTTACTTTCTGTTATAATTTGTTTCGCAATAATATTGCATTTATTGTTTACCTTTGTTTTTATAAAAATGAATTTGCATGAATAATGATAATGAGTTGGTAAATTACACGAAGGAAGAACGTAAAAATCTTATTTTAAAAGAGATAAATCTACATACCCGTGTAAGTTTTGAAACACTATCGGTAAAATTGTTTGTTTCGGAAGATACTGTTAGACGTGATGTTAATGAACTTGAATCTGAATCGTTATTGATAAAAGTGAAAGGCGGTGCAATGACAAAAGCCTATCACCATTCTTCATCAAATCAAACTTATGCAGGCGAGTCTAAACAAATTATTGCACAAAAAACAATAGGGTTGCTTCGCGATGGAATGGTTTTGTTATTGGGCGGCGGTACAACAATTAGAGAGTTTATCCGCTTAATTCCTGATTACTTAAACTTGACCATTTTTACTGTTACTGTTTTGTCTGCAGTTGAACTTCTAGACAAACCTAATGTTAAAATTATAATGATTGGCGGCAGTATTTCATCTTACAGCCAAATGTGTGTGAGCGGCGATGTTTATAATCAATTGGCTAATATTAAAGTTGATTTGTTAATATTGGGAACAAATGCTTTAGACGTTGAAGGCGGTTTCTCAGATTCAGATTGGGAAACGGTTCAGGTAAAAAAAGCAATGATCCAGGCTTCTGAAAAAACAGCGATTCTTACTATTTCTGAAAAATTAGATACGGTTCTAAAAATGAAAATTGCCAACTTATCTGAGGTAGATTACGTTGTTACAGAAGTTGATCCTAACGACGAAAAATTACAAGCGTATAAGAAGGCAGTTCCAAGTTTAGTTTTTGTTTAATCCCAATTCTTCATTAAAAAATTAATCCAGTTCTGGTGAAAAATTTTGTCTAAATCTGCATCAGAATATCCGTTGTTTTTAAAGATCAAGACCAATTTCTGCAAATCGGCTATTGTATTTAAATCATACGGAGATTGTTCTGTACCAAAAGCACCGTCCAAATCTGAACCTACACCAATGTGATTTGCATTTCCAGCC
Organism: Flavobacterium plurextorum; assembly: GCF_002217395.1. Taxonomy (GTDB): domain Bacteria; phylum Bacteroidota; class Bacteroidia; order Flavobacteriales; family Flavobacteriaceae; genus Flavobacterium; species Flavobacterium plurextorum. Next base: position 57,550 of record NZ_MUHD01000011.1, on the reverse strand, counting down.
AATTGACAAATGTGATCCATGTGTTTAAAAACGGTTTCTAAATTGCAATTCATTTCTAAAGGCATCGAAACACCTCTTTGCCAATTCGGAACCAGCATCCATGCATCTAAAGCACCTCCAATAACGGCTCCTCTAGAAACTAAAGCTTTAACCATTTCATCGCTGTATTGACGATTGTGATCAACCAAACTTCGGCAGTTGTTATGACTTGCCCAAACTGGACCATTATAATGATCTAAAGCCTGCCAGAAAGCATCGTCGCACAAATGAGTTGCGTCCAAAATAATGTTTAAACGTTCCATTTCTTTCAATAAATCAAGCCCGTTTTGATTCATTTTTCCTGTTGCATCTGTTCCGTTTGCGTATCTGCCCGGACCGTAATGTGCTGGGCCAATAGCTCGTAATCCGTAATTGTATGCTTTTTCTAAATAAGAAATGTCAATAATAGAATCAGCACCTTCTAAACTCAAAATATAACCAATTGGTTTTTTGTCATTTGGAGTGCCGTCATTCCATAAATCAATTTGTTTTTGAAGCGATTTTTTATCTGTAATTTGTGTCATTTCTCCCGCTTCTTCCATGGTTTTGTACCAAGTAAGCTGTCCTTGCGTTTGTGCCCAAGCTTGTTCAGGAGAATTCCAACCCGGAATAATACTGTCAGGTTTTACAAATCTTGCAATTTGAGTAGCAACCACAATTCCAATGTTTCCTTTTCGTAAATCGGGAAATGAAACCGTTGCGCGTTCACGATCTGGTTTATCACTCATTCCTTTTTCTAAATGACGCAAAGTGGTAACATCATTTCGTAAATCTCTATTCCATTCCATTGCATTCATGCTCAGGTCTAAATGGGCGTCTATTATAAACATATTTTTTTTTTAAGGCACAAAGGTTCAAAGGCTCAGAGGTTCTTTAGACAATTGTTATTATGAGGTCTATTCTCTTTCTTCTTCGCTCTATTTTCTATTCTTTTTTCTTTATTCTACTTTTTCTGCTGCTAGATATTAATTGTTCTGCTTCTTGCTGCAACCTGCCATTGGTCGCAAATACGGTTTTCTTTATTTATTACCTGAACAGTATCATACAAAGCGCAGGTTGGACAAACATGATAAGGAAGTGCGTAAATCGTATCGCCAATTTTATAATCATTTTGGCCTTTGTTTTCTATAATCAAATGTTCTTCTGAATGGGAAACAGGAATTAAATCTTCATCATTTAAGATTACTAATCTTTTATCAATTGGGTTTTCTGAAGAAACTGCTTTATATCCAATATCAATGCAAAAAGTTGATGTAGTAGGTTTTGAAATAATTGTTCCAACTATAACCAGCGCAGGTTTAAATAATTGTTCGGGTAAATTGGTTTGATAATTGGCATCCCAAAAAACAAAAGTACCGGGACTGCATTCTACATTTTCCTGATGGGCATAAAATGGGAATGTATTTGATCCGCCGGCAACAATTTTTAATTCGTAATCTAGATTTTGCTGTAGCTTTTCAATTTCATTAGTGATTTTTGTAAAGGATTCTTGAGCTGCGTCTTTTCGCTGTTCGATACTGCCTTTCAAATGACCATCATAAATATGAATGCCAGCCAAATTGATATTTTTTAACTGAATAATTTTTTTTACTAAAGCGCCCCAATTTTCAGAAACAGCGATTCCTGTTCTGTTCATTCCAGTATTTAAATCCAGATAAATGGTGAGATTTAAATTGTGTTCTAAAGCGGTTTCATTTAATGTTTTTGCTGATTCTAAATTGTCGACAATGGTAGAAAAATGAACTTCTGGATATTTTTGAATAAGTAAAATCCATCGGTCAGCTTTAAGACCAACCGGCTGATAGGCAAGAAGTACATCTGGAACTTGGTGTATGGCAGCAAGTTCTGCCTCTGCTATTGTAGCGCATTTTACTTTTTTGATATTGTAAATTTTAAACAACTCAAGAATTTCGCCTATTTTATGTGTTTTGATATGAGGGCGAAGCTTTTGAGTGTCTCCTTTTACCAAACTTATCAGATATTCAATATTACAGCGGAGACGATCTTCGTACACTGCCAGATATGGGGTATCAAGTTGAGTTTCGGAATTAATTTTCCACCATTTTTTTTGCATAATCTAGTTTCTTATTTTTTCGATTATTTCAATTAAATTTTGAAATGCTTCGAGCGATTGATCATAAGTTAAATGCTGCAGCATTTCTTTTGAAAATAAGTTTGAACCAATTCCAACGCATACAACTCCAGATTTAAACCAAGATTTTAAATTACTTTCTTCTAAAGTTACGCCTCCAGTCGGCATTATTTTTAAGTTCGGAAATGGTGCTTTTATTGCTTTTACATATCCTGATCCTCCAATTTTATCAGCAGGAAATAGCTTTACTATTTCTGCTCCTTGTTTGTTGGCATAAAGAATTTCGTTTAATGTAGCGGCTCCTGGAATCCAGTAAATGTTATTTTTAATACAGTAATTGCCAATTTCTAAATCAGTATGCGGACATACAATGCAATCAGCTCCTAGTTTATGGTAGGTCTCTGCATCTTCAATAGTCAAAATAGATCCAACAGCTATTTTAATGTTTAAATTGTTCGCTTTTTTAAAGTTTACCATTTGGCTGAAAACTTCTTTAGAGTCATTTGAACGCGCAGCAAACTCAATAATTTTAATGCCAGCATCAGCCGCTGATCGTAATATTATTTGGGCAGTTTCGATGTCGATTTGGGTTACTAACGGAAGTACACCTTGCGTTTTTAAAATGCTGTACATATTCTTATTTTATCTATTAATTCTGTTACTTGAGCCGTTTTTAATAAAATGACTTATTTCGGCGTTGCTGCTTATTGCAAAATCGCCATGTATACTTTGTTTGATTACGCCGCAGGCTGTTGCCCATTCAATACATTCTTGCCCAGATAATTTATTGGATAATCCGTATAATAATCCCGCATTGAAAGCATCTCCAGAACCAATTTGGTCTGTTACAACATGTATTTTGTGTTCTTGAGTTTGGAAAAAATTGCCTTCATGAATCAATAATCCTTTGTACAGATGTGCCTGTCCTTCGGATTTTCTAAAACTCATTGCTAATGTTTTTAGGTAGGGCATTTTTTCTTTTAATAACTCAAATGTTTTTTTAAAACGATTTTCATCGGATTCATTTATATCGGTTTTGATTCCGAAATAAATTTCAATGGCATCTAAATCGGCTACTGTAATTGTGCTGTATTGAAGTAAATCGGGCATAACTTCAGAAGGATGTTTTCCGTATTGCCATAATTTCGAGCGATAATTAAAATCAGATGAAATAGGCAGTCCTTTTCTGTGCGCTGCAAGAATTGCTTCTTTGCAGGCTAAACCAGCTTCGTTTGAAACTCCCGGACTTATTCCTGACCAGTGAAAATGCGTAACATCTTCTAAAACTTTATTCCAGTCAATTTGATCTTTTTGAATGGTTGAAAAAGAGGAATTACTTCGGTCGTAAATTACCTGAGATTGTCTGATTTGATTGCCAGATTCAACAAAATATAAACCTAAACGTTCTCCGCCATAAACACATTTTGAAGTATTAACATTGTATTTTTGAAGTTCGTTTAAAGCTAATTGTGCCAAATCATTTTGCGGCAGTCGGGTAATATAATCGGTTTGAATTCCGAGTTGAGAAAGTAAAACACAAACATTTGCTTCGGCGCCGCCTACGTGAATTTTTATTTCATTGGCCTGCGTAAATCGGTTTCCATCAGCAACATTCATTCGGAGTAATAACTCTCCAAAAGTTGCAATTCTAGTTTGTGGTGTTGTATTCATATTTTTTGTTTTTTGCCACTCCCGATAGCTATCGGGATTACTGATTAAAAGGATTTTAAACGTAGCGCTTATTTTTTTTTGAACACATAGAAACATAGTTTTCGAAACCGTATAAAAAACGTTTCACTTGCATTAACAAACATAGCTATGTGTAAAAGCTGGCTTTTTTTACTTCCTCTTAATGTTCAGCTAAAAAATCTATGTTTCTATGTGTTTAAAAAAAAATAATCTGTGCCAATCCGTTTAATCTGCGGGCTAATTTTTTTAATCTAATATAATTCGAAAACAGCTTCAACTTCTACAGGAATATTATCAGGTAAAGAACCCATTCCTACAGCGCTTCGTACTCCAATTCCGTTTTCTTGTCCCCAAACTTCCGCAAACAATTCACTGCAGCCGTTTATTACATAGGGATGTCTTAAAAAATCGCCATTGCAGTTCACCATTCCAAGTACTTTTATGACTCTTTTTACTTTGTTCAGACTCCCAAAATTGGTTACTATTGTTGAAAGCATGGTTAGTCCGACTTGCCTTGCTGCTAATTTTCCTTCTTCGATATCCATATCATCGCCAATTCGGCCAATAATTAAGGATTTGTCGTCTCTAACAGGACCGTGACCTGAAAGGTATAAATATTTACCATCAACTAAATAGGGTTTGTAAATACCCAAAGGCTGAGGCGCTGGCGGTAAAGACAAACCAAGAGTGTCAAATTTTTCTTGTGGTAATAAGTTCATGATATTAATGTATTATAGAGTTTAAAATAAAAACGAAAATGATTCCTAAAACAGATACTAATGATTCCATGACTGTCCATGATTTAAAAGTATCTTTCAGGCTGATATTAAAATATTCTTTGAACATCCAAAAACTTGGATCGTTTACATGCGAGCACATCAAACTTCCTGCGCCAACTGATAAAACCAGTAAGTTTGGATCTAATCCATTAAGCTCCAGTAAAGGAAGTAAAACGCTGGCTGTCATTAATCCGGCAGCGGTTGCAGAGCCAACACAAACGCGAATGATCGCGGCCATTATCCAAGCCAATAAATACGGATGAATGTTTATTTGTGTTAAAGCAGCAACAATAGTGTCGTTTACACCGCTTACAATCATAACTTCTTTTAAACTTCCGGCGCCGCCTACGATTAAAACGATCAAAGCGACATCTTTTATGGCAATGGCATAATCATCCATTACAGATACAAGGCTTCGGTTCATTCTAATTCCTAATGTATAGGTGCAAAGAAGCAGTGATATCAGCATAATCATGCTTGGTTCTCCTATTGTTTTGCAAATGTTTACTAAGTTTTCATTTGTTGAAATTAACGGCAGTAAAGAAGTAACCGTTAATCCGAAAACAGGAAATAAAGCAGAAAATAAACTAAGAGAAAAGCTTGGAAGTCTGCCTTGATTGGCAACTTCTTCAACATTTATAATTTCGTGATCAGATTCGGTTTTGATGTTTTTAAGCAAATTAGAAAACAATAAACCCGCAATAAAAATAGTTGGAATCGCTATTATTATTCCGTAAATCAAAACAAGTCCAATGTCAGCATTTAAAATACTGCTTAACGCCATTGGAGAAGGATGTGGGGGCAAAAAACCGTGTGCTACTGAAAGCGACGCAAGCATAGGGATTCCCAGATATACTTTTGACAATTTAAATTGATGGGCTACTGAAAAGATTAGAGGTACTAACAAAACAAATCCAACACTATAAAATAGAGGTATCCCAACAATAAAACCTGTAATCATTAAGCCTAAACGTACGTATTTTTTGCCTGTCCATCCCATAACTGTTTTGGCAATAACATTGGCCGCTCCTGATGAAACGGTTAGTTTTCCAATACAGGTTCCAAACACAATAATCAATGTGATTGAACCCAGCATTTCGCCTAAACCTTTTTGTACTGTTTGTGACAATGTGTTTATTGGCAGGCCTAAAAAAAGACCTGCTAATAAAGCTGTTATTATAAAAGCAATAAACGGATTGATTTTAAACCAAGCAATTTGAATGATTAAAAATGCAATGCATGCCGTAAGAATTAAAATGCTCATTTATGAATTGTGTTTTTATTTATCCCACCAGATTTTTGTTGTGAAAGTATCTGCTCCTTGTCGCTTAACCGCTTCTGCTAAGTTAGTCGAATTCACTGAATATTCGCCTGTTGGGTATTTTATACGTCTTGGAATTGTGCCATTTGTAACGTTTCCTGGATAGTTTACAGGAACCAAAACAGGATATCCTGTTCTTCTCCAGTTGGCATAAATTTCCTGTTCGTCAACAAACAAAGCAATGTAAATTTGAGTATGAATTTGATTCATTTTTGCTTCAAATGATCCTGACGCGTTATAGGGATTTGCAGTTAAATAAGGTGTGGCATCTGCAATTGCGTAAGAGGTGCCATAAACTCCCATGTTTAAGAAAGATGCTTTTACACCTTTTTCATATAAATCTTTATCTGTTTCAGTAGTATACCATCCTCTTGCTGCAGCTTCTGCTAAATACAAGTTTGTTTCGGCATTGCTTATAAGTACAAGTGGCGCATCAAATCTTAAAATAGTATTTTGATTTGGTTCAGAATAAGTTTGTTGTTCTTCTGGTGATGGAGCAGTTTTTATTCCGTTAGGAAACCCTTTTTGTACCGCCGCACTTGTATTTTGTACAGTTCCCTGCCATACTCCAGAGTAAACACTAATTCTAGGATCGGCAGTGTTTTTTAGTAAATCAATAAATGTTTTAGCAAGTTTACCACCTTCACGATTTGTTTTTCCGTATGATCCATTTGAGTAATCTTCACTTCTAGAGTCAAAACCAACCGGATTTCGGTTAAAGTTGTTTGGCCCATCTTTATAGGTCATAATTGCGTTATCGCCGCTATTTAAAATTACTCCTCCAGCGATTGCTTTTGTTACCCAAGTTTTTGATAAAGCAGGGTCAACTTTCGATAATCTTAATCCTAAACGAAGCATTAATGAATAAGAGAATTTTTTCCATTTTGCTACATCTCCAGCGTAAATAAAATCGGCTTTGCCAAAACTTGGTTTCGCAGGATCTAATGCAATGGCAGCTTCCTCAAGTTCTTTCAATAAATCTTTGTATATGAATTCTTGTGAATCATATTTTGGAAGAAAAACATTTGCACTATTTGCTTTTGCGGCTTCTGTATACGGAACGTCTCCGTACAAATCGGTAATTTTATGATATAAAAAGGCTTTCCAGATTCTAGCAATATTAAGTTTATTACTGTCGTTCGGATTGCTTTTTACGGTATTAATTACAATTTCTGTTTCGTTTAATGCCGTAGGATAGGCTTGGTTGAAATAAGCAGAGTAATAAACTTCATTATTCAAATATTTGTCTCCAACGCCCGAAGCTTCTTTGTAAGTAGCATAATGCTGCAGCATTCCGCCGCATTGAAGTATATTGGTGAAAAAATAGTTGTTTGCCAAGCCGTCCAGCTGTGCTCTGCTGAAAATAAAATTCGGATTTGGTTTTTCAACTGCATTTGGGTTGGAATTGATTTCTTCAAAATCTTCCGTACAGGCTGTCATGCTTCCTAAAAGGATACCTGCTATATATAAAAGGGTTATCTTTTTCATGTCTTTTAATTTAAAAATTAGAGATAAAATGAGTTTAAAATTTGATATTTAAACTTAAACCGAAACTTCTGGTTTTTGGCACTCCAAATTGCTCTACACCTTGTGCATTTCCTGCACTGAATACAGATTCAGGATCTACGTTTGGTGTTTTCTTGTAAAGAATGAATAGGTTTCTTGCAATAAATGAGATCGAAGCTCCTTGAAGTTTTGATAAACCTCTTATTTTATCAACTGGTAATGTGTAGCCCAATATTATTTGACGTAGTTTTATGAAGCTTGCATCATAGATAAATGTTGATGAAATACTTTTTAAACCATCATAATAATATCTTAGGTTTTCTGGAGCGATAACCATATCAACAGGATTTCCGTTTGTGTCAACACCTTTAATAGGCAGTCCGTTTTCACGACCTTCAAGAGTCAACTTAGTTAATCCCATACGTGTTCCGTACAAATCAGTTCCTGAGTATAAACTACCGCCAAATTTACCGTCAATTAAAAAGCTGAATGATACGTTTTTGTATTTGAATTCATTGGTAATACCAGCTGTCCAAGGATGTACACCTTCTCCTAATATTTCCAGCGGTCCTCTTGCGATTGCTGCAGAACCTCCGCTTAGCGTATAAACTGTATTTCCTTTAGCATCTTTAAGAGGTCTGTATCCTTTTATTGTGCTGTAAGGATGTCCCACGTCACTTGTAATAGTTGCGTAACCGTTTACAGAAGTTGCCATCGTTATAGAGTTTAGTCCATCTGTAAGCGCTTCAACTTTGTTTTCATTGTAAGAACCGTTGAAACTTGCATCCCATGAAAAATTACGTGAGTTGATGATTTTACCGCTCACTAAAAATTCAATTCCTTTATTTCTCATTTTTCCAAGGTTTAACAAAGCACTGTTTGCGCCTGAAGCTGTTGAAATTGTAGTTTCAACAATATCATTTGTAGTTGAGCGATTGTACCATGCAAAATCTAGATTTAAGCGATTGTTGAAAAATCCTAAATCAGTTCCAACCTCAATTGTTGTAGAAGTTAATGGACTTAAAGTTGAATTTGGAACTCTGTTGCTTGTTGGCGTTTGCAATTGTTCGCCATTATGTCCGCCTTGAACCATTGAGTAAGATTGGTTTAATGCATAAGGATCTGGTGTTGCACCTCCAACTTGAGCCCATGAACTTCTAAGTTTTGCAAATGAAATAAATTCAGGCATTTTTACAATATCAGAAACTATAATACTTGTTCCAACCGATGGATAAAACACAGAGTTGTTGTCTTGTGAAAGTGTTGAGAACCAATCTTGACGACCTGTAAAGTTTAAAAATACAACATTTTTATAATCTAAATCTACAGCGCCATAAACAGAGTTTGTTTTTGTTTTTCCGTAAGGATAACTGTAAGTGATTGTACCTAAGTTGCTAAGTGCGTAAAAATCATCCAATACAAAACCAGAACCTTCAATTCTTGTTTCGTCTCTCAAAGTAGTACGAGAGTTTACACCTGCTAATGCATTTAAAGAGAAATTACCGTAAATATTTTTCTTAGTATAATTAAGAATAGCTTCAGAGTTTAAGTTCGATAATTTCATTTTTGAACCTTGCGCATATCCAACTGGATTGTTTAAAGTTGTTTTTGGAATGTAACCAAAGAAATCATAGTTTGTAAAATCTTGACCAATTCTACCTTGAAGGAATAATTCAGGTGTAAAATTCAATTTTACATTCAGCATACCGATAAAACGGTTTTTAGTATCGCTGTTTTTTATTTTATTAACAACAAAATAAGGGTTTGTAGCAATTGCTACTGGGTTCCAAGCTTCTTCAACGCCGTTTTCATCATAACCTGGGGCAAGATTTCTAATATCAACTGTGTTGGCAATCATATAAGTTCCCCAGTTAGGGTTTGCTTCAGCATCTGAAACGGTAACTCTATTATTGTTTTTTTCTAAATTATATTGCGCTACTACATCAAATTTCAACCAATCAGTTAAGTTCACGTTGCTCGCAATATTTATGCTTTTGCGATTAAAACCAGAGTTTGGCACAACAGATTGATTGTCCATATTCGAGAACGAAAGACGTCCTGTTGCTTTTTCAGTTCCGCCGGATAAAGCGATCGAATTGATAAAAGTTGTTCCAGTTTCGTAGAAATTTTTAATATTGTTTTTCTGAGGGCTGTATGGTCTTTTCACTCCGTCAAATTGAATAACATCGGTTCCGTCCATTTTTGCACCCCAAGACCAGCGGCCATAATTTATTGCTTCTGCCTTAGTAGTTGGTTTTTTATTGGCATCTCCAGATCCGTATTCGTATTGCCAATCTGGTATGATTGATGGAGTTTCAAAAGTAAAAGAGGTGTTATACTCAACTCCAATTCCCTTTTGAATTGAACCTCTTTTTGTTTGAATCAAGATGACACCATTTGCAGCATTTGCACCATACAATGCTGCAGCTGTTCCACCTTTAAGAACCGTAATGGTTTTAATATCATCAGGATTTATAACAGCAGTTCCGTCACCTCGGTCAACATTAATTCTAGTTTGTCCTGCACCATTTCCAATTCCAGGTAAATTAAGCTGTGTGTTGTCAATAGGTAAGTCGTTAACCACATACATTGGCTGGTTGTTTCCGTTTAAGGAACCATTTCCTCTAATAACAACTCTTGTCGAACCGTTTGGTCCAGTTGCTGTGCTGCTTACGTTTACACCAGCAATTTTCCCTACTAAAGCATTTGAGATATTAGTTTCTTTAGCCTTTGTAAACTCAGTACCTTTTAATTCAGTCACAGCGTAAGCAACCGCTTTACTGCTTTTTTTAACTCCTAATGCAGTTACTAAAACCTGATCTAAAACATTTTCTGCAGGTTTTAAGCGTATAACTAAATCTTTAACGGCACTTAATTCATATTCTAAAGTTGCGTAACCCATATAGGAAACAATGATATGAGTCTCGTTTTCTGGAACATTTAATTTGAACTTTCCTGTTTCATCAGTAATAGATGCATTTTTTTTGTTGCTTTTAGCATAAATTGTCGCTCCCGCAATTGGCATTCCGTCATCCTGACCAATCACTTGGCCCGAAATTTCAACCTGACTGCTTTTTTGCTCAAAAAGATGTTTTTTAATTGCAGTCTCTTTCGCATTTGCTGAGAAGATTACCCCCCCAATAAACACTAATGAAATTAACTTTGTTTTCATAATTTTTTGGTTTTCATGTTTTTTTTTGGTTTTTATTGGCGATCAAATATATATATTTATTTTTCACATTTGCATTTTTTTTGCAAGAAATGCATTTTTTTTGCATATTTTTTTGCTGATGTATTTTTGTTTTCCAAAAAAAGTGCAGTTTTAAAAGGCTCTTTGAGAAAATTTTGCAGCGGCAACTTTTTTAGATGCAAAAAAAATTTAGCTGAAAATTCGTATTTTTGAAGTATGAAAACAGCACTAATTCAATCCGACCTTTATTGGGAAAATGCTTCTGAAAACAGAAAACGCTTTGAAGTGAAAATAAATCAGCTCGATTCTGAAGTAAATCTTATTGTTCTCCCAGAAATGTTTTCAACTGGTTTTACCATGAATCCTTCTGTAGTTGCCGAAACTATGCAGGGAGAAACCGTGTTGTGGATGAAAGCTATGGCAAAAGCAAGAAACAGTGCCGTTGCAGGAAGTTTGGTTATTGTTGAAAATGAAAAGTATTATAACCGAATGCTGTTTGTTTTTCCGTCAGGTGAAACTCAGTTTTATGACAAACGACATTTATTTACATTAGCTGGCGAAGAGGAATTTTATACAGCAGGAACTCAAAAAGTAATAGTTGATTATCTCGATTGGAAAATTTGCCTGCAGGTTTGTTATGATTTGAGATTTCCAGTGTTTGTTAGAAATGTCGAAAATTATGATTTGCTTTTGTATGTTGCCAATTGGCCAAAAGTACGCACAAATGCTTGGGACACTTTGCTTAAAGCACGTGCCATCGAAAATTTAAGTTATGTTATTGGAGTAAACAGAATTGGACTTGATGCCAATAATTTTGAGCATATTGGACATTCGCAGGCAATAGATTTTTTAGGGAACTATATTTTAGAACCACAGGAAACAGAAGATGTTTTTGTACTTGAACTAGATAAAAATGTAATGCTGGAAGCTCGAAAAAAGTTCGCTTTTTTAAACGATAAAGACAGTTTTAAAATCAATTTGGACTAAGAAACAAGATGTTTTAATTGGAATCTACAACTGTAATCTCTTCTTTTGGATTTTTACAGCGAACAAGAATTTTTTTATATTCCCATTCTGAACCCAATTTTTTAGCTGTAATATCTAATTTACCATTGCTTTTTGTGCCTTTAATTCTAATCGATAATACAACCGAAGTATTGTTGTCAGCATAAATCGTGTTGCCTTCTAAAATCGCTAATTTGTCGATTGGCTGAATTTCTCCAACAGTTTCTAAGATTCTTTTGTTTGAATTGGCTTTTTCTATCGCCTTTTCATACAATGCAGTATCATTATAGGCTTGAGCAAAATCCATTATGTTTTCGTCGGAGCTCGAGAATAAATAGCCGGAGATTAAAACCAATGAAAGGACTAAAGGAATAATCCATTTCCAGTTTGATTGAAACCAGTTTTTACTTTCAATTAATTCAGCATCCATTTTATGCGATTGAATTAAGATTTAAAAAGCTTTCCGTTTTTTCTCTTCCTTCTTTCTCTTTAAATCATCGTCTTTTTTCTCGACTTCAGGATTATAAGGAATATTTAAATCAATCGACTGATCAACATCCCAATTCGATCGAACATCTACGCCTTTTTGATAATAAAATACCTCTTCAGCATACGTTTTGTTTAAGAAACTACCCGTGTCGTACATCTTATTTTTATTATCATCATAGATAATTCGAACCGTAAATTCTTCTGGAAGCAGTAAGTTGAATTCAATTTTTGTTTTGCCCTCAGAATATTCAGAAGCATATACATTATCGCCTTTTTTATTGGTGATTTCAACAATTATAGGAAAGCGTTTTACGTTTTGTAAATTCAAAACCAGATTACCATAATCTTCAAATTCCTTTGTAGTTAACTTATACGATAACGTATCATTTGTTTTGTCGTAGAAATCAGTTAACGCGCCAGGGAAAAATGTGAAATTATATTTTTGCAGAGGCTCTTTTTTGAAATCAACGTACAATTTCTGTTCGAACTCGTCGTATTCTGTAGTAAAATCAACCGCAGTAGAATCTTTATTTACGAGTCTAATTTTTGTTTTGTCAAATTTTACCAGTGGAGTTTCAGTTTCTAACGTGAATTTTTCTCTGAAATTAAGCACGCCGTTTTGAACAGCTTTAATATTTAAAGTGTCTTTTTTCTGATCCTTAATCTTAAAAGTGAATTTTTTATTGTACTTGTCGTTACTCACTTCCAATGACAATGAATCAGCTTTTAAAGGTTTATACCAAATTTGCAGCGAATCTTTTTTAGGAAATTGTGTTACGATAGTTTCGAGTACCTGTCCGTTGTTTTTTAGTACAATTTTTGGTTTCGAGTTTTTGAAATTCTGTGTTCCTTCATACGGAAGAAGTAATCTGTTTCCTGAAACCTGAATTGGTTTGAATGCTTTTAAAGGCAGTGTTTCTTTAAATAAATCTAACTCAAAAATGGTATCATTAGGTACCGTAATAAAATGTTTTATAAATCCAATTTTATCGTCTTTTGGATTAAATTTATTATTGCTTCCTTTATCTTTTAGAGCAACTAACAAGTATTTCCCAGCTTTTAAATTTTCAAATTTAAAAGTTCTCATACTGTCTAAAGTATTGGTAATGTATCGCGGAAATTCTTTGTAAATAACAGAATCTTTGTATTTGTCGTTTGCTTCATAAAGCATTACAGAAACAAAATTGTCTACGTTTTTTGCGTATGCATCTTTAATTTTTCCGCCAAGAGTAAGAGAATCGATATAAGCGCCGGTTGAAAAAATGTATTTAAACTGGTTCAGCGGATTTCCTTCGTTATTATCAGTAATACTTTGTCCAAAATTTAAGCTGTAAGTAGTATTAGGCTGTAAAGTATCTCTAAGTTTTATCTTTAAAAATTTACTCACACCAACAGGCGTAATCTGCGGCTCATATTTCATTGGAGGAGAAATAATAAGCTGTTTGTTGAGGTTTTTTAATTTAACATATTCATCAAATACCAATGTAATCTCGTTTCCCTGAAAATCTGTAGTTAAGTTTTTAGGAGTGCTGGATATTAAAATAGGAGCCAGAGTGTCTTTTAATCCGCCAGTAATATTGCCTCTTTTGGCGCAGCTCACCATTAATAATACCAATAAAAATGAAATATATTTGAGTTTGCTTTTAAACATAGCGGTTTTTAAATTTGATTGCACAAAATAACAATTATATTTGCTTTAATTGAAATTTTTTGGCCATTTATTAGGATTTCGAACTGTAGATATTTTCGCAATTTTTAGAATTTAAAATCTCTGATATGAGATAATTTCTTACTTTTGATTTTAAATATAATATCACTTTGTTTTGGTTAAAAGATTTTTTTGGGTTTTGTTACTTCTTTTTCTGACTGCGTGCAGCAAAAAAGACCAGCCAATAATTTCTTTTTATTATTGGAAAACCAATCTAAAATTTTCAGAAACTGAAAAGACAGCTCTCAAAGACAATGAGGTTCATAAACTTTATGTTCGATATTTTGACATCGGACTTGATCCTCAAACGCAAAAGCCATTTCCTGTAAGTCCAGTTCATTTTTATGAAAATGTGCAAGAGTTTGAAATTGTTCCAGTTGTTTTTATTCAAAATAAAGTAATGCTTGAGAAGTATTTAGACGTTGAAGATCTTGCAAAAAAGACGATTCATTTAATTACTGAAATCAACAGCAAGAATAAAATTAATTGTACCGAAATCCAAATTGACTGCGATTGGACATTGAACAGCAAAGACGATTATCTTAAGTTTATTGAGCAGATTAAAAAGCTTTCGAAGAAAAAACTCTCGGCCACAATCAGACTTCATCAAGTTAAGTACTTTAAGAAAACTAAAATTCCGAATGTAGATAACGGTGTTTTGATGTTTTACAATATGGGAAGTATAGCGCCAGATTCATTAAATTCTATTTACAGCCGAAAAATCTCAGAGAAATATCTTAAAAGTTTAAAGAAATATCCGCTGCATCTTGATTATGCGCTTCCTATTTATTCGTGGGCAATTCATATTAGGAATCAAAAGGTTTTAGGTTTGCGTTCGAAATTGAATATCAACGAACTCAAAAAAGATAAAAACTTCGAGCAGATTAGTTCAATATTTTTTAGAGTAAAACAATCTAATTACAAAAATGGTGTTTATTACCAAGAAAATGATCTGCTGAAAACAGAGACAATTTCTCCCGAAGATTTAAAAGAAATGGCTGAAGATTTAGACGATAATAAAGCGCAGTCTCCAAAAGAAATTATATTTTACGATTTAGACGAATTCAATATTAATAATTATGAAAAGAATATTTTTAAGCAAGTTGTTTCTTGGTTTTAGTGCAGCTTTCCTTTTTACATACGGAATAATTTATGCTTGTGCAGATGGAGATTGGGATTATTTTGGTATTTATAGTTCTAATTTTACTCCAGAAACGTTTGCAGATAAATCCTATTCACCGCTTTTTTTGTCGAATGGTATTTTCTACGGAATTGGTTATGATACCCAGCATAATTCACGTTTCAATAAAGACATAAAATCAGATTGGGCAGCTTATCTTAAAGGAAAAATAGATACTACAACAGTAAATTATTTTTTAATTGGTGATGAGAAGCCAAATTATTATTCAGATAATAAAAATAAGATTAAGAATAAGGAAGAAATCACAGATCTTCATGTGTATTATAAAGCTAAAAAAGAGAATGCTTCGTCTTTAAAATGGGGAAAAAAGATGCCATTGAAAGATGAAAAAGTAAAAAACTTTGTTGAGTTTTTGTATTTGGCACAAAAAATAGAAACCGTTTCAATTAGCGAAGATCATTGGAGTTATGATCCTGTTGTGGCAAAAACGTTCAATGATGCTAAAATGATTCAGTCAATCGAGAATGTTTACAATACTTTGTCTGATCCTTTCTTGAAAAATAGATATTGGTTTCTTACCATGAAAGCTCGTTTTTATAGTAATAATAAACAAAAAGCAATTGAGTTTTTTAATAAAACAGAAAGCTCAGTTCCTAAAAATACATTGTATTATCGCGCGCTTTCATACGTTGCCGGAATCAATCATAAACAAGGAAAATATGCGGTTTCGAACTATTTGTATGCACAGGTTTTTGATAAATGTCCTGAATTAAGAGTGGTAACAGCGTATAGTTTTGCTCCAAAAAATGAAACAGACTGGAATAAAGCGCTGACAATGGCAAAGACTAATAAAGAGAAAGCAGCACTTTGGGCTATTCACGGATATTATAAAGATGAAAAACAAGCAATCGAGAAAATTTACGAATTAGATCCAAAAAGCGAGCATTTAAATTATTTGGCGACTAGATTGGTAAACGGACTTGAACAGTCTATAAATAACTCTTTTCAGAAGGATGGTGGAGAAAACCAGCCCGTAAAAAAGCTTACTGTTGCGGAAAACAAAACCGAAAATCAAGCTAAAGTGGATAAAAAAGCGCTGGATTTAATTGCAAAAATTTCGGCGGCAGGAAATACAGACAGACCTTATTTATGGGATTTGTCTCTTGGGTATTTGCAGACTTTAAAAGGTGATTATGCAAATGCAGATAAGAATTTTGATAAAGCGGTAAAAACGCTTCCTAAAACAGAATTGGCAGGAATGCAGCTTCGTTTATTGCGTTTTGTAAATAACTTAAGTAAAATTGATAAACTGACGGATAAAAACGAAAAAACAATTTTGGCAGATTTGAATTGGTTGTATTACGAACTTCCAAAAAACTATAAAGGACAAGAATTTCGTTATCAAAATGCTTCTTCATGGAGCAGAAGTTATTTGTCTACGCTTTATAGAGAAAAAGGGAATTTAGTTATGGCTGAGATTTTTGGCGAATCTCGTTACAGCTATTGGAATGATGGAAATGCTTTTTATGATGATGAGAAGAATTTACAGGGAATAAAAACGTTTTTGTCTAAATCGAATAAGTCTGAAATCGAGAATATTGGTGCGGGAATTTATAGTTTGAAATTAAAAGATATTAATAACTTTCAGGCAGTTCAGGCAACTTTCAAAAACAAAATTCCAGAAGCTATCGAGTTTATGAAACAGACAGATTCTGTTCAGAATTCTAAATTTTTAGGAAATCCGTTTAACGGAAGTATAAAAGACTGCCACGATTGTGATCATGCAGCTTACCAAAAAAGAAAGTATACACAAATGGATTTCTTAAATACAATAAAAGAAATGCAGGATAAACTGGCTAAAAACGAAGATGTTTACACCAATAGTTTATTGTTAGGAAATGCATTTTATAATATTTCGCATTTTGGAAACGGAAGAACTTTCTACGAAATTACTATTGTAGGTTACGGCTCAAGTCCATATTCGTTTAGAGATTCTATGAAAAAGATGATTACAGATTGCAGTGTTTCTAAAATGTATTACCAAAAAGCATTGCAGGCAGCATCTACAAAGGAGCAGAAAGCAAAATGTGTGTATTTAATCTCGAAATGCGAACGAAATGAATATTATAATACAAAATACAATAGTGTTAAATATTGGTGGGATGCTAATGATGATAAAGTGAATTTTATTGCTTGGAATGGATTTAAAACGCTGCAAAAAGAATATTCGGATACTAAATATTATCAGGATGTAATTGCAGAATGTGGTTATTTTAATACTTATGTAACTCAATTAAAATAAGATGGTAAATAAAATAGAACATATTGGAATTGCCGTAAAAAATATGGACGATGCAAATGTATTGTTCGAGAAATTATTGGGCGTTCCGTCGTACAAAGAAGAAAGGGTAGAAAGTGAAGGAGTTTTGACCTCTTTTTTTCAAACTGGAACAAACAAAATTGAACTTTTGATGGCGACGAATCCAGAAAGCCCAATTGCGAAATTTTTAGAAAAGAAAGGTGAAGGAATTCATCACATCGCTTTTGATGTTGAAGATATTCATGCCGAGATTTCACGCTTAAAAAGCGAAGGTTTTGTATTGATAAATGAAGTTCCGAAGAAAGGCGCCGACAATAAATTGGTGGTTTTTTTGCATCCAAAGAATACAAATGGTGTTTTGGTTGAGCTTTGTCAGGAAATTAGATAAAAAAAGTTCCTTTTTTTATTCTCAATAATGCCTTGAAAATCAATCTTGTTTTTGAAACATGGGCTTTGAATTAAAATTAAATGCAAATCATGTCTTAAAATATTTGGTGTGAATGAAAAATAGTAGTAATATTGCATCCTCTAAACCGGTCCTATAGCTCAGCTGGTTAGAGCACCTGACTCATAATCAGGTGGTCCCTGGTTCGAGCCCAGGTGGGACCACGGTTTACACTTGAAAAGCCTTATAAACACTACGTTTGTAAGGCTTTGTTTTTTTCAGGGGCGGAATAAGGGGCGGAATTTTTATATTTTTAGAATAAAAAAAACCTCTATAAAGAGGCTTTGATTGTGGATTCTAATGTAGTTTCTATTTTCCAGATTTTCTTCTGTTACAATCTTTACACAACATTTGTAAATTTTCTTCGATAGTTTTTCCGCCGTCATGCCATGGTGTGATATGGTCGCCTTCCATTTGTGCGACATCAAAATGTTTTTTACAAGAAACACAAATTCCTTCTTGTTGCTCATATACTTTTTGTTTCATAGAATCAGAAAAAGCTCTTATTCCTAAATGGCGTTCATCTCGAGTTAAAATGTATGGATATATTCCTTTTTTCTTTTGCACATCATCATCTGCAATAAGTCTTGCTGTTTCTTCTTCTATTGCTTTTGTGTCAAAAACTTGGTCTTTATATACATTATATAGAGCTCCCCAGTCTACACCATTCATAAACTTGACACGTTTTTTAGTAAATGTACCTTGAACCCAAGTGATTACACTTTGAAAATATTGCCATAAAGCTAATGCATTCGGGTCGTGTTGATGGTTTGCCATATGAACCTCAATATTGCTTTTTGAAATCCATCTTATTGCAGTTTCTAAATAATCTTGTCTATTAGGTGTACCGCTTAAATAATCACTTCCAATATTGTATGCAACACAATTATTTTTACTGAAGTATCTTTTCGCGTCAGTAACCCAAGAACCCGAATAAACAGCGTTTCTTAATTCTTGTTCTGTTAGTTTTTCTCCAGCAATATTAATTGTTTTAAACCACTCTAATTTTTCGCTATCTGTACCGCTACAAACATAAACCATTAATTTATAGTCTAAAATTTTGTCTTGTTCGTCTTTCTGTAAATTATGGAAATACTTAAACATATATGCGAAATCTCCATTTATATATTGACAAATAGATATTGTTCTTTGTTGCCCGTCTATAACCTCAAAATTTCCGTCCTCACGAATTGCCCAATACATAACGTTAAGTGGGTAGTTTTTTGTGATAGTATCTATTACGGCATCTCTTTGTTTGTCTTTATAAATAAATTCTCTTTGATAAGGTGGGCGAATATCTAATTTACCGCCAAAACCAATTACCCCATTTTCTTCGTTATCTTGAAATCCGTTTGTTAGTTCTCGGACTGAAATCTCTTTAAGTTCTATATTCATTATTATTTTCTTTTAATTAGAAATCTAGTGTAAAGTACTTTTAAATATCCTTCAGCGTTATCAGCGGTATAATAAACTCCTTCAGGTTTATTTTTGTATAGAATAGTCGAACTAGTATTTGCTTTGCTTCCGTTTGTTGTGGTACCGTCTTCGTTGTGTTGTTTTGGATTGATATATTTTTTAATTGGTCTAGCTTCAAATTCATCTCTACCCGAAGTCATACCTACAATTTCGAACTGGTCTGGATTATATTTGTCTAAAAATGTAATAGGGACTCCCATTATTCCATTGTAGTCTACTGGTATTTCATTTGTTTTGCTAACTTCAATTGCATTATAATTGTCATATTTTGGGTATTCCTCTTCATTATACATCTTGTAAAGTATTAAATCTTCGTGTCGTTTATTTAAGTCAAGATTTGTAAACCAATGAACTCCAGATACTCTAATCATACCTTCTTTTCTATCTGTAGCAGTTGCATAGTCTTCGTAATGTTGGTTAATAAAATGCCCAGCCCCTCCTTTGAATCCATAGCCTAACCATATTCTATTCTCTTTAATAAGTCTAAAGATTTCTTTATATTTAGTTGCATTTTGATGTCCAATAATTACGAATTTTTTCTCATTTTCAATTATTTGAGCTACATATTCACGGAATAATGAGAAAGGTGGGTTGGATACGATTATATCAGCTTGTTTTAGCAATTCAATACTTTCCTGGCTTCTAAAATCACCATCACCTTTTAAAGGTATAATACCAATTTCGCTCGGGTCTGGGACATTATTACCGTTTTTGTCACCATTATATTCTAAATACACAGCCTGTTCGGATTCATTTTGACTAAATAAATCCATATTTTGACTTTTATAACAAGTAGCAATAAGTTTTTTTAGACCTAATTTTTCAAAGTTATATGAAAAATAATGAAAAAAATTGCTAACACGTGGGTCATCACAGTTACAATATACTATTTTGTTTTTGAAATGATTTTTGTAGTGTTTAAGTTCTCTATCTATATCTGGAAGTTGAGTATAGAACTCGTCTTTCTTATTTTTTTTAGCTTGAGTTAAATTTTCGTTTTGAGATTTTTTAGCCATTGATTGAAATTATTTACAAACAAAAATACAAATCTTATAATTAGTTTCCTCCAAAATTGTTAATTCCATCAACTTTTTTGTTTTGCTTTAAAATTTTAGCAAATTCAGGATTGAGTTTAATGAAGTCTAAAACTATATTAGTTGTTTCAGTTATCATTTGTTCTTTGTCTTTTTTATTTTTGATATCATGGGCAGGCTCTAGAAGCTGTTTAAACGAAGCTCCATTGTAGATTAGGTTTGCAATAAAATATTCTATGATTATGAAATCTTCATTATTAGAATTATGTGTTGCAAACTTTATGTTTTTTGGTAATTCTTTGAATTCTTTTCTATTGTTTTTCATAGTTTGTTTAGTTAGGGATTGCTTTATTCTTTTCGTCTAGTCTATTGTATAGTTTTAAAGTCTGTCTGTTTAGGTTTATCATTTTTACATTTATAATTGTTCGGTTGCTATGGTCTTTTACCTCAAATTCTTTAAGGACTGCATCCAGTTTTTTAAATTCATCTACAAAACTTGAATCGGTATAAAAATCCGTGTAAAGCTCTGAGACTTGTCGAGAGCAGTTCCAGACCTGACAATTAAATTTGTCATTATTTTTAGTTACGTACTTTGTCACATAAGAAGCAATTGACCGAATGTTGTTTGAATTGAGTTGTCTTACATCAAATGCCGAAGAGGGTTTGTAATTTTCGTCTCTTGGGATTATTCCGTTTTTCTTTTGTAAGTCAAGCCAATAATTCCACCATTTTTCAATTTTCCAATATTTGTTGGTTATCATGTGAAAATGAACGTTTCCTTTAAAAAAGTCATTTTTGGTTTGTCTTTCAGCTACCCAAATATATTGGAAGTTTTCACTTCGCTTTTTTGCGTTATCAATGAACTTGCGTAATAGATTTACTGCCTGCTCGTCTGTTACTTTGTTTAAAAATGTGAGTGTAACAAAACTCAATCGTTTGTAACATCTCGCAAAACAAATTATTTTCTTTCGGATTTTTTGTTTTGACTTTTTAGACAAAGACCGCATTTTTTTTATGTTGTCTATTGGCTTGGGTTTCTTTTCTGTTTTTGGTTTAGGTTCTTGTTTCTTTCTTTGAAGTGATGAACCCGTAAACTCATTTTTGGGTATTATACCGAATTCCCGAACCGAAAAAGCGACACTTGTACCGTATGTGTTTTTGACTATCATAATCTGAATCGTTGCACATTAATTAAAACCATTAAAAGGTTATTTATTAATGGTTATTATTAAAGGTGCTTTAGTTATTAAAGGTTAAAAAAAAATATCTAGAGAAATGGAGGTATGAAGTTTCCCTTGTAAAAACGTTTCAAATATTTTCCTGTTCTACGTTCGTAAACATTCATATACGCCCAAGTAGGATGAGAGGTATTTAGAAACATTGAGAAACCATTTAGTTTATGAACGTAAGTCCATTTTTTAGGCATGGTTTCATTCTCTAGATATACAATAACAGAGTAGTCATTTTTCTTAGTTTCCATGACGACCTCCTTTCATTGTTGAAGTGTTGATTTGACGTAACGAATTGTTTATTTCGTCAAATTTATAAAGTACTCTATTCCCGATTCTATGCGCTTTTATTAAGCCTGTTTTAGTCCAATCGTGAAGAGTAGGTAATGAAATACAAAGCATTTCTGCTGTTTGTTTTCTTGTAAGGAGTTGTGATTTTTTTTGTTCTACTACAGGAACAAAATTTTTCAATTGATTTAATATTGCATCCTCTACAATTTTTTTAAGCTCTGGAAGCTCGATTGTGGTAAACATCATTTTTGCCATTATTTTACTTTATTTGATTAATAATGACGCAAAGATGTAAAGAGGTGCAGTGAGTAGTAATTGTGTGTAGTACTACAAGTTTTATTTTAAATTTTTAATTTCTTCTTCTATATTCGATGCAATTTCGCTTAGACCAATATTTTTAAATTGGTTCTGTAAATTTTCAAAATGCTTTTTTGTTCTTACAGGATTGTTTACTGCATTGATATATAATGAGCCTAAAATTTCTCTAGTGTTTTGTTCGCTTAGTCCTAAAATTGCACTAAGTATTTTTGCGGTTTTATTCTTGTCAAATTTACTTGTGTCCATTCCTAAATAGACAAGTGCAAGCATTTTCTCTTGGTGATTTAAAGTTATTGTTGGTTTTGCTTTTTTAGTAAGCAGAGTTTTTAACCAGCTGTAATATATAAAAAGTTCGATTGCTTGATTTGCTGAACGTTGTTTTAAATAATGGACTTCTTTAGGTTCGTTATAAAGCTGTCCAACAATTGTTTTTTCTTCACTATTTAGATATTTACAAAAAGCATCATGAAAAATATTTCTGTCAATATAAGTATTACCTAAGTTGAAGACTTGAGGGGTTTTGTTTATGCTGGTTTGAATAGGTTGTCTTCTTAATGAATTTCTTAAAACAGGAACATTGTAAACGTATTCCTCAACGGCTTTAATTTCATTTTCGATTTTTAAATTTCGATTGGAATTATTTTGAATTGTTAAGTCAAATTTCTCTTGTAATTCGTTTGAAGTAATTATATCCATTATTTAAAAAAAGCATGAGTTAATAGTTTGTCTGCATTCTGTTCTTGGGTAATTCTGATGTATTGCATAAAAGAACGCTCCGTTTTATGTCCTGTAATTTTCATTATTGAAATAGCAGGAATATCCGCAAGATATAAATTTGTTGCAAAACTTCTTCGGGCGGTATGGGTAGAAATCAATTTGAATTTTGGAGATACCGTTTTTTCTAGTTTTCCTGCTCTTGTTATAGTTGTTTCAATTGGTTCTTTTATTTTGGCTAAGCTTGCAACATCCTTCAGGTATGAATTCATAACCTGATTAGTGTAAGCTTTCGGAAGTCGATTATTGTACTTTTTTAAAATCGTCCTTACTGTTTTGTGTAATGGAATTGCAACACGTTCGCTTGTTTTTTGAGTTCGAATAAAAATCATAGTGTTATCACTATTTATGTTTTCAGGTTGTATTTGTGTAAAATCAGAAAAACGTAAACCTGTATAACAACCAATCAAAAATAAATCTCTAACTCTTTCAAGTTTTGGGGTTGCACTTAATTTTAATTTTTCAAACTGTTCTAGTTCTTTTATGCTTAAATAGACCGTGTCTGCTTCTTCTCGAATTGTTTTGAATTTCTTTTTTCGAAACTCTAAGTTTTCATTAAATCCTCTTTCTGTGGCTTCGTTCATAAAAGATTTAATAGTCTTAATATGTTTTCCTACTGTATTGGCTGAAAGCGAATGTTCTTGAGATAAAAAAGCAGTATAATAATTGTAAAACTCTAAAGTTATGTCTTCAAAATTAATCGTCTTGTTTTTTGCGGAATACTCTTTTAGGTATTTATATGTAGTGTTGTAGACTTTTATAGTTCCCTCACGTTTGTTTAATTTGCTTTCGGTTATATATTCATCAACAAAAGTTAGGAATGATTTTTTTCTTGGTTTTAAGCGGTTATCACTTAATTCAATTTCTATTTCTTTTTTTAATAAAGTGTTGTTAGGTTGAATACCATCATTTAATAATCTACGGAATACATTATTTATTGCATTCTCATATTTGTCTAGTCTAGCATTAAATTCAGGATATTCAGGAAACTGTCTAGTTTCTTTTACTCGTTGTGATTTAGGATTCCAAAATTTTGGATTAATTCTTTCGCCAGTTGAATATTTAAATTCATTATATTGGTAATAGCACATCAAATAAACTAATGTGTCATTTTTAGAATTAGGCTCTTTTAATTTGAATCTTACCTTAGACATGTGTATGAATTTATATACAGCAAATCTAAGTATAAATTCAATAGGGGCGGAATGAGGGGCGGAATTTTTTTATTTTAATTATTTTTAGTTTTATTTGACCTTATATAAAAGCTAGTAAAAACAAGGGTTAAGGCTAGTAAATACGGTAAAAAATAGTAAAATTTGATAAAATTATCAGGGGTACAGGTGGGACCACTTATTTAGAAATAAAAAGCCTTTACAGAAATGTAAAGGCTTTTTTGTTTTTTGTTTTTTAGAGAAGTTATTAAAATTTCATTGTCTATTGAAAAATGAAGTAAATTTATACTGCAGAGACAAATTTAATCAGGATAAGACAATGGATAATTTAACGCCTGAACAACG
Source organism: Flavobacterium plurextorum (assembly GCF_002217395.1). Lineage (GTDB taxonomy): Bacteria > Bacteroidota > Bacteroidia > Flavobacteriales > Flavobacteriaceae > Flavobacterium > Flavobacterium plurextorum. The sequence continues at coordinate 33,187 of NZ_MUHD01000011.1, read as the reverse complement.
GAGGAAAAATATGCAGGCTATAAAAAGCACAGCAACCAAAGATGAGGTTAGGATTGCAAAGGCTTTATGGCGGCTTGGATATAGATATCGAAAGAATAATAAAAAGGTGTTTGGTAAGCCTGATTTGACTTTTGCAAAGTATAAAATTGCCATTTTTATAGACAGCGAATTTTTTCACGGTAAAGATTGGGACTTAAATCAAGAACGTATTAAGTCGAATCGGGAGTATTGGATTCCAAAAATGGAACGAAATAGGAAGCGCGATGCTGAGGTTAATGCTTATTTAATTTCAAAAGAATGGAAAGTAATACGTTTTTGGAGCAAAGAAATTCAGAAAGAACTTGATACTTGTTTAATCAGAATTCAAAGAGAAATAGAATTTTCAAAGAGTGAAATCGAAGAGAAATAGAGTTTAAATGTTTTTCTTCTTTTCGACTTTTTCGATGACTTTAGAAATCTCATTGGCCAATCTTTCAATAACAGGCATGCTTACAGAATTTCCAGCTTGTTTGTATAAGTTAGAATTTGAAATAGAAGGGAGATTAAAGCTGTCTGGAAAACCTTGAAACCTAAAACATTCGCGAGGTGTCAATTTTCGAAATCCATGATCTGTTATAATAATTGGAACATTATGTCCGCCAGTTCCCATGTTTGCTGTTAAAGTAGGGCATAAACCAGCCTTGTTTTCTCTAACATAGTGTCTCCTGAATTGATAAATTCTATCTTTATCGACAATAGATTCTTTCAAAGTATTGTACATGTATTTATCCTCACCATAGTAAAATTTATCTGGTACTTTTTCGGTAATAATTAAATCTTTTACAGATGTAGTCAGGTTTTCTTTTTTGGGAAAGGCAAACTTAAACTTTTTGTTATTAACGAAGTTTTTGTCAAATGCAACCATAAAAAGTCTTTCTCTGTTGTGCGGCGTGTTGCCAAAATCTTTAGTGTTTAAAATAGCGCTGTCAAAAGTGTAGTTTCGTTTTTTTATTTCACTTTCAATAACCTTAAGAGTATTGCCTTTGTCGTGTCCTCTTAAGTTTTTAACGTTTTCAAGAAAAACAACTTTAGGTCTCATTTCGTCAATAAAATCAAGGATTTTAAAAAAATGATTTCCTCTTCTGTCCTCGAAACCTTTTCGGTGTCCTGCAAGCGAAAAAGGCTGACAAGGAAAACCGGCCGTTAAAATGTCTATTTTTTCAAGAGAACTTAAGTTTAAGTTCATAACATCTCCTTCAATTAAATTGTGTTCGAAGTTTGTCCTGTAAGTCTTGCAGGCATGTTTGTCAAATTCATTGGCCCATTTTAGATCAAAGCCAGCTTTTTTAAAACCTAGACATATTCCGCCCACACCCGCATACAAACTTCCAACTGTAAATTTATTCTCCATTATTCGTTCGGCTAAAGAAATGATGTCTTGAACTTTTTTAGTTCCATATTATTTCCTGCAAATATATTAATTAGAGTATAGTAGACTGCGATCGGTTCTTAAAAAGAAAAGTATTTTATTTTTCAATGTTATACTTTACAGTTCTTTCTGACTTATTTAAAATTGTTGCATTTTTTTTAAATTTTATTCTGTGAGAAGTTTTTTTCAAATTTCAGAGTGCCGAAAAAAGGATTTTCTTGATCGATTTGTTTCTTGTTTAGGCGATGAATAATTGAAAGTGCTTGCGTATTAAAGTGTTTTAAAGAATTTCGGAAGGAAAGGTTTGAAATATTTTGGTTTTTCTTTAAAATACATTGATATTTGTTGTAGGAATTGTATTATAATTTTATTTCTTAAATTGAAAGAGCTGTTTTGTTTGTAAAGTTGTTTTTTTGCGAAAAAAAAATACTTTTGTCAATGAATTTCCTTGAAAGACTCTTTTTCATGAGGATATTATATTAAAATATTTGCCCAAATATCTAATGTTTGTTTTCAGTGTTTTAAATTTATGAGAATTACAAGAATTGCTTTATTGGTATTTTTTTTAGTTGTATCTAATTCATCATATGTTTTTGCTGAAGAGATGCCGCCGCAGCCGCCGCGAATGTCGCGTGCTGGAATCGTAAAGCCGCCGCCGCCGACAAAAGTGCCAATTAATGAGGATATTGCTTTTTTAATTGCAAGCGCATTAATTTTAGGAATAACAATTATATATCAAAATAAAATAAAAAAAGCTTCAGTTTAAATTGAAGCTTTTTTTGTGTTTTGAATTTTTCTAGAACTATTTGTTTATTGAATAAAGTCTTGAAATGTACTTTCCAACAACATCAAACTCTAAGTTTATTTTTGAGCCAACCTTGAAGTTTTTGAAATTAGTGTTTTCAAAAGTATAAGGTATAATAGAAACGCTGAATTCGTTGGTTTTAGAATTTACAACTGTCAGACTAACTCCGTTTACAGTTATAGAGCCTTTTTCGATCGTAATATTGCTAAGATTTGCATCGTAATCGAAAGTGTAATTCCAACTTCCGTTAGCCTCTTCAATTTTTGTACATGTACCAGTTTGGTCAACGTGACCTTGTACAATATGTCCGTCAAGGCGGTCGCCAAGTTTCATTCCTCTTTCTAGATTTACAATGTCATTAACTTTCCAATCGCCAATATTGGTCTTTAAAATAGTTTCCTCAATTGCAGTAACCGTATAAAATGAATCTTTTATAGCAACTACCGTAAGGCAGATTCCATTGTGCGAAACACTTTGATCAATCTTTAATTCGTTTGTAATAGAGGAGTCGACAGTTACATGTAAGTTGTTTTTGTCTTTTTGTATTTCGTGAATCCTTCCTAGGGTTTCTATAATTCCTGTGAACATTGTGGTTTTATTTTACTAAATTTGCACATCAAAATTAGTAATAAATAAGCTGAGCTCATGAATAAAAAAGCAGAAAATATAATTGTTGGAATTTCAGTTGGAGATTTAAACGGTATTGGAAGCGAAGTTATACTAAAAACATTTGAGGATTCTCGAATGCTTGAATTGTGTACACCGGTTATTTTTGCAAATGCTAAAATTCTATCCTTTGTTAAAAAAAGTTTCACTTCGACCGTTCAGTTTCATGGAATAGATAAGTTAGATCAGATTGTTCCAGGAAAAGTGAACGTGTTTAATCTTTGGAGAGAAGGAGTTGATATTAACTTAGGAACTAATGATGAAAAAATAGGAGAGTATGCCATAAAATCATTTGTTGCAGCGACAAAAGCTTTAAAAGAAGGTTTAGTTGATGTGTTGGTTACGGCTCCTATAAATAAATATAATATCCAATCTGAAGAATTTAAATTCCCAGGTCACACAGATTATCTAGATCAAGAGTTAGAAGGTAATGCTTTAATGATGATGGTTCAGGATAACTTAAGAGTAGGTTTGTTAACAGATCATGTGCCTATAAGTGAAGTTTCTTCTCATTTAACCGAAGAATTAATTACAAGAAAGATTGAAACAATCCGAAAATCTTTAATTCAAGACTTTAGTATTGTAAAGCCAAAAATTGCAGTTTTAGGATTAAATCCACATTGCGGTGACGGCGGCGTAATTGGAAAAGAAGATGATTTAGTTTTAAAGCCGGTTTTGAAAAAAATATTCGATTCAGGAACTATGGTTTTCGGACCATTTTCTGCTGATGGTTTTTTTGGAAGCGGTCAATATGAAAAATATGACGCTGTTGTAGCGACTTATCACGATCAAGGATTGATTCCGTTCAAGACATTGTCTTTTGGTAAAGGAGTTAATTATACAGCAGGTTTAAATAAAATTAGAACATCACCAGATCACGGAACTGGTTATGATATTGCAGGAAAAGACATGGCAGATTTCAACTCGTTTAAAGAGGCAGTTTATCTTGCACTTGATATTTTTCGCTCGCGTAATCAGTATGAGGAGATTAGCCAAAAACCTCTTAAAATAAAAGAAAAACAGTTATAAACAAAAAAAGGTGAATAAGATTATTAGATTTATAATAATTTTATATCTTTGCACCCCAATTCGGATATGTAGTTTTGTATTCGAATTGTACAAATTGATGTTGAAATGAGCAAAACAAAAGAATTTTTAATTCCTTTTATAGGGTTAAAGCTGGGAAAACACCATTTTGAGTATCAAATAAATAACACGTTCTTTAAAGACTTTGACTATGAAGAGTTTCAAAGTTCTGAGATTAAAGTGAGTTTGGTTTTCGAAAAGAAAAGCAACATGTTAGAGTTAGAATTCAAACATAAAGGAACTGTAAATGTGCCTTGTGATCTAACAAGTGAAGATTTTGATCTTCCTTTAAAAGGGAAAATGAAATTGATTGTTCGCTTTGGAGATGAATTCAATGATGATAATGAAGAGTTGTTGATTTTACCGCATGGAGAGCATGAATTGAATGTAGGACAATACATTTATGAAATGATAGCGCTTTCAGTGCCTCAAAAACGAATTCATCCAGGCGTTAAAGATGGGACTTTACAGACCGAAGCTTTAACAAAGTTGAATGAATTAAGTGTAAAAGAACAAAAGGAAGAGAGTAAACAAGAAGAAGATATTGACCCGCGTTGGGAAAAATTAAAGAAACTATTAACGGATAAATAATATAGTAAAATGGCACATCCTAAGAGAAAGACCTCGAAAACAAGAAGAGATAAGAGAAGAACACATTATAAAGCTACTGTAGCTCAAATCGCTACATGTCCTATTACTGGAGAAGCGCATTTATACCACAGAGCTTACTGGCATGAAGGTAAAATGTACTACAGAGGGCAAGTTGTTATCGATAAATCTGAAGCGGTTGCTTAATACGTTTTTGTAAATTATACTAGAACTCTCACATAGTGAGAGTTTTTTTTGTTGGTTATAATTTTCGTTTTTTAAGAAAATACAGGCAAATTCGTTTTGATTTTTTTTGTAATTTTCAAGTCTTTTAAAAATTTTTCAAATAACAATATTTGAAAGGAAATAATAGAATATAATGAATACAATCACAGCCGCAATTACCGCTGTTGGAGGATACGTTCCAGACTTTGTACTTTCTAACAAAGTGTTGGAAACAATGGTAGAAACCAATGACGAATGGATTACCACTCGTACCGGAATTAAAGAAAGAAGAATTCTTAAAGATGCTGATAAAGGGACATCTTATCTTGCTATACAAGCAGCAAAGGATTTAATAGCAAAAGCAAATATCGATCCTTTAGAAATTGATATGGTTATTATGGCAACAGCAACACCTGATATGATGGTGGCTTCTACAGGAGTTTATGTTGCAACAGAAATTGGAGCAACTAATGCATTTGCATATGACTTGCAGGCAGCTTGTTCAAGTTTCTTATACGGAATGTCAACTGCTGCGGCTTATGTACAATCTGGAAGATATAAAAAAGTACTATTAATTGGTGCAGATAAAATGTCATCAATTGTAGATTATACAGACAGAGCAACTTGCATTATTTTTGGTGATGGCGGTGGTGCTGTTTTATTTGAACCAAACTATGAAGGTTTAGGTTTGCAAGATGAGTATTTAAGAAGCGATGGAGTAGGTCGTGATTTTCTTAAAATACCGGCTGGAGGATCTTTAATTCCAGCTTCAGAAGAAACTGTAAAAAACAGACAACACAATATTATGCAAGATGGTAAAACAGTATTTAAATATGCTGTAACCAATATGGCAGACGCAAGCGAGCTAATCTTGAAAAGAAACAATCTAACAAATCAAGATGTTGATTGGTTAGTGCCGCATCAGGCAAACAAACGCATCATTGATGCAACTGCAGGAAGACTTGAACTAGAAGAGTCTAAAGTATTAGTAAATATTGAAAAATATGGTAATACAACTTCAGGAACATTACCTTTGGTACTTTACGATTTTGAGAAACAACTCAAAAAAGGAGACAATATTATTTTAGCTGCATTTGGCGGTGGATTCACTTGGGGATCTATTTACCTAAAATGGGCTTACGATAAAAAATAAATCAAAACTAAAAACGAGTCATTATGGATTTAAAAGAAATTCAAAACCTAATTAAATTTGTAGCAAATTCAGGAGTTGCAGAAGTGAAGTTAGAAATGGATGATGTAAAAATCACAATCAGAACAACTTTAGAAGGAAATGTAACAGAAACTACTTATGTACAGCAATTGCCAGCTCAGGCAGCATTACCACAAGCAGCTGCACCGCAAGTAACGGCGCCAGTAGTTGTAAATGTAGCAGCTGAGCCTCAAGCTCCAGCTGAAAATTCTAAATTCATAACGATAAAATCTCCAATTATTGGAACATTTTATAGAAAACCATCTCCAGACAAACCAGTTTTTACTGAAGTAGGAAGCACAATCGCAAAAGGAGATGTTCTTTGTGTAATTGAAGCAATGAAATTATTCAACGAAATCGAATCAGAAGTTTCAGGAAAAATTGTTAAGATTCTTGTTGACGATATGTCTCCAGTTGAATTTGATCAACCTTTATTCTTAGTAGATCCATCATAAATAAATTTAGATCTTAGATTTTAGATTTTAGAAGGATTCACAATAAAAGTTTTGTTAATCATCTAAAATTATCTAATTATCAAATTGTCTAATTATCTAATTAAAATAAGATGTTTAAAAAAATATTAATTGCGAATAGAGGAGAAATTGCACTTCGTGTAATTCGTACTTGCAAGGAAATGGGAATCAAAACTGTTGCAGTTTACTCTACAGCAGATGCAGAAAGCTTGCACGTTAAATTTGCTGACGAAGCGGTTTGTATTGGGCCTCCTCCAAGTAACTTATCGTATTTAAAAATGTCAAATATTATTGCCGCTGCAGAAATTACAAATGCAGATGCAATACACCCAGGATACGGTTTTCTTTCTGAGAATGTTAAATTCTCAAAAATTTGTCAAGAGCACGGAATCAAATTTATTGGTGCGGCTCCTGAAATGATCGACAGAATGGGAGATAAAGCTTCTGCAAAAGCTACAATGAAAGCGGCAGGAGTACCATGTGTGCCAGGTTCAGATGGATTGTTAGAATCTTACGAACATGCACTAAAAATAGCTAAAGAAATTGGTTATCCAGTTATGATGAAAGCTACTGCTGGTGGTGGTGGAAAAGGAATGCGTGCTATCTGGAAAGAAGAAGAGCTTTTAAAAGCTTGGGAAAGTGCACGTCAAGAAGCTGCTGCAGCTTTTGGAAATGACGGAATGTACATGGAAAAACTTATTGAAGAACCACGTCATATCGAAATTCAAGTTGTTGGAGATTCTTACGGAAAAGCATGTCACCTTTCTGAAAGAGATTGTTCTGTACAACGTCGTCACCAAAAACTTACTGAAGAAACACCTTCACCTTTCATGACAGATGAACTACGTGCTGCAATGGGAGAAGCTGCTGTAAAAGCTGCGGAATTCATTAAATACGAAGGAGCTGGAACTGTAGAATTTTTGGTTGACAAACACAGAAATTTCTATTTCATGGAAATGAATACACGTATTCAGGTAGAGCATCCAATTACGGAACAAGTAATTGATTACGATTTGATTCGTGAGCAAATTATGGTTGCTGCCGGAATTCCAATTTCTGGAAAAAACTATTTGCCACAATTACATGCTATAGAATGTCGTATTAATGCTGAAGATCCTTATAATGATTTTCGTCCTTCACCAGGAAAAATTACTACGCTTCATATGCCAGGAGGACACGGAGTTCGTTTAGATACTCACGTTTATTCAGGTTACAGCATTCCGCCAAATTACGATTCAATGATTGCTAAGTTAATTACAACTGCACAATCTCGTGAAGAAGCGATCAGTAAAATGAGAAGAGCTTTGGATGAATTTGTTATTGAAGGTGTAAAAACTACAATACCTTTCCATAGACAATTGATGGATGATCCTAGATATATTGCAGGAGATTACACAACTGCTTTTATGGATACTTTCAAAATGAATCCAATTCAAGAATAAATAAGTAAAGCTGTCGATTTCGACAGCTTTTTTTTAATCTATATTATAAACCCGACAAGTTTACTTGTCGGGTTTTGTTGTGTTATAGGGTTAAGTAAACACAAAAAGTGTTTACTTTTTACACACTATATAATTGATTTACACACTATTCGTATTTTTTGTATTTTTGTGTATATAGTGTTAACCTGTTGATAATAAGTGGTTTTGCTGCTTTTGGGTTTGGTATTTGGTTTACGGCACGATAGTTTCTTTATCTAAAGCGTAAAACAACTATTAATTACTAAATATACACATTATGAAAAATTTATTTTTATCAGCCGCAATTGTTTTAGGAAGTTTAACTTCATTTGCTTCAACTAGTCCAGTGACAAACACTGTTGTAAAAGTTATCTCGATTGAAGACGAATACACAGAGATTAAACTAGAAGAGCTTCCAGCTCCAATTACCGAAGCTTTGAAAAAAGCATATCCAGATGCAGTAATTACAAAAGCATACAAAAACGAAAAATCTGAATACAAATTAGACGTTACAGTTGGAGAAAAAGTAGGGAATCTTTTCGCTAACGCTGACGGAACTTGGATTAAAAAATAATCCTTAAAGAGTATTCTCTTGAAAATTCGAATTAGTAATACTAAGATTAAATTAACAATATTAAAATATCACTACCATGAAAAATTTATTTTTATCAGCCGCAATCGTTTTGGGAGGTTTAACATCATTTGCTTCAACTTCGCCAATTTCAAATACAATCGTAAAAACAATTTCAATTCAAGATGATTACACTGAAATAAAACTTGAAGAAGTTCCATCTGCAGTAACAGACGCTCTTAAAAAAGCATATCCAGATGCAATACTTTCTAAAGCTTTTAAAAACACAAAATCAGAGTATAAATTAGATGTTACTGTAGGAGACAAAGTAGGTTCTCTTTATGCTAACGCTGATGGATCTTGGATCAAAAAATAAGTCAAGCTAACTTAAAAAAAAATATAATTATGAAAAAGTTAATCTTATCGGCAGCTATCCTTTTAGGAAGTTTGTCAATTCAGGCAGAAAATACTGTTACAGCGAAATCAGCTGTACAATCAGTAAATTATCAAGACGAGTATAAAGAAATTGATGCAGTTCCGGCTGCAATCAAAACATCTTTAGACGAAGCTTATCCAGGTGTGAAATTGGAGAAAGCATTTGTAAACGACAAAAAAGAGTACAAAATTGAAATCACTGTTAGAGGTGAAAAATCAACTGTGTACACAGATGCGACAGGAAAAATTATTAAAAAGTAACCATAAAAACTAAGCATTATGAAAAAGTTAATCTTATCTGCAGCACTTATTTTAGGAGGTTTGTCATCTCAGGCGGCAATTTCGACTCAGTCAGTTTCTGTTATTGCAACAGTAAACATTCAAGATGGATACACTGAAGTTACAGCAGATGCTGTTCCGGCAGCAGTGAAATCAACAATCGAGAAATCTTTTCCAGGTACTAAACTTGAAAAAGCGTACAAGAACGATAAAAATGAGTACAAGCTTGAAATTTCAAAAGAAGGTAAGAAATATACTTTTTTCACTGATGCTTCAGGGAATATCATTAAGAAATAATTAAAAACATAGCACTATGAAAAAGTCAGCCCTAGCAGTAACTATTATTTTAGCGAGTTTGTCACTTCCTGCTTTAGCAGAGACAACTTCAAATAAAGTAGAAATGTCAATTTTGGTACAAACAGAATATACCGAGATTACTTCAGAAGCTGTTCCGGCAGCTGTAAAAACCGCTCTGCAAACCGCTTATCCAAATGCAAAATTGGTAAAAGCTTTTGTTAATGATAAAAAAGAATACAAACTAGAAATATCGGTTGGTGACCAGAAGGCTACTGTTTTTTCAGATGTCAATGGCAACTGGTTGAAAATATAATTAGGTGAAATTAGATTTATGTTTTTGGTGAAAAGAGATTGCAGCGTGCAATCTCTTTTTTTTTGCATAACTTTGTAAAAATACAATTTTAATAGTCTTATTTTAGCAAAAAAGTCCCTAAAAACAAATGCCAAAGATTTTATTGATAGAAGATGATATTTCGTTTTGTAAGCTGCTGGAGAAATTTCTAGTAAAAAAACAATACGAAGTAAGTATAGCATTCTCTGCTGCAGAAGCAAGATCAGCAATCAAAAGTGAATCATTTGATTTAATTTTGACAGATCTTCGCCTGCCTGATTCTGATGGCATAGGACTTATGTCTGAATTTAAAAATTCTCATCCTCAAATTCCAGTTGTCTTAATGACTGGATATTCTGATGTAAATACAGCTGTAAAAGCAATAAAGAATGGCGCTGCCGATTATATCTCAAAACCATTTAATCCAGATGAGGTTCTCCTTGTAATTACAAATGCGCTGCAGGTTCCTGAATCTGAATTTGAAGATGAAGCTCCTGTTAAAGAAAAAAAGCGAGTAAAAAAGACAGTATCAACTGAAAACGAATTTGTAAAAGGAATTTCAGTTGCTTCAAAAAAACTATTGGATCACATTCACTTAGTAAGTCCTACGGATATGTCCGTTTTAATTATCGGCGAAAGCGGTACCGGAAAAGAGATTATTGCCAAAAGTATTCATCAGCAAAGTCATCGAAAGAATAATAATTTTATTGCAGTAGATTGCGGAGCTATTCCCAAAGAGTTAGCAGCGAGTGAATTTTTTGGACATCTAAAAGGATCTTTTACTGGAGCGATTAGTGATAAAATGGGGTATTTTGAAGCGGCAAACGGCGGTACACTTTTCTTGGATGAAATAGGAAATCTCTCTTATGAAAATCAAATTCAATTATTACGTGCGCTTCAAGAGCGAAAAATAAAACCCGTTGGAAGCAATAAAGAAATAAACGTCGATATCCGAATTATTACTGCTACAAATGAAGATTTGCGTGAGGCAGTAAAAAACGGCGATTTTAGAGAAGATTTATACCATAGAATCAATGAATTCTCGATTCAGTCTCCATCTTTAAAAGATCGTGATGAAGATTTAATGGTTTTTGCCGACTATTTTCTTGAAAAAGCAAATCAGCAGTTAAACAAAGATATTATAGGTTTTTCTCCAGAAGTTGTTGCCATATTTCAAAATTACAATTGGCCGGGTAATTTACGCGAATTGCAAAATTGTGTTAAACGTGCTACACTTTTATCTCAAGGAGATTTTATAAAAAGCGATGTATTGCCGGCTGAATTCTTTCAGACTCAAAAGCAGCAAAATACTGGAGGTTCTTTTTCATTATCTGATAACGAAAAAGAAGCCATTATTCAGGCTCTAAATAGAACTCAAAACAATAAATCAGAAGCAGCAAAACTGCTTAAAATTACCAGAAAAACACTTTATAACAAATTAAAGCAATACAATATAGATTAGACTATTTCTTGTTGTAAAGCGTTAAACAGCAAATCCTTTTTGATTTTTAGATCTTGATAAATGTCTTTTAATTGGTGAATTTCAAGATCATTTTGTTCCAGTATTTTTAGAATAACTCCAATTTCTCGTGCTTCAATCTGTTTAAACATAGGTGCAATTCGATGAGAGATTGCTCGAATGTCTGCAATGTTTTCTTCTGCAATAGCATTTTCAAGAGCCGTAAAATTCTCGTTACTACTTGCCATGAAAGCTTTTAGAATGTCTTTTAAAGCATCATTATCGTGACCTAAAAATTCTTTTAATGTTTTTAAAGAATACAATTGAGAAGAAGTCTCTCCAGATTCTTGCTCATTTATTACTGTATTTGGAAGTCTGTCATCGGCCAAGATAGACTGAATTGTTTCTATTAATACTTTTGGCGAATATGGTTTCTTGATTACCGTTGTAAAACCAGCTTCAGTGTAAACAGATGCTTCTAAATCTGTTCTTCCAGTCAAAGCGATAACAGGTTGGTTTTTGTACACTCCTTTTTCAGAAGTCTGGAGCTTTTTCAAAAACATAAAACCGTCCATTTCCGGCATCTGAATGTCGGTAATAATAAAATCAAAAGGCGTATTTTCAATAGTCTCCAATGCTTTTGCTGCACTGTTAAAGGATAAAACTTCATGCTTTTCTTGTCGAAGCACGCCGCTGGTTAAATTCAACAGATTAGTGTCATCATCTATTACAATAAAAGTCAGTTTTTGAGTAAAACCAAGCTTTGGTTTTTCGTTTTGTTCAACAGTATTATTGCTGTTGTCAAATTGCAGAGGAAGTTTGATTTTAAAGGTGCTTCCTTTTCCAAAAGTGCTTTCCAGTTTTAAACTGCCTCCAAGAATTGCAATTATTTTTTGACAGATTGATAAGCCTAATCCTGTGCCGCCGTATTTCTTTTCAATGTTTTCATTGGCTTGAGCAAACTCTTCAAAAACTAATTTTTGATTCCCTTTTTCAATTCCAATACCAGTGTCTTCAATTGTAATTGCAAAAGATTTTTCATCATCAGTACAATATGCATTAATCTTAATAAAACCTTCTTCAGTAAATTTAAAGGCATTACCAATAATATTAGTTAAAATCTGTTTTAATCGAAACGGATCGCCAACAATTCTTGTTTTTAATTTTTCGTCAACATTTATAATTAAATCAATGTTTTTTTGCTCGTATACAGATTGAATGCTTTTGGCAGTATCTTCAATAATTTCTGTTAAAGAAAAAGGAACTTTTTCGATAGTAATTTTTCCAGCTTCAATTTTAGAAAAATCCAATAAATCCTGAACCAGCTGTGTGATATATTCCGAAGAATTTTTGATATTCCTAATAAAGTATGATTGCTTTGTGTTGACATCAGAATTACTCAAAAGTTCTGAATATCCTACAATTGTGCTCAAAGGAGTTTTTAAATCATGGCTTACAGTCGAAATTAACTGCTCTCGGCTTTTTAATAAATTTTTGGTTTTAAAATTCGCAATTTCAAGCTGTTTCTTATACAACTGCGATTTCGAGTAATCGCTTACAATTAAAATCGAAAAGAAAATAGTCAATATTAATCCAATAATGGCCGAAGCAGTTACAATTTCATTGACTTTGCGTAGGGATTTTTCTTTTAACGAATTGTTTTTTATCGAATTAATAATGATCTCTCTTTCTATAATTCGAAGAACCTTTCTAAGTTGTTCAGAAATGGCAATTTCATTTTTTAGTAACTTGTTTTCTTCAAAATTCAGTGATTCTTTTTTCTTTTCGGCCTTCAATTTTACATTACTCAGTAGTTTTTTCGAATTGGCCAAGATAGAATCAGATGCTTGTTTGCTTAAAGTATTAGTGCTGTCATCTGGGATATTTTGGTTCAGATAATCCACATATTTTTGAAGTACATTTCGCTGATAACTTCCTAATTGATTTGGATTCTTGCTAAAATCCTGAAGTTCCAGTTTTCTAAGCTTAAACTCCATTTTAGTGATTTCATCAATTGCAGTATTTACAGAAACTTCATCATCAGCTTTGTTTTTTATAGTTTTTAGCTTGCGGATATTTTCTGTTTTTTCAGACAATAAATAAGTAACGCTGTCTAATAGAACTTTTTGATATTCAGTAGTAACGATTTGTTTTAAAGTGTCAATTCTTGCTCTTAAAGAATCCGTTTCGATAAGATAGTTTTTAAAATCACTTTCAGAATTTGTTTGAATTGTTTTTCGAGCTAAACTCTCCGTTTTATAAACGTTTGAAAATAGTTTACTGACTCTTAAAATTTTGGTTTTTTCAAAGGCAATTTTATCTTCAAGTTTATTGTAGACTACATTTTCAGAGTATAAAAACCATCCAACAGTAACTACCAAAGCCAGTAATGCAACATAACTGAATAAGACTTTGAGTGCTGTATAACTTTTTTTACTCTCCATAAATATTTAGGTGTAGATTGAGGAAGTGTTTGAGATATTGGAATTATCTGCAATTTATTTAAAATTTCGATCTCAAAAAAGCAAAAACAACTCAAATGTTTATATAATTAAATAGTCTTAAAAAGAAATCAGCCTCAGATTATATAAATATCTGAGGCTGATTTTTTGTTTTTATTTTGAGATTAAAGAGTTTCGTTTAACCATTTAAAGAACTCACCTTGCCAAACTTGAGCATTTTGAGGTTGTAAAACCCAGTGATTTTCTTCAGGGAAATAAACAAATCGGCTTTTAATTCCTCGCAATTGTGCTGCTTGAAAAGCCTCTTGTCCTTGTCCGATTGGCACACGGAAATCTTTCCCGCCTTGGAAAATCAAGATAGGTTTATTCCAGTTCTGAACCAAAGTTGCAGGGTTAAAAGTAGTATATGCTTTTTGTGCAACAGCATTGTCTTTTTCCCAATAAGCACCGCCAAAATCCCAGTTGTTAAAGAAAACTTCCTCAGTAGTTCCTAACATACTTACCGTATTGAAAACACCATCATGAGCGATGAAAGTTTTAAAACGGTTTTTGTGAATTCCTGCTAAATAAAATACTGAGTATCCACCGTAGCTTGCACCAACACATCCTAAACGGCTTTTGTCAACATAGCTTTCTTTGGCAACATCATCAATTGCAGAAAGATAGTCATCCATAACCTGTCCGCCCCAGTCTTTACTAATTTGCTCATTCCATTCAACACCATGACCAGGCATTCCGCGGCGATTTGGCGCCACAACAACATAACCTTTTGCTGCCATTAATGAGAAATTCCAACGGAAAGAATACGATTGTGTCAATGCACTTTGAGGTCCGCCTTGACAGAATAATAAAGTTGGATATTTTTTTGAAGCATCAAAATTTGGAGGAAGAATTACCCAAACCAACATTTTTTTACCGTCAGTTGTAGTAACATAACGTTTTTCAGTTTTGCTTAAAGTAAGGGTTTTGTAAGTATCAGTATTTACATTTGAAAGTTGCTTCCAAGTATTTTTCTTCAAGTTAAAAGAAAAAATTTCTGGTGCGTGATTCATGTCATTTCTAGTTACAATAATATCGTCACCTGCAAATCCTACTAAATCATTTACATCAAAATCACCTTTTGTTATTTGGCGAACAGTAATTGCAATTCTTGTTAATCCAGGAAAATTAACACTGAAAAGTTGTTTTGTACCATCAACTGGAGCAACAAAAAACACATTTTTTCCGTCTTTACTCCAGATAAAATTATCTACAGTTCCATCCCAGTTTGCCGTTAAGTTCGTTTTGATTCCTTTAAATTCAACAATAATATCGTTTTTGTCGGCCTCATAACCATCACGTTTCATTTGCAGCCAAGTTAAATTTCCTGTTGGAGAAAATTGCGGAGCCGTGTCGTAACCTAAGTTGCCTTCAGTTCTGTTAGTAGTTTTTTGAGTCTCTAAATTGTACTCATAAATATCGGTATTCGTAGAAACCGCATAATCAGTTCCTGCTTTTTTCTTGCACACATACAAAATGCTTTTTCCATCAGGAGACCAGATGTAATCTTCGTCACCGCCAAAAGGTTTTTGCGGAGAGTCAAAAGTTTCTCCTTTCAAAATGTCAATTCCTTTAGCGCCGTCTTTGTTTTCCTTATAAAAAACGTGGTTAAATTTACCTACGTTCCAAGTATCCCAATGACGATAATCTAAACCATCATAAATTTGTGCATCAGATTTATCAAGTTTTGGATAAAAATCTTTACCTAAAACCTTGTCAATTTTTACTTCTTCATTGTACACTAAAAATTTTCCGTCAGGCGAGATGTTTTTATCAGCCAAAATCGCTTTTGTATCCGTAACTTCAGTTGCATTACCACCGCCTACGGGGATAGTATAAAATTTTGAATGTGATTTGTTTTCTTCTACAGAAGGAGTAGAAACCTTGAAAACAACATTTTTTTCGTCTTTCGAAAGTCCAAGTGCGCTCACTCTTCCTAATTTCCATAACAATTCTGGCGACATTACATTTTGCCCGATAGCGTTTAAACTCATCATTATTAAGGTTGTAAATAATACTTTTTTCATAATAAAAATTCTATTTTTTGTGGAGCTAAAAATACGAATTTAAAATTCCAAAATTTGTTAAAGTTTATCATCCATTCTCACCCGAAGCCTCGGGACGCTCAGCTTGACATTTGGATAGAGATCCAAAAACGGAATCTCTAAAATTTTGTTCGCCACGAATTCACGAATTATTTTTTTTTGATAATCTTTGAGAATAATAATTCGTGAATTTGCGTCGATTAAAAATCAAAAGCAAAGTCTTAAATTTATTTCCTAAATTGGAATTTGAAAAATTGGAATTTATTTTAAGAGGAAGATGGAATTAAGTTACTGGGAATTAAAGAACTGGTTTACAAATATCGATTACACAATTGTAGGCAGCGGAATTGTTGGTCTGCATGCCGCTTTGCGCTTACGCGAAAGATTTCCTGCTTCAAAAATTCTAGTTATAGAAAGAGGAATGCTGCCACAAGGTGCGAGTACAAAAAATGCTGGTTTTGCTTGTTTTGGAAGTCTTTCAGAAATTATGGACGACTTAAAAACAAATTCAGAAGATGATGTTGTACGTTTAATCGAAAAACGTTGGAAAGGATTGCAATTACTTCGAAAAAGATTAGGAGATTCCAAAATTGATTTTAAACCTCACGGTGGATATGAATTGTTTTTGAAAGAAGATGAAATAGGTTTTAATGAATGTATTTCGAAAATGCCTTTTATTAATGAAATTTTAAAACCACTTTTTAAAGCTGATGTTTTTTCTAAAGAAACAGATCGATTTGGTTTTAAAAATACTCAGGATTATTTAGTTTTTAATCCATTTGAAGCGCAGATAGATACTGGGAATATGATGCAGGAATTATTGAAACAAGCTGTTTCTGCCGATATTTTAATTTTAAATCAGCAAACAGTGACCTCGTATTTTGATGCAGGCAGTTATGTAGAGT
Organism: Flavobacterium plurextorum; assembly: GCF_002217395.1. Lineage (GTDB taxonomy): Bacteria > Bacteroidota > Bacteroidia > Flavobacteriales > Flavobacteriaceae > Flavobacterium > Flavobacterium plurextorum. Next base: position 16,443 of record NZ_MUHD01000011.1, on the reverse strand, counting down.
TGGTTTTAAATGATTTTAGTTTTAGATCGAGTAAAGTGCTTTTTGCTACAAATGGTTTTGCGGGTTCTTTAACAAAAGGAGAAGTAAAACCCGCGAGAGCACAGGTTTTAATTACTGAGCCAATCAAAAATCTAGATATAAAAGGAACGTTTCATTTAGATCGCGGTTACTATTATTTCAGGAATATAGACGACCGAATTTTATTGGGCGGTGGTCGAAATTTAGATTTTGAAGGGGAAACGACAACGGAATTTGGGCAGACGAAAATTATTCAAAATAAATTGGAGGAGTTGTTGAAAAATGTAATTTTACCGAATCAGGATTTCAAGATCGCACATCGTTGGAGTGGGATTATGGGAGTCGGAAATAGTAAAAGTTCTGTTGTTGCTCAACTGTCTGAAAACGTGTTTTGTGGAGTGCGTTTAGGCGGAATGGGAGTAGCAATAGGCAGTTTAATAGGAACCGAATTAGCAGACTTAATATAATGGCAGTTAAAAAAATAGCACCAAAAAAAACAACGGCAAGTAAACCTAAAGCAGCTCCAAAAAAGACGAATCGTTCTTTTGGAGAAAAAGTAAAATGGTTTTTTATTAAGCTATGTCTTTGGTTTTTTGGAGTTTCGATCGCTTCGGTTGTGTTTTTTAAATATGTGCCGGTACCTTTTACGCCTTTAATGGTTATTCGAGCAATCGAAAACAAAATGGCAGGCAAGGAAGTTTACTTTGATCACGATTGGGAACCTATTGAAAAAATCTCAATGAATTTGCAAAAAGCAGTTATTGCCAGTGAAGACGGAACTTTTTTAAGTCATAATGGTTTTGACTTTAAAGCGCTTCAAAAGGCTTATAAAAGTAATGAACGCGGACGCCGAATTCGAGGTGGAAGTACAATTTCGCAGCAAACTGCTAAAAACGTTTTTTTATGGCAGGGAAAAAGCTACTTCCGTAAAGGACTTGAAGCTTATTTTACTGTTTTAATCGAATTGATTTGGGGTAAAGAACGTATCATGGAAGTGTACTTAAATAGTATCGAAATGGGAGATGGAGTGTATGGTGCTTATGCCGCAACAGAACATTGGTACCGCCGCGACGCTTCAAGTTTAACGCCAATGCAGGCAGCAGGAATTGCTGCAATTTTGCCAAATCCAAGAAAATTTAAAGCTACAGGCTCTTCTAGTTATATAAACCGAAGAAAAGAAAGAATCGTGCGCGAAATGCGTGCTGTTGGAAAAATTAATTATAATGGGAAGTAAAAAGGTAATTTTTGCATTCCTCATTTTAACTGCAACTTTGACTTTTGGACAAGGCAAAAGAACAGAAATAGGTTTTATCTCGGATAATGATTTATATACATCATCAAAAAATGATATGTATTACACCAACGGTTTAGAGCTTTTTTATCGATTTCTGTCTAAGAATGACAATGAAAAAATCAACAAAAAAATCACTGAATTTAGAATCGGGCAATATATTTATAATCCAAGATTCATTAACAAAGAAGCGGTTTATGTAAATGACCGTCCGTTTACGGCATATCTTTTTGCCGAAGCTGGAAGAAGTTTTTTTTACCAAAGTGAATCCGTTTTAAAAACCGATTTTCAGCTGGGTTTTATGGGGCCAAATGCGTTAGGTCAAGAAACTCAAGAAGGATTTCATAAAATCATTGGATATAAAAAAGTTTATGGCTGGGAGAATCAGCTTCATAATGCTTTTGGAGTGCAGGCTCATGTGATGTATTCGAAGAAACTATTTCCATCAAAACATAATGACTTTGTAGATCTTCATTTCCAGTCAGAAGCCAATTTAGGAACTATTTTTACAGGCATTTCAACTGGTTTTATGACTAGGATTGGTTTTAAAAAACTGCTTCCAATTTACGATTCGAATATGCATGATGCTTCGGTAAGTGCAAATGTACAGCCCAATATTAGAGAGTTTTATTTTTACGCCATGCCAAGCGTTAATTATCAGTTTTATGATGCCACAATCGAAGGCAGTATGTTTAATGACACAAGTCCTATTACTTTCGATTTAGTGCCGCTTCGTTTTAATGCCGAATTTGGACTGAAATACCGCCATAATAATTTCAATATGTCGTATTCGTTTATTTATCGAGGTCGTGAATTAGAAGGCGATGTTAATGATACCAATAGAGGATATTTTTACGGTTCGATAAGAATGGGGTTTTTGTTGAAGTAGTATCTTTTTAAAGATAGTATCTATTAATGACGATTATCACATTGAATACTAATTTCTTCATTTGATTTGTCGATTACAGAAATACTTGGACAGCTAAAAGAAAGATATTCGAAACCAAAAACAACTTCAGGTTTGTTTTTAAAAAGTTTTCCAGTCCATTGTTCAATAGAATCTTCTCCATTTTCATAATTTAGTGGAGCAGGTGATGTGCCTTCACTTTGGCTGAAAAGTTTTTCGATTATAACATCTTTTGTTTTTGAATCAACGACTAATAGACGTCTGCCATAAATTGTTTTATTGCTGTCTAGATAGTCTTGTAAAAAATACTGATAGCTTTCTGTTTTGTAAAAATATGTATTGCCCGCTATTGTATTCTTTAGCAAAGCGTGATCGTTATTTTTCAGTGCTTTTGATGGGTAGTCTTTTTTTGCAATTTTTTTCCACGAAATTGGCTTCAAACGTTCTTTCGAAAACGGATTTTCCTTACCTATATATACCAAAGCATCTCTGTAATAATCGCTGAATCCGTTTAAAAGTTTTTTGTTGATTTCGAAACCAATCATATAATCATAATTACGATACGGTCCGGCATCTCCAATAGAATATACATTTAACATCGCAGCAGTTTTTAGATTTTTTACTAAAAAAGAGGCAAGTTTATTTTTGGCATAATCGTAAACAAAAAGCGAATCGGTTTCAGAAATATTGGTTTTAGATAAAAATCGTTTTCTGTAGTTTTTGGCAAAGGTGAAATATTGAGCATCGGCATCTGCCATTTTTTCAAGGTTGGGTAAAGTCAGAGTGTCTTTTTCGTTGTCAATGGGATAAATATCCGAAAGAGAAACAAAAGCAACATCGCTGCTGTCTTTTGGCATAACAGTAAATAAATAGATGCTTTCCTTTCTTGAAGTTTCTTCAGCTTGAAGAGTATCGGCTACAGTTGCCGTTTGTGCGGTTACTTTAGGAAGTGTATTTGTGGTGTTTTCTTTTTTGTTACAGGCAGATAATAAAATTAAAAAAGTGCTTGATAAAAAGAAGAATCTTGTTGTCATTGTTTAAATATAATTTTAAGTTTTGTTATGTACGAAAGTACTTTAATTTGTTTGAATTTGAAAATCAAAAGTTTAAAGCCTGCATAAGTTTTAAAAGTTAATTTTGTCTTTTTTCTTACAAAACAGAAGAACTTTTTCGCTACATTTGCAGTGAACTTCATTTTTGAGAGGCGAGTATTGCTCGTCAATTTTGTTGCGGGCATTTTTTATGTCTGTAAGTATAGATACGCGGTTTTGGTACCTCCGTGTGGAGCGTTAATGCGCCCACTGCCTCTCAAAGGTGAAGTTCAACGGGAAAGGCTGAAACCGTATTTTTTTGGTCAACTTAATTTTTCTTCAAATGAACTTCAAAGAAAAAACAAGCAGTAAAGAGGTAGAAACTACAACCTCTGAAATCGAAAAAACTTCAAATGTATTATCAATTAGGCGAATGAAAGCTTATGCATTTTACAGGCTTTCGCGTTCTATAGGCATGTATAAAACACAGCCAGTAATTGTACCGCAGATACGTTTGTGCGGTAATTGGCTCAAAGAAGCTGGATTTTTAATTGATAAACCTGTTGTCGTAACAGTAATGAAAGGAAAACTAATCATACAATCCATTCAAAAAGAATGATTTAAAAATAATAAAGACGCTCAATTGAGCGTCTTTATTATTTTATCCCGAATGATCGAAATATAAATGCCATAAGTTGTTTGTTTTTTGAAATTTTACAAACATTCACTTTTTTAGATTCTTGATATACAAAAGTAATCATATGATTTAGTGAGATGTCTTACAAAATATATAATTCTATCAGAATAAGTTTTTGCTGAAGATCTAATACTTAACTTTTTGATAATATAGTATTTAGTTATAGTTTCTTACTTTTAATTAAAAATTAAAGCTATGGAAATTAATTGGGTTGTAATGGCGGTTGTTGCAGTACTGGTAGTTATTCTAGTTGTACTTACAATCAGAAAAAATCAAAAAGAGAAAAGAAAGTTAACAGATTTGTTGAACAATGATTTCAAAAAAGCTGTAAAAGATAGAATAGACGCCGATGACTCGGCAAATGAGAAATAAGAATAAGCTAAAAATAAAAAGAGTTCTCGATGTTAATTCGAGAACTCTTTTTAGGTTTTGTATTACTGGTTTTAATTGTGGCCTAAAGAATATCCATTTCCAGTTAATTTTTTTATAATGTTCATGGCAGTAACGTCTTGGCTCATTTTGTAACCAATAAAATTTCCTCCGTTATTAAATTCTACTTTAAAAACTTTACCATCGTAAGTATAAATTTCTTGGTTTAAAGCTTTACCATAACCTTGTACCATTCCAAACTTACCATACCAAGTTCCAATTACTTTGTAATCTAAATTTGTTACTTCGTATTTTTCAACAGAACCACTAGTAGTTCCATTGTTTGTAATCATTCTGATGTAACCAATTTTTTCTTTTTTGCTAAAAACATTTCCACTGTCATCAATTGTTAAGGCTAATGCATCTGTTACTGCTTTTTCTGCATTTTGTTGTTTACATCCGTATTTTTCGCCTAAACCAGTTGGTTCGCCATTTACAAAAGTGTTTACTTGTTCTAATTGAATTCCGTTTTCGGTAATCATACCTTTTGCAAATAAGGTTTGAATAATGCTTCGGTCAACATTGAAAGGCGAATATTTTACAAAATCAAGATCGTTTGCTTTCTTTTCTTCATTAGCGATTTCAACATAAACTTTTCCTGGTGCTGGATTTTCACAGATTCTCATGTATGCCGTAATTGCATTTGTTCCGTCGAGATTCGTGATTTCATATTGTCGAAGTACTTTTGTCGACATTTTAGCAATTGGTTTACCATCTAGTAAAACTTCACCTTTTTTAACTTTGAACTCTTGTGCAAAAGAGCTTGCGCCAACTAGAGTAAGTAATGCAATCAGAATGCTTTTTTTCATGGGGTTTTGTGTTGGTTTAAATTTGATTGTGTTTAAAATAAATCATAAAAAAAACTGTATTTCAATTAAGCAATACAGTTTTTGTGGAGAATATCGGATTCGAACCGATCGCCTCTACGCTGCCAGCGTAGCGCTCTAGCCAAATGAGCTAATCCCCCAAAGTGACAGCAAATAAAGTCAATTAATTTTCAATAAACAAATTTAGAAACCTATCTAAGTAAAAATAGTAGTCAAAACCGTAACTTTACACTTAAAACTATTTTTATGAGTTTAGAAACTACAAAAGGATCGTTGGAGACTTCTTTTCAAGATACAATTGCAACAGTCCAGTTTGGGCATCCTGCAAGTAATTCTTTTCCGCGAGAATTATTAAATAAACTTACATTAGAAATTAACTCATTGAGTCGAAATGATTCTGTTTCGCTTATTATTTTGAAAAGCGAAGGTCAAAAAGCTTTTTGCTCCGGCGCTTCATTTGATGAACTTCTGCAAGTCGAAAATGAAGAACAAGGAACAGAGTTTTTCTCTGGTTTTGCACATTTGCTAAATGCTATGCGCAGCTGCAGTAAGCTTATAGTTGGGCGAGTTCAAGGAAAAGCAGTTGGAGGCGGAGTAGGAATAATTGCGGCTTGCGATTACGTTTTTGCGACTCCTCAAAGTGATATTAAATTATCTGAACTTGCAATTGGTATTGGTCCGTTTGTAATTGAGCCCGCTGTATCTCGTAAAATCGGAAAAACAGCAATGACAGCAATGACATTGGCAGCCCACGAATGGAAATCGGCAGATTGGGCTTTTCAAAAAGGACTTTATTCAGTTTTAATTGACTCAGAAAATCTAGATAAAGAAGTAGAAAATTTTGCTCAAAAATTAAGCTCTTACAATCCTGAAGCATTACACGAAATGAAAAAGATCATTTGGGAAAACACAGAAAATTGGGAATCTCTGCTTTTTGAACGTGCCGCTATTACAGGTAAATTGGTTTTGTCGGATTTTACCAGAAATGCTTTGATGCAGTTTAAAAAATAAGCATGACATAAGTCATTGATTTCATGCAAATAGTAACATAGTTTTGAAAAAGGGTTTAAAACCAGTTTTTCATTATATAAAATATTGAATATGACTATTATTTCGTTATTCCAAAACGTAGATGTTGCCGAGAAAATTAAGAACGCTCCAGACAGCGGATATCAAATAGGTGTTGTTATAGGATCGTTTATTCCGTTTGTCGTTTTAATAGGAATTGCCTATTGGATGTATAACCGTGCTAAAAAAAGAGACGAAAACGGTTATTAATTTGTAAATTTGCAAGCTTAAATTAAAAATCGATGAGTAATATCAGAATTACAAAACAGTTTAGTTTCGAAACCGGGCATGCATTGTACGGTTACGACGGAAAATGCAAGAACGTTCACGGACACAGTTATAAATTGTCGGTAACAGTTATTGGTTCGCCAATTACAGATCGATCGAATGTGAAATTCGGAATGGTAATTGACTTTTCTGATCTAAAGAAAATTGTAAAAGAAGAAATCGTCGATCAATTTGATCATGCGACCGTATTTAATCAAACAACGCCGCATATTGAGTTGGCAAATGAATTGAAAAATCGCGGGCATCACGTGATATTGGTTGATTATCAGCCAACAAGCGAAAACATGGTAGTTGATTTTGCTGAAAGAATTATCGCAAGACTTCCAAGCGGAATTTCGCTGTTCTCTCTTAAACTTCAAGAAACTGAATCGTCGTTTGCAGAATGGTACGCTTCTGATAATTTGTAATTAATAAAAAGTAAATTGTGAAAAGTAAAACGTTTCACATCTCACCAATCACATTTCACAAAAGATAAATGAAAAAAGTATATTTTGCTTCAGATCAGCATTTTGGTGCGCCGACTCCTGAATTGAGTCTTCCGCGTGAAAAGAAATTTGTGGCTTGGTTAGATGAGGTTAAAGATGATGCTGAGGCGATTTTTTTACTTGGTGATTTATTCGATTTTTGGTTTGAATATAAAACAGTTGTTCCAAAAGGTTTTGTTCGAATTTTAGGTAAACTAGCTGAAATTCGCGACAGCGGTATTCCAATTTACTTTTTTGTTGGAAATCATGATCTTTGGATGAATGATTATTTTGAAACCGAATTGAATATTCCGGTTTATCATGATAATAAAGAATTTACTTTTAACGGAAAAACCTTTTTAATTGGTCATGGAGACGGAAAAGGTCCTGGAGATAAAGGCTATAAAAGAATGAAAAAGGTGTTTACAAATCCGTTTTCAAAATGGCTTTTTCGATGGCTTCATCCGGATGTCGGCGTGAGTTTAGCGCAGTATTTATCGGTTAAAAACAAACTGATTTCTGGTGACGAAGATGTGAAGTTTCTTGGTGAAGAAAACGAATGGCTTGTTTTGTACGCCAAACGTAAACTCGAAACCAAACATTACAATTACTTTATTTTTGGACATCGCCATTTACCAATGATTATTCCTGTTGGTGAAGATTCAAATTATGTAAATCTAGGCGATTGGATTGGTTATTTTACCTACGGAGTTTTTGACGGTGAGACTTTTGAACTTAAGAAATTCGAAAAATAAGTAAGTCAAAAGTCAAAAGTCGCAGGTCGCAAAGTTGAGGCTTAATGGCTAAAACCAAAAACTAAAAAATGTCTTATTTTGTACTTGTTGGATAAATCCCAATTTTGTGTGTTCTTAAAATGTAATTTGATAACTGTTTACTGTTTGAAAGTTGAAATTTAATTGCCCCCGATGATTTTTTCGGCATATGGCATTCTACACAATTATCGGCCAATAACTTTTCAGGCATCGTTTTTAAAGTCGTTTCATTGTGTTTTAAACCTTGATGACAGCTCATACAGATTTTAGAATACGACGCCATATTCTTAGAAGCATTTTCATGCGGATTATGACAAGTAATACAATCCATTTTGTCACTTTTTATAAAACACTTACTTTGTGCCATTAAACGAAATTGGTTTCCGTGAACGTCAAATTTCGCTGTATCAGTTACACTTCTTGTTTCTCTATAAAAATCAGATAGATTATCACCCGGTTTAAAGTCAAAACGAGATTTCATTTTCATGCCGTCATTTCCAGCGTGACAAAGTGCACAGGCATCTAACTTTTGTTGTCTGTTAAGCGTTTTAAAACTGGTAATACTATTTGCGACTTTTATATTTGGGTTTTTTAGATGAAAATCAACATGCTTTTTCGCAGGTCCGTGACAGCGTTCACAATCAATTCCGTAAACAATTGTTTTTTTATCAATGACATCTTCGACTTCCATCGATAAAAAGTTCTTATCTGTAGAATTCTGATTAACATTTCTGCTGCTGATATTTGAGCTGTGGCAAGAATAACAGTCTTTTACAACCATACGGTCAAAATAAGGTTTGTCTGCCGGAAAACCTGGACTTGTAGCCCAATTGTTTATAGAATTATAGTAAGAAACAGGTAATTCATACGTATTGCGATCTCGCCAGTATACCGAAGTTTGTGCATGTTTAATTCCAAAAACAATCTCAAAACGATGTGCTTCAACCTCTTTTCCGTTTTTATATAGAACTTGATACAAGCTGTCGTTGCGTTTTTCCATAACAATTTTGGTGTTTTTGTCATAGATAAAAGTGTGATTTCCTTTGTCAAAATCACCTAAAATATTTGCTGGAATTGCGGGAGCAGTGGCTTTAAAATGAGCACTTTTTGATGCCATGTCATATTGAGTCTGATGACACTGAATACAGCTTTCTGAGCCTGCATAATCAGTGCCTCGCGGATCAATATACTCTTCAGAAGCGTCTTTGCAATTTGTAAAAAAGAGCGCTAAAATAGTAAAGGCAATAAAAATGCTTATTTTTTTCATTGCCGTAAATATACTTTTTTTTGAATAAAATCAAAATATATTTCAATAATGAAAAAATGTTGTTAAAATATTTAGAATGTTTCTTAGTTTAATCCAGGACCATAAACATATTCGTCTAATTCGATTTTAAACAAAGAGCCTTCAACTAAATCTTTAATAGATTTTAATTCTGTCATTGAAACAGCTAAATCTATTGACGAACATGGAGTTTTTAATAAAAATTTATGACAAGAATATTTTAACTCACAAGCTTCGCAGCAGGCATTTTCGATAATGCTGTCTTCGATTAAATCGCAAAACATATTCAACTCCGAAACCGTGAAATAAAAGCCAGTTTCTTTAAAAACCAACTGTACTTTGTCAAGAATTGTCTGGCTGTTTTGTTTCCAGTAAAAGGCTATGCCGAAGCTGTTGTGATATATTTGTTGTATTTCTCTCATTGTAAATCCTTTTATTCCAGCAAATATAAATATTATTTATATTAATTCTAAATAAAAAAATCATAAAAATTTGAAAAAGGTTTTACCATATAAGTACTATAAGTTCATCGTAAAGGCTTTTTTGTTTTTGCTTGATGCAAAAATAAAAAGACCTCCGTTTTATTGGAGGTCTCTAAATTTAAGATTCATTCTTTAAATGAACTTATAGGGTTTAAAAATTAATTACTCCAATTTGTGATGTTCTTCCATATCTTTATGAAGATCTAAATCTCTAAAAGTTGGAGATATAAAACCAAAGCCTAAAACGGTCAAAAGTGTAATGCTTCCGCCAAAGACAACAGATGTTACTGCTCCCATTAATTTAGCAGTTGCACCGCTCTCAAACGCACCTAATTCATTAGAAGAGCCAACAAAAATCGAATTTACAGCACCAATGCGTCCACGCATATGATCAGGAGTTTTAAGCTGCAAAATGGTCTGGCGAATTACTACCGAAATTCCGTCAGCAAGTCCGCTCAAGAATAAAGCAAAAACAGAAAGCCAGAATGACGTAGAAAGTCCAAATAAGATGATCGACAACCCAAAAACAAATATGGCACCTAAAAGTTTTTTTCCGGCATTTTTATATAAAGGGATATACGCCGAAACAATCATCGTAATAAAAGCACCCACAGCAGGCGCAGCTCTTAATATACCAAAACCTTCAGAACCCACTTTTAAAATATCTTGTGCAAAAACGGGTAACAATGCTACTGCACCTCCAAAAAGTACTGCAATCATATCAAGTGACAAAGCGCCTAAAACAATCTGGTTTTTAAATACAAAGGTCAAACCTTCTGTAAGACTGTCTTTTATTGATTCTCCGATCTTCGGATTTATGATTGGTTTTTTACTGATTTGTGATAAGGCAATTAAGGAAAGAATTGAGAATCCGAAAACGAGACACATTGACCAGTGAACACCAATCCAGTTAATTGAAAATCCTGCTAGTGCAGGTCCCATAACCGCACCAATCTGCCAAACCGAACTGCTCCAAGTAGCGGCATTTGGATATGCTTTTTTAGGAATAATAAGTGATAGTAGAGAGAAAATAGTAGGACCAAGAAAAGCACGAACTAATCCGCCAAGAAATACTAAAAAGTAAATAGCATATAAGGTAGACTCAGTCGACCAACCGCTGACAATTTTTGGCCAAGTGAGTAAAAATAATCCAAAACTAATTACTGAAAACCCTAGAATACATTTTACCAATAATCCTTTCTTTTCTCTTTGATCAACAATATGTCCAGCAAACAATGCCATTGAAACCGCTGGAATTACTTCCATCAAACCTATGATTCCCAACGAAAGCGGGTTTTTGGTTAAACTGTAAACTTCCCATTCAATCACAATAAACTGCATCGACCAAGCAAAAACCATCGCAAAGCGTAATAGTAAAAATATATTAAACTCTCTATAGCGAAGCGCTTGATACGGATCTGGTTTTGTTGATTTAGTTGTCATTTGTTCTGATGTCTTTCAGCATAAGCTGTGTTGATATGGTTCCGTTCCATTCGTTTTCAGCTAAAGAATAAGCCAGCTGAAACAGATTCTGATTTTGCGCTATACTTAGTTTTTTTCCTAGTCCAAAGCCAATTGCTGCAATTCCATCTGAATTCGATTGTTTTACAAAAAGCCTTAAATGTTCCTCCTCAGAACCTAAAGTTTTGGCATAACCAGTATCTTTTATGTTTTTAGTCATGAAAACCGGCGTCATGTTCTGCGGACCAAAAGGTTCAAATTGTTTTAGAATACGGATGAGTTTTGGAGTGATATCAGAGAAATTAATTTCGGCATCAATTTCGATTTCAGGAGTTCGCATTTCAGGTAAAATAGTTGATGAAACCTGTTTTTCAAAAGCGTCTTTAAAAATCTGATAATTTTCAGCTTTTAAAGTCATTCCCGCCGCGTACATATGACCTCCAAATTGTTCCAAATGTTCTGCGCAGGCATCTAATGCATTGTAAACATCAAAACCTTTTACAGATCGGGCAGAAGCTGCATATTTATCTCCGCTTTTAGTAAAAACTAAAGTTGGTCGATAATACGTTTCAATCAATCGAGAAGCAACAATTCCAATAACACCTTTGTGCCAGTCTTCTTGAAATACAACGGTAGAAAAACGTTCTTCTTCATTGTTTTCTGTAATTTGAAGAAAAGCTTCCTTTGTAATTTTTTTATCTAGATCTTTTCGATCAGCATTATATTGTTCAATTTCAGATGCAAACTGCTGCGCTTGATCAAAATCAAATTCGGTCAATAATTCAACAGCATGATTTCCGTGCTTGATTCTTCCCGCAGCGTTTATTCTTGGAGAAATAATAAAAACAACATCGGTAATATCCAAAACTGTCTTTTTAACCTGATGAACCAAAGCTTTAATTCCAGGTCTTGGATTACTGTTAATTACTTTCAAACCGAAATAAGCTAAAACACGATTTTCTCCTGTAATAGGAACAATATCCGCAGCAATTGCTGTTGCAACCAAATCTAGATATGGAACTAAATCCTCGATAGTTTCATTTCGGTTTTGGCCTAAAGCCTGAATCAATTTAAAACCAACTCCACAGCCGCATAATTCATCATACGGATAAGTGCAGTCTTCTCTTTTTGGATCAAGAATCGCAACCGCGTCTGGAAGAAATTCACCAGGTCTGTGGTGATCACAAACAATAAAATCGATGTTTTTTGCTTTCGCGTAAGCGATATGATCTATGGATTTTATGCCGCAATCGAGTGCAATAATCAATGAAAATCCGTTATCATCAGCAAAGTCAATTCCTTTAAAAGAGATACCGTAACCTTCATCATAACGATCCGGAATATAAGTTGCAATATTTGGATAATGTGATTTTAAATACGATGAAACCAAAGAAACCGCCGTTGTTCCGTCAACATCATAATCACCAAAAACTAAAATGTTTTCCTGATTTTCAATTGCCAATTCTATTCTTGCAACCGCCTTCTCCATGTCTTTCATCAAATAAGGATCGTGAAGATGTTCTAAAGATGGGCGAAAGAAGTTCTTGGCATCTTCAAAAGTTTCAATGCCGCGCTGAATCAAAAGTGTTGCAACAAAATCTTCTACATTTAAGGCTTGCGCCAAATGTTTGATTTTATCTTGAGAAGGTTTTGGTTTTAAAGTCCAACGCATGAGTTGATTTTAGATTTTAGAGTTTGATTTTAGACTGTAGGTTTCTAAAATCGTTTAATCTGATTAAGATTTTTTTGCCACAGATTACATGATTTAAAAGGATTTTTTAATCTGTGTTAATCTTTTAATCTGTGGAAAAAATATTCGGTTTCAAACTTTGACAAAGTTTTCACAATGTTATTTTAATTCCAATGCATTTCCTTTAAACTGAATTCCGTCCCAGCCTAAGTTGATGAAATTTCTAATGTTTTGGTGATTTGTTCCGTTTGGATCTCCTAAAACTTCTTCAAAATAAAAAGCGCCAAAACAAGCCAAAGTTTCTTCTTTGCTTAAGTTTTGCAATTTTGCAAAAGAAAATAATTTACAAGAACCAGAATTTTCTCCGGCTGCATTATGCTGCGTTCCGTTTTGAAAAGCAGTTGGAGTGAAATTGTAATTTTCCTCAATTATGGCAATAGTTTCCGGGAATGTTATTTGTGTTGGAGTTTGTTTTACTTTTTCTAAAAAGGCTTGAATGCTCATAAATTATGATTTAATTTTTTTTGCCACAGATTAAAGGATTTCAAAGGATTCTTGAATCTGTGTTAATCTGTGAAATCTGTGGCTAATGTTTTTTATTCTTCATCATCCTTAGAAAACTTACTTTTCTTAGGCTCTTTTGTTATAGTTTTTCCAGCAACGACAACAACTATTTCACCGCGTGGAGCTGTTTTTTCAAAATGTGCGAGAACTTCTTTTGCAGTTCCGCGAACATTTTCTTCGTGTAGTTTTGATAATTCTCTTGAAACACAAACTTGTCGATCTTCTCCAAAATACTGAATAAATTCAGCTAATGTTTTAACGAGTTTATGTGGAGAAACGTATAAAATCATTGTTCTAGTTTCTTCGGCTAAAGCCAAAAATCTAGTCTGACGTCCTTTTTTATCAGGAAGAAAACCTTCAAAAATAAACTTGTCATTTGGAAGTCCGCTGTTTACAAGCGCTGGAACAAATGCAGTTGCGCCTGGAAGACATTCTACTTCAATTTTATTTTCAACACAAGCGCGTGTCAATAAGAATCCTGGATCTGAAATTGCCGGAGTTCCTGCATCTGAAATTAAAGCGATAGTTTCGCCGGCTTTCAAACGCGCAATTAAATTTTCGGTGGTTTTGTGCTCGTTGTGCATATGATGGCTGTGCATGTGCGTGCCAATTTCAAAATGCTTCAACAATTTTCCGCTCGTTCTAGTGTCTTCGGCCAAAATCAAATCGACTTCTTTCAAAACTCTAATAGCTCTGAAAGTCATGTCTTCAAGATTGCCAATTGGCGTTGGAACGATATATAATTTTGACATATTTTTTATTCGTAAAATGTAAAATGTGAAAATGGCTTTATGCGAATTTCTTCTCGATAATTCCAAGGAAACGTTCTGCGTAATCATCTTTTCCGTCCCAATTGTTATAATCAGGTTTTACCATATCGTCAATAAATTCTTTAGCTTCGGCATAAGAATCAAACGTTAAAAGCTGATTTAAAACACGACTGTAATCTTCAGAACTGTTTCCGAAAAGGTTTTTTGTGAATGCAATTCGGTCATTCAAATCAACGTGGAAACCTTTTGCAAGTTTTTCGTTTAGTGTAACAGTTTTAGATTCTGCTGGAGTTTCTAAAATCGCTGTTTCGGTAGTTTTTTTCTCTTTAGATTCGGCAGTTGCTGTATTTGCTGAAACATTTTCAAAACTATCAACTTTCACAAATTGAGCATCAGCATAATTTACTCCCAAAAGTTCTTCTAAAGTCATATGAACTGCTTGAGATTTTGTCTCTGTTTCGATTTTTGGCTCTTCTTTGATTTCTGCAACTATTTCTTCCGTTTCTAATTCGAAAGCAGGTATGAAATCAGGAATTGGTTTTAAATCGCTGATCGTAGTAAACGAAAGTTCGTCAGCGGCTTCGATATCTTTTTTAGCTTCAAAAATTGGTTCTTCAATTTCCTCTGCTTCAGGTTCTTCATTTATTTCGGCAATAGTTTCAGGAATCGTTTCAATTTCAGTTTCTACAATGATTTCTTCAGAAATTTCTACAACAATTTCGGGCACAGTTTCTTCTACAACTTCTTCCGTTTTTGTTTCTTCCGCAATTATGGTTTCAGTTACGGTTTCTTCAACTGCAATTGGTTCTTCGGTTTTAACTTCTGCAGGAATAGTATCTTCTTTTTCAAAAATAGTTTCTATTTCAGAAGTAATTTCACTGTGACCAATGGTTGGTTTTAAACTGTCGAAATTTTCATCAACAAATTTTAACACCGCTAGTTTCTCATATAATTTCTGAGTTTCAAGATATAATTGATTGATATCGGATTTGTTTTTAAGTTTTAAAATTCGATGTGCAATGCTGATTAAGTCGGCTTCCAATTTTTTTTTCATAACTGTTGAAATTATAGTGAATAGGGTAATTTATTATGTTTTGTATCTGAATGTCTTTATTCTGGGAGAAAATCAACGAGATAATTTTTTATTTCTGTTAATAAGCGATTGCGAATCTCCGTTTTGATAAAAATTTTCTACTTTTGAAAAACCGAAAAACAGCAGTTTTTTGCGTCAATTTATTACCAGTACAAAGTAATAAAAACTATTCATTTTTAAAGGTAGAAAAATACAAAATGTTTCTCGAAAATACAGTAAATCACAAAGAACAATTTGGTTGGATTGAAGTTATTTGTGGATCAATGTTTTCGGGTAAGACCGAGGAGTTAATCCGCAGATTAAAACGCGCCCAATTTGCCAAACAAAGAGTCGAAATTTTTAAACCCGCAATTGATACTCGATATCATGACGAAATGGTGGTGTCTCACGATGCCAACGAAATTCGTTCTACGCCAGTTCCTGCCGCGGCCAATATTTTAATTTTAGCACAAGGCTGCGATGTTATTGGTATTGACGAAGCTCAGTTTTTTGATGATGAAATTATTACAGTTTGTAATGATCTTGCCAATCAGGGAATTCGTGTAATCGTTGCCGGACTTGATATGGATTTTAAAGGAAATCCTTTCGGACCAATGCCGGGACTTATGGCAACTGCAGAATATGTTACGAAAGTTCATGCGGTATGTACGAGAACGGGAAATCTTGCAAATTACAGTTTTCGTAAAACAGATAATGATAAATTAGTAATGCTTGGGGAAACAGAAGAATATGAGCCATTAAGTCGTGCAGCTTATTTTAATGCGATGAAAAAGAGTCAAGAAAAATAGATTTTAAATTCATTTAAGCCTAATAAAACATGCAAGAAAAACAAAGTAAAAGAAAACAGAATATTTTATTATTAGTTGTAATTGGAATTGCAGTTGCTTTGGCTGTTTTCTTTCAATTTTTTCTTTCTGAAAAGGCAGATGAAGTAAATACTGAAATAACAGAACTGGTTGGGAAATACAATAAAAGCTGCCCGCTGAAAATTCAAGAAGGAATTCGTCTTGACAGTGTAAGTTTACCCGAAGAAAGAGTTGTTCAATATAATTTGACATTGCTAAATGTAGAAAAAGTCACTGCTGAGGTTGATGTAATACAAGTAGAAATGGAAAAAAGTCTTTTAAGTACTGCGAAAGCAAACACAGGACTTCAGGTTTTTAGAGATAATGATTATACTTTGATTTACAGCTATAGCGATAAAAAGAAGACGTTTTTATTTAATGTAAAAATATTACCAGATCAATATAAATAAACTAACGTTCTCTAAGACGTTTTTAAAACATTTTTCAAGCTGAGCGATCC
>NZ_MUHD01000010.1 GCF_002217395.1 Flavobacterium plurextorum | reverse complement strand
TATTTAATATTATATCGCTCCGCTGGAGCTTCAAATGTTATTCGATTATTATAATTGCTATAAATATTTTGCTTCTCCGAAGCATTTCTTAAATACCACATTATCTTGAAACTGATTTACGCCACATTCTTTGCCAGCATTTTTGGGTGTTTTGCTCAAAAAGACTCCCTGCAGAATCCTTATTTTAAATCATACAATGATAAAATCACCACAAGTGTCTATTACTTAGACAATTCCAATAGTTTTCAGATTGCTTCAGGCAGCCAAGATCCGAAGATCTTTGTTAATCTAATTCCGAATAGAAGAGAACAGATTGGTTTTAATTTGAATTATAAAATCATTGATGTTACGATTGGTTTCGCACCTAAATTTCTTGGCGGTAACAAAGGCGATTCTCATTCCAAGCATTTTAATTTCAATACCCGTTTTTACTATAAAAAATGGATGCAGTCTTTTACTTTCATCAATCAAAAGGGATTTTATCTTAGTGATGATAATATAAATACGCAACTTCCAAGGATGAGAACCACTAAAATTGGCGGATCGACAGCTTATGTTTTTAATGACAAGTTCTCTTTTAAAACGCTGGTAAGTCAAAATGAATGGCAGACTAAAAGTTCTGGGAGTTTTATTCCGACTTTTTCATTTTATTACACCAATTTAGACTTAAATACTCCCGATTCGTCTCCCGGCGATATTTATGTATTTACTTTAGCGCCTTCTTACTTCTATAATTTCGTAATCAGCGATCGTGTTTTAATTGGAGCTGGAATTGCTTTAGGATTTGGAATTAATGATGTCAGCGGAGATACATCAGCTTTATATCAGGCTGATTTCAATTTAAAACTGGCCTATAATAAAGACCGTTTCTTTGCTTTTTCGAGTTTAAATTCGGTAACTTTTGTTCAAGATGAAAAAGTTGATCCCAGGCTGAATGATAATGTTTCAACATTAAAACTTTCGGTAGGTTATCGATTTGATCCTCCAAAAAAAGTAAAGGAAGTTTACGATAAAGTCAATAAAAAAATTGGGCTGTAAAAAACTCTCTTTCAATAAGTTCTAAAAAATGCTTAAATTAACGGGAATTTATTCCAACTAAAATTCAGTATTATGGCAAATATGAACAATGAACAATTAAATCGCATGCAATCTGGAAAGGGCTTTATTGCCGCTTTAGATCAAAGCGGCGGAAGTACTCCAAAAGCATTGGCACAATATGGAATACAGGAAAGCAGCTTCTCAAATGACGAAGAAATGTACACTTTAGTACACGAAATGAGAACGAGAATTATAAAAAGCCCTGCTTTTGACAGCGAATACATTTTAGGCGCTATTTTGTTTGAAAACACAATGGACCGTAAGATTGACGGCCTGTGGACTGCCGATTATTTATGGGAGAAAAAGCAGATTGTACCGTTTTTAAAAGTCGATAAAGGTCTTGCTGAGCTTACAAATGGTGTACAACTAATGAAACCTATTCCTAATTTGGATGAATTACTGACACGAGCGGTTGAACGAAACGTTTTTGGAACTAAAATGCGTTCTGCTATTAAAGAAGCAAATGCAGCAGGTATTCGTGAAGTTGTTGAACAGCAATTTGCTGTAGGCATTCAAATTTTTAAAAAAGGACTTATTCCTATTATTGAGCCTGAAGTAGATATTTATAGTGCAGATAAGACAAAATCTGAAGAAATTCTAAAAGAAGAAATCTTAAAACAACTAAACGCATTAGACACAGATGTAAAAGTGATGTTGAAATTATCGATTCCAACCGTTAATGATTTTTACAGCGAATTAATGTCTAACCAGAATGTCGTTAGAGTTGTGGCTCTTTCTGGCGGATATTCGAGAGAAGATGCCAACGACAGACTTGCACAAAACCATGGATTAATTGCGAGTTTCTCACGAGCATTATCTGAAGGACTTAGTGCTGACCAATCTGATAATGATTTTAACAATACGCTGAAACAAACGATAAAGGCCATTTACGATGCTTCTATTACCTAACAAATCGTTATTTAAAGCTTAAAAAAAATCCCCGAAAATTAATTTTTCGGGGATTTGTATTTTATAGCTTATTTAGAAGTCATTTCGTCAGCTAAATCTAGTGTCTGTAAAATGATATTTTTATCAGATTTTAAAGCATTCAATTTAACTGCAAAAATCAATTTGTTATTCATTAGTTTTTTAGGAGACTCAAAAGTAATATCTGAAAATTGCTTCGAGATCTTATTGTACTTCTCAAAATCAGATGCATTCGTATTTTCTGATTTACCAAAGACATTTATTGTCTCACCAATATTCAGCTTTCCGAACATATAATTTTTCTTTAAATCTTTTTTTGCTTCCACTAAAAATGATCCTTTTCCTTTACTAAAATAGTCAAGTGTGTTTGCTACCACAACAACATCTTTATCTTTGATAATAAACAAATCGCCGTATTCTTTTGTTCCTTCTATCAGGAAAGTATTTCCATTTTGAGTTAAAAATTGCTTGCGAACGCCTAACTGTAAAAGCTTATCGCCAAATGTTGGATGTGTAGAGGTAAAAATTACAGCAAAAAGCGGAACTGTTTTCTTAATCTTTTCTTCTTTTTCTATTGGCTCAAAATTTTCGTCGTAGTCGTACGATTTAGAAACTACCTCAACTTTCTTGCTATCGTACAAAAACAGGCTCAAATCACCGTCAAAAAGCTTCGCCACGGCCTCTTCATCAATAATCGTCGAGATTAAATCTGTAACTACAGCCAAATCATCTCTCTGTAACTTTGGGCTATTAAACAAATCAGTCATTAAAGATGGAATGTTTTCAAACGCTGCTTGTGTATTGATATGATAAGACATATAACCCAAAGGCTTGTTTGCAGGAAAGTAGTTAAATATGTTTTTGTTGATTTTTCTATTGCTGATTTTCCCTACAACTTCTGCAATCTGCTCTGAATATTCGATAACTTCTTCTATACGTGCATTATTGCTGTCGAAATAAAAATCAAGATTAACACCCTTTACAAAATTGCCTAAATTTTTCTGGTTTGGTAAAAACTTATCATAACCTCCAAAAACTGCCATTGGATATGAATACGAGGAATATAAGCCAGTCATAACTGCACCGTAATTTACCCATGACGAAATATCCGCAAGTGCATTTATTTTATCAGATACAGGAAGAGTAAACCCTTTTTCAAACAATGCTTTTATCATCAAATTTTGCTGTTCAGCCAGTTTTTGATTAAAGTCATCTTCTTCTTTTGTGTATGCTGCATAAGATTCCGTATCATATGAATCTTCTTCTGTTTCAGATTCTTCTACAGCCGTTGAATTATCAGCAGCTGCCGGCTCTTCAATTGATAATTCTTTATATGGTTCATCTATTGCAATTGAATCCTGAAGTGCATCTGCAGATGAGAGATCGTATCGGTTTGAGTGAAATTTCTTTGTTAATTTTAGTATTACCAAATAATTATCATTCCACGCAAATGATTCTTTTTCGTTTTTTGAGTTAAGAATGCTGAAATTTCCAAAATCTTGAATGATTGGAACTATAACCGAATCTGTATTTTTGTTAATGCTGTATTCTTGCAGTAAAAACTGTCTTGCAGCTTCTTTATTCTTTATCGGAATAGTGATTTGACAATACGGAATACTGTCTGTAAAATTTCCGTGAACGGTTAATTGCTTGTCTAAATAAAAAAGAGAGGTGTACTTACTGATGTCAAAACCTGAATTTCCATCTTTGTACTTATTCAACACAGGATGATTTAATACCTCATCGATATTTACTTTTTTTGAAAGCTGATTTCCATTAAATTGTACAAAATAGTCGTATTTATTTTGATTGTTTTGACCAAAGGTCAGATAAGTGGCGAATACTAAAAATAAGGTGCATAATTGCTTCATAAATCAGGGCGTTAATTGGATTGTATTATTCATTAATGACGATTTTTTAAGTACGCTGTACATACTTTGTTTTAAAAAAACCGTCTTTTTATTCTTTGATATTTTACTAGCAGCATTTTCAACAGATGCAATATCTTTATCGAAAGTATAAATCGCTGTTATACTGGCTTCTTCAAGATCTTTCTTTTTCTTGGGATCTTTAATTACTTTTTCGGGAACTGGATAAGAAGCGATTCGTTCAAAATTTTTAGCATTACTGCTAAAATGAATCTGATCACGTTGATTGTTAATCGTATTCACTACCGCATTCAAAGCTTTAATGTTGGCGTAATTAAGTTTGATGATGAAAATGTAATTTTCAAAATCAGTTTTGGTTGTAACATTTGAAATTCCTGCAATTTTTGAAGCTTTCACTTTAAAGTCTTCTAATTTCTGTGAGATTTCCTGTTCGTTTGGGATTTTAACTCCATCTACTTCTTCTAAAAAAATAGCGGATTTGGTTTTAAACCATGATTTCGAAAAATCGATCATCAATGTATATTCACCACTTTGGTCGTCGTGATGTTTGATTCTTTCTGTTATCTCAAAACAACTCGTCAAGAGCAAACAGCAGCAGAAAGCAAGAATTTTCTTCATTTCGCAAATTTATGCGAAATATTTTAAAAACCTACAGCAAAGGTTTCTTAAAATTCAGCTTATAAAAGCATCAATTTTTAGATAATATTAACGGATTCTACATTGGTCTAAAAGCCTAATTCTGTTGATTTTTCATTAACTTTGCGCTACTTGTTAAAAAAGTGAAATAATCTTCAAAAAAATAAAATAACAACTGCACTTTTAGAAATAAAGATGAATCAATCTGTTTTCCAAGAAATCAGGTTTAAAGTCTGAAATCTAAAATCTAAAATCTAAAATTATATGTTCCCATTACAAAGAAACCGTCGTTTGAGAACCAATGAATCAATTCGTTCTTTAGTACGTGAAACCAGTTTAAGTCCGCAGGATTTTATGCTTCCAATGTTTGTTGCTGAAGGAAAAGATGTAAAAGCAGCTATTCCGTCAATGCCGGGAATTTACCGTCATTCATTAGATAACACAATCAAAGAAGTAAAAGAAGCATGGGATTTAGGTATAAAAGCGGTAAACATCTATGTAAAAGTCAGCGATAATTTAAAAGACAATAAAGGAACTGAAGCTTGGAATAAAGACGGCTTGATGCAGCAAACTATTCGTGCCATAAAAGATGCTGTTCCAGAAATGATCGTTATGCCGGATGTAGCTTTAGATCCATATTCAATCTATGGTCATGATGGAATTATTGAAAATGGTCAATTAATCAATGATGCGACTGTTGATGCTTTAACTCGAATGAGTCTAAGTCACGCAGAAGCTGGAGCTGATTTTGTTGCTCCGAGTGACATGATGGATGGAAGAGTTCTGGCTATTAGAAAGGCTTTGGAAGAAAACGGACATCATAATGTTGGAATTATGAGTTATAGTGCTAAATATGCTTCGGCATTTTATGGTCCTTTTCGTGATGCTTTAGATTCTGCTCCAGTAGATTCTCAGAATATTCCAAAAGACAAGAAAACATATCAAATGGATTACGCTAACCGAATTGAAGGAATTCGCGAAGCATTATTAGATGTTGAAGAAGGTGCAGATATTGTTATGGTAAAACCAGGAATGGCATATTTAGACATTGTTCGTGAGGTAAAAAATGCGGTTCATGTTCCTGTTGCTGTTTACCAAGTTTCTGGTGAGTACGCTATGGTAAAGGCCGCAGCCGAAAGAGGATGGTTAGATCACGATAAAATTATGATAGAGCAACTTTATTGCATTAAGCGTGCAGGCGCTAGTATTATCTCTACATATTTCGCAAAAGAAGCTGCCGTAATTTTAAATAAATAGCATGAAAAAAGTATTATTCTTATCTGCTGTTTTAGCATTTGCTTCATGCAAAAAAGAAGCGGCCGAAAACCCAGATCATAATCCAACTGAAACGTATACTGAAGGAGAATCTGCAGAAGCCAAAACACCGGAAGCTTTAGGAAAAGAAATTTTTGAAGGAAGAGGAAACTGTACTTCTTGTCATCAAGTTGATCAAAAAGTAATTGGACCAAGCATTAAAGAAATAGCGCAGATTTACAAAGATAAAAATGCTGATATCGTTACATTCTTAAAAGGAAAAGCGGAACCAATTGTTGATCCAAGTCAATTTGCAGTTATGAAAACTAATATTCCGATAACGCAGGCAATGTCTGATGAAGAATTAAAGGCTATTGAAACGTATATCTACAGTCAATTAAAATAGTTTTATGTTCCTGTTGACATACAGTTGTCACTACCTCATTTTAAATTTACAATTCAACAAAAATGAAGTAAAATGAAAATTCAGAAATTCGATATTATTGGTATTTCGGTAAGAACCACAAACGAAAATGGTCAATCAGCTCAGGATATTCCTGCTCTTTGGAACAAATTTATGACAGAAGGAATTCAGCAAAAAATTCCAG
Organism: Flavobacterium plurextorum; assembly: GCF_002217395.1. Classification (GTDB taxonomy): domain Bacteria; phylum Bacteroidota; class Bacteroidia; order Flavobacteriales; family Flavobacteriaceae; genus Flavobacterium; species Flavobacterium plurextorum. Next base: position 53,004 of record NZ_MUHD01000010.1, on the reverse strand, counting down.
GTAAAATTTCAGAAGAGATTTTTTGTATTTATACCGATTATGAAAAAGATCACACCAAACCTTACACGACTATTTTAGGCTGTAAAGTTGAAAGTTTAGATTTCGTACCTGAAAATATGGTTGGTAAAACAGTTGAAGCAGCTGATTATGAAAAAATTATTGCCGAAGGAAATTTGACCGAAGGTATTGTTTATAATAAATGGCTGGAGATTTGGAATTCAGATCTAGATCGTATTTTTACAGCAGATTTTGAAGTTTATGGAGAAAAAGTCCAAGACCCAAAAAATGCAGAAGTTGATATTTACATCGCAATTCGATAAGACATAAAAACAAAAACGGCGCTGAATCAGCGCCGTTTTTTTATGGATTTTATTCTTACCAGATTTTAACTCTCTTAGCAGGATCAATATACATTTTATCTCCTTTTTTAATATCAAAAGCTTGATAAAAAGCATCTACGTTCTGAATTGGCACAACTGCTCTGTACATTCCAGGAGAATGCGGATCAGTTTTAACCTGACTCTTAATTGCTTCATCTCTAGATTTTGTTCTCCAAACGGTAGCCCAAGAAATAAAGAAACGTTGTTCTGGCGTAAATCCGTCAATTAAACCAGGATTTCCGTTTGCTTTCAAATACAATTGCAACCCGTCATAAGCAGCATTGATTCCGCCTAAATCTCCAATGTTTTCCCCTAAAGTAAATTTACCATCTACGTGAATTCCAGGTAAAGGCTCTAAAGCGCTGTATTGATCTGCTAAAGCAGTTCCTAGAGCTGTAAATTGTTTTAGATCTTCTGGTGTCCACCAGTCAACAAGATTTCCATCTGCATTATAACGTGCTCCAGAATCATCAAAACCATGAGAAATTTCATGACCGATAACAGCACCAATTCCACCGTAATTAACCGCTTCATCAGCTTGGTAATTATAGAAAGGCGGTTGTAAGATTGCCGCTGGGAATACAATTTCGTTATACGATGGATTGAAATAAGCATTAACCGTTTGAGGTGACATTCCCCACTCTGTTTTATCAACTGGTTTACCCAATTTCGCTAAACTTTCTGCATAAGACCATTTTGATATGTTTTTCATGTTATCAAAATAAGTTCCGCCTTCGTTAACGTTTTTAAGTTCTAGTTTAGAATAATCTTTCCATTTATCAGGATATCCAATTTTAATGGTAAGTCTCTTTAGTTTTTCAATTGCTTTTGTCTTTGTTGGCGCAGACATCCAAGGCAATGCGTTGATTCTGTTTTCGTAAGCTAACATTACATTAGCAATCATGTTCTTTGCTTTGTCTTTTGCTTCAGCAGGAAATAATTTTTCTACATACAATTTTCCTAAAGCTTCTCCGGTAGCACCGTTAATTACCTGCAATGCCATTTCTTCACGAGGACGTTGTTTCAACGCTCCTGTAAGGGTTTTTCCGTAGAAATCAAAATTCGCTTTTTCAATATCTGTAGTCAACGTTGAAGCATTTCTGTTCAATAAAGACCATTTCAAATATTCTTTCCATGCTTCTACTTTTTTTTCCGAAAATGTTTTTTCTAAAGCAATCATATAACGTGGCTGTGCTACGTTTACTGAATCCAATTTCGTCATTCCGATTCCAGTGAAATATTTCTCCCATTGAATAGAAGGTGTATTTTTCTTTAAATCAGCAATCGCAGTTGGATTGTATTGTTTTCTGCGGTCTCTTCTTTCAACACGGTCTAATCTTGGAGCAGAAAGTTCAATTTCTAAAGCTAAAATTTGTTTTGCACTTTCTTTAGCTTTTGCAGGAGATTCTCCAATATACTGTAACATTCTCGCAACGTGTACTTCGTATTTTTCACGTTTTTCTTTTGAATCTTTATCGTCTGAATTGTAGTAATCTTTATCAGATAATCCTAAACCTCCTGGTCCTAAGTTAACGGTGTTTTTGTTACTGTTTTTAGCATCTGCTCCAACATATACTCCAAAAAAACCAATACCACCTTGCGGCTGCATTTCGATAAAGAAATTCTGAAGATCGGTAACGTTTTTAATAGCATCGATTTTCTTCAAAACAGGCTGAAGAGGCGTAATTCCATTTTTATTACGACCAACCGTATCCATAATCGTGTTAAACAAAGCAATTGCTTTACCTTGATCTGTATTTGATTTGTATTTAGGATCTTTTGATGCTTCTTTTAAAATAGCAAGCGCATCATTATCAGTCTTCTGACGCAATTCGTTAAAACTTCCCCATGAATTTCTATCACTTGGAATTTCTGTTTTGTCCAGCCAAGCTCCATTTACGTAACGAAAAAAATCATTTTTTGGGCTCACTTTCGTGTCCATATTAGAAAGATTGATTCCCGGTTCTTTCTTTTTGGCGTCTTGTGCCTGAACTGCAGTAATTGTAATCATTGCAGAAACAACACAAAACATAGGTTTTCTTAGTTGTTTAATCATTTTTATTTATGGTTTTTAGTATATATACAAACATATTGCAATTATTCTAAACTATGTATAAAATACATCAAATAATTAATTTGATGGGTGCCATTCTCTAATTAAACCTAACAGATTCAATAAAATGGACAAATGAAAATCATGATTTTACACTTTATACAAACAAAAACGGCGCTGATTCAGCGCCGTTTTTTATGATTTGGAATTATGTTACCAAATTTTTACTCTTTTATCTGGACTTACAAACATTTTATCGCCGCTTTTAATTCCAAAAGCGTTGTAAAAAGCATCCATATTTTGAATTGGAACATAAGCTCTGTACATTCCTGGAGAATGCGGATCAGTTTTTACTTGATTTTTTATGGCTTCATCTCTTGATTTTGTTCTCCAAACTGTTGCCCAAGAAATAAAGAATCTCTGTTCTGGTGTAAATCCGTCAATTAAACCTGGATTTCCGTGTTTCTTTAAATACAGCTGTAATCCATCATAAGCCGCATTTATTCCACCTAAATCTCCAATGTTTTCACCTAACGTAAATTTACCATCTACTTTAATTCCCGGTAAAGGTTCTAAAGCGCTGTATTGATCTGCTAATTTATCTCCAAGTGCAGTAAATTGCTTTAAATCTTCAGGCGTCCACCAGTCTACAAGATTTCCTTCGGCATTGTAACGTGCTCCAGAATCATCAAAACCATGTGAAATTTCATGTCCGATTACAGCTCCAATTCCACCATAATTTACAGCTTCATCAGCTTGATAATTGTAAAATGGAGGTTGTAAAATTGCTGCTGGGAAAACAATTTCGTTGTATGATGGATTGTAATACGCATTTACTGTTTGCGGTGACATTCCCCACTCTGTTTTATCAACTGGTTTTTTCAATTTTTCAATTCCTTTTTTGAAATTCCATTTTGCTATATTGCGTGAATTCTCAAAATAACTTCCGCCATCTGCAATACTTTTAATTTCAAGCGCTGAATAATCTTTCCATTTATCAGGATAACCTACTTTAATGGTAATTTTATTTAATTTTTCGATTGCTTTTACTTTTGTCGGCGCAGACATCCAAGTTAAGTTATTGATACGATTTTGGTATGCAGTAATTACATTTTGAATCATATCTAAAGCTTTAGTTTTAGCTTCAGCTGGAAAAACTTTCTCAACGTACAATTTACCAAGTGCTTCACCAATATCGTTATTTACAATTTGCAACGCTTTTTCTTCACGCGGCAATTGTTTTATTGCACCTCTTAAAGTTTTGCTGTAGAAATCGAAATTAGCAGTTTCAACATTTGTTGATAATTTCGTTGCATAAGTATGGATTAAATCCCATTTTAAATACTCTTTCCATTGTGCTACTTTGTTAGCTGTAAAAACAGTTTGAAGTGCTTTCATGTATTTAGGCTCCATAACTATAACTGTATCCAGCTTTGCTAAACCTATTCCAGTAAAATAAGCTTCCCATTTTATAGCTGGTGTTAACTTTTGAAGTTCCGCAATTGTCATTGGATTATATTGTAAACGGCTGTCTCTGCTTTCAACACGATTCAATCTTGGTTTTGACAATTCAGTTTCTAAAGCTAAAATAGCTGAAGCGCTTTGTTTTGATTTTTCAGGAGATTCGCCAATAAACTGCATCATCTTTGCAACATGCAATAGGTATTTTGCACGCTTTTCTTTAGAATCTTTATCTTCTGAAATATAATAATCTTTATCTGGCAATCCCAATTGGTTTACTCCAAGGTATACCGAATTTTTAGAACTGTTTTTTTCGTCAGCACCAACATAAGTTCCAAAAAAACCAGCAGCTCCTTCTTGTTCTACTTCAGTTAAGTATTTTTGAAGATCCGCAACATTTTTAATTGCATCAATTTTTTTCAAATAGGTTTGCAAAGGTGCAATTCCTTGTTTGTTTCTGCCCACAGTATCTAGAACAGTTGCAAATAAATTTACTGCTTTTCCTTGATCAGTATCTGATTTGTACTTAGGGTTTTTTGATGCTTCTTTTAAAATAGACATTGCATCTTTGTCTGTTTTTTTTATCAATTCATTGAAACTTCCCCAAGTTGTACGATCGCTTGGGATTTCGGTTTTGCTTAACCAAGTTCCGTTTACATATTGAAAAAAGTCCTCACCTGGACTAACTTTGGTATTCATGTAGGAAACATTAATACCGGGCTCTTTTGGAGCTGTATTTTGAGCTTTTACTGCAGTTAATGAAAACATTACAGAAAAAACACAAAATAAGGGTTTTGTAAATTGTTTGTTCATTTTCGAGTGTGATTTTTGTGTTAATACAAAAATATTGTTAATATTTGGAATTTTGTGTTAAAATCAAAGCAATAATTTGCGGCGGTTTTTTAGTAAAAAGTATAACCTCCGCCATTTCTGCTTTTTAAGATTTAAACCGTGTACAATTTCTATAAAAGCAGGTTTCAGCAGTGTGTGCCTTTGTTCTAAAATTTACTTAAATCTGTAAAATCCACATAAAACAAAAAGCACTGCACCTTTACAAGATTAAAAAATCAAAGCTGTTAAAAAGCGTTATAATTGTGCCTTTTAAAGTGCTCTTTTCGTATTTTTGCGCCAAATTGTTTTTATGAAATCGCTTCTATACAAATACCGCAAATTCTTTATTGTATTAATTGTCTTTTCGGTTGTCACTATATCTTTATTTTATTCGGCTTTAAAACCACAAAAAACGCTGCCTATTTTTAATCCTGCTGATGTTAATCCAGAATTAGTTGACAGCACTGTTCAATACAAAAGTAAATACCATACAATTGCTGATTTTTCGTTTGTAAATCAAAATGGAGACACGATTACTCAAAAAAACTACGAGGGAAAAATTTATGTTGCAGATTTTTTCTTTACAACCTGCGGTTCTATTTGTCCAAAAATGACAACGAATCTTGAAGAGGTGCAAAAAGCCGTTTTAAACAATCCAAAAGTAATGCTGCTTTCGCACACTGTTTTTCCAGAAGTGGACAGCATTCCTGTTTTGAAAGCTTATGCAGTAAAACATGGCGTTGTAGACAGTAAATGGAATTTGGTTACGGGCGACAAAAAAGAAATCTATACGATGGCGAGAAAATCGTATTTGGCGGTAAAATTAGGTCGACCTGATCAATTGTACGATATGGTTCATACCGAAAATTTTGTTTTGGTTGATCAAAAAAGACGTGTTCGCGGTTTTTATGACGGAACGAACAAAGAAGAAATTAAACGTCTGTTGGAAGACATCGATTTCTTGTGTAAGGAGTAAAACTGAACGTTTATTAGACGATAAAATAGAAAAGACGTTAAGAATATTAGTTTAAATTCTTAACGTCTTTTTTTAAATTTAAAAAGTTCTTTATCTTAAAAAACTTAATCAACAATAAATGCCATCTCTAATCTCTCCGAGAACTGTCCATTTACCTTAGCTGGTTATGTGAAAGGAATACGTTTCTTTTTGTATCCTTCTTCATAAATAAAATCTATGTTTCTATGTGTTAAATTGAATTTTATGAATACACCCAACGGGTTACAATACTTTTTTATAATCTTTCTATATCTTGTGCACTGACACACGATAAAGAAAATAAAAAAATGATTACGAATAATTTATTTAATTGTTTCATATATAAATTTTAACAAAGGGCTTCCTTTAACACATTAACTTCTTTATAAAAAATCCTGTTCGTTATATACTTGAGCAGGTTTTAGAAAATTATCTGATATAATTAATAAAAAGCATAATCTCCTATTACCCTGACAACAACCCATTTTTCCTTTTGTTTTTCCATAATGACAGTAGAATATTTTCCACCACCCGCGGCAGATGCTTCACCATAAAAAAACATAATATATTTTCTATTCATGTAATACATGGGTTCCGAAATCACTATAGCTTCATATTGCAATCCAGTATTCATATACTTAATCATAAAATCGTATTTAAATGCCCCTGCGTCATTTTCAAGTATAAAATTATATTCAGGAAAATCTTCTTTTTTCCAGTATCTTTTTATGGTATCATGCGCGTATTCTTCATACATTTTTTTCCAATGTTTTTCTACAAATAAACTATCTGTATGATCTATATAATTCTTTGGATCTATAATATGATCAGGTCCATTGCCTCCATTAAAAATCCTTAAAGCTTCTCTATTTAAAGCCTTATTAGCTTGCAGTATGTGTTTTTTGCTCTTATCAATTTTCTGAGTTTCTAAAAACACATTGATAGGCTCATAATTTTCTATATCTTGTGCACTGACACACGATAAAGTAAAGAAAGAAATGATTAGAAATAATTTGTTTAATTGTTTCATCGTTTTATTTTTTCAAGATGTTTCTAATTGGTTTCTTTACGCCAATTATTCATATCCTCCATAGATAGAAGGACTATCAAATATTACAGATATTAGTATTGAGTCATTTTTAAAGCTTGCATTCTTCCAATCTGGTGCGTCAGATATATATATTATACTTTATTTTAAACTTCATTGTTATTAAAGTCTTCTTCAGCTTGATTTACTCTACTACTATTTTCATTGTTTTCATTCTTTAAATCCTCCATAGAACATGAACTAACTAAAGATGAGACAAGGAAACAAGTAAATGTTAACTTATAAAAATTTTATTCCTAATTATTTAAGTTTTTAGTATTGTTTTAAACCAAATGTAGCATATTTCTTTAAAAACAAAATAAGCAACAAAATTACTAAACCAAATTTTTAGAAACATTTAGCATTTAGAAAACTGTTAAATGCCTTGAAATAAAGAATTATTGCCTATTTTTGCAATCTAAACTCAATCTAAATAAGCTTGCAAAATACAATCCATACCCTGAAAAAAGGCGATAAAGCCATTATCAAAGATTTTGATATCGATTTGATTCCTTTAAAATTATTAGAGATGGGTTGTTTGCCGGGCAGCTTAGTCGAATTGCTTCAAATTGCTCCTTTTGGAGATCCTTTATATTTAGATATAAATGGTTCGCACGTAGCGATACGTGTTGAAACTGCTCGTGAAATTGAAGTTGAACTTATCAAAAACAATTTGTAATGAGCATTCAAAATATCAATGTTGCCCTTATTGGGAATCCAAATACTGGAAAAACTTCTGTTTTTAATCAACTTACGGGTCTAAATCAACAAGTGGGGAATTATCCCGGAATTACGGTTGAGAAAAAAATAGGTTTCTGTAAACTACCGCATAACATCAAAGCTAACATTCTGGATTTGCCGGGAACGTACAGTTTGAATGCAAGTTCGATGGACGAAAGTGTTGTTATTGAACTTTTGTTGAACAAAAACGACAAATTGTATCCTGATGTTGCTGTTGTGGTAACTGATGTTGAAAACCTGAAACGAAATCTACTGATTTACACTCAGATAAAAGATCTTGAAATTCCGACGATTCTGGTTATTAATATGTCTGATCGTATGGAAAGCAAGGGAATTAGTTTAGACATTCCATATTTAGAAGAAAAACTAAAAACTAAAATTGCTTTAGTAAGTTCTCGTAAAGGTTTGGGAATTGAGCAATTAAAAGAATTAATTGTTTCGTACAAAACAATTCCGCACGAACCATGTTTAAATGCTTCTGTAATTGATCCTGAATATTTTGAAAATTTACAAAAGGCATTTCCTAATCAATTAATGTACAAATTGTGGCTGGTAATTACGCAGGATGTTAATTTCTCTAATTTAGATCGAAATGAAATTCGAAGCACTTTTACCAAATCGCATTCAGAATTAAAACGTCTGCAGCAAAAAGAAACCATTAAAAGGTATCAATTTATAAATGATGTTTTAAAGGAAGGTTTAAAAGTCGATGCTTCGATGGCTAAAGATTTTAGAGCAAAACTAGATCGTGTTTTAACTCATAAATTTTGGGGTTATGCTATTTTCCTAGGTATTTTGTTTATCATTTTCCAGTCTATTTTCAGCTGGTCGACGATACCAATGGATTTTATTGACAGCTCTTTTGCATCGTTAAGCAGCTGGGTTGCTGCTGAATTGCCAAGCGGTATTTTGACTGATTTGCTTTCGCAGGGAATTATTCCAGGAATTGGAGGGGTTATTATTTTTATTCCGCAAATTGCCTTCTTGTTTTTATTTATTTCAATTCTGGAAGAGAGCGGTTATATGAGCCGTGTTGTTTTTTTAATGGATAAAATAATGCGCAAATTTGGGCTTTCTGGAAAAAGTGTTGTGCCGTTAATTTCAGGAACAGCTTGTGCGATTCCAGCAATTATGGCGACACGAAATATCGAAAACTGGAAAGAGCGTTTAATTACTATTTTGGTAACACCTTTTACAACTTGTTCTGCGAGATTACCTGTTTATGCGATCATGATTTCGTTAGTGATTCCTAATAAACGCGTTTTAGGAATTTTTAATCTGCAGGGATTGTCTTTAATGTTTTTGTATTTACTAGGATTTGTTGCGGCTATACTTTCGGCATATGTTTTAAATAAGGTTTTAAAACTAAACTCAAAATCGTATTTTGTTGTTGAAATGCCAAGTTACAAGTTACCCCTTTTAAAGAATGTTGGAATCAACGTTGTCGAAAAAACGAAAGCTTTTGTTCTTGGTGCGGGTAAAATCATCTTAGCAATATCTGTTATTTTATGGTTTTTAGCTTCTTTCGGACCTGGAAAAGATTTTAACGACGCGGAAAACATTGTAAAAGAAAGATTCGCAAATACGACTTTAAATGAGGCTCAATTTGAAAATGAAGTAGCGTCTCAAAAAATAGAGAATTCTTATATCGGGATTATGGGTAAGGCTATCGAACCTGTAATTTCTCCTTTGGGTTATGATTGGAAAATAGGAATAGCTATTATTAGTTCATTTGCCGCTCGTGAAGTTTTGGTAGGAACGTTAGCAACAATCTACAGCGTTGGAGACAGTGATAATGAATCGACAATTAAGAGCAAAATGCAAAAGGAAGTAAATCCTGAAACGGGCGAAAAGATATTCAATTTTGCCAGCGGTATTTCATTGTTATTGTTTTATGCTTTTGCAATGCAATGTGCGAGTACATTAGCAATTACAAAAAAAGAAACTAATTCATGGAAATGGCCTGCAGCGCAGCTTTTCTTTATGACCGGATTAGCTTATTTTACGGCTCTTTTGGCTTATCAATTTTTAAAATAAATCACCATGATACAAGAAATAATTGCTTTTGGAATCCTTTTTATCGCGGTTGCTTTTTTGATCAAAAAGTTTTTTTGGAAGTCAAAAAAGAAAAAAGACTGCGGCGACGGTAATTGCGGATGTTCTTGATTTTTAGGTTCAAAAACTAATACATTTTAAAATATTTTTTAATTGGCTTCACAGAGATTTTCAAAACTCTTTGTGAAGCTTTTTTTATTTTTAAAATCGTTGTTTTAATCCTAATTTTACACGTCTTTAAACTCAACAAATAATTGATAAATAAGATCTAAAATGACACAAAAAGTTTCTTTTGTTTTTCTCTTCATCTTGTGTTTTGCAAATCATGGTTTCAGTCAAAAAAACACTTTCCCAAAAAAAATAAACGACAGTACTATTATTGCTTCAGATGGAGTGCCATTATATTTAAAAATATCCGGAAAAGGTGATGTATGTATTTTTATACACGGCGGTCCCGGCGCTTGGAGCAAATCTTTTGAAGAGATGGGAGGAAATGTACTTGAGGATAAATTAACTATGTGTTATTTTGACCAAAGAGGCTGCGGACGCTCTGCTTCTTCACCAAACAATGATTATAGCTTAAATAGAATGTTAGACGATATTGAGGACATTCGTAAAAGTCTAAATGCTCCAAAAGTATTTATAATAGGGCATTCTTTCGGAGGAATTTTAGCTGCAAATTATGCTGGCAAATACCCTGAACATGTTAAGGGCTTAATTCTCTTAAATGCCACTCTTGACATAAATGATTCTCTTCTTAATCAAATTTCTTTTATGGGTAAAACTCTTGGTGAAAACATAGCTGTTAAAAACGGTGAATCTCCATTGATGCCTTTTATAGAAGCAAAAAAACGTATTAAAAAAGCAGGTCTTGATTATAAAATATTATCTGACATTGAAAAGAATGTAGAAAAACTAGACCGTATTGACAGCAGTTTTAAAAGAAACTCCTCATTTGCACAACAAGCATTAGGAATGCCTATTTATTTAAGCGATTTTACAAAGCAAACAGCATTTATAAAAGTTCCTACACTTGTAATTTCAGGATCAAATGACCACAGCATTGGTCCTGATCATTATCGTTTGTTCAAATTCCCAAATCAAGAGGTTAAAATTATTAAGGGAGGCCATATTTTATACTACGAAGAGAACACAGAGTTTAAAAATGCTGTGCAGAAATTTGTGCAGAAAAACGACTGACGGCGGGAGATGGGAGATTGAAGATGAAAGATTGAAGATGAAAAGACGAGAGATGAAAGATTGAAGATTGAAGATGAAAGACTGGATATTTTGACTGTCTTTGAAAACTTTGCTTCGCTTTGCTTTACTTCACTCCTTCCCACTCTGCGTAAAACTGAGCGAGGAATGTTTCCATAAAACGATGTCTTTCGGCTGCAATTTGTTTTCCTTTCTCTGTATTCATTTTATCTTTTAGGAGTAACAGCTTTTCGTAAAAATGGTTTATTGTTGGCGCGCTGTTTTTTTTGTACTCTTCTTTTGTCATGTTTGTAATGGGCGCAATTTCAGGATTGTGCAAGGCTCTATTTTTGAATCCGCCGTAATTAAATGCTCTTGCAACTCCAATTGCTCCAATTGCATCTAAACGATCAGCATCTTGAACAACATCTAATTCGATCGAAGAGAACTTTTTTTCAAAATTTCCGCCTTTATAAGAGATATTTTCAATGATATTGACAACGTGCTGGATAATTTCTTCTGAAACATTTTCTGACTCTAGAAACAAACGTGCTGTTTTGGGTCCAATTGTCTCGTCTCCGTTATGAAATTTACTGTCGGCAATATCATGAAGTAAAGCTCCTAACTGAACAATAGTAAGATCACAATTGGTATCATTAGTAATTAAGAGTGCATTCTTGTAAACACGTTCAATATGAAACCAATCGTGTCCGCCTTCAGCATCATTTAATTTCTCTTTTACAAATGTGATTGTTTTAGTTATAAGTTCAGAATTATTCATAGGTGTATTATGGTTTGTGATAAAATGCCACAGATAAATCAGATTAAACGGTTTTATGCTGCTTTTAATTATTCAAAATAAAAAAAGTTGATTGTTAAAGCTTTAAGACTTTAACAATCAACAATGTTTTCAATATCAATTGCAAAAATCAATTTTATCCTGAGGCTTCGGGACTAAAAATCAGTAATCTGCAATCTAAAATTTATAGTCTTGCTGGTTCAACCCATTTAAAGATGTGTCCTTCAGCAGGAATTACTAATCTTTCAGAAATTCTAGCCATACGAGCTGGTAATTTCATTAAATAATCACGTGCTTTTTCAGCTTCATCAGTCAAATTAGAAACTTTATCGATTTCCCATTTGTTGATTAATTTCTGCATAATATCAACATAATCGTTAGCTGTGTAAACACCGATACGTTGTGCTGAATCTGAGAATTGCTCAAAAGCTGTGCTTATTTTTTGACCTGATTCTCTTAAAAAGTGAGCCGGCATAACAATTTTCTGCTTCATCATGTATTGAAAAGCCAACATCATTTCGCTTGGATCAACTTGGAAAATTCTGGTAACAAATTCACTGTAAGCATGGTGATGACGCATTTCGTCACCAGCAATCATTTTACACATTTTAGACAACTTGTTATCACCAAATTTCTTAGCGATTTGTGCTACTCTATTGTGTGAAACGTAAGTTGCTAATTCTTGAAAACTGGTGTATACAAAGTTTTTGTATGGATCAGTTCCTGTTCCAATATCAAAACCGTCGTTAATTAAATGCTGTGTTGTCATTTCGATTTCACGCATATTTACACGACCAGACAAATACAAGTATTTATTTAAAAGATCACCGTGACGATTTTCTTCTCCTGTCCATTGTCTGATCCATTTAGACCAGCCATTACCGCCATTTTCTACTTGGTTTATACCTTCTACATCCATTAACCAAGACTCGTAAGTTGGCAAAGCTTCTTCGGTGATTGTATCACCTACAAGTGTTACCCAGAAATCGTATGGCAGCTCTTTGGCAATTTCACGCAATTCTTTTACCTCTTCAAAAAAGTTTTCACCTTCTGAATTAGGCAAAAAATCAGACGGCTGCCAAATTTTTTCCACAGGAATTAAATACTGTTCAACGAAGCTGTCAACGTTTTTTTCCAAAAACTGCATCACTTCTAATCTAATGTTTTTTATAGACATTACTTATTTTAAATTTGGATTTAAGTTTAGCTTTTTACTAAAATTAAATCTGTTTATACTCGTTTACTCCTTCTACAACTGCCTTTTCTGTTAAAGCCATCAGTTCTGCAAAATCATAATCTTTTACAGCCATAGCTTTATGCACTGTAAAGGTAAGGCGATTTCCTAAACCAACAGGAAACATTCCATAACGCACCATTTTCCATGAATTGTTAATACTTACTGGCACAACATACGCTGAAGGCGCATATTTGCAAAGAATTTTTAAACCGCTTTGGGCAAATTCTTTTGGTTTTCCAGTCTTGCTGCGGGTTCCTTCTGGAAAAATCACAGCAGATCTAGTATTTTTTTCTATATATTCAGACAAGCCTTTGATTACTGGAATCGCTTGTTTAGGGTCTTTACGGTCAATTAGTACAGATCCTCCGTGGCGTAAATTAAAAGACACACTCGGAATTCCGCTTCCTAACTCCTTCTTACTTACAAATTTACAATGAAAACGTCTAAAGTACCAAATCATTGTCACGATATCGTACATACTTTGATGATTTGAGACAAAAATAAGCGGCACTCCTTTAGGAATTGTATCTACGCCTTCAATTTTATAGGTTGTTCCAACAAGATTTGTACATTTTAAAAGGCAAAAGTTCAAATAATCAACGCTTTTCTTATGCGCTTGGTAACCAAAAAGGTTCAAACAAACCCATTGTATCGGATGAAAAACCGCTAAGCATAATCCAAAACATAAATAATAAATTACAGATATAGGATACGAAATTACCTTTTGCATGCTTCTAAAATTAAAGGCCAAAAGTAATAAATATATCTTTAGCGGTATAAAAATTAAAAACAATAACCATTTTTATGCTTTAATTGTACCTTTGTGCTAAAATTTGCAAATTTTTTCTGAATTAAATGAACTTTACTTACCCTAAAAATGAACGCTTAAAGAGCAAAACGACAATTGGATTACTGTTTTCTGAAGGGAAATCGGTTTCAAAATACCCGCTTCGTTTGGTTTATCGTCCAGTGGCAGAAAATTCAGAAGAACAAACAAAAATTGGGGTTTCGGTATCTAAAAAATATTTTAAAAAAGCGGTCGATCGTAATTATTTCAAAAGGGTTTTAAGAGAAACCTATCGTTTAAACAAGCATTTACTTCTAGATAATCTGGATCAGCCTTATTCTTTCATGTTTTTTTATCAAACAAAAGACAGATTATCTTACGAAGAAATCAACACTAAAACGATTCAATTGTTTGAAAAATTCATACTTCAAATTAAGAAAACTCAGGAATCTGAAAATAAAACAGAGTTGTAGACCTCAAAACTCATTTTGTATCTTAATTTAGACAAAAAATTATAAAAAAATTGTAGTTTTAGCTCTAAATTGAAACTTTATGCGATATATTTTCTTTTTAACATGTTGTTTTTTAGTTCTTTCGGGCTGCAATAAAGCTGATGCAAAGCATGAAGATCTTGCCGTAAGTAATTTAGAAATGCCACCGCCACCGCCAGCAGGTGCAAGTGAATCTAATAGAAAAGATCAAGATAAAAATGAGGCTTCGCCCGAAATTCCGCAGAAAATTATCAAACAAGCTTCGCTTCGATTTGAAACTAATGATTTAGAAAAAACTTTCGATCAAATCAAAACGGCTATTACGGCTAATAAAGGAACTATTCTAAGTGATTCTGAAGGAAAAGATTATAACACTATTTTTAGAAATTTAACTATAAAAGTTCCAAGTGAGAATTTTGATCCTTTTTTAAGTTCGGTCTCAAAAGGCGTTTCGTATTTTGAACGCAAAGATATTTCGGCAGAAGATGTTACGGAACAATACATTGATCTGAATTCGCGATTAAAAACGAAACAAAAACTGGAAGAGCGTTATCTGCAAATTCTTCAAAAAGCGACTAAAATTAGTGAGATTTTAGAAATTGAAAAGCAAATTTCGGCGATTCGTGAAGAAATTGAAGCGAAACAAGGTCAACTAAAATATTTGGAAAACCGAGTTTCTGAAAGTACCGTTACTATTGAATTTTACAAAACAATCGCAGAACAGGAAGGAGTTAAAACATCTTATGGTGCTAAAATCTGGACGGCATTTAAATCTGGATTTTTTGGCTTATCCAGTTTTTTCATTTGGCTGTTAAGTGTTTGGCCATTTGTATTGATGGTTTGTGCGGCGGTTTATTTTATTAGAAGAAGATTTAAAAGAAAAAAACAATAATCATGTATCCTTATTTCAAAAAGAAATTTATCATACCGGCTGTTGCGGCAGGGTTTTTATTTGTTGGAACCAGTTTTAAAGATGATTTCTTTGAAATTGCCAAGCAAATAGAAATTTTTACTACTCTATTTAAAGCGGTTAACACTAATTATGTAGATGAAACGAATCCTGGTGATTTGATGGATAAAGCTATCAAAAGTATGCTTGGAAGTTTAGATCCTTACACGGTTTACTTTAACGAACAGGATGTTGTTAATTTTAAAATTAATAATACTGGCGAATATACTGGAATTGGCGCTATGATAGCGCGTAAAAAAGACCGCTTAATTGTTCGCGAGCCTTATAAAAATTATCCTGCTGATAAAGCGGGATTGAAAGCGGGCGACGAAATTATACAAATTGGTGATGTTTTAATTGCTGATTTTAAAGATGACGCTTCGCAGCTTTTAAAAGGGGCGAAAAACACCAAAATTGCTGTAAAATACCTTCGTCAGGGAAAAATGTATACTACTGAATTGGTTTTGGACGAGGTTGATATCAAATCGGTTCCTTTTTATGGTAAAATCGACAACAAAACGGGTTACATTGTTTTGTCTCACTTCAGCCGAAAAGCTTCTGCTGAAGTTAAAGATGCTCTTGAAAAATTAAAGGCTGACGGGGCAACACAAATTGTTCTTGATTTAAGAGGAAATCCTGGAGGTTTATTAAATGAAGCAATTGATATTTGTAATTTATTTGTTCCTAAAAATGAAATTATTGTAACTACTAAATCGAGAATTGAGAAACACAATAATACTTATAAAACGACCAAAGAACCTGTTGATACTGAAATTCCTTTAGCAATTTTGGTAAACGGACGCAGTGCTTCGGCTTCTGAAATTGTTTCTGGAGCTTTGCAGGATTTGGATCGTGCAGTTATTTTAGGAAGCCGCAGTTTTGGTAAAGGTTTGGTGCAGCGCTCTGTAGATCTTACTTACGGAACGCAGTTAAAAGTGACTATTTCTAGATATTACACTCCTTCTGGAAGATGTATTCAGGCTTTGGATTATGCTCATAAGGACAAAAATGGCGTAGCGCAAAAAACGGATGCTAAAAATTTTAATGCTTTTAAAACGAGAAAAGGAAGAACGGTTTATGACGGCGGCGGAGTTTTACCAGATATCGAATTGGACGAGACAAAAATGAGTCCGATTACGACTGCTCTTCTAAAAAATGACGGAATTTTTGATTATGCAACGTCGTATTATTACAAGAATCCAAATTTAGGAGATAAAATTCCTGTGATTACTGATGCTGATTACGGAAGTTTTAAACAATACTTAAAATCGAACAAAATTAGTTTTGATACTGAAACTGAAATTGCTCTAAAAAATACTTTGGCTGCTGCTAAAAACGAGAAAATTGATGAAACAATTGCTCCTGAATACCAACAGTTAATAGCGGCTTTGGAGAAAAGTGAAAACACTTTATTGGATAAAAATCAAAAAGAAATTAAAAATCTAATTCAGGAAGAACTCATAAAAAGATACCAATATCAGGAAGGTTTGTATCAGTTTTACATCAAAAATAATTCGGAAATTAAAAAGGCTGTAAGTGTATTAAATAATCAAACGGAATATAAAACGATTCTAAAAATGTAATGAATGAAACTTTATAGAGCCCTATTTCTGTTTTTAATTTACAATGTATCGGCACAGCAAAAACCTATCGAAACGGTTTATTTTGATTTCGATAAATTTGATCTTACCAGCCAGCAGATCGAAGTTGTAAAGAATTTTATTAAAACAATAGATACCTCTAAAGTTGAGTCTATACAAATTTACGGCTACTGCGATGATCGAGGAAGTGATGATTATAATTTTCGACTGTCTCATGACAGAGTAAATACAATTCAAGACTTGCTGCTTGCTTCTGGATTTAATCAAACTAAAATTGTTGTTTTAGAAGGAAAGGGCCGTGTGGTGCTTCGACCAGATACGGTCGAAAATTTGTACGAAACGAGATCTAGAAATCGGCGGGTTGATTTGATTGTTGTTAAACGCAACAGTTTTGGCAAAGGTGTTTATTCTTCGTTTAAAGATAAATTAAAGGTTGGTGACAGGATTTATTTGGATAATATCCTCTTCGATCTTGGAAGTGCAAAACTTACGAATAATTCTAAAAAGGAGTTAGACAAAATTGCGGTCCTTTTGCAAAAGCAAAAAAACATACAGTTCGAAATTAGAGGTCACGTTTGCTGTACTCCGGAAATCTATAGTGATGGAATTGACAAGGACACAAAGGAAAGACGCTTGTCTTGGAATCGTGCCAAAACGGTTTTTTACTATTTAAGCTCTAAAAAAATCTCTAAAAACAGAATGACTTATCAAGGCTGCGGCAATAAATTTCCTTTAAAAAAGGGCGATAATTATGATCGCCGTGTTGAATTTCTGATTACTAAGATTTAATCTTTTTTCGTGACTACATGAATTAAAGACTACTGTCTTAAACGAATAGTAAAAAAGGAATCTGCTTATAAAACTTGGCGATTTTGCGAGATTAAATTACAAAATCACCAAGCTTTTTAATTTCAATAAAGTATCCTCTTTATTATTCTCTAATCATTTCAATATGCGGAATATCATCTTCTAAATACATTTCGCTTGATTGTACAAAGCCGTGGCTTTCGTAAAATTTCTTTAAATACAATTGTGCGCCAATGGTAATCTTTTCTTTATTGAAGTTTGATTTTATTGCAGAAATTGCTTCACGCATTAAATCATGTCCCCATTTTCTATCACGATAATCGGCATCAACAACTACTCGCCCTATTGAAGCGTTATCAAAAGTGATTCCTGCATCAAATAAACGTACATAGGCAACAATTTTATTGTCGTACTCACCAATTAGGTGCAATGCTTTCTTGTCTTTGCCGTCAAGATCTAAATAAACGCAGTTTTGCTCTAGCACAAAGATCTCACTTCTTAATTTGAGTAAATCATATAGCTCGTTTACATTTAATGCCTCAAACGGCTTTATTTTCCATTTTAATTCCATTCTTCCTTATTTTTTGCCACAAAGGCACGAAGGCGCTAAGTTATATAATTTTTTAGCTGCGTTAAAATTTCTTATAGAAATTGCAAAGACACAAAGTTCCATCTCCTTGAATAAACCTTTGTGTCTTTGTGTCTTTGTATGTAAATAGAAAATTACTTTTTCTTCATTATGATTTCCATGCTTTTATATTCTTCTCCGTTTTTCATGTCAAACATTTCCATTTTTCGGGTCTTAGGATCTACAATAGTATAAATCTCTCTATAAGGTGTTTTTATACCGTTCATTGGGTTTACCATATCGCCTTTAAATTCGATACTTTTGGTTTTTTCGTCGTATTTACCAAATCCTACCATCATTCCAGTTCCCATATTATCGATAAAAGTACTGGTGAATTCTTTGCTGGCATTATTGTAAGCTAATGTGCTTTTGCCCTCAAATGGTTGTCCCATCATGGTTCCAATATAAATAGCTTCTTGATAACGTCCGCCAAGAATCATTTTTACATTAGCAGTTGAAGTGGCTTTTTCAGGTTTGCCATTTGGTTCATACCAAAATGTCATTTCACAATTCCAAGTTCCAACTTCATCGGCCATTAATTTATGCTCGTTTCCTGGAGTTGCATAAGCTGCCCAAGCTTTCATTTGTGCTGCTGAGTCTAAAGGCTGTTCTGCAGCTGGTTCTTCTACAGCAACGCTGTCTTTGATTGTTTTTTCGGCATCTTCTGTTTTTGTTTCTTTTTTACAAGAGGTAAAACACAATGCAAGCAATAACAATGTTGTGGTTAATTTTTTCATAAGTCTTTGTTTTATTGTTTGTTATAAAACAAAAGTAAGAAATATATTAATTTAGAATTGTTTGATGCTTTATTTTGAGCAGTTTAGCTGCAAAGTTAGAAATTAACGTTTATCGATTTTTACGGATTTTATTATGGCTTCTAGTTCTAACATTAAATCTCTTTCTTGATTGGATGGGGAATAACAGAATCCTTCTATAACTAAGATTCTATTATAAACTGGATCGACGATTGCGTAATTGATAAATGGTCCTGCCATGAAATCATTTTTGAGCTCCCAAGTTCCTTTTGTTTCAAAGGCTTCTTTTTGGTCTAAAGTTGTGTTTGAGAAATATGGTGCATAAGCTTCTCCGGTAATCATACGTGTATTGGGTTCACGCCCTTTGATGTAATAACCAATCGAATCTCTCATTTTGATTATGTTACCAACAACGTTTCCTTTAGTTTTAAAGTTATGAAGCGGTATTTGATAAATAAGTAAACTTGTATTGCCGCTTATAATATCTTTTTTAAGCCAAATGAAATTCTTTTTGTGCAGCATGTATTCATATCCGGTTGGAATTTGGAGATCGATATGAAATTTGTTTTTTATAACAGCTGGGTTTAATAGTGATTTGCTGTTGTCTTCTTGAATTTTTTGGATTTCGGCATCACGAATCATTTTGATTATTTGCGCTGAATTTAATTCGATGCTGCAAATAATATCATCAACTGATTTTCCGTAAATGCGAAATGTATTATGCGGCAGGGCTTTGCTTCGTGTAATTTCGAATTTATCTACTGCAGTTTTTTTAACTACAATTATACTGCGGCTGTCTGTTACAAAACCTTCAAGTAGTCTAGCCGGATATTGATTTATTGTAAATAAGGGCTCTTCTTGGGTCAATCCCAAAACTGGTGAGGCAAATTTGTTTCTAATACTATCGCCTACTTCTCCATACCACAATTGATCGTCAATAATGATAGAAATAGTATTTGTTTTTCCTGAAACTGGCTCTGACTGCTTATCTGTCTTTAAGCAAGACAATAGTAAAAATGGGATTAACAGCAATAAAAAATGGGTTTTATTCATTTTCTTAATTTATGAAATAAAACCCAAATTTAAATAAGATTTTTTATTATCCGTTTATTTTAAGTTTCATTCCGGGTTTAATGTCTTCATCTTTAATACCATTCCATTTTTTAATATCTGAGATTGTTACTCCTGGATATTTTTTAGAAATACTGTATAAAGAATCTCCTTTTTTTACGTAATAATCTTCACCCAAACTTTTTGCAGATGGTGCTTTTTTCTTGAAAGAATCAACAGAATTAAGTGCTATTGCAGTTGATGCTGGTTCTTCTATTTCAGAAACTGTTTTAGAAACTACTAATGTTTTTCCTAAAGCAATTGTATTTGAATTTAGATTATTCAGTTCTTTTAAGTCCGCAATAGTCGTACCGAATTTTTTAGCAATGTTTCCTAAATTATCTCCAGCTGCAACGGTGTACTCTTGAGTTTGCACAGCATTTTTATCTTTTTCGTCAGCAGCGGCAATAGCTTCTTCGTGATTTCTTTCGATAATTGCCGGAGTTTTAGGCTCTTTTATGTTTTTAGAAACTGTTTCTGCTTCTGATTTGATTTTTAATGTTCTTCCAAATGCAACTGCATTGGATTTAAGATTATTCCATTTTTTTAAATCAGAAATGTTAACGTTATACTTATCTGCGATTGCGCCTAAGTTGTCTCCTTTTCTAACTTTATAAAATTGGATGTCTTTTGATGCTGTAACTGCTTCTCTGGTTACCGCTGGTTTTACTTTTGGCGCCACTTTCATTGCTAATTGTGTCGACATTGTTTTAAATCCAGATTGGTATTTAACGTAGGCATAAATCTTATCTTCGTTTGAAACGAAGGTGGCAATTTTATCTTTCGGTAAACGAAGGAAATGCTGCTCTCCTTGGTAATAAGGGACTACATTTAATTTATAAGAAGGGTTTAAGAGCTGAATCTGAGATTGCGGCATATCGAGTAAATCGGCAATCTGTTTGAAAGACATTTGGTTTTTTACTGCAACTGTGTCTGTTTCAAAGTTTTTAACAACTGCTCTTTCTGGATTAATTCCGTGCTCTTTATGGTATTCGAAAAGGTACATTGTAGCGTAAAATGCTGGAACGTATCCTTGAGTTTCTTTTGGAAGATGGTTACGAATGTCCCAGTAGTTTGTTTTTCCGCCGGAGCGACGAATTGCTTTTGTTACGTTTCCTGGCCCTGAGTTGTATGAAGCTAAAACTAGTTCCCAATCGTTAAAAACGTTAAACATTCTGGTCATGTAATCTGAAGCTGCGGCTGTAGCTTTGAGTGCATCGCTTCGTTCATCTACATAAGAATCGATTTTTAAAGCGTATTGTTTTCCGGTTCCGTACATAAACTGCCAAAGTCCGGTAGCGCCCATTTTAGAAACTGCTTTAGGGTTTAAAGCAGATTCTACAACGGCTAAATATTTAATTTCCAAAGGAATTTTTTCTTTGGCAAACGTTTCCTCAAAAATTGGAAAGTAATATTCAGATAAAGCCATTAATCGAGAAAACGATTTTTTACGATTCTTAAGAAATGACTTTATGATATTTTCTAAACCTTGATTGTATTGAATATCAAATGGTGATTTTTCATTCATTGCCTGCAGACGTTGTTTTAGAAGTTCTGTTGGCAGTTCTTCATCTACTGTAACATCTGAGTTAATGGTTTGAATATCTTTTGTTAAATCATCATAAATATCGAGACTTACTAACTCATTCATCCAAAGACTGTCAACGCGTGTTGCCATGTCATCTTTTTTGAAAGTGCTTTTTATTGAATCTAAATATGATAACTTAACAACTGGCTTAAGTTCTAATTCGGTTTTTGCCGTTTCCTGCGCAAACATCGACATCGAAAAAAGGACAGATACCGCTAGTGAGATTTTTTTTACAATCATATAACATCTTTTTTTAAGCTCTTATAATTCAAACAATTATAAGACCTCGTTTTTGCAAAAATAAATGGTTTAACGAAGAAAACTATGCAAAAAAATGTTAAATGTGATATTTTAGTCTAAAATCGCAGCGATTCCAGGTAAAGTTCTTCCTTCTAACATTTCAAGCATTGCCCCGCCACCAGTAGAAACATAGCTCATTTTGTCTTCAAAACCGAATTGTTTTACGGCTGCAACTGAATCACCGCCTCCAACTAATGAAAATGCTCCTTTTTCTGTTGCTTCGGCAATATAATCACCTAAAGCTATTGTTCCTTTAGAGAATGTTTCCATTTCAAAAACACCTAATGGACCATTCCATAGAATTGTTTTTGACTCTAAAATCACTTTTTTAAAGTTTTCTAAAGATTTAGGTCCTGCATCAAGTCCTTGCCATCCGTCAGGAATTGCAGTTACATCTACAATTTGTGTATTTGCTGTATTTGAAAAGTCATCAGCAGCAACTACGTCAACTGGAATGTGAACTTGCACATTTTTCTCTTTTGCTAATCTTAAAATTTCAAGTGCTAAATCTAGTTTGTCATCTTCGCAGATTGATTCACCAATTTTACCGCCTTGTGCTTTAACGAAAGTAAAAGTCATTCCACCACCAATAATCATGTGATCTACTTTGTCAAGAATATTTTCGATAACGGTAATTTTAGAAGAAACTTTTGAACCTCCTAAAACTGCTGTTACTGGTTTTTCACTGTTTTTAAGTACTTTGTTTAAGCTTTCAATTTCTTTTGCTAATAATGTTCCGAAACATTTTTCGTTTGGAAAAAACTGTGCAATAATTGTTGTTGAAGCGTGCGCTCTGTGTGCTGTACCAAATGCATCATTTACATAAATATCTCCTAGAGATGCTAATTCTTTTGCAAAAGCAACATCACCAGCTTCTTCTTCAGCATGAAAACGTAAATTTTCAAGTAATAAAACTTCTCCTGGCTTTAAATTTTTAGCTGCTGTTTGTGCTGGTTCTCCAATACAGTTTTCAGCAAATTTAACCTCAACTCCTAAAATTTGAGAAGCTGTTTTTAAAATATGTTTTAACGAATATTTTTCTTCTGCTCCTTTTGGTCTTCCTAAGTGCGACATTAAAATTACGCTTCCGCCTTGTGCTAAAATAGCATCAATTGTTGGTTTTGCTGCATCAATACGTGTTGTATCTGTTACATTAAAATTCTCATCTAACGGCACATTAAAATCAACACGGATAATTGCCTTTTTATTTTTAAAATCGAAATCGTTTAAAGTTTTCATTTGATAATTTTTTAGTTTTTTTGAAAGAAAAACAAATATAGAACTTTTACGGTTGTATTAAATTCGAAAAAAACAAAAATAACTGCTGATTAACAACGAAAACGATGTAAATTAGGAAATAAAACAAAAAATGTTTTAAAATATAAATTTTTACTGCGGTTGTTATTAATCGTGTACTGGACTTTGTGTACAAGGACAGTTACTGATTGATGAGAAGAAATCAAAACCAATTGTAATTGAATGTGTACCGGTATTGTAACTTCCTAAATTATTGAACATTACTTGATAGGAGTATCCAAAATAGAATTTTGATTTCATGAAACCAACCATTGGTCCAACTGACAGTGGTTTAGGAAATTGATCGTTTAAGAAACGGTATGAAACTCCAATCCAATAATAATCTTCGTAACGATTATAACGTCTGTACTTAAAGTTGAAATCGGTTGTTGAACGCTTATCGCTGGCAAAATACTGATAGTAAATTGATGGTTCATATTCTATACGTCTGTTTTCGCCGTCAGTAAATACAAAACCGGAATAGATTTGATAGTTTGAAAGCAAACTTGGTTCTACACCACGATATTTATCTGTGTTCTTTTTTAAGACGTTATTGGCGTTGAAACTTACATAAAACCCTTTGTTACGATACAGCGCACTAATATCAAAGTTACTGTTTGTTGTATAACGATTGTCTGTTACGGCTGGATCAAGAATTGGGCGTTCGATCGTGTTATTAAATTCATCAATATCAATTCTAAACGTATTGAAGTTGTATGAAAGTCCAAAAGACAAATATTGTTTTGAATAATAATCGAGAATCAAATGGTGTGCAAATGAAACTTTTGCTCCTGTTTGTCTGGTATATCCATTTTTATCATTGTAGACATTTAAACCAACTCCTGAACGATCTAGAACTCTAAAATCGGCATACAGCGATTGATTGTCGGGCGCATCTTTAATCCCAACCCATTGTGTAAGGCCGTTGGCACGTATTCTAAGATTATCACCAATACCCGCAAAAGCTGGTGAAATTACAAAAGGGTTATCTGCCAAATACTGAGTAAATACTGGTAGGTTTAACTCTTGGCTGTAACTTGTTGTTACAGCCATGAGTACTAAGGATAAAATAAACTTTTTCATTGTAATAATTTTTTTAGACAACATCATAGGGGCATTTATTTTGTTATCTGTATAAAGTGAAATGTCCAACAAACTCTCTTGCATCATTCTCGTCATTTAGTTTAAGAACATACCAGTAATCACCAGAAGGTAATTCAGCACCGTTGTATCTACCATCCCATTTTTGACCATAGTGATACTTAGCAATTGTACGACCGTATCTGTCAAATATTGAGAATTCCAGTTTGTCATAGATATTTGTACATCCAGGTCCCCAAGTGTCGTAAACGCCGTCTCCATTTGGTGTAAAGTAATTATCAAGACAAACATCAATGTATTTAATGTAGTAATCTTGAGAAACTGTACAGCCATTTTTATCTCTTACGGTTATGGTGTAAGTACCTGTTTTGTAAATTTTGAACTCATTTTTAGTGCTAAAGTTTACGCCATCAATACTATACTCATAATCACCTCCACCGCCGGTAGCTGTAGCTTTAATAATGTTCCATACTCCTTTATCTTCAGCTAATGTAAGAGCAAAAGGTTCGTATGAAACGATCTTGAAACTTGTTGTTTGCGTCTCACATCCGTTTGTATGTCTAGCCACAATAAAGTGAGTTCCTGGCGCTACATTCATAAAGACGTTACTTGGCTGATAAGTTCCTGTTCCGTCAAGTGAGTAATCAACATCGGCAATATCATTGCTGTCGTTAATTTTTACTACTACCATGTTTGCTTGTGCATTGTTAACACAGTGGTAAGATACTTCGGTAATTGGATCAAGAACAACTGCTTTGTCCATTATAACGTCTCTTGAAGTTAAACAAGTAGCATCTTTAACAAACACCTTATGTGCTCCTCCTTTAAGGTTAGCAAAACTATGCTGTGTACCAATAACTGGTGCATAAGTTCCGTTTTCATTATCAAGACTAATACTATAAGGTGGTTTTCCTCCAGTAATTTCTATGGTAAATGCACCATCTTTATCTCCATCACATATTTCTTGTATAATAGGCCCTACTACTTTCGCCTCTAAAACTGTTGGTTCTTTGATTTCACGCTCAATAATTTGGAAACATGAATTTTCGTCTTGAACAATAATTTGGTATAAACCTGGAACTAAATGATCAAAGACAGATTTAGTATCGAACAAACCTAAATTTGGAGAAATTGCATACTTAATAACTCCTGTTCCTCCAGTTGCAGCGATTACTATTTTACCATCGTCAGCTCCAAAACATGTCACATCGGTTACTGTTGGTGTAACAGATAATGCTTCTGCAGGTTCATTTATTGTTATTGCTTGTGAAGAGTACTGACAATCACCACTGTCTACTCTTACAACATAAACTCCTTTTGGAAGCAGATCAAAGTAACCTGTAGGTTGCGCTGGTCTAACTATTCCGCCTGCGCTATCAAGTAAAGTATATATATAATTTCCTAAACCGCCTACTGCTTCAGCATCAATCACTGCTGTCGAACTTCCTTTACAATAAACTACTGCATTGATTAAATCTAGCTTAAGATCTAAAGGTGTTACAGGATTTATGGTAATATTATTAGAGATCGCTCCAATACATCCTCTAGAATCTCTTACATAGTACTGATGATCACCTAATCCAACAGCAAATGTTACTGATGAAGAGAATTGACCCGCAATTACAGCAAAAGTTTTGTCTATACTGTATTCATATTGTCCAGTTCCTCCAATTGCACTTAAAGTCAATGTTGCACTTGTTTTACAAGTTATTCCTGTAGCCAGTTTTAATTCGGCTTCTACTCTAGATGGCTCATTTATTACTACGTCTGCACTTGGTTGTGAAACACAGTTAAGACCATCTACAACTGTTACTGAATATGTTCCAGCTGTTAGTCCTGAGAAAACAGGTGAACTTTGAGGTGCAGATGAAACTGCAGGAACTACAGAATGGTAATTTAGAATATATAAATAATTAGTTCCCTGTCCTCCTGTTGGAAGATCAACTGTAATTTCACCACTGTTATCACCATTACACAGTAAATTACCAACAGTTGCATTAGCAGTTACCAATATTGGATCTGGAATTTTTAATGTTATTGTTTTAGTATCTGTACATCCATTAATGTCTTTAACATTTAACGTGTAAACTCCGTCTTTTAAGTTTTCGAAATAAGATTGAGTTGAGTATGCAACACTAACTGGACCTACCAATTCATAAAGGTAGTCTCCACCTAGCCATCCACCTTCGGCAGCTGCCTGAATTGTACCATCATTACCAGGATCACAAGTAATTGGAGTGTGAATTTCTGATAATACCAACGCAGATTCCGGCTGTTCGATCAAGAAACTAGTTTCAACATCACAAGTTGGGGGTCCAACTAATTGTGTTTTAACTGTATATCTTCCAGCAGGTAAATTAGGAATATTTATTGTAGCACCTCCTGATGTTCCACTAATAATTAGCGGTCCAGCAGCAGTTATTGGTCCCGTAATAGTGTAATGAAATGCTCCTGCATTATTACTTGGAATAAGTTCCTTGTCTACCATCGTTAAATCAACACTTCCTGTTGAGCTACCATAACAAATAACATTTTTAATATTATCTGCCACTAACTCAAATGTATTTGGATCGTTAACATAATGAATCATTGTTAGTACACATCCTGTACTAAGATTAGTAACTTTAACTAAATAATTTCCTATTGTTAATCCAGAGAAGGCACCATCATTATTTATAACATCATATGTGCTTCCTGCACTAACTCCTTTTACGTTGTAACTCAATACCGGCATAGGAGTTGTTGTTCCCGTCATGGTAACATTAACTTGAATCTCTTGATCATTGATACAAGTATTTTCCTTAGTTACTGTAATAGCTGAAGGAGTTGCAAAATCAATAGCCACGAATGGTTTGATTACTGCATTTGTTGTTCCTAAACAACCATTAGTATCGTAAACATTGATTACATAGCTACCTCCTAATAGATCAGATTCGATATAAACAGGATTATCTCCTCTTTGAACTGGAATAGGATTTCCATTTTTCAAAAATTCATAAACTTTATAATCGTTAGAACCACCAGATGGCAGACCAACTGTAATTGTTGCATTATTCGTTTTATTTATCGTTGTACATCCAAATTCTAATACATTTGGATTAGGAATTGTGATTGCCAACGGTTCTTCAACATCAATAATTTTGTCAACTGGACAACCTTTTCCTGAAGTTACTGTAACTGTATACCTTCCTTTAGGAAGATTTGTAAATACATTACCAACTAAAACCGTTCCAATTGGTGATGGATCGATTGCGTAAGTATAAACAGGATTATTGTTTACTGTTGTTGTTTGAGCGGCCATATTTACAGTAATACTTCCTGTACTTCCTCCGTTGCAAAGTACTTTTGATGGAGTTAAACTAAAGTCGATCGCTGTATTTGGAATTTCAAAAACAACTTCTACGTCTTTTGTACAATTTGTTCCTGTATCTCTAACACTAAATGTGTATTTACCAGGACTCAAGCCACTAAATACAGGTGTTGTTTGAGTATTTAACCAATTGTCTTTAGTGTATTCATAACTTGGTGTTACTGTACCACCAGATGGAATCAATGTTACTTCACCTTGATTTCCATTACAAGTAGGATTACCAGTAATATCATACAATAATTTCAATGGCTCTAAAATAATAACATCTTGAGTAACCACACATTTGTTCTCGTCACGAACATATACAGTATGTTTTCCTGTAGTTTTTACTACCAAAATACTATTTGTTCCCCAGCTGTTTCCGTCTAAACTGTATTGAAGATTTGGAGTAAATCCTGATGCTATTACAGGAATATCATAAGTACCTGCTGTACTTGGACATTGCGTAGGTATTGCCGAAGTAATACTTGGCATTGGATCTCGTGATATGTTAACTGTTACATGATCAAAACAATTTTGTGCATCTCTTACATATACATCGTAAGAATCGAATTTCGGAGACACCTCACTTGTAGCAATTTCTATAGTAGTAAATGGATTATAATCTCCACCTGCTGGAATTGTTGGCGGCGTTGTTGTAGGTACTACTGCATACATATATACAGATGTTCCTCCTACAATTGTTGTTTCGTCAATAGTAAGAACTGCTTTTAAATCATGACAGTTCTGATTTTTAACGCTTACCTTAAATCCGCTTAAATCTAAAGGATCCGGCTCAGTAATAATAACTGAATTTGAAGTTGCAGGACAACTTGGGAAATCAGTTTCTACAATTCTTACTGTATAATTGTTTCCTTCAACTAATCCGAAAGGAATAACAAATGGATTAGAAGTAGCAGTATCATGAGAACCTGAAGCTCCAGCTACTGGAGTTGTTCCGTTATAAACTGCATAATCATATTTTCCAGAATAATTTAAGATATTAATTTCAATTGAACCAGAATTATTACCGCTACAATCTACGTTTGCAAAAGTGCTTGCAACAACTTTTACTTTGTCGAAAACTGGAATTTCGTATGAAGTAGATTTTAAACTACATTTTGTGTTATTATCCAAAACTTCAAACTCATAATAGCTTCCTACTGATAAAGCATCATAAGTAAATTTATTTCCTGTAACTGGAAGTGGTCCGTCAATAAATGTACCGTCTTTGTATACGTTATAAGTAAACGGATTTGGTACATTACTTCCACCACTGATGGTCACATTTATTTCTTGTTTATTATTAAGACAATCCATGTCAGTACCAAAAAGACCAACAACAGAAATTAATTTAGGCAATGGATCTAGTGCCGTAGTCAATGTTGTTGTTTGTATACAACCTTTTGAGTCTTTTACATAAAAAGTTGGATCTTGAACACTTCCATTATCTCCTAACTCAAATGTATATTTATTATCTGCAGGTATGCTATTACTTGCGAAATAACGAATACCGTCTATACTGAAAGTATAAGTACCTGTACCACCTCCACCTGTAACAACTGCGGTTGTTTTAGTTGGATCTACGGTACAACTAAATGGTACTGCATCAGCAGTTGCTGTTACTGCGACAGGATCTAATATTTCAACATCTACATTTGCTTCGCAATTTAAGTTTGAAGTAACACTTACCTTATATTTTCCAGGAGCTAATCCGCTAAACACATTGATACTTTGTGTTTTAGGTAAACCAGCTGGTGTTGTTGGTGTAAGTGTATAATTATAACTATCGCTATCATTTACTGGTCTTAAATTCACAGTAATAGTACCGTTGTTATTTGTTCCTTGTGGAGCGTTACAATCTACTGGTGTAATATCAATATCTGTTATTAACAAATCTACTGGAGTTGGCGGATTCATAACAACTGCGTTTGTAATTACATAAGAACAATTTTTTGCATCATAAACTACAATTTCATAGTTTCCTGAATCTGCAGCCGGAACTGTATAATAAGCAGTGTCTAATCCTGCTGGGAATGCTGTTGGAGCAGATACTACGCCAGCAGGATTCTTAACGGTATAAGTATAAGAACCATAACCACCTACGGCAGTAATTTTAATAGTTCCATCAACTGTACCTGCACAGAAGATATCTTTCTCGTTTGTTGCTGAAGCAAAAAGCTGCGATTTAATATCTGCTTTTTCAGAAACTAAAGATTGACATCCATAAGCATCTTTTACAAAAATATCATAACTACCTGGAGATAAATCACTAAAAGTATAAGTATCGTCTGGTAAAGGCAAAGTGTTACTTGGTAAGAATGTATCACCATTATCAATACTGAAAAGATAAGGGCCTACTCCTAACGATGCTTTTACAACCAATGTTGCCTTATTTGCAGCATCATAGCAATAGTCAGATGTTGCTGTAATAGTCGCTATTGGAGGAGTTGGAAGAACTAAAGTAAATAAGTCTGTATCGACACAACCATTAGCATCTTTTACAGATACTCCATATAGTCCATCTAGTCTAAGGTTTCCAAAAATACCATCATTATTAACTATTGCAGGACCTGATGGAGGTGTAAGTGTATAAACATTATTACCCCATCCGCCTTGAGCGGTAACTGTAACCGCACCATCAGTTGAACAACCTAATGGTGTAACATCTAAAGGATCTAAGTTTAAAGCAGCTGCTGGTTCTTTAACGATTACAGCAGTAGAAGTTGTATTACAGTTTGGGTAAGCTTGTTCTACAACTTTAACTGTATAATTTCCTCCTTGTCCCAATCCGAATGGAATTATGAACGGATTCGAAGTTGCGGTATCATGAGTTCCTGCAGATCCTGCTACTGCAGTTGCTCCATCAAAAACTTCGTATGTATATGGTCCTGAATAACCTGATACAGTAATTTGAATACTTCCGTTTTTCGCCGATTTACATTCAACATCTGCAACTGTTGTAGCTACTACATTGATTGCATTGAATAATGGTACGCTGTATAAATTTGTCAAAATTTCGCAACCAGTTACATTATCTGTTATTCTAAATCTGTAAGTCGCACCAGCAGTTGTGGCGGGATAGTTAATAGTCAGTAATGCTGAAGATGTCGAAATAATTGAATATGGAGTACTGTTTACAGAAACTTCATACTTCAAATTAGTCGGTACTGAACCACCTACTACAGTAACCTCAATTAACTCTCGATTGTTTAAACAATCAATTTGAGAATCTGGAAGACTAGATCTTGCCGCAGTTGCAGATATTAGTTTTGGCAACGGCTGTAATGCTGTTGTCAAGGTTGTTGTTTGCACACATCCATTTGAATCTTTTACCCAATAAATCGGATTTTGAACGGTTCCAATATCTCCGATTTCAAATGTGTATTTATTATCTGGCGTCGCACTGTTACTTGCAAAGTAGTCAGTTCCATTTTTACTAAAATTATAACTTCCTGTACCGCCTAAACCTGTTACAACAACTGTCGTTATAGCAGGATCTACTGCACAGCTGAATGGTGTTGCAACTGCACTAGCAACCACTGCAAGTGGAGCTGGTACATTTGCAGGTACTGTTTTCTCACAACCTCTTCCTGATTTAACAGTTACAGTGTAATCTCCTGCACTTAATCCTGTAAATACATTATTATTTGGCTGCGAAATTGCAGCACCAGCAGGTAAAACCGGTGTTAATATATATGTGTAATCAGGATTATTATTAGTTGCTTTTAAATTTACAGTAAGTGTTCCGTTATTCTTTGTTCCTTGCGCACCAGTACAATCTACAGGAGTAGTACTAATATCTGCTGCTACCAAATCTATAAGAGTTGGAAGTACTAAATCTACGGTTGTTGATCTTGAACACGTTGTAGTAAGATCTTTAACTGTAATCTTATAATTTCCTGCTCCAATGCCTACAAATTTAGGGTCATTGTTTTGTACAATATTTGTAATCGCTGGCAATGAAGTTTTTTCTAAAGTATATTCTAAATTGTTTGGCAAAGCACCTCCAGTTACAACCGCGGTAATTTCGCCATCTGTATCCTCACATTTAGGAGGAGTTGTAAAACTTGCTTTGATCGTAAGAGGCTCAACAATAAGCGGTAAAGTTACTGTGTTACCACATCCGTTAAAATCTTTAATCTTTATACTATGATTTCCTGACGAAAGGTTAGGAATAGAGAATTTTGCTGAAGGTATTTGAACAAATCCTGTATTGTCTAAATTATAATAATGAGTTCCAATACCTGTTGTTGTTAACTCAACATCGATAGCAAAAGAACCTTCATTAGCACAAAAACTGTTTACTACAGCAGTAATAAAAGGTTCATCATCTAATTTTACTTCGACAAATGCACTCTGAATACAACCATTTGCGTCTCTTACATATACAATATAATGACCAAATTCTTTATTGAAAGTATTACTGGTTTGAGTTGCTACATCAAACGCTGTAGTGAAAGTTGTTTCATCGATAGGATTTGGATCTGTACCATCAATAGCTCCTACTGCTCCAGTATCAGCATAAATTTGATACAAATAAGGATGCGCTGTTATCCCTAATGCAACATCTGCAGCTCTAAGAGTTCCTCCTCGCGCAAATGCTTCAACCAAACCTTTATTCAATCCACAATTATCATTTACATTAGATTTAGCCTCTAGTGCTAATGGAACAACAGATTGTGATATTGTAAATGGTTTTGATGAATTAACACAAACGGTAGCACCAGAAGCATCCTGTTCTGTAAACAAAATATAATAAGATCCAGGAACAAGAGGTCCTACATTGTTTGCGCCTTTAAGTGGTAAAACTACAGTTCCGCTAACTGGTGGAGAAACTAACGTATTGGTTAACGAATTATAAATTTCAAATTTAACTTTATCTGTACCTCCTTGCACATTGTCAAACGTAAAGGAAACATTTCCATTCCCCAAGCCTGTACAAGTTACATTAGCAGATTTTACATCACTAGTTAACGTTGATGCTGTTTCTGTAGCAACTTCTGCCTGTTTAAAGTAATAACATTTTGTCGTAAAATCATAAACAATAAACGAATAAATTACTCCTGGTTTTAGATTATTAAAAGTCGATTGTAATAAAAGCGGGTCTCCAGCTGGTACTGTAGGAATAACTCCGTCTGCACTTTGATATAAGCCAGCATATGTTGCATAATCATATTTATTTGGATCTAATGGATCTAATGGATACTTTGCAAAATAATATGGTCCCCCAGCTATTTTTGGCTTAGCGGTTACGATTAGGCTTGCTGTTGTACATGATGGAGTTCCTGGCGCCACCACAATCTCCATTTCATCTACTGGAGATGCCATGTCTACTTTCTTCGTAACTGAACAATCAT
Organism: Flavobacterium plurextorum; assembly: GCF_002217395.1. Lineage (GTDB taxonomy): Bacteria > Bacteroidota > Bacteroidia > Flavobacteriales > Flavobacteriaceae > Flavobacterium > Flavobacterium plurextorum. Next base: position 20,047 of record NZ_MUHD01000010.1, on the reverse strand, counting down.
TTATATCAGAAACAGTTAATTCATAAGAACCAAAATTTAAAATCTGAAATACATGATCTTCATTTGTAGTAGGTTTATAAACTTGGGTTGGACTAGTGTTACTTGTTAAAGTATATGTATACCCTGATTTTGCAGGAGCAGCATTCTTCGAACCCCCTGTTAGTAATGTTACTGCAATAGAGCCAAAAGTAGTCCCTGTAGTACCACCAATACATGTAATTTGAGTATCAACTAATTTAAAATCAATTTTAGTTGGTTCTTCAATTTTAGCAGTTTCAACTTTAAAACAACCTTTACTATCTGTAACTGTAATTTTATAGTCTCCTGCTGGTAAACCTGTTGTTTTAGTTCCATAATCAACATCAGCTATTGAGGGAACTAAAGCCGAATTATCTTTTACAACTTTTATCTCATAAGGGCCTATTCCTTTACTTTGATCAATAGTTACGGTTATAGAACCAGTTTCTGCACCATTACATAAAATAGTAGAGTTTGGAGCAGCTGTAAATGCAGGGTCTGTTTTTGGTGCTACTTCTACTGTAGAAGTTACACTACACTTACCGGTAGAATTATCTGTTAAAGTAAATAAATAAGTCGTGTGTATTGATGCGTTTGCAGCATTTGGATCTGTGTATAAAAACGTTTTACCTGTTACTGTTCTAACAGTTGCATCTACTGTACCATTTATAGTTACAGTATATGTATAAGGTTCTTTTCCTCCTGAAACGGTACCTTTAATTTCGGTATTCTGACCCTTACAATCTGCTGCTATATTCAGGCCAGCATTAAATTTTAACTCTGTTTCAATCGTTTGTGCAGGTAATGTTAAAATACAACCTGTAGTCATATCTTTTACCTTGACAACATAAGAACCAGGAATTAGATTACTGAAAGTACCGCTAACCTGGTAATTTCCATCATTTATATTATACCTGTATGATGGCGACACAGCAGCAGGAATCACAACGATTTCTGCTTTTCCTGTTTCATCATAACACAAATCTGAAGCATCTACATCAATACTCGCATCTGGTTGTATTGGAGCGTCAACATCAAATGTGTTAGTAATTGTACATCCAGTGCCACTTAAATCTGTAACAGAGATACCGTACGTTCCTGACTGAGTCAAATTGCTAAATGTTGAATTCGATTGCGGTCCTACTACAGTACCATTTGGCAAGGTAAGTGTGTATCTGTTATTACCCCATCCACCAACTGTATTAATAACTACTTTACCATTATTAGGTGAACAAGTAATCGGTATTATTGTAGGTAAATTAAATGCAAATTTCACTGAAGCTTCTTTTACTTCTATTGTTTTTGAAGCTGTACATTTAGTTACTGGATTCGTAATTGTTATTGTATATGTTTCTGCTGGTAATCCAATATAATCGATCACATTTACTGTTTGCGTAGATTGAATAATAGGTACAAGAGCGTTTGCACTATTTCTAAGTTCATAAGTAAATGTTCCTGAATTACCTGAAACTGTAAAGGTAAGTTTACCATCAGATGATCCTTTACAAACTACATTCGAAACTAATGAACCGTCTACCAGAACGGGTAGTGGTTTATCAATAGTAAATTCTCCGTCGGTAGTACATTTATTAGCATCAGTAACCTTAAAGTAGTATTTACCTGGAGCAAGACTATTAAAAGTATGATCTTGTGTAAGAACTCCAGTTGCAATAGGAGCTGTTGGTACAACTGTGGCATCAGTGTCTGTTATTTCAAATTTAAATGGAGCAACACCGTTATCTACTTTAACCGTTAAATTAGTTTTATCAGAACCCGGCGCGCATGTAACTGGTACCGGTGCAACAAATGTCATGTTCTTTGGCGCATCTAATGCCTCAATAACTGGTGAATCAACGACTGTAAACGGACAGTTATTAGCATCGTATACCACGACCGAAACAGTGCCCGATGTAGTTGTTGTATACGTATTTGAAGTTACAGCTGGTAATACACCATTATAACTGTATAAATATTTATTAGGACCTGTAAATGGTGTTCCTGGATTATCAATTGTTACTGTAATTGTTGCCGATTGCGTTCCATTTAATGGTCCACAAGTTAATGGAGTAGTAACATCTGCATGAGCTGTTAATTCTGCTGGATTAGTTAGTGTTTGTGAAACTACAACAAAACATTTTTTAGAGTCAGTAACTTTAATCCAATAAGTACCAGCGCCAACATTACTAAGTTTATTTGTTAGCATTGTACTAAAACCAGTTGTTGCAGAAGTAGTTGAAACTTCATAAGTATAAGGTGACAAACCTAAACTTGCCGTTACTACAATAGAACCATCGGTTCCATTATAACACTTCGGATTTGTTGGTGCAGCAACTGCTTTAGGCGTTTCTTTTACATTAATTACTCTAGAAACAATAGTTGTACAACCTTTTTTATCTGTAATTTCAAAATAATGAGTTCCAGAAGCTCCGGTATCAAAAGTAAATGTATTCGATCCTGCAGCAACATCAGTATACGCTTCTGTAGAAAAAACTCCTGTTGTATTATGTCTGTATTTATAATCTGGATATCCGTCTAAAATTGTTACTTCAATTGACGCATCCGAAGAAGCTGGAGCTACATCACAATCTAGATCTGCCAGTAATTTAGTTGAAGCTGAAATTGGAATAGCAATAATTTCTTCATCTAAATCTATAAAACATCCGGTAGATGTATCTGTAACTCTAATTGTATATTTTCCAGGTGTTAATCCTGAGAAAGTTCCATCACCTTTTGATGTACCTTTATTAATGCTGTAGGTGTAATTTGTTTGTGTATTAGGATTTACTTTTAAAGTTGCTCCACTTCCGCCGGCACAGTAAACCGAAGATCCATCAATACTTGCTATTGGTTTTACTTCAGGGTTAATCGTAAAATCTGTACCCGCTACATTACATCCTGTACCATCGGTTACAGAAACACTATAAGTTCCTGCCGCTAAGTTTTTAAACAGATTATCATTCGTTTGAATAATTGCTGTTCCAGCAACTGGCGTTTTTTGTGTAACAGTGTATGTATAAGTTCCTGATCCGCCTACAGCATTAATTTTTGCTGTTCCTAAAACCTTACAGGTAACATGTGTAAGATCTGAAGGATCCAATTTTAATGCAGATGCCGGACCTGCCACTGTTACCTTTTCTCTAACTATGCATTTTGTAACTGAATTTGTAACGGCAATAGTATGTAAACCTGCACCTAATCCAGAAACAGTAATATCAAAAGGATCAGTTGTCGAAGTACCCGATCCTGTTATTGGTGGTGTTGTATCTACTGAATATGAGTAGCTTGTACCTACAACCATTCCACTAACCGTAAATATAGCAGAACCATCAGAAGCGCCAAAACATTTTATATTAGTTGGAGTACCTGTTACTGTAAAGTCTTTAGGCAAATCTATTAAATGCGTTTTTTCAAATGTACATTTATTAGCATCTCTTACTTCAAATTTATAAGTAACACCAGCTTTAATATTATCAAATACGTTACTTGGTTGAAATGCTGTTGCTGTTGGCGAAACAATTCTATATTCTAAACCTGCAGTTGGTAAAGGAGTATTTGTAGCATCAACAACATTAGTAATCGTGACACTTCCCTCTTTCAATGGACAGGTAGCTGCTGTAGTTGTCGAAATTGTCATTCCCTTTGGAGGATTCAAATCTACAATAGTTAATTTTGGTGTTGTTGTAAATGTACATGAATTACTATCTGTAATAGTTACTGTGTAATCTCCTGCTACAGAAATATTATCAAAAACCTTTGTCGTCTGAGTAATTAATGCAACTCCATTTCTATTCAGCGTGTATTTGTAAACACCATTTCCTCCTGTAACTACTGTGCCAACAGTTATTGTAGCAGGGCTGTCACAAGTATACGGAGTTGTTATTGTTGCTGTACCACTAATTGGATCTGGCGCTGTTAAAGTAACCTTTATACTTTTTGTACATTTATTGTCGTCTTTTACATAAAAAGTGTACTCTACACCAGCACTAAGACCTGTATAATATGATGTATTGTCATAAGAAATTCCATCTCTACTGTAAGTAAATTTACCCGATCCTCCACCTGGTTTCAATAATACTGTTCCGTCAGAAGAACTGCTGCATTTTGGATTCACATCTGTTGATGACAATGTAATTGGAACCAATGCCTCTATCTTAGCATCGCTGGTTGTTGTACAATTATTTGCATCTTTAATTGTAAAAGTATAATTACCAGCCACCGCTGTAGTATACGTAAAAGTATTTCCAGTTGTAGTAGGCGGCACCAAATCTCCTGTTTTATCTCCAGTAGTAATTGTTACTGTAAAAGGTGCTTTACCTCCTTCGATTGTTCCCGTAATTACTGCACGATTTGCTGGTGCGGGATCGCAATCAAGCGGAGTTGTAACGGGAGTCACTGCAAGTAATTGAGCAGTTATAACTTGAGTAATTGGATCTGAGCTGCATCCAAAACTATCTGTAACTATAAATTCGTAAGATCCTTCGTTCGCAGCTTTATAGGTAAAATTAGGTCCGGTAAATGTTGCACTTGGCCCAATTGGATTACCTCCATTATATTTTACTGTATAGGTATAATCTGGTACTCCATCTGTAACTTTTATCGTAATATTCGTTCCTGTGTTCTTATCAAAACATACATTTGATGTAATATTCTCTAATTTTGGTTTTACTGGAGCAACAATATCCACAGATGCCAAAACTTCTGTCTCACAATCGTTTAAGTCTTTGGCTACAACTTTATAATTTCCAGTTATTTTAATATCTAGAAATGTATCTGAATCCTGAAAAGCTTTTACAACCGTTACACCGTCTGTTTCTCTTAATTCATATTTATAACCAGGAGTTCCATCACTTGCCTTAGCCTTAATAATTGCTCCAGCGGAACATTTTAATACCTGCTCTACCCAAGCATCTACTTTTAATTTTTTTGGAGATTTAATTTCCTGAGCTACTGGAAAAACACAACTGCCAGCTGTGTTATCGTAACGAATACTAATGTTGTAAATTTTACTGGCTAAATTTTTCAACGTTATACTACCGCTTGTTGCAGCAGGAACTGGGATTACAGTCTGCCAGCCAGCAGGATCACCTGCTACCAAATATTGGAATCCTTTTGCAGCGTCAAAGTTTTTAGCTGATAATGTAATTTCTCCATTTTGCTCACCACTACATCTTACATCTTTATATCCTGTTATACCAGCAAAGAAAGCCTTACTTCCATCAACATAAACCGGGAAATTAGCTACTGTATTACACGCTTTTGGCATTTGGGTAACTACCAAGTCATCAACTGCGAAATCAATACCATTAACCTGAGAAAGCTCTAATCGCAATACAAAATCTAAAGTAGTATTATTACCTGGATCAATAGTTCTCGTATAAGGAACCCAAGACTCTGTTTTTGGTATTTTTCCTGTAGATTGTGAAGATAAAGGTACCCCTGAACCATTTTGTAATTCTACAGTAAGTGAAGCATCTGGCTGAGTATTGGTCTTTATAAGTAAATTGGTAGCAACAAACGTAACCTTAATAGGTACGTTTGGAATAATATCTTTAATGGTTTTTCTGTAAAGAACCGCATTATTAGGAATTGCATTTCCAGCATCGACTGCCAAAAATCTTCCATTAGTGTTGGCACCTTTACTAGTATTATCTTTAGGACTCCACCAACCACCATAAGGATTGTTTCTTAAAGAACTAGTAACAGTATATTCACCATTACCAAATAATTTATCATTATTACATTTTGTGGCTTCTACCTGTCTCTCCCAACAAAAATTAGGATTAATACCAGGAGAACTAACATCAGGTCCTGCACCAAAAGTTTCATTTAACAAAACACTTTCAGTAGGAACGTTTACAACATTATAACTTACTGATATCGTATGATCTCCTTGTGTTACATTTTTAAAAATATTTGTTGGATTATTAGTATTAAGAGCACCATCTATAAAATAGTCATAAGTAAATTGGGTCGTTGGGCTTCCTTCATTTTTAACAGTTACAGTTGTTGTTGCGGAACCATCACAATTAAAAACTGGATTATCAACTGATATTGTTGGCGGGGCAGGCTGACTCAATAAAGTAATTGCTTTTAAAGGAATTTCACACTTGGCATCTCTGATGTAAAAAACATGTGTACCAGGTTCAACATAGGCCTCTTTATCAGTTGTCCAGTTTTTTTTACCATCGTAACTGTATTCGTAAGGCCCCCTAGGTGCTGTGAAAGGAACACCTCCCTCAGCATTTGTGATTCTAACCTTTCCTTGTTGTACATTTCCTGTAGGACCACAACCAGATAATTCTGCTACTCCTGCAGATGCCGTTAAAGCGGTAGTAAGACCAATTGCAATAGGAAAATCAGGATCCGTACAACTTCTTCCACTATTAACTCCAGATTTTTTGTACCTAACACTTATAATATAATTCTCTGGAGGAAGATTAATATAAACTTTACTTTCTTTTGCACCATTTACCGATCCAGAAGTTGTATATGTTGCTGTCGCATAAGGACCACCAAGGATACTATACTCAAGAGCAAATCCATTATTATCTGTAACATCTACAGTTATAAATCCGTTAGGATTTGCACAATCCCCATCGGTTTTTGTAATTGTATAAACCGGTTTATTTACTTCATCAAGAGTAATTTTTTTATCAATAGAACATCCATTAGCATCTATAACACGCACTGTGTAAACTCCTGGTCTTACTGTTGTAATTACTTTTGTCCCGTTCTGAACAAATCCACCATTATCAATATCAACTAAATATCGATAAGGAGTTACTCCTCCTCCTGCCGTAACTGTAATAGAACCGGAATTACAAGGTGTAAAATCAACCTTAGTCAAAGTTGATGTTAACTGAGCAGGGGCATTTGGTATAACTACATTCGTTTTATTATCAATCACACATTTTGTAATCTTATCTAATGTTTCTACTCTGTATGTACCAGGATCCAAATCATCAAATGTAAAATCAAATTCACCAACTTTAGTATTGTAAAATGTTAAAGGACTTGTACTGTTTACCGGCTTATAAATATTATAAATATATTCTTTAGTGGCTTCATTTTTAATTACTTTAATACTTCCTTTACCATCGAAACATCTTGGTGAAACAATTTCTGTAGTGACTGCAAGCGTCACATTTTTAATATCTAGATTTATAACTTTAAATTCACATGACCCAACTACATCTTTTATTCTGATAAAAGCAGTATAATTACCCGGAGTACTGGTAGTAAAGGTATTACCTGGTTGCCATCTTCCAGGAGCTCCAGTTGTAGTAAAACTATATTCATAACCATTTCCGAAACCACCAACGGTAATTTTACCATCAATTTGACATGTTCCGGAACTATTTTTAATGATATCGCTTTTAGTAACAGCCGTTGGAATTAAAGTATTCTGATATACATTAAAATAGAAAACACTAGGAGCACCTGCTTTATCTACTATTTTTACTCTAAATTGTCCAGCAGAGTTTGCTAAAAAATCTTTTCCAGTTCCGACTTGTACCCAGCAAGATGGTGCAGCATTTTCATTAGCACAATCACTGTTTGAAACTGTGACACAACTACCTCCAGAAATAAATCTTTCCCAAACAATAGATTGAGCATCTGTTATTTTTATGTCGATAGGTCGAGAATCGTTTCCACCACATAAAAATAATTTAGGCAGTTTTTTTCCATCATTTGGACATTCTACAACTTGCCCTGCATACGGTATTTGTGCATACGGAATTATAGGATTAATAAGTTCTGCGACAGCTTCAGTTTTTGACGTTTCTTTTTTATCACTTAAACTAATTGAGTTGTCGAGCTGATTTGCAGCTTTAAAAAATACATTCTCGTTCAAGTTCTTATCGAACTTAGAATCGAATGCTATTAAATTCTGCGAATGGGACACAAAATTAAATAACATTGCAACGGCAAAAATCAGCGTTCTTAAAATAGTAGGTTTTTTCATAGTCAATCTATTGTTTACTTTCATCTTGCTGTCTGAGGGGCGTCATAAAGCAAAATAATTAGTATTTAAAACATTTATTTCTGTAAGCTCTCAGATAGCTGAGAGCTGTATATATTTTTTAATTCTCCACTTTTACGATAGCCATTTTCCCGTTATATGGTTTAGATCCTTTAGCTTCTAATGCCTTAGTTGCTTCTGGCAATCCATCGAACTTATCGTAATAGATGTAATATTTACTTGTTGTAACGTTGTAGAAGAAATTAACATCTGCACGTCCAGCTGCTACAGCTTTTCTTAAGAATTCATCTCTTTTTTCAACGCTGTTGTGAACAGCAATAATTAAATAATAACCATTATCAGAATTTTTAATATTCTTAATAATCTGCATATTCGACTGGTCTTCACCAAAATCAAAGTCACTTGCTTTCAATGGTGTACTGCTTAATTTTGTTGTCTCTTTTATACGTTTAAGAGCAGCAACGTCCTGTGCATATCTTCCTTGATCATTTTCATAAGCTGCACGTTTAATTCTACGTTTTTTCTCAATCTCTGTTTCAGTCTTAATACGCTCCAAATTCGAAAGCAGAACCGCACTGTCTTGCTCCATTTTTAACTGTGCTGCTTTTAACTCATTTATCTTATCTAGATAAGCTTTATTTAAAGCGTCATTTTTATTTGGAACTTTTTTAAGTCTTTCGTTGTACAAATTAGTCAGCTTTGCAATCTCTTCTTTTTGCATTCTGCTCGCATCAGCAAGCTGTCCTTTTAAAGCTTCTAACTGACTGTTTTCGGCGGCAACGCTTTTAAATGGTTTTGGCTCTTTATAAATACCTTTTTCACTTAAATCGTTTTCTTCTCTTAAGTCGTTCAAGTCTCTTTGTTTATTAGCTACTGTTGTATTAAACTGAGACAATAAATCTTTCTGTACTTTACTTGAACTTTCTAACGATTGTGTTAAGTTTTCAATAGCTTTAGCAGTATCGTCTTTTGGAGTTGCTGCCACTCTTGCAGCTGCTTCAGCTGCTAATCTTGCCTGAAGAGCTTCAGCATCGGCTTTCGCTTTCGCATCTGCCAATAATTTTGCTTCACGTGCTTCTTCTGCTAATCTTAACTGTCTCGTTTCTTCTTCCGCTTTCATTTTTTCAGTCGCTTCTGCATCAGCTTTAGCTTTGGCATCTGCTAATAATTTAGCCTGAGCCGCCTCCATATCTGCTTTTGCTTTTGCATCAGCTGCTAGTTTTGCTTGACGCGCTTCTGCATCCGCTTTTGCTTTTTCATCCGCTGCTTGTTTTGCTCTAAGAGCTTCAGCATCTGCTTTGGCTTTAGCATCTGCAGCTAACTTAGCTTGTAGTGCTTCTGCATCTGCTTTAGCTTTTGCATCGGCTGCAAGTTTCGCTTGTAAGGCTTCTGCATCTGCTTTAGCTTTCGCATCTGCTGCAAGTTTAGCTTGAAGTGCATCGGCTTTAGCTTTTGCCTCAGCATCAAGTTTTGCTTTTTCTTCAGCCGCTTGTTTTGCTTTCAGAGCTTCAGCATCGGCTTTCGCTTTTGCATCTGCAGCTAATTTAGCCAAGCGAGCTTCTTCAGCTTGTTGTAGTTGTTTAGCTTCAGCGTCTGCCTTTGCTTTCGCAGTTGCTTCTGCATCAGCTTTCACTCTAGCATCGGCAATTAGTTTCGCTTGTAATGCGACCATATCGGCTTTTGCTTTAGCTTCTGCTGCCAATCTCGCTTGTTCCGCTTCTGCATCAGCTTTCACTTTTGCTTCAGCTGCCAGTTTCGCTTGTAATGCTTCTGCATCTGCTTTTGCTTTAGCCTCAGCAGCCAGCTTAGCTTGAGCATCGGCTTTTGCTTTAGCATCAGCTACTAATTTTGCTTGAAGTGCTTCAGCATCGGCTTTCGCTTTTGCTTCTGCGGCAAATTTTGCTTGTGCTTCGGCATCTGCTTTTGCTTTAGCATCTGCAGCCAGCTTAATTTTTAAAGCTTCGGCATCAGCTTTCGCTTTTGCTTCTGCCGCTATTAATGCTTGTCTTGCTTCGGCATCTGCTTTTGCTTTTGCATCGGCAGCTAATTTTTCTTTTAAGGCCGCATCCGCAGCTGCTTTCGCTTTTGCATCTGATGCAAGTTTCGCCTTATTTGCAGCATCAATTGAAGCTTTAGTTTTTGCTTCAGCTGCAGCTTTTGCTTTTGCTTCGGCAGCTAACTTAGCTTGCAATGCATCCGAATCTGCTTTTGCTTTTGCATCTGCAGCAAGTATAGATTGTAAATCTGCTTCTTCTGCTTTCGCTTTAGCTTCCGCTTTTCGTTTTGCTTCAGCCGCATCGGCCTTAGCTTTATCATCTGCTGCTAATTTTATTCTTAATGCTTCCGCATCTGCTTTGGTCTTGGCATCAGCCGCAAGTTTAACTTTAAGAGCCTCTGCATCTGCTTTTGCTTTATCAGCTGCTAACTGAGCCTGTGTTTTTTGTGGAGCTGCACTAGCTGCTGCAGGTTTATTTGCAATTGCTTGAGCTCTCGCTGCTGCAGCTGCATCAACTCTTGCTTTATTATCTGCGGCAAGTTTAATTCTGCGCGCTTCAGCATCTGCTCTGGCTTTATCTGCAGCCAATTGTGTTTGTGTTTTTTGTGTTGTGGCAACTGCTCTATTTGCTGTTGCGGTTTGTGCTCTCGCACTGGCCGCGGCATCAGCTTTCGCTTTAGCATCGGCTGCTAATTTTATCTTAATAGCTTCCGCATCTGCTTTCGCTTTATTATCTGCTTCTAATTTTGCTTTTGCTGCGGCTTCGGCATCAGCCTTCACTTTTTCTGCAGCGGCAAGTCTAACTTGTTTTGCTTCTGCATCAGCAATAGCTTTAGCTTCAGCTGCTAATCTAGCTGTTTCGGCACCACTCACTCTCGTAACTGGAGCACTTGTAGTTTTCTTAGCCATTACTGGTTTTGGTTTTGCAGGATCTATTAATGAACCTTCTTCATCTTCACCGTAATAGTAATTTTTACTTTTAAATTTATATGCAATTGCAAACTCATGAGAACCTCCCATATTGGTAAAATTTCCCATTCCTCTTTCATAATTGTATTCGATCGAAATGCTAGGCGAGATATTAACCCCTAAACCAGCCGAAATTCCATATAAAGTATTATATCCTGCCTGCGCCCAAACTCCTTGCGGAATAGCAAGCATAGCAAGTCCAGAAATAACTGTTTTATCTTTTTTAATCTCTGTTTTTACAAGTCCCGAAAATTTACTTCTGTCAAAAAAACCAAAACTATCCAAATAACCGGTGTACATTCCATGCAATTGTATGGCTCTTTCGGGATCATCCTTTACCATTCCTGAACCAAAATTGTAAAGCACTAAGTTGTTTATCGATAATCCGAAATCTAGAAAAGCAGTTCCGTAATTAATACCTGGATTAACAGTTAATAAAGTATTTGAGGGATATTCTCCGTTTAAAACTTCAATATCATCTGAAACGATTTTACCTCTGTCTAATCCGCTTTTATAAACACCTACATTCAAACCGAATGTTAAGTTGCTGTCTTCTTGTAATACGATGTTGTGAGCAAAATTTCCGACTCCGCCAAAAACAGTCATTAAACCATAATTTTGTTGAAATAAACCAAAAGCGAAAGCTTCATTTTCTCTAAAACGACCTGAATAACCCGCCAAATAAGTTTGCGGCGCATTGTCAAATTGTACCCATTGTCTTTTATTATAAAAACTTGCATAGGCATTTGTTTCTCGAACAAAACTAAACGCTGGGTTAATTAAATATCTGTTGAACTTTAAAGAATTTCTTATAGGCATTGAAAACGAAACAACTCCATTCTCATTTTGTTCCTGAGAATAGAGTGCATTTGAAAAACCGTAAAATAAAGTTATGAATAGTAAAATTTTCTTCATCTTATTTAATCACAGTTATTGATCCTTTTTTTTCACCGGTGTCTGATTGAATGACATAGTAATATACTGGATTTACATTTTTAAAATCTATTGCCGTCTGCGGCCAATCGCCTTGATAGTTGTAAACATCAAGCACTTTTTCGCCGTTTGAACTTAGAATAATTACTTTAGTACTAGCATTTTTATAAGCATCAGGAATATTCCAATATGGATTTGCACTGCTGAGCTTAATTATATTCTGAATAACTGTAGATGGTGCTGTTGGACCAGTAACTTTAAAACTAAATTCCTGAGAAGATATACATCCTGTAGTCTGAGAAATTTTTGCTTTATAGTTACCAGGTGCGGCTACCAAATATGATCTTGATGTTGCTCCTGCGATTACATTTCCATTTAATGACCACTCATACTCTGGACTAGCAGCGTCTGTAGTAAGGCTCACATTAACTGTTTCACCTTCATTAAGAGAAGTAGTATCTGCAACATCTATACTTGCTGTAAAACCGTTACTTTTAAGATCGATAGATCCTGAAGCGCTGCAGCCTCCAAAATCGACATCAACGGAATAAACACCAGATTCATTTGTGGCATATGAACGACCTACAGCATCTTTAATCGCAACTCCATTCTTTTTCCATTGATACTTATTTCCTGCGGTTGCTGTTAAAATTGTACCTGTGCCGTTTGAACAAAAAGGATTTCCTAAGTTTGAATCGATTGTAACGCCAGAACCTCCGCTCGAAGTAGCGACTGTCACTTTGTTTGAACTAATATTAACATCTGAACATTTACCGTAATTGACCACAACATAGTAACTCCCTGCTGTATTTACAACAAGGTCTTTACCGCTTTGACCAGCAATAGCAATATCGTCTTTATACCACGTATATGTAAGTTTTGTAAAGTTTAAAGGTGATGAATTAGGTATAGAAGGTGTACTATTATCTATTGAAAGAGTTACACTTCCACCTGGACAGATCGTTACATTAGTATTTTGATTATTAATAAAGAATTTAGATTCAAAATCTTTATAATAAACAGGAAAAGAAGTGTCTCCAATAGAGTTTTTAAATCGAACACTTGTAACAGGAGATGCTCCTGAACTTTTAACTCTCAATCCGTACAAATCTGAACCGGTCAAACTTACAGGAACTGCAAATTTTATCGTTTTCTGTGTAGAACTAACATCCACAGCATCTAAAAAAGTTGTTGCTATAGGATTATTTGAATTGTCTAAAATTTCTATGACAAATGTGGTTCCAGCAGGAAAATTAACATAACTAAATGATGCATAAAACTCATTAAATGAACTTCCCGCACATAACTTTTCCAATCCATCAAGCTGCTTTGGAATAATAGTCTGCCCATAAGAACTCGATTTAGTAAATAGAATTATGCTAAATAAAATAAGTAATCTGGTAAAAGAAAAAGTAATTTTTTGAATCATATAGTACGTGTTCTAGATAAGTCTATACGTTCAAAAAATAAGATATCTATGAATGTTTCTGAAAAATCATATTTATAGTTCTCAATAATATCTTTTGCAAGAATTGAAGTTGCACTAATTAATGAATTTTCATTACAGTCTGCACTTAGATCCTTCATTTCAGTTGCAATAGTAAGGCTGTCCTTGGGGGTGGACAGCCCTGCTATAAACTGATTAGAATTCTCTAATTGACTGATCCCTTTAGCAGGATCATTTTTTTGGTTTGTCGCTTTAAACGAAGTCAAACTGCACTGAGCTTCAACAGAAACTATAGATTCTGTTGTTGCAGCACTTTGTGCATATAGACTTAACGATATAGGCGAAAACAAAAATATTGTATATAAAAAATACTTTTTTGTAGATTGAGCCATTATGTCTTGATCTTTATTTGGTCCGGTTGAGACGATACATAAATTGTGTCTGGGGACTTTATTAATAAAATTTACGCGTTGAAATAAAAATCGAAATCTATTTATCTATTGCCGCTTGAAGCTGTGATTTTTCCTAATTGTAATCTAAAATCTGGTTTTTTAGCGTTGAAAATGTCAATGAATGTTTCCTTGTTGCTGCTTTGAGAATAAACGTTAAAAAACACGCTGTTTCCGTACCAGCTCTCTAAATCTTCATTGTTAGAATTGTACTCTGTAAAGATATTTCCTTTACATAGGTTGAAGTACATTTCTTCAAATTTGATTTTTTTAAGATTAGCATCATTGATCTCCGTTTTACTGTCTAACAATACAGCAGGATTAAATCCAGAGATTACACTTCTTTTCATTTCAAGAGAAGCATTTTCGGCCACATAAACAGCCTCTTTTACTAAACCTGATTGAATATCAGCATTGATGTTTTCACTGTCGTTAAGCATTGTGATATTCGTAGCAACAACAAGCGTTTGTTTTTTAGTAAAATCTGTTTCACTTTTCTTTTCATATGATTTTACTTCCATACAACGAGATCCATCTTTGTTACTAGACAAGTAAGATGATCTAACGGCTAATGAATTGTATAAACGACATTGAACTCCTTGAGTAAATTTGTAATCGTCGTTGATTGATTTATAAGAAACAAATTTTGTAGCATTTACATCACCTCCAAAGAAAGCAAATGAATCTCCTCCAGAGTAGCTTACCATTACATTTTCTAAGATTGTTTTACTACCAACTCCAGCGATAGTTAATCCGTTGAAAGTATCTAAACCTTTAACTTTTTTTCCAGCAAATTCGATTCTAACAAATCGCATTATACCAGAATTTGAAGCTGTATTATCACCACCATAAGTAGTAAGAGTTGGGTCAAGATCTAGGTTATAAGAACCTACATTTCCAAATTTGTTAATTGGAGCATCTCCAAGAATAACAACTCCACCCCAGTCTCCAGCTTTTTTCAAGCTTCTGTTAGAAGTAAAAACAATTGGATCAGTTTCTAAACCATCGGCCATAATTTGTGCACCTTTAGTAACTACCAATGTTCCTTTTGTTTCAAAATCACCAATAATTAATGTTCCTGGTTCAATTGTTAAAACTGCATTATTTGTAACATACACGTTACCTTGCAAAACATAAATATTCCTCTTCAGCAATTTTGTGTTAACAGAAATGTTTCCTGCTAAAATTTGGTTTGCTTCTCCGTAATCTACTTTGTTAGGCTTAAATTCGGTCCAGTTGTTTAACCAATTGGTGTAGCCCATAATTCCTTTCTCTTGTTGAGCACTCATACTTGTGACTGTCAAAAAGATACAGATCATTTGAGTAATTTTTTTCATGATAAGGGGGGTATTGGGGGTTAATAATAAATTTGGTTATGCGTAAATGAAAAAACTCATCTCGAAATTTTCTGTTGGTATCCAGAACACATCGAGAACGAGTTAATTTTCTTTCTTCTTTCAAAATGCAGTATAAACTTAAAAGCCGTACAAGCATCAAAAAAGTGATTTAAAATATTTTTATAAAAATTACATTTCGTTCAAATCGTTGAATTCGTGTAAAGATTTCAATGTACTTTCGTAAAATAAAATTGCTGCGATTAAGTTTCCTTTATCTGAATATGGCATCATTTTTCTTTGAAATTCTACCGTAGTGTCTAAGAAATTTGTTGTGCCAACAGCCTGAGCATCTAAAACTTTTTTGTGTTCGTTATCGTCTGGAATACCTAAGTCTGCCATTGTAACACCTGGTTTTGTAACCAACGCAATGTAAGGGAGAGTTTTTACTAAAACTTTTATTCGTTCAATGTATAACTCTAACAATTCTCCTTTTTGCATACCACTCAATTCTTTTTGATCGTGATATTTACGAATAAGAGCTGTCGTACTAATTATACTTCTTGGAGCATTCTTTGCCTGAGCTGAAGCAGCTGCAGTTGTCAAGATAAAAAATGCACTTAATAAAATAATTTTCCCTTTCATAAATTCTTATTAAATAATTGGTTGTTGATGAAAACAAAAATATAGAAATTAACTTAAATTGCAACTTTATTGATTTGTTTTTTCAAAAAAAAAGCTTAAAAAAAGCTTAAAAACCAGCGTTATGTCGAGAAAATGTGCGTTTTACCGTGCTTTCTGTTAAAATTGTTAAAATCCAAACCGTAAGATTTAAGCCATAAAAAATAGAGCAAAATCTACTCTAAATAACCAAAAAAAACATATGTTCGTCATTTTTTTGAAAAAAATATTAACAAAAAAGTCTTGATATTTACTCGCGTGAACTATTTTATTAACAAAAGTCCGTTAACAAACCACAAATATTTTTATAAAAATCCATCAGAATCTCATAAATTAAAGCAGCAGCATAATCTTTATCTGGAAAATTTTTGACTACATCATTTTCTTCTATCTTTGCTTCATGCAATTTTCACAAATTTTAGGTCAGGATTACATCAAAAGCCATTTAATAAAAAGCGCGTCTTCTGGACGAATTCCGCATGCACAATTATTCATCGGCCCCGAAGGAAGCGGTACATTATCGACAGCAATTGCTTATGCGCAGTATATTTTGTGCAATAACTCTGGAAATGAAAACGAAAATGGTAACGATTCCTGTAACCTGAAATTTCAAAATATTTCGCATCCCGATCTGCACTTTATTTACCCTACGGTTACAACCGAAGATGTAAAAACAAAACCAAAAAGCTTAGATTTTATTCAGGATTGGCGAACTTTCATTCACGAAATGCCATATGGCGGATTATTTGACTGGTATAAAATACTTGGCGTTCAAAACAAACAAGGAGAAATAAGAGTTGAAGATGCACAGGAAGTTTTAAAATCACTTTCACTGAAATCATACGAAGGCGGTTATAAAATTATGATCATTTGGATGGCTGACAAAATGAATATTGCAGCTTCAAACAAACTATTAAAACTTCTGGAAGAACCTTCGGATAAGACAATTTTTATTCTGATTTCTGAAAATGAAGAAGATATTATTCAAACCATACGCTCTCGATGTCAAGTAATTCACTTTAACGGACTGCCGGAAAAAGTAATTGCCGAAGCTTTAATTTCAAAAGAAAATCTCGACGAAAAATCAGCTTTCAAAATTGCACATCAAGCCCAGGGAAATTTCAATAAAGCACTTCATCTGCTCAAAGAAGATGATTCTGAATATCCATTTGAACAATGGTTTGTCAATTGGGTTCGCGCCGCTTTTAGAGCAAAAGGAAATGCTGCCGCAATTCAGGATTTAATTTCCTGGAGCGAAGAAATTGCAGGACTTGGCCGCGAAAGCCAAAAAAAGTTTATTCAGTTTTGTATTGAAATGTTTCGTCAAGCACTTTTGCTTAACTATCAAGCGCCAACTTTGGTTTATATTGAACCTAAAGTAGACAAATTTAAACTGGAGAATTTCGCGCCTTTTGTAAACGGCAATAATATTCATGAAATTTTCAAAGAACTTTCAGATGCGATGTATCACATTGAAAGAAACGGAAATGCAAAAATAATCTTAACCGATTTATCTATAAAACTGACTCGTTTAATTCACAAAAAATAATTTTCAGATGAATAATGCCGCCTCTATTTTATTATTAGCATTTTTAGCCATAACTTTTTTACAATCAGGTTATGAAAAGATTTTTTATTGGAAAGATAATGTTGAATGGCTTAAAGGTCATTTTGCCAAAACACCTCTAAAAAACCAAGTTCCTCTTGCCCTATTTCATTTATTAATATTAGAATTAATTTCTGGTGTTTTATGTGTTGTTGGAGCAATTCAGTTGTTAACAAACAGCGGCCGAGAATATGGCTTTTATGGAGCAATTTTCTCGTGTATTTGTTTGTTAATGATGCTTTTCGGACAGCGATTAGCAAAAGATTATGATGGTGCAAGAACCATTGTAATTTATTTTATTCCTGCTGTAATGGCCGTTTATTGGTTGAATTAGTCGACCATAATTTTAAAAAAGTAAGCCGCAATTTAAAAGATTTTTAAATCTGGAAACGGCGCAAGAAAATAAAATTTTATCAAAAAATGAATGCAAAACATCCTTCAGAATCCCTAACTATTTTAACCGATTTAGTTTTACCAAGTGAAACAAATCCTTTAAACAATCTATTTGGCGGTGAGTTACTTGCACGTATGGATCGTGCAGCAAGTATTGCGGCACGCAGACATTCTCGCCGAATTGTAGTAACGGCATCTGTAAATCACGTTGCTTTTAACAGAGCTATTTCACTAGGAAGTGTTGTAACTGTTGAAGCAAAAGTATCAAGATCTTTCAAAAGTTCGATGGAAGTTTTCATTGATGTTTGGGTAGAAGATCGCGAATCTGGAAGCAGAACAAAAGCAAATGAAGCCATTTATACTTTTGTTGCTGTTGATGATACTGGAAGACCTGTTGAAGTACCGCCAATATTACCTGAAACTGAACTTGAAATACAACGATTTGATGCAGCTTTGCGCCGTAAACAGCTGAGTTTAGTTCTTGCTGGGAAAATGCAACCGTCTGACGCCACAGAACTAAAGGCTTTGTTTCTATAGTAAAATTTGTTACAATTTATGACAATCTGAGTCGCCTAAACTTCAAAAAAAAGAAGTATTTTTACCAAATTACAAGCCTAAAAAATAAAAATCAGGACACTGTTTACTCTTTTTGATTTTTATTGAAAAGAAACAAAATAACAATTTTAGACAAAATAAAAAGATGAGTTCAGACAAAGAAGCCAAATTAAAAGCGTTACAATTAACGCTTGATAAACTTGACAAAACCTACGGAAAAGGAACCGTAATGAAAATGGGCGATAAAGCCATCGTGGAGGTAGAAACGATTTCTTCTGGCTCACTTGGCGTTGATTTAGCTCTTGGGGTAAATGGTTATCCAAAAGGAAGAATTATTGAAATATACGGTCCAGAATCATCTGGTAAGACTACATTAACATTACATGCTATTGCCGAAGCTCAAAAAGCAGGCGGTATTGCTGCATTTATCGATGCAGAGCATGCTTTTGATAGAAATTATGCTGAAAAATTAGGTGTAGATATCGAAAACCTAATTATCTCACAACCAGACAATGGAGAACAAGCTTTAGAAATTGCTGAAAACCTGATTCGTTCTGGTGCAATTGATATTGTTGTTATTGACTCTGTTGCCGCTTTAACGCCAAAAAGTGAAATTGAAGGTGAAATGGGAGATTCGAAAATGGGTCTTCACGCACGTTTAATGTCTCAGGCTTTAAGAAAATTAACGGGAACAATTAGTAAAACCAACTGTACTGTTTTCTTTATCAACCAGCTGCGTGAAAAAATTGGTGTAATGTTCGGTAATCCTGAAACTACAACTGGTGGTAACGCATTAAAATTCTACGCTTCAGTTCGTTTGGATATTCGTCGTTCTTCTCAAATTAAAGACGGTGAAAACGTAATTGGAAACAGAACAAAAGTTAAAATCGTTAAAAACAAAGTTGCACCGCCTTTTAAAACTGCCGAATTCGACATTATGTACGGAGAAGGAGTTTCTAAAACTGGTGAAATTCTTGACTTAGCGGTTGAATTTGAAATCGTTAAAAAAGCAGGATCTTGGTTTAGTTACGGAGATACAAAATTAGGACAAGGACGCGATGCTGTAAAAGCCTTAATTAAAGATAATCCAGAACTAGCTGATGAATTAGAAGTAAAAATTAAAGCGCATATCAAAGAATTAGCAAACGCTTAAATAATTAAAAATCTGTAATTTAAAGATTTAATAAATACCACCCGACGAGTTAACTTGTCGGGTTTTTTATTTATAAAACAAATTATATACTTAATCTAACTAACTATGCTAAACAACATCCACAAATTTTTTGATAATTTTAATACCCTCTTTTATTGGTTATTAATACTCACAACTTGGCTGCTTGCGGGAGATATTTCGGGAAATTTATTCTTAAACAAACCACTAAGCATTATTCTAGAAACACTAAAAATTGATGATTTGCTAGTCATTTTTGTATCTCAAATTTTATTTATTCTAACCTCTTTGATTATTTACGAAATCATAAAAATTACAGCCTTATTCATCTCAAAAAATTCACCAGAAAACACTAAAGATGATATTTCTAGGCAATACATGAGCTATGATGAATTAATTAATACAGCAGTAAAAAATAACAATCAAACAATGTATAATTATTCTAAAGATTTTCAGAATGAAATTATGCACTTTCAAAATCAAAAACATTTATGTTTCACCATTATTTTAC
>NZ_MUHD01000001.1 GCF_002217395.1 Flavobacterium plurextorum | reverse complement strand
TTAAGTGCTCTTTTTTTATTAAAAAAGGCATGAAAAAAATATTTTTTTTGCCAAATTTTTTCAATTTCAATAGTATGATTTCTTCTCTTTTTGGCTTAAAATCATTTTTTAAACACGGTGTAAATGATTAATAATCAGTTATTTAGTTAAAATTTTACCAATTTGCAAAATATCGACGAACTGTATTGTTTAATAGGTGAAGTACATTTTTTGGAATAAAATCCTAAGAATGATTTTATTTGTTTTGAAAGCTCTGAAGATCAATTATACTTGTTAAAATTTACTTAAAATGTTAACACTAATAAAAAATTGAGAAGGTTTAAAATATCTTTTGTAAATTAGAACTTAAAAAAAATAATGACCTCTTTTTGAGGTTTCAAAACTTCTGCTTATGAAAAATTTAATTTTAATACGTCATGCAAAGTCAAGTTGGGAAGCTCCTCTAAAAGACTTCGATAGACCTTTAATGAAAAGAGGAATTTTAGATGCGCATGATGTTTCTTCTACTATTTCTAAATTTCTTCCAAAAACATACATTATTTGGAGCAGTACCGCAGCACGAGCTTCAGAAACGGCATTAATTTTTGCACAAAATATTTCATATCCTATAGAAAGTATTGTTTATAAAGACGACCTTTATACTTTTGATGATAAACAACTCGAAAAGGTTATTAAATCATGTGATAATAGTTTCGAAAGCGTTATTCTTTTTGGACATAACGAGGCTATTACAAATTTTGTTAATAAATTTGGGGATGTTTTTATAGAAAATGTCCCAACCTCAGGCTTTGTATCTTTACAGTTTGATTCAGAAAGCTGGGATACTATAAATAAAGGCAAAACCCATAAAACAATTTTCCCCAAAGATTTAAAATAAATATAGTGTACGAACAAAAATATATCGATAGAGAAAAAAGCTGGTTAGCGTTTAACGCAAGAGTACTTCAGGAAGCGGGTGATAATACGGTTCCACTTTTAGACAGACTTCGTTTTGTTGGAATTTTTTCAAACAATTTAGATGAGTTTTTTAGAGTTCGTTATGCTGCAATAAGAAGATTGAGTCTCTCTGGAATTTCTGGCGAAAAATATTTAGGCGGAGTTTCGGCACATCAATTAATTAAAGATATTACAGAAATTGTAATTCAGCAGCAATCAGAAAGCTTACGTATTCTAGGAAATATTGAAGCTGAACTTGAAACAGAGAATATTTTTATTATAAACGAAGATCAAATTACCAAAAATCAGGAAAGTTTCCTGAAAGACTTTTTTATGCAAAAATTAAGTCCAGAATTGGTAACTATTATATTGAATGATTTGGCAGAATTCCCTGTTTTAAAAGACACTTTAGGATATCTTGCCGTTCGTTTAGAAATGACAAACAACGAAGTACGTTACGCTGTTATAGAAATTCCAAAAACGATAAACAGATTTGTTGTTCTTCCATCTGAAGATGAGAAACAGTATGTAATTTTAATTGACGATGTTATTCGTTACAACTTAAAAAACATCTTTAACATATTTGATTATAAAAGTGTTTCAGCACATATGATCAAGATTACTCGTGATGCTCAGTTAGATATCGACAGTGATTTGAGTAAAAGTATGCTCGAGAAAATTGCAACATCAGTAAAAGACCGCCGAATCGGTGAGCCAGTTCGTTTTATCTATGATAATTTAATTGAAGAGGATACTCTGCAGTTCTTTTTAGATAAGATGAAAATTGTTGAAACAGATAGTATAATTCCTGGTGGAAGATATCATAATCGCCGTGATTATATGAGTTTTCCTAATTTAGGACGCTATGATTTGCTTTACAAACCAAATGAACCTCTGCCAATTCCAGGTTTAAGTCTTGGCGGAAGCATATTAGAAAAAATTAGTAAAAAGGATTATTTATTACACGCTCCTTATCAGTCATTTTCTTATTTAACTAAATTCTTGCGTGAAGCAGCTTTAGATCCAAAAGTAACCAGTATCAAAATTACTTTATATCGTCTAGCTAAGAATTCGCAGATTATTAGTTCTTTAATTAATGCTGCAAAAAACGGAAAGAAAGTAGTGGTTCAAATCGAGCTTCAAGCGCGTTTTGACGAAGCAAGCAATATTTCGTACGCAGAGCAGATGCAGACCGAAGGTATTGAGCTTATTTTTGGAATTAAAGGTCTTAAAGTACATAGCAAAATATGCGTTATAGAAAGACTTGAAGAAGGAAAAACACGTCGTTACGGTTTTGTTTCTACAGGGAATTTCAATGAATCGACAGCAAAAATTTATACAGATGTTACTTTGTTTACCTGTAATCAAGGTATTTTGAAAGATGTTACCAAAATATTCGAATTTTTCGATATAAATTATAGAGTACACAGATACAAGCATTTAATAGTATCGCCGCATTATACAAGGTCAAAATTTGTTAAACTTATTGATCGTGAAATCCTTCATGCTTTAGCTGGAAGAAAAACGCATATTAAGTTAAAAATGAATAGTTTATCTGATTTTAAAATGATCGATAAATTATATGAAGCCAGTAATGCAGGTGTAAAAATTCAACTGCAGGTAAGAGGAATTTGTTCTCTGATTCCTGGAATCCCTGGAATGAGTGAAAATATTGAAGCTATTAGTATCGTCGATAATTACTTAGAACATTCAAGAGTTTATATTTTTGGAAACGCAGGACTTAATGAAGTGTATATTTCTTCGGCCGATTTTATGACACGTAATCTTGACGGCAGAGTAGAAGTTACCTGTCCAATCTATGATCTTGAAATTAAAAAAGAATTAATCGATAACTTTAATATTGCTTGGAAAGGAAACGTTAAAGTAAGATACCATTCTTATAAATTAGATAATAAGTACAAACCTCGAAATCATCATGCATCATTTAGAGCGCAGTTTGAAACCTATAAATATTATCAAAACAAAATTAAAAAGTTCGAAGAAATTCCGCAAAAAGTAAATCAATAATAATAGAAAACAATTTCAAATCATAAAGTGAGCATGATTAATATAAGGAAATTTGCAGCAATAGATATTGGATCAAATGCCATGAGGCTTCTGATATCGAATGTTGTAGAGCAAGATGGCAAAGAACCGCAGTTTAACAAAAGTTCACTTGTTCGTGTGCCAATTCGTTTGGGACAAGATGCCTTTACAGTAGGTGAAATTTCAGAAGAAAATATAGATCGAATGGTTGATGCTATGAAAGCATTCAATCTTTTGATGAAAGTACATAAAGTAGAACGCTATATGGCGTTTGCAACTTCGGCAATGCGCGAGGCATACAATGCAAAAGAGGTTGTGGCTCTAATTAAGAAAAAAGCCGACATTAAAATCGAGATTATTGATGGTAAAAAAGAAGCGGCTATTATAGCTTCAACAGATTTACTTCATTTACTAAAAACAGATGAAACCTATTTGTTTGTTGATGTTGGAGGTGGAAGTACCGAGTTTACTTTATTCTCTGACGGGAAATTGATTAATTCTAGATCTTTTAAAGCAGGAACCGTTCGTTTATTAAATAATATGGTGCACGATGTAGTTTGGGATGAAATTGAAAAATGGATCAAAACTAATACCGCAGACTATGATGAAGTAACACTTATAGGTTCTGGCGGAAACATCAATAAGTTGTTTAAAATGTCTGGCAAACAGCAAGAAAAACCGCTGTCATATATCTACATTAATTCACAATACGCGTTTTTAAATTCGCTTACTTACGAACAACGAATCGCTGAATTAGGATTGAATTCAGATCGTGCCGACGTAATTATCCACGCAACAAGAATTTATCTTAATGCAATGAAATGGAGCGGAGCACGCCAGATTTACGTTCCTAAAATTGGACTTTCTGATGGTATCGTGAAAGCAATGTACTACGGGAAAATATAAATTATTCTTTCGCCATAAATTACACAAATTTGCACTATTTTTTTTATTTACATTATAAAATGTAATTCCAGTAAATTTGTGTAATTCGTGGCAAACTTTTTAAAAGATACTTAGATTATTTTAAACTTATTTAAATGAACAAAACTAGACTCGAAGCCTTTAGTGATGGTGTTTTAGCAATCATTATCACCATTATGATTTTGGAAATTAAGGTACCTCAAGGGCATGAATTTACAGACTTGAAACCGCTTATTCCGAAGTTTTTAAGTTATATTTTGAGTTTTATTTACGTTGGAATTTACTGGAATAATCATCACTATTTAATTCATGGTTTATCAAAAGTAAACGGAAAAATTCTTTGGAGCAATCTGCATTTACTATTTTGGCTTTCTTTAATTCCAGTTTCAACTGGTTGGATGGGAGAACACAATTTCGAAAAAGCAGCAATGGCTTTGTATGGAATTATTCTGCTGCTTTGCGCAATTTCTTATGTAATTCTTCAAAAAACAGTTCTTGATGTTGAAGGGAAAAATTCTGCGTTGGCAAAAGCTTTAGGGAGAGATTTAAAAGGAAAAGCTTCAGCAGTTTTATATGTTATTGGTATTGCAGCTTCATTTTATAATGTTATTATTTCTGGAGCCGCTTATTTTATAGTTGCAATGTTATGGCTTATTCCAGATAAAAGAATTGAAAGAATTTTTTCTTAAAAGAGTAATTTTAATACTATAAATGAAAGCTGTTTTTCAATCAATTCAGGAATTATCTAATGAAGAGTTGTCACATTTAGATGATTTAATCACTTTTAGAAAACTCAAAAAAGGAGATTTTTTACTAGAAGAAAATCAGATTTGTAATGAAATAGTATTTATAGAAAAAGGAATTCTACGTTCTTTTTTTATGAATCATAAAGGTGATGAAATTACCAATTGTTTTGCTTTTGAAAACGATTTTATGGCGTCATTTGCCAGCTTCATAACACAAGAAAAAGCCGAAGAAAGTATTCAAGCATTAGTTGATACAGAATTGCAGGTTTTAGATCGAAATGCATTAGAAAAACTTTATAAATCAAGTTATAACTGGCAGGAAATAGGCAGGAAGTTAACCGAAATGGAGTTTGTAAATCTTCAAAAACGAATGGTAGATTTTCAAAAATTATCTGGTGCAGAACGTTATGAAGCACTTTTTAGGAATCATCAAAAATACCTTCAGTTGATTCCGTTACAATATTTAGCATCCTATTTAGGAGTTACACCAAGACATTTAAGCCGAATTAGAAAAGCGGTCTCGTAAGCGCTTTTAAGAAATTCTAAGAAGGTTCTTTATCTAGGTGTAAAGCTGTGAATTAAATTTATATTTAGTTTTTTTAGGACATTTGTCTAGTAAAAGAAAACCCGCAGAAAGTATTTTTGAAAAAAGAAAAACATGAGAAAAATACTGATTATAAATGGACACCCAAATCCAGACAGCTTTAATTTTGCCATTGCTGCCGAGTATCAAAAAGGCGCATCAGCTTCTGGAGCAGTGGTGGAAACAATTACAATTGCAGCTCTGAATTTTAATCCAAATTTAAAATTCGGATATCAAAAACGAACAGAACTAGAACCGGATTTATTAGAATCGTGGGAAAAAATTAAAAGAGCTGATCATTTAGTTTGGATTCATCCCGTTTGGTGGGGCGGACTTCCTGCAATTACAAAAGGCTTTATTGATCGATTATTTTTACCTGGAATGGCATTTCAGTACAGAGAAAATTCTGTGTGGTGGGATAAATTATTAAAAGGAAAAACGGCACATATTATTACAACTCTTGATCAACCTGGCTGGTATTATAGATTGTTTTTTGGAAGACCAAGCGTGAATCAATTAAAGAAATCAACTTTAGAATTTTGTGGTGTAAAACCAGTAAAAGTAAGTTATATCGGAATCATAAAAACAGCAAAAGAAAGTCAAAGAAATAAATGGCTTGAAAAAGTTTATAATTTCGGATTTCTAAATAAATAATGCTGCTAAAGTTAATTGCTGTTTTTTATTTCATGTAAAAACAATTCGTATAAATTTGCAGCGAAAAGAGTATAAAATTATCCAGGTAAATCCAATCCAAATGTTGAACGTAAAAGCTCAATGTTTGGATTTATTTCATGTAAACGATTGTATTTGTCTTGGTCGTTGAAACTTCTTTTAATCTCGAGTTTTTCATTTACAATTACTTCAATTGTGATGTCGTGATTGTGAAGATGACCTCTTAGATGTCCTAAAAGTGCATTCATCTGACTTTCGAATTCTAGTTTAGAACCTTCGTTCGGAAGTTCGTAAGTGATGTTGGTTCCACTTAAAACCGGATCGTTGATTAATAAGATCGACTCCATGATCTTTAAACCTTTTTGACCCAAACGCTCTGCATATTTATTCCATTGCACAAGCATTTCGGTTTCGGTAAACTCTTCAGTAGGAAAAACAGATGTTGGTTTTACATAAGATTTAGTGCTTTGTTCAAGTTCTTTCTTCTTGCGAATACTAGCCAAAGAAAATGCAGAAACCTTTGCTTCACCACCAGTTTCGGCTCTTGGAGTTTCAATCTTCGGAGTTTCAATTTTCGGAGTTTCTGGAACAGCCGTATTTATGGCAGCAGAATTATTATTGACTTTTTCTTCCGTTTTTGAAGTTTCAGTCTGACTTTCGACTTTTGACTTTTGACTTGGAACTTCAACAATAGAAAAACTTCCGTTTTTATAATAAGTAGGAGGGATTATGTATTGCTCAACTTTTTTTTTTCTCCATCAAAGTTGATAGAGGCAAGTTGCATCAAGCATAATTCGACTAAAAGACGTTGATTCTGACTCAATTTATATTTTAAATCGCAGTCATTTGCAATATCAATTCCTTTTAATAAAAATTCTTGAGAGCATTTTTGAGATTGAACGCCATACATTTGCTGTGCTTGTTCTCCAACTTCTAATAAGGAAATAGTTGCAGGAGTTTTGCTAACCAATAAGTCTCTAAAATGAGAGGCTAATCCAGCAATAAAATGATGCCCATCAAAACCTTTTGATAAGATATCGTTGTAAGCCATTAAAAGATCTGGAATTTTGTTTTCCAAAATCAAATCAGTAATACTTATGTAGGTTTCGTAATCTAATACGTTTAGATTCTCAGTTACAGCCTGACGTGTCAAGTTAGTTCCGCAATATGAAACCACACGGTCAAAAATAGATAAAGCATCACGCATTGCGCCATCAGCCTTTTGAGCAATAATGTGCAAAGCATCGTCTTCAAAATTGATTCCTTGACTTTGAGCAACATCTGCTAAATGTTCTTTAGCATCTTTTACCGTAATTCTTTTAAAATCAAATATCTGACAACGAGATAAAATCGTCGGAATGATTTTGTGTTTTTCTGTTGTCGCTAAAATAAAAATAGCATGCTTTGGCGGTTCTTCTAATGTTTTAAGAAAAGCATTAAAAGCAGCCGAAGACAACATATGAACCTCGTCAATAATATAAACTTTGTATTGTCCGGTTTGCGGCGGGATTCGGACCTGATCAATAAGGCTTCGAATATCATCAACCGAGTTGTTTGAAGCGGCATCTAACTCAAAAACATTAAATGCAAAATCTTCATTAGGATCGTCATATCCAGGCTGATTTATTTTTCGAGCCAAAATACGTGCACAAGTAGTTTTTCCAACTCCACGCGGTCCTGTGAATAAAAGAGCAGAAGCAAGGTGATTACTGTCAATAGCATTCAACAAAGTGTTTGTAATGGCTTTTTGTCCCACAACATCCTTAAAGGTCTGCGGGCGATACTTACGAGCCGATACTACAAATTGTTCCATATTCTTTTTATTCGATAGCAAATATATGACTTTTGTTTCGTTGTTTAAAGTCGATTTTGCTTATTTGACGAAATTCTTTTTCTTTAAAATTACAAAAATCAAACTTAGAAATAATACGATGTTGACTATCAAAGATATGATGATATATCTGTTGTATGTTTCAAGTTTAGTCTCGTTTTTTTCTTTATCAGAAATTTCTTTTTGAGATTTTTTATATACTCTTAATTTCTCTATTTGATAAATCCAATCTTGTAAATTTCGATTTTCAAATTTCAGATCCCAGACATAAAAAGACAATGATTTTATTTGATTATCTGTCTTTTGTGACATTTCTATTTCTGGTGGAGAAGGCATGGAGTCGCTCCCATAGGGTTTAAAACCAGTACTTGGAGAACAACTACTCACTTCGATAGTTTTATCGTTATTAAAATTAGCATAAACAATCCAAAGTTGTTTTAGGGATGGAATAATAGAACAATTACCAGAATACTTTTGCGTAATGAATAGAGAATTGTATTTTCCTTTAAAGAGTTCTACGATTCTAAAAGTATATATTCTGTTTATTGAATCTACTTTTGTAACTTCTCCATAAAATACAATTTCATACTTTAATCCTATTTCTACCATATTTTCTCGGTCAATTGGGTTACAGTCACATGAAAAAGAATTCGTGCAAATAAAAAAGAATGCAAAAACAAAAATGTATCTAAACTTCATAAAGTTGATTTTGAATACAATAATAATTAAATTTTTGTAATAAAAAATGTGTTATTTTTAATCCGAAACTAAAATGACCAATTAACAAAAATATTAATTTGATATTTCATGAACGCAAAACAAATAGTTAGATTCAGCAATATTATTGGAATCACATCAATACTTTTATTAGTGTATTGGGTATTTACTTTTATAACCATTCAGGTTTTTGGCTTAAAAGTTTTTAAAGAGAATATGACCGAGACATTTTATCTAAGTATTTTAGGAATTCTTGCTTTGATGGTTGGTTCTCTGATTATCAATTTAATGTTTAATTTGACCAGAATTGCTGAAAAACATAATCTAGATGCAGTGAATGATAAATCAAATAGATTGCGGTTTTTGACTTTGATTTTGATTTTTCCCCTGATTGCTATTATTTTATTTGGCGGAGATTATTTGACCTCGGCTAAAAAGGAAAAGCGATTGATTAAATCGGCTGAATCAATTATTGCAATTAATAAAGCGAATAGCGATAAATTAGTAAATTATAGTTTTTCTGAAAGCTATATAAAAGAGACTGCTGATATTTTGGACATTTTGTCTAAGACAGATAAAAATTTTCCCAATGTTACTGTGATTGTAAAAGATTCAGTTAAAGGCTCTCAGGTTTATTTGGGCTTTAGTGATTATTATGAAGGAAATTTGAAAGACTCGATTCATCCACAAAAGCAGCGTTATATTTATCAAACTACAAAAGAAGAGAGAGATTATTTGAAAAGTGTTTTTGAGAAAGGAAGCAACGAATTGCGTTACAGTTCGCATAATGGTTATTATGAATTATTTTATCCGTACGAAAAAAACGGAAATAAAGTAATTCTGTATTTTTCAGAACAACAACGTTATGGAAAACTTGGAAGTTAATTTCTATTAGTAACAACTTTAGAATGTTTTAGATAATAAATCGTAATCCCATTTTACATGAAAAAATATTTAATACTCTTAGTAATTATAATTAGTTCTTTTAAAAATCAAGCACAAACCGCTCAAGATACGTTAGAAATTAAACGAGCAGCTTTGGCATATATTGAAGCACAGCATAATCCAAATCCAAAATTGATGGAAAGCGCCTTGCATCCTAGAATGGTAAAAAGATCAGTTTTTAGAAATAAAGTGGCACAGAAAGATTATATCTCTGAGTTTTTTGCTGAAAACATGGTTATACTGGCAGAAACTTATAATGTAAAAGGCGATAAATTTCCAAAGAATCCAAGAAAAGAAATAAAATTGTTAGATGTTTCTGCAAAAACAGCGTCAGTGAAGTTACTTGCAGATGCATGGATAGATTATATGCATATTGTAAAAATAAATGGCGAATGGAAAATTATAAATGTACTTTGGCAATATAATGATGTAAGGCAGCACGAATAAAAAAAAGCCTTCTTTTTATTGAAAAAATCATATCGTTTTTCTAGTTAGATACTATTTATTACCAATTTTTGGTAACTTTGTAATATAGAAAGTTAAATCATGGGAAGAAATACATCAATATCGCTTGGAAATCATTTTGAAAACTTCATTGAAAATAGTCTTTCTGAGGGAAGGTTTAAGAATGCAAGTGAAGTTGTTAGAGCAGGATTACGTCTTTTAGAAGAAGAAGAGAATAAATTACTTATTTTGAAAAAAGCTGTTCAGGAAGGACTTGAAAGTGGACGTGCTGAGAACTTTGATTCCAAAAAACATCTTGAAAGTTTAAAAGCAAATAGAAAACATGGCTAAATATCATTTGACAAATAAAGCTGTTGAAGATTTAGCTGATATTTGGAATTATACTTTTGATGAATGGTCAGAAAATCAAGCTGATAAATATTACCTTTTGCTTTTAGATTCTTGTCAGGAATTGGCTGAGAATCCAAATCTTGGAAAAAAATATGATACTGTCGCAGAAAGTTTATTTGGGTTTAAATCAAACCTGCATATTCTTTTTTATCAAATTATTTCAAACACCGAAATTGAAGTTGTTAGGATTCTTCATGGAAGAATGGATTTAAAAAGTAAGTTTTAATTCTTTTGTAAAAAAAATACTAAGATAAACTTCTTTTTTATGTCATCCCGAGGAACGTATAATCTTCGCAAGAAACTCTGCAATGTAAATAACCAATTTTTCGGCGAGCTGCTAATGAAAATTCTTTATTCTTCAAGATGACATAGATTGTTATTCCTTTACTTTTAAAATGGATAACGTAATTTCCTTATTGAACAGAAGACTGGTGGTTTTGACTTCTGAAAATTACCTTCCTTTAATGCTTAAATCAAATAAAAGTTTAGTGGTTTCCTGATCTGCATCGGCAGAAAAACCTGCTACAAAAACACCTTTTTTGCCATTACTGGACTTAATTCCGTATACAACTGCCTCATCGCCTGGGTCTGATTCCCCTTCGTATCGATACACATGTACAATTTCAAATTTCTCAGGATTTTTTTTAAGAATGTCTGAGTTGAGATTAAAATCGCACGTAAACCCTTTTTCATGCAATTGATCTAAAGCTTTTGAAACAGTTGCGTAGTGATACATCCTAATCATAATATTTCAATTTAAAAATTATCGAATTTTAAAGATAACTATTTTAAAATTAAAAAGTTATGATAAAACTCATAAAAACAGAAATTTAAAATCATTATTCTTAGCTCATAAATCGCTACTTTTGCAGCGCAGACCGCCTTATCGCTGCCCGCTACGGTGGGGAGAGGAAAGTCCGGACACCATAGAGAAGCATAGCGGGTAACACCCGTCGGTCCTGATAGCTGTCGGGATTAGGACAAGTGCAACAGAAAGTATGTACAGGTAATGCTGTAGTGAAACCAGGTAAACTCTATGCGGTGAAATACCAAGTATATCAACATTTAAGGGCTTCTCGTCCGTTGTTGAAGGGTAGGTAGCTCGAGTTTCGAAGTAATTCGGAATCTAGATAAATGATAAGGCCTTGATTTATCAAGGACAGAATCCGGCTTATAGGTCTGCTTTTTTTATATATTTGTGAAACTCTACTAACCTGTTTTCATGAATATAACCGCTCCAAAATCTTCTTCAAAGGCAAAAAAAAGCCTTTTTAATGCCATAATTACAAATCTTACTTTTTGGGTTTTAATAGCAATTATTGCGGGTATTTTACTCGGACATTTTTCGCCTGAAAATGGTGTGAAAATGGAAATTTTAGGAGCGAAATTTATAAGTCTTATCAAGTTGTTTATTGGCCCGATTATTTTTCTGACGATTGTTTTGGGAATTTCTGGAATGGGTAATTTGAAGAAAGTAGGACGAATTGGCGTGAAAGCTTTAGCTTATTTTGAAGTTGTTTCTACTGTAGCTTTAGCAATTGGCGTTGCAGTTGCTTATATTTTTAAACCCGGAAAAATTGATAAATCAGGATTAACTTTAGGCGACGCAAGTCAATATACAAATGGTGCTGCAAAAGATTTTTCATGGCTGGAGTTTTTTCTTTCCAATTTTACATTACAGGTTTTATTAGCGGCTATTGTATGCGGAATCGCTTTAAATTTTTATAAAAAGAGAGAACAAACTATTCTAGTTTTAGAACGGTTTTCAAATGTCGTTTTCTTCGGTTTAAAATATGTTATGTATCTCGCGCCAATTGGTGCTTTTGGCGGAATGGCTTATACAATTGGAAAATTTGGATTAGGAACTTTAATTCCACTCGGGAAATTAATGCTTTGTGTTTATTTAACGATGGCGTTGTTTGTTTTTCTAATTTTAGGAAGCATTCTGCGTTATTATAAAATAAGTATACTTTCGATTTTAAAATATATTAAAGAAGAACTTTTATTAGTTTTAGGAACATCATCTTCAGAAGCTGCTTTGCCAAGTATTTTGGTGAAACTAGAGCAAATGGGCTGCAGTAAATCGGTCGTAGGATTGGTGATTCCAACAGGATATTCTTTTAATCTCGATGGAACGTCGATTTACTTATCAATGTCAGTTATATTTTTGGCACAATTGTATGATGTGCACTTGAGTTTCTTTGAAATTTTAACTGTTATTGGTATTTTAATGATTACTTCAAAAGGTGCCGCAGGTGTTACCGGAAGCGGATTTATTGTTTTAGCCTCTACTTTAACAGCACTTCATAAAATACCAGTTGAAGGTTTAGCGTTTCTATTAGGAGTTGACAAATTTATGAGTGAAGCCAGAGCCATTACCAACTTAATTGGAAATACGGTCGCGACAATTATAATTTCGAAAACCGAAAGAGATTTTACAGAGCTTGATTTGAATCCTGTTTTGGAAGAATAATATAAGTGCTCAGGTGAGAAACGGTTTTCTTTGTCGAATTACAAGTGTGATTTCTCGTTCCTCGAAATGACAAAATTACGCGTTATAAGTGGTGTAATTAGTGATAAAAAAAAGGCTATGAAAAGAATTGGAATTTTAGGACTTGGCGGCGTTGGCGGCTATTTTGGCGGACTTTTAGCGAAAGAATATTATAAGTCTGAAGATGTTGAAGTGGTTTTTATTGCACGCGGTGAAACTCAAAAAGCGATTACCGAAAACGGATTGAAAATTGTAACAGATGATTCTGAAACAATTGTTTTTCCTAGTTTAGTTTCAAATAATCCTGACGAAATTGGCGAATTAGATTATTTAATTTGTGCGACCAAAACGTATGATATTGAAGAAAGTTTAACGTCTTTGAAAAAATCTATTAAGAAGGAAACGGTGATTTTACCATTGTATAATGGAGTAGACGCGCAGGAAAGAATCCAAAATATATTTCCCGAAAATGAAGTTTTACAAGGTTGTGTTTATATTATCTCGATGATCTTTTCACCCGGAACAATTCGTAAAATTGGCTTTTACGAAAAGTTATTTTTTGGTTCTAAAACCGCACCATTTTCAAAACTAGAAGAGCTGCAAAACATCTTCAAAAAAGCAAAAATAGAAAGCTACTTAGTTGCAAATATTGAAGAAACGGTTTGGGAGAAGTTTATTTTTATTTCGGCATTAGCCTCGGTAACTTCTTATTTAAATCAGAATATTGGTGAGATACTGCATAATTTAGAATCTAAAGTAATTTATATTGAACTGCTTCATGAAATCGAAGACGTGGCGCAGGCAAAAGGTCTAAAATTACCAGAAGATATTGTTGCGCAAACTATTGTAAAGTTAGAGAAATCTCCAAGAGAAGCAACATCATCTATGCACAGAGATTTAATCGCAGGTAAAAATACGGAAGCAGTTTCGCTCACACAGTTTGTTGTTAATGAAGGAAGAAAATATTGTGTAAAAACGCCTCTTTACGAAAAGATTGCTGCTATTTTAATTAAATAATACGATTATATCTGTAAGAAAATAATTTACTTTTTTAAGCTGTGGTATGTTTTTAATGTTATTTTTGCCCAAACCAATTTAAAATAACCAATGAAGAAAAATTACCTATTTCTATTACTTTCTGTTCTTTTTATAAATGCAGTTAATGCGCAAGACGATGCTCCAACTGCAGTAGCAAAACATCAGTTTAAAATTAATTTATTGCTTCCGGGATTCGTTTATGAACACGGATTTAATTCTAAAAACACCTTGTATTCTGAAGCAAGTTTAGGTTTAGGTTTTCAAGCCAATTCGAACAATTCGAATTTTGCCATTTATCCTACTATTAATGAACAGTTTCGTCATTATTATAATCTTGAAAAAAGAGCAGAGAAAGGAAAAAGAACAGCAAGAAATTCAGGGAATTATTTAGCCGCAAATGCAGTTTATAGTTTTGGTTCGATTTCTACAAATGATAATTATAGAGAAGCTTCTTCTTCGTTTACGCTTGGCGCCCTTTGGGGATTGCAGCGTACGTATAAAGGAAGATTTAATTTAGAATTTAATGCTGGACCGGGAGTGAATTTTGACGAATATGACACGGAATTTGTTCCAATCATAAATTTCACCTTAGGCTGGGTAATTGGAAAATAAAGCTCGTTTAAAATAGAAAAACCTTGATTTTATCAAGGTTTTTCTATTTTAAACTCTAAGCCAATACTTCGAACGCTTTCAATACTGATTTTTGGATCTGAATTAAAATATTTTCTAAGTCTGCTGATAAAAACATCCATGCTTCGTCCAGAAAAATAATCGTCTTTTTTCCAAACAGACATTAAAATTTGTTCTCTTTTTAACAGCTGATTATGGTTAAGATATAAATATTCAATAAGTGAAGCTTCTTTTTCTGTGAGCTGTTGAACGTGATTTCTATTATTAAGAGTTAAACGTTCGTTATCAAAAATATACGAACCAATTTCAATTGTATTATTTCCTTCTAGGCTTCTCTTTTGCTCGAGTCTCTTCAATATGTTCTGCAAACGCAGAATCAGCTCGTCGACTTCAAAAGGTTTTGCTATATAGTCGTCAGCGCCAAGTTTTAATCCAATGATTTTGTCTTCTTTTAACTTTCTTGCAGTTAGAAAAATAAAAGGAGTCTCGGGATTTATTGTAATCATTTTTTCAGCCAATGAAAACCCGTCCAATTTGGGCATCATGACATCAAGAATACAAATATCGAAAGTCTGGTTTTTAAAATGATCTAAAGCTATTTCGCCATTTTCTGCCCAGGTTACTTCAAATTGATGAAGCTCTAAATATTGTTTTAAAATCGCTGCAAAGTCAAAATCGTCTTCAGCTAAAAGTAATTTTTTCAAAATATGGTAATTAAACTTTTAATAAAATTGTAAACTGAGTTCCTTTTCCTAAATCACTAATAACGTTAACAGAGCCCTGATGTGCTTTTACGATTTGATCAACATAATATAGTCCTAAACCCAAGCCTTTTGTATTGTGAAGATTTCCTTGTTCTACACGATAAAATTTATCAAAAAGAAGTGATTGTTTGTTTTTTGCAATTCCAATTCCGTCATCTTCAAAACAGATAGAAAACTGATTTTCTACGATTTTTGTTCTTACAGTAATCGTGTTCGAACCATATTTTACCGCATTTTCTAAAACATTTAAAAGAGCTGTTGTTAAATGAAATTTATCCAGAACTAAAATCGTTTTCTGAGTTTGAAAGTCAGTTTTAAGGTTGATTTTTGGAAAAGCAATTTTAAAATCATCGACAATTATCTGAAGGAAATTCTCAGTTTCAATTTTTTCCTTTTGCAATTCGATTTCATTTTCAGCCAAAGAATTTGCCATAACTTGATCAATCAAATTTTGAAGACGATTGTTCTGACGTGAAATTGTATTGACAATTGAGTTGAAATTCTCATCGTTGTCACGAATGTTTTTTTGTTCCAAAATTTTGGTTGAAATACCCAAAGTTGCTAAAGGAGTTTTAAGTTCGTGTGTAATATTATTGATGAAATCTGTTTTTACATCACTTACCTTTTTCTGTTTAATTAAAGCTTTAAGTGCAATTACAAAAAGCGAAATTAATGTAAGAATTGACAATAATGATAAAGCGAGAATAAAAGCCATTCGTTTTAAAATAATCAATTCCCAATCGATAACCGAAACATACATCGAATCTTCGGTAAGTAATTTATATTCTTGATTTTCAAAAGTTCCGTTTGTAGTTCCAACATAATTTCGAACTAAAAAAGCATGATTTAAAGATGACAGATTTCCGTATAATTTATTTTGTATAAAAGGCTTTTCAGAGAAAATTGTATCTCTTTTTTTAGCGTTTTTGTAAAGGATAAATTTATTTAGAACAATAGCAAAATCAATTTTGAAATTGGGTAAATCTCTTTCAAACTTTCGTTGAATTTTCTGTGTTAACGCATCATTAGATTTGCTTTCTAAAATGCCTTTTTTAATATCAATTTTAGAATTTTTGCCTTTAATATATTGTTCCGATAAATTCTTGTAAAGCGCTTCTTTTTTTGAAACTAAAGCAGCGTCAATGTCACTGTAATTATTTGTAATTGCAGCAATCTCATTCTTGATCTGTGTATGAAACTGCGCCACTTTATAATCGTAAGCAGTTTTGACCAAATAACATTGTACTGTCGACAAGACAAGTAGTGCGACAACAGAAAGCGTTATTAATAAATTGATTCTTTGCTTCATAAACTTAAAAATTCACTTCAAAAATACTGCTTTTGTGAGATATTCCAGTCATTAACTCAGCATTAACCTTCAATTAACCTTGATAACTCTTTTTTAGAAGCATTTTTGCATCATCTCAAAACAAAAAACTAAAAATGAACCTTTATTTGCCATTAAAACTCCTTATTGCACTTTTGCTTTTTTGTCTTTCATTTGCTGCAAATGCACAGAGTGAAACTCCAAAAGACTCTATTTCAAATCAATTGAACGAAGTTGTTATCAATCAGAATAAAAAGACTTTTACAAACTCAAACGGAAATATAAAAGTTGACGTTGCAAATTCTATTTACAATTCAATTCCAAATACAGTCGATTTGCTGGCAAAATTACCAACCGTTTTAGTGAGTCCAGATAAAGAAACTATTACAGTTGTAGGCAAAGGAAGTCCGCTGATTTATATTGACAACCAAAAAGTGGGAATGAATGATTTGAATGCTTTGGCTCCAGCCGATATTAAAACTATCGAAATTATTCAAAATCCATCTGCAAAATATGAAGCGGAAGGAAGATCTGTGATTTTGATTACAAGAAAGTTTAGTAAAAAAGATAGTTTTAGAACCGATATTTCTGAAACAGCATCTTTTAAAAAACAGTTTAATAATTACCTCGGATTTAATTCTAGTTTTAAAAAGAATAAATTAGAATGGAAAGCAAACTTCAATTATAATCGTCTAAATCCGTGGGAAAATCACAGTATCGATTACCAAATTCCAAATGCAGAAATAGCTTCCAAATATGATGTAACAGCTCAAACAAAAAGAAAACAATTTATTTTTGGCGGCGGTGTGTTTTATAAAATAAACGAAGATGATTATTTCTCGTTTAGTATCAATAGTAAACTGCAGACAGATACTTTTCCTATAAATACAATTACAGATAATAAAAATAAAGATGTAGAGAATAATGTTATCACTTACAGTGATAATGAAGGAGACAAGAATTTTGTAAACGCATTTTTGAATTATTCTAAGAAAATTAAAGCAATTGATATGCTTATTTTTAGTGGTTTTCAATATTCGAATTTCGATCAAAAATCGTGGAGTAATGTGCAAGATAATTTTAATAATACGCAATTTGAGATGTCTCAAAATCGTGATCAAGATTTTAAAGTGAATGTTTTTTCGGGAAGAGTTGATACAGAGAAAAAGTTTAAAAATGATCTGAAATTAGAAATTGGAGGATTGTATTCATCTGCAGATTCAAAATCGGATATTGATATTTTTTATTATAAAACGGGTGTTGATGAAATAAGTAATTATGATTTCAAAGAACAGAATTTGGCAGGATACAGTCAGTTTTCAGGAAAGATTAAAAAGGTTGATTTCTCATTTGGAGTCAGAGTTGAAAATACGAATGTTAACGGAAAGTTTAAAAGTGATTTATTGCCTTTGGTTGATAAAAATTACACGAAATTCTTTCCAAAAGCACAATTCACATTTCCAATTGACAGCACAAAAAGTATTAGTGTAAACTATTCAAAAAGTATATCAAGACCCAATTATTCGTCTTTAAGTCAGGGAGCTACATATATAAATCCATATTTTTTGTATGCCAGAAATATATTTTTAGATCCCACAATGATCAATGAAATTTCCTCGACTTTTCAGTATCACGATAAAACGGTTAAATTGAGTTATTATAAAAATACAAATACAGTTTATAACAGTTTTACGTTTGATGAACAGAATAATATAATGACTTTTAAAGATGTGAATTTTGATAAAGAAACTGGTTTTAATCTTGATTTTGAATTGCCTTTTACTTATAAGTTTTGGACAACGAGTAATTCACTGATTTTTATTTTAGAGAAAATCGAAGATCCTTCCGCAGTATTTATGACTTCGAAACCCTATTTTTATTATTACTCCAATAATGAATTTAAGCTCTCAAAGGAATATAATTTTGTGTTGAATTTTTGGGGATTGACAAAACAGAAAGTTGGTGTTTTTGAAAGAAACCCAATGTTTGTTGTTGATATGGCAGTTTCGAAAACCTTTTTTAAGAAATGGAGTTGTACTTTAAGCTGGAATAATATTTTTAAAAACACGATTAGAACGGAGAATTTCACCATTAATGCTGTCAGTTCGAAAGCACGATATGTAGTGGATTCTCATGAAATTTCGATTGCGTTAAAGTACTCTTTTGGAAAAGTGAAAGAAAGTGAGTTTAAAGGAAAAAG
Organism: Flavobacterium plurextorum; assembly: GCF_002217395.1. GTDB lineage: Bacteria > Bacteroidota > Bacteroidia > Flavobacteriales > Flavobacteriaceae > Flavobacterium > Flavobacterium plurextorum. The sequence continues at coordinate 89,736 of NZ_MUHD01000001.1, read as the reverse complement.
TATTGATGAGAACGAAAGCAGAGTTAAATAAAAAAGAAAAAACCTTGAAAATTCAAGGTTTTTTTATGCTGTAAAAAGAAAATTATCCTTCGTCTTCTTCCGTAATTTTTATTGGAGTATCACCTGGTAATTCTTCATCGTCATCTGTCGAATTTAATTCGAAGAAACTAAAGAAAGAACCTCCGTAACTTTTTTGAAATGAAAAATTACTCAAATGATCTAGTTTGGTGTACTTTGAATGTTCGATAATCATCATGCCGTCTTCGTGAAGCAAATCTCTTTCGAAAACCGTTAAAACAATTTTTTCAAAAGTGTTTTGATCTAATCCATAAGGAGGATCGGCAAAAATAATATCGTAAGATGTTTTACAGTTCTCCAGAAATTTAAAAACATCGCTTTTGGTAGCCGCAATGTCAAAATCATATTCTGACGAAACTTGTTTAATAAATTTCACGCATCCAAAATCACCATCAATAGAGGTAATTGGTGCGCTTCCACGTGATGCAAATTCGTAGCTGATATTTCCGGTTCCCGAAAATAAATCTAAAACCTTTAAGCCGTCAAAACTAAAATGATTATTCAAAACATTAAATAATGCTTCTTTACTCATATCAGTCGTAGGTCTTACAGGAAGGTTTTTTGGCGGAAAAATGCGGCGTCCTTTGTATTTTCCTGAAATAATTCTCATGATTGAAATAAGATATAATGTTTTTGATTCTGAGCAGTTGTATAATTGTTTTTTTCTTGTAATGTGCTTACATCTAAGAAAGATACATTACGAATATATTTGTATGCAATCGCATAAAATGGATCGTTTTGGGTTATTGTACCCAATAATTCCAGTTGAAAAAGTTCTGGATTTAAATTGGTTTGTTCGGCCGTAAAAAGTAAATAATAAATAAAATCTTCTGGAGTTTGATATTCAAAAGAGTTAAATAATAATAGTTTTTGGTTTTGAACTACTATAACCTCAAAATGATTTGGGTTAAAGTTTACCACCATTTTTTTCTCGTCATTATTTCTTGAACCTTCCAGAATTTTTTCGACTAGAATACTATTTACGTGTTTGTACTCAAAAGACCCGACGTTATCAATTAGAAAATTATTGATATTTATGTACGGGATATAAACAGAGTTCATTTCGTAATTTGAGATTTTATCGAAAGTAAAAAAATCGGATTCAAATACTTTTGTACTGTACTGTAAATAACTGCCTAGATAATTTTCATCAAATAAAGCAGTTGGTACAAAGGTTGAAAGATTGTTGTTATGAATGACTAGAATATCATCGTAGGTTTCTTTTAATTCAGGATAATTTTTAAATGAAGCTGAAAATAAGTCCTCGATTTTATTTTGTTTTTGAGAAGTATCAAATTGTACTTCGTTAAACGAAGTAATGGTATTATTTAAAGTATCAAAACAGCAAAATGAAAATCCATTCAGTGAAACCTGAATCGAAAGTTTTTTATAATTTTTGGAAATAATGTTAGTGTTTTGTAATGACATATTGATTTACAATTCGTTACCTGTTTTACAAGAAAGAATTTAAGGCGACTACAAACTTACAAATTAAAAAGGAACAATTATAATTGCAATTTCAAAAAACAATATTACAAGGAAGTTACTAAAGTTTTATCGTTGTGTTATTTTTTTAGAGTTTAATCAATAAACGATATATGGTATTTAAGCTTAGAGGATTTTTTTTTTATTATTGAGATCATTTAAGCACTATCAGCATCAAAAGGAAGCGTTTTATATGGTACTTTAAAATTACGTCGCTCATTGTGTGTAATATATAGATATTTGTTTAAACACATAGAAACATAGATTTTATAGTTTAAAAAGAATACAAAAAGAAACACATTTCTTTCACATAAGCTTGCTTTGTGCATTTTTGTTAAGTGAAATGCTTTTTTTGTTAAGTCAGAGTCTATCCCGATAGTTATCAAGACTATGTGTTAAAGATAAATATCCTCAACGAGTTAAATATCTTATATCACTTATATGGTTTCAAATTATTGCCATTGCCATTAAAAAAGGCGACCTTTGTATTTCAAATTTTCCTTATGAATTCAGCATTGTTTTACGGCATTTTACAAAAAAGATTTCCATTTGCACCCACATACAAACAGGATATTTTTTTTCAAAAAATTGCTATTTTTTTAACCGAACCAGTTAACGATACCATTTTTGTATTAAAAGGATATGCGGGAACCGGAAAAACAACGGTGATTTCGACAATTGTAAACAATCTTGGCGACATAAATAAAAAGTTTGTTTTGCTTGCACCAACTGGACGCGCTGCAAAAGTAATTGCCAATTATTCGAATACGCCGGCTTTTACTATTCATAAAAAAATATATTTTCCTAAAAAATCGTCGGGTGGAGGAGTTGCTTTTACAAAACAACTTAATAAACATAAAAACACCATTTTTATAGTTGATGAGGCTTCGATGATTTCAGACAGTACTTTAGACAGCGGTTCACTTCTTGATGATTTGATTAATTACGTTTATTCTGGAACTAATTGTAAAATGATTCTTTTAGGAGATACAGCACAGCTTCCACCGGTAAATTTAGATATAAGTCCAGCGTTAGATATTCAAACACTCGGAATACATTACGATAAAGAAATTGAACATATTGAACTAGATGAGGTAATGCGTCAGGAAGAAAGCTCGGGAATTTTGTTCAATGCAACTGAATTACGTGAGCTGTTGAAAGAAAGTTTTATTACGGAGTTTAGATTCAATGTAAAAAAGTTTAAAGATATCGTGCGTCTTACAGATGGTTATGATATTCAAGATGCGATAAATACAGCTTATAGTAATTATAGTATTGAAGATACTGCTTTTATTGTGCGATCTAATAAAAGAGCAAATCAATACAATGAACAAATTCGAACTCGGATTTTGTTCAAAGAAAGTGAACTTTCTGTAGGTGATTTTTTGATGGTAGTTAAGAATAATTATTTCTGGCTTAAAGAAACAGATGAAGCTGGTTTTATTGCAAATGGCGATATTATTGAGGTTCTCGAAATGTTTGGAATTAAGGAATTATACGGATTTACTTTTGCGAGAGTAAAAATAAGAATGGTCGATTATCCAGATCAAAAGCCTTTTGAAACGGTGTTACTTTTGGATACTATAAAAAGTGAATCTCCATCATTGACTTACGAAGAATCAAATCGTTTGTATGAAGAAGTGATGAAAGATTATGAAGACGAAACAACAAAATATAAGAGATTTCAAAGAGTAAAAGAAAACGAATATTTCAATGCTTTACAGGTAAAATTTTCTTATGCTATAACGTGTCACAAATCGCAGGGTGGACAATGGAATACGGTTTTTATAGAACAGCCTTATTTGCCAAATGGTATCGATCGCGATTATATTAGATGGTTGTATACGGCTATGACACGTGCTAAAAATAAGTTATATTTGATAGGATTTAAAGACGAGAGTTTTGAGGAATAATTTTTTAGCCGCAGATTAAAAATGATTTTCACAGATTTTATAATAAATGACGTGCTAAAGTTTTTTTTTTTGAAATCATTTTAATCCTTTTAATCTGTGGCAAATAATATTTTACAATGACAACACTAAACGACTTACATTCGATTTCGTCAACGTTTTCGAATACTGATAAAATGCCGGTTCTGTTTTTAGGACATGGAAGTCCTATGAATGCAATTGAAGAAAATCAGTTTGTGGCTGGTTTTCGCAATTTGGCAAAAACATTACCGCAGCCCAATGCTATTTTATGCGTTTCGGCACATTGGTTTACTAAAGGAACCAAAGTTACTTCAATGCAAATGCCAAGAACAATTCATGATTTTGGAGGTTTTCCACAGGCTTTATTTGATGTTCAATATCCTGCGAAGGGAAGCCCTGAATTAGCGTTAGAAACCAAAAGAATCTTAGATCCGGTTCAAGTAGATTTAGATGAACATTGGGGGTTAGATCATGGTGCTTGGAGTGTAATAAAGCATTTATATCCAGAAGCAAATGTTCCTGTAATTCAGTTGAGTATTGATTATACTAAATCAGGTCAATATCATTTTGAATTAGCACAAAAACTGCAGTCACTGCGTCGTAAAGGTGTTTTGATTATTGGGAGCGGAAATATTGTGCACAATCTTAGAATGGTTGATTTTAGAAATTTTGATAAAGATAATTATGGTTACGATTGGGCAATTGAAGCTCGAGAAACGGTGAATAATTATTTATTAGGTGGGAATTTTCAGCCGTTAATAGATTTCGAAAAAATGAACAAAGCTGTTCAATTGGCAGTTCCAACGCCAGAACATTATTTGCCGTTATTATACACCTTAGGATTAAAAGAAAAATCAGAAGAATTGAGTTTATTCAATGATAAACTTCTGGCTGGTTCGTTGAGTATGACCTCAGTAAAAATTATTTAAAAATTGATTAGAAATTTTACCGCAAAGCATGCAAAGTTATTTTGTTTGGGATTACGCTTATAAAGTGTAAAAGTTCGCAAAGCTTTATCAATATAGCTTTGCGAACTTTTGCGCTTGATATAACCTTGCGAATAAAACAACTTTGCGCCCTTTGCGGTAAAATGCGTTTCGCAGATCCGGTTACAAAGTAGTCTATTTTTCTAGATTGTATGCATATAGATATCCATCAGCACTTCCAAAATAAATTGTACTATTATTGATAGATGGTGAAGAAAGGATTGAGCCTAATTTGTAAAATTGATCCATTACTTTTTTGCTGTTGTCGTAGTAAGACAGATCTTCGTTTTGACCTGCATATCCAAAATCTAAAAGATCATTTTTCAAAATAGAGTTTGCATATTTTTTACGATTGTCAGTACTTATAGTATTTGATTTTTGTCCATTAGAAAGTAAATCCAGTGAGAAGAAATTTCCAGTGAAATCACCAAAATAAACTGTATTTCCTGCTATTACAGGTGAGTTATAAACATAGCCATTTGTCTTGAATCGGTATTTTTCAGCGCCGGTTTTTGCGTCAAGTGCCAATAAAACATAGGTATCAGAAGTTCCTACATAAATAGTTCCATTTGTGATGACAGCAGTGCTTAGAATCCAAGAATTTTCAGCATCATATTTCCAGATTAGTTTTCCTGTTTCGGCATCAAGTGAAAAGAAGTGAGGATCGCGCGCTCCAAAATATACTTTTCCGTCAGAAACTGCCACAGACGATTGTATACCTTTAAAACCTATTTTAGTAGAAGTAGCAAAATGCCATATTTCTTTTCCAGTTTCTGCATTCAATGCGTATAGAACGGCATCCCAGCCGCCAACGAAAACTTTGTTTTTATCTATAACAGGAGTTCCATGAACAGGACCATTAGTTTTAAACTTCCAGTTTACATTTCCGGTTTTTGTATCAAGCGAATAGATGTTTCCGTCGCTGCTTCCAAAGATAACTTGAGCTGTTTTTTTATTTTGGTATACAACTGGCGATGATAGGTAAAAACTCCATAAATCCTCCATGTATTGTGTTTCAGGTTTCATTCCACCTCCGCCTTTTTCTCCCATCCAGTGTTCTCCGCCCGTTTTGAATTTCCAAATTTGTTTTCCTGTTTTAGTATTTACCGCGTAATAATTGCCGTCAAAACTTCCAAAGAAAACAGTATCCTCAAAAATGCTGGGTGAACTGTGAATCGCGCCATCTGTTTTAAATTTCCACTTTAGATTTCCTGACTTTTCTTCAATTGCATATAAAAAGCCATCTTCGCTGCCAATATAAACAATTCCGCTTTTGGTAATGGGTGAAGAGAAGATTTTACCTTCGGTTTTAAACTTCCATTTTAGAGTTGTCAGCGGCTGATAACCATTGCCGTCAAAGATGTTATTTGCAAATGCATTTAGTGGAGCAGCATTATTTTTTTGGCTTAAAGCCGAATTAATAAAAGTTAAATTCAATAAAAACAGAACCAGAATCGACGATTTTCTCATACTTTTTTTTCTGATAAATATACTTTATTTTTTAAAACATTGGCAATCAGTTTTATAACGATCTGTGGTAATTATGTTTTTTATCTTAGGTTTGAATAGTTACATTTGTTTTACTTAAAAAAGATTTACAATGAAAATAATAGCGGTAATTCCGGCGCGATATGCATCGACACGTTTTCCTGCAAAGCTTATGCAGGATTTAGGAGGCAAAACAGTAATTCTACGAACATACGAAGCTGCAGTTTCGACAAAATTATTTGATGATGTTTTTGTAGTAACCGATTCTGATTTGATATTTGATGAAATCGTTTCTCATGGCGGAAAAGCAATTATGAGCATTAAAGAACATGAATCTGGAAGTGACCGAATTGCAGAAGCTGTAGCCAATCTTGATGTTGATATTGTTGTAAATGTACAAGGTGATGAGCCTTTTACGGAAGCAGCGCCATTAGAGCAGGTTTTGTCAGTATTTAAAAATGATGCGGATAAAAAAGTTGATTTGGCTTCGTTAATGCGTGAAATTACAGATGAAGATGAAATCAATAACCCAAATAATGTAAAAGTGGTAGTAGATCAATCACAGTTTGCATTGTATTTTTCTAGATCAGTAATTCCGTATCCAAGAGATAAAGAGGCTGGAGTTCGTTATTTTCAGCACATCGGAATTTACGCGTTTAGAAAACAAGCGTTATTAGACTTTTACAGTCTTCCTATGAAATCTTTAGAAGCTTCTGAGAAGTTGGAGCAATTACGTTATTTGGAATTCGGAAAACGTATTAAAATGGTTGAAACAACACATGTTGGAATTGGGATAGATACTGCAGAAGATTTAGAGAAGGCGAGAGCTATTCTGAAGGATATTTAATTGCTCCTAGTTTGAAGCTGATTAAACAGATTCGCTTTCGTAAAAGCGCGGATTTAAATGGATTTCTAATTTAATATGCGCGTTTTTTGTCATTTCGACGAAGGAGAAATCTTCGTAAGAAACTCCGTGCAGTTAATCTCCAATCTTTGTTGAGCAGCTTGTGAAGATTTCTCCTTCGTCGAAATGACATACTCGGCGGTTACTTTGGATAAAGAATATCTTTGTCGAATTCCGAGTGTGATTTCTCTCTCGAAGCCTCGGGATCGAAATGACAAACTTTATGGTCACTTTGTTTAAAACAAAAAAAGCTCCAAAATACTTGGAGCTTTTTTTTATTTAAAACATTCTAAAATTCTTAGTACAAACTAGGATATTTAGAAGGATTAACTTCGTTCATCATGCTGTATACTTTCTCAAAAATATCTTCGGCAGAAGGTTTAGAGAAATAATCGCCATCAGTTCCGTAAGCAGGTCTGTGTGCTTTTGCAGCAAGTGTTTGTGGTTTGCTGTCAAGATAATTGTAAGCGTCTTGCTCTTCTAAAATTTGTTGTAGGATAAAAGCTGAAGCTCCGCCTGGAACATCTTCGTCAATTATTAATAGACGGTTTGTTTTAGCGATACTTTTTACAATGTCTTTATTGATATCAAACGGAAGTAAGGATTGTACGTCGATTACTTCACAGTCAATTCCTAAGTCTAATAATTCTGTTGCAACTTGTTGTACCAATCTTAAAGTTGATCCGTAAGAAACTAAAGTAATATCAGAACCTTCTTTTAAGGTTTCAACAACACCAATTGGTGTTTTGAATTCACCAAAGTTCAAAGGTGTTTTTTCTTTTAAACGGTAACCGTTAAGACATTCAATTACTAAAGCCGGTTCATCGCACTCTAAAAGAGTATTGTAAAATCCTGCAGCTTGTGTCATGTCTCTAGGAACTAAAACGTGAATTCCACGGATAGCATTTATAATCATTCCCATAGGAGAACCAGAATGCCAAATACCTTCTAAACGGTGTCCGCGAGTTCTGATGATTAATGGTGCTTTTTGTTTTCCAACAGTTCTATATTGTAAGGTCGCCAAATCATCACTCATGATTTGTATAGCATACAACAGATAATCTAAATATTGAATTTCGGCAATTGGGCGTAGGCCTCTTAAGGCCATACCAATTCCTTGTCCAAGGATAGTTGCTTCACGAATTCCGACATCGGCAACACGAAGTTCTCCGTATTTTTCCTGCATGCCTTCAAGACCTTGGTTAACATCACCAATGTTTCCAACATCTTCACCAAATATCAAAGTTTCTGGATATTTAGAGAATAAGGCATCGAAATTATCACGTAGAATCATTCGGCCGTCAGAATCTGCTTTTGCATTTTCTGCATATTCAGGTAGTACTTTTTGTACTGAGAATACATTTTGCTCAGATTCAGAATGCAAATTGCTGCTGAATTTTTTCTGAGTAACTCCTATATAATTAGTAATCCAGTTTGATAAAAGCATTTTGCTGTTTGGTACTTCAACAAAGCGAAGAATCTTTCTTGCAAAAACTAAAATCTCCTTTTTTAAAGGCGCTTTTATCGCACTTAATTCTGAAATGTATTTCCTAATTCTGTCTTTATGGTTGATGCTTGCTTCAGCAATTTGTTCCAATAAAGCCAAAAGATTTTTTTGATCTTCAATAATTGGATTGATGAAAGAATTCCAAGCTTCTTTTTTAGCTTCTAGAACTTCTTTTTTCAATTCAAAATCGATTTCTGCTAGTTCTTCTGGTGATGCAATATTGATAGCGATCATCCATAAACGCATCTGACGAATACAATCGAAATCTCTTTCCCAAGCTAATCTTTCTCCATTTTTGTAACGTTCGTGAGAACCTGATGTAGAGTGTCCTTGCGGCTGCGTTAATTCGTTAACGTGAATTAAAACCGGAATATGTTCTTCACGAGCAATAGCACCTGCTCTTTCGTATGTTGAAACTAATTCAGCATAATCCCAGCCTTTTACTCTAAAAATTTCATATCCTTTAGAATCTTCATCACGTTGATATCCTTTTAAGATTTCAGAGATGTTTTCTTTTGTAGTTTGATGTCTGGCATGAACAGAAATACCATATTCATCATCCCAAACACTCATTACCATAGGAACTTGAAGTACTCCTGCAGCATTTATGGTTTCAAAAAACAAACCTTCAGATGTACTTGCGTTTCCAATAGTTCCCCAAGCCACTTCATTTCCATTTACAGAGAAATTATCTTTGATGGTAATACCGTCAACATTTCTGTAAATTTTTGAAGCCTGAGCTAATCCCAATAATCTTGGCATTTGTCCGGCTGTAGGTGATATATCTGAGCTTGAATTTTTTTGCTTAGTCAGGTTTTTCCATGATCCGTCTTCGTTTAAACTGTGCGTAACAAAATGTCCGCCCATTTGTCTTCCTGCAGACATTGGATCAAAATCTAAATCTGTATGACCATATAAACCAGCAAAAAATTGCTGCGGAGTTAATTCTCCAATGGCCATCATAAAAGTTTGATCGCGGTAATATCCAGAACGGAAATCACCATTTTTAAAGGCTTTGGCCATTGCAAGCTGAGGGACTTCTTTTCCGTCTCCAAAAATTCCAAATTTGGCTTTTCCTGTTAAAACTTCTTTACGACCTAAAAGGCTACATTCACGACTGGTAACTGCAATTCTGTAGTCGTTCAATACTTCAGTTTTGAAATCTTCAAACGTTAATGTAGTATTGCTTTTTTCTTTTATCATAATCTTGTGGGTCATGTTTAGACTGCGAAATTACTTAAAAACAATTAATAATCATAATTCTTTAAAATAAATATAATTTAATTATTTGTATTTAAATTCAAAAAACTACGTATTTTATTTATGTTATTTTTATTGTTTTCGTTATTTTAATGATAATTATTTATGTTTTTGTTTAAAATTAATTCAATTAAAACCATTTTCGGGTGAAAAGATTAACTAATGTTTTTGGCGAAAAGGTGATTACGAATCGAATTTTTTCATTGTATTTATTTTGAGTGATTTCCCAGCCATTATTAGAGTAAACGGGAAAAAATAATTCAAAATAGTCTGGAACTAAATTTAATCGAATACCGCTGTCATAAGCAAAATACTCACTTTGATGCTTATTTTTCAAGAAACCTACATCTCCATAAACTTCTATCCAGTTCCAGATTGCATAGCTGGCATTAAGAGTTGTCATCCATTGGTTAGCATATGCAGGTTCTAGCTTAGATTTAAAACCTCCTTCGGCCATAACATATTGCTGGCTAAAAAAGCCTGTGGTTTCAGATCTTCCGAAAAAGTTATAATCAAAAAGATAATCTGTAGGTCTGTCTAAACCAAAACTAAAATAATCTGAATTTGTTGTGTTGTATAAAAAACTTCCTGCATATAATCTTACGTTTAACTTATGGTTGTTCTCAAACAATCTTCGATATTCAATTTCACCACCTACTTTTCCAAAATCACCTGCAAACTGAAGGTCTGTCATGAAGCTGAAATGATCAATTAATTCCGTTTTAGTATTAGAATAACGAGCATTAAAAATAGAGTAATTAGGTTTAGAATTGTCCGTAATGTAAGTACTTGCTTCTCGATTTACAATTACTTGTCTAAACATAAAGAGTTGTTTTCTATTATCTCTAAAGTTTTCTTCGCGAATTCTAAATTGAACCATCGGATTCAAACGTAAATAAGTGGCGTCTGGAGCGTAATGATAATAGTTTTGACTAATTGAATAGCGAATGTTGTACAAGGTTGTATGACGATAATTTTGACTCCACACCAAAGCAGATGATCCTGAGAGAGTTCCGGCTTTAATAGAGTAAGCAGGAGTAATGTCGAATGTAAAGGGTTTGTCAAGAATAGTTTTATTATGAAAACGTATTCCCGGCGTAAAACCATCATATAAGTTGTACGATAGTGTCGGGATATATAATATTTGATTATAATAGGGATCTTCTAGATCTTTCGCAAAATTAAATTTTATTGGTCGATTGGTAATTGCTAAAGTTTTTAGCGATTTCCAGTTATTTCTCTGGTTAAACTCAGGAACTTCATTTTCGTAGTTTATAACGATTTTGTCGGCATTTTTACGATCAAAATGATAAACTGAATCGTTTTTTTGCGGTTCAATCCATTGTTTAAAAACGACTTCGTTTTTTTTAAGTCCAAAAATAGGAATAGGAGCATAAATGCCTGTTCTATTTTTTACCGAAAATGTTATGCTGTCAGCTGTTCTTGAAACACTTGAAAATTTATAATCAATAATATCACGAGAGTCGATAATTGTTTTAAAAAACCAATCAATTTTTTTTGGGCTTTTATCAATTAGTATTTTTTCAAAATCATATCGGTTTGTTTGTTCTTGTTTATTCAGATTGTAAAATTCCTGTACACTTTCAGGCACAATATTATGGTTTAAGTAATCATCTAAATAACTTAAGCTCAAACCAGCTCTGTATTTACTAGCAATTTGTTCGTTAAATTTTATTAAAGTGTTTTTAGGATCGCCAAGAGGTTGATCTAGATTTTTACGCGCCATCAGCATATAGTAATAGCTGTATTGCTCATTAAAAGTTAAATTGGTAATGTTGTAACTGTTAAAAAGTTTCATTTCAGAAAGTTTGCCCAGCATTTTCTGGTCCAAGTGGTTTTCTTCCATGTATTTTATCATCGCGTAAATTTGGATTCCGTCATAAATCCAATTGTCTTTTCTGGGATCAATACGAAGACTATTTTTTAGATAATTGTTAAGATAGGTTTTGAAAAAGGTAATTTCGAACATAAACTCATCTGTAAACGGACTTATAAAGGAAGGAAGCTGATTGAGTCCGTAAAAGGGATTTCGATCATAATCGGCCTGCGAAACAGTGATTTTTTCATGCGGGTATTTACCAATAAAATCATTTGCAAAAGCCGTAACTCTATTGATGACAATTGCTTTTTGAATCTCGCTGATTTTTTTATTGTTTAAATCCGAAAGAACTTCTAAAGAACCATTACTGTAACTTCTGAAATTATTTTGCTTTTCGATTATTAAATTGAAATCGATTCTATTGCTTCCAGCGTAAGAATAAGTACTGAATAAAGGGTTTGAAGCGTCTTTCGAAACCGAATTTAAATCGGTCGTAATCGAATAATTGGCTGGTATTTTTATTTCAACTTGATAATCTGTAACGGCATTTGCGATATCATCGAGATTGAAATTATTGTATTTTGTAAAACGGTGATTTTCAAATCGGGCAGGGCTTAAGAACCAGTTTTTTAAAATCATTCCGCCATTTTGATCAAAACCGTAGTGTGTAAATTTGTTGCTCGGAATTTTTGCAATGTAAGTTATATGAAGATCAATTTGTTCTCCTGGACGCAGCTTTCGGTTTAACCTGACAACAATAAAATCTGGATTCTTGGCGGTTCGTTCCCATTCAAGCGCCATAAAATCAGAGTCTGTTAGATTTAAAATCGTTGTATTTCCTCTTTCCGTAGTTTTAGCCACATGAAAACCTCTATAAAATTCATCAGAAAAGCGTTTGGCAAGCGGAGTGTTTTTGTCTGAAAATGCATTGTTCCAGTCATTCAAAACAATAGAAACTAAAGTATCGTTAGAAGTATTGCGATACGTAATATCCTGCTTGATATTTAGTGTTTTAAGTTCAAGATTTACCGCAACTTCCATCTTAGATTGATGTTGGCCGTATTGCTTTATTGAACTGAATAAAACAAAAATGAGGATTATAATTTTAAATAATGATTTCAAGAATTTGGCGTAAAATTTAGGACTTTATCTTTAATGTACGTGTGTTCTGTTGTTTTGGTTTTATGTAAAAATAACATAAAAAAAGCTGTTTTAAAAAACAGCTTCTCATTTTTGTAATAATATAGGATTCAAACATTAAAAGTTTGGACTCAAATCGTATTTCTTATAGAATTTATCTAAAACGTCAACAACTTCATCTTCAGTGTCTACGATTTTAAATAAGTTCAAATCTTCAGGGCTTACGGTATGCATTTTCTCAACCAAAACAGTTTTTACCCATTCGATCAAACCAGACCAAAATTCTACTCCAACTAGAATAATTGGGAATTTTCCAATTTTTTTAGTTTGAATCAAAGTGATCGCTTCAAACATTTCGTCCAAAGTTCCGAAACCTCCTGGCATAACCACAAAACCTTGCGAATATTTTACGAACATAACTTTTCTCACAAAGAAATAATCGAAATTCAGGTTTTTATCATGATCAATATAAGGGTTAAAATGCTGCTCAAACGGTAATTCGATGTTTAAACCAACCGAAGTTCCTCCGCCTAAATGTGCGCCTTTGTTTCCAGCTTCCATAATTCCAGGTCCTCCGCCAGTAATTACGCCATAGCCGGCTTTACTAATTTTATAAGCAATTTTCTCAGCCAATAAATAATATTTATCGTCTGGTTTTGTTCTCGCTGAACCAAAAATAGATACGCAGGGACCAATTCGTCCCATGCTTTCATAACCATTTACAAATTCGGCCATGATTTTAAAAATCGCCCAGCTGTCATTTGTTCTAATTTCATTCCACGTTTTTTGTTTCAAACGGTCTTGAATTACTTTGTCCTCGTCATTATCAAAATCTTCTAATCTCATTTTAGGTATTTTAATTTATTATTCTATTTGTTTTTTCTGTGCGGTCAAAGGAAAGGAGCTCGTTCCTGCTGTCCGCTATATCTTTTGTGCCAAACCCCGGCACAAAAGGATGCCGCTCCCATCAGGGCTAGGGCAGTTGGTTTCATATAAACAGTTAGTTTAATCGAAACATCTTTCTTCAAATGCTTGAAATTTTGAAAAAAAGCGGTTACTAAATTAACTCTTTTTTTCAGAATTGTTACAAAAAAGGAAGTTTATAATCTAAAACTAGCATAGTAAAAATTTGGTTTTTTTGTTTTTAGTTCATTATCAAAGAATTAAAGCTAGATGAACTTTAAGCGTGAAGTAACTGAAAAGAAATAAAGAGCTTATTAATCGTTGTTTTTAATTCAGATCTTTAATGGTTAGTGTTCTGTAAGTGTTACAATACGTATTTATGGGTTTATTGTTTCTAGTTCCTGGAGTCAATATTTGGTCAAATGACATTATTGCGCGATCAATCTCATCTTTTAAAATGCTATTTGGAGCTATACAATTAACTTTGATAATCCTTCCTTCGGTATTAATAGAAAATCGTGGACTAAAAGTGATTTCGCCTCTCAGATTCTGTTCACTAATGGTTTTAAGTGAAATGTTTTGTATAATATAATTGTTTAATTTGTCATACAAACAGTTACTGATTTCCCAGTTCGTTTGAAGATTTTCGCAGCCTTTTACAACCGGTAATTGATCAACAACAGCATATGTACTTGCTTTAATTATGATTTTTTTATTCTCTTTTGCAAATAGTTGGATACTGATTTTCCCACGCTTGTCAGCTTCTGAAAGGGCTAATTTTTCTAAAGGATAATTTTTAAAAATTTCAATAACTTTTCTATTTAATTCTTTATTTCCTGTATTGATGTGAAAATTAGAAGCCTTCTTTTTTTTATTTATTTCAAAAGTTAATCGAATGGTATAGTTAAATTTACTATTTGAAATGTTTTTGTATAAGTAAGAAGATTTAATTGTAGAGAAATCAATCTTTTTTAAAAGGTTTGATTCTAAATATATCTTAAAGTAATTAGCTAAATCATTGTTTTCCGCTGGTTGCGCTAAAGCTTGAAAAGTATTGTTTTCGTTTACATATTCCTCTTCAATTTCTTGTTTTGTGAAATAAGGATTGTCAGATTGTGTTTCCTGAATGTTTTTAATTCGTTCACGGACAACTTTGTTAAGACTGTCTTTTTTTGATTGAGAATAAGTGGTGAATGAGAATAATAATATTGTAATGAATAATAAAATTGATTTCATCTTCTATGTTTTTAAAACTAAAATATAAAATAATTAGTATTAAAATAGAACAATAGAAAGAATCTTTGTCAAAGTTTTAAACTTTGACAAAGATTCTTTTTTTTACTCTAACTCTTTTTTCAAAAACTTAGCCGTATAACTTTTTTTATTTTTAGCCACTTCTTCTGGAGTTCCTTTGGCAACCAATTGTCCGCCGCCTTTTCCTCCTTCGGGACCAATATCAATAATATAATCCGCAAGTTTTATAACATCCATATTGTGTTCGATTACTAGAATCGTATTTCCTTTATCAACCAATTTATTGATAACGTCCATCAAAACTCGAATATCTTCAAAATGCAAACCGGTTGTAGGTTCATCTAGAATATAAAACGTATTTCCTGTATCTTTTTTAGATAATTCTCCAGCCAATTTAATACGCTGTGCTTCACCGCCGGAAAGTGTTGTACTTTGCTGTCCGAGTGTGATGTATCCTAAACCAACATCCTGAATGGTTTTTACTTTTCTATAAATCTTCGGAATGTTTTCAAAGAACGGAACAGCTTCATCAACGGTCATATCCAAAACATCCGAAATAGATTTTCCTTTATATCTAATTTCCAGCGTTTCTCTATTAAAACGTTTACCTTGACAAGTTTCACATTCTACATAAACATCAGGTAAAAAGTTCATTTCGATAGTTCTTACACCAGAACCTTCACAGGTTTCACAGCGTCCGCCTTTTACGTTAAAACTGAAACGTCCTGCTTTATAACCGCGAATCATACTTTCAGAAGTCATGGTAAACAAGTTTCTGATTTCTGTAAAAACCTCAGTGTATGTAGCTGGATTTGAGCGTGGCGTTCTTCCAATCGGACTTTGGTCGATATCTATAACTTTATCAATATGTTCTAATCCTTCAATTTTTTTATATGGCTGTGGTTTTTTTACGCCATTAAAATAATACGCATTTAAAATAGGATAAAGGGTTTCATTAATTAAAGTCGATTTTCCGCTTCCTGAAACTCCTGTAACACAAGTTAATTGACCTAAAGGTATTTCGATCGAAACATTTTTTAGATTATTTCCTGTTGCTCCAGTCAGTTTTAAAATCTTTCCGTTTCCTTCACGACGCTTTTTCGGAATTTCCAGCTTCATTTTACCGTTCAAATATTGAGCGGTAATAGTGTTTGATTTTAGAGTTTCTGCCGGAGTTCCAATACTGATAATCTCTCCGCCATATTTCCCTGCCTTCGGACCAATATCAATAACATAATCAGCCGTTTCGATCATGTCTTTATCATGTTCTACTACGATAACTGAGTTTCCAATGTCACGTAATTGTTCAAGTGATTTGATTAGTTTTTCATTATCTCTTTGGTGTAAACCAATACTTGGTTCGTCCAAAATGTATAGAACTCCAACCAATTGTGAACCAATTTGTGTTGCTAATCGAATACGCTGTGCTTCTCCACCAGAAAGTGATTTTGAACTTCGGCTTAGAGCCAGATAATTCAAGCCAACATTCATCAAGAAGTTTAATCGGTCTTTGATTTCTTTTACAACTTCAGAAGCAATTAAAAGTTGTTTTTCGGATAAATGGCTGTTTAAGTCTTGAAACCAAGCTGTTAAATCAGAAATATCCATATTACACAATTCGGTAATGTTCTTTTTATTAACTCTGAAAAATTGTGCTTCTTTTTTTAAACGTGAGCCTTCGCAAACAGGACAATTTATTTCGTCCATAAAATCTTTTGCCCAGCGTTTTATGCTGGTCGTTGCGCTTTCGTCATATTGATTTTTTATGAAGTTTGAAATTCCTTCAAAATCAATTTTATAATCTCGCGTAACGCCAAGATCTTTTGAGTTTATAGTAAATTTATCTTTTCCGCCATAAAGAATCATTGTCATGGCTTCTTCCGGAATTTTTTCGATTGGATCGGTGATTTTAAATCCAAATTTTTCTCCAATAGTTTCTAACTGCTTAAAGATCCAAGAAGATTTATATTCGCCAAGTGGAGCAAAACCACCGCTTTTAATTGATAATTTCGGATTTGGAATAATCTTTTTAACGTTGATTTCATGAACAGTTCCTAATCCGTTACAATGCGGACAAGCACCTTTTGGCGAGTTAAAGGAGAATAAATTCGGTTCTGGATTTTGGTACGAGATTCCAGTTGAAGGACACATCAAATTCCTGCTGAAATAACGAACTTCATTTGTATCTTGATCTAAAATCATCAATACGTTTTCGCCATGATGCATCGCAGTATTAATACTTTCAGCTAATCGTTTCTGATTGTCTTCTGTATTTTCGATAACCATTCGGTCTACAACAATTTCAATGTCGTGCGTTTTGTAACGATCTAATTTCATGCCTGAAACTAAATCCTGTACTTCGCCATTTACACGAACTTTTAAGAATCCTTGTTTGGTAATTTGCTGAAATAATTCAGCATAATGTCCTTTTCTGGCTCTAATAATTGGTGCTAGGATATTAATTCGTTTTCCGTTAAAATCCTGAATAATCAAGTCTTTAATTTGCTCATCAGAATAAGAAACCATTTTCTCACCAGTGTTGTAACTGTAAGCATCGGCACCACGAGCATAAAGAAGTCGAAGAAAATCGTATATTTCAGTAATCGTTCCCACGGTTGAACGCGGACTTTTACTGGTTGTTTTTTGTTCAATTGCAATAACTGGCGAAAGTCCGTCAATTTTATCAACATCGGGACGCTCTAATCCTCCAAGAAATTGACGAGCGTAAGCCGAAAAGGTTTCGACATAACGACGCTGTCCTTCAGCATAAATGGTGTCAAATGCCAACGAAGATTTTCCCGAACCTGAAAGTCCTGTTATAACAACAAGTTTTTCACGCGGAATAGAAATATCGATATTTTTTAGATTATGAACTCTTGCACCAAGAACTTCAATAGTGTTGTCTTTATCTAGCATAATTTTGAGCAAAACGCAAAGTTACCACTTTGATTTGTTCTTTTTGTGCTCGACAGCAAAACTTTATGTTACAATTAGTAACAAAAAAACGCTGTTGTAAACTAGCGTTTTCGTTTTGTCGGATTCATATATTATTTTTTTAACGTATTTGATATTAAGCTTATTCTATAGTCATAGATCTTAATTTTGTTCTATAAGCCTCGAGTGCTATAGATTTTGAAATGAAGCCAAAGTATTTATCATTTCGCAAAACGGGTAAAAATGCTGATTTAGATTTCTCGAATTTGCTCATTACAATTTCCATACTGTCATAAGATGAAATTGTTGCCGGAGGTGTTTTCATAACATCTTTAATCAAAGTATATTTTACACGATAAGCATTAAATATAATTTCGCGAATATCATTAAAATGTACAATTCCTACGAGTTCTTTTTCATTGTTTACAACTGCAAAAACGACTTGATTTGAATGTGAAATTAGATCCACTAATTTGCTTAAATGGTCTTCAGGATGCACGGTTAAATAATCACATTGTATAATAGAATCAATGTCTAAAGTAGAAAGAATGTTAGAATCTTTATTGCTGGTAAAGGCATGTCCTTTTTTGGCTAAATTTTTTACGTCAAGCGAGTATTTTTCAAAACGTTTAGAAATGGCAAAACTAATAGAGGACACAATCATAAGCGGAATCATTAGTCCGTAACCTCCAGTTATTTCGGCAATCAAAAAGATTGCAGTTAATGGTGCATGAAATAAACCGCTCAAAATACCAGCCATTCCAACCATTGTAAAGTTGCTGATTGGTAAATGTGATAAACCGATTAAACTTATAAATTTTGAAAAGAAATATCCTAAATAAGAGCCTAAGAATAATGAAGGTGCAAAGTTTCCTCCATTACCGCCGCTTCCAATTGTAAGTCCAGAAGCGAATACTTTTACCATCATAGTGCAGCCTACAAACAAAAGAAAAACCCATTGATTGTTTCTAAAACTCTCAAACAAAGTATTGTCTAACAGTTTTCCTGGATCGGTTTCCGATAAAGTCTTGATGCTTTCATAACCTTCACCAAACAGAGTTGGGAAAATAAAGATTAAAAGTGCTAAGATAGAAGAACCTATTAAGGCTTTTTTGTACGGTCCAATTTTTAGTTCGGCAAAATAATGTTCTATTTTTTGAAAATTTCGAGAATAATAAACAGCCATAAAACCTGTTAATAATCCCAAAATGATATAAAAAGGAATATTGTGAAAGTCGAATGTTTCTTGTTTTTTAAAAGATAGTAAAATGCTTTCATCTAATACAATTGCAGAAACTAAGGCTCCAGTAGCCGCAGAAATCATAATAGGAGTAAAGGCAGAAATACTTACATCTACTAATAAAACTTCAATAGCAAAAAGAACTCCGGCAATTGGTGCGTTAAATGCGGCCGCAATTCCCGCCGCAACACCACAGCCAATTAGTAAAGTTCGGTCTTTGTAAGCTAACTTGTAATTTTGAGCATAATTAGAACCAAAAGCAGCACCAGTTACAACAATAGGGCTTTCTAAACCCGCAGAACCTCCTAAACCAACTGTTAACGAGCTGGTAATAATTTGGGCATACATTTGTTTTTTCGGAATAATACTTGCTTTTTTGGCAACCGCATATAAAATTTGTGATGTTCCTTTTTGGATTGTTCCATTTAGAACTTTGTTGATTACAAAAACGGTCAGCAAAATACCAATTATAGGTAGTATACTATTGATGAAACTAAGTTTTAAAGTTCCGTTGATGTATGTCGCAAACGAAAAGACACTATGGGCAAATGTTTTTAAAACAATTACAGCAAATGCACATGAAATACCTACCAAAACACTTGATAAAAAAATGAACTGCTTTGGTGTCATAACAGATTGCGACAAAGCAATTATACTTTCTAGTCTTCGAAAAAGTCTTTTTATCATTATTTTTTTTAAAATTTCAGGTGAGGTGCAAATTTAGTTTTAAACATTCAAATTTGCATAATCTTTCTGCTTAAATCTTTTTCAGGCTAAAAACCAGCGGCTTTATCATCTCCTCTAAAATCTGCGCCTCCTTCAAGTTTTTTATTTGGTAAAACCAAAATAGCATCAACTTTGCCAATTACAGGAGTTGTTTTTTCATTAATCAGATAACCTTTAGCAGTTAAGTTTTCGAATGCTTTTGTGCTGAAAGTGTGAGGCTCAAAAGTAACAATATCTGGAAGCCATTGATGATGAAAACGTGGTGCATTTACAGCCTCTTGCATACCCAAACCAAACTCGTAAACATTTAGAATAGTTTGCAATACAGAAGTTATAATAGTAGAACCGCCGGGCGTTCCTACAACCATAAATAATTTTCCGTTTTTCTCAACAATGGTTGGAGTCATTGAACTCAGCATTCGTTTTTGCGGTGCAATACTATTGGCATCATTTCCAACTAATCCAAACATATTTGGTGATCCAGGTTTTGCACTAAAATCATCCATTTCATTATTTAAGAAAAAGCCTAATTCGTCGCAATAGTATTTTGATCCAAAGCCATCGTTTATAGTTGTGGTTGCAGCAACAGCATTCCCAAATTGATCTACAATAGAGTAATGTGTCGTTTCGGTGCTTTCGCTGTACTTAATTTCTCCTTCTCTTATTTCTGATGATAAACTAGCTTTGTCAAAACTAAAAGTCGACATACGCTCTTTTAAATACGAATCAGCTAAAAGTTCCTTAACAGGTATTTTTACAAAATCAGGATCTCCTAAAAATTGACTTCTATCAGCATAAGCTCTTCTTTCGGCTTCTACAATTACCTGAATGGCCTTCTCAGAATTGTGTCCCATTTTTGACAAGTCATAAGGAGCAATCATTTTCATAATTTGTGCCAGACAAATTCCGCCGCTGCTTGGCGGTGACATTGAAGTAATTTTTAATTCCTTATAATTAAATTGCAATGGCTTTCTCCATTTCGCTTCATAACTTGCTAAATCTTTAAGTGTGATAATACCGCCGTTTTTCTGAATATAATCTACTAATATTTGGGCCGTTTTTCCTTTATAGAACTCGTCTTTTCCATTTTTCAAAATTCGTTTCAGCGTATTTGCAAGTGCAGGATATTTGATGGTATCTTTTTCTTTAAATTCTTTCGCCATAAGCGTATTTGGTCCATTTGCTTTTACAATGGCATCATGATAAGCTTCAAGCTGTTTTTGTTGTTTTTGAGTTACTATGACACCTTTTTCTGCTAAAGCAATTACTGGCTTTAAAATTTCAGATATAGGCAGAGAACCTAGTTTTTTATGTACAGCAAATACTCCGGCTATAGTTCCTGGTACACCAATTGCTAAAGCAGTTTCGGTACTTTTGCCTTTTATAACATTTCCATCTTTGTCTAGAAACATATCTTTTGTTGCAGCGAGAGGTGCTTTTTCGCGATAATCCAAGCTTCCAACTTCACCATTTGCTTTGCGATAAACCATAAAACCTCCTCCGCCAATATTTCCAGCATACGGATATGCAACTGCCAGCGCAAGTTCAGTTGCGGCCATAGCATCAAAAGCGTTTCCTCCTTTTTTCATAATTGCTGCGCCTATTTTTGAAGCTTCTTCGCGAGCAGAAACTACCATAGCTTTTGAAACGACTAATCCCGTTTGTTTTGAAGTTTGCGCAAAACTGCAAATAGAAATGAAATAGAGTATAAAGGTGATTTTTTTCATGATTTAATAAGAGTTTTATAAGATCAATTTGATTTTATAATGAAAGTAATTTTTGTTTTGCCTGCTGCTGAATCTCTTCAAAAAAACTAGTGAATTCCTGTTCAAATTCGGTATAAAATTCTACTAATTCTTCACTTGCAAACTGCATTTTAGACACATTTTTTGATCTTCGATCCATTTGAGTTAAAATCTGATGAATGCCGTCGACGGTTTTATAGCTTAAAAGCCAATTTCTCTCAATCATATAAGGCATTAAACCCTGTGTTTTTTCAGTTAGAATGTCGTAGTTGGTATGAAGTGAGTTGTAAAATCTATTGGTAAAATCTTCCAGTTTTTCATCTGAATAATTGCTCCAATTTTTAGCTAAAAAATGATCATATACAATATCAACAATTACTCCCGAATAATGATGGTACTTTTCATGCAGTCTTTTGGTGCTTTGCCTGAATGTATCATGAGAATCTGTATAAGTATCGATAAATCTATGCAGAAGAATTCCTTTTTGCACATCTTCAGGAAAATGCTCAAATTGTTTCCCACGAATGCCATCGGCCATAAAATTGCCAATTTTGATTAAATCATTTTCGCCAGAAAGATATATGTGGGCTAGGAAGTTCATTTTTTGTGAGGTGCTAAGGTTCTAAGGCGCTAAGTTCGCTCTTGTAAAAGTATAAAAACTTTTTTAAATGATTTTGTTATAAAATTGTCCGACATTTTATGATAAGGTTATATCACTTTAGAAACCTTGGCTTCTTAAGAGCCTGCGACATTAGCTGCGCTTATTAATTTGAGATGTTATTTTACTAAAATTTTATAGTATTTAAAAAATCTTAGCATATTGGCAACTTAGAACCTTAGTAACTTTTCTATATTTGTAATAAAATAACCATAACGCAGAAAAATGACTTTAATAAAATCAATTTCAGGAATACGAGGAACAATTGGAGGAAAAGTAGGAGATAACCTGACTCCTGTTGATGCAGTAAAATTTGCATCGGCTTACGGTACTTTTCTAAAAAACAATACTTCAAAAGAAAAATTAACTGTTGTAATTGGTCGCGATGCCAGAATTTCTGGACCAATGATTCATAATCTTGTTGTAAATACTTTAATCGGTTTAGGAATTAATGTGATCGATCTTGGTCTTTCGACTACACCAACTGTTGAAGTAGCTGTTCCGCTTGAAAAGGCAGACGGCGGAATTATTTTAACGGCTTCTCATAATCCAAAACAATGGAATGCTTTAAAATTATTGAATGAAAAAGGTGAGTTTTTAAGCGGAGCAGAAGGAGCAAAAATTCTTGAAATTGCTGAAGCTGAAGCTTTCGATTTTTCGGATGTTGATAATTTAGGCGAGATTACACCAAATGATGCTTACATGGATATTCATATCGACGAGGTTTTAAATTTGCCTTTGGTTGATGTTGAAGCTGTAAAAGCGGCAAAATTTAAAGTAGTTGTCGATGGAGTAAATTCATCTGGAGGAATTATTATTCCAAAACTATTAGAATTAATGGGAGTGGAAGTAGTAAAATTATACTGTGAACCAAACGGACATTTTCCTCATAATCCTGAGCCTTTAAAAGAACACTTGACTGATATTTCAGAATTAGTGGTGAAAGAAAAAGCGCATTTAGGTGTTGTAGTTGATCCGGATGTTGATCGTTTGGCTTTTATCAGTGAAGATGGTGAAATGTTTGGTGAAGAATATACTTTGGTCGCTTGTGCTGATTATGTTTTGAGTAAAACTCCTGGAAATACAGTTTCGAATATGTCATCGTCTCGTGCTTTACGCGATGTGACAAAAGCACATAATGGAAACTATGAAGCAAGTGCTGTAGGTGAAGTGAATGTGGTTGAATTAATGAAAAAAAATAACGCAATTATTGGCGGTGAAGGTAATGGCGGAATTATTTATCCTGAATTGCATTACGGAAGAGATAGTTTGGTTGGAGTTGCTTTGTTTTTAACTCATTTGGCAAACAAAAAGATATCTGTTTCGGCATTGAGAGCTTCTTATCCGGAGTATTATATGAGTAAAAACAAAATTGAATTGACACCGCAGATTGATGTTGATGCGATTTTGACTGCTATGACTGAGAAATATAAAAACGAAGATATTTCTACAATCGACGGTGTAAAGATTGATTTTGCAACGGAATGGGTACATTTAAGAAAATCGAATACAGAACCAATTATCCGAATTTATACTGAAGCGCCTTCACAAAAAGAAGCTGATGTTTTAGCTCTTCGAATTATTGATGAAATAAAAGAAATCGCTGGAATTTAATTTCGGAGTATAAAAAAAAACACCTCTTTCATTTATTTAGAAAGAGGTGTTTTTTTATGCTTTAATTTGAGATGTATTTAGAATTATTTCTCAATTCTGTGTTTCCATCTTTTATGCGTCCATAAATAATATTCAGGAGCTTCATATATTTGTTTTTCAACTTCTTTCAAATACTTTTCAGTTATTTCAAAATTTTCATAGTCGTTTGGATTATCAGCAAGTGATACAAAAGTAGCTTCATAATAGCCTCTTGCTATTTTATTTACTTTTACAAAAATCACACTTAAATCATATTTTTTAGCCAGCATTTCGGCGCCGGTATGTACAGGAACTTCAATTCCCATAAATTTCATGGAATGAAAAATACGATCCAATTTTGGCGATTGATCACTTGCTAAACCGTACATGCTTAAAATTCCGTCACGTTGATTTTGTGCCATCGTTGGAATTGCCTTTTTGGTTTCAACTAATTCTGTATCGTATTTAGAACGTATTTTTCGCACCAATTTATCAAAATAAGGATTGGCAACTTTTTTATAAACGGCAACTCCCTGAAAAGCAATTTTACGATTAATAGTTAAAAGCCATTCGTAGCTGGCATAATGTGAAGCTACCAAAATAACACTTTTCCCTCTTTCAGCATATTCATGAACGAGATCAAGATTAGTTACCGTAAATCTTTTTTCCATTTCATCAGCTGAAATACTCATTGTTTTAATCATCTCGAGAAACATATCACACATATGTTGATAGAATTTTTTCTCGATTTTTTTTCGTTCTTCATCGCTCAAATGCGGTAAAGTAAGCGCTAAATTCGCTTTGACCACTTTTCGTCTGTAACCTACAACATAGTATATCAAAAAGAAGATACAATCTGATAGTAAATAAAATAGTCGAAAAGGAAGTATAGAGATAAGCCAAAGTAAAGGATAGGCCAGTATATAAACGATAAATTGCATGTAATATTTTTTTACAAATATAATTTAAAAATGAATAACCATCGATATTTTGGTTTGTGACGGAGTTATCTCTGAGAATGACTATATTTACATTTCATATTAAATATTGTTTATGAATACCATTTTGATTGGAATTATTGTAGCGAATGTACTAATTAGCTATAAAGGATTTAATGACCTTTCTTTTTTTAGAAAATACGAATTTCATGTAGGAAGTATTAGAGCTGGAGAACAGATACGAATGTTGTCATCTGGTTTTTTGCATGTCGATATGATGCATTTAATTTTTAATATGCTTACACTTTGGTTTTTTGCGCCGGTTGTTTTGCAATGGCTTGGAACATTTTCTTTTGTTTTAGTTTATTTTGGAAGTTTGATTTTTGGCAGTCTGCTTACGATGCTGTTTCATAAAAACGATTATAATTATCGCGCAGTAGGAGCTTCGGGTGCGGTTACTGGCGTTTTGTATTCGGCTATTTTATTGCAGCCAGATATGATGCTCGGAATATTTTTTGTTATTCCAATGCCGGCGTATCTTTTTGGAATTTTATATTTATTGTATTCGATTTATGGAATGCGTGCCAAAAATGACAATATTGGACATACGGCGCATTTTGGCGGTGCCATAGGCGGTTATGTAATTACATTGATAAAAGAACCTTCATTAATTGTAGATCATAGTTTAATGGTTATTTTGTTGGCAATTCCTATTTTGATACTTTTTGGTATGGCAAAAATGGGCAAGCTGTAAGGACTGGCACAACTTTTGAAAGATCAATTTCAAATAACTTAAATATAACAAAAATGAAGAAAGTAGTATTATTTTTAACAATCATGTTTATGACTATGTCTTACGCTCAAGAAACAAAGCAAATTCCTCAAATCAATGTAAACGGTGAAGGAAAAGTAAAAGTAGCCCCTGATCAGGTTTGTATTTCAGCTACTGTTGAAACAAAAGGGAATAATGCTAAAGATGTTAAAAAGCAAAATGACGAAAAAATGGATGCTGTTTTAAAATTCATCAAAAAAATGAATGTGCCAACAGCTGATTTCAAAACAAAACAAGTGGCGTTAAATCCGCAATACGACTACGAGAAAAAGAAAACTAGTTATAATGCAACACAAACTGTTGAAATTGTATTGAAAGATTTATCAAAATATGATGAATTAATGGAAGGTTTAGTGCAGCAGGGAATTAATCGTTTAGACAAAGTTTCTTTTGAAACTTCTAAATTAGTACAACTTCAATCAGAAGCTCGTAAACTTGCGATGAAAGATGCTAAAGCAAAAGCAGAAGATTATGTTTCTGTTTTAGGACAAAAAGTGGGTAAAGCTTTTACAATTTCTGATAACTCTCAGGTGTATTACCCAAGACCAATGTATGCAGCAATGAAATCAGCAGAAGCAATGGATTCTGCAGGTGCTTCAAATGAAACTTTAGCAATTGGAGAAATCGAAGTTACAGCAAATGTCAGCGTGAGTTTTGTTTTAGACTAAGACTTATAAAAGATCAATATAAAATCCAAATTCCAATGTAAAATTGGGATTTGGATTTTTTTTTTTGCCTGATTTTTTTGATCTTGATTTTAGATTCCTTCTAATGAGTTTTATCTTATTCTTGTTTGCTAAGTCATAACTCCTAATTAAAATTTTAGAAATACTGAATCTCCAAAATGATCATTTTGGAGGTTTTTTTGTTTTAATACGTTTTATTATTTTGATAATTCCTTTAAAACCTACTGCTATTTCTAATTTTAGACTGTTGGTTTAAAAAAAATCTTACACTCAATAAGAAAATATGAAACACCTTAAATTACTTGTGTTTAGTGAGTTAAATATTCTTATTCAATAGAGTTAACATTTCTTTTGTAAAAAAAGCAATTAAAATTTTGGGTTTACTATTTTAAAATATACTTTTGTTCTATCAAATTAGTAGAGTTTAAAATGCAAGAGGCACCCAAAGATTAAAGATTATCAAATATATTTCATTTTTGAATATGAGGAGAACCAATAAACAGTTTCTGTTTTAAGGTTATCACGATTAACAATTCTTCAATCTCAAATTCATACCAATTTTTTAATCAAGATACAGCCTTAGTTTTAGGGCCGAGTTCTTGTGAAATCAGTTCAAATAATAGTAATCCAAAATAAAAAAAATGAAAAAGCGAATGTGCAGCAAATAAAAAACCATTTCTGTTGCAGCAGAAATGGCGAAGCTTAAAGAAATTGTTCATCTCTTAAAAGGAAAGCGATAATGGAGTAAATCCGTTTTCGGCTCACCTTATTTATTAAACTAAAACAAAGTAATGAAAAAAATATTAAATAGATATACATGGTTGTGTATTTTGTTGATTTCCATAGGGATTAATGCACAAGAGACAAAACCTCTGATCCAATCTAAACTTGAAGGAACAGTAATAGATGCCATTACAAAAGAGCCGGTTATTGGCGCTTCAATAAACATAAAAGGCACTACGCATGGCGTTGTAACAGATTTAGATGGAAGATTCTTCTTCCAAACAGGACAAAAATTTCCTTATACTTTAGTAGTTAGCTATTTGGGTTATAAAAAAAGGGAAGTTGTAGTTAATCAAAATTCAGTTATTATTGATCTTACCGAAGAGCAAAATGTACTGTCAGAAGTTGTGGTTACGGCACTAGGAATTACAAAAGAAAAGAAATCTTTAGGATATACTACGCAGTCACTTAAGAACAAGGATATAGCAGATACAAAAGAAACAAACTTTTTGAACAGTCTTGCTGGAAAATTGGCAGGTGTTCGTATTACAAATTCACAAGGAGATATGGGATCTTCACGTATTATTATTCGTGGAGAAACTTCTATCGCAGGAAATAATCAGCCGTTATTTGTTGTAGATGGCGTTCCTGTAGATAACTCACAGTTAAATTCTGGAGGTGCAACTCGTGATTTTAAAAATGCAATTTCAGATTTAAACCCTCAGGATATTGAAACATTGACGGTATTGAAAGGACCTAACGCGGCAGCGCTTTATGGATCTCGTGCAGCACATGGTGTTGTTCTTATTACTACAAAATCTGGAAAAAGTCAAAAAGGACTTGGGATAAGTGTTAGCTCGGGTATAACAATTTCACAAGTTGCTACTTTACCTAGTTTTCAAAATTCATTCGGACAAGGTTCAAACGGAAAATTTAGTTACGTAGATGGTAAAGGAGGCGGAATTAACGATGGTGTTGATGAAAGCTGGGGACCTAAATTAGACGGACGTCTTATTCCTCAATTTTACTCTAATGGTCAGGCAGTTCCTTTTGTCGCTAATCCGGATAATGTGAGAGACTTTTTTAATACAGGACTTACTTTTGATAATAGTATTTCTGTTGCCAGATCAGATGATAAATCGGATTTCCGTTTAGGAATAAACAATCAAAAACAAAATGGTACGGTGCCAAATAGTGAAGTAAATAAAACGAACTTTACGATTAACACTAATTATCAAATATCTAAAAATGTAAAAGTAGGAGTAACAGGAAATTATATTGTTACAGATGCTCCTGCTTTACCAGGTGGTCCAATGGGAGCACGTGCTGCTGGTGTAATGCTGCAGTTTCTTTGGTTCGGTCGTCAGGTTGATATTAATCAGCTTAGAAATAATAGAGACGTAAATTGGAATAACAGTTACTATAGTAATCCATACTGGAATGCTTATTACAATACAACTAGTCAACAGCGTAATCGTTTAATAGGAGATATCCATTTGGATGCAAAACTGGCAGACGGACTTAATTTTAAATTCCGCACAGGAGTTGATTATTATAACGATCGCAGAAAATACCAAATTAAATATGGTACAAATGGAACTCCTTTTGGATCGTATGCCGAAGATGCTTACACAGTAAGCGAAAGCAATACGGAAGGTATTTTTACATATACTAAAAAACTAAGCGATGATTTTAGTTTGGATGCTCTTGCCGGTTTCAATATTCGTAATCACAGTGATGCAAACAATTATCAAAAAGCACCACGTTTAGCGGTTCCTGATTTATATACATTAAACAATTCAAGAGACCCATTAACGTCATACAATACATTATCAAAATTAAGAGTGTATAGTGCATATGCTTCGGCACAATTTGGATATAAAAATTATGCTTTTGTAAATGTTACGGCTCGTAATGATTGGTCATCAACATTACCGAGCAGCAACCGTTCGTATTTTTACCCGTCTATCAATGGTAGTTTAGTGTTGTCTGAAGCTTTGAATTTGAAAAGCAATACGCTTGATTTCTTAAAACTACGCGGAGGCTGGTCTGAAGTTGGTAATGATGCAGATCCGTATCAATTGTCTACAGTTTATAATTTCCAAACTGCATTCGACGGAAATCCTATTCAGACATCTTCACAGAAAAAACTGAATGAGAATTTGAAACCAGAAACAACTCGTTCAACTGAAGTTGGTGTAGAAGCTTCGTTCTGGAAAAACAGATTGCATTTTGATGCTGCTTATTATAATACGAATAGTTTTGACCAAATTTTAGAAATAAAAACTACAGCTTCAAGCGGTTATAATTCGCAATTAATCAATGCAGGAAAAATAAACAACCGTGGTATAGAAATTCAATTGGACGGAACTCCTATTCAAACGCAAGATTTTAAATGGAATGTTGGTGTGAATTATTCTAAGAATATCAGCAAAGTTGAAATTCTTGATTATGACAAACAAATTCAAAATTATACCATTGGAAGTTCTGGAGGTGTTGATGTATTAGCATCTGTTGGGCAGGCTTATGGAGCACTTTACGGTACAGCATATCAGCGTGATGCAAGTGGAAATATTGTAGTAGGAGCAAACGGATTACCAAAAGCTGATCCGCAAAAGAAAGTACTAGGACATTATACTCCAGATTATCTTGCAGGTGTGACAAATACATTGACTTACAAGAATATCGAACTTTCATTTCTTGTTGACGCGAGTGTAGGCGGAGAGCTTTTTTCAGGAACTAATAGAACGGGTAATTATACAGGTGTATTAGCACAAACTCTTCCGGGTCGTGATGCTGCAAATGGCGGATTAAGTTACTATTATCCAAGTAATAACACTGCAAATCCGAAAACATTAGTAGCTGGCGGAACTGCTCCAAGCGGAGTAACGGTATATGATGACGGAATGATCTTTAAGGGAGTGTATGCTGATGGAACTGCAAACAATCAAGTGATTAGTGCACAGGAATACTATAAAGCATCATACAATATTAGTGAAGCCTATGTCTACAGCTCAACTTTTGTAAAATTAAGAGAAGTAAAACTAGCTTACAATTTAAATAAATCATTCGTTAAGAAGCTGGGATTAGAAGCTGCAAGTATAACTGCTGTAGGTCGTAATCTATTCTTTATCTATAAAGATGCGCCAAATATTGATCCTGAAACAGCTTTCAATACTGGAAATGCTCAAGGGTTGGAGAGTTTAGCTTTACCAACAACAAGAAGTTACAGTCTTAATGTTAATCTTAAATTTTAAAAACACGAAATCATGCTTAAAAAACTATCATATATAACGCTATTTGCATTGACGTTCGTGTCTTGCAGCGATACTTTGGATGATATTAATAAAAATCCAAATGCGACCGAAACTCCTTTAGCACCTTATTTGTTAACTGGAACATTAAAACAAGGAGCTGACTTGTATTGGGGAGATAATACAAACTTTAATTCGTCTTTGTTATTTGTGCAGCATTGGGCTAAAATTCAATATACTGAGCCAGACAGATACGATGTGTCTAATACTTCTTTTACTTCTTTATGGAATACGGGTTATGCCACTTTGATTACAGATTTGAATACGATTTTGAAGTTTTCTGATCAACAGGCAAATTCCAATTATAAAGGGATTGCATTAACCCTGCGTTCATGGACATTTTTATTATTGACAGATGCTTATGGAAGTATTCCTTACAAAGAAGCAGGTTTAAAAGTAACGCCTGCTTATAACACACAAAAAGAAGTGTATACAGGATTGCTTGAAGACTTAAAACAAGCTCAGTCATTTTTAAGTACAACAAACGGTACTGTGACTGGCGATTTGGCTTACAAAGGAGATATTACAAAATGGAAAAAACTGGTAAATTCGCTTCGTTTGCGTATTGCATTGAGAATTTCAGATAAAGAACCAGCTTTGGCTAAACAGGCTGCGATTGATGCAACTACAGATGCTGCAGGAGTATTGAGCAGCAATAACGATACTTTTAAATTTACCTATACGAGTTCGCCTCAGCAGAATCCTGCTTCAGCTTGGTTTGAAACGCGTGATGATTTTCGTGTTTCGAAAACATTGGTTGATAAATTAACAGAGTTATCTGATCCGCGTTTACCTGTTTATGCACAATTGCCAAGCGATAAAAGTGTAGTTAAATATGTGGGAGCAGGTAATGGATTAACGAATAGTGATGCCAATTCTCAAGGTTTTGCGAAGACATCAAAGCCGGGAACTTATTTCCTGACTTCATCATCGCCAGCTGTAATTGTTTCTTATTCAGAAGTATTATTTAATCTTGCAGAAGCAGCAGCGCGCGGTTACATTTCGGGAGACGCAGAGCAGCTTTATAAAAATGCAATTACCGCGTCGTTTAATCAATTTGGAATTACAGATGCGACTGCTATTTCTAATTATCTTAATCAGGCGTCTGTAAAGTATGATGCTTCGAATTATGCTAAATCGATAGGCACGCAAAAATGGATTGCATTTTACGGACAAGGTCTTGATGCTTTTACAGAATGGAGAAGACTAGATTATCCTGTGTTGAAAGCGGGACCATCTACAGTTTTGGATGGACAAATTCCGTCTCGTTTCTTCTATCCAGGAACAGAGCAGTCTTTGAACGGATCTAATTATCAAACAGCAGTTTCTGCTCAAGGAAAAGATTTGCTTACAACAAAATTATGGTTTGATGCAAAATAAACGAGACTCTAAAAAGAGTGTTCACATTTTAGTGTAATGAAAAAATAATTAACACATAGAAACATAGGTATTAGATTAAAAAGTGAACAAAAAAGAAATATGTTCCTTTCACATAGAGGAGTTATGCGAATTTAGGAAAAGTAAAACGTCTAGTTTTTGGTTGCAAAAGCTATGTTTCTGCGTGTTGAGAATAATTACAATTCAATAGGATATTACTTTCTATTGAAAAAAAAATCAAATAGATCACTATCCTGATCCAATGTGATCAATTTGTAAAAGTCCTAATGAGAATTAGGACTTTTTTTTGGCTTTAAAATCTACGAATAGGGTATGTTTTAAATATTTACAGTCTTGTATATCATGATTTTGATACCGTATTCAAAGGGCTTAATTTGAATTTTATTTATTTCTAAGCCTTTACTATTACAAGACAGTTTTCTTTTTTCTTATCAAAAAGATTCCTTTTATCTGCTATATTTCTTATTTTTAGTATTTTAAATCGGTAAAATAAATAAGAGCATGATTATAAATGTAAAGCGTTTACTGTCTTATTCGTTGTTGTTTCTGATAGTATTGTTAAAACCAAATACTGGAACAGCCCAGTTGTTAGGTACGAGCAAAGCAGCAACTGAAGAACCAGCGAAAATTCCAGAAGATTCACTTGGAAGAAGGACGCCGCAAGGAACTGTTAACGGATTTATTAAGGCTCTTGGTGATCAAAATTATTTACGTGCCAGTCAATATTTGGTGCTAAGTAAACGTTCCTATCGCAAAACTGCCGAAAGAATACGTATAGCAAAAACTTTCCAGCAGTTGTTAGATCAGGGTGGAACTTTCTCGCCATCTTCAATCATCAGCAGTAAAGAAATTGGACGTATAGACGATGATTTGGCAACTGGTGTTGATCTCGTGGGAAGTATATCTACAGACAGAACAGCAATACAGCTTTATTTAGAAAACCAATCCGATGACAGTCAGCCGTCATTATGGCTTTTTTCTGCAGAAACGGTTGAAGCAATTGCTTCAGCTGATATTTCTGGAGAAAAAACTTTTTTAGACAGGGTATTACCTGATGTTTTAAAAGAGCGAAAACTAGGAAATGTTCCCGTTGGTCATTGGGCGGTTGTGGTAATCATGACTTTAGTATGTTATTTGCTTGCCAGGCTGCTGGTTTTTGTAATTGGTTTTCTAGTGCAAAAATTTTGGAAAAAAGCTGCAAGCGAGAAGGGCGACGCCGTTATAGAAGCTTTTTCACTGCCAATACATATGTATCTTACGGTGATTTTATTTGTCGCATTTACACAGCGCATGGGAATTTCTATAGTAGTTCGTCAGCGCTTTAGTATTATTATATTGACAATTGGAATTCTAGCTTTCTTGATTTTGCTTTGGAGAATGACTGACTTTGTGAGTATGTATACACGCAGCAGAATGAATAGAAGCGGTCGTATTTCTGCCGTTTCTGCTGTTTTGTTTTTAAGTCGTACCACAAAAGTAGCCATCGTTATAATTGGTATTATTGCAATACTTGGTATTATTGGCGTAGATGTTACCGCTGGACTTGCAGCATTAGGAATTGGAGGTATCGCGTTGGCATTAGGAGCGCAAAAAACAATAGAAAATTTTGTAGGCAGTGTCAGCCTTATTGCAGATCAGCCATTGAGAGTTGGAGATTATTGCCGAGTTGATGATATTAAAGGCACTGTAGAATCAATCGGAATGCGTTCGACTACGCTTCGTACTTCTGCACGTACAATTGTAACGATTCCAAACGGGCAGTTATCAGCGAGTAAAATAGAAAATTATGCTCATCGTGATCGTTTTATCTTCAATCCGATATTTACTTTTAGAATGGAAACAACGCCTGATCAAATGCGATATTTATTGGTAGAACTTAGATCTTTATTGTATGCTCATCCTGCGGTGCTAAATTCTCCGCCTATCGTACGCTTTACAGGTATTACTGCTGACGCTTTGAAAGTTGAGATTACCGCATACATAGAAGCCGTAACTTTTGAAATATCGCAGGAAGTGCAGGAAGATATATTATTACGAATGATGGATATAATAGAACAAAGCGGAACATCTTTGGCTTATCCATCGCAAACACTTTATATGGCTCGCGATACACCGATGTCAAGCGAAAAGGCTGCAGCAATTTCGGAAACCGTTAAAAAATGGAAAGAGAATAATGAATTACAGCTGCCTAAATTTGATCCTAAACGTGTCGAAGAAATAAAAGACAGTCTCAAATATCCAGACGATGGCAGTTTTAGGCCAAAAGAAGAATAAAAATACTATTATAATAATCTTAAATAAAATAAAACGTAAGATTATTGTTCTAATTGATTAAATGGGTTGATTATCAGTATGTAGTAGTTTGATTGTTAAAGAAAAAGAGGGATTAATTGGTGATAAAAAAAAGTTAAAAGCATTCTATATTTTAAAATGGCACAATTCATGCCTGCAGAAAAAACATGAATAATCAGAATGCATAATCAGTATTCTAAAAATTAAAACAATGAAAAGATTAAAAAGTATGTATGTTTTTGTGGTAGTATTATTATCAACATTTACATATGGTCAGGAAAGTTTAAAAATGTTTGTGAAAGAAAGTAAAGTGCCATGTCAAGGTGTTGGTCCTATGGAATGTCTTCAGGTAAGATATGACAATGATAAAGAATGGCAGCTTTTTTATAATCATATTGAAGGTTTTAATTTTGAAAAAGGAAATCGATATGAGTTATTGGTAAAAAGAACAAAAAGGCAAGAACCTATTCCTGCTGATGCTTCTTCATACCTTTATAAATTAGAAAAGATTATTTCGAAAACTCCTGTAAACAAGGAAAAAGGAATTTATGATACCAAAATGATTTTAACGCAGTTGAATGGTAAAAAGATAAACAACGGAAAAGCATTTATTACCATCAATAATGAAACTGGTACAATCAGCGGTAAAAATGGATGTAATAACTTCAATGTAAAGTATACAAAGCTTTCTTCAAAAAATCAGATCAAAACAGCTGCTCCTGTTGGAACTTTAATGGCTTGTGATCCTGAAAGCATGAAATTAGAACAAGATTTTAGTGCGGCGATAACAAATAAAAAGTTCAAAATTGTAAAGAAAAACAATAAAGTACAGTTCAAAAATTCAAAGAATAAGATTGTTATGGAATTTTCTATTCCAACTCAAAACGAACTTTGGAGTTTTATTGGTAAAAACAATTGGAAACTAATCGCACTTGAAAATGTTGGACAGGATTACGGTAAAGCTTCTATTAAATTTAATCCAGCTGAAAAGAAAGTAAGTGGAAATACAGGCTGTAATAATTTCGCTGGAACTTATGAAAGTAATGACGATCGTATTTCTTTTAATAATGTTGCCGTTACAGCAATGGCTTGTATTGGTGAAGAAGGCAATAAAACAGAACAAAAAATACTATCTTACCTAAACAGTAAAGACCTGCGTTTTGATGTAGCAGATCAAACTTTGAACTTTTATCTTAATGATAGATTAGTTATGATGTTTGGAATTACAAAATAAACTAATGCAGCAAAATCATCTTAAAATAGATTAAAGATTTACAAAGAATATTTAGAAAACCAGTGAAGTTAATTTACTGGTTTTTTTATTGATAATTTATTAATTTTATAGTAAATCTTTTTACTATGAAAGTTATTCAACACGTGTACTCTCTTGATACCAAATGGATTGATGTAGTAGCAGAAGCCATGGGAGGAACTGTTCATGGGGACTTTATAAAAGGAGATAATGAAACCTATACCGGTACACATTTCGTTTTAATATTAGAGGAAAGAATTTCGGCAATGCTCATTGATACTACATATAAGGAACAGGTATTAGTAAAGTATAAAAATGATTTAAAAAGATTTGTAGGCTTGAATTTTTATATGACTAATTATAATATCGATTTTATTGCAGATGATGAAACTTCTGTAGTAGGTAAATTTGATTATAATTTGGCGATAATGGATAGTTCTTTAGAAACAGATTATGTGGTAAACGAGGGAACGAGAACATATGTTATCTGTGTTTTTATCGATAAAACGGCATTAAAAGAATATATGGATAAGATGCCAAAACTTAGATTGGTAACTAAAGATATTTTTAATACCAAAAAAAATACAATTATCAGTATGGGAAGAATGAGTACTGAGAGTTCTATTTTATTAAATGATTTTAGAAAAATACCCTATGACAACTTCTTATTTGAGTTTTATTTTAGAGGACTTGTTTATAATTTAATTGGCGATTATCTAGAGCAATTATTAGAGAAAAAAATCATTATTAGTAAAGTAATAGGCGATGACATAAAGGGCATTATTGCTTCAAAAGCTTTATTGCTAAAGATTATTGAAGAAATTTTTCCTGGTATAGAATTTTTGGCTGAGCAAGTACATATGTCACCATCTAAATATAAAAAGCTGTTTACAAAAATTACTGGATTCAGTCCGGGAACTTTTTTTTCGGACAGTAAGTTAGAACGTGCCAAAGAGTTATTAGAAACGGGACAATATACTGTAAGTGAAGTTTCTGATAAATTGAATTATGCTAATATTTCCTATTTTGCCAAACGATTTAATAGCAAGTATGGCGTTTTCCCAAAAGAGTATCAAAGTTTATTGTAAAAAAAGGTTATGAGCGAAGTACTTCCAGAATTTAAGCATACGTATTACTTAACTCCTGAATGGCGGCAAAAATTTGTTGATGATTTAGGATGTACAATTGTTAATGAAAACATGTATTTCCCAGAAGAAGTTGCAAGCGGTTCAAGCTGTTTCTTAGAAATTAACCCAAATTTTTCAGTGGTTATTGTCGATTCAATTATGAATACACCACTTCGATTTACACGTATACCTTCTGAGGATGATTTCTGGATCGTTTATTATGATTTGAGCGACAGTGTTAGTAAGCATGTAATAGACGATGTAAATCATAAAATAGGATATAAATCCAAATTAAGTTTCGCGATTGTAGATAATAAAATCAAAAGTAGTTATCTCTCAACAGTGGGAGAACGATTCTATACCTTAAGATTGTTTATTAGAAAATCTTATTTAAAAACATTTTTTAAAGATACCGAATTTGAAAAGGATTTTAAAGATGTTTTTGATGATAAAAAAAAGAAAATGTTCTTTTACGGTCACATAGACAGCAGAAGCAAAGTAGTATTAAATGCTTTAAAACAGCGGGAAATTGATAATCCTAATTATGAATTTTTGCTAAAAGGAGCTGCATACAATTTACTTGGATATTTAATAGAAAGATTAAACACTAAAATGCCCGGTATGGCAACTCATTTAGAGAAAGATATTGAAGCAGTTATGTTAAGTCAGCAGCATTTATTATCCAATCTTTTAATTCCGTTTCCAGGGATCGAATTCCTAGCCAATATTGCCAATATGTCGCCCACAAAATATAGAGCTTTATACAACAGTATATTTGGAATGAGTCCGCCGTTATTTTTTAAGATTGAAAAACTGCTCCTCGCAAAAGAACTATTAGAAAGCGGCAGTTTTAAATTAATCAGCGATGTTGCTTATGAGTTAGGATATAATAAAACCACTTATTTCTCTTCTATTTATAGAGATTACTTTGGAGTGCTGCCTAATACAGTGCGTAAATAGAGCCATAAAACTAGATATTTTAAACCTTACTTTTTCCCGATTACAGGCTGTAATCGGGATTTTTTTTGCTTTAAAAACAGCAAAGAATATAGTATATGTAGCTTATAATGTTGATTTTATAATTATGTGTGGTAGTTCAAAAAGCTGAGGTCACATTATTTTTGCCATCTATTTTCAGTAGAACTGTTACTTAACAATTTTAAGAAAGTGCTGTTTTTATAAAGAGTTATGATAAAAGCTGTGCTGCTTTTTAAATCTAAAAGATGAGCGTAAAAATAATACCACTTACAGATCATAAACAATACATGGTTAATGGACATTTGGTTTACAAGGATGTATTAGAAAACTGGACTTGTCACGATGATTTGTCTGCAAAAGAGCATGAAGCTTTTGGGGTTTATGAAACACTGTTTATCAAGGATTCTGTTTTAAAGAAAAACAGAAGTTACGTACTTGAATGTTCGAATCTGGAATTTACTTTTAAGTATAAAGAGGATAAATCAGCAGCATTTGAAAACATTTAAAGTCTCGTTTTTATTTTGAAAACAATTACACATCATTACAGTACATCGCAAAGTTGGATAGAAGTTCTTGCGAAAGCAATGGGAGGTTCTATAGAAGGAAATTTCATTAAAGGAAACAATGAAATTTACCAAGGAACACATTTTATTCTGCCTATAGAAGAAGGTATTAAAGCAATGCTGGTCGATACAACTTATAAAGAAACTACGCGATTAAAATATCGTAATAAAAACACCAATTTTATAGGGCTGTATTTTTACCTTACTGATGCAGATGTTGATTTTATGCTTAATGAAGAAGCAGCTTCGATTGGAAAATTAAAGCATAATTTATCTATTATTGACTCTAAAGTTGATACTGATTATACGGTCCAAAAAGGAACCCGAATATATGTGATTTGTATTTTGTTTGATAAAGATAATATAAAGGAGTATTTCTCTAAAATAAGTAAAGCAGCATCGACGGTGATTGACAACATTCTTGATAATAAAAGAAATGCAACATTTCGTTTAGATCGAATGAATACAGAAAGTTTAATTTTAATTAATGATTTTAGAAAAATTGCCTACGACAATTCTTTGTATGAAATATATTTTAAAGGACTTGTGTACGGATTAACCGCTAGTTATTTAAAACAGCTTCAAACTAAAAAGAGCATTATTGAAAAAACATTTAATGTTGATGTAAAGAATATTATTGCTTCTAAAGCATTGATGCAAAATAATATCGACGGACCTTTTCCGGGGATTAATTTTCTGGCAGAGCAAATAGGAATGTCTCCCTCAAAATATAAAAAGCTGTTTGTGAAAATCTCGGGTGTAAATCCTGGAACCTATTTCTATAATAATAAATTGAATAAAGCCAAAGAACTATTAGAAACAGGAAAGTTTACCGTTAATGAAGTGGCGCATAAATTAAATTATGCAAATGTTTCTTATTTGTCAAAACGATTTCATCAGATGTATGGAGTTTTTCCAAAAGAATATCAAAGTTTACTGTAATAGAAATTATGGATTTAACAATACCAGAATTTAAACATACCGCATCGTTAACATTAAAAGGCAAGCAAGATTTTATTGACGGTTTAGGATGTAAAATAATCGACAATAAAATAATTCATTTTCCGAAGAAAAAGGTAAATGGTTTTGGGTATTTCATTGAACTTTCTACAGATGTTTCTGTACTTATTGTTGATTTAACATTAAACGAGCCGATGCGTTTGACAAGAATGCCTTCTGAGGAAGATTTTTGGATTGTTTATTATGATATGAGCGACAATTTGAATAAACATTTTATAGATAATGTTAAACATAATACAGGATATAAATCAAAATTGGGTTTTGCTATTATTGACAGTCATCTTCAAAGTTCTTATGTCTCAGAAGTTGGAGAAAGAGCGTATTCATTACGATTGTATATTCGAAAAACATATATTAAAAATTATTTTCACGGTGCAGTTTTAGAAAAAGATTTCAAGAACATTTTTGATAACAAAAAAAGAGAAATGTTTTACTACGGACATATAGACAGCCGAAGTAAAGTAGAACTTCATAATTTAAAGCAGCAAAGCATGAGTGATTCAAATTATGAATTTTTGCTAAAAAGTACTGCGTTTAAACTTTTTGGTTATTTTCTAGAACGGTTAAAAATTGATATGTCTAATACTGGATTGTTTTTAGAAAAAGATTTAAAAGCAATAATGAAAACACAAGATTTTTTAATGTCCAATCTTTTATCACCTTTTCCTGGAGTAAAGATTCTTTCGGAGATTGCTAATATGTCTATTTCAAAATACAGAATCTTATATGAAAATGTATTTGGCATGAGTGCCGTATCTTTTTTCAAGAAAGAAAAATTAGTGCTTGCAAATAAATTATTAAAAAGCGGCGAGTTTAAAACGATTAGTGATATCGCTTTTGAACTTGGCTATCATAAAACAGCATACTTTTCATCACTTTATAAAAAACACTATGGAGACATACCCAGCTCTGTTTTTAAAAGTAAAACATGGTAATATATTTGATTGCTTTTTTTTTAGATTTCCCGATTGCGTAAAGTGATCGGGTTTTTTATTTTAAAATAAACAGTCACTTAGATTTTAGAATAAAAACGAACCCAATAGAAACTTCCATTTCGTTTTGATGTGTCTGGTTTATAATTGTTTATGCGGTAAACCTTTTCATGATGATTTTATGAATTTATGTGGCAGTACCAAAAAACTATGTTGCTATAATTTTGCCCATATTTCTAAAAATAAGAGTAAAATGAAAAAAATAAATTTATTTATAGTAACTATATTATGTTGTTATTCGAGCCTTATGTTTGGGCAGCAAGACGCTCAATATACCCAATATATGTACAACACTATTAATATCAATCCTGCTTATGCAGGTTCAAGAGGTACAATAAGTGTTTTTGGATTGCATAGAACACAATGGGCGGGATTGGAAGGCGCTCCAGTTACTAATACACTATCTGTTAATTCACCTATTAATGAGAATATGGGATTGGGATTATCAGTAATCAATGATCGAATTGGGCCAATGACAGAAAACAACATCTCAGTAGATCTTTCCTATTCTATAGATACCTCACCCTTTTATAAATTATCATTTGGATTAAAAGGAACAGCAAACTTATTAGATGTTGATTTTACAAAATTGAATATTTACGATCCTTCAGACCCAAGATTTCAGAATAACGTCGATAATAAATTCTCTCCCAATGTTGGAGTAGGAGTGTATTTTCATTCAGACAGATCATACATAGGACTTTCAATTCCTAATATGTTAGAAAACAGTCATTACGATAAATCTGCTAAAAACGAATCGCAGAGTTTTGTTGTAAAAGAGCGTATGCATTATTATTTAATGGCAGGATACGTTTTTGATTTAGATTATAATCTAAAATTTAAGCCATCCTTATTAACTAAAGCGGTGCAAGGAGCTCCATTACAAACAGATATTTCTGCGAACTTTTTATTCAATGAAAAATTTACGGCAGGACTTGCTTATCGTTGGAGTGCATCATTAAGTGCACTAGCAGGATTCCAGATTTCAGATTCTTGGTTTATAGGATATTCCTATGATGCCGAAACAACCAAATTGGCAAATTATAATTCAGGATCACATGAAATCTTTTTAAGATTTGAAGTATTAGGCGGCTCAAAATCTAGAATGATGTCGCCAAGATTTTTCTAACCAAAACTAATTAAAATTAATTATGAGAATAAAAATACATAAAGTATTTGTGTTGCTTTTTTGTTTGAGTAATACAGTTTGTTTTTCGCAGAAACAGCAAACGCAAGATAAAAAGCTAGCAAAAGCAAATGCAGAATACGAAAATTTTTCATTTGTAAAAGCAGGAAAACTATACGAGCAATTAGTGAGTAAAGGATATGATTCTAAAGAAATATATGCTCGTTTAGGAGATACCTATTTTTTTAATGCAGATTATTACAATGCATTGCAATGGTACACCAAAATGATGGAAGATGTTGCATCTGCTCCGCCAGAATATTATTATAGATATTCTGTATGTTTGAGAGCAAATGAGCAGCATAAAGAAGGATTGGCGGTAATGAATGCCTATTATAAGAAAGCAGGAAAAGAAGATGAAGCAAAAAAATGGGATCCAGCTATTTATTTAAAAGCCATTGCAGCACAATCAGATCGATACGATAATTTGAGCGAAGCAGGAATAAATTCGCCATTTTCAGACTTTGGAGCGGCATTAATTCCAAATGAAGAAGCAATTAAACAAAACCTTGAAATTGTTCAAGCAGAAAAGTCTGATAAAGATAGAATAATTAGAGAAAATGCTGAAAAAAGACGAAGTGACGATGGTAATAAACTTGGAGCCAAAGGAGAGTTTTTAATTCAGGAGAAAAAGAAAGAAAACCAAGGAAAATTCATTGTAAATAGTAAGGAAAGTGATTCTAAGAATACTGATCTTCTAATCATATCTTCAGAAAAACTGCCAAAGTATAAAGAAGTGATTTATGCTACTGCCAAAGATTCTGGTATTTTTAAACGCAAACACAATTGGAGCGAAAAAGCTTTTCTTAAATTATATGCAGCGCAAATCGACGAAGACGGAAATTTGCATAATGCTAAGAAGTTGTCAGGAGATGTTAATTCGAAATACCATCAAAGTACACCAGTAATTACAAATGATGGTTTAACGATGTATTTTACCCGCTTGGTAGTTTATGACAAAATAAAAAACAAAGCAAAAAATAAGAAAGCAATTTCTAACCTGAAAATCTTTCAAGCTCAAAAAATAAACAATAAATGGGGCGATGTTAAGGAACTTCCTTATCCGATAAATGTCGAAGGAACCTCTTCGGCACATCCTGCTTTGAGCGCGAATAATGATGACTTGTATTTTGTGTCGAACAGAAAAAAGAAAACAAACGACACTGATTTATATGTCGTAAGCAGAAAAAAAGGCGGCGGTTTTGCGAATAAAGCAGAACCTTTAGGAGAAGAAATAAATACCTACGGTCGAGAAACTTTTCC
Organism: Flavobacterium plurextorum; assembly: GCF_002217395.1. Classification (GTDB taxonomy): domain Bacteria; phylum Bacteroidota; class Bacteroidia; order Flavobacteriales; family Flavobacteriaceae; genus Flavobacterium; species Flavobacterium plurextorum. The sequence continues at coordinate 47,461 of NZ_MUHD01000001.1, read as the reverse complement.
TTTTGTAGATAACAGCGGTGTATTGTACTTCTCATCAGATGGGCATCCTGGTTTAGGAGGCTTAGATATTTTTGCGGCCGTAAAAGATAAAGATGATAAGTATGTAGTTGCAAATGTTGGCGAGCCTGTAAATTCTACAAGTGATGATTTTGCATACAGCATCGACAGTGATTCGAAAAAAGGGTTTTTCTCTTCTAATAGAAAAGGTGGAACCGGTGATGATGATTTGTACACATTTTTAGAAACAAAATCAATAATATTTCCTTTTAAATTGAACCCAGTTTATTCTGGAACCATAAAAGACAGTATATCTGGTAAAGCATTACGTGAAGTTGAGGTAACTATTTTTAATGATTTAAAAGAGAAAATAAAAACAATATACAGCGATGAATCAGGAAAGTTTTCCGTTGATCTCGAGCCGCTTAAAAATTACACTTTCGAGTTTAAAAAGAAAGGTTATACAGCTGAAAAAATAGCTGCGAAGGGAATTAAAATTGGTGAAAAGAAAGAAATACAAGCTGTATTATTTAATGAACTGGAAGTTGTTGTCGACAATCAAGTATTGATTCTTAAAGAAGGTGATAATCTGACAGAGAAATTAAAATTAAGACCTATTTACTTTGATTATGGAGGATATACACTTCGAAAATCATCAAAATTAGAATTAGATAAAGTTATCAATGTATTAAAAACTCGTCCAAGTATTTCTATTCTCGTAAAATCGCATACAGACAGCAGAGGAAAAGATGACTACAATATGAGACTTTCTAAAAACAGAGCAAAAACAACAGTGGATTATATTGTTTTGGAAGGCGGAATTGCACAAGATAGAGTATGGGGAGATGGATATGGAGAATCGCAGTTGATTAATAAATGCAGTAATGATGTACAATGTTCAGAAGCAGAACATGAGCTTAACAGACGTTCGGAATTTATTATTGTAATAAAAGAATAGAACGTATAAATTTAGATTTGGTAGTTTGTAAGTTGGTAAGAAAAAGAGTTTGACTTTTAAGTAAGTTCAAGCTCTTTTTTGTTGGATATATTTTCGTTTTTATGGGAGGTTTTAGAGGTTTTTTGTGGTGATAACTATTTGAAGTGTAATTATTTATGATGTTTTGGTGATTTGTAACTTTTTGTATTGATTTTAAAAGTTTATGTGGTAGTTCTGAAAAATACTTAGGACATAATTTTGCCCCGAATTTAAAATTTAACAGTTAGAGAAAAAGTCAGCTGGTTTAAATTTTAGAATAAAGGTTACAAATAAAAAGATAACTCATAATTATTAAATCTTATGAAGAATAAATTACTTCCATTATTTTTTATCCTAGCTAGTTATTCAGCTTATTCCCAGGTGGGTATTGGAACTACGATGCCAAATCCTTCTACTCAATTAGAAGTTGTGGCAAATGATAAAGGTATATTGATTCCTAGAATTCCACTAAAGAATTCAACAGATGCTAGTACAATTGCAAATGGCAATGTAAATAGTTTATTAGTATTTAATACTGCCACAGCTGCAGATATTAAACCAGGATATTACTATTGGTATGATAACAAATGGAATAGAATTGTTATTGCCGGTGAAGTTGAATCTAACAAAGGAACTGTTATTTATAATGCAGTAACAAAAGAGTTTGTGTTTGTAGATGATTCAGGCGCTAATCAACCGTTGGATTTTGGAAGTTCCGTAAAAAAACACGAAACAATTACAACTTTAACCAACAATAATGATGGTACATATACTTACCTAAATGAGACAGGAGAAAATCCAGTAACCATTAATGTAGTAGGCGATGTTGCAAGTAATTTTGAAACAATCATAAACAATCCTGCGGTAACGAATGTTTTGAACACTTTTGTTACTAAGTCTGAAGGTACAGTATCGTTTAATTCTACAACTAACGAATTTACATTTACAGATGCATCAGGAGTTACACAAACAGTGAACATCAGTGAAATTGTAAAAGGAAACGAAACGATTACAACATTAGTAAAAAATGCGGCTAATGACGGAAAGTATGTTTATAAAAATGAAGATAGTGCAGAGACAGCAATCGATGTTGTAGCCGATGTAATCAATAACTCTAGCACAATCTTAAGCGATCCTAAGTTTGTAACTGAGCTGACTCAATTTGTAGATGCAAAAGAAACTGTTACTACAATAACAAACAATAATAACGGAAGCTATACTTATGCAAATGAGGCAGGAGACAATGTTACTATTAATGTAGTAGGTGATGTTGCAAGTAATTTTGAAACCATCATAAACAATCCGGCAGTAACGAATGTTCTAAACAATTTTGTTACTAAGTCTGAAGGTACAGTGTCGTTCAATTCTACGACTAACGAATTTACGTATACAGATGCATCAGGAGTTACACAAACAGTGAACATCAGTGAAATCGTAAAAGGAAACGAAACGATTACAACATTAGTAAAAAATGCTGCTAATGATGGAAAGTATGTTTATAAAAATGAAGATAGTGCAGAGACAGCAATCGATGTTGTAGCCGATGTAATCAATAACTCTAGCACAATCTTAAGCGATCCTAAGTTTGTAACTGAGCTGACTCAATTTGTAGATGCAAAAGAAACTGTTACTACAATAACAAACAATAATAACGGAAGCTATACTTATGCAAATGAGGCAGGAGACAATGTTACTATTAATGTACTAGGTGATGTTGCAAGTAATTTTGAAACCATCATAAACAATCCAGCAGTAACGAATGTTTTGAACAATTTTGTTACTAAGTCTGAAGGTACAGTGTCGTTTAATTCTACAACCAACGAATTTACATATACAGATGCATCAGGAGTTACACAAACAGTGAACATCAGTGAAATTGTAAAAGGAAACGAAACGATTACAACATTAGTAAAAAATGCTGCTAATGACGGAAAGTATGTTTATAAAAATGAAGATAGTGCAGAGACAGCAATTGATGTTGTAGCGGATGTAATCAACAATGCAAGCACAATCTTAAGCGATCCTAAATTTGTAACTGAGCTGACTCAATTTGTAGATGCAAAAGAAACTGTTACTACAATAACAAATAATAATAACGGAAGTTATACTTATGCAAATGAGGCAGGAGACAATGTTACTATTAATGTACTAGGTGATGTTGCAAGTAATTTTGAAACCATCATAAACAATCCGGCAGTAACGAATGTTCTAAACAATTTTGTTACTAAGTCAGAAGGTACAGTATCGTTCAATTCTACAACTAATGAATTTACATATACAGATGGATCAGGAGTTACACAAACAGTGAACATCAGTGAAATTGTAAAAGGAAACGAAACTTTGACATCACTTGCTTATGATGCTACAGGAAAAACATTAACCTATCAGCCGGAAAGCGGAGCTGCAACAGTAATTAAACTTGTTGATATGGTTGGAGATGCAGAAACGCTAACAACATTAGATAAAAATGCTGCAAACGACGGAAAGTATGTTTATAAGAGCGAAAATGATACACAAACTACAATTGATGTAGTAGCAGATGTAATCAACAATGCAAGTACAATCTTAAGCGATCCTAAGTTTGTAACTGAGCTGACTCAATTTGTAGATGCAAAAGAAACTGTTACTACAATAACAAACAATAATAACGGAAGTTATACTTATGCAAATGAGGCAGGTGACAATGTTACTATTAATGTAGTAGGTGATGTTGCAAGTAATTTTGAAACCATCATAAACAATCCAGCAGTAACGAATGTTTTGAACAATTTTGTTACTAAGTCTGAAGGTACAGTATCGTTTAATTCTACAACCAACGAATTTACATATACAGATGCATCAGGAGTTACACAAACAGTGAACATCAGTGAAATTGTAAAAGGAAACGAAACGATTACAACATTAGTAAAAAATGCTGCTAATGACGGAAAGTATGTTTATAAAAATGAAGATAGTGCAGAGACAGCAATCGATGTTGTAGCAGATGTAATCAATAACTCAAGCACAATCTTAAGCGATCCTAAGTTTGTAACTGAGCTGACTCAATTTGTAGATGCAAAAGAAACTGTTACTACAATAACAAACAATAATAACGGAAGTTATACTTATGCAAATGAGGCAGGAGACAATGTTACTATTAATGTAGTAGGCGATGTTGCAAGTAATTTTGAAACCATCATAAACAATCCAGCAGTAACGAATGTTCTAAATAATTTTGTTACTAAGTCAGAAGGTACAGTATCGTTTAATTCTACAACTAACGAATTTACATATGCAGATGCATCGGGAGTTACACAAACAGTGAACATCAGTGAAATTGTAAAAGGAAACGAAACATTGACATCACTTGCTTATGATGCGACAGGAAAAACATTAACCTATCAGCCGGAAAGCGGAGCTGCAACCGTAATTAAACTTGTTGATATGGTTGGAGATGCAGAAACGCTGACAACATTAGATAAAAATGCTGCCAACGACGGTAAATATGTTTATAAGAGTGAAAATGATACACAAACTACAATCGATGTTGTAGCAGATGTAATCAACAATGCAAGCACAATTATAAACGATTCTAAGTTCGCAACAGAACTTACACAATTCGTAGGTTCAAACGAAACATTGACATCACTTGCGTATGATGCAACAGGAAAAACATTAACCTATCAGCCGGAAAGCGGAGCTGCAACAGTGATTAAACTTGTTGATTTAGTAGGAGATGCAGAAACGCTGACAACATTAGATAAAAATGCTGCCAACGACGGTAAATATGTTTATAAGAGTGAAAATGATACACAAACTACAATCGATGTTGTAGCGGATGTAATCAACAATGCAAGCACAATTATAAACGATTCTAAGTTCGCAACAGAACTTACACAATTTGTAGGTTCAAACGAAACATTGACATCACTTGCTTATGATGCAACAGGAAAAACATTAACCTTTCAGCCAGAAAGCGGAGCTGCAACCGTAATTAAACTTGTTGATATGGTTGGAGATGCAGAAACACTGACAACATTAGATAAAAATGCTGCCAACGACGGTAAATATGTTTATAAGAGTGAAAATGATACACAAACTACAATCGATGTTGTAGCGGATGTAATCAACAATGCAAGCACAATTATAAACGATTCTAAGTTCGCAACAGAACTTACACAATTCGTAGGATCAAACGAAACATTGACATCACTTGCTTATGATGCTGCAGGAAAAAAATTAAGCTACCAAGCCGAAAGTGGTCCAGCAACAGTAATTAATCTTGTTGATATGGTAGGAGATGCGCAAACTCTGACGTCACTTGCTGTAAATGGTACAACTGGTACATTAGATTATAAAGATGAGAATAATTTTGTAACATCAGTTAATTTGAGCGCTGCCGTAAAAGAGCCTTGGTTTAGTTCAACTACAAAAGCGGGAGCAACTACAAATACAGAGAATATTTATACACAAGGCTGGGTAGGTATCGGGTTTGATACTCCATCTGGTAAAGCGGGTGAAAAACTGAGAATAAATGGTTCTATTACAACAGTTAATAGTACATATGCCGATTACGTTTTTGAAGATTACTTCCAAGGATACTCTGATATTAAAGCAGATTATAAATTTAAAGGATTAGCAGAAATCGAGCAGTATATTAAAACTCATAAGCACCTTCCTGGGATTACGCCGATCAACGAATTGGAAAGAACTTCTGAAGGATATTCATTCAATATGTCTGAATTATCAATCCAATTATTGGAAAAAACAGAAGAGATCTACTTGCATATAATTGAGCAAAACAATGCAATTATTGCAAAAGACAAAGAGATTGCAAAAATGAACGAGCGTTTGGAAAGATTAGAAAAATTAATCGAAGAAAACACAACTTCAAGCAATCCAGCTCCTGTGAGTTCAAACTAAAACAAAGAATAAACACCTCTTTTATGAATAGAATAACTGAGGTGTTTTATATCGTTTTTAGTATAATTTGTCACATTTAAGATTAACACTTTAAATTAAAAAGTATGACCAAAGTTATTTTTAAAATAGCTGCTACAGTATTATTTTTTATTATTGGTAAACTTAGCGCACAAACCACAAATATAGGAGAAATGTCAATTTTGCCGGGAACTGAGCTTGCTACAGTGGCAGATTTTGATAACAAACCAACAGGAGATTTTATCAATGATGGACAATTTACGATTTATTCAAGCTATAATAATGACGGATTAGTAACCTTTAATCCAAAAGAAACTTCTGGATTAACTTATTTTAAAGGTTCGGCTGGAGCTCAGGTCATTTCGGGCAGTGAGTTAAGTGAATTCAATAATGTTAGGTTTGAAAATCGAATGGTTCAGCCTGCGTTTTTATTGTCGACAGAAATTAGTATTCATGGCGTTTCTGATTTTTACAAAGGAGTAGTTTCTAATAAAGATTCTGGAGGGATAGTCATTTTTGAAGCAAATGCAGTTCATAAAAACACAAATGATGATAGTTATGTTGATGGTTATGTGGACTATATTGGGAAAAATGAATTTCAATTTCCCATAGGAGATGGAGGTTATTTCAGGCCATCTGCTTTCAGTCAAAACAGCATTTCCAAAGACTTCTTTAAAAGTAAATATGTTTTCGAAAATTCAAACGAATTGCGTCCTCGTATGCAAAAAGAGGAGTTGATAACTTTGATTAATCCCAATGAATATTGGAAGGTTGAAAGTAATCAAGCTGTAATAGATTTAGCTTTAACATTAAAATGGAGCAATAATACAACACCAAACGAATTAACCAGAGAAGATTCTGGATATACGCTGGCTATTGTAAACTGGGATGAAGCACAAGCAAAATGGGTGCACTATACATCTGCCGTTGATAATCAAAACGAAACTGTTACCGCAGCCATAAATAAAACAGGAATTTTTACACTTGGAAAAGTAAAAACCACAGTTGCAACAACTGATGTAATTGTTTATAACGCAATATCGCCTAATGGAGACGGAAAAAATGATTATTTCAACATTGAAGGACTGGAAAATTTCCCTGATAACTCTGTACAAATCTTTAATCGTTATGGAGTAAAAGTATTCGAAACTACAAATTACGGCGCCAATGGCAATTGGTTTAGAGGAATATCTGAAGGAAGAGTTACCACAGCTAAAAATGAAGGGCTGCCAACAGGAACTTATTTTTATGTCCTTAAATATAAAACCAACAATGGTGACTACAAAGACAAAGCAGGATATTTATATATCAACAACAATTAATCATTGTTGGTTTTAATACTTTAAAAATATAAATACGCCTTTGATTTATAAAGGGTTGTGTCTTTATGTATTGATTTTATGATTTTAAATGGCAGTTTCAAAGAACACAGCCACAGTAAATTTGCCCATATTTAAATCCGTATTAAGCTAGAGAACTATAAGATAATTCTAGATAGGATTAAATAGAATGAGCAAAGTATGAATTATTTAAATATTTTTATATGATACAAAATGTTAACAAAAGCAATGCAATTGGATTTTGTTTTTTTATACTCTTTACTCTTTTGTTATCGTTTCCTGCAAAGATTACAGCTCAGGAACAGCAAATGGCACGTATAACAAGTGATTTAACAATGCAGGCTGAAAACAGTGTATTTGTGCCATTAGTTGGAGGTACGAAAGTAGTTGCTGTTAATGCTGATGAAGGTGTGAGTACAGCATTGCCTATAGGTTTTACGTTCAATACTGGTCGTGAGGATCATACAACCTTTTATGCTAGTTCAAACGGTCATATTACGTTTAAGGCTGGTGTTACAAAGGCATTTACCGTTGCACCAACAGGAAATGCGCTTGTTTTAGCTCCCTTAGCAGCGGATTTAAGCGGGGTGGGAGGAACTTTTTCCTATCAAACGAGTGGTGCTGCACCTAATCGAGTGCTTACGGCAGAATGGAAAAGCTGGAAATGGAGTTACAATAGTAACCCTAATGTAATAAGCTTTCAAGTAAAATTGTACGAAGGGACTAATAATATTGAGTATATATATGAGCAAGGTGCAAATCTTCCTAATCTTCCTGTTGCTGCTATTGGACTTTATTTTGGTAAAGAAGATATATATGGCGAAACAGCGGCACAATTATGGCTCACAGATCCGGGAACAAATCCAGGAACATCACAAACCTTTGTAAAGCCTATTATTTCTCGTCCAGCAAGCGGACAGTTGTATCGTTTTATAAATAAAAGTACCATTATAGGTTATTATGGACAAACAGTTATTAATGCTCCTGGAGGCAAAAATGCCAGCGATGGTATTAGACTTAATATTTCTGGAGCAGGGAATATGCAGATCATGAGAAAGAATACTTACCAAATTTATAGTTCTGCTAAAAGTTTAATAGAAGGTACAACAAAACCATTTGATATACCTGGAAGTACACATGGTTTGGCGCTTTCTATTGGCAGGGATATTTTCAAAAGTGGTACTTTGAGTCCTACAGGATCTGTAGGGGATAAAAGCCTTGTTCCTATTACAAGTACACAGCAGTCGCTTATAGAATCACCTCCCGGACATTTTGAGAATACCATTAAAATGAAGGCAGAAAAAAATGGATTGACCTATTTACTGGATGTAAAATATACTTATAATTATCCTGAACCATCTGTTACTATTGATTACATAGTTACCATACCACCTGGTAACACTGATAAAGTGCAATTGGCGCACGGATGGGATACCTATTTAAGTGGTGGAGATAATGGGCCAGGATTTGTTAGAGGAACGGCTCCGAATTATGTAATGGGTGTGTTTAAACAAGCATCGTCTTCGTATGAAGCCTTTCAATACAAAAGCGGTGTAGCATGGTCAGGATATTTTTCCGCAGCTTATACTCTTCTTAATGGCAATTTGAATAGATCGACAGCTGCTTATATGGCTTTTGGTAATTTGATTAATCCTGCTGCTGGTACTGATAATGGTATTGGTATTTCGATAGATTTTGGTACAACTCCTGGTACTTTTAATAGTGAAAATGCTCTAATTTTTGCCTGTGAAGCAGGGGACGATGCACCAGTTTTGAGCACTGCAACCGCTAAACCCTGTTTAGGAACTACATTTGATTTAAACAGTTATTTAACTTCGCAGCCTCCTTTGGGCGTAGAGATACAATGGAAAAATGGGTCAGGAGTATTAGTTGCAGATCCTACAAATGTGAGTACAGCGGGATTATATACAGTATCATTTTATTCAGAGCTTTACGGTTGTTCTTCTCCAAGTGCAAGTCTTACCGTTTCGTTTGATGCATCTTGCGCCGTTTGTTATAAACCTGCCGTTACTACAGGAACAGTACTTCCTATTAAAACAATTATATCAACATTGGACAGAGTTGATACGCCTCGTAATTATGCCGATTCAAGAACAGGAAGTTTAATATTAGAATCAAAAGAAAAAGGTTTAGTATTAACGAGAATAGCCTCTCCAGAAACTGCAATTACATCTCCTGTAGAAGGAATGATTGTTTACGATACCGTAAACAAAGTTATTAAACTATACAATGGCACATCTTGGAAAGCAATGTCACAACAAACTTGTCCAGATTAAAAAATAGATTTTGATTCTTAAGAATAATAAAGAAAAATAATTATGAAAAAAATCAAGTATATAATCGGTGCGTTTTTGATAGGATTAACCGTAAATGCGCAGGCCGTTATTGGAAAAACAACGCCGCAAGGTTCAGGAATAGTTGATTTCAATGTGGGCGATAAAGCAGGTATTGTATTGCCATGGGTAACAACATTACCAACTGGTAAAGCCTTAACAGGCGGTGTAATGTTGTTTGATGCCAACCTAAAAAAAGTCGTTTATTATAATGATACAGCATGGGTTGATTTATCAAAACGCGCAGGAGCAGTCGATTTGTCTATACAAGCGTCAGTGCCCGAAGCAGCAACAAAAGGAACCGTTATTGGAGCAGAAAGCAGCAGTGTTGACGGAGTTCTAGTTTTAGAATCGGCAGATAAAGCTTTGATTCTGCCTAGAATAGTTTCGCCGCATCTTAATATTGTAAAACCAATGACGGGCACTATTTGTTATGATACCGTAAAAAAGATGGTTTGCATCTATAATGGAACCGAATGGACATTCTGGAAATAGAAAAGAATAAAATTATATAGCACTTGTTGTAATTTTTGCACTATAATTTTATCCATAAAAAAGTCAATTTAAATAGTAAAAATTCCCCTAATCTTAGGGGAATTTTTTGTTATATGAATTCTGAATATACAAGTGAATTTCAGTAATTTAATGAAGATTAAAGCACAATCTTCTTTTTTGTTTTATCTAAAGTAACCTAATACAGTATTGTCTTGTAAGACAATACTTTTTTTTTGGAAAAATGCGGCATCTTTATATTTTCCATTTCTTCATCAACTAACATTTAGAATATCAAATGTTAATACAATGTTTTATAATCAGGTTGTTTTATTAATATAACCGTAACCTTGTCGACCTACCCTCGTTTCTAATTTTACAGACATATTATAAAACAAAATACTGTAGTATATGTCATTTTTAAAAATTGGAATACTTCTCCAAAAAACAATTCAGTTTAGCGTCTGTAGAAACCATTTTTATTTGGCTGATAATGCAAAAACGAATGGTTATGTATAAAAAGTTTACTGATGAAGAACTTGTTGATTTATTGAAACAAGGAAAAGACAAAGCGTTTGATGAATTGTATTTTCGATATCGCGATTTACTGGTTCGGTTTGTTTATATCAGAATGAAATCAATCCCTATTTCAGAAGAAATCGTTCAAGAAGTTTTTACCACTATTTGGGAGCGTCGCAAAACCTTATTGATTCAAAAGAAATTTGCAGCATATATCTATACTTCAGTTCGATACATGACTTTAGATTATATAAAATCGCATACTATAACAGATCAATATATAAAAGAAGTTGTAGACAGCAGTGCCAATTTGTACAACAGTAACAATACAACTGAAGATTCGATTTACTACGACGAATTACAGCAAGCAGTAGATAAAGCCGCAGCACTGCTTCCAAAAAAATCTAAAGAAGTTTTTATTCTAAGCCGAATAAAAAACTATTCCAACAAAGAAATTGCCGACGAACTCAACGTGTCGATTGATACCGTAAAATATCATATTACGTATGCATTGAAATTCATGCGTTCCTATTTAGGAGAGTTCAACTGAAGATTTTCTAACCATTAACAAACTTAGATTTTCTTAACAGAAGCGTAACCTAAAGCGCCTACCCGAAATTTCTATTTCAAAGACATACTATTAAAGAGACAAAGACATTATAATGCCTGAAAAATTACATCAAGATATAAAACAGTTTTTAAAAGGAAAACCATCTATAAAAGGAGAGGAATTATGGAACAATTGGTACGACCATCCAGAGAATTTATCTGAAGAAAATGAACTTATTGTATCAGATCGTTCTAAGTTAAAAAGAGAATTAAGACAAATTAAGAAAACGCCAAAAGTAATTTCACTTCAAAATAGAAACTGGGCAATTGCAGCGTCATTAACCTTATTAATAAGTATATCTAGTTTTTTTTATTACACCTCAAAATCAAACGGAGAAACCAAACAATATGCTACAAAGTTGGGTGAACGTGCTAAAATAACTTTGGCAGACGGAACTCAAATATGGCTGAATGCAGGAAGTCTCTTAAAATATCCAACAGAATTTAATGGAGACACACGTGAAGTTTACTTAACAGGCGAAGCTTTTTTTGATGTAGCAAAAGACAAAGAACATCCATTTATAATTCATACTAATAAAATGGATACAAAAGTACTCGGAACCAGTTTCAATGTTCAAGCATATCCAGATCACACTACGCAGGAAGTTGCAGTTTTAACCGGAAGAGTAAATGTGAAATCGACCATTACAGATGAAAATGTTTATGTAACTCCAGGACAAAAAGGGATTTTTAAATCAAAAAGCAACAAACTGCAAGCTTTTAAAGATGTGCCCGTAAATACGATTTCGTTATGGCGAAAAAACATAATGGTTTTTGAAGAAACGCCTTTACCTGAAGTTATTGCAACCATAAATAGGAATTATAATATTCCGATAGAAGTTAAAAACAAGAATCTAAATACACTTAAGATAAACGGTTATTTCAAAGAGCTTTCAGCAAATGAAGTAATGGCATTAGTGTGCAATATTATAAATGCCGAATACAAAGTAGAATCTGGAGTATATAAGATCGAATAAAAAGAAAATGTCTGACTAATAATCAGATTTAAAAATAAACTACGTAGAAACAAAAAATCCAAAAACAACTAAAACAACAAGTCATGAATGAAAAACGAATGCGATGCGTCGTAAAGTTTCAAAGTATTATAAAAACCGCTTGGTTAAAAGCAATCCTGCTTATTGCCTTGTTTTTTGCAGGTTTTACAGCAAATGCAGACAATAACAATACAAATAAAAGAGTAACATTAAAGGTAGAAAATGAAAGTATAAAAAATGTTTTTCAAAAAATTGAAAATCAAGTCGATGTACATTTTATGTACGAAAGCAATCAAATTAATACCAATCAAAAAATTAGTTTAAAACTTTCTAATGTTACACTAGAGCAAGCATTAGATAAAATCTGCAGTAATTTTTTACTTAGATATGAAATTGTAAACAACAATATTGTTATCAAGAAAACACAAAAAACGGCAGCTGTAGATCAAAATAAAATTATTGTTTCTGGAACAGTTTTCAGCGGAGACGATAATATGCCATTACCGGGTGTGGGAATTAAAGATAAAAATTCAAGTGCAGCAGCAACAACAGATTTTGACGGAACTTTTAAAATGGAAATTAATGCAGCTGAAGCTTTATTAGTCTTTTCATACGTTGGTTACATCAATAAAGAAGTTAAAGTAACCAAAAGTGAAACCATTATAGTAAAATTAGCGGCTGATGTAAAACAGCTTCAGGAAGTAGTTGTAATGGGATATGGAAGTGTTAAAAAGAAAGAAGTTCTTGGAGCAGTAGGCTCAGTTTCGATGAAAGAAACTTCAAGCAGAACGTACAATAATGCTGCTGAATTATTACAAGGAACTGTTGCCGGTGTTACCGTTATTAATGATGGAGGTGATCCAACAGCTTCACCAACAATTAATATTCGTGGAATTGGTTCTTTGAACGCTGAAACTCCTTTAATTGTTTTGGACGGAATTATTTACAGCGGATCATTAAATACGTTAAATCCAAATGATATTGCTTCGATCAGTGTTTTGAAAGATGCCGCTTCGGCAGCGATTTATGGTGCAAGAGCATCTGGAGGTGTAATCTTAATTACCTCTAAAAAAGGAATTTCAGATCGTATTAATGTGAATGTAAATTATCAGGGAGGTTTTCAGAATGTGGCTAAAAAACTGGACGTTTTAAATGCTGCAGAATATGCAGATGCTATGAATACTGCTAGAGATAATGCTGGTTTACCTAGAATTCCTGCTTTTGATCCTGCTTTTGAACCAACAGCAAGGACGACAAAAACAAACTGGATGGACGAAATTTTCCGTACAGGAGAAATTCAAGATCTGTCACTTTCTATCAATGGAAAAACAGAAAAATCAAATTTCTTTCTTTCAGGAAGTTATAGAAAAAATGAAGGTGTTTTACTAAATACCTACGGAGAACGTTATACTGTTAGAGCAAATACATCTTTTAAACTGGCGGATAATTTTACAATTGGAGAAAATTTATCCTATTCATTAACAGATGGGCAAACGGCTAATACAGCAAATGCTTATACAGGAGCTATTTTGGCAGCAGTATTTTATCCGCCAAATGCAACGATTTATAGGGAAGACGGTTCTGGACAATTTGGAGGAGTTCCAGAAAAATATATTGGTTCTTACGGAGACGTTATAAACCCTGTAGCTTATTTAAAAAGACTAGACAACAGAAATCCTGTTTCTACAATTTTGATAAATCCTTATGCAGAATGGGAAATTGTACCAGGTTTAAAAGTTAAATCGAATTGGGGTTATACTAGAATTCAAGATAACGCAACTGATTTTTCGACAAAAATTACAGAACCAGGAAAGATCTTCGACTTTAACCGTTTGACAAAAAAAGCAGCTACGACAACTGATTTACTAAGTGAGCAAACTGTTTCTTACGAAAAATCATTTGGAAAACACAATCTTAAAGCTTTAGCAGGATATACGTATCAAGAAACAAAAAGAGATTTTTATACCGTTGAAGGAACAGGTTTTGACAGCGAAGATCCATCACAACGTTATTTGCTAAATGCAAAATTAATTCAACAAACGGGAGCAGGTTTATCTGATGAAATTATCTCATCTTATGTGGGAAGGATTAATTACGACTTCAATCAAAAATACTTAATCTCAGGAATCGTTCGTCGTGACGGAACTTCAAAACTATTATCAGAAAACCGTTGGAAAGTATATCCGTCAGTTTCTGCAGGATGGTTAATATCTGAAGAAGGATTTATGAAAGGTATCAGTTCAACTGTGAGCAACTTAAAATTACGTGCAAGCTGGGGACAAATTGGAAATTTAGGAAACCTTGGACCATATCAGTTTAGTGTGCCTTTAACGCAGACTCAAGCTTTAATAGGAGCAACTCCAACTATTAATTACGGTTATGCCGAAAGCGAATTATCAAACCCAAATTTAAGATGGGAAAGCTCAGAGCAAACCAACTTAGGTTTAGATTTCACCATGTTCAATAATACCTTATTAGGATCTGTTGATGCTTACGTAAAAACAAACAAAGACATGTTAGTTCGCGATCAGCTGCCGGGTGTTTCAGGAACTCCGTTAGGAAGAATTGTAAACTCTGGAGATGTTGAAAACAAAGGTATCGAAGCAAGTTTGACTTATCAAAAAACAAGAGGAGAATTTAAATTTGATATTACAGCAAATGCAGCATTTTTAAGTAATAAAATTGTTTCTATTAAAGATGATTTAACTTCTCTGGAACCTTTAAACTTAAGCCGAGTTCGTAGTTTGCCTTTGGCGAATATTTATCAAGTAGGAAGTCCGGTTGGTGCATTTTACGGATATGCTACGGACGGATTATTTCAAAGTAATGCCGAAGCAAAAGCGTATGTAAATTCTAACAATGTTGCTTATCAGCCAAATGCTGTTGCCGGCGATATGAAATTTAAAGATGTAAACGGCGACGGAGTAATTAATAACAGCGATAGAGTAGTGCTTGGAAGTCCGTTTCCTAAAACTACTTTCAGTTTAAACACCAACTTTAGATATAAAGGTTTCGATATGAATATCTTTTTAAGCGGAGCTGCCGGAAATAGTGTTTTCAATGCTGTAAAACATACAGGTTTAAACGGTTCTTTCCCAGGTTACAATTTATTAGCGGAATCTAAAAATGCTTGGTCACCAACTAATACAGACACCAATATACCAGTATTGTCATCGACAGACAATAACAATAATTTCGGTCGTATTTCTGATTTTTATGTTGAAGATGCTTCTTTCTTAAGACTAAGAAACCTTTCTATTGGTTATACAATCAAAGAAAATTGGTTAAACGGAAAAGCTAAACTAAGATTCTTTGTTTCAGGACAAAACTTATTTACAATTACAAACTATTCAGGAATGGATCCAGAAGTTGGACTTAGAAATTTCGGAATGGACTTAGGGAAATATCCACTTTCTCGAATTTACATGACTGGTCTAAACGCTACTTTTTAAAAAAAATAAAAATAACAAAATGAAAAATTTAAGTCTTTTATTATTAAGTTTTGTGCTGCTAGTAAGCACTTCAGCTTGCGAAAGCGAACTTGATCTTGTACCGCAAGGAGCACCGTCAAGCGGAAATTTTTGGAAAACTCCGGCAGATGCAAAAGCGGGTGTAAATGCGATTTACGATTTGTATTCTAATGATAATATGTACGGTCGTGGTTTTTTCTGGCTTAACAATGCCAGTGATGATATAGGAACAAAACCAAGACAAAACGCAGAACGTATAAAAAACTTTATTGTTGATGGAGCGGAATCTGACACAAAAGATATCTGGAGACTGCATTATGAAGTTATGAAACGTTGTAACGATGTAATTCGTAATATTCCGAATATTGCTTTGGATGAGAAAACAAAAAACGGAATGTTGGGTGAAGCTTATTTCAATCATGCCGTAATGCATTTAGAATTGGCTTATCATTACGGAGATGATCGTGCAGGAATACCAATTCAGGACCGAGAAAATCCAACGAACGTATATGTGCCGCGCGCTAAAAATGTAGCCGAAAACTACGCTTACATTGCAGCAGATCTTATAAAAGCGGCAGATTTATTGCCTTATTTTAATGAATTAACACCAGACAATTATGGGCGTGCACACAAAACAGCAGCTTGGGGTTATTTAGTTCGTACGTATTTGTATGCAAAAGATTGGGATAACGCTATAAAATATGCCAATATGATTGTTGCAAGCGGTAAACACAAACTGCTTGATAATTTTGAAGATGTATTTAAAATTAAAAATAACTGGTCTACAGAATATATTTGGTCAGTGACTTCAAGTTCTGAAAATACTTCTTTAGGTTCTATTTTTCCAGGCGTTTGTTTGGAAGATAAAGGATGGGGAGTTTACAATGGATGGGGAAATTTTTATCCAACAAAAGAATTGTTTGATACTTATGTTCCAACAGATAAAAGACGCAGTGCAACTATTTTACAAAAAGGAGATAAATTCACTTATTTTGGAGAAGTAGTTACTTTTAATGAAGGAAAAAACATTGTAAGTTCTAGTAACAGAACTGGTTATCAGTTTAAAAAATATATGGAGCCGTTTAGTTATCCAAAAACGACATCGGGCGGAATTGATATTCGTTATGTAAATGCAAATGGAGATAAACCTTCAACGGCACTTAACGTTCCGCTTTTACGATATGCAGATGTACTTTTAATGCTTGCAGAAGCCAAATTAATGAAAGGTCAAAATGCAGATACAGAAATCAATTTGATTCGTCATCGTGCGGGACTTGGAGATATCGCTGGAGCTACAATGGTTGACTTAAAAAGGGAAAGACGTTGTGAATTAGCCGGAGAATGGACAGATCGTCATTTCGATTTAGTACGTTGGGGCGATGCAAAAGAAACTTATGCAAAACCGCTGCACCATTATAACGGAAGTGTAATTTATCCTGCACGTAATTTTAATCCTGCGATACACCATGTTTGGCCAATACCGCCAGATGAAATCGCAGTAAGTAAAGGAGCACTGACCCAAAATCAAGGCTGGTAATTAGTAGTTTCATTTTGATTAGTTTTTTTTTACACTGCAGGCTTGTTGTGTAGTCTGCAGTTTGTAAAAAAGTACAATCAAATTTTAAATAGTGTAAACCAGTCTTTTCCCAAAGAGACTGGTTTGTATTTAAGTAAAACTTGTTATTCCCAGGAGATATAAAAAATGCGCTTTCAAATTACAACAACTTAATTTCTAATAAAGTTACCTACGACTTTAAAGGAATAAAAACATTTTCAATGAAAAAAATATTCACCCTTTTTTGCCTTTCCTTTTTCCTCTTTGCTCAAGCACAGGAATACAGTTCATCAAACATACATTCGCATAATGATTATGCCGGCGCACTGCCATTTTATGGAGCGTATTCTAACGAAACCGGTGTTATTGAAGCCGATGTTTTTTTAGTAAACAATGAACTCTTTGTATCGCATACTTCAAAAGAAATTGTGATGCACAATACCCTTAAAAGTTTATATCTAGAACCGTTATCTTCAAAATTAAAAAGTTTAGAAGGGAAAGTTTATCAAAGCGGTATGCCATTAATTTTAATGATCGATATAAAATCTGATGCCGATTCGACTTTAAAATTAATCGTGCAGCAATTAAAGGCTTTTCCAGAAATCATTTCAAATAAAAATATAAAAGTCGTAATTTCAGGAAACCGACCGCTGCCATCACAATATGCCAATTATCCAGAGTTTATTTATTTTGACGGTAGACTGAATGAAAATTATACTGCCGAACAATTGGCACGTGTAGAAATGATCAGTGAAGATTTGAAAGAGTTCACAGTTTGGAATGGAAAAGGTGTTTTGACACAAGATGATTTAGAAAAAATTCAGTCAACAATAAAAAAAGTACACAGCCAAAATAAAAAAATAAGATTCTGGGGAACACAGGACAATGTAAATACTTGGATGACTTTAATGAATTTAAAAGTTGATTTTATTGGTACAGATAATGTTTCAGAATTGACGCATTTTATCAATAACATTAAATCAACATTTTATCAAAATACGGAATTTCACCAAGCTTACGTTCCTAAAAACACTTCGGCTTTTACTAAAAAGAAACCCAAAAACGTGATTCTTTTAATTGGTGACGGAATGGGTTTGACGCAAATTTATGCAGGTTATACAGCGAATAAAGGGCAGTTAAGTCTTTTTAATATTCCAATACAAGGGCTTTCTATCACCAAAGCTTCAAATAGTTACATTACAGATTCGGCTGCAGGAGCAACTGCAATGGCAACGGGACATAAAACCAATAATAGATTTATAAGTGTTGATGAAAACGGAAAACCATTAGAATTAATCACACAGCAATTAGCAGCGAGAAATTATAAAACGGCTGTTATCTCTGCAGGAAATATTACAGATGCAACGCCGGCAGCATTTTATGCACATCAGCCAGAAAGAAGTTACAACGAACCTATTGCAAATGATTTCTTAGCAAATCCTTCAGATATTTTAATTGGAGGCGGCAAAAATGAATTTAAATCTAGAAAGGATGGAAAAGATTTATCTAAAATATTGACTGAAAGAGGATATACTTTTTTAGATAAATTCAACAGTTTAGATACAATTAAAAACAGCAAATTTATTGTTTTAGATGATGCTGCAGTAGTTTCTATGAAAGACGGACGTGGAGATTTCCTGACTAAATCTTTTGCAAAAGCTACAAGTACGTTATTAAAATCAAAAAATCCATTTTTTATAATGGCAGAAGGTGCACAGATTGATTACGGTGGACACAGAAACAATGTAGAATATGTAGTTCGCGAAATGCTTGATTTTGATAAATTAGTAGGGCAGGCAATGGAATTTGTAGATAATAATCCCGAAACATTATTAATTGTAACAGCTGATCATGAAACCGGCGGACTTTCGTTAATCGACGGAAGTATTGAGAAAGGTTATGTGCATGGAAGTTTCAGTACAAATGATCATACAGCAGTTCCGGTTCCAGTTTTTGCATACGGTGCAGGAGCACAAAATTTTATGGGTGTTTATCAAAATACCGAAATTTACAGCCGAATTATAAAAGCGCTAAGTATCAAATAGATGTTGCTAACTTCGTTTTGAATAGTTTAATAAAAAATAAAACCAGTGAATTTTACGTCACTGGTTTTTGTTTTTTTATTGATAGAGATAAGGTCAATTTTATCTTCAAATAATATCTAATTAGTATTGAATTAAAAAATAACTGGTTTCCATTCCAAATTCGTCATTTTGTTTAAAAACTTCCTTGAATCCGCTTTTTAATAATACTTTTTCTGACGCTGTGTTTGCCGGATCTATAGATGCGTAAATTGTTTTAAGTTTTAAAGTTTCAAAGCCATATTTAATAATCGCATCTGCCAGTTCTGTAGCTAAACCAAGTCCCCAATATTCTTTCATTAAAGCGTAAACCAGTTCATTATCATTTACATCTTCTGAATGGACTAAGCCACAGTAGCCAATAAATTGATTATTATCCTTAAAAAAGACACCATACATACCAAAACCTTTCGATTTATAATTTGAAATAGATACATCAATCCATTTTTGTGTCTGCTCTATTGACAAAGGTTTGCTGTCTCCTACAAACTTCATTAATTCATTATTACCGCAAATAGAATACAAAGCTTCTAGATCATTTTGCTCAATTTGTTTTATGCAGGTTCTTTTGGTCTCAACAACTATCATTATCTATTTTACTTTAAACTCAATTACTATTTTTAGAGATTGTATATATGTGATTATGGAAAGAAAAACGAAAGTATAAATTTAAAATAAATCTTCAAACATAAGAGGAAGCAGTATTATCCTGTTTTTCTTCCCATAAAATGTTTTCCAAATTAATATTCGAACTAAATAAATCATTTCGATCGTTGAGGTTTTGAAATTGAAATTCTTTCGCCTGCATTTTGGTTTTTATTGCTTCAATATTATTTGGTTCTTTTGTTTCTAATCGTATAAATACAGATTGTGTTTCATAGTTCTCTTTTTGAACAAATTGAAAATGTGTAATTTCATCGTCAGGACCAAGGATGTTACTTATAAAATCCTTCAATATTTCGCTTCGCTGTGGAGATTGAATCATAAAATAATGTACCAAACCGTCATATAATAAAGAGCGTTCTTTTATCTCGGCCTCTTTTTCTATATTTTTTAAACCGCCGTTTATTATACAAACCACGTTTTTTCCTTTTATTTTGTCAGCATAAAAATCTAACGCAGCAATACTTAATACACCTTCATGTTCTATATTCGTATCTTTATTATTGGCTAATTTTAAAATTGTAGAACAGATTTTTCCTTCTGAAATTTTTATCACATCGTCTAGGTTTTCTTTACAGATGTTAGAAGTCAGATCGTCTTGTTTTTTAATAGATGCATTATTTAAATAGGATTTTGGAGCATCAAAAGAAGGATCGTTTTCATTTGTAATTTCAAGTGATGGATTTTCTTGAGTTGTGACTCCAATAATTTTAGTATTCGGACTTAACATTTTAAATGCTGATGAAATTCCTGCTGCTAAACCACTTCCTTCTAAAGGAACAAAAACATAATCAATAGGATTTTGATATTCCTCAAGAATTTCTAGTCCCGCAGTTGCTTGACCAGCGATTACTTTTAAATCGTCAAAAGGATGTATAAAGGCTTTGCGATGTATCGAAGCATCTCCCAAAGCAATCGAATAAGCTTCTTCAAAATAATCGCCGGTTAGGATTATTTTGATGTACTCTTTTCCAAATTTCTGAATTTGTTCTAGTTTTTGTTTAGAGGTATTTTTGGGCAGATATATTTTCCCCATTATTTTTAATAACTCACAGCAATAGGCAACTCCCTGTGCATGATTTCCGTCGCTGGCACAAACAATTCCGCGCTCTTTCTCTGTAATAGATAAAGAATTAATTTTATTATAAACTCCTCTAATTTTAAAAGAACAACCTGCCTGAAGATCTTCACGTTTTAATATAACAACGGCATTATAATGCTTCGAGAGACTTAAGTTTTCTAATAAAGGAGTAGGAACAATTACAGCAGCTAATTGTTTCTGAGCGAGCTGTATTTCTTTAAATAAATTCATCTTGGCGTAGTGTTGTTTTTTCAACTTAGTAGTTTTCCAGCTCCGATAATTCCTTTGCAAATCCTTCGCTGCCTTTAATCAAAGCAATTTTTGAACTTTTTACAAATTCGACAAGTTCATATTGATTAAGAATAGTCGTTAAATTATCTATTTCATTTTCCTGTGCCGTAACTTCAAATACAGTGTATTTTTTTTCGATAGATAAAAAAGCGGCATTATATTTTTTAAATAAAAGCTCAAGACTTTCATTGTTTATCATCATATCTGTTGGCAGTTTGTACAATGCAGTTTGTGCAGAAAAAATTTCCTCTTCAGTATTACAGTAACATCTAAATACATCGATGATTTTTTCTATTTGATGTACCAAGTTTTGCACGATTTCCGAGGTTGCACGAATAACAATTGTAAACCGATGCATTTTATCAATTTCACATTCTGAGATATTCAGGTTCACCAAATTAATTTTCTTTCTTAAAAACATTATGGCAATTTTGTTGATTAGCTCTAGTTGATTTTCGGTATAAACTGTCAAGGTATATTTCTCTTCCATTTTGTTTGTGCTGCTGTTTTATTTAGTTGAATTTTTATTTGGTAGTTTTTTATAAGATCTTCGGAATTGTTTCTTTTCAGCGCAAAAAAAAACCTTTCTCGTTTGACGGAGAAAGGTTTCGTATTACACAATATAATCCTAACTCGTCATGAGAGACAAATAATGATAATTGCGATAATAATTATTGCTGTTAAATTTTTCATGTTTGTTTTAAATAAAAAAACCTCCCGGTTTAGGGAGGTTTTAAAATTGTATTATGATATACTTCTTTATATAAAATCCCTTTACTACGATCAAATGATAATAATAGAATTGATAATAATAAAGATGTTAGTTTGCGTGCTCATTTTTTATTTGTAAAGCGCAAATGTAGTATAAAAAAATATACGGGTTTTACTTTTTTTATTTTTTTTAAAAATTTCTAAAGATTAAAAAACAGTAAACGAAACAATTATAGAACTTTCTTTTCATTGTAAAAAAGGAACTTTGCAATATTTATTTTTAGCATGATTCGTTATTTTATTTGAAATAAGAAAGGAAATGCTAAATTAATTCTGAATTACTTCCATTGAAACTCTTCTGTTTTTAATTCTATTTTCTTCAGAAGTGTTAGGTACTAATGGATCTGTTTGTCCTTTCGATTTTAAATGTATTCGATTGTTTTCAATGCCTTTTCCTTGAAGATAATCTGCAACAGATTTAGCTCTTAACATTCCTATTTCTTGATTTCTTTCATTGCTTCCAATGTTACAAGTGTAGCCCGTTACTTCTAATACAGCGGTTTTATCTTTTTTCAGAATTACTGCTATCTCGTCAAGACGAGGTATTACATCAGGAGACAAATCGGTATTTCCAACGGTCGTAAAACCTACAGGCTGTTCAATTAAAATTATATTTTCGGCAGTAATTACTTCTTTCTTTTCTGGAGCAGTTTCAACTACGGCAGCTTCTGTTTTTTGCTCTACTTTTGCAGGTTCTGTTGTTTGTACTGCTGACGGCGTATTTTGAACTGGTGCTGGTAATTGATTTTTCTTTTTAATTGAAAAACCTAATTTAACTTGAATTCCTGCAGCTAAATAATTGCTTTTTTGCACTACTTTTTCATTCTTAATGACACCATTCGGTTCAATCATATTCACATCCTTAGCACTATAAGTTACCAAGTTAGAATCTGAATTACTTTTAGCCAACTCGTTTAATCCGTAATCGAAGTAAACTCCAGTATAAAGGTTCAAGTTGTCTTTTAATTTGAAGCTTAAGCCGCTCTCAGCACTCAATAAAATAGAGTTTGCAAGACTTGTACGAGTACTGCCTTTCCAATTAGCTATTTTTCCAAAACCGTGTGACGGTAAATTGTCGATAACAAGATCTAAATCTGGATAATATCCTGAAATCTGAATCTCGGAAGCACTAACGTTGGATTTTAGTTTTCCTGGAAACAAAGCTTTTGCTCCAACTCCTAAATAGAAGCCTGTTTTAGTTGATATATCCGTTCTGTACTGCAAAAGTATAGGTACGACAATAGAGAAGAAATTTTGATCTTCGGCATAATTCTTTGGACTTACTCGGTATTCAAAAGCCGATCCTTGATCATCTACTTCATACGAAGTAAATGTTGTTCCTTCGTTTAATTTAAACGAATTCTGACTGTATTGTCCTTCTAGACCTGTTGTAATTCCCCAATGTTTGCTTATGTAATATGTGTAACCTAAACCTATTCCAAATCCAGTTTTAAGTTTTGCGTCGCCCAACGTGCTTTCGTAAAGAATTCCAGATGGACCGCCATTAATTTTAATATTGAATTCTTGTGCTCTAATAGCAGAACTAAATAAGGTTAAAAATAGTATTGCTAGTTTATATTGAATTTTCATTTTCTAAGTTTTTGATTTTTAACGTACCAATAAATTAATTGTTTTATGCTGACCGTTTGCCAATGACAAAACGACTACATAAATTCCCGATGATGAAGGTGCCGTCACAATCACCTTTGGACTAACATTATTTATTGTAGTTACTAATTTTCCAGATAAGTCAAAAATATTAATACGTGAGTCTTTTAATTCTTCTGCTGAATAGTCAGATTCAATAGTTAATTCTCTTAAGCTTTGAACTGGATTAGGATAAAGTTTGATAGCTTTTGAAAAAGTTTGCCCATCAATTGTCAATGGACAAAATTTGATAACATTTCCATCTTTATCTTTAGCTTGTATTGAATAGGTGCCTTTTAGAGTTTTTTCGCTATAATACTGACTGTTTGCTCCTGGAATAAGTACTCCGTTTTTATACCATTGAAATGCTGAATAGTTTTTATCTGAATTATCAAATAACAAAGTATCTTCCCAATATTGGCTTATATTTCCAGACTGACCTACTTCGATCAGTTTTGTAATTTGTGCAGCTGGATTGTGATTTTGATCTCCTTCTTGAGAAACTTTGATTGATGTTGTTCCAGCACGATTAATTTTTAAGACATCACCTTGAATATTGGCAATTGATGAATTTTCGATCGCGTAAGATACTGGAAGTCCACTATCTGAAGAAGCCGTTAGTTGTACTTGGTCTGTCGTGTTGCATCCAAAATCCAATTCTTGATTCCACTCAATTACCTGATTTGCTTTAGTAATTTTAAAATCAGAAGTTTTAAAATCAATTGTATAGTTCGATCCTGCACTTAAACTTCCAATTGTTATAGGATAGTTTCCGGTGTTTTCACCTGCAGTTCTAGAAAGTAAACCTGTAATAATTGAGTTGTTATCTCCATTAGCAAATCCAGTTGCCACGTAAGTTAATTTCGGTTCTGCGCTTCCATATACTTTTGTTTGATCTGGGGCAGCTACAACTTTTAGAATATTTTTTTGAGTGGTAAAACTTATTTCATTTCCGTAGTTTACATAGCCAAATTTACCAACAGCGTAGGCTCGAACATAATATACTGTGTTTACTAACAAGCCTTCTACAGTTTTTGTAAATGTTCCAGGATTACTGCCTAAAATAATTTTAGAATCAGTGATTTTAGGATTAGAAGCAGCAGCGAATACAATTCCTATTTCTGAAGTGCATTCTCCTAGATCACCATCAATTCCATTTTGACTGGCATTTACGGTTAGAGTAACACTAGAAGCAGTAAACTCAGTTGGGATAGAGGTAATTAAACCTATTGGATTTGAAGGCTGTGTAATTGTAAAATTCTGATTTACACTGCAATTATTACTATCTGTTATGGTACAAACATAATCACCTTTTACAAGATTTTGTGCCGTTTGATTCGTATTGTCAGAGTTACTCCATTTATAAGAATAGGGAGCAATTCCTCCTGAAATCGTAACACTTGCCTCTCCATTATCACCATTATAACAAGTAACATTTTTTTGAGTACTTGTAATTTTTAATGCTGCAGGTTCTGTAATTGTAAAATTCTGATTTATACTGCAATTATTACTATCTGTTATGGTACAAACATAATCACCTTTTACAAGATTTTGTGCCGTTTTAGTCGTACTGTCAGAGTTACTCCATTTATAAGAATAGGGAGCAATTCCTCCAGAAATCGTAACACTTGCCTCTCCGTTATTACCGCTATAACAAGTAACATTTTGTTGAGTACTTGTAACTTTTAATGCTGTAGGTTCGCCAATTGTAAAACTTTGTTTTGCGGTACAATTGTTTGCATCCGTTACTGTTGCTGTATAAGTTCCCGGACTAAGACCTGTTGCTGTTGCTGCAGTACCTCCAGATGGTGACCATGAGTATGTATAGGTGCCAAAACCTCCTGATACGGCTACAGTTGCCGATCCGTTGTTAGATCCATTGCAAGAAGCGTCAATTTGAGCTCCAATAGAAGCAGTTAATGTATTTGGTTCTGTTATTAAGACACTTTCAGTTGTTGTACAATTATTAGCATCAGTAACCGTAACGCTATAATTTCCTGGACTAAGTCCTGATGCAGTTGCTGCAGTACCGCCAGATGGTGACCATGCATAAGTATATGTGCCGGTTCCTCCAATTACGGCTGCCGTTGCAGATCCGTTAGATTCTCCATTACAACTAACATTTTTAGAATTAATAGTTATCTTAATAGGGTTAGGTTCTGTAATTGTAAATGATTGTGTGGTTTCACATAAATTACCATCAGTAATAGTTACCGTATAGGTACCAGCAGTAAGTCTTGTTGCTGTTTTGGCAGTGCCTCCAGCAGGAGCCCAACTATATGTATAAGAACCCGTTCCGCCTGTAACATCTACAGAGGCAGATCCTGTAGCTGCACCATGGCATATTAAATTAGTTTGAGATGGTGTAACTACTAAAGCAGAAGGTTCTGTAATAGTAAAGGTTTTTACAATAGAACAACCATTTACAGCAGTTATTGTTACAGAATAATTACCTGCTGTAAGTTTGTTTGCAGTAGCGTTATTTCCGCCAGATGGCGCCCAAACGTAAGTAAAAGGACCTGGTGCTCCAGATGGAATTACCGAAGCAGAACCTGTGTTAGCGCCATTACATAAAATATTACTTTGACTTGTTACAGCAGTTAATGTGTTGGTTGTAGTAATATTAAAGACTTTAGTTATTTTACATCCATTTGCATCTGTAACTACAGCACTGTGATTTCCTGCTGCTAAACCAGTTACAATTTGTGTAGTGGCACCATTTGACCATGAGTAAGAATATGGAAGAGTACCACCGTTAGGAGACACAGCAGCCTGACCGCCTGTTGAACAAGTTGCATTTATTTGGCTTGTTGTAGCCGATAAAGCTGCGGCGGGCTCAGTGATATTAAAAGTTTTTGTAACAGAACAACCGTTACCATCTGTAATTAAACAGCTGTAGTTTCCAGTAGCAAGTCCAGTAGCTGTAGCGGCAGTCCCACCAGTTGGAGACCATATATAAGTATATGAGTTTGGTTTTCCTCCTGAAGCTGTTACTGTTGCTGTACCAGTTGCGCCTCCATTACAAAGAACATTAGTTTGTGATGTAGTTGCGTCTAAAAGATCTGGCTGATCTATTGTTACAGTAATAGTAGTAGAACATAAATTAGCGTCTGTAATTGTAACAGTATAAGTTCCCTGAGCAAGCCCTGATGCTGTACGAGCACTTCCACCAGTAGGTGACCAAGAGTATTTATATCCTCCAACTCCTCCAGTTGCAGTTACAGTTGCAAAACCATTTGTTCCTCCGTTGCACGAAACATCAGTTTTTGTATATGTCCCAGATAATGCTGCAGGGCCTTTAATTTCAACAGTTTTAACTAAAGTACAACCATTAGCATCTGTAATTGTACACGTATAATCTCCAGCAGGTCTGCCCGAAATAGATTGTGTTACACCACCTAATGGCGCCCATGAATACGAGTATCCAGGGCTTCCACCTGATACATTTACACTTGCAGTACCATTAGATCCGCCAAAACAACTTACTCCAGTTGATGCTGTAGTGGCTGAAAGACTAGTAAGCGGCTGTGTTATTGTAATAGTTTCTTTGGTTTGACAGTCGTTATCATCTGTAACTGTTACAGTATAAGTTCCAGCAGCTAATCCAGATGCTGTATCAGCAGTTCCTCCCGAAGGTGACCAAGAATAGGTATAGGATCCAGTTCCATTAGTTGCAGTTGCCGTTGCTTGTCCAGTTAAATCTCCGTAACATTTTACATCAACTTTTGTTAGCGCTACATTAATATGATTAACAGCTAATATAACATTATTTGAAACAGCAGCAAGATTACATGTTCCTACTGCCACAGCTCTGTAAGTATATCCATTCATTTCGGCTGTTGTGCCAGTGATAGTTAGAGTAGACGTATTAGCGCCAGAATACGGTGCAGTATTTGTGACGTCGGTAAACCCAAAACCAGTATCTACCTGCCATTGATAGAATATTACATTTGATGCAGAGACTGAATAAGTAGTATTGGTTCCTGCACAAATACCTCCTTGACTAGAAGTTGGTTGTGTTATAATACTAGGATTAGGGATAACAGTCAGTTTAGCATTACTTGAAACGGCATTAGGAGTACATAATCCTGTTACCACAGCTCTATAAATGTATCCATTCATTGCGGTTGTTGCGCCAGTAATAGTTAGAGTAGCTGTAGTAGCACCAGAATAAGGTGCGCCATTAGAGACGTTGGTAAATCCAGCTCCTTGATCTACCTGCCATTGATATGCTGTTGCATTTGATGCAGAGACTGTAAAAGTAGTATTGGTTCCTGTGCAAATTGCACTATTGCCTGGTTGTGCTGTTATTGCAGGAGCAGAATTAAAATATAATACAGCAGCATTAGAAGTAGCATTGGGGCTGCATATGCCTGTTGCCACAGCTCTATAAATATATCCATTCATTGCGGCTGTTGCGCCAGTAATAGTTAGAGTAGCCGTAGTAGCACCAGAATAAGGTGCATCATTTGAGACGTTGGTAAATCCAGCTCCTTGATCTACCTGCCATTGATATGCTGTTGCATTTAATGCAGAGACTGAAAAAGTAGTATTGGCTCCTGCACAAATACCTCCATTAATAGAAGTTGGCTGTGTTATAATACTAGGATTAGGGTTAACAGTCAGTTTAGCATTACTTGAAACTGCATTAGGAGTACATATTCCTGTTACGACAGCTCTATAAACATATCCATTCATTGCGGCTGTTGCGCCAGTAATAGTTAGAGTAGCCGTAGTAGCACCAGAATAAGGTCCACCATTTGAGACGTTGATAAATCCAGCTCCTTGATCTAGCTGCCATTGATATGCTGCTGCATTTGATGCAGAGACTGAAAAAGTAGTATTGGATCCTATGCAAATTGTACTCAAGTTTGGTTGTGCCGTTATTGCAGGAGCAGAATAAAAAGTTAATGGAGCAGGACTAGAAGTAGCAGCGGGGCTGCATAATCCTGTTGCCACAACTCTATAAACATATCCATTCATTGCGGCTGTTGCGCCAGTAATAGTTAGAGTAGCCGTAGTAGCACCAGAATAAGGTGCACCATTTGAGACGTTGGTAAATCCAGCTCCTTGATCTACCTGCCATTGATATGCTGTTGCATTTGATGCAGAGACTGAAAAAGTAGTATTGGCTCCTGTGCAAATTGTACTCACGTTTGGTTGTGCCGTTATTGCAGGAGCAGAATCAACATTTAAAGCTGCTGTACTCGATGTTGCACTTGGTCCGCATGATCCCGATGCAACCACCCGATATTGATATCCGTTCATTTCAGGAATTGCACCACTTATGATAAGTGTTTGTGTTGCAGCACCAGAATAAGGTCCACCATTTGAGACGTTGGTAAATCCAGATCCTGTATTTACCTGCCATTGATAGCTGCTGGCATCACTTGCTGAAGCAGAAAAAGTAGTATTAGAACCAGCACAAATTCTACTGTTAGAAGGCTGACCTGAAAAGGTCAAACATGGTAATATAATACCACTATCTTTTACCCAGGTAAAAGCATCAAGTGCAGCATAAGTATATGCTCCTCCAGTTGTAATTTGAAGCTCATCTATTATAATATTAGAATAGTTTTGACCATTTAAATTGGTTAAATCTATTAAAGTATTGCCATTATCAGTACCAAAACTAGTATTAAAACCAGTGGTTTTAGTCTGTGTAAATTTAGTTACACCGCTCAATTTTCCAGTTATTGTTAAAGTGCCTGAGACTGTTAGATTTACTGAATTATTAGCTAGAAGAATCCAAAATCGATTGGCTTTAAATAAATTTGAAGTTGTTTTAATGCTAAAAGAGGCGTTTGTCCCCACAGATGCAGTATTGTCTATGTATTGGTTGTCGCTTGCTGTTCCATTCCAGCCTGCACCAGCGAAATTTGCTATTGCAAATTTGCTACTATGAGAAATAATGTTAAAAATAACTCCATTATCTGTAAAGCTGGTAGAACCAACTGATTCCGTTTCAAATGCTTCTATTGATGTTTGTGCAAAAAGCAGCTTCGTAAATAATAATAAAAAGAGTAGAAAGTAATTTTTTTTCATATTATAACGGTGTTTGAGGTTTTCATGTTTTATTATTAAAATCAGTTTGTGTTAATGATTAAAGATTTAGTTTAAATTAAAAATGAGGTTTAGTTTTAATGATAAGCTAAATTATTGTAAATAAATTCTTAAATATCGGGTAGTTCTACGTGTTTTTATTGTGGCAGTAAATTTTTATAATCAATAAAATAGTAAGATGAACAGAAATAAAAAGACTTTACAACTCCATTTATATATTCTATAATAATTCAGGAACCTTTATGGTTTTTATGCCTATAACAAGATCACAAAACTAGTCTTAAATAGGTTTTTTAAGAAAAATAAAGGGGGGACAAATGGGGGACATTTTTATGTGTAACTGATAGTATATTAATGTTTTATTTGAAAACAGGATTTAATAGTAAAACTATCAAGGAAAAATGAGGGTAAAGTTTTTATACTTTGGTCTATAAGGAAAGTCTATTCTTTTAATTTTATCGTTTTCTAGAATGTTTTGTAAAAGTGCTGTAATAGATTTGAAATCTTGCATTCACAATGGAGCTTTCTCTTTAAAAATAAATAGGAATAAAAAATCTTCTAATATCTTACTAGGAGAAACAAATATTTCTATATCTAAAGTAATTGTAAGATAAATAGAGCTGTTTCATTCTAATCAATATTAATCAATGTCTTCACTTGATATGATTACGCTATTTAATTAGGAAATATTAAATTAAATTTATTTAATTTGCCTAATTATAATCAATTATTGAAGAATAAGCATTGGTTACGGAAGAAAATAATACCAGCGAACTTTATATTAGGAAAATATTTGATCAATACTATAGATCACTTGTTCAGTTTGCAAATCGCTTTCTGAGCATTGATGAATGTGAGGATTTGGTTCAGGATATTTTTATAGGTATATGGGAAAAAGAGAATGCATTTCAAGATGAGCTGCATTTAAAAGTTTTTCTATACAAGGCCGTTCGTAATAAATGTTATAATGTTATTAAGCATAATCTTGTAAAAAATAAATATGCTGAAAATACTATTAAGTCTTTGGAAGATGATGATTTGTTCTTAAAGCAAATTCTTGAAGAAGATATAGTGTGTCAACTGTATAAGGCAATTGAGATTTTACCTGATAGAAAAAAAGAAATTATAAAGCTAAGTCTTAAAGGACTCAAGAATGCTGAAATTGCAGAAGAATTAGGAATACAACTTCAAACGGTTAAAACATTAAAAAGCCAATCGTATAAAATACTAAGAGATCAGTTTAGAGATTTAGAATCAATAATTTATTTTTTATTGGTTTAATGTTTTTTAAAACTACTTATTTCAAAAGTTTTTTTAGGTCTTAATTAGTTTACTAAGAAGGATTTAATCTCTTAATTAAAGGATACAAATGAATCAGAATATTAAATGAAAATTATTTTTTTTAAAATTTTTGAAAAAAAAATAATTTTTCAATACTACCTTTTGGGATATCAGTTGTTCTATAATAAATCAACAATAGGATGATAGATATTTTTCAAATTTCCAAACTGCTAATCAAGAAAAAATTAAAGGTCTTAACCGATTCTGAGAGACTAGAATTAAAAGGTTTTGCAAAAGAGAATTCGGTCGTAAAAGAAATTAAGATTAAAAAATTAGTAGATAAAATTGACTCCTATTCAGAAATTGATACAGAAAAAGCATGGGAAAAATTAGAAGCTAAGTATCAAGAAAAGAATAAAAAACCTGTTTTTAGATTAAGTAAAAAACCTTTGTTTAAATACGCCGCCGCCGCTGTGGTGACAAGTTTGCTGGCTGTAACTTTTTTATACAAGGACAAAATATTTAGTACGCCAACTGAAATTCCTGCAGTTGTTGTAAAGAATGATATTGAAAATATTAAACCAGGAACGGATAAAGCAACTTTGACTTTAGGTGATGGTTCGAAGATAGCATTAGAAAAAGGAACTCCAATTAAAACTCAAAATGCGCACATTAATGGCGGCGAGATTATTTACAAAGACAGTAAACAAAATCCATCAAAACTGGTTTACAATTACTTGACAATTCCTAGAGGCGGTCAATTTGTTATAAAATTATCAGATGGCACAAAAGTGTGGTTGAATTCGGCCTCTCAATTAAAATTCCCTGTAGCATTTATCGAAGGAGCATCAAGAGATGTAGAATTGGTGTATGGTGAAGCCTATTTTGAGGTGTCAAAAAGTACCGAACATAAAGGAGCTCATTTCCAGGTTTATAACAAAAATCAGAAAGTTGAGGTTGTTGGAACTGAATTTAATATAAAAGCGTATAACGACGAATCAAATGTTTATACGACGCTGGTAAATGGAAAAGTGAATGTTGAAACAGGGAATAAAAAAATACGATTAATTCCGAATCAGCAACTAAATCTAGATCTTAAAAACAACACTTCGATAATTAAAACGGTGGATGCCAATAATGAAATATCTTGGAAAGACGGTGTCTTTAGTTTTAAAGGAAAACCGCTGAAAGAAATTATGAAAGTAATATCAAGATGGTATGATGTCGACGTGGTTTTTGTAAATAAAAATCTTGAAAATGTGCAGTTTAAAGGAAGTCTTGATAAAAAACAATCTCTTGAAGAGATTCTTTCGATCATGAAATCGACTACAATTGACAGTTATGAAATTAAAAACAAAACTTTAATGATCAAATAAAACCTTTAGATACGAGTATTAATTATCTAAAAAAAGAGCATGTTTTTGAATAGAATAAAGAAGAAAATAATAAAATCAAATTACTAACTAATTATAACCAAAATAAAAATATCGCCTATGAAGTAAAAAAAGAAGGATAGAGTTTAACCGACCAAAGTACTAACTCTATCCCCTTATCAAATTATCAATTAATTAAATTTTTTAACTAAAAAATAATGACAAATTTATGAAAATTAATTTTAAGCATCCCCATTTTTACTTTAGAAAGGGGCTATTAATGAATATTATGCGAACATTCATCTTCTTATTTTGCACAACACTTTTTGCCCTGACTCCCGAAAATGTTTTGTCACAACAATCAAAAATTGAGGTGAAAGAGAATAAAAAAATGTCTATCGATGAAGTTTTCGACTTGATTATGGATCAAACAGATTATAAGTTTTTTTATGAAGAGGGTATTTTTAAAGGACTTCCTTTGGTAACTTTAAAAAAAGGCACTATAAAAACTAATGATCTTTTAAAACAGAGTCTTGCAAATGCAAACATAGATATTGTAATAGGTAAAAATAACACCGTAATTATTAAAGAAAAGCCTAAAAGTGTTGTTTCGGTTTTACAAAAAGTTAAGATAACAGGAACAGTGACTGACTTTGCGGGAATACCTATACCTGGGGCAAATGTTACTGAAAAAGGAACTAAGAACAGCACTCAAACTGACTTCAATGGTAAATTTGTTATAGAAGTAACAAATAATAATGCCATACTAGAATTTAGTTATATCGGAATGGTATCGCAAGAAAAACCAGCGAGCTCAGTAGTTGTAAATGTACAATTAAAGGAGAATACTACTGAACTCGATAATATTGTGGTAACGGCTTTAGGCATAAAGAGAGAGAAAAAAGCACTAGGTTATGCTTCGCAAGAAGTTAAAGGAACCGATTTAACGGCAGGAATTGCAAGCGGGAACTTTCTTAATGATCTTTCTGGAAAAGCTGCAGGGGTGTACATTAGAAAAAATACAAACTTCGGAGGTTCTACAAATGTAATTTCAAGAGGAGTAAAAAGTCTTACAGGAAACAATCAAATGCTTATTGTAATTGATGGTATTCCTATTAATAATTCAACAGTAAATTCAAGTACAGCTTCGCAAGGAGCAAGAAATACTTATGACTATGGTAATGCGGCTATGGATATTAATCCTGATGATATCGAGTCGATAAACGTGTTAAAAGGAGCTGCGGCTTCTGCTTTATATGGATGGCAGGCAGGTAATGGTGTAATCATGATCAGCACCAAAAAAGGTAAAGCTACGAAAGGTATGGGGATTACTATTTCAAGTGAATTTAGTGTGGGTTCTGTTGACAAGAAAACTTTTCCTGTTTACCAAAATAAATACGGACAAGGTTACGGTCCAAGTTATGATGCAGCAGGTAATCCAAAAGGAGTTCCAGTAGGACCAACAGGAGCCTTTTTTACGATAGATAAAAATGGTAATCAAGTTGTAACTACAACTGATGACGCTTCTTATGGTGTGGCTTTTGATCCAAATCTTTCTGTTTATACATGGGAATCATACAGCCCATATTCTTCAAAATACGGACAAAAATCACCATGGCAGGCAGCTAAAAATGGTCCAATTTCGTTTTTTCAAACCGCTACAACATTCAATAATTCAGTATCTCTTGAAGACGCTAATGACAAAACCAACTTTATTTTAAATTACAATAATTTTAAAGAGACTGGTATTTTGCCAAATAGTGAATTAAAGAAAAACAATGCAAGTATAAAGTTAAATCACAAGTTTACAGATAAATTATCTACAAGTGTTTTTGCAAATTATATGACACAAAGTACAATTGGTAGAAATAGTTCTGGATACACAGGAGATAACATTACAGGTTGGTTTCGTCAATGGTGGGGTACAAATGCTGACCTTAAATCACAAAAAGAGGTTTTTGAAAATTCAGGAGGACAAAATATATCTTGGCTTATGGGAGATCCTGCTAATGGAAATACGGCTCCTAAAACTATGGATAATCCATACTTTACGCGATATAAAAATTACCAATCTGATGAAAGAAACCGTTTTATTGGTTATGGACAATTGGATTACAAATTTACAGATTGGTTATCAGCTTCTGGAAAAGCAAGTATTGATAGTTACTCAGAGTTACGTGAAGAAAGAAAAGCTACAGGATCTATCAATGGATCATTTGGTTTAAGCAGAGCAAATGTTCCTTCAGGATACCAAAAATATGTTGGTTCGTTTTCTGAGCAAAACTATCAGTTTATCCTAACTTTTAATAAAAAAATTGGAGATGACTTTTCTGTTAATGCTTTGGCAGGGGTAAATACTTTGAGAACAAAAAGTAATTCAACTCTTGCTTCAACTGATGGAGGATTAATTATTCCAGATATTTTTGCATTATCAAATTCAGTAAACCCTTCACCGTTTCCGTTAGAAACAGAGAATAATTCGGCCGTAAACAGTTCTTACGCTTCTGTTTCTTTAGGATATAAAGATTTCTTGTATTTAGAAGGAACCGTTCGAAATGATGCATTTTCTACTTTACCAAAAGGGAATAACTCATTAAATACATTCTCTACTTCTGCGAGTTATGTTTTTACAAATCATGTTAAAGCAGATTGGTTGTCTTTTGGAAAGTTAAGAGCAAGTTATGCAGAGAATCCGCAAGGAAATATTGATTTGTATTCATTAAATGATGTTTATGATAAAAGTAATCCATTTGGTTCAAATCAAATTTATTCAATTCCAAATAGAAGTAATAATCCTGATTTGCGCCCTGTTAAAACTACCTCTCAAGAGCTTGGTTTAGAAATGCAGTTTTTACGCAAAAGAGTTGGATTTGACGTGAGTGTTTACAAAAGTTTAAGTAATGATCAGATATTTCCTGTAGATTATTCTACTGCAACTGGTAACTCTTCAAGATATGTAAATGCAGGGTCAGTTGAAAACAAAGGTATCGAGGTGCAGTTTAATGTGACTCCAATACAAACAAAGGATTTTAATTGGGATATTTTTGTAAACTGGTCTAAAAATGAGAATACACTTGTGTCATTAGCATCAGGAATTGAAACTCTTTCAATAGGTGGATTTCAAGGAATTGGTATAGTTGCAAAAGTTGGTCATCCTTATGGAGATATAGTTGGTAAAGACTATGTGTATGCCGCAGACGGACAAAAAGTTACAGAGAATGGTCTTTATGTAATGACAACTACAACAAACAATGTTATTGGAAACATTACTCCTGATTGGATTGGTGGACTTCGTAATAAATTTACCTACAAACAAGTTTCGTTTGGCTTTTTAATCGATGTGCAGCATGGTGGTGATCTTTACTCTCTAGATCAGGCATATGGTCAGCATACAGGTTTATATGAATCTACAGCAGGATATAATGAATTAGGAAATCCAATAAGAAATACACTTGCAAATGGCGGTGGACTTATACTTCCTGGAGTGAATAAAGATGGTACACCAAATACGACTAGAACACCGCGTCCAGAAGTTGCAGGAAGTATTTACGGCTATAAAGCCAATCCAGAAAGCGCCTATATTTATGATGCAAGCTATGTTAAATTGAGAGAAGTAAGTCTTGGCTATACATTCCCGTCGCAGTTTGTGTCTAAGATGAAATTGACTGATTTAAGAGTTTCTTTAATTGGATCTAATTTATGGATAATCAGTAAAAATCTTCCTGATGCAGATCCAGAGAGTGGAGTTAGTGCAGGTAATTTATCTTCAGGTTATTCTGGAGGTTCACTTCCTTCAACTAGAAACATTGGTTTTAACCTTACTTTAAAATTTTAATGATGAAAAAAATACTTTTATTAATATCTATTGTAAGCATATCTTTTTCATGCAGTTCAGATATTACAGATATGAATACTGATCCTAAAAAACCAAGCAGTACACAACCTGAATATTTATTTACGGGCGCTCAGAAAGCACTAGTTGATCAGGTTGTTACAACTAGTCAGGTTTTTAGATTATTTTCACAGCAATGGGCATCAACTACGATTCCTTCTACAAGTCAATATGTTATTCCAGATATTCCAGATGCACGTTTCACAGTGTTTTACAGAGATGTGTTAAGAGACTTTTCTGCTGCAAAAACAATGATTAAGAACACACCCACTTCAAGCGCTGCGGCTGATATTGCAGTTAAGCAGAATAAACTTGCGCTTATCGATATCTTAGAAGTTTATAGTTACAGCATGTTGGTAGATACTTTTGGAAATGTGCCTTATTCTCAAGCTCTTGATATTAAGAAATTTCCTTTGCCAGCCTACGATGACGCTAAAACTATTTACATGGATCTTATCGCAAGATTAATTGAAGATTCTGCTATACTGAAAGCAAACTCTGCTAATGCTAACTTTGGGAGCGCAGATATTGTTTATGGCGGAAATGCTGCAAGTACTGCAAAATGGGCAAAATTTGCTAATTCATTAATCATCAAATTAGCCGTAAATATTTCAGATGTTGATCCTGCGTTTGCTGCGACTACTGTTCAGGCAGCACTTGCTGCTGGTCCATTGGCAAGTAATGCCGATAATACCAAGTTGAATTATTTAACTACTACCGGCAATCAAAATCCATTATACAATACTTTAGTAACCAGCAATAGAAACGATTTTATTCCGGCTGAACCGTTTGTTGCCGCAATGGATGCTGTAGTTCCTGGAGGAGACCCAAGAATGACAAAGTATTTTGTAAATGCAACAGCGCCAGCTCCGGCGCTTCCAGCAGGACGTACTTTTATAGGAGGAACTTATGGAGAAGCCAATGTTTTTTCAACTTATTCACACATAACGGCAACATTAAACAATCCAGTGTTTCCAGGTACTTTATTTGACTATTCTGAATTGCAATTTTTATTGGCTGAAGCAGCTGAGAAAAATTTAATTCCAGGTGGTTCTGTGAAAGCTAAAACATACTATGATGCGGCAATAACTGCATCAATGTTAGATTGGGGAGTAACAGCGACCGCTATCACAACATATCTTGCAAGTCCTAAAGTTGCTTACACAAATGTTCAAAGTGGAGCAACTTATAAAGAAAAAATTGGTAATCAATCGTGGTTTGCACTTTATAACAGAGGATTTGAAGCTTGGACATCTTATCGAAGATTAGATTTTCCAATTTTAAAATCACCTAAAGCAGCTGTAAACAGAGGTATTTTGACTGTTCCCGTACGTTATCTTTATCCTAGTGCTGAGCAGACAAAAAATGAAACCAATTATAGTAAAGCTGCCAGCGATATTGGTGGTGACTTGATGAACACTAAAATATTTTGGGATAAATTTTAATCCTGATAAGAGTATGTTTTCTTAGTTAATTTGATAATCGAAGATTGAATACTAATTCAAATTGAGATTATAAAAGATAAAAATTTTGGTTTTTGTCTAAAAAAAATAGCCCCATTTATTTTTTGTAATTGGGGTTATTCTTTTTTGCCTTATAAAACCATTTCGGGAAAACAATTCAAATAAAACAATATTAATTCAAACCCGTTGGGTGTAATTGCAAAAAATAATTCAACACATAGAAACATAGATTTTATACTTAAAAAAGGAGACAAAAAGAAACACGTTTCTTTCGCATAGTCAGTCCCGATCGCGAAACTTCGGGACGGGATGTGTTTAAAAAAAATGAAACGCCTAATTTTCGACTATAAAAGCTATATTTCTATGTGTTGGAAGTAATTGTACCCAACAGGTTAATTCAAATAAAACAGTATGAAAAACATACTTTTCGCGGCTCTGTTTTTTATTATAGGATTCCAAATTACTAATTCACAACAGTTGAAATCTCCTAACGGAAATTTTAGTATGGAGTTTGCATTACAAAATGATGGAACTCCAACTTATAATTTAATATATAAAGGAAAAACAGTTGTAAAGCCTAGTAAACTCGGAATTGAACTTAAAGAAGATAAAAATATTAAAAAATCGTTATTGAATGATTTTACAATACTGGATAAAAAGACTTCTTCATTTGATGAAACTTGGCAGCCTGTTTGGGGAGAAGTATCATCAATTCGAAATCAATATAATGAACTTGCGGTAACATTAATTCAAAAGGAAACTGATAGGCAGATTGTCATTCGTTTTCGATTGTTTAATGATGGATTAGGTTTTCGTTATGAATTTCCAGTCCAAAAGAATCTTACCTATTTTGTTATAAAAGAAGAAAGAACGCAATTTGCAATGACAGGAGATCATACCGCTTTTTGGATGCCAGGCGATTATGATACTCAAGAATACGATTATACCACTTCGAAGTTATCTGAAATCAGAGAACTTTTTGTAAAAGCAAAAAATAGAAATTTATCTCAGCCTCCCTTTTCTTTAACAGGAGTACAAACGTCGTTGATGTTAAAAACTAAAGAGGGTTTGTATATCAACCTACATGAAGCTGCATTAATTAATTATTCTTGCATGCATTTGAATTTGGATGACAAAAATATGGTATTTGAATCTTGGCTGACTCCAGATGCAAACGGCGATAAAGGATACATGCAAGCTCCTGCAAATTCACCTTGGCGTACCATTATTGCGAGTGATGATGCCAGAGAAATTTTAGCATCTAAGATGACTTTGAATTTAAATGAACCTTGTAAAATAGAAGATACTTCGTGGATTAAACCTATTAAATATATTGGTGTTTGGTGGGAAATGATTACTGGAAAAAGTTCATGGAGATATACCGATGAATTACCATCCGTACAACTAGGTATTACAGATTATTCGAAAGTAAAACCAAATGGGAAACACGCAGCTAATAATGAGAATGTCAAGAAATATATTGATTTTGCTGCAACAAATGGTTTCGATGCTGTTTTAGTTGAAGGCTGGAATGAAGGTTGGGAAGACTGGCTTGGCCGCTCCAAAGATTACGTTTTTGATTTTGTAACTCCATATCCTGATTTTGACGTAAAAGGAATACACGAATACGCAAAATCAAAAGGAATAAAAATGATGATGCATCATGAAACATCTGGATCTGTTCGTAACTATGAACGTCACATGGACAAAGCTTATCAGTTTATGAAAGATAATGGGTATGACGCTGTAAAGAGCGGTTATGTAGGCAGTATTCTTCCAAGAGGAGAAAATCATTATAATCAATGGATTGTGAATCATTATCAATATGCTGTAGAAAAAGCGGCCGAATATAAAATTATGGTGAATGCGCATGAAGCGGTGAGACCAACGGGTATTTGCAGAACTTATCCTAATCTAATTGGAAACGAGTCTGCAAGAGGAGGAGAGTGTGAGGCTTTTGGCGGATCAAAACCAAATCATGTAACAATAATACCTTTTACTCGATTAATTGGCGGACCAATGGATTATACTCCAGGGATTTTTGAAATGGATATAAGCAAAATTAATCCACGCAATAAGTCACACGCTAACTGTACACTCTCAAATCAACTTGCATTATTTGTAACTATTTACAGTCCCTTGCAAATGGCTGCCGATTTACCTGAAAATTATAATAGATTTTCAGATGCTTTCCAGTTCATTAAAGATGTTGCAGTAGATTGGAGTGAAAGTAATTACTTAGAAGCTGAACCGGGTCAATATATAACAGTTGCCCGTAAAGCAAAAGGAACTAATAACTGGTTTATAGGAAATGTAAATGGAATTGAACCTCGAACTTCCAATATTAATTTTGCTTTTTTAGAAAAAGGAAAAAAATACACCGCTACTATTTATGCTGATGGAAAAGAGGCGAATTACAAAACAAATCCGCAAGCTTACACTATTCGAAAAATAGCAGTCACAAATAAATCAAAACTTTCTCAATTAAGTGCATCTGGAGGTGGTTATGCGATAAGTATACTTGAAGACAAAAAGTAAAAAGCAGTTTAGGATTTTATAAGTTCTTTTAGCGATGAATAAGAACTTAAATCTGAAACTTAAATAGAAGTAATTATTAAGTTACATTTAATGAACTAGGTTAACTATAAATTAAAAATCAAGAATATGAATTTGAATATAAAATTTTTGACGGTATTATTATTTGTGAATTTTGCTGCTTTTGCACAAACAAAAGGAGACGAATGGAACTTGACTGCTAACTCGAGGGAGAATTATTTTGGAGTTGCAATGGCAAATGGTAAGATTGGAATTGTCACAGATGATACACCTTTAAAAACAAAAGAAATCATCCTAAATGGCGTTTACGAGCCTAATCCTAAAAACGGAATTAGTAAAGTTGTAAGAGGAATTGAGTTTTTAAATCTGCACTTGTCAATTGATAATCAAATGGTCGATGGTACTAATATTGATCACTGGAGTCAACAAGTTTCTATGAAAGAAGGAACAAGTACCACTTCGTTTCAATTTAAAGATTTAGCCCAAATTAAGTATACCATTTTGGCTAATCGAGTATTACCTTATTCAGCAATGGCCGTTGTTGAGATTGTACCGATGCGAGATATTGAAATAAGCGCATCTAATTATATGAATGTTCCAGAGGAATTGAAGGTAGTCAAAAGTGAGTTTAGAGTGATGAAGAAAAAGAACTATGGAATACCTCTTTTTAGAACTATTGCTCAGACAAATACGGGTAAATGGACTGTTTCAGCTTCTACTACTTTTCTTTTTGATGGTACTGCAGAAGTAGTGTCACAAAAAGGATCAGAAGCGGGCTTTTCAAAAAAAATAGAGAAAGGGAAGAAATATCGTTTTGTAATTGCGGGAGGAATTTGTAATTCTAAAGATATTTTAGACCCAGTAAATGAGTCCGAACGTCAGGCTATCTACGCTTTTTCAGATGGAATTGATAACTTACTTTCTAAACATAAAAAAGCATGGGCTGATTTGTGGGAGACAGGTGATATTCAAATAGAAGGTGATTTAGACGCACAGCAAAGAGTTAGATTCGCCTTGTATAACTTATATTCTTTTATACGCGAAGGAAGCAGACAAAGTATTTCGCCTATGGGATTATCATCTCAAGGATACAACGGACATATTTTTTGGGACACAGAACTTTGGATGTATCCATCGCTTTTAGCATTACAGCCAGAATTGGCAAAATCATGTTTAGACTACAGATCTGATAGATTGCAGAAAGCAAAACTGAAAGCATTTATTTATGGTTATAAGGGAGCAATGTATCCTTGGGAATCTGATGATACTGGAGAAGAAGCTACACCAACAAGTGCTTCAATGGGTATTTTTGAACAACATATTACCGCTGATGTTTCTATTGCTTTTTGGAATTATTATGCCTTGACTCAAGATAAAAAATGGTTACGTGAAGAATGGAATGTAATGAAAGAAACTGCTGATTTTTGGATTAGCAGAGTGGTTAAAAATGCAGATGATAGTTATTCTATTTTAAATGTGGTTGGAGCAGATGAATATGCTTTGAACGTTGATGATAATGCTTTTACAAATGGAGCTGCGATCGAATCACTAAAAAATACGATAAAAGCTGCAGAGATATTGAATGAGCCGATTAATCCAAAATGGATTGAAGTTTCAAATAAATTGAAAATTCATAATGAAAATGGAATTACTCAAAATTATAAAGGATACAAAGGTCAAGCGACAAAACAAGCCGATGTGAATTTGTTAGCATATCCTTTGCACGTCGTAAATGATGACAAACAAATTAAAGCAGATTTAGATTACTACGCTGCAAAAGTTGATTTGAAAGACGGACCGGCAATGACTTTTGGTGTGTTCTCCGTTTTGTATTCGCGCTTAGGAGATAGAAAAAAAGCATATGAATATTTTGTAAAATCGTATTTGCCTAACAGTCGTCCGCCATTCGGAGTATTCTCAGAATCTGCGAATAGTAACAATCCGTATTTTGCTACCGGAGCAGGAGCAATGCTGCAAGCTGTTATTTATGGTTTTGGAGGTGTAGAACAAACAGATAATGGATTGAAATTCAACAAAGGTTTACTTCCTGAAAAATGGAAATCTTTAAAGATAATTGGTGTTGGAACTGAGAATAAAACGATCATAATAAAATAAGTAAGATTAAGATTGGTGTCGCAATTTCCTTTGATTTAGCGGCATCAAGATTTAGTTTTGTTTTTGTTTTTTGGAAGAAGAAAGGGATAACGGATGTATTAAATTAGTACATCTATTATCCCTTTCTTAATTTGATTGAATGGCTTATTTTATAAAGTTTACGATTTAGTCTTTAACTTATTGTTTTACAAGCTTAATTGTTTTGGCATTACTTCCATTACGTATTTCTACAAGATATGTTCCCGGGCTTAGATTACTTCTTAACGCTATGACTGATGCGTAACTTGATTTCAATGTATCTATTTTTCTTCCTAAAAGATCAAATACATTAATAACAATGGCTTGTTTGTCGTCTCCTCCCGTGATGTTTATTTGGAATTCGGTTTTTGTTGGATTTGGAGATCCGCTAACTATAAAATCATCGATTTGTTGTTTTGCAATTTTAAAAGAAGAATTACTTAAAGTTGGTGTGTTTTCGCATGAACCAAGAGAACAGCCATGTGCTAAATGAGCCGCAACAGCATTAGTCGAAATACAAAGACTTTTATTATTGGTATGACATACTGTTACTTTTTTGTCGGCACAACGAACATCAGTTACTATTATTTGTTTTGTTATAGTGACTTGGCAGGCTAGTGCATCAGTGATGGTTAAACTGTAATCGTGATTTCCTGCTGTTGAAGGATTTACTGAAATACTGTTTGTTGTTGCTCCATTACTCCATAAATAAGTAAAAGGTGCAGTTCCGTTTGAAGTTGCAGCGGTCAGTGTTAATGAAGAAGCACCATATCCTAAATAAATTGTATTAGCATTTCCACCAGGATTTACAGCATAAACATCAGGAATATTAGCGGAGAGTGCGCTATTAATGGTTACAGTTGTCGTGTTTGTGCTGCTATTTCCTGCGTTATCAGTAACTGTCCATGTTATATGAGATGTTCCCACGTTAAAGTTTCCGCTTGCATCCAATCCGCTTCCGGTTCTTGTGGTCGCATCAGTAATTTCGTAAGTAACAGTATTAATAGTACAATTATCGAATGCCGCTGCTGATGGAATAGTATAGTTGCCGTTTGATTCGTAACAAAGAACAACAGAAGCAATTGAATTTACTGTTGGAGCTTTTGTGTCAATTAAAGTAACGGTTTGTGTAGTCGAAGCCGTATTGCCATTTTCATCGACAGCAGTCCAAACTACAGTTGTTGTGCCTTGAGGAAATATTGCTGGTGCATTATTGGTAATACTTGCTACAGAACAATTATCAGTAACCACTGGCTGCGGTAATACTAATGCCGCACCACATTGATTTTCATCATTGCTGATCGTTATTGCTGTTGGTAGCGTGAAGATTGGCTTTTCTGTATCATTAACAGTAATTATAAAAGAAGCAGAACTACTGCTGCATCCATCAGTTGCTGTCCAGGTAACAGTGGTATTACCTTTATTAAAAACTTTATTTGCTAATGA
The DNA here is from genome assembly GCF_002217395.1 of Flavobacterium plurextorum. Lineage (GTDB taxonomy): Bacteria > Bacteroidota > Bacteroidia > Flavobacteriales > Flavobacteriaceae > Flavobacterium > Flavobacterium plurextorum. The sequence goes on along the minus strand of NZ_MUHD01000001.1, from coordinate 3,493 downwards.
ACCGCTGCCACTAGCCGAAGTTGCTCCAGTAAGTAAATAGCTGTAAGTAGTCGTATCGCAATTGTTCAATGCAGTTATATCAAACTCATTGGTTTGGGCTGTGTACGTAGATAAACCTGCATTGGTACTTGTGATAATATTAGACTTCGCAGGAAGATAAAATGTTGGTTTAACTTGACCATTGAACGAAAAATCATCGATACCAACTAAAGAATTTCCAGAGGTTTTGTTAGATCCGTACCAGTATAAACGAAATGTGATTGGAGTTTTAATATTAGATAAAGGACTTAAGTCATAGGTTAGCAGTGTAGCAGCAGTTCCAGTAAAGGTTTGAGGTGCTGTGATGTCGCTTGTAAAATCATCTGCACTGGATCTCATAACATATGTGCTCGGATCAGCTGCATTTCCTTTTCTCGCTGTAAATTTAAGGTTAGAAAAATCTATTTTGTAGCCGCTATTAGGCTGCAGTTTGAACTCAAAATATTGATTAAGATTGAGAGCAGTAGCAGGATCTGAAGCAGTAGTTTTATTAGCCCATCCATTTAGTAAAACACGACCGCCAATTTGACCTGCGGTATTAAGTCCGTCACTAGTGCCATAATAAAAATTGGGTGTTGCATTTCCATCGCTGGTGATATTAGGATTTGTTGTATTTCCTGTGGTAATAGGTGAGGTAAAGTCAACAGGAGTACTGGTAAAAGTATTACCCCAAATTTGTATCGGTGCACTGTTATTATTAAGTTCAAAAATCTTTATATTATCATGATAAATAATACGTGTTGCTACATTGGGAGGATCAGTAGTAATAGACTGTCCAGGGCGGTACAATCCCCATTTTAAGTATCCAGAAGGGTTAGTTTCGGGAACATCCTGATTAAAAGTTCTGAAATTACTTATCTGCCAAGCCAAAGTATAATCAGTTTGTCCCGGTAACCTGTAATAAACCTTATAATATCCAGTCGCATCAGTTGTCATTTTTGCGTCAATCCTGAAATCGATCCACTGATTGATATATGGACGAAAATCTCCTATAATAGATGGCTCAATATTATCATTGGGTATACGGAAAGTAATACTATTGCGTTTCGCACTAAGATACCAAGCAGGGTTTTCACCTCCACTTTGTTTGCCTTGAAAAATAATATCCCCGCTTTGAGCCATACCCGCTGTATAAGGTTCCCAATCTTTCAGTTGAAGACTAACTTCAAAACGACGTTCATCTCCAGGGTAGTATTTTCCGTCAGCAAACATTTGAGCAGTAGCTGCTTCACTGCGCCAATGGTTATCAGAAAAATAACCTTCGTCTCCTATCGTTACGCGGTGAGCAATAGCATAGTTGCCAGTACGACCAGGACTTACGATATATTCTGCATCATCGGCGGTGGCATGCGTTGTCGTTAAATTTGAAACACCAGAATTTTCTGTTCCACTTTCGTAATCAATACTAACCAGCGTATTGGTAATCGTTGCAGGAGGTGTTGGAGGCGCAGCGGTTAAAAAATTAGAATAACTGATATCATCAATATACAATATAGGAGCCGATGATCCTGCGCCCACATTCAACAAATTCATTCCGCTGATGTTAGTTCCCTGCGGGAGTAAACCTGTTCCGGGGTCTGCATTAGTAAGTACTTTTATAGTATCAATCCAAATATCATAAGTACCCGCCAAAAGATTATGCGTTGTCATGCTTGCACCGCTTCCAGTTACGTATGATGCAGTGCTATTACTGTTGTTCATAAAAAACTTCAGAATATAAACTTGGTTTTTGTTAATTGTTGTTTGAGAAAGTCCGTTTATTGTATAGTTTGGACTTGCAGCCGACGAGAGCCAATCGAGGTTGACAGTAGTGGCCGCAGGCGATAATCTCAAGGCAGCAAATGTTTGCGGTAAACTTATTCCGCTGCTATTGTTGAAATTACTGCCATTACCAAAATATAATAAGAACCTGCCATTAGTTCCTGAGCTGATATTGATTTTGCATTCAAAAGCAGCGACATTCGAAGCTGTAAAAGGAGCTAGAGCAAATTTAGCACCCGTTACAGTAGTACCTCCATTCATTTTAAGCTCGGCTCCCGCACCTCCCGCAAAATTAGATGAGGTAAGTTCAACAGCGCCTTCAGTAGCCGACGAAGCTTTTACGCTGGCATTGCCGCCGCCAGCCATTGGTGCGGGCAAATAAGTAGAACTATAAGTTGTAGATGTATATTGACCTGAGGCGGTAACCCCAAAGTTATATACCCAACTAGAATCTTGTGCTTTTGTTTCTAGTAAAGAAAAGACACAAAGTAAAGCAAGTAAACTTTTTTTCATAATTAAACGGTTTTTGGTTGAGTTAGTAAATCAGCAGTTTTTTTAATTAGACTTTAGCAGCCAGCTTAGAAAAAAAGCTTGTGGTTTTTAATTAATGTGTTTTAATGTTCATTTTTAATTTAGTGGGTTACAATTTATTTTAGGCGCAGTTATTTAATTTTAGAATTGTTTAAATAAGCAAAACGGGATATTCTAAGAAAGAACAATTTTGTCTCTAAGTTTCATTAAGCAGGAATAGTAAGAAAGAGTTATAAGTTTTCTTTCATAGAGTAAATGTTTATACCATTATTTAGTTTTGATGAGATTTTTATAAAGCTAAGTTAGAGGTGAGGATGAAAATCGTATTTCAAATTCTTCTATAAATGTTTCGATTTTGTGTAAATGTTTATTTTTATGAAGTTTTACAAGGAGAATTTACTGTTACAAGTATTCTGTAATGGAGTTTTTAATCAGCGAACTTTATATTGAAAGACCTAATTTTATTCAAGTAAGATTGATAAGGTATTTAATGAAGTTTTAAAAATAAACTATGAAGAGAGCTTTTTATACTATTATTAAAAATGTCAATGATTATTCTTGATATTGTTTTCTTCCCTCTATCTAAAAAATGCATCGAAGACATTTAGTTTTAAAGACTGCAACTTTATGAGGTATTCGTTTTAAATCGCGTATTTGTAAATTGGCGCAAAGTCACTCCCGAAAGCTTTCAGGATTGCGAAGTGGTTTTGAGAAACACTTTGTATAATTCAAATAAAAGAGAGTATTATTATTTCTTTGCTGTACTTATATATATGATGATTACTCAAAGTATAATGTGAATCTTATAAGATCGATACGTTTGGCGGTTTGTTTTTTGCTTTAAAATAATAATTTAAAGAATAATCCTACGCTAATTAGTAATTGTTTTTGTTTTTAAGTTTTGTATTATCAGTAAGTTAAGTAAAACTTGCTAAAAAAAGTGAAAAAAAATGAAGAAAAAGTATTGTAAATGCGGATAAACTATCTACTTTTGCACCCGCTTTGCAACACAAGCGAAATAAAATTGAAATACACGTTCGTAGACATATTGAATTGACAGCCGTTTTAAGAGAGATTTTAAAACAAAAGAATAAGAGTAATAGAATCGTAAGATTCGAAAAGAACCGATAGATAATTCATCGCAATATAATATTAAAATATA